>NZ_JAGGPH010000022.1 GCF_018613895.1 Curtobacterium sp. ISL-83
CCTCCCGGGCACGGTGTTCCAGCCTTGATCCCATCTGCAGCACTCCGATTCACGGTGGTGTTGCAACGACCGGCTGAACCCAAGGGTCGGCTATCGAGACAGAGTTATCGTGACGCACGCCCGCTTCTCGGGCAGCTACGGATGGAGCGATGGTGGCCGAATCAATCACGCGAAACGGCGCTCGTGCTACTGGCGAACTCTGATCGAGAACGCCGTGAGCCTCATCCGCGACGCTGTCACGTTGTTGGTCCGGCGACGTCGTCTTGTCTGATCGTTTTGTCTCGCTCGAGCGCGCGCATCCACGGAAGCCCGTTGCGGCGATCGAGCAGGATGACGAGCTGGACTCGTTCTGGGGGGACTACTCGAGGGAGTACGGCGAAGTGGACCTCGATGTTGATGACTACTTGCAGTACGTCACCGAGCGGGACACGCGACGGAGGACGGAAGCTACAGAATTCAATGCGGTGAAGCAGACTGGCTTCTACGTCGACCGCGTCCAGGACGGGGTGCGTGCTCCGCAGGACCAGGAACGAGGCGACCTTCCTGCTGAGATCCGTCGTGCCGCGGGAGTGGCTGAGATGCTACTCATCAGGGGTCGTACCCGTCAGCAGGCGGGAGCCGACGGGCGCGAAAGCGCCCAGCACCTGCACGCCGAAGTATTGCCCTACGCGCACCCGGAGGAGTTTTTGGAGCTCATGCAGCGCCCGGACCGGGACACCGTTTTACTTACCGATACGGTCGAACCGTGGCCAGCATCATCTACCCGACCCCGCTCCGTGCCGGAGGACGCGTAGAAGTTCTCGCGCCTTCGACGGGTGTTCCCGGGCACCTCCGTGAGCGGCTCGATGCCGCAGTAAGTAGCCTCACATCCCTGGGTCTCGACGTCCACGTACGGTCGCATGCAGTCACCCCCGGACTTGTCCCGGCGCCTGCCGCCGAACGCGCCAATGATCTCCACGAGGCCTTCCGGTCGGCCGGCGCCGTACTCCCACCGTGGGGCGGCGAGCTGGCCATCGAGCTGCTCGACGCAATCGACTGGGACGCCCTGGCCTCTGCACGCTCCTGGTTCGTCGGTTGGTCGGACATCTCCACACTGCTCCTGCCCCTAACGACCATGACTGGGCTCGCGACGATGCATGGTGCGAACCTCATGGACGAGCCCTACGAACTCCCGACCGAGTTCGAGCGATGGACAGACGTAGCCGCTCTCGCGCCCGGGAGTGCGTTCCACCAGCGAAGTGCCCCACGCCGCCGCAGCCGCCCCTGGGGAACGTGGTCAGACGAGCCGCTCGATCGCGATCGCGCGTATGACACACCGACCCGCTGGCGCGTGCTTCACGAGTCAACCGAAGCCGAGATGCACGGCCGACTGATCGGCGGGTGTCTCGAGACCGTGTCGCTACTGGCCGGCACCCCCTACGGCGACGTACCCGGCTTCGCGCGGCGGCACGCCCCGGAAGGCACCATCGTCTACCTGGAAGCTGCCGAGTCGAACTCGATCACGGTGCTCCGGATGCTCACATCGCTCCGACTTGCGGGCTGGTTTGACGACGCGAACGGCGTCCTGATCGGACGAACCGAGGGCGCGCCTGTGCCCGAGCTGGACCAGGACGAAGCCGTGCGCCGTGCGCTGGGCGACCTCAACGTGCCCGTGATCCTGGACTTCGACACGGGGCACCAGCCACCGCAAATGCCGTTGATCAACGGCGCTCTGGCGGACGTCACGGTGAACGAAGCCGGCGGCTCCATCACGCAGCGTCTGATCCCCTGACCGTTCAGAGATGGTTCAGCGGACGGCGGCGGTTCGCGACCTGTGGCTCTCGGCGTCTCGTGCGAGCAGGTCGAGGGCGCTCACGGCTGCTGTCCCTGGGTCCGCCGTGTAGAACAACACTCGGTGTCCCGATTCGTCTGGGGGTGTGAGGACTTCGAAGTGCAGATCGAAGTCACCGATTTCCGGGTGCCGGAACGACTTCCAGCCGGACACGCAGTTCTGCACCGGGTGCTTCGCCCAGAGCTTGGCAACTCCGGGCTCTTCACCGTGAGCTCTCCCACGAGGGCGGTCAGTTCCGGGTCCTCGGGGTTTTTCCCTGCGAGGACGCGGAGTGATGACACCGCGCGGGCGGCTTCTTCGTCCCACCGTGTGTAGAGCTCACGGGTGTGCGCGTCGAGGAAGAGCGTGCGGGTCATGTTTGGCCGGTCGCTGACACGCTCCGGGCTGTGGGCATCGAGGTGGCCAGCGGCGAGGCGGTGCCCGAGGGGGTTCCAGGCGAGGACTTCGCTGCGGGTGCCGATGATGACGGCCGGCGTGCCGGTGAGCGAGGTGATGAGCTGGATGGTTCCCGGGCGTGCGTGGTCGGGTTTCGCCGCGATCCTGCGCTTCATGGAGCGGTCTGGGCGGGCCAGGGTGAACAGGTGCGCCCGTTCGTCGGTGTTGAGTTCCAGTGCGCGGGCGATGGAAGCGATGACCGCTTCGGAGGCGTTGCTGCTGAGCCCCTGCTCGAGGCGGGCGTAGTAGGTCGGGCTGACGCCGGCGAGCATGGCGAGTTCCTCCCGGCGCAGCCCCGGGACCCGGCGCACACCGTAGCCCTGCAGCCCGACATCTTCGGGCTGCAGGGCTGCGCGACGGACGCGAAGGAAGTTCCCCAGTTCGTTCGGACCGTTCATCACCCCAGTCTGCTGCCGCCCCGACCCGGCTGTCCTGCCACTGGCAGTGACAGGCACGACGGGGTGTGGCTGACCGCTCCCCAAGTCGGGAGGGTGGCTTGACACCACCCCGGCAGATCCGTGCTTATTCGGTCTGCTGGAACGGATCCGCCCGTGCGCACGAAGCGAGGATCGCTGTGACCTTGAACCACGAAACCCACCCCGCCCCGCCAGCACCGTCGGCAGCGAGCTCGGAAGGGGTGATGACGGGTAGGCAACGTGTTGCGTTGGCGGTGCTGCTGACAGCGAGTTTCACGCTCGCTGTCGACTTCTCCATCCTCAACGTCGCGTTACCGACGATCGGCGCGGACGTCGGCTTCGCGATCGGGAACCTGCAATGGGTGGCAACTGCGTTCGCGCTCTGCGCCGCAGGCTTCACCCTGCTCATGGGACGCGTCGCCGACATCGCCGGCCGCCGCCGCATGTTCCTCATCGGCATGGTGCTCCTCGGAGCGGGCTCCCTCGCAGGAGGCCTCGCCACCACCCCAGCGCTGCTGCTCATCGCCCGCGTCGCGCAGGGACTCGCGACCGCGATCGCCGTCCCATCCGCCCTCGCGCTACTGATCACCGCGTTTCCCGAGGGCCGGGCGCGCGACAGAGCGTTAGGGCTGAACGGCTCCCTGATGGCCGCCGGGTTCACCACCGGCGCCATCCTCGGCGGCCTACTCACGGACCTGCTGTCCTGGCGGTGGGCGTTCCTGATCAACGTCCCCGTCGCGATCGGCGTCCTCATCGTCGCGCCGATGGTGTTGCAGGACAGCCGCACCACCCACCGGACACGTCTCGACGTCCCCGGAGCCATCACCGTCACCCTCGGCCTGCTCGCACTCGTGTACGGGCTCACCACCGCCGCCGAAGCGTCCTGGACCAGCCCAACCGTTCTCGAGTCCTTCGCGGCCTCCGTTGTCCTGCTCACCGCGTTCGCGCTGATCGAACGACGAGCGCCGCACCCGCTAGCGCCCGGTCGTACATCGCCACAAGCTCCTGGCTGTTCGGGCAGGGAAGCGACGCCCGTGGGTATCGGTCGGATCTTGGTCGTGGCGGCGCTGACGGGGTTCCCGAGCGGTGTCATCGTCGTGATCGCTCCTCGAGAAGCGACCGCGCACGGCGCTGTCCAGGCAGCTGGACTCCTGCTCGCGGCTCTTGCGCTCGGGGAGGTGCTGGGTGCTATCGGGTTCGGATGGATTCGTTCACGCGGTCCCGCTCGATCGCAGCTCATGGTCGCCCTCGCTCTCGGCGGCGGTGCATTCCTCGTCGCCGGAGCGACGTCCGCGTCGGTTGGGGTGCTCGCAGGCGCCCTGGTGGTTATCGGGCTCAGCGCCGGGCCGGTGGCAGTGCTGTTGTCAGCCCTGACTGACGCTGCGTCGAAACCAACCACGGTCGGCCGCACCTCGGGCTTTCGGATCAGTGTCACTCTGGTGACTGCGGCCGTGGGCAGCGCCTTCACCGGAGCGAGTAACTTACCGTCTCCGCTTCTGCTCAGTCTGACCTCGGTCCCGCTTTTTGTTGCCCTGGTCGCGACAGGCGTGAAGACCTCGATCCAGCCAGCAACGAGCACCTCAAGCGGTGCCTGATACACGCCCAGGCAGCGCATCGCTCGCCGTCACGTGCTTGCCTATAAGGCCCCGGCCCGGCGAATGCGCTCCCCGATGTGCGATCGGAATGCGTCGGGGCTCGACACACTGTGATTGATGACCGCCAACTAGACCTCTACGCTCGGCATCCGCGAGCCGTCGGGCAGCACCCAGTGCTGTGCTCGCTTGATCGCGAGGATCTTCGACTGGGTCGATGGGGCGAGTGTCTCGAGGTGAAGCAGGTCGGGCTGTCGGTCGGGTTCATCAACGAACCAGATATCGATGCTCCAGACTTCCCCGTCCGATCCCTTGGCGTGGATGCGAAGGTACAAGCCGTTGGGATATCGAGGATCCTCGTTCCATTGTCCTGTGTCATTGCGAATGAGGACCTCACGGACCCGATCGTTCGAGATCAGCCGACTTGCAAGTCTGCCGACGGCCTCGACGACGCCTGGCAGACAAGGCGGGAACCACCACTGTGAGATCGATGTCGCGTGCGAGCCTGCCGTCCAGATCGAGGCAGGCCCGCAGAGTACGAAGCGTGGCGTGCACGGGTCGGCAAGACCGTCGCCGCAGCGAACGGCGACGAGCCGGACGGGACGGCAGCGGCCACGCATACGGCGAGGTACGGGCCGCGGACCTGGTGGGAGTGGAGTCGAACGGCTACCACTCCGACACCGTCAGCGGCCCCGCTGAGCGGCGCCGCACGGAACCCCGCTCAGACGATCGCGGGGTCCTCGGCTGCCGACGCCGTCTCGCGCGGACGGGTAAGCCACGCGAGTTGGTGCTCCTCGCAGAACCGGGCGGGCAGCTCGTTGCCGGTGTCGAGGTCGACCGGCTCCCACATCTCCGGCACCGCCGGCGTGGCACCCGGCGACGTCGCAACACACCAGGTCCGCGGGCTGCACCCAGAACGGGAACCGCACCGCGATCCCACCCTCCGCGGAAACCTCGTCGATCCAGCAGCGCCGGGACAGCATCACGCTCCACGAGGCTGACGTCGACGAACGGATTCAACACCGTGAGGAGGGCAGCACCGGCCCCGACGAGTGGACCGTCGAGTGCCGCGCCTGCTCGCGTTCTCGCGTCGCGACCCCCAACCATGCGGACCGAGACTCTTCCTGTGTCCGAACTCGTGAGGTGGTTCCGCTGACCCCTGCCGGACTGGCAGTTGACATCTGTCAACTCACAGGTATCGTTGACCTTCGTCCACAAATCGGGTGCAGTGTCGCTCCCCGGAACGGAAGGAGCACTCAATGGCGCGCCACGACGTCGCAACCACACCCGAGCACGGGGAGGGCCCCGCGGGCATGACCCATCGCCAGGTCCTCGAGGCGCTCTCGGGCCTGCTGCTCGGCATGTTCGTCGCGATCCTGGCTTCGACGGTCGTCAGCACGTCGCTGCCGCGCATCATCGGCGACCTCGGCGGCGGGGAGAGCGCCTACACGTGGGTGGTGACCTCGACGCTCCTCGCGACCACGGTCTCGACGCCGGTGTGGGGCAAGCTCGCCGATCTCTTCAACCGCAAGCTGCTCATCCAGCTCTCGTTGGTGATCTTCGTCCTCGGCTCCGCCCTCGCCGGGTTCTCGCAGAACCCCGGCACGCTGATCACCTTCCGCGTGGTCCAGGGTCTCGGTGCCGGTGGCCTCACTGCGCTGAGCCAGATCATCCTGGCCGACATCATCAGCCCACGTGAGCGTGGCCGCTATGGCGGGTACTTCGGTGCGGTCATGGCGGTCGGTACCGTGGGTGGCCCGCTGTTCGGTGGCCTGCTCACGGACAGCCTCGGCTGGCGCTGGAACTTCTTCGTGGGCGTCCCGTTCGCGGTCGCGGCGATCATCCTGCTGCAGCTCACGCTGAAGCTCCGCACGATGCCGAAGCGCACGGTGTCGATCGACTACCTCGGCATCGCCTTCATCGCGGGCGGCGTCTCGCTGCTGCTGATCTGGGTCACGCTCGCCGGCAAGAACTTCGACTGGGTCTCCCCGACCTCGTTCATCATGGTGATCGGTGCGGTGGTCTTGCTCGTCGCGACCGTGTTCATCGAGGTGCGTGCCAAGGAGCCGATCCTCCCGATGACGCTGTTCCGCAACCGCACCTTCACCATGGCCGTGATCGGCTCTATGGCCGTTGGTATCGCGATGTTCGGCGCGACCGTCTACCTCGCTCAGTACATGCAACTCGCCCGGGGCGCCACGCCCACGCAGTCAGGTTTGCTCACCATCCCGATGATCGGTGGCCTGCTCATCGCCTCCACCGTCGGCGGTATGCTCGTCACGCGCACGGGCAAGTGGAAGCCGATCATGCTCACCGGCTCGATCGCGCTCGTCGTGGGCCTGGCGCTGATGGGCACGATCGAGTACGACACCCCATACATCGTCGTCGCGGTCTACATGTTCATCACGGGTGCCGGTGTCGGTTCGGTCATGCAGAACCTCGTGCTCGTTGTGCAGAACACCACGGAGCCACAGAACATCGGTGCCGCGTCCGCTGGCGTCGCGTTCTTCCGGTCGCTCGGTGGCGCCCTGGGCGTGTCCGTCCTCGGCACCGTCCTCGGCAACCGCGTCGTCACGTTGCTCGGCGACAAGCACGCCGAGCTCGGCAACGCCATCGCGGCCCTCGGAGCGAAGGGTGCCGCGGTCGCGAAGGAGCTCGGCTCGGGCAGCATCCCAGCAGTCAGCAAGCTGCCGGACGGCGTGCGGCAGATCATTGAATCAGCGTATGGTCAGGCCGTGGCCAACGTCTTCCTCATCGCCGCCCCGATCGCGATCCTCCTCGTGCTCGCGATCATCTTCATGCCAAACAAGCCGCTGACCACGAAGACCGTCGCCGAGCGCTCCACCGACAGCGGCCCCCTCGCGGGCTCGGCCGAGGACGTCGCCGGCATCGGGACCGTGACCGGCTCGATCGCGGCGGTCGGCGATCCCCGGACCACGAGCGGCGTCGGCACTCGGCGCGATGGCTGAGTCCGGAGCCGCCATGGTGGCGCCGGAGCGGACGGCCAGCCCCAAGGTCGACCGCATCGAACAGCAGTTCGCGGCGTTCTTCGACGGCTACCGGCAGCGCCTCCGCCAGCAGGCCGCGCAGCTCGACCCAGCGCTGCAGCCCTCCGGCTACCGCACCCTGTTCGAACTCGTGATCGGCGGCCCAGTCGGCGCGGGTGCGCTCGCGGAGCGACTCGGTTTCGACAAGAGCGTCCTGAGCCGGCAGCTGCACCAGCTCGACGACCTGGGATTCGTGAGCCGGGAGCCCGATCCGTCTGACCGGCGCGCGGTGGTCATCAGCGCGACGCCGGACGCCGTCGTGCGCATCAACCAGATGCGCACGGATGCCCGCGACGCGTTCCGCGGAGAGTTAAGCGGCTGGCCGGAGCAGGACCTCGACGACCTGTCCCGGCTCCTGGCGAAGCTCGCGGTGCTGAACGACGGCGCGCGATGACGACCAAACTGGGCGATGGCACGATGGGCCTCCGCGAGCGGAAGCGCGCGGAGACCCGGTTGCGCATCGAACGGTCCGCGATCACGGCGGTGCTGGAATACGGGTTGGAAGGCGCCACGATCGACGCCATCGCCGCGGGTGCCGATGTCTCGCCGCGCACGTTCTTCAACTACTTCGACTCGAAGGAGGCCGCCGTCATCGGGATGGCCGCGGTGGCCGCGATGGCCGATGACCTGCAGCAGGGCGATGCTCCCGCATCCGGCGACGTCATCGAGGACCTCATCGGCGTGATCGTCACCGTCTTCGGGGCGAGCATCCTGCAGCAGGATCTGCACGACGAGCGGCGCGAGGTCCTCCGACGGTACCCGCAGATCGGCGAAGCGCTGTTCCGGGCCAAGCATGAACTGCAGCAGCGACTGGCGGCCGTGGTGCAGGAGCGCATCCCGCTCCCGGCGGCGCCCGAGCACCGCGCCCAGGTCGCCGACATGATCGCGGGGCTCTGCATCTCAGCCGTCCGGAGTGCCTTCCATGGGGCGGACCAGGACGCGGACGGGCCCGAGCTGGCGCGCGCGGCCCTCGCCCTCGTGCGGAACACGGTCGCCGCACTCACGTGAGTTGCAGAGAAGTAGCAGGTAGCTCGACCCCGCAGTCTTTGGGACCGCGGACGCGCTCCTGACGCCGCCAAGCAAGCGCGGCACTGTCGCGAAGACCAGGAATCGGCGCGCCGAGGTCGGAACTACCGGGGAGCTCAACTTGCGAAGGCGTGCTGCCGCACCACGTTCAGAAGCGCCGATAACATTGATTATGTCAGTTGGAGTTTAGCCGGAGAGGTTCCAACCCTGGGAGGACTTGCGAATGATCCCCGGCCCCGTAGGCGCTCAGCGCAAGTACCGGCAAGGCCTCAGGCACCATCGTCGTTTCGATCAGCTCTGTGCCGGCGCGTGGGAGCAGGCACGCCGGCGGCCGATGCGCTCGGGCCCCGCGAGACAACCCCGTCTCGCGGATCTGCCGGCACCATCGCCGTCCACCCGCAACGCCGACCGGGACCGCTGACACCGAGGCAACACACCAAGGAGGGCCCGCGCAGATGCGCGGGCCTCCTTGCTCTCGTCGCGGCTACTGCGCGGGTGGCCGCGGCGGCGTGATCGCGTTGATGTGGTCGCGATCGCCGTCGTAGAGGTGGCCGCGCTGCATGCTGCAGTCCCCGGAACTGTCCCGATGCTGGGCGCTCGTCAGCAGCGAAGGGTCGAGTACAATGCGATGACCAGCAACAGCCATTGGAATCTCGCTTGCCTTCTCAAGTCCGGGCTCTCCGAACCCGAGCCCAACTCCTTCTCGCGGCTGCCGCGGAGTTCGACGAGCACGGGTTCTTGGGTACGCGTTTGGTCGACATCGCTGCCCGCGCCTCGGTGACCCGCGGGTCGCTTTACTTCCACTTCTCATCCAAGGCACACATCGCGGCGGCACTGGCCGAACAGCAGTACGCGCGCTGGGGGGAGTACATCCCGCAGCGGCGCAGGGAGGGCTACTCGGGCGTGGAACTCCTGATGCTATTCGCCCACGACCTCGCGACCGGATTCCGCGATGACGTCGCGAGCCGGGCTGCGATGCGTCTTATCAAGGAAGCGCCCCAGATCGACGCACCGTTGCCGACCCCATTCCGTACCTGGGTCGAAGTTGTCCGCGACCTGCTCGCGGAAGCGCAACGGGCCGGCGAGGTCGCTCAGCACTGCGCCATTGACGACGCCGCTTGGGTGGTCGTCGCGAGTGTCTTCGGCGTCCAGGAGATCGGCGACCAGCTCGAGCAGCGCCAGAACATCTGCGAACGCCTCGACTCGCTCTGGCTCTACATCCTGCCTGGGCTTGGGGTGTCCGGCGCGGAAGGCTACGTCGACCGCGTCGCGGCTGCCGCCTGAACGGACGGAATGACCTCGTTCGGGCTGGTTGCGCGTGCCGCCTCGAGCAGGGCACCGAGGAGAGCGCTGTTTGCACTCAGAGTGTTCACGCCGAACCGTTCGCTCAAGATGGTCCGCGCCTCGGCGCTTCGCATCCCGCTGCCAGGAACGACGACTAACTCACCGCCTTCAAGTCCAAGGGCCTCGACTTGTCGCACGACCGCTGCCGGCGTGACGGCGTGACGAGCCCCAGCATCGAAGCGATCGGGACGGGGGATCCTGTCCCAGCTTGGGCCGAGTTCGAACCGGAGAGTCCGCACGGGTGCTCGATCCAGGTCGAGGTATCCGACCAGCGCCGACACTGTCTCGTCTGAGAACCAGGGTGGGACGACGACGACCACCGGTCCGCCCGACGAACGCGCTTGCACCGCTGCCCGGAGTGCCCTTCCGGCCGTCACGACGGGGATACCCTCGGAGACCTCCCGTGCCCGCGCTTCGAACTCTTCGTCGAACGCGGTTCCACCGAACACGCTGCTGCTGACAAAGCAGTAGCCGATTGCGTGGGTGCCTAATTCCGCCAGCTGTCGCACCGACTGCTCCACGTCGCCGCTCAGCAGGGCCTGGGCAGGCCGTCCGAGGAAGTGCTCTCCGGTCGCGCGCGGAGTCCGGAACCGGGCGGTGTGCACGGTCACCCCGGTGGGCCGGCCAAGCCAGAGCTCGGTTTCGGGCACCGGGTCGTTGTGGATGACGAGTGCTCCGATCCGCAGGTCCGTGTGCTGGTTCACGTGGTTGTCCTCGCGTTCCGGGGCGGTGTCGCTCGGGTGACCGACCAGGCGAGGGCGGCTCCGCCGAGGGCGAACACTGTCGTGACGAGGAAGGCCAGGGGGAACCGCGCCGCGTCCGGCGCTCCGGTGAGCACGATCGTGAGTATTGCCACCGTGATGGCGGATGAGAGGTATTGCGAGGTGGTAAGGACGGCACCCGCGCCTCCCTCGAGACCGGCCGGGACGTCCGAGGTCCCGAGCGAGAACATCGACGTGTAGATGATGCCGTGCCCCAGCCCACTGATGAGGAGGCCAGGAACAACCCCGACCGCGTAGCTGCCGACCCCCGTCGTTGCAAGGAGTGCGAGCCCGACCGCGGCGATCGCGAAGCCGGCGACCAGCACCCGCGCGACGTTGTGCCGGGCGATCAGGCGTCCTGCGAGCATGTTCCCGAACGTCACCGTGATGGCCAAGGGTAGGAACCCGAACCCGGCTTGCAGAGGTGTGTAGCCGTGGACCTGCTGCAGGAGGAGGGTGACGAGGTAGAACTCGGACCCCACTGACGCCATGTAGAGCGCCGTCGCCGCGGCCCCGATCCTGATGCTCCGGGTTGCGCGGAGCGGTCTCGCGATTAGCGGCGCGCCGCCTCGCTCGTGGTGGAAGAATATGGCGCCGCTGACGACCGCGACGACGAGTGCTGACACGACTAGGAACACGCTCGGGGAGGGCTCGGCGAGGATCGTCAACGCGAAGACGGCGGCGAGTAGAAGGGCCGTTCCCGAGATCGCCCCGGCGACGGGGACCCGAACCCGGTCGCGACCGTCGACGGCGCGTGGGAACGCGATGATCGCCCCGATCATCCCGAGCACCACGAACGGGACGTTGATGATAAAGGTCCACCGCCAGTCCAGCGCGGTCAGGACGCCGCCGAGGATCACGCCGAGCGCGAGTCCCGAAGCTCCGACTGCTCCCCACACCGCAACGGCGCGCTTGCGGGCCGCGCCGTGGAACGACGCGCTCAGGAGGCCGAGCACGCTCGGTTGCAGGACAGATGCCGCTACTCCCTGCGCGGCGCGGGCGGCGAGGAGGACCACGCCGTCCGGTGCGAGACCGCCGACGATGCTCGCTACACCGAACAGCGCGAACGACGCGATGAACGTGTTGCGTGCCCCAAACCGGTCTGAGAGCCGTCCGCCGACCAGCAGCAAACCGGCGAAGAACACCGCGTAGGCGCTCACGATCCACTGCGCGGTGGCGTCCGTCAGCGCGAGGTCACGACCGATCGTCGGCAGCGCGACATACATGATCGAGAAGTCCAGGGCCACCAGGAACTGGGCGACGCAGATCGTCGCCAACGCAAGGCCGCCCGTCGTTCGGAGTTCCGCGACCCGTGTGCTGACGCTCATGCTGCACCTCGCTCGAGGAAACCGAGGAGCACCGCACCGAGGTCGTCCGGCCGACTGACACACGCGGACGCACCAGCCGTCCGGAGCGCTGCTTCGTCGCCGACGCCCCACGTTACGCCGACCGTCTTCATACCCGCGTGTCGCCCCATGCCCACGTCGTCGATGGAGTCGCCGACGACGACGCAGCCCGACGGGGACTGCTCGAGCCGGGTCGCGGCAAGCAATGCCAGGTCCGGCGCTGGCTTCCCGACCGGTGCGAGGTCGGTCCCGATCACGACGTCGAACTGGTCGAGGATGCCGGCTGCGGTGAGTAGCTCGTTCGCCGACGCAGTGATCTTGCTGGTCACGATCGCGATGCGAGTACCCCCTCGTCGGAGGGCGCGGAGGATCTCAGGTACCTGCGGCACGACGAGTTCCGCGGCGCGGTCGCGGGTGGCGGTCGCAAAGTGCTCGCGGAAGCGGGCCTTCGCTCGAGCCGCCTCGCCCGCTGTGGCGTCGGGCAGCAGGTCGGCCACGATCGCGTCGAGCGGTCGTCCGATGTGCGGTCGCAGCTCATCAGCGCCCACCGGCTTCCACCCCTCGAGCATCGCGCCGAGGCTCTCGACAATTATGGGTGGGGTGTCCATCAATGTTCCGTCCAGGTCGAACAGGACCGCGCTCACGGGAGCACGCTCACGGGGCGCTCGTCGACAGAGACGGTCGCTTCTTGGACGGCCAGGTCGGCCGCCACCGCGACTGTGGCGAGTAGCGCCGAACGGTTGACCGCGGTCGAACGACCGGCGGTGGCCCCCGCCACCGCCCGGAGGACGAACGGGGTGAGTGCAGCGCCGTGGGCACCGGCCGAGCTGGCCGCGGCGAGTGCTTGCGTGATGAGCCGGTCGAGCAGGGCAGGATCGACGCCTTCCTCGGCCGGCAGCGGCGAGGTGACGAGGACGGCGCCGGAGTGCACGTCGTCCCAGTGTCGATGGGCGATCTGCGCGATCTCGGCCAGGTTGTCACTGCGCATCGGGATCTGTTCGCCGCTGGAGACCGACAGGTAGCCCGGGAATTCGTCGGAACGGTACCCGATGACTGGAACGCCGAGCGTCTCGAGGTACTCGAGCGTGAGACGCGGGTCCAGGAGCGACTTTGCGCCCGCGCAGACCACGATGATCGGGGAACGGTCGAACTGCGTTAGGTCCGCGGAGATGTCGAACGAGCTCTCGGCGCCCCGGTGGACACCGCCGATGCCTGCGACCGCGAAGACACGGATCCCCGCCGCGACCCCAGCTGCAAGACTCGCCGAGACCGTGGTCCCCGCTGTCTGCTGCCGTACGATCGCGGCTGCCAGGTCACGGGTGCTCACCTTCTCCACCTCGGGTTCTGCAGCTAGACGTTCGAGCTGATCGTCGTCGAGCCCGACGTGCACCACGCCGTGGAGAAGCGCGACCCGTGCGGGCTCCGCCCCGCGCTCTCGGATGGCGTCGTCCATTTCGTGAGCCAGCCGGAGGTTCGCCGGGTATGTGCCGCCGGTGATGTTGGATGATTCGAGCGCGACCACGGGGTCACGGCGTTCCAGCGCCGACCGAACCGTGTCGCTCAGCACCGTCCTCATGCGATCACCTCGGCCTCGGCGGTGAGTGACCCGGCCGTGGTCCGCCCCCCGCTGCCGAGCAGCCGCGGGTGGTTGGCAGCGATGCCCCCGGTCACGGTCTCCCACGGGAAGTCGTCGAACTCGCCGCGCCAGCGTACGAACTCCATGTGCCGACGGCCGGCGAGGTCGTATGGGTGGTAGTAGCTGTCGTGCTCGCCGTCGAAGGTGAGCGGCTCGATGCCGTACAGCTTGCAGAGGAGCGTGTTGAAGACCGGTGTTGCCCGGACCCAGCGGTCGTCGAGGTTCACGGACACGAGGGCGTGGAACGTGAACAGGTCGCCGCCCATGAGTGACAGGAGCCGGGGGGAGGCGAGGTGGTTGCGGACATCGCCGTAGACCAGGCGGGCGGGGATCCCGACCGCTCGGAGCGCGGCCGCATACACGATCGACTTGTGGACGCAGAAGCCCTGGCCTCGCTCGAGAATGGCGGATGCGCGTGTCCCCGCCCGCGTGAGGTCGGCGTCGTACACCTCGTAGCGGATGCGGTCCCGCACGGCGTCATGGAGTCGGACCGCCATCTCTTTGCGGGACGCGCTGCGGTCCGGCACGTGACGGTCGACGAATCGTTGGACCGTCTCGCTGTCGTGGTCCAGGTGAAACGTCGCGGCGGTGGTCGGTTCGGTGGTGGTTGACATGCTTCCCTCTCGACGCGCTCAGAGCCCGAGGCTCTTCGCGATTTTCAGACGTTGGACGGCGTTCGTGCCGGAGTAAATGGGGCCTCCCATGGCATCGCGGAGACCCCGTTCGATCCCGGTGGAGGAGAGCACCCCCGCGCCCCCGTGGAGCTCGATCGCCTGCTGGGCGGTGCTGAGGTTGGCCTTGCTCGTGGTGATCTTGGCCGCCGCCACCCGCGCCGCCGCGCGTTCGCCTCGTCCGATTTGCTCCGCCGCGGCGCTGAGGGCGAGGCGGGAGGAGTCGATCGCGAGGTGCATCTCGACCAGGGCGTCCTGGACACTCTGGAACGAGGCGAGCGGACGTCCGAACTGACGGCGTCCTCTAACGCGCCGGATCGTGGTCTCCAACCGTCGTTGCATCTCACCGACGTTGATGGTGAAGGAGACGAGGATTTCGTGGGTCATGACCGCGTCGAGCACCAGGAAGCCCGAACCGACGGAGCCGAGCACGTTCGCCCGCGGAACCCGGCACCCTCGGAGCCGGACGGGACCGATCGGAGATGTCCGCAACGAGGACTTCTCGACCTGCTCTCCGCGTTCGAAGCCGGGCGTGGAGGTCGGGACGACGACCGCGGTCAGCCCGAGAGGGCCGGCGTCAGCGTCAGTGCGCACGTAGACGACGGTTAGGTCCGCCACTGGCCCGTTCGTCACGAACGACTTCTCGGCATCGAGGACGATCGCGTCTGCGTCGATCCGCCCTGTGGCGGCCATCGAGAGCGCGTCGGACCCGACGTCCGCTTCTGTGATTGCGTGGCTGCCGATGAGCTCGCCTCGTGTCACCGGCGGCAGGTACCTCGCCTTCGCGTCGCTGCTGCCGAAGCGCGTGATCGCGTGGGCCGTGCTCGCCAGGTGAGTCGCGGCGCTGAAGTTCAGACCGGCGTCCTCGCTGGAGTGCCCGAGCGCCTCTGCGACGCGGAGCTGTTCACGGAGCGTGAGCTCGGAGCCCGCGTAGGTTGCCGGCACCCCCATCGCGAAGACTCCGGTGTTGGAGAGCGTGCGCCACGCTGCGGTCGGGAACGTGGCCGCGGCGTCGTGCTCGGCCACGGAGGCGTTCCACGACCGAGCAGCGGCGCGCACCGCGCTCTCGAGGGTATCGACCGTCGCCGGGTCCGGCGTAGCCGTCACGAGGGTCATCAGTAGCTCGAAAATCCCGCTTCGGTCACGGCGTGGCGCTCGCGACCGGTGAGCGGAGGGTTGAAGACGCTGATCAGCTCGAGGTCCTCGTGGTCGCTTGCGATGAGGAAGTGCGCGTCGTGCGCGTCGAGCGCGTACAGAGTGCCCGGGACCACTTCGTGTCGCACAGATCCATCCGCAGACTCGACGGCACCGCTCCCCGCGATGCAGTAGCAGGCTTCGAGGTGGTTCCGGTATTGAAGGGCCGAGCGTGACCCGGCCTTCACGACGGTGTGGGCGACCGTGAAGCCGAAGGGGTCCGCAGCGGTCAGGAGGCGTTCGCTGGTGCCGTTGCCCCAGTCGATCGAGTCGGCGGCGGATCGCGTACGAGTGAACATTGATGCGACTCTTTCTGGTCAGTCGGTGACGAGCGCGTCAGCGGAGTGGGTGAGGACGAAGTGCTCGATGGCCTCGACGGTGCGGAAGTCGTCCGGTGACAGCTGGACGTCGGTGATGTTGATCGACCAGGTGTTCTGCACCCACTCGACGAGTTCGAGGAGCGCAAGGCTGTCGATCACGCCGTTTCCGATGAGGTCGTAATCGCGCGGGATCGACTCGTTCGCGAGGTCCGGCGCGTGGTGAGTCACGATGTAACGCTCAACCTGGTCTTGAATGCTCATGCTGTTCGTTCCTCTCGAACTGTCTGGAGGTGGGTGGAACGACGGTCGACCTTGCCGGTCGTCGTCGTGGCGAAGGGGGCCCGGGTGAGCCAGAGCCGCGACGGGATCGCCGCGCGAGGCAGCCGCTTGGCGAGCCACGACCGCAGTGCGAGCCGTGAGATCTCGGCGCCGGTCGGAATCTGTGCGACGACTTCGATGCGTCGGCCCTCTTCCTCAGTGAGCACCGCAATCGCTGCGGAGACATCGGGGTGGGCTCGGACTGCCGCCTCCACGTCGTCGAGACTGACGCGGTTTCCGTTCACCTTCACAAGTCGGTCCTGGCGGCCGACGAGCCGGAGTCCATCAGGGGTCTTCTCAACGATGTCGCGGGTGTCGTACCAGCGGACGCCACCCTCGGTCGTCCACGCCCGATTGGATGCGTTCAGGTACCCCAGAGCCTGGAACGGTGAAGCGACCTGGAGTTCTCCGACGCTGCCGCCGTCCCGCACGCGCGCTCGAACGCCCTCGATCGGCTCTCCGATCACCCGCTGGGCACCCGCATCGATGTCGGCCACGAACGTGTCGTTGGTCTCTGTCGACCCGTAGACGCTCATGATCCGCGCGTTCGGCGCAAATGCCCGAAGCCGGTCCACGTGCGTCGCCGGAAACGCGTCACCCGTCGACACCACGGTCGTGAAGGTCGGTGCTGGCGCGCCTGCGTCCGCGAGTCGTGCGAGGACCGTCGGGACCGCTTGGAGGAAGGTCGCTTCCGACCGCTCGGCTTCAGCACGGAGCGCGACCGGATCGGCAACGGTAGCGGCGTCTGCGAAGTGGACGCGGCCGCCCGACCGGAGCACGGCCCAGACGTCGAGCAAGGAGACGTCGAAGTTCATCGGGCTGCAGACGAGCGACACAGTTGATGGACCGAACCCGAAGGTGCTCGCTGCCCACGCCGTGAAGCGGTCGATGCCGCGCGGATCATGGTGCACGAGCTTCGGGACTCCGGTCGTCCCCGACGTCGTGGTGATTAGCCCCTCCGCGGAACCTAGAGCGGCCACGGTCAACGACGTGGCGTCGTGCGCTGCTACGACCGCGGCATGGACGTACTCCTCGCCGGCGTCCTCGGCCAGTACGAGCGCGATCCGTCCGGCAGTTTGCACCGCGAGCACCGCGAGCACCGCCATACCCTTTCGATCCGCACGGATAGGCACGACGACACCTGGTCCGGGCGCTCGCGCCGGCGTGATCCTCGTCCGCGCAACCTCTTCGAGGAGGTCGCCGTACGAGACAGCCCACCCCGCTCCGCTCAGTGCGATGTGGGCCGGCGTGCGCTCCCCGTGTGCAGCGATCTCATCCAGCGCTGGTCTTGTGGTCATCCCAATCCCCCGATCTACGAAGCAAACATACGTGCATGTTTGTTTTGAGGGAAGGATGTTGCGAATTGTTTACGTACCCTTCGCAAGTGAGGGTGAGTACCCAGCTCTTGCCTCTACGCGGACCATCACATCGCCCGCCTCGGGTGCGCCGTCGACCCACATCGCGGCGCCCCCTGCGCCTCGTCCTCGTCCTCGTCCTCGACCTCGACCTCGACCTCTGCCAAGGAGCGCGCCTGACCACTGATGCCGAGTTCGGGGAGGGTGAAGAGCCACCTGTGACCCCTCGCACTCAACGGTCAAACGTCGCCGCCAATGTCGACACAATCGGATCCTGGCGGCCCAAAAGGAGCAGCTACTGCACCAGCAATCCCACAGCCGACTCTGCCGATAATGTATCTTATGTCAGGTTGTGTGTCCGGGGTGCGTGCGCGACGCACAAGAACCCCGCGCGCGAGAGTTCGCTCCACCGGCGGTGGCAGGAGCGCTTCAGTGCTGGCCGCGGCGGTGTGGTGGAACGCCGGCACCTAGCCAAACCTGCCGACGGCCCAGTGAGCTCAACACACGTGCAGAACGTCACTGAGGTCTGCGCTGCCAACCCAGCCCGGACGGTGCAGATCTCCGCGCTGTCGCTTAGCGAACGGTGGCGCACCAGCGTGCCCTGCACGCTCGTTAACGAGCCCCGATGAACCCGACCATTCGGTACTAGTCCGCAGCGCGGAGCGCCTCGGCAAGCTCTGCCTCCGATGGCAACGCCGCCTGCACGGCCGGCGGGAGAAGGTCATAGCTGGCGACCCCGAGCGGAGTGTGGTGGGCGCCAAGTGAGTAGCGGACGACGGCGTCGTTCTTGTCCGCGACGAGCAGCAGGCCAACGGTCTCGGCGTGCTGAGGGCGGCGGAGCTTGTCGTCGACCAAGGCCACATAGAAGCCCAGCTGGCCGAGGTACTCAGGCTTGAACTTGCCGGTCTTCAGCTCCACAACCACGTAGCGGAGCTGGTCGACGTGGAAGAACAACAAATCGACGTAGAAGTCGTCACCGTCGACATCGAAGTGCACCTGCCTGCCCACGAACGCGAACCCCTCCCCGAGCTCTCGGAGGGTGTCGATGATGCGGTCCACGAGCGCCTGCTCGAGGTGGCGCTCCTTCGCGTCGCCGTCGAGGGCGAGGAAGTCCAGTACGTACGGGTCCTTCGTGATCTGCTGCGCCAGATCAGAGTCACCGGGCGGGAGCACGTCGACGAAGTTCGTCGGTGCCGCCTGCAGCCGCGTGTGCGCGGTAGTTCGGATTTGGTGCTCGAGCACGTTCCGGGACCATGCGTGCGCTGCCGCCTGGTCCGCGTACCAATCCCGGAGATCGTGATCATCGAGCCTGTCGAGGAGGACCGTGATGTGGCCCCACGGCAGTTGTCCAACGGCCTGTTGGACAACTGCGTCCATAGGCCACTCCCCCGCGAACCGCCGCATGTAGAACAGGTTCGCCCGCGAGAACCCCTTCATCTCGGGGAACTCGGCACGCAGATCCGTCGCGAGGCGGCCGATGACGTTGCTGCCCCAGCCCTCATCGCCCTGGCGTTGCAGGATCGTCGCGCCGATTCCCCAGTAGAGACGGATGAGTTCCGTGTTCACGCGGCGCTGCGCTGCGAACCGGGCAGCGCGCACCTGCTGCTTCAGCTCAGTAAGGGCAGCGGCGTACCCGGAGACAGCTGGCGACGAATGAGACATCACGCCAAGTCTGCCTGATGGGCAACATCGGAAGAACCTCCTGAGCAGACATGCCACAGTGGAGGTGCCCCTCTAGCGAAAGGCGACATCCCCCATGGCGCAGAAAGTCACCACGCACTTCGTCGACGACCTCACCGGCGACACCATCGAAGACGGCAAGGGCCGTACCGTCACCTTCGGCTTCGACGGCACCAGCTACGAGATCGACCTCACCAATGACAACGCTGAGCAGCTCCGTGAAGCGTTCGCCGACTACATTGCTGCCGCCCGCAAGGTCGGCAGTCGTACCGGCCGCTCCGCCAGCGGTAGCACCCCGAAGCGCGGCAACTCCGAGGAGCTCGGCAAGGTCCGCGAGTGGGCCGCCGCGAACGGCCACGACGTGTCCTCACGCGGCCGGATAAGCCAGGCCGTCCGCGACGCGTACGACGCCGCACACTGACGCCACTCCCCCAAGCAGAACAGCCGGCCGCCCCGGTGAGGGTGGTCGGCTGTTCATGTTCGCGCCGATATGGCGGGGTTATGTCAGGTGCATGGCTCACCTCCATCTGACGCGGCTCGATGTCGGCGGCATGTGCGACGGTGGCCTGGACACGACGACGTGTCGCAGCCGTAAGGGAGTACCCGTGAGCATTCGCATTACACACATCCGCCTCTCCAACGGGGTTCGCGACCACGAGCACATCACGCATGTGCGGTGGACCAACCGCGAGAATGGCGCTACCGACAGCAGCACCGTTGCCACCGTCGTCGATTGGATCGACGACAAGAACGGCAAGGCCTATGTCGGGACTGGCACAAATCAGGTCCCCGTCGGCGTTGTGCGGCCGCAGGGTGGCAGTGCTTACCTCCGCTCCTACGCCGACGGCCAGTGGAACAACAACCTGCTCTCACTCGATACGTTCTGAAGCACAGTGCGGTAGAGCCCCGAGAGGAATCAGACCCGGCCCGCGCCGTGAGGACCTCTTGGCGACTACACGACGGCGCACCCCACGCAACCCATGATTCACCGGGTCATTCGTCGACGGCGTGCTCGGCGAAGAGCCTTGAGCCGCTCGCGTGGGGACTCGTCACTTTCTGTGGAATCGACTGGCTTGAATCGGGTAGAGCCCGACATGCAGAGCAACTGTGACCGGCTTCCAAACCTTGCCCGTCTCAACCCAAGCCATGCTCCAAGCCCCTGAAACCAGAAGGTGAGGTCCGGCGTGAGGATCACTCCCGCCGAGGTTTCGAGCCCGGGTTGCCGACCTTCGTCGGTGGGATGGCCCAGAATGATGCTGTGAGTAGCTCCCCCCTTCCCCTTGCTTCCGACACCTCGGAGCTCCGCAAGGCGAGAGGCGCGTTCTTCACCCCGGAACCTCTCACCCGGTTCATCACCGACTGGGCTGTCCGGTCCCCTGACGACCGAGTGATGGAACCGTCAGCAGGGGACGCGGCGTTCCTGGTGGAAGCGGTGCGGCGTCTCGCGGAGCTGGGAAACCAGACACCGACCGTCGCCGGGGTGGAGATCCACGAGCACAGTGCGCGTGTCGCCGACGAGCGCGTCACGGCGGCGGGCGGTGTCGCGGAGATCACGCACAGCGACTTCTTCCTCGTTCCCCCGACTCCGAGCTACGACGCCGTGATCGGCAACCCTCCCTACATCCGCTACCAGGACTTCGCAGGGGAAGCTCGCACTCGCTCACGGGCAGCTGCGCTCGGCGCCGGTGTCGTCCTCAACGGCCTCGCATCCAGTTGGGCAGCGTTCACGATCCAATCGGCCTTGTTCCTCCGTCAGGGCGGCCGGATGGGTCTGGTCCTGCCGGCAGAACTGCTGAGCGTTAACTACGCCGCCCCGGTGCGACAGTTTCTCTTCGACCGTTTCGCCCGCATCGAGCTGGTGCTCTTCACCGAGCAGGTGTTCCCAGAAGCAGAAGCCGACGTGGTGCTGCTGCTCGCTGACGGCTTCGATCAGGGGCCCACCGACCACGCCACGATCCACCAAGCCCAGCACGCCGCAGCGCTGCAGAGCCTGGGCGTCCCCCTCACCTGGTCGCCGAAGAGCCCGGCCGACAAGTGGACCGGTCTCCTCGTTGGCACTGACGCTCTTCGACCCCTCCGAGAACTCCGGGAATCGGGTGAGTTCGGAACCCTTGAACACTGGGGTGACACGACGCTCGGGATGGTGACCGGCAACAACGGGTACTTTGCTCTGTCGCCCGCTCGGGTACGTGAACTGGGATTGACCAGGGCCGACTTGCTCCGCCTGTCTCCCCCGGGCAGCTCGCACCTTCGTGGGCTGGCGCTCACTCGGCATCACATGACGAACCTCGGCAACGCCGGGAAAGCGACCTGGCTGTTCCGCCCCGGGGACAATCCCTCTCCGGCCGCTCAGGCGTATATCCAGGCCGGCCACATTGCCGGCGTTGACCAGGCCTACAAGTGCCGGGTCCGGCGCACCTGGTATCAGGTGCCGCTCCTGCCACCAGCAGATCTGCTCCTGACGTGCATGAACGCCGACACTCCCCGCCTCACGACAAACGACGCCGGGGCACTGCACCTCAACTCAGTTCACGGCGTCTACCTCAAAGACGAGCACCGCGACCTCGGCCGGGAACTCCTGCCGCTCGCCAGCCTCAACTCCGTCACGCTCCTCAACGCCGAGATGGTGGGCCGCTCCTACGGGGGCGGAATTTTGAAGATCGAACCGCGAGAAGCCGACGTCTGGGCCATGCCCTCTCCGACTCTCGTCGCTACACGTGCGGGGGCGCTTCGCGCGGTCAAGGCCGACGTCGCCCGTCTCCTCCGAGCAGGCGACCTCCTCGGCGCCGTCGATATCGTCGACCAAGCCCTTCTGCTGGACTCCGGCGCGCTCACCAACGCCGCCGTCGACGTCGTCCGCCAAGCACACCTCTCCATGACAGCACGACGAGTATCGAGGTCTGAAAGTGGCCGGTAAGCCATCCGCGAAGTCCAAGGCGTGGGCCATCTTCGACCGAATCTGCACCGACGCTGCCCCGGGCGGTGAACACACCAACCCGTGGAGGCAAGACGCCGACGGAACCGTGACGTATGGGCCAGACTTCGACGTCCTCGAAAAGCTCCTCGGCGTCCCCCTCTACCTCGGCGCTCCCACCACCTCCGGCGTTCCCGCCCTGGCGTTCGACGTCTGGGTGTCGTACGAACTCCGCCGCGCCGGATTCGACCACGACGCAACCTGGCCCCGCGGAAAGCACCCGCGAATCATGCCGGCCGCGATCGTCAACCTCCTCGCTGGACTCCCGAAGAAAGAACGAGCACGGCTCGAAGCGCGCCTCACCAAGTCGACGCCGATCAAGGGCGTCACCTCCGCGTCCGCGAACATCTTGGGGAAGAACTACCTCAAGCAGGTCGACGTCGTCATGTCCGACTGGGACACCGGCCCCGAACTCCTCATCAGCACCAAGCGGATGGACTCCAGCTTCGGCAAGAACGCCGCGAACCGCGTGGAGGAAAGCTACGGCGACGCCAAGAACCTCCGTCTCCGGCACCCACTCGCGGCCCTCGGATTCGTGTACGGGCTGCGATCCACGATCCTGACCGAGGAAACGGAAAAAGCTGAGTGGCTGATCGACCTCCTGCAGAAGCTCGGCCGTGAAGACGACGCCTACCACGCCGTAGCACTCATCATGATGGAGTACGGCCAAGCACCCCCCTCCGAGAACGAACAGGCACCGGGCGAAGCTGACGATCCACTTCTCGCAGCCGGCATAGTCCCCGAGGACGAGGACGAAGACGAAACCCTGGAAGACATCCCTGCGTCAGCCGTCGACGACGCTCTGGCAGCCCTCCCTCGCGTCACGATCCATCATGACGCTGTCCCTGCGCCTCTTCAGCCCGCGCACTTCATGGCGCTGATGGTCAATCGCGTCATCGACGCCACACCTGTAAACCGTCACAAGGAAGCACGACGCCGGTTCCGCGAGCCCATTCAGAGCTGACCGAGCCCGACCCGGGGACGCATTGCTACCCCGGTCAACTAGAGCCTCTCCGGGGGTTGCATAGCACGCCTTGACGGGGCTCCCCTCGGCCGACCCGCTTCAAAGCAGATGATGGACGACGTTCCTGCTGATAGTGGTCTCTTATGTCACAACCGACGGATACCCGCGTCGTCGGACCGCACCAGCCGGCATCGCGACAGACGCGCCCTCGCGTTGCTGTCGGTGCGGTCTGGCATCGTCTCTCATGTCGCTAGATGAAGCGCGATTGATGACAGTACGACATGGAGAGGCAGACACATGGCGGTCTCAGACGACGTTGGCGAAGCAGTCGCTCGTTCCCGGGCTAGCCGCGAACGTGTTCAACAAACGGTCCCCGACGTGGGAGATGCATGGCGCTGGTACGACGTGGCCCAGCGACTGCAACGGTTTTCATACAAGTTACCGAAACGATATCGGCGGCCGAGAGTTGCGTTCGACGCCTTGAGCCGCCTTGTAAACCTCGGTTATGCTTACCACCAGCACGCGGAAAATTTCGCCTGGGACCATGACGACCCTATGTACAATCTGCATGTACCGACCGAGGAGCACGTCAAAAATATCGGTCTTTGGGTTGTTGAACTGTTTCCACCGAGTGAATTTGCCAGTTTAACGGCCTCGATTCATAAAAACGCTTGGGATAACCAGCGGCAGTGGCTACTAGGGCATCGATCGAACGAGGAATTCCTGCACGATTCTCGAGTTACTCGTGGAGTTGAATGGTGGAATTTGGCAACAATCGCAGACGTGGACAGCAACATTTTCGCGCCTGACGCCACGCGGGAAACCACTCCTCGCCCATTTCAGAGCATCGATTTGCGAGCTATCCATGTCGGAGCGGGCCTAACGGCGGTAGTCGCGCATTTCCGATTCAAAGAGTCATCTTCAGACGATCTCGACTCAGTCCTTCATGGGCCTCATGAACCGCGGCTAATCCATCAAAACGGAAAACGTCCAGTCGCGGATAATCGACTATTTAGCGCCTATCGGACTACCCAAGAGGTTCGCGCGGCCCAGCACGACACGGCGCGGGCCTGGATGAAAAAACGGTGCCCGGGGTTCTTTGCTTCTCACGACGAACCCCAGTTGCTGTTGGATCTGCTTCTATTGGACTCCTCCTCACCGTTTCAACAGGAACCCCCCAGTCGGGACGAGCGGGAAACGATTCGCGCTCTAGGAATCCAAAATGTTCTGTTCTTCTCTTCCGAATCACTCCCTCAACTAGCCTTGTCTGTGCAATCAGTAGACCTGACGCCAGGTATGCCGGCAAGAAACACATGGACTCTGTGGGGAAATAGCTCGGCCTCAGTTGGCGCGGCGGAACGCCTCGACATTTACGGAGAGCCGTCCGCCTACGGCCTGGGTGAGCACGTCGGTCGACTCGTGCGCAGCTTTCTGGTGAAGCTATCACTGAATACTTTCATCGACGTGTCCGAACGGCTCTACTCGACATCCCGCGACGAGGCGCGTGTAGGTCATCGCAGCTTCACCACCAAGTCGTTGGATGCCCTGCGCGCTCAGCTCTTGACACTCAGCCTAGACCTCACATCAATCACTGATGACGTGAAATCATATTGGTCGCGCAAATATGTCACGGAACCAGAAATCGAGTTCAGTCGAATAACTGCCCCGTGGTTGGAGGCGGCCCATCGGGAGCATGGTCAATCCCCGATTCCGGCGTGGAACTTCAATAAACACATGCAGAAAGAGCAATTGAAAAGACTACGCATGCTAAGAGAAGCGGACGCTGAATACCGAGGTCTTCTTGCTACTGTTGCTTCACTTGGTGCGTCTATAGACGCTTCAAGGCTCGGTCGACGCGCCCTCTGGGCGTCGATAGCGTCACTGGTAGTGGCAGTAGTTGCGGTGCTCTCTGCGAGCGTCACAGGCAGCTCCATTGGCGCCGACGTTTGGATGTTTATGCAACACCTTCTCGCCAGATGACTGCAGTCCCCTCACACTGGCATGTACTGCTGCACTTTCGCAGGGTGCCTGTAAGCGGGCACACAACATGAAAGGTCATGCGGTTCTGCGGTATACGCCAGCGCCACGCCTACCCCAGGTGCGTTTGACGTCGCGCTGGGGTGGGTACTTGTGCCGTTGCAACGCTTCCGTGCAGGGTCTAGAGATCCTGCGACACGAAACCCCCGACGCAAGCGGCGACGACGGCGGCTCGAGCAGGTGCCGAGGATTCGCGGGTGCGCGCAGCGAGCTGCTAGCAAGAAGGGTCGAGGGCGCCTGCGCTGGTTCGGGTCCGGGACAGGCGCCCTCGCGCTACGACGCCGTCGGGTACGACGTGCGATCACGACAAGGCCATCCCGGTAGCGGGGGCAGGCGACCGCGGCTAGGGTTCCGCGGCGTAGCGAACGACACGGTACTTCGATACCCGGCGAGAGCGCTCACGAAACCCACAGCCCGGTGTACCCCGCCTCGCCCCTGACTTCTCGCAAGACGCGGCGGCTACTCCGCGCCGCCGCGCTGGACTGCCCGGTACACCGTCGACCGTGCCACCCCGAACAGCTCCGCGATCTCACTCGTCGTGTGCCCGCCCGCGCGGTAGAGCGCCACCAGGTGCTTCTCCTGCGAGACGGTGAGCTTCGGCTTCCGGCCGCGAAGCTTGCCGGCAGCCTTCGCGATCGCCATCCCCTCACGCGTTCGAGCGCGGATGAGGTCCGCTTCGAACTCGGCCACCATCCCCAGCACGTTGAACAGCAACCGCCCTACCGGGTCGGTCGGGTCGTACACCGCTCCCCCGAGGTTCAACGCGACGCCCTTCTTCGTCAGCTCATCAGCGATGTCCGTCGCATCACGCAACGAACGCGCGAGCCGATCGAGCTTGGTCACAACCAACGTGTCCCCTGTACGGCATGCGGCCAACGCTTCCCGGAGGCCCGGCCGTGCTCGAGTGGTGCCCGAGAGCCCGTGGTCGACGTGAACGTTCTCGTCGGGGACGCCAAGAGCCCGGAGGCCGTCTCGTTGCGCTGCGAGATCCTGCCCCGATGTCGAAACGCGGGCGTAACCGATGAGCATGGCGCAACTGTAGCGTTTATGCCCCCTTCACCGGGCATTTATGCGGGACAGGCAAACGGGAATCACGAACCCAGTAGTTTGCTGCTCCTGCTCACCCCGGCGAGGGTCGCTCGTGGTGTCCCGGTGAACGACCGTCTACTGAGACGGTGTGCGTGGCGCCACAAAGATGCAGAAGGGGTGTCCGGAAGGGTCAGCGAAGACGATGAGGGGTTCGTTGACGTCGTCGGATCGATCCTTCAGGACTGCCACTCCCAAGCGCAGAGCGCGGGCGCGCTGCTGTTCGGGCGTGGCTGTCGTGTCCACGGTCAGGTCGAGGTGGAGCATCTGCGGCAGTGAGCCGGTCGGCCACTGTGGTCGGGGCAGGTCAGGAGCGAGCTGGAACGCCAGACGGCGGGTGCCGTCGTCGGCGGTCAGCACCAACTAATCGGGTTGTTCCGTCTCGTCGGCGTCAGGTTCGTCGCCGTCTCGCTAGTGAAGGCACAGTAGTAACCGGTAGAACTCGGCAAGCTCGCGCAGCGCTGGCATGTCGATGACGGACTGCAAGAGGTGTGGCACGTCCAGCCGGCCGACGACGCCGACGTTGTCATCCGACCGCACCGGGACGCGCGGCGCGGGATCACGATTTGGACGCTCGCACGCAGTCGCGCCCGGACGGTCTCACGGTCGCGAGGATGCGCATCACGACACCAGCGCCGCCAGAGTCCGAGGCGGGTGTGCATCCCGGCCGGGACTGGGTCACCGTCTTTTACGCTACGGCTGAGTTGCGACTGGGTAACCGCCTGGTCCGCGTCGAGGCCGGAAGTGCGGCGGAGTTCTCGACGATGATCCCGCACGTGATCGGGGCTGCCGGTGGTCAGCCCGTCGAGGTGCTCACGATCCGCACCACGGACGGCGAGCACGCGCACATCGCGCCCTCATCAGCAGCGACCGCGCAGGGTGTCGAACTCTTCGTCCTCCGCGTTCCGCCCGTTGGTCACCCGGCGACGGGCGGTGGTCGTCCGACGTCGGTCGATCCTGCAAATGACGAGAGCGACGACGGCACCCAGGAGCGATCCCACCGTGTTCATGAACCAGTCGTTCGTGTCGCACCGACGACCGAGTGCCGGCGCGAGGGCTTGCACGACCTCGATGGCGACGGAGAGCGCCACCGCGCCGGCGAGGACCGTGAGCGGTCGGTTCGTCGCGGTTCCGAGGAAGAGCACAAGCGGCAGCAGGAGCGCGACGTTGGCGAGCGTCTCGAGGCCCTGGAACGGGACGGAGAACTGCACGGTGCAGGTGACGCCGCCCGGCCGCGTGCCGTCGGGGAACAGTGTGAGCACGAGCACCGCGACGAGCGACACCCCGGACAGGCCCAGCAGGACGCCGCGGAGCCGCAGGCGGTGGAGCAACCAGGCGAGCACGGCGGCGGCGGCGAGTGCCACCCAGAATGCCGCACGGACCAGGGGTGCGTGTTCGATGAGGAACGTGGAGATCATTCGGAGCCGTCGTGGTCGTGGTCGTGGTCGTGGTCGGCGTGGTGGTCGAGTCGGTCGAGCCAAACCCTCATGAGTGCCGACTCCTCGGGGAGCAACGGGCTTGATCTGCCTGCTTCGAGTCGCGCGCGGAGCTGATGACGAGAGGCCGCGTCGACGTCACCGCGTTCCGGGCTGGGCGGCTGCACGAGGACGGCACCGAGGACCGCGCCCCGGAGCGTGTCGGCGACGTCGTCGGAGTCGTCCTGGCGGTTCGCGCTCATCCCATCCAGTGCGAGCCCGACGTTCGCGGCGAGCAGCATCGTCGCCGCGACCCTGACGTCGACTCGGAGCATGCCGGCGGCAGCGCAGCGGGTCAGCGTCCGTTCGAGGAGCGCGGTCACGCCGTCGCGCGTCGAGCTGCTGGCCCACGGCCGGGGAGCGAACATCAGTCGGTAGAGCGCGGCGTGCTCGCGCGCGAACGCGAGGTGGTCGTCCCAGCCGCGTCGTAGGTCCGCCGACGGGTCGTCGGACACCTCGAGCTCCGCCTTCCTGGCCGCGTACCGCTCGAGACCTGCGTCGGCGAGGGCGTCCAGCAGCCCGCGCTTGTCGCCGAAGACGCGGTAGAGCACGGGCTGGGTCACGCCGACTGCTTCGCAGACAGCACGGGTGGCGATGTCGCCGTCGGGAGCTGCGACGAGCTGCTCCTCCGCCGCTCGGAGCAGCGCGCTCCGGAGTGCTTCATCAGATCGGGCCATGGAGCGATCGTAGCGCAAATGGTATCGATGATCGTATCTGTGCTAGCTTCACCGTAGCGTCGAAACGAACGGCGCATATCAGTGAAAGGAAGCACGATGAGCAACACTCCAGAACGCGTCGCCGTCGTCACGGGGGGCTCACGCGGCATCGGCCGCGCGGTGTCGATCCGGCTGGCGGCCGACGGTTTCACGGTCGTCGTGAACCACGCCAGCGGTACGGCCGCGGCCGCCGCCACCGTCGAGCAGATCCAGGATGCCGGCGGTCGCGCCATCGCCGCGCAGGCCGACGTCGCCGACGAGCACGCCGTCGCCGCGATGTTCGACCGGATCGAGGCCGACCACGGCGGCGTCGACGTCGTCGTGCACTCCGCCGGACGACTCGCACTGTCGACGATCGCCGACCAGGACCTCGACGTCCTCGATGCACTGCACCGGACGAACATCCGCGGGACCTTCGTCGTCGCGCAGCAGGCGGCGCGCCGGCTCCGGGCCGGTGGCACGTTCGTCGGCATGTCGACCTCGGTGGTCGGGACGCAGTTCCCGACCTACGGCGCCTACGTCGCGAGCAAGAGCGCCGTCGAAGGCATGGTCCTGATCTTGGCGAAGGAGCTCCGCGGCCGGGACGTCACGGCGAACGTGGTGGCCCCGGGACCGACGGCGACGACGCTGTTCCTCGACGGCAAGACCCAGGAGCAGATCGACACACTGTCGAAGGTCCCGCCCCTCGAGCGGCTCGGCACGCCGGAGGACATCGCGGGGGTCGTGGCGTTCCTCGCCGGGCCCGACGGCCGCTGGATCAACGGCCAGATCATCCGCGCCAACGGCGGGATGGTCTGATGGCCACTCCACGGGTCGTCCTCGTCACGGGTGCGTCCAGCGGCTTCGGTCGGCTGACGGCTGAAGCGCTCGCGCAGGCGGGCAACGTGGTCGTTTCGGGCATGCGCGCAGTCGACGGCCGGAATGCGACGGCTCGCGTCGAGCTCGAGGATCTCGCCATCCGCGAGGGCTTGCAGCTCGGCGCCGTCGAGCTCGACGTGCAGTCACAACAGTCCGTCGATGACGCCGTCGACGCGGTCGTCCGTTCGCACGGGCGAATCGACGTCCTCGTGCAGAACGCTGGCCACATGGCCTACGGCCCGGCCGAAGCGTTCAAACCCGAGCAGTTCACGGCCCTCTACGACGTCAACGTCGTCGGTGCACAACGCGTCGCCCGCGCCGTCCTGCCGCACATGCGCCTCAGGCGGTCCGGACTGGTCGTGTGGGTCGGCAGCTCATCGACCCGCGGTGGGCACCCGCCGTTCCTCGCGCCGTACTTCGCGGCGAAGGCCGGGATGGACGCTCTGGCCGAGAGTTACGCAGCGGAGCTCGTCCGCTTCGGCATCGACACCACCATCGTGGTCCCGGGAGCGTTCACCTCGGGGACGAACCACTTCACGAATGCCGCGGTCCCGACGGACACCGCCCGAGTCGCTGCACACGACGAGGAGTACGGGGCGCTCCGGCAGGACCTCACCGACCGCCTCGCCGCGATCGTCCCGGTGGACGCCGACGTGCAGGACGTCGCCGACGAGATCGTCCGCGTGGTCGGCCTCCCAGACGGGACCCGCCCCTACCGGACCCACGTCGACCCCTCGCGCGACGGCAGCGAGGTCGTCTCAGCGGTCGCGGACCGCATCCGGTCCGAGTTCTACCACCGCATCGGCATCGAGGACCTCCTGTCCCTGAACGCCGCACTCTGACCCCCGGATCACCCGGGAAACCCCACCGAGAGGAACACCATGCCCTTCGCCAACATCAGGATCCCCGCTGACACCCTGACCGCCGAGTCGAAGAAGAAGCTGCAGGACGCCGTCACCGACGCCATCGTCGACGCGTACGGGGAGCGAGCGCGCCCGACCACCCTCGTCATCCTCGACGAGGTCGCCGACGGCGGTTGGATGCTCGGCGGCACCATCCTCAACGAGGCGATGCTCGGCCGCGTCTAAGTCCGCTGGCCACACGTAGACGAAGGGACCCGGAAGACCGGGTCCCTTCGTCACCAGTTCGAGAAGACGGCGTCGCACTGTCCGGTAGCCGATCCTCTACCGGAACGCTCACGGGGCCGCAGGGAAGGATCTGCCGGACGGCCGCCCGGACTCGCGCGCTGATCTGGCGTCCGTCCTCGACCGCGCTTCCGCAGCGCGGCGCCGCTACCATTCGAGCATGGTGACCCACTCGGAGCCGACGCCGGTCGCGTGGACGCCACCCGGTCCGCCACGACGTCGCATGCGCGGCTCGGTGACGACAGCCTCAGCGGTGCTCCTCCTGGTGTTGGCTCACGCTGCGTTCCTCATCGATCTGCACAACGTCGCCACGACCCCCGACTCGTGTGAGGTGT
>NZ_JAGGPH010000023.1 GCF_018613895.1 Curtobacterium sp. ISL-83
TGACAATCGACCCGCCGCTGAACGTGATGCGTTTCATGCCCGCCACCGTACGGGGACGCTTCTCACGAGCTCGGCAGGTGCAACCGTGACCAGATCGGGCACGGGTGTCGACCAGCCCCACTGTCGCAGTTCGGCGACGGCACCCGTGCGGTTGCATGCGCACACATGTACAGCGCCTACGGTGACAGCATCGCCTGGGAGCACCCGAACGAAACGACCTGGACCGCCGGTATCGGCGGCGTCAACATCAGTACCGTCCAGACCGGAGCGCAGTACGAGCTTGAGACCGTGAGCGGACAGACACGCGGCTCACACAACTCGCTCTCGAGCGCACAAGCGCAGCTGCACGCATGGAACTCCTGGTCCTCCCGAGCACAGTGACACCACGGACGCCGCCCGCTTCGCGGCCAGGGAGGCGGGGCAGCCCGACACCGGGTCATCCTCGCGCACATCCGGATCCTGCTGAGGCTTTACGTCTGACGCCAGGGTCCGGCGGTGGTATCGGTCCAAGGCGGCGTGGGTCCGGGGTGACGTGGGGGCGTTGCACAGTAGCGTCGGCGGCATGACGAGGGCGCCGAAGCGGGATGGTAATGATCGCTTTGACGAGCTACCGGGCGCACTGCACGTCGTGCTGGATCCCACGCTCGACGCCCTGGACGCACTGGACCGGGTGATCGACGCCTGCGTCCGGTTCACCTCGGCGACCGAGGCGGGCATCGTTCTCGCCGACCGGGCCGGCGCCCTGCACGTTGTTGCGTCCACGAGCGAGAGGAGCAGTGAAGTGGAGGAGGCGCAGTTGGGAACGGCGGAGGGGTCCTGCATCGATTGTTTCCGAACGGGGAAGACCATCGACGTGCCCGACGCCACTACGCATCGGTGTGGCCGGTGTTTGGGGGGACGATGCGTGAGCGTGATCTCGTTGTCGTTCTGTGTGTTCGCTTCCCATGACCGTGGGCACGGTGACGGGGACGTGGCGCTCATCCAAGTTCTCGCGGACGCGGCGTCCGCACCACTCGCCCGCCAGCGTGCCGAAGAGGGAGGCGCGCGCACGTTCGACGAGCAAGTAGCGGGTGCCCTTGAAGCGCGGGACGCGCTGGAGCAAGCGAAAGGCGCTCTCGCGTACCGACGGGGTATCCGAATGGAGATGCGAATCAGGGATTGCGGAACATCGCTGACGACGTCATCCACCGCGGAGCGGACCTCACCGACGTCACCTGAGGACCCGCAGCTTCAACTGCGCTTCGCTCTCGGGCCGTCGATTGAGCGGAGGGTGTGCCGTGGGTGCTCGCCGAAGGTGGCGTAGTACGAGCTGGAGAACCGGCCGAGGTGTCCGAACCCCCACTTGCGTGCGACAGCTCCGACGGTGGTGGTTGACCGGTTGTTTTGGAGTAGTTCCTGTCGTACTGCAGTGAGGCGCACGTGGTGGAGGTACGCCATCGGGGTCTGGCCGAGGGTCCGCTGGAACGTCTCTTGGATGCTCCGGACGCTGAGACCCGCGGCAGCCGCGATGTCGGCAACACTGATCGGTTGGTCGGCATGCGCGTGAACGTAGTCCAGTGCTTTCTGAAGCCGCGCGTTTCTCGACGAGACTCCATCCTCGGGGCTCGCGGTGAGGGTTGGCGGGTACAGCCCGAGGAACGCTGCGGCTGTGCCGCTGCGAGGGTCTGCCACAGCAAGGTGGTGACGCCGCCAGTTCGGAGTTCACGCGAAAGCAGCGTCAGCTGTGACTGCCACCGCGCCATGGCGGCCAGGTCCGGCGTCCGCGTGTAGTCGAATCGGAGCTGGATCTCAGGGCTGGTGTGGAACCGTTCCTCCGCGACCTCGGATACGAGGCGGCGGGACAGGTGCACGAGGCGTTGGTCGTAGTCCTGGAACGCGAAGTTGAAGTCGCGGTCGCACGGGACGAGCATCGGGATCCCGACCGGCACCGGGATCCGGTCCTGCCGGACCTTGAGCATCCCGTGGCCGCTGGTGATCCACTGTACGATGTAGTCATCCGACGGGGGACGGTACCGCGGATGAACCCGGTGACCTGCGCCCGGCGGAGCGTCACATCAGTGTCGCCGACGGCGCTGTACCGGTACGCGAACGGCCGCTCGGTTCGGCCCGCAGCCCAGTTCTTCCCGTCGTAGAGACCACCAAGGTCCGCGATCGCAGCGTCCACGTCGGTCCCTCCAGCGCTGATGCGCACCGCAGATCCGCGCTCCTCCGCCTCGCCATCCTGCGCTGCAGGGCCCCGCAGCGTCGTGTCCCGCACATCGATGGCCTGCACCTCCGCGTCCTGCACTGTTGTGTCCTCCAGCTCGGTGCTGCGAGAGCGAGGGTCGAAGGTGGTACTCATGCGAAGCTCCCGGCGTGCCGCGACGAACCGGTGGCCTCCCCGGCTCCGGGTTGCGTGTCCTCTTGTTCTACACACGCACTCGCGAAAACGGTGCGCGCCGTGGCGAAATCGTCCGTCGGCACTGCGGTGAGGGGGGGTCCGCCATGAACGTTGAAGCGAACCCCGTCCCGGTCAGTTCGATGAACCCGAGCAAAAGGTCGGGGTCGTTGCGCGTGCGCGCGGCGTCGACAACCCGCCAGGAGCCATCAGCAACCCATTCGCAGTGCACGCTGCTCGGATCGACACCAATCAGGACCACCCGGCGGACCTCCGCGGAACCCTGCCGGCGCCCCGTCATGGTGCGGTCGCTCACGACAGGCCACCGACCGACATCAGACGGTTGATGCTGGCGCCTTCGTGCCAGGGACCGCTCGTGGGGCGCCCGCAATCCCACTGCGTCAGGGCAGCGCCGCAGAGGTCGGGGGCGTGGAAGGGCGTGCGCTGTTCGCGATGATTCGGTGTCAAACCAGACAGGGTGCCGGGGCGCTGCTCGTGGCGGCTCATCGCCGGTCCGCCTGCGCTTTAGTGGCGCTCATCGTCTACCCCTTCGTGTCAAACCCACCATGCGCTGGCACGAACGGGTTAGACACAAACGGTAAGGACCGGACGCCAACCGAAAAAGAGGCTTGACAAACCACCACCTCTACCCTGCTTCCAGCTCCGGCGGCCTCCGCGCCGCACTCATGACAGCGACGCTTCAGTCCACGCCGAATTCGGTGAAGGTGCTACGCCGTCCGGATCGTGCGGCTCACGCTTCGCCCCGCCGGCGAAGAGCGCCGAACCCGTGCAACGACAGCCTCACCGCGGCAGGCGCTGCACCTCTGCCGCTACTGGGCCAGCTTAAGTACCGCACCTGTTAGCGCCGCCACGGTCGCTTCGGCAGCGGAACGGCCAGCAACGGCACGCAGGTCCCGATCGGGTCGCTCATCACCGAGAACCGGAGCGCGGTGAAGGAAGCTGCGATGGGGCACTGCCTCCCGGTCGCGGCGGTGGGCACGGAAGACCCGCGCTTCTACTGGAGAGCGCGATCGACGTCGTCGGGACCCTCCGAGCGGCAACTGCCGACGTGTCCCACCGCGGCAGCCCAGGGCGCATCGACCCTCACCAAGCAGTACGTGAAAAACGTCTCGGTCGAGCAGTGTGAGCAGAAGCCGCCAAACGCCGCCATCAAGTCCTCCGATCACTTGCGCCGCCGAACGCGGCCATATGTGACACGCTGCGACGAGCCGATGCGGGTGGCCCTCACATGATTGTCGGACTCGACGCCTGCTCCACGGTGAGCGCGCGGAGGTCTCGGCGGCTCCGATCCCTGACGATCCGGGGGAAGACCGCTACCGGAAGCGGTCCACCAAGTGGGCGTAGGCCGAGTCGGGGCCGGGCTGTCGCGGTCCGGAGGGTCCCGGGTGGCTCGGACGGGGGCGGTGCCTCCGCTGGAGAAGACGTACGGTTCGCTTGTCCCGGTCGTAGGGATTCCACCAGCTCGGTTCACCACCGGGCGAGCGTTTTGAGATGAGATCATGAAGACCATCACCACCGCGTTCGGCGCGGTTGTCCTCGCCGGAGCCCTTTCCCTCACCGGAGCCAGCGTGGCAAACGCAGCCCCGGCGCACACCACCACCCACACCGCAGCAGCGGCCCACACGACCGCAGCGCAGAAGGCTGCCGCTGCAAAGGCCGCAGCTCAGGCCAAGGCCGCTGCTGCGAAGGCTGCCGCTGCAAAGGCCGCAGCTCAGGCCAAGGCCGCTGCTGCGAAGGCTGCCGCTCAGGCGAAGGCCGCTGCTGCGAAGGCTGCCGGTCAGGCGAAGGCTGCCGCGGCGAAGGTGCTCGCGGCTGCCGAGAACACGCTCACCGCCGACCAAGAAGCGCTCACCACGGCGCAGGCCGCCGCGGCCACCGTGCAGAGCACCGGGGCTGCACAGGTCGCCGCGGCCCAGGACGCTGTGACGACGGCGCAGGCCGCCGTCACCGCGGACCAGGCAACGCTCGCAACCGCCACGGACCCGACGGCTCAGGCCGCCGCGCAGGCGCAGCTCGACTCCGACCAGGCCACGCTCACGCAGGCGCAGGACGCGCTCACCGCCACGGTGACGACCACCACTGCCGCGAACGCCGCCGCGGCCGCCGCCGTCACTACCGACACCGCGGCGGTTCAGAAGGACCAGTCTGCACTGATCGCCGCTCAGGCCGCACTCCACGCCCTGACGCAGCCGGTCTCCAAGAAGTAACGCCAGACGTTGATGGCCTCGCTCCACGTGGAGCGAGGCCATCGATGTGTGCGGAAGATTGCCCTCCTGCAACCGGCAACCAACCCAGACGCGCCGCTTACCGCCGGTCCACGGGCAGGGTCAACGCTGCGTTGCTGTCCTGCCCCCGATTGCGTTCCGCCACGCGTCGGGCAGAGTCCGGCCCTCCCGCCACTCCCGCCACGTGAGCACGATGATGACGGCGTCCATCACGGACAGCAGCGCGACGCCGACGCTCGGGTGGATCGAGAACTGAACGACCTGCAGGACCAGGAATGCCCCCAACGCGGCGATCGCCCACGGGTACACCCGCCGTGTGCCGCGGAGCAGCGCGACGATGATGGCGAGCTTCACCGCGCCGTGGAAGATGAGGTAGATCGCTCCCAACAACGCTGCGCTGCCGGACAGGTGAGCTGCTCCGTGGAGCAGCAGGTTCGAGATGAGGTCGTGGGGGTCCTCGCGGAGCTCTTCCGACGTCGCCGACTGGGCGAGCGCGTTGATCTGCGCCGGTCGGAGGAAGAGCAGCGGGATGCCGAACAGGAGCTCCGCCAACCCGTCGAGCCCTTTGAGCGTCACGCCGATGACGAAGACTCGGTCGACCAGACGCTGGCGACGAGGGGAAGTGTTGGACATGCCAATGATCTTGTCGGGACGATCCTCAGAAACACCCCACCCGCCAGAGGTCCAAGCGTTTTTCAGGTCACGGCGCGTGGCGTGGGCACTTGATCAGCGGGGCCGGTTCGGATGCCCTCGACCCGTCCGTGAAACTCCGCCTCAGATGTTTCTTGGACCGGCTCGTGGAGAGTCGCGACTGTGACAACAGCCCACCATCGCTCCGATTCCCGCCACTTCGCGGCCGGAACGATCTTGCAACCAACGTCGTCGCCGCGCGGGGCTGTCGCGATCGCGATCATCGTCATCGTCTTCATCACGGTGGCCGGGTTCGTGCTCCGCGCTTCTGAGCCGGACGCCGCCCTTGCTGATGCCTTCAACACCCTCCACACCGGCACTGTCGCGGCCGTGACGAACCTCGTGTACCACGTCTTCAGTCCCGTCCCGGCGATTGCGATCACCGCCGCCGTGACCGCGTTGATCTGGGCGCTGCGAAAAGATGTCCGCGCCGCTGCCGCGTTTGCCGGCGTGGTCGCGCTGACGTGGATTCCGTCCGACATCGTCAAGATCGTCGTCCACCGGCCGCGGCCCGACGTGTACCTCCTCACCCACGCCTACACGCCGCTGCAAGTCGACGCGTCCTACCCCAGTGGCCACACCGTCTTCGTCACCGCGTTCGTCATCGCGCTGATCCTCGTCACCCGGCACACTCGCTGGTCTCGTCTGGTGTGCGTCCTCGGCGTGCTCCTGATCGCTGGCGTCGCGATGTCTCTGCTGATCGACGCGGTCCACTACCCCACCGACGTCATCGCATCGATCCTTTGGGCTCTCGCCGTGGCCCCCGCAGCGCGACTCATCTGGGTCGATCTCCTCATGCGGCGTATCCCCATCCTTCGGCCCAACTCCTACCTGACAGTCCGGCCCGGAACGGACCGCACCCGAAACGAATCGTGACCCCCGCCTTGATTGGCAGGGCAGCCCTTCGACACGTTCTTCACGCAGCGGGCAAGTTATTGGGTGCGGCCGGTCGCGTGGGTGTCCGCTTCCGTCGTCGACTTGCGCCGGTTCCGGCGGCTGCGGAATGTGCCGAGGACGACGGGCAGGACTGAGATGACGACGATCTCGATGGCGAGGGCGGATGTGTGCGCCAGGAACGGGATGCCGCCGAGGAGCACGCCGACGAGCGGCATGACCACCACCCGCGTCACCCCGCCGGGAATGTTCAAGACAGTGAACCGGCGCCAGTGCATTTCGGCGGCGCCGGCGGCGAGGGGACGTAGGTTTGGGCGGCCGGCACGAAGCGCCCGAGCACCAGAGAGGCCGCCGTACTTCGCGAAGAACTCTTCCGCCTCGTGCAGGCGTGAGGTTTTCAGCAGTCGTACGTCGTCCTCGAAGAGGCGATGGCCGAACTCACGGCCGAGCCAGAACCCGGCCAACGCGCGTGGCCTCGCGACGAACGCGGGTCCGCCCGTGCCAGCGTCAACCGACCCATCGCACACGCCGTTGTCGACGCCTTCCCGCTGGCCGTCCATGACTCGTCCCCGCTGACCGGAACGAACGGCAGCGGAAACAGCCGTCGCACCTCGGGCGGGACCGGTCGGGCCACGCAGCGTTGCTGCGCACGGCAACGACGCGATAGCGAAACGGCGCCGAGGATGCTCGAGTCGACCGAATGCTCGAGGGGCTCCGACGCCCGGGTGGCTCGGACAGCTGTGCAGCCCGGTGCGTCGCCGCTTCGCTCTAACTTCCCACTCCCCCATCGACGTCGACGGCCGTTACGAAACTGCTGCGTGATTAATTCGCGGAAGGTGTCGCGGAAACTGGAACAGGTCGGATCATGCGGATCCTCAGAGTCGTGGAAACACTGCGGCATACGGTCGCTGGGTCGCATCAACCATCCGAAGCCGTGATCGCGTCACCGCTGGATGCCAGATACCAGCCCGGTCGAGCCGGGACGGCACGCCAACGCAGCTGCAGTCCCGACGCCCGCCCGGGGAAAGAGCCCGAAAACCATGCTCCCACCACCGCTCCTTTCCTCACCCACCCGCGGCCGCCGACTTCCGTAGCCCATGGGCGCTGGGACACGGAAGCCGACCGTGCAGAGCTCAGCACGCTGCTCCGAGCGGAGGACGCGTTCGTCGCGGCGATGCTGGACGCAGACGTCACCAGCTTGGACGCCCTCACTGCCGACGAGGCGGTCATCCGACGCACCGGGACCGTCGGGGGCGACGACGCAGCCGCGATCAGCAAAGCGGACGAGCTGGCCGCATACCGTGGGGACGCCCGACTGCAGCGCTTCCGGGTGCTCGCCGGTTCCAGCGCAGCACGTGGGACCGTCGGTCAGACCCGGATGCTTGCCGACGCCCGCATCCGAACCGCGGATGGAACCTTCGACCTTGTCATCGAGTCGGAACGGCAGTGGGAACGCCGCGAGGGCTGCTGGCAACTCGTCGGAATCACCGCCCGGGCCACAGCACGACGCGCCCCTAATCTCACCGCGCCTCGCCTTCAGGGGGTCGCAGTACGGTGAGGTTGGCCGGATCAAGGGCTCGAGGCTATTGCTTGCCCGGCGCGCAGGCCGCGGTGGAGGCACGACTTTAGCGTTCGGAGCCAATGAGGGCCACCTCGACAGCTCTCAAGATCGACGGCCTCCGGAGGGCAAACCGGGCGCTACGCGGTCCCGTTCTGGCACCTACAACTTCTGACGGTCCTTGCCGGCACGCCAGCACCGGGCTCTGAAGTGGAAACTGGGCGACGGAGAGTGCGCTGCGCCTTTCGCCGCTCGAGCGGCAGAGACGCGATGAGGAGCACGGGTAGCACGCCGCTGCAGCGGCGGAGGCCACGAGGACTTCGGATCTTCGAAACGATGGAAGTAGGCTCCGGCTCATGGCGTTTTCGTGTCTCGGGCTGGTGGAGCTGGAGTGAGCCGCGGGGAAACGGGGAATCTGCGGCTGCAGGACATTGCTGACACGGCTGGCGTCTCACTGGCAACAGTTTCAAAAGTGCTGAACGGGCGGAGCGATGTGGCTGCCAGCACGCGTGGCCGGATCGAGGCGCTGTTACAGGCGCGCGGCTACTCGGCACGCCCCAGGGTCGTTCAGTCGCGGTCAATCGAGTTGGTCTTCCATGAACTGGACAGTGAGTGGGCGATCGAGATTATCCGTGGTGCTGAGGAAGCCGCAGCCGGTCGAGGTCTCAGCTTGATGCTCACCCGAAGCGGTGACCGACATGCGCCTGATCCGCAGTGGATCGAAGGGGTGCTCCGTCGGCGGCCCGTCGGGGTGGTCCTCGTCTTCAGTGACATCCGGCGCGCCGACAAGGACAAGCTCAGGACGCGGGGCGTGGACTTCGTCGTCGTCGACCCAGCCGGCGAGCCGGATCCGGACGTCGCGTCAATCGGTGCGACGAATTGGAGCGGCGGATACGCCGCCGCACAGCACCTCATTGACCTCGGTCATCGGCGTATCGGCGCGATCGGAGGACCCGTGGACGCGCTCTGTTCGGTCGCGCGCATCGACGGCTACCGCTCAGCGCTGGAGCGCGCTGGGATCGGCTTTGCGCGCGAATTGGTGCGCTATGCGGACTTTCATGTTGAGGGTGCCCGCCGAGCCGCTGCCGAACTGCTCGAGTTGCCGGACCCGCCGACCGCGATCTTCGCAGGCAGTGACCTGCAGGGGTTCGGTGTCTACGAAGCCGCTCGAGCGAACAATGTGACCGTCCCGGCCGACCTGTCCGTCGTCGGTTTCGATGACCTCCGACAGGCGTCCTGGGCGAATCCGCCGTTGACTACTGTTCGCCAGCCCATCGCCGAGATGGCGGCGACGGCAGTGCGGCTGATCGCCGACGGAGTCACGGCGTCCGCCAAGGCGCCTCGAGTGGATCTGGCAACCTCGCTCATCCTCCGGGAATCAACCGCCCCTCCCGGATTCTAGGCCCCGCCCACCCGCAGTTGAAGCGCACAGCGATGCGGAGCGGCACCGGCTCTGCCGGACCATGTCGCCCCGGAATCACGGTTTTGCAGGGCATCGCGGTTGATCCATGGAACGCGGGAATCAAGGGGCCCCTTCCTCGGCGACGGCGCGTGGGTTACATTCCTGCAACACAAAGGTTTCGAACATCCAAACGAAAGTTTCGAGACCGTGAGGATGAAACAAGGGAGTTTCTATGTCCTTTCGTCGTGTTTTGCTTCTCGGCGCCGTGGGCGTCGTCGGCGCCGGTTCGCTGCTGCTCGGGCCGACAAGCGCGTTCGCGCAGGCCGGTGGCTCCTCAGGTGCAGCCCCAGTCGGGAGTCACACTGATTCCCTCCGCGATCTCGGCGCCAAAGTAGGGCTTCGTGTTGGCACCGCGGTGAACCCGGCCGAGCTGACCAGCAGCACCTACAGTTCGCTGATCGCCAACCAGTTCTCCGTCGTCACGCCGGAGAACGAGATGAAGTGGGAAGTGGTTGAACCCGCCCAGGGGCAGCACAACTGGGGGCCCGCGGACAAGCTCGTCGCGTTCGCGCAGGCTCATCACCAGCTGGTCCGCGGTCACACGCTGTTGTGGCAGAACCAGCTCCCGACGTGGCTGACCGACGGTGTCGCCAACGGCAGCATCTCGAACACCCAGTTGCGGGCGCTGCTGAAGAAACACATCCAAGACGAGGTGTCGCACTTCAAGGGCAAGATCTGGCAGTGGGACGTCGCCAACGAGGCGTTCACGAACCCCTGGGACCCGGAATGGTCCGGGACCCCGGCGCCCGGCCACTTCTGGGTGAACCACCTCGGAGCCAGCATCCTCGCGGACGCGTTCAAGTGGGCCCACGAAGCAGACCCGAAAGCGCTGCTGTTCTACAACGACTACGCGATTGAGAACGTTAACGCGAAGAGCACGGCCGTGCTGAACTGGGTCAAGCAGCTCCGCGCGCAGGGCGTACCGATCGACGGGATCGGGTTCCAGACGCACCTCGACACCCAGTACGGCGTCCCGACCGACTTCACGCAGGACATGCAGCGCTTCGGCGACGCCGGACTGAAAACAGCCGTCACTGAAGCCGACGTCCGCACCTTCACCGAGCCCAACAGTGTCAACACGCCGACGGACACAAACGCTGTCGCCGTGCAAAACGCCGCCTGGAAGCAGAGCATCGACACCTGCCTCGCTGTGCGCTCATGCATCTCATTCACCGCGTGGGGTGTTTCCGACGATCAGTCATGGGTGCCGACCACATTCGCCAACCCGCAAGAAGGCGCGGCGTTGCTGTACGACTCGAACCTGCAGCCGAAGTCGGAGTACTTCACCGTCCAGCATGAACTCGCCACCACCGAGGCCGCTCACCGAACCGGGATCGGCGCGGGAAGGTCCTAACCAGTTCCTAAAGACCGAGCGGGGAGGGTTGCAACCACGACCCTCCCCGCTCGGGGAGTGATTCGGCCTGGGTTTCGTTCCTATCGATCCCTTTGGCTAGCGCGTGCTGGTTGGGCTTCTTCGAGAGCAGCGTAGAACGCCTGCTCGACCGTGAACGGGGTGCGGTACTCGAGCTCATCGTGGAGGCGCTGGTTGTTCCACCACCAGACGTACTCGAGCGTGGCGAGCTCGACCTGCTCGACGGTCCGCCAGGGCAGAGCTGCCTCGGGCCGGGCGCGGTAAGTTCCGCAGGACGAGGTCCTTCGGCTTCTCCGCTGTTGGGTCGGACTTCGTCGTGAAGACCAACTTCCCTCGCCGAACACCGCGGACCCAGGCCAGGCGCATGAGCCGTTCGGTCTGGTCCGGCCGACGTCCCGGCCCTGTCGTTCCAGCAGGGCGTGCATCTTCCGGCGGCCGTAGACGCCGTAGTTCTCCGCATGCAGGCGGACCACCTCGGGAACGAGGAGGTCGTCACGGAGCTGCCGTGCCGATGCCGGCCGTGAGACCGCGGCGGTAGCCGCTGCTGGTGAGAAACCCGCTGACTGCCGGGCGCAACACCCGCCGGATTACCTCGGCCCCGAACCGATCCTTGTGCTGCTCGATGTAGCGGATCATCTCGTCGTGGGACGGTCGAGTTCCTTGGCGAAAAACACGGACGCACACTTCAAGATCTCGTTCGGCCGCCACAACTCCGCGCCTTCACACTTCAGGCGCTTGATCTCCTCCGTCGCCACGCTGGTCACACCAGGGCGTTCGCCGTCGTCGACCCGACCTTCCGCTGCCAGAGCCGCAGCGTCTCGGGACTCATCCCGAGCAGACCAGCGACATGGCGGATCGTCCACAGGTTCGGGTGATCCGCCGCGGCCGCAGCGAGCATCCGCAACGCTCGCTCGCGCATCTCCGGGCTGTATGTCGTCATCAGTTCCATCCTGACTCTTCAGACGGACCAGAACCCGGGCCGAACTAGTGCTGAACCCGCCCACGCCCTCGCCCTCGCCCCACCTGATCCTCTCTTGAATACGATGCATTCCGTCGTGGGCACCCATCTGGGAACGCGCTGGCCGCCGCCGGCATCTCAGCTACTTGCCGACCAGTGCCTGCCGTCGCTTCCAGCGCTCCAGGCCGGTTTCGCACGTCGAACACTGCGCTTCAGGTGACTCTGACGGCCACGACGACCGGATTCGGGATCGGGCAGCTCCGCGTCGGCCCTCGGAGCCAACGCGTCGGCCGCCGGTCACCGCTGGTGCTCGCCGCCGGGGCTGCATCGCGGCTTGTATCCGCGCGGCGACGGCCCGAACGGCGGAGTCCTTCCGGTCGAGCCGCGAGCTCGGCCGGAACCCGGACGAGTACCTCGTCCTCAAGAGCAGCGGAGCGTCGCTACGGCCGCCGCAGACAGCGCGGAAAGCGCGTTCAGCTTGTTCCGCGGTGACCGACCTGCTGGGACAGAATCGACATGTGACCGGAAACCGTCCTGCTGCTGCCGACCGCCCTACATCGCCCGTTGATCGACGGGCCCGGGCAGAGCGGCGGTGGCCTGCGGTAGTAGCGCTCGTCTGCGCGCTAATCCTCTATGGGACACTCCCGAGCCAGTTCCCGCTCGCGCTCCGGATTCTGGTCGTAGCCATCTGCGTCGGACTCCTGATTCCCGTGATCGCCGTGAGTCCCCTTCGACTCGATCGGCAAACTCGCTGGTCCCGCGCGCTGTCGGTGAGCCTCGCTGTCGTACTGGTAATCTCGAACCAACTCGCGTTCGGAATCCTGGTCGTCGTGCTGGTCACCCACAAGCACCCCAGCGGCCCAGCCGACCTCGTCGCCGCACTCCAGGTCTGGGTGACGAACATCATCGCCTTCGCTGCCCTCTTCTGGGAGCTTGACCGCGGCGGCCCCGTGTCGCGGCGCGTCGACCCACGCCCTGAGCTGCCACACGCGGATTTCCGCTTCCCGCAGGACGAGGACGTAGATGCGGTAGTAGAGGTTGCGTCGCGCTCATCGGAGCGAGGCGACTGGATGCCAGGCTTCATCGACTACGCATACCTCTCACTCACGAATTCGATGGCGTATTCACCGACCGACGTTATGCCCCTCTCGCCACGGGCGAAAGCTCTGATGGGACTGCAGTCCGCTGTGGCCTTCATATTGGTCGCACTTGTCATCGCCCGGGCGGTATCGCTCCTCGGCTAAGACGGGAGGGCTACGCTTCCCCTCGTGGACGATGAGCTTGAGGCGTTGCAGTGGCTCACGGTGGAGGAGTTGGCCGCCGTACGCCAGCGGGTGATCAAGAAACTGAACTTGCTCGACCCTTCCGCCTCTGACTTCCCGGTCCGCCGGGCGGTGCTGCAGCACACCATGGACACCATCTGCCACGTGCAGGACGACCGCCAGCGGTGACTGGCGTCCCGTCGCGACCGACGCCGAGAGGCTGAACCCCGGGCGGTTTCGGTGCTTCGGTGGAGACCACCGATACGCGGGCGAAGCCGTCACAGGTGGATGGTACCGCTGGCCCCGGTCGTCGGCATGGCCCGCGGCATCTCGCACCACCGGTAATGGGGGTGTCGGCGTGTGAAGAGTTGCAGTTGAATACTGAGGGTTCGTCGGGCGGGGTGCGCGGCGCGGGGGAAGGTCATTGTGGACGCGCACGAGTTCGAGTTCGCCCAGTTCCGGCAGCGTCTCCGGAACCGGCCGCAACGTCGCAGGCTTGGCATCCACCTGGACCAACACGACGCGATGCAACTGCTCGCGGACGGGGTGGCGCTCCGTGCCGAGTACGAAGCGTGGCGTGCACGGGTCGGCAAGACCGTCGCCTCAGCGAACGGCGACGAGCCGGACGGGACGGCAGCGGCCACGCCGTGGCCGGCCCGCGTTCGTCAGCGGGGACGGTGGCGACGGCGAGACCGGCCGCCTCAGGAGCGCGGAACCGGGTCCTGATGCGGGCCAGCCCAAGGCCGGGCCGTGTCACCGGTGTAGTAGGAGAATCGGCCCCCGACGCGCGAGCCGGACGCATCCCGCCGATGCCGGTGGCCACGATAGGAACCATAATCGGCAACCGATTCACGTTCACCGACCGCTGCCGGTCGCAGGAGGCCGGGTGTCGCTGCCAGCAACCCGAAGGGCATCCGGGTGCGCACTTGTACGACGACGCATCCATGCAGGCGCGTTGGGGTGAGCGAGGTTTCAACCGTGCCGACCTCGCGTGGCTCATGGAGGGCTTCACACCGGTGCCCGACTTCACGCTGAGACGTATCGTCTAACCCAGGGCAGCCGCCGCAGCGTCGCGGCGGCTGCCCTGTTACTTTCTTCCTGCGCCGGTTGGAGGCGCCGTCGACACAGGCCTTCTCGAGCGGACGCCTGACAGCCGAACGTACTCGCTGCGGCCCCCCAGTGCGGCCCCCGAGTGAACCCAGCTACACCGAAGCAGAATAAGTTGTCTGCGCGAGCAACCGCCCCGCGAAGTCCTCCTGATCGAGGATCGCTCCGAGCCGTGCACATTAACGCTGCCTGGCTTCGAGCAGACCGACCATCAGCCTGAAGTTCAGCCCTTCGCGGGCCTCGCTGGCAGCCGAGCGGCTCCCGTTGTGGTGCATCTATCCGGTTCGGTTGCCTCGACCGGGCCGCTGCTCGCAACTCGCAGGGAGCGAGGTCGGATAGCGCGGTTGGAGGGCCCGCTGTCGGGCCACTGCACGTCGGGCCGTCGCGGACGCACGGCGGTGGCCGTCGGCGCTGTTCAACCCTGAATGCTCTCGGGTCCCACGAGGCGAGGACAGGGCAGACTGTTCGCGGCGCCCCTTCGCGCCGACGCTGCGCTGGCGGGCCGTGGATGGCCGGGCAGAAACGGAAGAGGACATGGTCGTCGCTGCTGGTATCCCGAGCCCACCAACCAACGGGTTCGCCATCGGCCCACTCGAGGTGCACTACTACGCGCTATGCATCCTCGGCGGCATCGTCATCGCGTCCTGGGTCACCGCCTCACGACTCCGGACCGGGGGTATCAGTGGCGGATCGGTGATCGACGTGGCGATCTGGGGCGTCCCCATCGCACTCGTCGGCGGCCGGCTGTATCACGTGTTCACCCACCCCGACGACTACTTCTTCCCCGGCGCGAACCTCAGCAACGTGTTCGCGATCTGGGAAGGGGGACTGGCGATCTACGGCAGCATCCTCGCCGGCATCTTCGGCGTGTGGATCGGCTGCCGACGCACCCACGTGCCCTTCGTCACCCTCGTCGACGCACTCGCGCCGGGAATGCTCTTCGCGCAAGCGTTCGGCCGGCTCGGGAACTACTTCAATCAAGAACTCTTCGGCAACCCAACAACCCTGCCCTGGGGACTCCAGATCCACACCAGCAGCCCGGCGTTCCCGCCAGGCCTGCCCGCCGGGACCCTGTTCCAACCGCTCTTCCTCTACGAACTGCTGTGGGACGCCGCCGGCGGCACCCTCATCCTCCTACTCGGCAAGCGTTTCCGCCTTCCCAGAGGTGTCCCCATCGGCATGTACTTCCTCTGGTACGGCGCCGGTCGGGCCTACCTCGAAACGCTGCGACTCGACCCCACCGAACTCGTCCTCGGCGGACTGAAGTTCAATACCCTCGCCGCGATACTCGCCGCCCTCACCGGCCTCACCATCGTCATCGTCGTTACGGTCCCATGGCGACGACGACTTGAAGCTACGAACCGCGTAGAAGTGTCCGGCCAGCACCTGGCCGCTTCAGTGGAGCATGATGCGGATCACCTCACCTAACCCCGCTCGCCCGTCGGAGGGACCGCGACCACCGGACCGGGCACGCTCCCGGGTGCCCTCTCAGCTCGTCTCGGGAGCCGACGACGGCATGGCCTGGTGCCAACGGCACCAGACGGCGGGGCGGATCTTGGTGCGCCTGCGGTCAGCTGTTCCAGCACGCGAGAACGGCGGTCGCGATCTCGAATGCGATGCTGCTCTTCGACGGGGCACCCGCAGCAGGCGCGGCGAGGTGGGTGGCGTCGACGAGCAGCGTCATGTTGTCCTTGACGAAGCTGGCTTGACCGTCAGCGGTCTCATACGCAGGCAAACCCAGGTTGGCCAACCCAGTGACCGGTCGGGCGCCGGCGGCGTGCTGCTGTGCTGAAGAGAAGTAGGAAAGCGCGGCCGCATCGGTGGAGGACTGCTTTACCGAGATCCGGAGGATCCCGGTCGGGACGTGGTAGGTGCACGTGTAGATGTTGTCCGCCCATTTTGCCTGCGGAGGTCGAGGGTGGGCGATCGAGAAGATCTTCGCGATGTTGCCCTGCGTCTCTGCTGAGCACCCCATCGCAGTGGGCGCGAGCACGCCGGCCGGGAGCTTGCCTCCGGGCCCTGCGACCGCTGGGGTTGGCGGCGCTGCCTCTGCCGCCGCTGCCGCCGGTGACGCCGGAGCCCGTGTCGGTCCGACATGCGCGGAACCGACCCCGGCGCAACCGGATAAGAGCAACCCGACGGCCGCGACGACGAATGTGAGGCCGACGAATACCAATCGGGACCACGGTGCAGCGGGGTCCGCTCGCGGCGGCAGGATCACGGGGCGCTCTTCACAACGAGCACGCCGTGCATACCGGAGTGGTACTCGCAGTGGAACGGGTAGCGACCCGGGGCGGAGGGAGCCGTGAGCGTCACGGACCCGCCAGCGGGTACGACCACGTTGAAGGCCTTGCCGTCATCTGCCGTGACGGTGTGGTTGGTGCTGTCCGCATTCATCACCATGATCTTCGCTCCCGACGTCACGCTCGCTGGCGTCTGATAGGCGAAGCCCTTGACGGAGACCATCACCATCCCCGCCATGCTGGAGCTCCCACCGGAACCGTGTGGCGCTGTCGACGCCGCGCTCGACGCAGCTGCGGCCGCGGGCGTTGCGACCCCCGAGGATGCAGGAGCCCCACCGGATGCTGCGCAACCGGTTATTGCCAGCAGTGCCGCAGCGACGAGCGCGGCGGTGAATACAGGCCTGATTCTCATAATGTCCTCCGATTCACGGCGCTGATCGGCGCTGATCGACTCGTATTCGTCACCGCGGCCGATTCGGATCGCTCTTCCCACCAAATGCTCGACGGCCATCGGGGCTCCGGTGCAAACCCGAGCACGGCCCGGGGCGGAGGTGACGCCCAAGCGGGTGACCCGAACTGGGGTCAGGCGCGACTCTGGACCAGACGTCTGGCCGCTGCAACGTCGAATACCCGGTCCGTTGCGCCCGACGGGCTCGAGCGCAGCGCAAATGGCCATTTTGCGCAGCACGTCTCGCAGGGCCCACCCGCGTGGCGATCTGTTCCGAAGTCAGCAGCAAGTCCAAATTTTGAGAGAGCTCGGGTCCACGAACACGGACCGGGCTCTCGCCTGCGAACTCGGAGTTATTCAATGATGAAGAAATCTGTTTTGATCGCCGCCCCGGCACTGGCACTGTTCGCGGCTGTCGCCGCAGCGTCGCCCGCAATGGCGGGCGGTTCCACTTCCTACCAGGCGACGTTGACGCAGCTCAACGGCAGCCACGCGACCGGCAACGTGACCCTGAGCCTCTCGGGCAACCAGGCCACCATCACCGAGCACGTCAGCGGACTCGCCGCGACGTTCAGCGGGAAGCCGTATCCGCACGTGCAGCACATCCACATCGGCGCGGACGGCACCTGCCCGACCACGGCAGCGGACACCAACCACGACGGCGTCATCAGCACCACCGAGGGTGCCCCCTCGTACGGCGCGATCGGCACGACGCTGTCCACATCCGGGGACACCAGCCCCGCCGCCGGCACCACGCTGACCGTCGCACCGTCCGGTGCCAGCTACACCTACAACCGCACCATCGACCTCAGCGCCGCGACCCTCGCGTCGCTGCAGGCCGGCAAGGCCGTCGTCGTCGTCCACGGACTCGACCCGGCAACGCTGTCCGCCGCAGCGCAGGCGGAGAAGAGCGACCTCGTTCCGTCCCTTCCGCTCGCAGCCACGTCGCCCGCCCTGTGCGGCACGCTCGTCGCTTCGCAGATGACGATGCCCACCGGTGGCGCCCAAACCGGTGGCGGCGCAACCGCGTCCGGCCCGGACCTCGGCCTCCTCGGCCTCGGCGGCGGCCTGCTCGCCGCAGCGGCAGCCGCAGGCACGGTCGTCATGCGTCGGAAGCAGCTCAGCCGCTAACCAGCAGCTCGAGTAACGGAACACTAAATGCGCGCACAACACCGCGGTAGCGCCGGGGGCCGACTCGTTCTGGCTCTCGGCGCTGCCGCGCTCGCCATCGCCGGCCTCGGTACCATCGCGTTCGGGCTCTGGGGCAACCCTCCTCCCCCGCAACCACCCGCCGCGCTGACGCACTCCCGAACTACGTCCCCTGCCCAGCCCACGGAGACCGCCGCGCCGGGCACACCGCAGGCCAGCGCGGCTGCCCCGGGTGCACCGAGCGGGCCCATCCTCTCCGCGTCGCCGCCGACACACCTGCTGATCCCCTCCATCGGTGTAAGTTCCGACCTGATCCGACTCGGCCTCAACACCGACGGCACCGTCCAAGTCCCGCCGCTGATCCGGAACTCTCCCGCCGGCTGGTACGAGGGCTCCCCCACGCCCGGACAGCAGGGGCCAGCGGTCATCCTCGGACACGTGGACACCTACTCCGAGCGCTCCGTGTTCTACCGCCTCGGCGACATGCGCCCAGGCGACCAGATCTCGGTCACGCGCGCTGACAACACCGTCGCCGTCTTCACTGTCACCCAAGTCGGCGACTATCCCAAAGCCAACTTCCCCCAACTCCAGGTCTACGGCAACACCCGCTCCGCCCAACTCCGGTTGATCACCTGCGGCGGCGACTACGACGCACAGACCGGCCACTTCCTCAACAACATCGTCATCTACGCAACCCTCACCAGCAGCCACCCCGCATAACCCGCCGCAACCCCGGCAGGAACGATGTCTCCAAGTAGCCATTAGCTCGCTCGACGATGCCCTTGGTCTCGGGGTCCCGCGGTGGCGCTAGCTGTGATGTCCAGGCA
>NZ_JAGGPH010000024.1 GCF_018613895.1 Curtobacterium sp. ISL-83
GTGCCGCGTCCGAGCACGTCGTCCGAAGCCGAGGAAACTCGACCGGCTCGAGCTTGCCCTGCAAGTCGAGCTCCGGTTGGTGCGGAACTGGTCACCGGAACAGATCCGTGATGACCTGGCCAGGTCTTTCCCTGACCGGCCGGAGATGCACGTGTCGCACGAGACGATTTACCAGTCCCTCTTCGTGCAGGGCCGCGGCCACCTGCGCGGTGACCTGCACAAACACCTCCGCACCGGCCGCGCCATCCGCCGGCACCGGGGCGAGCCCCGACGGGCGTCGTGGTCAAAGATCCGCGACATGATCCTCATCAGTGAACGCCCCGCCGAAGCCGACGACCGAGCCGTGCCCGGCCACTGGGAAGGCGATCTCATCGTCGGGATCAACGCCAGAAGCGCGATCGGCACCCTCGTCGAACGCACCACCCGCTACCTGATGCTGCTGCACCTGCCCAACGGGCACAGCGCCGACGCGGTCCGCGACGCGATGATCCCCACCATCCAGACCCTCCCCGAGCACCTCCGCCGCTCGCTCACCTGGGATCAAGGCACCGAGCTTGCCCGACACAAAGACATCACTCTCGCCACGGACCTTGCAATCTTCTTCTGCGACCCCCACAAGCCCTGGCAGCGCGGCTCGAACGAGAACACCAACGGCCTGCTCCGGCAGTACTTCCCGAAATCCACCGACCTCACGGTCCACAGCACCGAACGGCTCCTCGAAGTCGCCACCGAACTCAACGCACGGCCCCGCAAGACGCTCGACTACCGAACCCCAGCAGAAGCCTTCCAACAGCTACTCTCGGACCCGAAACAACCACCCGTTGCAACGACCCCTTGAAACCGCCGACCGGCAAACGAGACGAGGGTCATGAAGGTTTAGTGCCAAACTTGCGCCTTGCGCCTTGCGCCTTGCGCCTCGCGGCGACGCTGCTCGCAGCCCGCGGATTTACTCGCGGGTGGCCCAGCGACGGATGCTTCCTGCTCCCGGCCTCGAGAGGCTCCGGAGCGAAACCTGCCCGCCAAGCATCGGTACGTCACCGCGTCGACACCTGCTGTTTGTTGACCCTCGCTCAGGGGGCAGACAGGCTGCTCTATGGCTCCCGAATCGGCTTCACCAACCAGTCGGAGCGTTCGCGCCCATCGTCGTGGAGCCTTGTCGGGAAGGTACTTCATGCACAGCAATTCGCGCCGGCGCTCCCCTTTGCGCCGCCTCTACTCTCTTGCGCGTGGGCATCGCGTTCTCGCCGCCACTGCTGCTGGGTGCTCCCTGGCCCTCCTCGGCGGAGGCGTGGTCGCCGCATCGACGGTGGCGTCGGGGAATCAGCAGGTGGGAACCCAATACCGTGACGGTGAGCAGGTTGCTTCCAACCAGATGATTCAGCCCCTCGGGGATCGGCTGATGACACCGTTTGGGAAGCTCATGGGCTCTGTTGTCAGCCCCGACGGCCGCTATCTGGTGGGCACGAGCACTGACAAGTCGGTGGACTTGCAGGTGTTCGACCTCAACACCTACAAGCCCGTTGCCGCCGCGGGTACGCTCTCCGCCGCGTCATTCGCGACCGCGTCATCGAGCGCGAGCTACGGCACGATGGCATACCGAAAGATCTCTGACGGCACGGTCGGTCAGGAAGGACCGGTCTTCTCACCGGACGGGAAGTACCTGTTCGCCCCGGTCGCCACCGGCATCATCCGCTACCCCTTTAGCAACGGGACGCTCGGCGCCGGTACGAAGATCGATATCCCCACGGTGGGAGACCTTCAGGCGCTCACTGCCGGGATGGTGTTCTCCCCCGATGGGACAGCCCTGTATGCGGCCGTGAATGGCCAGAACACGGTCGTTGCGATCGACCCCTCGACGGGCACGATCACGCACACCTTCGAGGTGGGCATCGCGCCCCGTCAGGTGAAGTTCGTCGGCAACGCCCTCTACGTGTCGAACGAGGGGGGACGACGCGCACTCCCCGGCGACACCACGATGGGGTCCTACGGTACGCAGGTCCCGGCGGACACGACGCTTGGTACCTCCACGACTGGCACGCTCAGCGTCATCAACGTGGCGCATCCAGCGGCTCCTGTTTCGTCGATTCCGGTTCAGCTGCACCCCACGGCGATGTACAGCGACGGTGGAACCCTCTACGTCGCGAACACCAACAGCGACACCGTCTCCGTTGTCGACACGCGAACCCAGACGGTCAAACAGACCATCGCGACGCAACCGTGGGCTTCATCAACGACGGGGTACGAACCGACCGCGATCACCATGCAGGGCGATCACCTACTCGTCTCCCTCGGCCGCGCGAACGCGGTCGAGGTGTTCAAGGTTGACCGGCGCGATCCGCGCGACCCCGTCAGTTCCGTCGGGCTTCTGCCAACCGACTACTACCCCGAGAACGTTGCCGCGGTGAACGGCAAGATCGTTGTCACCAACACCCGCGGCATCGACGCACGTGGGCCCGCGCTCACGTTCGACAAGGGGCAGGGCACCACGCCAGCGACCGGGCACGGCACCCACTCAACGACGGCCTCTCTGACACGGTTCACGCTGCCAAGCGACAAAACGATCCGGAAATACACCGCCACCGTGTTCCAGCAGAACGGCTGGGACAAGACCTCGCTGCAGCAGGCCGCAGGTCATGGCAGGCACGTTCCGGCGGTGGCGATCCCCAAACGTGTGGGCGACCCGTCGACCATCAAGCACGTGTTCCTGATCGTGAAGGAAAACCGCAGCTACGACCAGTTGTACGGCGACATGAAGCAGGGCAACGGTGACCCATCCTTGACCCAGTTCGGCCAGAAGGTCACCCCGAACCAGCACGCCCTCGGCACCCAGTTCGGCCTCTACGACAACATCTATGACATTGGTACCAACTCCGCGGAAGGCCACAACTGGCTCATGCAGGGCGACAATCCGGCCTACACGGAGACCAGCGCCGGGGAGTACACCCGGTCCTACGACACGGAAGAAGACGTCCTCGGCCACCAGCGATCTGGTTTCCTCTGGAACTCCATTCAGGCAGCCGGTAAGACCGCCAGGAACTACGGCGAGTTCGAGTACGGCGAAGGCAAGCCGGCAGAGGCGACGTGGCAGCAGTACTACTGCACGTCAAAGAACGTCATGGCAGGCGGCGACCCGTCCCAGCTCTTCTCGCCGTCGCTGCAGCTGCACGCGAGCTCGGCGATCCCGTCGCTGAACGCGGTCACGGACCCGAACGCCGCTCCCTTCGACCTCGCGATCCCGGATATCTACCGCTACGAGACGTGGAAGCAGGACTTCGAGAAGAAGGGCCCCGCGAACCTCAACATGGTGTGGCTCTCCAGCGACCACACCGGTGGCACCGCCGACCCGGAAGCGCAGGTCGCCGACAACGACCTCGCCGTCGGAAAGATCGTCGACGAGATCTCCCACTCCAAGTACTGGAAGGACTCGGCGATCTTCATCACCGAGGACGACACCCAAAACGGTGCCGACCACGTTGATGGCCACCGCGCGCCCGTGCAGGTCGTCAGCCCCTACGCAACACACGGCAAGACGGTAAGCACGTTCTACTCGCAGATCAACATGGTCCGCACCATCGAGCAAATCCTCGGCGCCCAGCCCCTGAACCAGAAGCTCGCGGCGGCAACTCCGATGACGGACGCGTTCAGCAACAAGCCCAACCTCGCACCCTTCACCACCGTGCCGAACGAGGTGCCCCTCACTGAAGGTGTTGTCACCGCGCCCGGCTGCGGTTACGACACCCTCGGCGCCACCGGAGCCGCCGCCGCCGCGGTCAACGCTCAAGCCGCCAAAGCCGCGGCCGTCCCCGACGCGGAGAAAGCCGTCGCCGCGAAGTGGCAGCAATGGGCGCAGAAGCAGCACCTCACCGGCACCGCGAAGCACGACGCGATCCCCGACTACGACAACCCCGACCTGATGAACCGGTGGACCTGGTACCAAACCCACCATTGGACATCCCCGTATCCCGGTGATACGAAGATTTACGGACCCGACAACGTCCCCGGTATCCCGGCAGGCTCCATCGATCACGACGACGACTAACGGTCCCGACGGCGCTCAGGTACCGGCCCCATGCAGTGTTCCTCGGGGCCGGTGCCGACGGACTCTGACAAGCTCGAACACTGCATGGGCCAGCACCGCGGAGTGCATGTGGACTGGTACGGCCACAACGGCCAGAACCCGCTGAGGGGCGTGCTGAGCCGACTTGTCGTCGCCTTACGACGGGTACCGCTCCTGACCCATCCGGCACATCCCACAACCACGGCACCAAACGGTGTCGTGGTCGTGCCATGTCCGGGCGCGCTCTATGCTGGCGTTCACCCATTCGTCCTCCCGGGGCGCCTCGGATCGGCTTCGCTCTCGCGTCGAAGTGCTGATACGCCGTCGTTCGGCTGACGCCGAGGGCGTAACCAATGCGCGACCGTCATGTCCTGCTGCTCGTACAACCGCCGAGCAGTCCGCACCTGATCTACTGACAGCCGCGGACGGCGCCCACCCGTCCGGCCGCGAGTTCGAGCGGCGGCGAGGTGTCGATCGTCTCCTGCGAGGAACGGAACCGACGCCCGCTCCCCCAACGCCTGCAGCTGATCGGTCAGACGCCAAATCGATCTGCCGGGCCGGTCAAGGCGCCACATCACGAGTGTGTCGCCCGGCCGCAACTGATCAAGGAGCTTCGTCAGCTCGGGTCAGTGCTCGAGCGACCCCGCGGGCCCTGACGGCGGTAACGGCACGTAGATTCCACGGTCGCGGCAACTGCCCGTAGGTTGCGCTTTAGTCCGCCGAGCCAAGATGACCGTGGCAGTGCAGGATTGAGAGCTGATGGCCTCGAAGGTCGAGGCCGGAGGGGGACCCCGCACATGACGTCCACACAGCACCAGTCACCGTCGGCAGCGCCGCGCCTCGTGACGGTCGCATTCTGGTTGTACCTGCTCACCGCGCTCGCTCACGTGGTCGGCATCATCATCACCGCGACGATGCTTCCTGCTGCCCAGCAGGCAGCGAAGTCGCAGATCGCCCGCTCCGGCGCCTCGACACATGGCGTCGATATGAACGGCGTTGTCGGCGCCACGTTCGTGGTGAGCATCGTGATCGGCGTGCTCTTCATCATTGCGTTCATCATCTTCGACCTGCTCATGCGTCGCGGCGCGAACTGGGCGCGCATCGTCCTGTTGATCATCACGATCCTCGGGATCACCGGCGTGGCCGGAGCGTACGGCGTCGGCGCGGTCGGCGTGATCGCGTCCATCATCGCGGCGATCCTGACGTTCCTCCCCGCCTCCAACGCGTGGTTCCGGTCCGTCAAGGAGCAGAAGCGCGCAGCCGTGCAGCGCTAGTCGCACATCCCGGCGCTACCGCGCGACTGCGCTGGTCAACGACTGCGTTGGTCAACGAGCATTGTGACCGGAGCTTCGGTCGGGTGCCAGGTGCTGGGGAAGGTCATCGTGCACACGGACGAGTTCGAGTTCGAGTTCTAGTTCGTGCAATTCCGCCAGCATCTCCGGAATCGCCTGCGACGTCGACGGCTCGGTAGGGTGGAGCCGTCACCCCACGAAAGGCAAGGGATACATGGCTCAGAAAGTCACGACGCACCTCGTCGATGATCTCTCCGGCGACATCATTGAGACCGGCGGAAAAACCGTTCGATTCTCCTTCGACGGTGCCCACTACGAGATCGACCTCTCCGACGACAACGCCGGGCACCTCCGTGAAGCGTTCTCCGACTATCTCGCGGCCGCTCGCAAGGTCGGTGCCCGTACTGGCCGCCCCTCCGGCGGTGGCGCGCCGAAGCGCGGCAACGCGGAAGAGCTCGGCAAGATCCGCGAGTGGGCCGCCGCCAACGGGTACGAGGCTTCCTCCCGCGGCCGCATCAGCCAGGCCGTCCGCGACGCATACGACGCAGCGCACTGACGCCACTCCCCCAACGCGAACGAAGGCCGGCTGCCCAAAGGGCAGCCGGCCTTCGCCGTTCGCTCCCATAAGGCAGTCTCATGTCGTGTCGCAGGCCTTTGGCTGGTGCCGACCCCAGTCGGCTCGCCGCCATGCGGCACTTGCTGTCGTTCCCGACACTGACGCGAGTTCCTGACAGCAATGGTGATGCGCGCCAGTAGGCGGAGTGATTGCCTGGGAACGCTCACCCGCCGCGCGTCGAGCGCACGTGGTGAAGGCGGGACAGCGCGGGAGTCCGGCCGGACCGTCACGACACTGACGGTCCGGTCTTTCTCGTCCCTGCCCCGAGGGTTGCGTTCTCTCGGGGACCTCGGGACATCGTTGATGAGATCACCGCAAAGGGGGCATCGGTCGAGTTCGTGAAGGAACAACAGACCTACAGGCGCGGCGCCGACGACGCGATCGACCGGCTCATGTTGAACCTGCTCGGCGCGTTCGCGGAGTTCGAGCGCAACCTCATCCGTGAACGCCAGCGCGAGGGCACGCATCGCCAAAGCCGCCGGCAAGCACAAGGGCCGCACGCGGAAGCTCACCGACGACCAGATCACAGAAGCACGCGGACTCATCAGCACCGGGGTGCCCAAGACTACGGTTGCTCGCGGGCTCGGTATCGATCGCACGACTCTCTACCGCATGCTCGCCGCGCCCTCCTCCCTCGCCACCGAAGGCACCACCGCTGGTGACGTTCCTAGCCTGTAGCGTTTAGCGCCCCTTCACCGGGCGTTTTCTCGGGGCAGGCATACGGAAATTCCCAGGTTAGACAGGTCACGGGCGAGTTGACGTGGCTGTCGGGTCGACGCGTGTGCCGGTGGGCGACCGGCTTACGGGCACCTCGTGGAAGCCTCGGACGACGTCTTCGTCACGCGTTGGAAGTGGGGCGAGGGTCCAGGCGGCCCGCTGTGTAATACGGCCCCGGTTGGGGAACCCGCTTCTTTATCGTGGGGTTATGCGCATCACCGTCCGCCCGGCCCTGCTCGACGACGTTCCAGGTCTCGCTCGTGTACACGTCGAGTCGTGGCGCGAGACCTACCGCGGCCTGTTCCCCGACGAGATGCTCGATGATCCCGGCTTCATCGAACGCCGCGAACGGTTTTGGACCAAAGCCCTGACGTCCGAGCAAGACCGCCCGACCGCGCGGATCGCGGCGGCGGTCTCCGACGGAGGTGTCGTTGGCGTGGCGATGGCGTCGAACCCCCAGGGCGAGGACGCGACCTGGACGCAGCAGCTCTACATCCTGTACACGTACGCCGCCGTCCACGGGCGCGGCGGCGGATCGGCCCTCCTCGACGCGGTGCTCGACCCTGACCAACCCGCAGCCCTCTGGGTCGCGAACCCGAACCCGCGTGCCCAGGCGTTCTACCGTAAGCACGGCTTCACGCCCGACGGTCGGACCAAGACCGAGGACGGTATCGAGGAGATCAGAATGACCCGCTCCGGCAGGAACGAATGACCCGCGGTAGCGCCACCCGACCCTCCGTGCGTCTGGTGGTCGTCGGGACGCCGGCATCCGTGCCCGAGCGGATCAATCGCGACCGGTAGCGGATCCTCGACTGGGACGGTCGTGGTTAGTCTTGGCGTGCGACTGGCGTGGCCGGGTCAACCGGCGGGGAGCGTGTGAATGGCATCGTCCGCCTGGGTGCCCATCGATCCAATCGATTGGGACACGCGATGCGCTACGGAATGAACCCGCACCAGGCTGCCGAAGTCGTCTCCGGCGGGCCGACAGTGGTCAACGGCGAGCCGTCGCTGATCAACTACCTCGACGCTCTGCACGCGTTCGCCCTCGTCCACGAAGCTGATGCACTGACGGGGCGCCCCGCTGCGG
>NZ_JAGGPH010000025.1 GCF_018613895.1 Curtobacterium sp. ISL-83
CCCGGAACGGCTCCTCGAAGTCGCCACCGAACTCAACGGACGACCACGCAAGACCCTCGGCTACCGAACCCCAGCAGAAGCCTTCGGACAGCTACTGTCAGACCCGAAACAACCACCCGTTGCAACGACCCCTTGAAACCGCCGATCGTCATCAGGGACACACTTCGGAAGCGCCTCACTGACCGCCTACCGAAGCCGTTCTCCAGGCGACAGCCAGGTTTTCTAGGCCACTGGTCACGGGAGCATCGGGTAGAGCGTTTTGTGGCAAGAATGAGGTCGTGACCCACTCAGTTAGCTTCGTGTCCCTGCTGTTTCCCCACGTGACGCAGTTGGACCTCACGGGTCCGGTGCAGCTCTTTTCCCGGCTACCCGGGGCGACCATCGATCTGGCGTGGCATCGGGTCGAGCCGGTCCCCACCGACTCCGGGTTCGCGATCCTGCCCACCACCACGTTCGCTGATGCACCCCAGGCGACGGTCCTGATGGTGCCCGGCGGGCAGGGTGCTTTCGACCTGATGGACGACCCCGTCGCGTTGGACTTCGTTCGGAAACAAGCAGCGAACGCACGCTACGTGACCAGTGTCTGCACGGGCGCTTTCATTCTCGGCGCAGCCGGCCTCCTCATCGGTAAACGAGCCACCACGCATTGGGCTTCGCACCCGCTCCTCACGCTCCTTGGTGCAGTCCCCGAGCAGGCACGCGTGGTCCGTGACGGGAACATCATCACCGGCGGTGGTGTCACCAGCGGCATCGACTTCGCGCTCACGGTGGCAGCGGAGGTGTACGACGAAGCAACCGCGCGCGCCGTGCAACTCACCATGGAGTACGACCCACACCCCCCGTTCGATGCCGGATCCCCGGCGCGACCCGAAGCCGACCAGGAGCAAGTACACCGTGCCCTGACCGATGCCCGCACCCGGCGCGGCCCCGCTATCGAGCGGGCGGCTGCGAAGCTCAACCGCGAATCCCGGTTCGGCGAGGCTGGCTTGTGAGGGCCTGATCGAGGTAGGGGGCTGCATCCACCTGCAGCGACACCGGAGCGCCTTATCGCACGAGAGGGCAATCACTGTTGCGGCGGTGTTCCGCTCTTAAACACGAATCTGCGGCGCTCGCTGCTCCATTGAGATGGCGCGATCTGTACGACCGTCGTCCTGAATACTGCTGGCGAACCCCGCGGGCTCGGCGATTGGCTTGCGGCATGACAGATGAGCGTCCACCGATGAGCGACCAAGACGGCAGCGCTGGCGACGCGAACTACGGAGTGATCGGAGTCGGGTACGCGCAGTACCGACGTCCAGAGCCCGCGTTCACCGCCGCGATCCGAGCGGCGCTCGGCGACGCCCGAACACTCGTAAACGTCGGCGCCGGCGCCGGGTCCTACGAACCGAACGACATGGACGTCACTGCTGTCGAGCCCAGCGCGACCATGCGCGCGCAACGTCCCGCCGGGTCAGTTCCGGCGGTCGACGCAACCGCCGAGGACCTCCCGTTCGACGATGATGCCTTCGACGCTGCGATGGCTTCCTTCACAGTCCACCAGTGGCGCGACCTACCGGCTGGGCTTCGGGAGCTTCGCCGAGTGGCCCGCGGACCGGTCGTGATCCTCACCTGCGACCCGGCGGCGCTGACACGCTCCTGGATCAACGACTACGCACCCGAGGTCATCACCACGGAAGCAAGCAGGTACCCACCGATTGACGCTCTCCGAGACGGTCTCGGCGGAACCGTTTCGGTCGAGACGGTGCCAATCCCGCTCGGGTGCATCGACGGTTTCAGCGAGGCGTACTACGGCCGACCGGAAGCGCTCCTCGACCCTGGCGCGCGGCGCGCGAACTCCGCCTGGAGCTTCGTCGGCCCAGGGGTCGATGCCCGCTTCGAGCGGACGTTACGTGCTGACCTTGAGTCGGGAGCATGGGACGCCCAGCACGGGAGTCTGCGTTCCCAGCCCACGTTCGTTGGGTCGTTGCGCTTGGTCGTGAGTCACCCGTGACGACTGACACGGCGCAGGCGCGGGGGAAGGTGCTGTGGCCGGTCGCGGCATGGTTCTGGGCGCTGCAGTTCGCGGTCTTGAACCCGCTCCTCGCCGTTCTCCTCGTGGCCTTCTACGGCGCGACACCAACCGAGGTTGGCTGGGTCCTCGGTCTCTACAACATCGGCGCGTTCGTCGCGTCTCTAGTCATTCCGGCCCTTGCGGACCGGACCCGCGACTACATCCGCCCGCTCGTGTTCTGCGCTCTCGGCGGGATCGCACTCGTCGCAGTGCTCGCCGTCACGACGTCGTTGCCCGTCGTCGTGCTCGCGCTGATCATCCTCGGCGGCCCGCCAGGGGTCGGGTCCACACTGCTGTTCGCACAGCTCCGCCATGAAGGCGCCCCGCCCGCCCAAGTCATTCGCACCCGCGCGATTGTGTCGTTCGCCTGGGTGATCGGCCCACCCCTGGCGACACTCGTCACCGCCGCCGCCGGCACACCGGCAGCGCTTGCCCTCCTCGCCGGCATCGGAGTGGTCAACGTCGCCACCGCACTGCTGCTCCTCCGCCGCCGCACCACCAGTCCCATCAACGTCGCGGCGGCCCGGCCGCGGCTGCTCGCGCAGCTGCGCGGGTGGAACCGGTGGGGTGTCGTCGCCGCGTTCACCCTCCTGCAGTCGACGAACATCGCCACCGTCACGATCGCGACCCTGTTCGTCTGCCACGACCTGCGCGCCCCAATCGCCTGGGCCGGCATCATCCTCGGCGCTGCCGCCCTCCTCGAGATCCCGGCGCTGCTGCTCCTCGGACGTCTCCAGGAACGCCGTTCTGCTCGGCTCCTCCTCACCGGCGGCTGGGCCTGCGGCGTGGCCTACTACGGCCTCGCCGCGCTCATTCACGAGCCGTGGCAGTTGCTCGCTCTGCAACCCCTCAACGCCTGGTTCTTCGCCACCGTCGCCGGCCTCGGACTGACCGTGTTCCAGGACGTGTTCCCGAGCCCCGGACTCGCGTCGGGACTATTCACGAACACCCGCCGCGCCGGCGCCGTCCTCGCAGGCCTTGTCATTGCCGCGCTCGGCTCCTCCCTCACCCCGTATCGAGCCGTGTACGTCGCCGCGGCGGTGATCGTGCTCGCGGTGCTCATCACCGCAGCGACCCTCCACGTAGCTCGAGGTACGTCGCGTGCTCCAAACCACACGCTAGGTTCGGGCTCGTGACTACCGATCGCGACCACCGAGTAGCGGTGCTCGTCCTCGATGGCGCGAAAGCACTCGACGTCGGGATTGCAGCACACGTGTTCGCAAAGCGCCCGAGCATACCCTACGAAGTCCGCGTCTGCGCAGAGCATGCCGGCACCGTCGACGGCTGGAACGGACTCGCCTACGCCGTCAGCCACGACCTCAACACCCTCACCTGGGCCGACACGATCCTCGTCCCCGGCTACCGCAACCCAGCAGACGTCGCCACACCGCCAGCGATCGTTGACGCCCTGCGAGCAGCGCTCGAACGCGGAGTCCGGATCGCTGCCATCTCGACCGGGGCGTTCACCCTCGCAGCAGCCGGTCTACTCGATGGGCGGCGCGCGACAACGCACTGGCACTACACACACGTGCTCCGCGACCAGTACCCGCAGGTCGACGTCGACGAGCACGTGCTGTTCGTCGACGCCGGGGACGTGCTCACGAGCGCCGGTGCCGCCAGCGGCCTCGACCTCTGCCTCCACCTGATCCGCCGCGACCACGGGGTCGCCCTCGCGAACCACGTCGCGCGCCGTCTCGTCAGCGCCCCTTATCGAAGCGGCGGCCAAGCGCAGTACGTCCCCCGAAGCATCCCCGAACCCCTCGGCGACGTCTTCGCTGCCAGCCGCGCATGGGCAGTCGACCACCTCGCCGCCGACCTCTCGCTCGCCGCCCTCGCCCGCCAAGCGAACGTATCCGGACGCACGTTCTCCCGTCGGTTCGCAGCAGACACCGGTATCACACCGATGCAGTGGGCGCTCCGCGCGCGGATAGACCGCGCTCGGGAACTCCTCGAACGAACCGACCTCTCCATGACCCAGATCGCAGACGCCACGGGACTTCGCTCCGACGCGAACCTCCGACGTCACTTCGGCAGCATCGTCGGCACCTCCCCAACCGCGTACCGAACCGCGTTCAAGGAGTGACACGGTCATCTCGATCGCCGATCCTCCCACCGAGATGATCGTCTCGGTACTCGTCTCGCGGGAAACCGGCCGTCGGCCCGTGGCCGTCTGCAATGCTGGGATGCCTGTGCTCACCAGCTCGAGGGGGAATCTTGACCTTTATCGCGCATCTCAGCGACCCGCATCTCGACGGATCCCCACAAAGGTTGCATCGCCTGCACGCCGTCCTGGCGCAGGTTGCCGACCTTCCCCAGGTTGACGTCGTCCTGGTGAGCGGTGACATCGCGGACCACGGTGAGGCGGCCGAGTACGAGCAGTTCTTTGACACGCTTCCTGGCGACGTTCCGGTCTTGACTGTCCCGGGCAACCACGATCTGACGGCACCCTTCCTGGCCGCGCTGGACAACAAGGGACGGCTGGCGTCCTTGAACACGACTGTGGACGTGCCCGGGCTGCGGCTGATCGGTCTGGACTCGCACATCGACGAAAACGACGAGGGGGAACTCGGCGACGCGGCCCTGGAGCACGCGCGTGAACAGCTCGCCAGCGCTCAGGGACCGGTCGTGCTCGCCCTTCATCATCCACCTGTCGCTGTCGGTCACGAAGTCATGGATCGTTTCGGCCTCACCAACGCGGAGGACCTCGCAGACCTCGTCCACACGCACGAGAACGTCATCGGCATCCTCACCGGGCACGTGCACAGCGCCCTCGCCACTACGTATGCCGGAGTTCCCCTCCTCGGAGCCCCCGGCATCGTGTCGACCATGCGCCTCGGAAGTAAGACCGACCCGATCGCGGACCCCGAAGCCATGCCCGGCCTTGCGATCCATACGATCCGCGGCTCGACCACCAGCACCGTCTTTCATTACCTGAGCCCGTCGGCGTTGTGACCCTGGTGGTCCTGGCCCTGAAAGCGCTGCCTTTCGTCGTGAGCCCTGGCGCGGGGGTGCGGCAGCGGGCGATCAGCCGGCGGCGGCCCTCGACAGACAACGGAGCGTTACGGTGGGACACGGAGCGGGTCCGTGCGGTTAGGGACGGTTGGGTAGCACTCCAATCCTGCCGACAACGGGCCCGCTTTATGGTCCCGCACCGGCGTTTTCAACGTCGGACCCACAACAGTTAGTCAGCCGGCGATGGCGATCATCGCGACGGATGCCAGCGCGAGTCCCATGCCAGCTAATTGATGTGCAACGACGCGTTCCTTGAGGACCACGACCGCGAGGCCGACAGTCGCGGCCGGGTAGAGCGCGATGATGACGCTGATGATGGTCAGCAGACCGTTTTGGAAGGCATAGAGCAGAGCATCGTCAGGTTGGCAACCACGTCGAGCAGTCCGATGCTGACCGCGAGTCGGCCGAGTCGGAACGGCGGCAGTGTTGCCTGCTTTCGAGCGGCCGCGATGACCACGATCTCGCAGGAAGCGACAGCCCTCGCCGCGACGAGCGGCCAGAGACCTGTTCCCGGCGTGATCTGGTGCGTGAACACGAAGCTCAGCGCGAAGAACGTGCCGGCACCGACGGTCAGCCAGGCAACACGGGCCGTGAACCTCCGTTCCTGTTGCAGAGCCCCGCGCGTTTTCGACTCGCGGCTCACCAGCACGACAGCGACGAGTGCGAGCGCGATTCCCACGTACGCAATCACCGGCGGCCGCTCGCCTCCGATGATCCCTACGGCTGCTGGTAGAGCGGCGACGATGATCGCGGTCGTCGGGGACACGATGCTCATCGGCCCGTCCGAGAGCGCCTGGTAGAACCACAACATCGCGAGGGCCATCACAACGCCCGAGGCAGTGCCCCACACGATCGCGTTCGGAGTTGGCGTTCCACCTGCGAACAGCGCAGCGGCAGCGATGACCACAGCGGACACCGGATAGGAGACGAGGACGACGCGGAGCGCTTCGACCTTCCGCGAGGCGACACCGCCTACGAAGTCGCTGACCCCGTAGGCACTCGCGGAGAACAGTGAAAGAACAACAGCCAACACGCGGTCACACCCTCCATGGCGACGGAATCAGCACGGAACGGGGAAGCGGGCGTTCAGAACTGTCACCCACGGTGCATGGCGGACGCGCTATCCCTCCTTCAAGTAGGACGGCCAGTTGCCCTGCACGACGATACCGACCGATGCCCACGCTCCATCCGCCTGCTGTCATAGAGCGACCCACTTCCCCCCCTCGGAACCGGTGCAGCGTTCGGACTTCTCGCGGCAGGGGCCGGTTGCGGAGCCGCTCGCGCTCGGATCGTAGGAGGCTCTGCGGGCGGTGAAGCGCAGGCGCCGCAGAGCCGACGTCCACCGGTGGGCTGCTGCCGGCACTCAGCCCGCGTTCGAATTGAGCAGCCCCCACACCTCGTTTGACGTGTGTTGCGCGTCTGCGAGGAGTTCCGCCGTTCGGGCGAGGGCACGGGCGATGTCGATGTCGAACTGGGCCATTTGCCGGTCAAACTCGTCGTCTTCCAGTCCGTCGAACCTGGTGGGTTTCGGTTCGGTGGGTGTCCACCGCTGTTCGCGGTATCCGGTGGGGAGCTGCAGGTGGCCGACGACGTTGGAGAGTGTTCGGGTGGAAATGGGTTGGTGGGAGTCAACCCAGCCGTGTTGGTCAATGGCCGGCAGGAGCGTTGTGGCGGCGCGCCAGTCGTGATCGAGGCCTTCGTCGCAGTCGTGAATGTCGGCGTAATGCGCTCTGGGGTCGGTGATCGTGCGGATGGCGGCGTGATTGCCACGTTCTGCGGGCCAGACGACGCGGAGCCAGCGGGTGACGGCGCAGGCGAAGCAGGATGCTGGGTCGTCGCCGCGGGGTATCAGGGTGCCGGCGATGGTGAGCGGGACGGGGGTGATGTCCGCCGCGGTGACGTTCCGGACACCGTTGCGGTTGAGGCCGAGGTGGGCGAACAGGACAATGAGGAACGCGTTCCGTCGGGCCCGCAGGATGGGCGCTACGGATGCGCCGTGGCGGACTTTCGGGAGCTGCTGGATGGCTGCTTCGGGGGAGACGTACTCCTCGCCGAGCCGGACCAGGGACGTCGGCGTGGGGATGCTGACGTTGAGGCCGCCGACCGCTTCGCGGAGCCCGTCGAGGTCGAGGGGGACACCAGCTTCCTGATGGTGCAGGCGAACTGCGCGGACGCGGAGTGTGTTCGTCGTGACCCCCGCGGGGAACGCTTGCAGGAACTCGACGAGGGTGTCCGGGGTGGTGGGTTCCTTCGGCTTCTCGAACGCGTCGCACCAGTCCTCGAACAGGGACCAGTGCCGTTCCAGGGTCGCGGCGACCATCAGAGGCCGATTTCGGTGACGGCGTTGTTATCGAGTGGGGTGTCTTCCCGGCCGTAGACCTCGATCATCCGCTCCGTCGTGTGCCAGGACTGTCGCATGATCTGGTGCGGGCTGAGGCCCTTCTTGAGCGCCGAGGTGACGAAGCCGGCGCGGAGGGAGTGCCCGCCGTAGTGTTTCGCGTCGAGGCCCGCGTTCAAGGCGTGGCGGACGATGGCGTCCTGCACGACCTGACCGCTGATGGGGCTGTCGCGGAATATTTTCCCGGCGGTGGAGATGGGGCGGAACAGGGGCATTCGTTTCGGCAGCCGCCGCCACGCTGGCAGTGGGTCGGACCAGTCCACCGGGTTGTCGTCGGTGTGGCCGCGGGCGCAGACGTGCTCATCGGTGGTGAATGTCGCCAGCAGCTTCATCGCCGCCATCCGCGGCCGCGCGGACGAGAGCGCTTCGGTGAGCAGGATCCACCGGGTGAACGCGCACACCGGGCACGTTGCGGGCACTGCACCGTACGGGAGCGCTTTCGTGCGGCCGCGGGCGTGCTGGTCGGTTTTCGACCGGCGAACCCGGACATGCAGGCCGTCGGTTTCGTGCAGGGTGACGTCGCCGATGTTCAGTGCTGCGAGTTCGGAGCGGCGGAACGCCCCAGCGAATCCCATCAGGATGAGGGCAGTGTCCCGGACCCCGTGCACGCCGCGGGGGAACGTCCGCATGTCGATCGTGCCGACCAGGGCCCGGAGTTCCTCGAGGAGCAGCGCCGGCATCCGGCGGAGCTCCCCGCCGTTCGTCCGCCGGAGACCCGCCATCGTCGTCGCCACCTCCGCGCTCTTCGATGGCTTGTCGTAGCCGGCGAGTTCGTGCCATTTGTCGATGGCTGCGAGCCAGCCGTTGAAGGTGTTCGATGCGTACGGCGTGCCGGCGTCGTCCTGCCCGTCGGCCGCGGCCGCTTCGAAGTACGCCGCGACCGTCAGCGGGTGCGCCGGCAGAGAGTCCGCGCCAACGTCGGTGCAGAACGCGACGAACCGGCCCCACTCACGTTGGTACATGCGCCGGGTGCCCTCGGAGATGGCTTCCGCCTGCAGCAGCCGAATCCGGCCGAGCCGTGCCGCCGTGACACCTGCTGGCAACACCGCCGCTTGCGCTGCCGTTGCCAGTGCGGCCTCCGCCGGTACCTGCGCGGCTTCCGCCGGTGCCCACTGCGCCGCGGCGGAGTCCTCAAGCGACCATTCATCGCCCTCCCCTGGCTCAAACGCCACCACGCCGCTGCTCATGGCGTCATGCTCGCACGCCCCATCGAGGTCCGGCGCAGAACTGCCGGTGTTTCGTGAAGCCGTTCGGGTCCGCACATCCGCACCAGGCAGCGCATCGGAGTAGCGCCAGCCGACGATCCGCGATTCACCGTTCAGGAAAACATCTATTGTGCAGAACGGTACGTCGCCACTCTGAAGCGACCGTCCGCTAACACCAACGCCCGCCACCATTCCGACCTTCAACCAGAAAAACCCCGCCGGGACGAAGGAGGACCAACTTCCCGGGCCGGCTTGCGTTGAGCGTGGGTGCGTTCGCCTGCGCCCGCAGGGCCGCCGGTGTTCTTCTGAGCGCATTCGCGGGCCGCGTTCGCGTCGCGCTCGTCTGGACTGTTACGAATCCGTTGTTGCCCCATTGTTCCGATTATGCGATAGTGGGATGCAGCACGAAGCGTAGTAGTGCAGAACCTGATGTGAGGACGCAACGATGACCAAGTGGACCTTCATGCCAGTACCCGAGGACGACCGCAATGAGGTGTCGGACCTCATCGTCCGGAAGCAGAAGGCTCGAGGGGAGCGTCCGTGGCCGAGCCCCGAGGACATCTCGAAGGAGAACCTCCTCGGCAACACCGCCTGGCAGGCAGCGCTCAACGAAATCGAGCCGTGGCCGGAGCGCTCCCTCGCCCAGCTCGCCGAAGGCGCCTCCATCACCACCCAGCGGTGGACCATCGCCATGGACTTCTGCGCCAAACACCCCGGGCAGCGGTTCTCCACCAGCGAGATTGCCGAGAACACGGACCTCACCGTCAACGAGTGGCGCGACGCGTGCCGGAAGCTCACCGCCCACCTCCGCGCCAACTACACCGGCTTGCCCATGTGGGAGCGCGGCTCTTACGCCGGCGAGGCGATGTGGCCGCTCGCGAACGCCAGCGGCCGCGACCTCGGCGCCGAACCCCAGGTGTACTGGGGCATCACCGAAGAACAGGCCCGCCGCTGGCGGAACATCCGCGGAGAACTCTGACTCACCACTCCCCCTACCTCGAACGCCTCGCACCGCTGCTCTCCTCAGCAGTGCGAGGCGTTCCGTCGTACGACGACGGGGAAGTCGTCGCTGGCCGTTACGTCCGCCGCATATGTGACATGTATGACCGCAGAAACCAACCCCGCCCCGGAAGCCATCGCACCGGACCCCACCGAGCTCGAGCCCACTCCCATCGAACCGGCAGAGCGAACCGAGAGCATCGCAGTTCCCGCGGAAGGAAAGAGGAAGGTCGCACGGAAGCCGAAGAAGCCGGTACCGCCAGATTTCGCTCGGCCCGTCGGCCCCGCACTCATCTGGCTCATCGTCGGGTTCCTCGCCTACCCCGTGTTCGGCCTCCGCGCAACGCTGCTCATCATCGCGTTCGCCGCTGCTGCACTCGTGTCCGGCCTGACCGTGTTCATCTGGGACACCGGCATCTACCGCCGGAAGTACCGCCGGTACGAGCGGCGCCTCGCGAACTGGAACAAGCGCAACGCCCGCAACGAGGTCTGACGCCGCAGCGGACCGGGTAGCGACGCCCACTCCCCCACCGCCGCGTAGGTGCCCGGTCCGCGCATAGGAACAGCATGACGACGTCGCCGCCCATCATCGCGCTCACCGACCCGGGGAAGAGTAAGCACCTCCGCCTCCGCGAAAGCGTCGGTGCCGCCCCGATGCAGGTCGCCTACGCTGACCTCCGCGCCGCGACCGCCACCGAACAGCGGGAATTCCGCCGTGTGGGCGCCGAACGGTTCGTCGAAGTCCTCGAGCGCGGCTTCGGCAACCTGGACAAAACCTACATCGTCCAGCACCAGATCCGCACCATCACGGACATGCCTGCTCCCCCAACGTCGAAGCGTGCCGCGCCGCCGACTGCGAAGCACGCCACGCAGCCCACGGGACGCCAGCGAGGCCGGCGATAGCGGACCTCGGCAACGGTCCGCTTGGCCGGCCGGGCCTTCTCCCCTTGGGGCGCTCGCAGGCGACGCTGTCGCGTGCCGAGACGCGCGACGACGCGCCGCGACAAGAGTCCCCCGTCTGGACCGCCGTCATCGCACCGATGCAGACTCCCACGCTGGGGCGCGACAAGAAGCCCCCGGAACGCCGGAAAAGGCTAGTTATCCACAGGGTGAGGCCCTATTGGACGGCCGCGACAAGAGTCCCCACCGTTGCGGGCGTGCTGCGACGCCCCGAACGGGACTCTCCTCGCGCTTTCACGGGACTCTGCTCGCGCTCTGCGGGACTCTTGTCGCGACCGCAGCCTCATCTGATAGCCCTGCATCGGCACCAGCAAGCCGAACCACCGGGCTGTTGCTAACTCCGCATGTAGTTAACCCTGTAGATCAACCTGTAGAAACTGGTTCGTACCAACGTAACCACAGAGGCGAGCTCGCGCGAAAACATGGCCGAGTCCAACCCTGCAGGGAGCACAGACATTCGACGTCTACGACGTCGGCGAACGTCTGCAACGCGCTCTCAGAGGCGCTGTGCGCCCCTTCTCGCCGCCGAACCCCGGTAGGAAGCGTCCGGTCTGCACGCGAAGGCCCGACGAGGGCTCTGAGCGGCAAAACCGCCCCGAGCAGCGAAGGGATTCTTCTCGCGCCCGAATCCGGAGGGATTCTTGTCGCGCGAAGGGACTCTACTCGCGCCGGATGAGTCACCTCGCGTCGGAGCGGCCTGCGCAGTACTGACGGTGGGGCCCAGCCGGTTCCGCGCGAC
>NZ_JAGGPH010000026.1 GCF_018613895.1 Curtobacterium sp. ISL-83
CGCGCGCGCCGCGCGCGCCGCGGGCGCTCAGTGCGAGGTTGATCGGCCCGTGCGCGCCGACAACCTCGCACCGAGCCACCCCTCCCGCACCGGTTGCGCGAACCCGCACCGTGCTCACCGGGTCATCCGCACGCCAGCGCGTCGGAGCTTCGCGCGCAAGGCCGCCCCGTCCCAGAGGTCCGCCCAGCGCAGGCGCACGACGTGTCGGACGCCGGGCATGGCACGCAGTCTGTCCTCGCGGTACTTCTCCGCGATCACCACGTCCTCGACCGGAAGGCCTCCGCGCATGGTCGCGTCGCGGTACTTGACCTCCCCGTCGAACTCGACCACGACCCCTGCTGCCGGGAACCAGAAGTCGACGACGATGTCCGGTCGCCCGGGTTCGCGGAAGCGGTGCTGCAGGACCGGGGGCTCCGTCCCGAACTCATCGAACCGGGTCCTGGCGACGGACTCACCGGGCGAGTCTGCGGAGGGATCGGCGAAGTCCACCGCACGCAGCGCTCGTCGGCGCCCTTTCGGGCCGCGGCGTTCGAGCATCTCGCGCACCCGCTCCCTGGTCACGCCTCGACGGAGCAGATCGTCCATGGCCACCACCGCGTCGACGAACGGGAGCGTCAGCGCAGTGTCGGCCGCGATCCGCTCGGGTCCGCTGAGGCGGAGACCCGCCGGCGTCGTGATCGAGCTCGCCTCGAAGCCCGGGTCGAGATCCGCGTGGACGATGAACGTGGCGTTCGTGGTGCGACGATCACCCCCGACCGACGTGAGGTGGATGCGTCCCGGCAGCGAGGACACCATCGGCACGCCGAGCACGACCGCGGCCGACACGTGGGACACGACCTGGTCCGGTCTGATCCGGTCAGCGGCCGCCTGGAGCCGGACGAGGTGCTGCTCGGCCGGCCTGAGGGCGTCCCATCCGGCGGCATCGACGAAACACCCTCGAGCGATCCGGGCGAGCTCGCCTGACCTGGCCCGCTGCCGGATCACGTCCGACTCATCGGGGCGGTGCGCGGAAGTCCGGAGGACCGGGAGGGCCGGGATGGGTGCGAGGGAGATCTGACGGTGCATCCCCCAGATCGTGCCGACAGGCAGACGCGAGCACGGCCTCCTGGACGGATCTGTGGACCGCCCCGGTGCGACGCGGCTCTGTGGAGGAAGACGGGCTGCGAGAATGGTCCGGTGAACATGCGCACCTGGGGTTGGCTCGCGGCCGTCATCGACGTCGTGCTCATCGTCGTCTTCGCGCTCATCGGGCGCTCCTCGCACGGCGAGGCGAACACGCCGCTGACCCTGTGGACCACCGCCTACCCGTTCCTCGCCGGTTGGGCGATCGCGTACGTCACGAGCGGCGCCTGGTCGCGTCCGCTCCGGTTCTGGCCGACCGGCGTCGTCGCCTGGATCCTGACCGTCTTCGTCGGCATGGCGATCCGCGTGGCGACGGGTCAGGGCGTCGTCGACGGGAACCCCCTGCCGATCTCGTTCGTCATCGTCGCGACGATCGTCCTCGGCGTCTTCCTGCTCGGCTGGCGAGCCATCGCACGGGGCATCCTCCGACTGCGGGCACGGTCCCGCGACGGCGCCCACGGCACGCGCGGTACCGCGTCCGGCGTGTGAACGGGAACCGCGGGGCACAGCCGACGATCCTCGACGTCGCAGCCCGCGCCGGGGTCTCGAAGTCGGCCGTGAGCCGCGTCCTCTCCGGCACCGGACGCTTCTCGGACGAGACACGGGAGCGGGTCGAGCGGGCCGCCGCGGAGCTCGGGTACGTGGCGAACGCCATGGCGCGCGGGCTCGTCAGCGGGCGCACGCACACCATCGGGATGCTCGTGCGCGATGCCTCGTCGATGGTCTACACCGCCCTGCACGCCGTGATGGAGCGTCGCGCGGCCGAGCTCGGCTACCGGGTCGTCACCACGACGGGCGTCGGACGCGTCGAGGACGAGAAGTCCGCGCTGGCCGCACTCGTCTCGATGCGGGTGGACGGGCTGGTGGTCTGCAGCGGGCTGCTGCCGTCGGCCGAGATCGCCGAGTTCGCGCCCCGGATCGCCACGGTCGTCGCCGGACGTCCCGAACTGCACCCCGCACTGTCGAGCGTGTACTGCGACGAGGTCGACGGTGGCACCACGATCGCCGACGCCGTGGCGAACGCCGGGCACACCACCGCTGTGGTCCTCACGGTCCCGGCGGACAACGCGATCACGCAGCACGCACGCTCACGCGCGATGGTCGACCGCCTGCGCGGCCGGGACGTCGACGTGGTCGACCTCGACGCGAGCTTCGTGCGGCCGACCGGCGACATCGCCGCCGACGTCGTGGACGCGATGCGCCATCACGGCGCGACGGTGGTGATGTGCCCGACCGACCGCCTGATGCTCGAGCTGTGCGACGTGCTGCGGAGACGGGGCGTCGAGGTCCCGCGCGACCTGTCGGCCACGGGCTTCGACGGCGTGTTCCCGCTCGCCAACGCCTGGATCGGGTTCACGACCCTGGAGCAGCCCATCGACCGCATCGGCCGCGAGGCGATCGACCTCGTGATCGGCCGCATCGAGGACCCCGCGCGTCCGGTCGAGCACCGCTCGCTCCGCGGCACGGTCATCACGGGCCGCACGCTGCTCCCGCGCTGACGCCCGCGAGCCCCCGTGGTCACGCCCCGTGCGAGGTTGATGGCCCCGTGCCCGCCGACGACGCCGCACCGGCCGACCAACCTCGCACCGAGCGCAGCAGCGGCGGCCGCAGCAGCAGCACCCGCCCGCGCCGGCTCAGAACAAGCCGTCGCGGCTCGCCTCCGGCCCGTCGAACCCGCGGAACATGTCCGACACCAGCGCCTCGATCTGCGGTTCCACGAGCCGCTCCACGGCCTCGGCGATCCGGGGGCGGTGCTCGATGAGCGCGAGGCACACCGCCGTCCCGGTGGAGCGCGCACACTCGTCGGAGAGCTCGATCTCGTGCCGGAGCGCCGCCTTCGCCGGCTCGGACAGCGGCTCGCGTGGCGCCTGCTCTTCGGCGTCGGCGCCGGTCATCTCCCCGAGCGTGAACAGGAACGGCGCCCCCGGAGCCGGCTCCGGGTCGACGTCGAGCCCCTGGAACTCGGGCAGCAGTCCCTCGGCCGGTTGGTACCCGGAGCGGCGCTTGCGTGCCGCGGCCCGCTCGAGTTCCCGTTGCAGCAGCGGCAGGTTCTTCGCCGTGTAGTCGTCGACGGCGTCCTCGATGATGGTCGAGATGCGCCCGATCAACGCGTGCTGGACGGCGTGCGGCACGTCGGGCCCGAACCCCGCCGCCGAGGCGATCGGCGACCCGGTGCACTTCCGGCAGATGCGGGTGCGGGGTCGCGCCGTGCCGATCTGCCACCGGGGCAGCCAGCGCAGCCAGACGTCGACCGCGCTCCGCACACGCCCGTCGATCCCGTCCATGTCCCCAGATTAGGCCGGGAGGCGCGGATCACCCCCGCCCGACAGGGCCAGTCCCAGGATCGCCCCCCTGCACTCCGCAGCCAGCCCTCCGCTCCGTGCGGCGTTCCACGCGTGGTGCGAGGAACGAACCTCGCACCGGCCGATCAGCCGCGCACCACCCGCGCGCGGGCGCGGCGCGCGGCCGCGCCCGCGCCCGCGCTCAGGCCCGCGGCTCCGTCACGAAGTCGATCAGTTCCTCGACCCGGCCGAGCAGCTCCGGCTCGAGGTCGGCGAACGTCCGCACCTGCCCGAGGATCCGCTGCCACGCCCGGGCGATGTCGGCCTGCTCCGCGTGCGGCCAGCCGAGCGCCTGACAGATGCCCTGCTTCCACTCGATCGACCGCGGGATCGTCGGCCACGCCGTCAGCCCCACGCGCGCGGGCTTCACCGACTGCCAGACGTCGACGAACGGGTGCCCCACGACGAGCACGTGCGCACCCCACTTCCCGTTCATGACGGCGGACGCGAAGCGGGACTCCTTCGACCCCGGCACCAGGTGGTCGACGAGCACGCCGACCCGCCGTTCCCGGGTGGGCCGGAACTCGTCGAGCACGTCCGCGAGGTTGTCCACGCCGGAGAGCTCCTCGACAACGACCCCCTCGACGCGGAGGTCGGCACCCCAGACCTTCTCGACGAGTTCGGCGTCGTGCTTGCCCTCGACCATGATCCGGGAGGGCAGGGCCACGCGAGCGCGCTGCGCCTCGACGGCGAACGACCCCGAGGCGGTGCGGAGGCGACCACCGCCGGAGGCCTGGCGGACCGCCGGAGCCGCTCCGGGCCTCCAGTCCGCGTGCACGGAAGCCAGCGACCCAGCCGCACCAGCGGCCCCCGCACCCGCGGCACGCGGCCCGCGGCCGACCGGCGCGGTCGGCCGACCCAGGGTCACCAGCTCACCCTCGAGCAGGAACTGACCGGAGAACGGGAAGGCGCGTCGGCGGCCCTTCCAGTCCTCGAGCTCGACGTTCCCCGCCTCGAGCCGCACCACCGCGCCGGCCCATCCCGTCGCCGGGTCCTCGAGCACCATGTCCCGTTCGAGCGGCACCTGCCGGACCTTCTTCACCCCGCGCGAGCGCCAGTCGCCCGAGAGCACGTCGCTGCCGTACTGGTCGTCGTCCACCCGCACGAGGGTACTGTCGACACGGCCCCGGACGACGTCGACCGGCCGCTCCCCCACCATCTCGACGGAAGGCACTCCCGTGCGCGCAGCAGTCATCCACGCCCCGAACGACATCCGGGTCGAGGACCTCGACCAGCCCGAGCTCATCTCCGGCAAGGACGTCGTCGTGCGGGTCATCGCCGCGTGCGTCTGCGGCTCGGACCTCTGGCCCTACCGGGGCGTGACCGAGACGAAGCGCCCGCGCCCGATCGGCCACGAACTCGTCGGCGAGGTCGTCGCCGTCGGGAACGCCGTCACGACCCTGCACGAGGGCGACTTCGTCATCTCCCCCTTCACCATGAACGACGGCACCTGCCAGGCCTGCCGCCACGGCATGACGACGGGCTGCGACCACCTGTCCGGCTTCGGCGGGAAGGACGCGTACGGCGACCCGGTCGGTGGCGCCCAGGCGGAGTACGTCCGGATCCCCGATGCGGACGCGACCCTCGTCGTCGTCCCCGGGCCGGTCGACCCCGCGCTCGTGCCCTCGCTGTTGACCCTGTCGGACGTCTTCTCGACGGGCCACCACGCAGCCGTCTCGGCGGCGGTCGGCCCCGGCAAGACCGTCGTCGTCGTGGGTGACGGCGCGGTCGGCCTGTCCGCCGTGCTCGCGTCGAAGCGACTCGGCGCCGAGCGCATCATCGCGATGAGCCGCCACGCGGACCGACAGGCGCTCGCGACGGAGTTCGGTGCCACCGACATCGTCGCCGCCCGCGGCGCCGAGGGCGTCCAGGCGATCAAGGACCTGCTCGGGGGCGACCTGGCGGACTGCGCGGTCGAGGCCGTGGGCACCGAGGAGAGCATGGACCAGGCACTGCACTCGGTGCGCCCCGGCGGCACCCTCGGCTTCGTCGGGGTCCCGCACGGCGTCCCCACGATCGGGACCCGCTACCTGTTCGACACGAACATCGCGATCGCGGGCGGGATGGCCCCGGCGCGGACGTACATCCCGGAGCTGCTGCCCGACGTGCTGTCCGGTGCGATCGACCCCGGGCGTGTGTTCGACCTCGAGCTGCCCCTCGACCAGGCGGCCGAGGCGTACGCCGCGATGGACGAGCGCCGGGCGATCAAGGTGCTGTTGCGTCCCTGACGGGTCGCCGCGGCGGACGGGAGGCTCCCCACCGGTCACGGCCGACCAGCCGCTGGCGCGTCTGTCCGGGACCGGCCGGCGTGGGCCCAGGTGCCATCGGGAGCCTCGCCTCCCGTCCTTGCGCCACCGCTGGGGGCTGCGTCCTGCGTCCTGCGTTTCGCGGAACAGAACGCGTGTTTCGAATCGGTAAACAAACCTTTCAGTAAGGAAGGTTGTCCGTTACAGTCCTCGTCATGAGCACACGCGGACGCACCCCCGGCCAGCCCGGGCTGCTGCGCGTCCTCAACGACCGGGCCGCACTCGAGCTCCTGCTCGACGAGGGCCCGCGCACCCGCAACGACATCGCCCTGCGGACCGGACTCAGCAAGCCGACCGCGGCCGAGATCATCCGGCGGCTCGAGTCGGCGGCGCTCATCCGACCCGCCGGCACCGACGTGCAAGCCGGGCGCCGCGGGCCGAGCGCCGTCGTGTACGAAGCGATCACCGACCGTGACCTCGCGGTCGCGGTGGACGTGCAGCTCGTCGACGTCCGGTCCACGGTGGTGGACGCCGCCGGCCGGTCCTTCCCCGTCGCCACGCACCGGATGGACACGGACGAGATGCGGGCCCCCGGCGCGGACATCGTCGCCGGTGCGATCTCGCGGGCTGCGGCCGCCGCCGGGATCGACCCGGACCTCGTCACCGCGGTCGCCGTCGGCGTGCAGGCCTCGGTGGACCACACCACCGACACCCTCACCTTCACCGACGGGCTGCCCGGCTGGCCCCGTGAACAGGTCGCCGCGTCGCTGTCGGCGGACCTCGGCGTCCGCGTGGTCGTCGAGAACGACGCGAACCTCGCCGCCATCGCCGAACGGAACATGGGCGCCGGCCGCGCACCGCAGTCCTTCGCGCTGCTGTGGATGGCCGAGGGCCTCGGCATGGCGCTCGACCTCGGCGGCCACCTGCACACCGGCGCGTCCGGCGCTGCGGGCGAGATCGGCTACCTCAGCGTGCCCGCCGACGCACGCTCCATCGACCCGACGGCCACCCTCGTCGCGGACCTCATCTCGGAGTCCGCGATCGCCACCCTGGCCGCCGAGCACGGGATCACCGCACCGGACGGCACCGCAGCCGACTGGCGCCAGGTGCTCCCACAGCTGTCCGCCCTGCCGGAACAGCACCCCTTCACGACCGCCCTCGGCGAGCGCATCGGGCACAACGTGCTTCCCGCCCTCGCCGTCGCCGATCCCGAGACGGTCGTGCTGCACGGCCCGACCGGGATCGCGGGTGGTCCCGCCCTGGCCGCCGCCGTGACGGCATGGCTCCGGACCCGCACCCGCTGGTCCACCGCCGTCGTCCCGCCCGGCGTCCCCGACACCCCCGTCCTGCACGGCGCGCGACACGTCCTGATCGACGTCGTCCGTGCCGCGCTCGCCGACCGGATCGAACGCATCAGTGACGATGCCGCCGTCCCGGTCCCCGAGCGCCCCTAGTCGTCCCACCCGCACCACTCGAGGCACCATCCCCCAGCCCTGTCCCCAGGGCTTCGGCCCTGTCCCCAGGGCACCTGCCCTGTCCAAGGGCTCTTCAGCGCGCCCGGAAACGGGCGCTCCGGAGCGAGATCAGAGAGCGAGTCCCAGTGTCCCTCCCCATCAGGCGGATCCTCACCGCCACCGCAGTCGCCGCCACCGGCGCCCTCGTCATCGCCGGATGCAGCTCCGGCAGCAGTGCCGACTCCGTCGCCGACAAGGCCCCGAAGGACCTCAAGGGCACCGTGTCGCTGTGGCACTTCTTCACCGGTCGCGAAGCCGGCGTGGTCAAGAGCGCCGTCGCCGGGTTCGAGAAGGCCAACCCCGGCGTCACCGTCGACATCCACGCCGGCCAGGACGACGAGAAGTTGCAGAAGGCGATCTCGTCCGGGCAGAACATCGACGTGGGCCTGTCGTACTCCACCGCCATCGTCGGCAGCTTCTGCTCCTCCGGGGCGTTCCGTGACCTGTCGCCCTACATCAAGCGGGACAAGGTCGACCTGTCGGACATCCCGAAGGCCGTGCGCGGGTACACCGCCTACAAGGGCACACGGTGCACGCTGCCGGCCCTCGCCGACGTGAGCGCCCTCATGTACAACAAGAAGGCGTTCAGCGCCGCGGGCATCACCGCCCCGCCGAAGACCCTCGACGAGCTCAAGGCCGACGGCCTCAAGCTCACGACGTACAACGCGGACGGGTCGATCAAGCAGCTGGGCTTCAACCCGCTCATCGACTTCTACGAGAACTCACCCGAGCACTGGGCCCCGATGATCAACGGGTCCTGGCTCGACAGCAAGGGCAACAGCGTGATCGGCACGTCGCCCGAGTGGAAGCAGCTCATCACCTGGCAGAAGGGCTTCGTCGACGCCATCGGCTACGACAAGCTCAAGGCCTTCACGTCCGGCCTCGGCCAGGAGTTCGCCGCCGACAACGCGTTCCAGACCGGCCAGGTCGCGATGCAGATCGACGGTGAGTACCGCTCCGCGTTCATCAAGGACCAGAAGCCGGGCCTCGACTACGGCACCGCGCCGACCCCGGTGATGGCCGGCGTCGGCAAGTACGGCACGACCTACATCGCGGGGAACGTCGCCGGCATCGCGAAGGGGTCCAAGCAGCCGGAGCTCGCGTGGGCACTGTTGAAGTACCTGTCGATGAACACCGACGCGCAGGTGACGATGGGCAACGGGCTGAAGAACATCCCGACGCTCACCTCGGCGCTGCAGTCCTCGAAGCTCGACGTCGAACCGAACTACAAGACGTTCGTCGACGTCGCGGGCAACCCGGAGACGCTGACCTCGCCCGCCACGGCGGACGGTGCCGCCTACATCGGCACGTTCACGAAGTTCTGGCAGGCGTACCAGGAGAACGGTGGCGACCTGAGCGCCAAGCTCAAGAAGCTCGACTCCGACATCGACAACGCGAACCAGCTGGCCGGTCCGTGATGAGCACCACGACCAAGGCCGCCGGCCGGGAGGCGCGGGCCACCCGCGCCTCCCGGCCCACGGGCCCGACGGGGTCGGGTCCGGAGTCGCCGGCACGGCCCCCGCGTCGGCGACGGAGCGCCGAGTCGCGTCGCCGGATCGTCGCGCTGACGATGCTGGCGCCGGCCCTCGTGGGCCTCGTGATCTTCTTCGCGTACCCGCTGGTGGCGTCGATCTTCTACTCGTTCACCCGGTACAACCAGCTGCAGGAGCCCCAGTTCGTCGGGCTGCTGAACTACCGCTTCCTGTTCACCCAGGACCCCCAGATCGGCCCGGCGGTCGTCAACACGCTGTGGTTCGTCGTGATCCTCGTGCCGGTCCGGATCGTGTGCGGACTGCTGGTCGCCGGGCTGCTCAGCCGGGCGAAGACCGCGACGGGCTTCTGGCGGACGCTGTTCTACCTGCCCGCGCTGGTGCCGCCCGTCGCGAGCGTCGTGGCCTTCGTGTTCCTGTTCAACCCGGGCACGGGTCCCGTGAACCAGATCCTGCGGTTCTTCGGGATCGACGGACCGCTGTGGTTCAACGACCCCGCGTGGTCGAAGCCGTCGCTCGTGATCATGGGCGTCTGGGTGATGGGCGACATCATGATCATCTTCCTGGCGTCCCTGCTCGACGTGCCGCGCGACCTGTACGAGGCCGCGGGTCTCGACGGGGCGAACGGGATCCAGCAGGTGCGGCACATCACCCTGCCGACGATCGCGCCGGTGATCGGCTTCGCCGCCGTCACGGGGGTCATCGCGGCGCTGCAGTACTTCACGGAGGCCGCGGTGGCCTCGGGGGTGGCGTCCGGCAAGGCGACGATCGGCGGCGGGACCGCGGCCCAGCTCGGCTACCCGGGCACCTCGTTGCTCACCTACACCGAGCTGCTCTACCAGCACGGGTTCGCGAACTTCCAGTTCGGCTACGCCTCGGCGATGGCCGTCGTCCTGTTCGTGATCACCGCGGTCGTCCTCGTCTTCACGATGCGACGCATCTCCGTCTTCCGGCCGGAGGCCGACTGATGAACACCACCCGGCCGGAGGAGTCCCGATGACCGCCGTCTCCCAGTCCCCACTCGCCCGCACCCCACGCGGAGCCGCTCCGCGCACGGGGAGACCCCGTGGCCGCACGCTCGTCTGGATCGCCGAGCACGCTGCACTCGTCGCGCTGGGGGTCGTGACGATCGCCCCCATCGTGTTCGTCGTGCTCACGTCGATGATGTCGAGCAACCAGGCGCTCACGGCGTCGATCATCCCGAAGCCGTTCGACCTGTCGAACTACGGACGGGTGTTCACGGAGCTGCCGCTCGCGCAGTGGTTCGGCAACTCGGCCCTGTACGCCGTGCTCGCCACCGCGTTCATGCTGCTCAGCTCGGTCCCCGCCGCGTACGCGCTCGCCCAGATCAAGTTCAAGGGCGCCAACCTGGTCTTCACGGCGATCATCGTGGCGATGCTCCTGCCCCCGCAGGTCACCGCGGTGCCGGTCTACGTGATGTGGTCGGGCCTCCACCTGACCGGCACGCTCTGGCCGCTGATCCTGCCGAACCTGCTCGGCGATGCGTTCAGCATCTTCCTGCTGCGGCAGTTCTTCATGACCATCCCGAAGGAGTACGGCGACGCCGCCCGGATGGACGGTTGCAGCGAGTGGGGTGTGCTCTGGCGGGTCGTCGTGCCGATGGCCAGGCCCGGCATCGCCTCGGCCGCGATCTTCATGTTCTTCCACTCGTGGAACGACTACTACGGCCCGCTGCTCTACGCGTCCGAGAACCAGTCCGCGTGGCCGGTGGCGTACGGGCTCGCGACGTTCCGCGGGCAGCACGGCACGGACTGGTCCATGACGATGGCGATGACCGTCGTCGTCATGGTGCCCGTCGTCATCATCTTCTTCTTCGCACAGAAGGCATTCGTCGAGGGCATCGCGCTCACCGGCGTGAAGGGATAAGCACCACAGTGAAACTCACAGTCGTCGGTGGCGGGTCCACCTACACCCCCGAACTCGTGGACGGCTTCGCCCGACTCCGCGACCAGCTCCCCATCGACGAGCTCTGGCTCGTCGACCCCGACCCGGTCCGACGCGAACTCGTCGGCGGCGTGGCGAAGCGGATGTTCGCGCACGCCGGGCACCCGGGCACCGTGCACGTCACGGACGACCTCGTGGCCGGCGTCACGGACGCGGACGCCGTGATGTTCCAGCTCCGCATCGGCGGGCAGGCCGCACGGCAGCAGGACGAGACGTGGCCGCACGAAGCGTGCTGCATCGGCCAGGAGACCACCGGCCCGGGCGGGTTCGCCAAGGCCCTCCGGACCGTCCCCGTCATCCTCGAGGCCGCGGAGCTCGTCCGGAAGCACGCCAAGCCGGACGCCTGGATCGTCGACTTCACGAACCCGGTCGGCATCGTCACCCGGGCCCTCCTCGAAGCCGGGCACCGCGCGGTCGGGCTGTGCAACGTCGCGATCGGCTTCCAGCGTCGCTTCGCGGCGGAGTTCGACGTCGAGCCGTCCGCCGTGCGGCTCGACCACGTCGGGCTGAACCACCTGACGTGGGAGCGCGGCGTCCACGTCCGTGGTGCCGACGGCTCGGAGCGCGACGTCCTCGCCGAGCTGCTCGCGTCGGAGACCGGGGCGCTCGACCGGATGGCCGAGAGCGTCCACATGCCCAGGGACCTCATCCGCCTGCAGCACGCCGTGCCGTCGTACTACCTGCGGTACTTCTACGCGCACGACGTCGTGCTCCAGGAACAGCTGCACGAGCGGACCCGGGCCGAAGCCGTCATGGAGACCGAGCGGGCCCTGCTGGCGAAGTACGCGGACGAGTCGGTGGTGACGAAGCCCGTCGAGCTCGAGCAGCGCGGTGGCGCGTACTACTCCGAAGCGGCGATCGACGTGCTCGCGTCGATCCTCGGCGACCGCGGGGACGTCCAGGTGCTCAACGTGCGGAACGACGGCACCTTCCCGTTCCTGCCGGACGACCACGTGATCGAGGTCCCGGCCCGTGTCACCCGGTCCGCGATCACCCCGCTGCCGGTCGCCCCGCTCGACGCGGACATGGTCGGGCTCGTCTCGCACGTCGCGGCGTACGAACGCCTCGCCCTGGACGCCGCCGTCCACGGCGGCCGCGACCGCGTGCTCCGCGCGATGTGGGCGCACCCGCTCGTCGGACAGGTCGACAAGGCGGAGAAGCTCACCGATCTGCTCCTGGCCGCGAACGCGGAGCACCTGCCGTGGGCGCGATCCGAGCAGTCGACGTGGGCGGGCTGAGCGGAGCCGGCGAGGCGGGGACGGCCAGCGCCTCCCGGCCGGCTCCGCCGTCCACGGCCGACCTGTCGGACGTGGTCCTCGCCGTCGACGGTGGCGGGAGCAAGACCGACGTGATGGCGATCGCCCTCGACGGCACGCTCGTGGGACACGCGCGCGGACCCGGGTCGAACCCGCAGACACGGGGCTGGCACGTGACGGGCCCGATCCTCGACGACGTGCGGGCCCGGGTCCTCCGGGGGCTCGGCGGACGACGCATCGTGACCACGCACGTGTACCTCGCGGGGCTCGACCTGCACGACGAGCTCGTGGCCGCGGAGGCCGCGCTCCGGCACTGGGACGAGGACGGCGGAGCGCCGGACGTCCTCGACAACGACCTGTTCGCGCTCCTGCGCGCCGGCACGCTCTCGCCGGACGCCGCTGCGCTCGTGTGCGGTACCGGCATCAACGCGCTGGCGGTCCGGGCCGACGGTGCGACCGCGCGGTTCCCGGCGATCGGCGACATCTCCGGTGACTGGGGCGGCGGCGCGTACCTCGGCAACCGGGCGCTCTGGCACGCGGCCCGGGCGGAGGACGGACGCGGCCCGGCGACCGGACTCACGCAGGCGGTCCCGGCGTCGCTCGGGTACGACACCGTGCGCGAGGTGACCGAGGCGATCCACTTCGGCCGGCTCGAACACCAGGCGGTGGGTCGGCTCAGTCCCGTGCTGTTCCAGGTCGCGCAGGCCGGGGACCCCGTCGCTCGGAGCGTGGTCGAGCGACAGGCGGAGGAGATCGTCCTGATGGCCTCGGTCGCGCTGGAGCGGCTCGGGCTCGGCGGTTCGGCGGCGTCGCCGGTCCCCGTGGTCCTGGGAGGTGGGGTGCTCGCGGCTCGCCATCCGCTGCTCGTCGACGGCGTCGTCGACGGGTTGGCGGAGCGGGTGCCGGGAGCCGTGCCGACGTGGGTGACCGCTCCCCCGGTGCTCGGTGCGGGGTTGGCGGCGCTCGAGTCCGTCGGGGCGGGTGCGGCCGCACTCGACCGGTACCGGGAGGCCGTGCTCGGGCGGTCGTTCGCATCGACGGCTGCGCCGATCCGCTGACGCGCCGGGCGCGGCGCGGCGCGGCGCGGCGCGGGTCTCGGGCACACGGCGCGAGTCTCGCGCACCCCAGCGCGAGTCTCGCGCACCCGGCGCGCGTCTCGGGCCGGGCCGGGCCGGGCCG
>NZ_JAGGPH010000027.1:0-2572 GCF_018613895.1 Curtobacterium sp. ISL-83
CGGAGCGTCCTGGAGGCGCGTGGCTGCTCGCGCTGACCGGTCGCGGACCGCGACCGGGTCGCGCGGCCGCCACTGGCGGCAGGACCGCCTACTGGTCGCGGTAGCGCTTCGCCTCGGCGAGCTTCGTGCGGAGTTCGTCGGCCGTGAACCGCGTCACGTAGCCGGGGGTGTCGCGCTGGATGCGCCATCCCTCGGCGAGCGGCCCGGCGTCGACCACGTCGAAGCCGAACGTGTCGATGAGCTCCGACACGATGCGCTTCGCCTCGGCGTCGTCGCCCGCGACCACGAGCCCCCGCCGGTCGGCGGTCCCCGCGGGCTGCGCGTCCGTCGTGAGGGCAGCGGCGCCGATGTGGTTGAACGCCTTCACCACGCGCGACTCGGGCAGGTGCGTCTGCAGGAGCTCGGCGGTGGTGGTCGTCTCGTCGTCGAGGGCCTGGATGTGCCCGTCACGCTGCGGGTAGTAGTTGTTCGTGTCGATCACGACCTTGCCGACCAGGGGCTCGACCGGGATCGTCTCGATCGCGGCCAGGGGCGTCGTCACCACGACGATGTCCCCGGCTGCTGCCGCGTCCTCCCTGGTGGCCGCCCGCGCGTCCGGGCCGAGTTCCGCGATGAGGTCCGTGAGGGTCTCCGGTCCGCGCGAGTTCGCGATCACGACCTGATGGCCGTGCTGCACCGCGAGGCGTGCCAGCTGGGATCCGATGTTGCCTGCTCCGATGATGCCGATGGTCGTCATGCAGTCATCCAACGCGGCGGGGCGCGCTGCATTCCGGAGGGTGCGCTCAGGGTGCACTCAGGTGCATGATGGCGACATGACCCACGAGTTCCGCGACGAACGCGACCAGGACCGGTACGCGATGTACGTCGACGGTGAGCTCGTGAGCGTCCTGGACCGCCGCGAGAACGCCGACGCGGTCGCCTTCCCGCACACGTACACCGTGCCGAAGCACCGCGGGCACGGGTACGCCGCCGACCTCGTCGCGTACGCCGTGGACGACATCGAGACGAACTCGAGCAAGCGCATCGTGCCGATGTGCTGGTTCGTCGGGAAGTGGTTCGACGACCACCCCGAGAAGGCCGACCTGCTCAGCCGCGGCACCGCGGACTGAGTCCAACCCGGAAGGGCACCATGCCGAAGATCACCCCGTTCCTCTGGTACGACGACCAGGCCGAGGAGGCAGCCCGGTACTACACGTCGCTGTTCCCCGACTCCCGGATCGACAGTGTCAGCCCCGGCCCGGGCGGCAAGGCCTTCGTCGTCGAGTTCACGCTGCTCGGGCAGCCCTACCGTGCGATGAACGGCGGCCCCGGCCACCCGCACTCGGACGCGGTGTCGTTCCAGGTGGACGTCGACACGCAGGACGAACTCGACCACGTCTGGGACGCCCTTCTGGCCGACGGCGGCACGCCCGTCGCGTGCGGCTGGCTGGTCGACCGGTGGGGCCTGTCCTGGCAGGTGACCCCGTCGATGATGGGCGAGCTGATGTCCGCCGGCGGCGACCCGGAGGCGGGCCAGCGCGTCTTCCAAGCCATGCGCGAGATGGTCAAGCTCGACATCCCGGCCCTTCGGGCCGCGGCGACTGCCCGCTGACCCGGTCAGCGGGCACCCCGGCGGTAGGCTCACCGCACCACCGCCGGGTGTGACCCGGCAAGCACGAGGTCGGAGCACCATGGACCACCACCGGACGGACGTCCGCAACAGCGACATCGGCCGTGCCTACACCGAGCTCGCCCGCATCACCCGCCGTGCGAGCATCCGTGCGCGCGGGTCCGACCAGGTCCTGAGCGTCGTCGACCAGTCGCTCGTGGACTTCGTCGTGCAGCACCCCGGCTGCATGGCCATCGACATCGCCCGGTACCTCCGACTCAACCGGTCCACGATCTCCCGCCAACTGTCCGGGTTGCTCGCGGCCGGACTCGTGCAGACGACCGACGGCGGGACCGGCAACGCGAAGCCGCTCATCGCGACGGACGCCGGACGCGCCGCGCTGGAACGGTCCGTGCAGCTGCACCGGGACGCGCTCGAGGAACGCATCGCGAGCTGGTCGGACGACGACATCGCGCTGCTCGCCGGACTGCTCGAGCGGCTCGGCGCCGCGGACGAGGCCGGCCTGCCGATGCCCGGCCGCCCCGCGTCGTGACCACGTCGTTCGTCCTGCTGTCCGACACCCACCTGCCGAAACGGGCGAAGGACCTGCCGGCACCGCTCTGGGACGACATCGACGCCGCCGACCTCGTCGTGCACGCGGGGGACTGGGTCGACCTGGCCACGCTCGACGCGCTGCAGGGACGGTCGCGGCGGTTCGTCGGCGTCCGGGGCAACAACGACGGACCGGAGTTCGACGACCGGCTCCCCCTCGTCGCGCGGTTCACGGTGGAGGACCTCCGGGTCGCGCTCGTGCACGAGACCGGGGCCTCCGGCGGCCGGGAACAGCGGATGGCGGCCGCGTACCCGGACGTCGACGTGCTCGTGTTCGGCCACTCGCACATCCCGTGGGACACCGTCGCGCCGACCGGACTGCGCCTGCTCAACCCCGGGTCGCCGACCGACCGCCGCCGCCAGCCCGACCAC
>NZ_JAGGPH010000027.1:2625-2859 GCF_018613895.1 Curtobacterium sp. ISL-83
AACGCGAGTTCCCACGCCGCCGACGTCCGGAACGCCCGCGCCATCCGGCCCCGCTCGGCCGCCGGTGCCGCGACCGCGAGTGCCTCGACGCGCCGGGTGGCCTCCGCACTCGCCGCAGCGAAGCCCGGGTCGCCGTACGCCGTGATCCAGTCCGCGAACGGATGCCCCTCGGGAGCGCGCCCGAGCTGCTCGCCGACCCAGGCGTACACCCGGAAGCACGGCAGCACGGCGGCG
>NZ_JAGGPH010000027.1:3009-6530 GCF_018613895.1 Curtobacterium sp. ISL-83
TCCTGCGCCAGGTAGCGCTCGAACGCCCCGACGTCGAGCGAGCCGTCCCGCAGCCCGACCAGGAAGGCGCAGCCGATCGTCTCCCGGAGGACGCCCTCGACGTCGTGCCACCACCGGTCGGTGGAGGACTCGTCGCCCACCGCCTGACGCACCAGCACGCCGTGGTCGATCGGGCCGTTGCCGCTCCCGACGTGCAGGGCGTCCGCTCCGCCCAGTGCCGCCGTCAACCACGGCTTGGCGATGCCGACCGCGAGCTCCCAGTCGCCGTGCCGAGCGGCGAGGGTGGCGATCGCACTCGACAGCGAGCACCCGGTGCCGTGGGTGTTCGTGGTGTCGACGCGGGGCGCGGTGAAGGTCCTGGTCGCGCCGGACGGTGCGACCAGGACGTCGTCGGACGTCGGTCCGTCATCGTGGCCGCCCTTCGCGAGCACCAGCACGTCCCACGTCCGGGCGACGAGCCGCGCGGCCTCGAGCGACCACGACGGCCCCGCCGCCTCGGGCGCCCGCCCCGCCAGCCCCGCCAGCACCCGCAGCTCCGCCCGGTTCGGCGTCACCAGGTCGGCCAGTCCGAACAGCGCCGTCATCGCCCGCTCGGCGTCCTCGTCGAGCAGCCGGTCCCCGCTCGTCGCCACCATGACCGGGTCCACGACGACCACCGGCGGCCGGTGCTCCCGCAGCCACGCGGTCACGGTCGTGACGACCTCGGCGGTCCCGAGCATGCCGATCTTCACCGCGTCGATGTCGACGTCGTCGGACACCGCGTCGAGTTGCTGCCGCAGGAACCGGACGTCGGGCACGTGCACGGCCCGCACGCCGTGGGTGTTCTGCGCCACCAGGGCCGTGACGACCGCCATCCCGTAGCCGTCGTGCGCCGCGATCGACTTCAGGTCCGCCTGCAGGCCGGCACCACCGGTCGGGTCCGTGCCCGCGATGCTGAGGACCCGGGGGATGCCCCGCGGGACGTCCCCCGCGGTGCCGGGTCCGGTGGCCGTCACGCGTCCGCCCCGTGGTCGCCTGCGGCCGGGAGGCGCGACCCACCCCGACGGTGCCGCCCACCGCCCGCCTCGTGGCCGGGTTGCGCGAACGCCGTGTCCGTGTCCGGGGCCGAGTCCGTTCCGGGCTCGTACCGCGACCACGCGGCGACGAACGCCGCGGCTGCGGCTCCGGGATCAGGGGCGGCGCAGATGCCGGACACGACGGCGATGCCCGCCGCGCCCGCCGCCCGGATGCCCGCGACGTCGTCGAGCGTCACGCCCCCGATCGCTACGCACGGCAGGTCCGTCGCTGCCGCGAGCCGTGCGAACCCGTCGTGCCCGAGGGCCGGCGGGTGGTCGGGCTTCGTCGTCGTCGGGTGCACCACGCCGACCCCGAGCAGGTCGACCGTCCCACGGGGGAGCCGGGCGGCGGCAGCGAGGTGCTCCGGCGTGTTCGCCGTGAGTCCCACGTGCGCGTCCGGACCGAGGAGCGCTCGTGCGACCGCCACGGGCAGGTCCGACTGCCCGAGGTGCACGCCCGCGACCCGGTGGCCGGCGTGCCGCGCGGCGAGGGCGACGTCGAGCCGGTCGTCCACCACGACGGTGGCGCGGTCACCCACGGCGTCCGCGACCGCCACGGTCAGCGCGAGCAGGTCCCGGGCCGTGGCGTGCTTGTCGCGCACCTGCACCATCCCGACACCCGACGCCACCGCTGCCCGCACCACCTCGAGCACACCGAGCCCGTGGCGGTCCGCGAGCACCGGATCGGTCACCAGGTAGACGCCGAAGCCCGGTCGACCCGCACGGTCCGCGTCGGCAGCGCGCACCGCGGCACGGGTCGGGAACGGCGAGGTCACGCCGGCACCGCCGGGTGCTCGACCGTGATCCGGGCGGTACCGATGACGTCCTCGGGCGTCAGCGACGCCAAGCGGTCCAGGAAGAGCGGCTGGAAGGTCCCCGGACCCGCGGCCTCCCGGGCCGCCAGCTCGGCCGCGATCGTGTGCACGACCGTCGCGGCCACGGCCGCGGCACCCGGGTCCTCCGGCGAGACGGCGGCGAACGCGGCGACGACCGCACCGAGCGCGCAACCGCCCCCGGTGATCTTCGTCAACAGCGGGGTGCCGTTCGCGACCCGCACCGACCCGATCGCGGGCGCGACCACCAGGTCGACGGGACCCGACACGGCGACCGCGCCCACGCGCCTCCCGGCTGCCTCGACCGCGGCGGCCGCCGCGTCGTCCGTCCCGGCGGTGCTGTCGACGCCCCGGCCACCAGCCGAGCCGCCGAGGACGGCGAGCACCTCGGACGCGTTGCCGCGCAGGACCGTCGGGTGCAGGGCGAGCAGTTCGGCCGCCAGCGCGGTGCGGACCGGCAGCGACCCGACGGCGACGGGGTCGAGGACCCACGGCGTGCCCGCCGCCACGGCTGCGGTGGCCGCCTCGAGGGACGCCAGGCGCGGCTCGGCGTGCGGGGTGCCGGTGTTCACGAGGAGCGCGTCGGCGACCCGGGCGAAGGGACCCGCCTCGGTGCTGACGTCGACCATCGCGGGAGAGGCGCCGAGGGCGAGCAGGACGTTCGCGGTGACGTTCTGCACGACAGTGTTCGTGATGCACTGCACGAGCGGCTCACGGGAACGCACCGCGTCGAGGAGCTCCGCGGTGCGTTCCGCCCAGTCCGGACCGGCCGGTGGGTCCTGGCGCGGGTCACGCGGTGCTGGTCCACCTGTGGTGGGGACGGCGGTGGTGGGCGCTGGTGTGCGCATGGACGATCCCTTCGCGAGTACGAGCTCGAGCAGGTTCGACGGGTGTGATCTCAGCCGCTGGTTGCGGCACCCCGTGTCTCGGACGACACCGTACACGAGCGACTCTGCTGTCCACACGTCCCCCGGACGGACGCAGTCGCCGGTCACACGCGGAGGCCCGTGTGGCAGGGTTGACCCGTGCAGGACGCAACGCCTCCGGGGCCTCCACCCGGCCCCCGTGACCCCGGTGACGCGTGGGCGGTCGGACCCGACGGCACCAAGGCGTGGGGACGCTTCGGCGCCGCTGGACTGCTCGTCGACGACGGCGACGGCCGCGTGCTCCTGCAGCACCGCGTCGAGTGGAGCCACCACGGTGGGACCTGGGGCATCCCCGGCGGGGCCCGGCACCTCGGCGAGGACGCCGTGACCGGCGCACTCCGCGAATCCGCGGAAGAGGCCGGGGTCCCCGCCGACGGCATCGACCTCCGGCACACCGCCGTGCTGGACCTCGGGTTCTGGACGTACACGACGGTGGTGGGGCGCGCCTCCCGTCCGTTCGAACCGGTCATCGCCGACCGCGAGAGCCTGGCGCTGTCCTGGATCCCCGTCGACGAGGTCGACGACCTCCCGCTCCACCCAGGCTTCGGAAGGTCCTGGTCGGCCCTCCGCGCCCGCATCGCGACCACCCCGCACGTCGTCGTCGACGCCGCGAACGTCGTCGGCAGCGTCCCCGACGGCTGGTGGAAGGACCGTGCCGGCGCTGCCACCCGCTTGCTCGGCGAGGTCGCGGCGCTCGCCGCGTCCGG
>NZ_JAGGPH010000027.1:6645-8554 GCF_018613895.1 Curtobacterium sp. ISL-83
CCGGACGCTGGGGCTCCTGGCGCAGCGCGTCCGGACGGGATCGGTGCCGGTGGGCTCGGGACCGGAGCGGTGGACGTCGTCCGGGCGCCCGGCTCGGGCGACGACGCGATCGTCGACGCCGCACGGGCCGCGGTCGAGGACGGTGACGGTCCGGTGTTGGTCGTGACGGCGGACCGTGCGCTCCGTGCCCGCGTGGAGGCGGTCGGTGCCGGCGTGCGCGGCCCGAGTTGGCTCCGCGCGCAGCACTGAGCCCGGAGCAGCAGCGCTCCGTCCTGACCGGCGGCCCTGCGCCCTGACGCGGGGCGTCATCCGCGGGCCGCGGGCGTGTCCGTTGTGCGGCGTTCCGGGGTCTCCGCCGATACGCTGGCGGGCACGTCAACGGAGACGTACTGATTCAGGAGGTTCCCGATGGAGCGGATCACCAGGGCCGACGACCGTGTCCACCGCCCGGCCGGCCCGTGGACACCCACCGTGCACCGGTTGCTCGCGCACCTGCACGAACAGGGATTCGTCGCGGCGCCGGAACCCATCGCACTCGGCGACAGCCTCGAGACCGTGTCGTTCGTGCCCGGCGAGGCGGGCGAGTACCCGTGGACCGAGGACGTCGGGAGCGAGGCCGCGCTCGTCACGAGCGCCCGGCTGCTCCGGCACTTTCACGACGCCGCGTCGTCGTTCGCGCGGGACCCGTCGCGTGACGTGTGGTCGCAGGCCGAGCGGGCGCCCGTCGAGACGATCGTGCACGGTGACTTCGCCCCGTACAACTGCGTGTACGACGGCATCGCCGCGGTCGGGCTCATCGACTTCGACACCGCCCACCCCGGACCGCGGGTGTGGGACGTTGCGAGCGCCGTGTACCGGTTCGCCCCGTTCACGACCGGGATCGTCGAAGGGGTCACCGCGCCGACCCTGGACGAGCGGCTCGAGCGGGCGGCGGAGTTCTGCCGGGCGTACGACCTCGACGACCGGTCCCGCTCGGTGCTCGCCGACACGATGGTGGCGTCCCTCGTCGCGCTCGTGACGACGATCGAGACCGAGGCCGCCGCCGGGAACCCGAAGTTCGTCAGCGACCTGGAGCACGGCCACGCCGACCTGTACCGGGCCGACGTGGCGTACCTCGAGCAGCACGCCGCGGAGATCGCCGCCGCCGTCGCCTGACGCGGGCGATGCCGGTGCCGGCTGGGGCAGGTGCGAGCGCGCGCGTGACGGTTCGGGCGCTGGTGCGGGCGCGAGCGCGCGGGTGACGGCGGGGTCGGGCATGCTGACGGCATGACGATCACGGCGACGCAGCTCCGCTCGATGCGGCTCGCCGCACAGGGCATCGGCCGCACCGGCGCCGGCCCCACCGACGCCGTCGGACACATGCTCGCCGTGCAGGGGCAGGATCTCGGGCAGGTGCTCTGGGCGATCGGGGTCCGCGCGCCGGGGTCCGATCGTGACGACGTCCGGGCGGCGTTCGACCGCGGCGAGGTCGTCCGGTCGTGGCCGATGCGCGGCACGCTGCACGCGATGCGGCCGGACGACCTGCGACTGCTGCTCTCCCTGACCGCGGACCGGACTGTCCGTGCACTCGCTCGGCGCGAGGCCCAACTCGGTATCGACGAACCACTCCTCGGCACGGCGCGGGACGTCGCCGTCCGGGTGCTGGCCGGCCGGAACGCGCTCGTCCGGGACGACCTGTTCGCGCACTGGCAGGCCGCCGGGATCGATCCCACGGCCGGCCGCGGCTACCACCTGCTGCTCCGGCTCTCGCAGGAGGGCCTCGTCGCGTGGGGTCCGACGGCGCGGGTCGGCCAGGGCATCGTGCTCCTCGACGAGTGGGCGCCCGCGCGCGCCGACGTCCCGGACCGCGACGAGGCCCTCCGCCGGGTGCTCGTCGGACACCTGCGGGGGCGGGGCCCGGCGACCGAGG
>NZ_JAGGPH010000028.1 GCF_018613895.1 Curtobacterium sp. ISL-83
AACGACCCCTTGAAACCGCCGACCGGCTACCGAGACATCTCGGTGGGTAGCCTTCGTTCATGGGTCCAGCGTGCGCGCACATCCTCTTCGCGCTCGCTTTGGCGCTCGGAACCGCGACGACACTGTTGGGTTTGGTCTGCGGTGGCGTCGCCTCTTGGAGGGGGTGTGATGGGAAGTGAGATGCGGAACGCGGCTCACGGTGATGGGGGCTATGCGGGGCTTCTGAAGGGTGGGGGTTCCCCGGGGATATTCGCCGCGGTGTTCGTCGGTTCGTTGCCGTTGGGAATGCTTCCAGTGGGGCTCGTCCTCGCAGTTCAGAGTTGGACTGGATCATTCGGTGCCGCTGGTCTCGCGGCAGCGGGGTTCTCGGGTGGGAACGCAGTTGGGCTGATCGTGCAGGGGTGGGCGATCGACCGGTTCGGCGCTCGTCGGACGTCGTCCGTCACAGCGGTCCTGTTCGTGGGAACCGTGACGCTCTTCATCGCATTCGGCAATTCGGGCGCCTCCTCGACGTTGTTCCTGTCCGCGGTCGTGTTGTCCGGTGTGTTCCTGCCCGAGATCACGACGGCGGCTCGTTCGTGGCTGGCGCGGTCCTCGTTCGATGCGCCGACTCGCGTTGCCGGCTACGCCCTTCTGGGAGCCTGTTTCCAGGGAGGGATCGTCCTTGGGCCGCTGCTCGTCTCGTCCCTGTTCCACCCAAAGGCCTCAACAACGCCGTTGGTGGCCGGGAGTGTGATGGCGCTGCTCGGAGTCGGGATCTACCTGTGGGCATCGTTCCGGAGTGACGACTCGGCGCACGGGGACGGCGGCGCCCGCCCGAGCGAGTCGGCGAGACGGGTCCCGGCAGGCGGCCTCGGGCGGATCCTGCTCATCGCTGCGTTGACGGGGGCTCCGGGCGGGGTCCTCGTCGTCATCGCGCCACGAGCTGCGCACGTGAACGGATCAGTCGCCGTCGCTGGGATCCTGCTCGCGGCACTCGCAGCGGGCGAGGTGCTCAGTTCCCTGGGTTTCGGATTGGTTCATGCTCGGTTGTCCGCCCGTGTGCAACTCGTGGTCGCGTTGACGGCCAGCAGCGTCGCCTTCATCGTGGCGGCGATCGCGTCGCCGAGTGTGTGGCTGCTCACTGGAGCGTTCCTCCTGATCGGGATCACTGCTGGACCGTCCGCGGTCTTGTTGTCGAGCATGACGGAGGCTGCTGTGGCTCCCAAAGCGATCGGACGAGCATCGGGCACACGAATTAGTCTCACGCTGCTCTCGACGGCGGCGGGGAGTGCGGTCGCCGGCGCTGTCCCGCTCCCGCTCGGGTTTGTGCTGGCGTTCACGGCGCTCCCGTTCCTGGCTGCTGCCGTCGTAGCGGGCTTCGCCGGGGTGAAACATCGATGACGCGGCCGACCGGCACAGCCCATCGTGCGTCCAGCCGCGCCCTCCTCCTGCACGGACGGCATCCGCCTACGGGAGTTTGGCGAGCATCGGATGACTGCGGTCACGGTCGGACAACAGAGCTTCCTCGAGGGGAATCGGCCATTCGACGGCAGCGTCCGGGTCGGCAAGGTTGACGAAGGTTGCTGATTCGTACGCCGCCGCGGACCAGTGCTCGTCCACGCTATAGAGGTAGTGGAGGTCGGTCAGGCATTGGTAAGAGTTGGCAACACCGGCAGGCACGTACACCGCGGTTTCGTCGGTGAGCTCGACGGTGACTACCGACCCGAAGGTGGCTCCGGCCCGCACATCGAGGTACGCGCCGAAAGCGGAACCGTCGACGAGGGAGATGTACTTGGCCCACGGTTCGGCGTGGAAACCGCGAGTGGAACCGCGCTTGTTGAACGCGACGCTCGTTTGCACAACTCTGAAGCTTTCCGGGAGGCCGGCGTCGAGAAGCTTCGCGCGATGAAACTTCTCCTGGAACCAGCCACGGTCATCACCCACCTTGCTCACTGAGAAGACGTGAAGGCCCGGGATTGCCGTCGTACGGCCGTGTACTTGCGTCGTCGCAACCATCAACCCAACGTAGCTCCGAAAGGACACCCGGCCACAAGCCTTGGACGTGCGACGAGGATCTGCGCGTTGCCAGGCTCCGAGCGCACACGTCATCGTGCAGCTGACGAGGTGCATCCAACGTTCGTGGGAGCGGAATATTGCTCAGGTCGAACCACCCGACTCTGCATGTTCGGTAGACGATCCCCTACCGGTGCGATCGTCCGCATGGTCCTGGGTCGCTAGCGTGGACGGATGGCAACCGTCGCGAAGTACGACGTTCTCTGGGACGAGGCGCATCGGTCTCTCAAGGAGGGCAGCCTCGGAGTCGATCACTCACCCGTCGACGGTGACCGGCGCTGGGGGCTCAGCCTTGTCCTGCTTCCGCCGACTCACACTGCTGACGCGGTGGCCGCGGCCGCCGCCGACCTCCGCAGTCTCTACGAGGGCACGCACCACATCTACAACGGCGCCGACCTGCACCTGACGGTCACGAGCCTGGAGCCCTACCGTGCCGAGGTCGCGCAGACGACGATCGATCACTACGTCGACGCGGTCGAGCGTGCCCGCGGACTGCTTGACGTTCAAGTCCGGTTGGTCGGGCTCGGCGGCTCACCTGCCGGCCTCTTCGTGCAGGGCTTCGACGACGACAGCCTCGCACCGATCCGGCGACAGATGCGCAAGACTGCGGCGGATCTGCACGACGGGGTCGCTCCGCCGACGGCGTTCATCCGCGACACCGCTCACATCTCCATCAGCGTTCACCGGGAAGCAGTACCCGAGCCGTTCGCGGCCGAATATGTTCAGCGACACAGGCACACCCAGTTCGGCGACATGGCGGAAGCCACCGTCGCGCTCGTGCGGTATCGGTCGTCGAAGGACTCGATGAGGGTCGAAGTCCTTCATACCGTCCAGTAGCCGATCCCCTACCGGGATGGCTCCGCGCCAAGCGTCGGGTAGAAGTACTCCTGTCCGCCGATGGAACGGGTTCCTCAGGAGTTGGTGGGCCAGTCGCGTGCGAGTGCAGACATGATCACCTCGTCGTGGAAGTGGCCGTCGTGGAACGTGGCTTCGCGGCGCACTCCTTCTTCCCGGTAGCCGACCTTGCCGTAAACGGCTCGTGCCCGTTCATTGAACGCGTGCACCTGGATCTCGATGCGGTTCAGCCCCATCTCTCGAAAGCCGTACTCCGTCAGCAACCGGACGGCATCGGTGCCGTAACCGCGATCGACGTGTTCGCTGCCGACCATCACTGCCAACGTCGCAGCCCGGACGGGAAGCGTCGCGCCGAAGAGCGTCGCGTGGCCGACAAGCTGGCCTGAGACGCGGTCAACGACACTGAATCCGACGTCACCGCTGCGTTCGTTCGTGCTCCAGTTGCGGAACATCTCGGCCACCGGTTCGGCTGGCCGCGGGCGCACGATCATCTGTTGGAGCACCGCCCACTCCGGCTCGCGCCACCAACGGACCAGGTCAGGGAGGTCGACATCCTCGAGCGCGCGGAACCGGACCCGTTCCCCTTCGAACAGCGTCGATCCATAGCGTTGTGCGTCAGCGGTCCCGGTCCACGTCATGCACCGACTCTTTCACGACCGTCCCTCAAGCTGGCGCCCTACCACCTGACAGCTCCGATCCGCGCCACACTGTCCCGGATGACGATCCTCGAACGGGTGAACCCGGCCGTGTTACACGTCGACCTTGTAACCGAGCGCGAGGTCTTCGGCGTTGTCGCCCCGGATGCCCCAGTTCACCTTCGGTGTCTCGGTGATGGTGATCTCCACGCTGTGCGGCGCGATCCCGACTTTTGACTCGATTCGCGCGTAGAGCTCGCTGACCAGTGCTCGCTTCGCCGCAGCGCTCCTGCCCTCGAACATCGAGATCTCGATGATCGTGTACTCGTCGCCGCGATCCTCGGGGTAGATGAAGCCCGCCGGATCGAGGCCGACGAACCGGTGGAAGCGCTTCTCGGGCGGGTAGTCGAGCGCCGCCATCACCGCGCCGTGGATCGCGTCGGAAAGTGCGACGCGGTGCACGTCCAAGGAGGCTCGCTGCCCGTAGACGATCACCTGTGCCATGGCGAGACCCTACCCAAGACCGGGCCCGAAGCCCGTCTCGGTAGACGATCCCTTTGCGAGAATGAACCGTGCCTGTCTACCTGCGACCTTGGTCAACCGATGATGCGCGGGACTGCTGCAGGTTTGGTTGGCTCGTTCGTTTAGGCCGCGAGGGCGACCCGTGGGTTGATGATGGTCTCGTACTCGATCGGGGTCAACTTTCCCAGACCTCGCTGGTGCCGTTTCCGGTGGTACGTGCCCTCGATCCAGGTGATGATCGCCAGTCGGAGCTCGTCCCGGGTCGCCCATCGTTTCCGGTTCAGGACGTTCTTCTGCAGCAGGGCGAAGAACGATTCCATCGCCGCGTTGTCCGCGCACGCTCCGACCCTCCCCATTGATCCGAGCAGTCCGGCATCGTTCAGCGCGCGGACGAACTTCTTCGACCGGAACTGGCTACCTCGGTCCGAGTGCACGACAGTCCCGGCCGGGTTCCGGCGATGCACCGCCATTTGCAGGGCCGCGACGGCGAGCGAGGACCGCATTCGGTCGCTGATCGAATAGCCGACGATGCGGCGTGAGCACGCGTCTTTCACGGCGCAGAGGTAGAGCTTGCCCTCACCGGTCGGGTGCTCGGTGATGTCGGTCAGCCACAGCTTGTCGAGATCCGGTGCTGTGAACGCCCGCCGGACCCGGTCGTCGTGCACCGGCGGCCCCGCCTTCCGATTCAGGCCTCGCTTCTTCGCATGCAGCGACCAGAGCCGCTGCTGCGAGCACAACCGCCAGACCCGCCGCTCCGATGCGCGATGGCCGGCAGCAGTTAGGTCGTCAGCGATGAATCGGTACCCAAACGTCGGGTCGTCGCGGTGCGCGTCGATAGCGGCGTTGGTCAGGTGAGCGTCATCCCAGTCACGGCGGGACACCGGACTGGCGCGCCATCGGTAGAACGCTTGCTTCGAGAAGCCCAACACCCGGCAGGCCACCGCGACCGGGATCCGATCGGCGGCAAGTTCGAGGACCAGCGGGTAGATCATTTTGGGAGTTGCGACTGGGCGAAGTACGCAGCCGCTCGGCGGAGGATCTCGTTCTCCTGCTCGAGCAGCCGGATCCGTTTCTGCGCTTCCCGCAGCTCGGCCTGCTCGACCGCTTTCGCCGAGGGCAGCGCGACGGAACCGATCCCGTCGTCGCGGTCCGCGAGCCGCAGCCAACGGGCCAGACAGGACTCGGACACGCCGAAGTCCTTCGCGACCTGCCGCACCGACGTCTCGCCCTTCCGGGCGACCGCGATCACATCGCGGCGGAACTCTTCCGGATACGCCTTCACCATGGCGCACATCCTTCCAGCAGGAGCCCATGCCCCTACCTCTCAGGAGTCAACCGAACATGCAGCAGTCCCCGCCGGCGCTGCTGACCGCCCGATGGTCGAGTACGGATCTGGACACACAGTTCTCCGGCGTGGACCTGATGAACGAAGCGCAAGCCGCCGACTACATCGACACGTTTCTCGCGTTCGACGACCGGAGGAAGAACTGGGCGGTCATCGAAGACGGTGTCGCCGTTGGAAACGTGGGACTCTCCGCGATTGAGATGCGACACGGGACTGCGTGGGCGTACTACTGGCTGGCCGAAGGAGTCCGGGGCCGTGGCTATGCAAAGCATGGGCTGCAGGCGGTCGCAGAGTGGGCGTTCGACGCGGGCCTTTTCCGGCTCGAGCTCGGGCATCGAGTGAACAACCCCGCGTCGTGCCGAGTTGCCTCAGCGGCAGGATTCGCGGCGGAAGGCTTAGAGCGTCAGAAGCTGCACTACGGCGCTGAGCGCTTCGACGTGGAGACGCACGCACGCCTCGCAACCGACCCCAAACCAATCACAGCCTCGCTCCCATTCCAGTGAGCCCGGTGGCCGATCGTCATCCGGACGCTCGACTGGGTAAGAGTCGGTCAACAGGTCGGTCAGTTGGGTTGGGACGGGCTCGCAACCGCTTGCAGGGCACTCACCTGATCGTGAGTCAGGCCGAGGGTGAGCAGATAGCCGGCGATGTCACCGTGGGTCGATTCCAAATCGTGGACGACCTGTAGAAGCGCGGCCGGATCGGCGCTGATCATGCGTTGCGTTTGGCTGGGGTTTGACGACTCTCGAAGCTCAGCTTCGAACGCGGTCTGCATGTTCTCGCCACTGAGGTGGTAGTCGTGTGCGAGCTCGTTGTCTGAGGCGCCCCACAACCGGGACAGGATCGCGACCACTATGCCCGTTCGGTCCTTCCCTGCGGAGCAGCACACGAGTGTGGCGGCTGACGGTTCCGCGCATGCCTGGAGGATCGCTGCGACGTTGGAGCTGTTTTGAGCGAGCCAGAATCGGTACAGCTCATCGAGATCGTATTCGGGGAGCGTCGGTCGGCTGTGTTCCTCGGAGTGCAGGGGAAGGTTCTGGTACCCCGGCGAGGCTCGAAGCGCGTGAGGGTTTCGCTTTGTCTCGGTCGGCGTGCGGAGATCGATCACGGTCACTCCCGCGTCTGGAAGCGGGTAGTCCCCGGGGGCGGCACTGGGTGGTGTGTTGGATCGGAAGAAACGAGGCGTGCCCTGCCAGTGCTCGTGGCCGAGGACAGGGCGAAAGTTTGAACGTCCCATGACTGCGCAGGCTAACGCTTGCGCCTCACCTCCCAGCGGTGACGCTGTCCGGTAGACGATCCTCTACCGGAACGCTCACGGGGCCGCGGGGGAGGATGTGCCGGACGGCCGCCCGGACTCGACGCGCTGATCTGGCGTCCGTCCTCGACCGCGCTTCCGCAGCGCGGCGCCGCTACGATTCGAGCATGGTGACCCACGCGGAGCCGACGCCGATCGTGTGGACGTCACCCGTTCCGCCGCGACGTCGCGTGCGCGGCTCGGTGATGACAGCCTCAGCGGTGCTCCTCCTGGTGTTGGCTCACGCTGCGTTCCTCATCGATCTGCACAACCTCGGCACGACCCCCGACTCGTGTGAGGTGTACTGCGCGACTGTCCCGGCAGTCGAGGTGCCGGCCCTGCTCGGATACCCCCTGCTCGACCTGCTGTGCGGTGTGGCTGCGTGCGTGCTCCTCGCGGTCCGCGGCCCGCGCCAGGTACTCGCCTGGGTCCTGCTCGCGACCGTGCCAATGCAAGTGGTCATGCTCATCGAGGTGAGCCTCACGCTCCGTGTCCTGAGCTAAGTACGCGAGTCCTTACCAATAGGTGCGCTCCGCGCTGGACGACCTCGGCACCCCGCTACACAAGCAACGAAGCTCTACCGATCAGCACCA
>NZ_JAGGPH010000002.1 GCF_018613895.1 Curtobacterium sp. ISL-83
GCCTGCGGCACCGGCGGGGCGGCGGGCGGTGCCGCCGGGGCCTGCGGGGCTGCGGGCTGCGTCTGGCCGGCGGGCGTGGGGTCGGGCTGGACGGGCTCCGGGGCGGGAGCCTCGGACTCCTGCTCGGTGCTCGGGGCGGCCTCGGGCTCGCTCTGCTCGGCCGCTGCAGCGTTCGCGGAGTCGTCGGAACCCTGGTCGGACGAACCGGCGCCGTCCCCGATCTTCACGAGGGCGGTCCCGACCTCGACGGTCTCGTCCTCCTGGACGAGGATCTCCTCGACCACGCCGGCGATCGGCGACGGGATCTCGGTGTCGACCTTGTCGGTCGAGACCTCGAGCAGCGGCTCGTCGACCTCGACGCGGTCACCGACGTTCTTCAGCCATCGGGTGACCGTGCCCTCGGTGACGCTCTCGCCGAGCGCCGGGAGGTTGACGGATTCGCTCATCGGGTGGACTCCTCTTCGCGGGGAATTGCGGTGTTGGTGGTTGTCATGGTCACAGCGCGTGCAGCGGCTTGCCCGCGAGGTGCAGGAAGGCCTCGCCGAGGGCTTCGTTCTGGGTGGGGTGCGCGTGGACCAGGGGCGCGACGTCCTCCGGGTGCGCTTCCCAGTTCACCGCGAGCTGCGCTTCACCGATGAGCTCGCCGACGCGGGCGCCGATCATGCTGACGCCGACGACCGGGCCGTCGATCACGCGGACGACCTTGACCGAACCCGACGTGCCGATGATGTGGCTGCGGCCGTTGCCGGCGAGGTTGTACTCGTACGAGTCGACCTTGTCGGCGCCGTACTCGGCTTCGGCCTTGGCCTGCGAGAGGCCCACCGACGCGACCTCGGGGTCGCTGTAGGTGACCTTCGGGATATTCTTGTCCTCGATGACGACGGGGTGCAGACCCGCGATCTCCTCGGCGACGAAGATGCCCTGCTGGAAGCCGCGGTGGGCGAGCTGCAGCCCCGGCACGATGTCGCCGACGGCGTACACGTTCGGGATGTTCGTGGCGAGGCGCTCGTTCGTGATGACGTAGCCACGGTCCATCGTGACGCCGACCTCGTCGTAGCCGACGTTCTGGGTGACGGGGCCACGCCCGACGGCGACCAGCAGGACGTCACCGTCGAAGGTCTTGCCGTCCTCCAGCGTGACGACGACGCCGTTCTCGTGCTGCTCGACGCCCTGGAACCGCACACCGAGCGAGAACTCGATGCCGCGCTTCCGGAACGCACGCTCGAGCTGCTTGGACATCGACTCGTCTTCGGCCGGGATGAGGTGCGGCAGCGCCTCGACGATGGTGACCTCGGCGCCGAAGGACTTCCAGACGCTCGCGAACTCGACGCCGATGACGCCGCCGCCGAGGATGACGACCTTGTTCGGGACGTAGTCCATGCGGAGCGCGGTCTCGGAGGAGATCACACGGCCGCCGAGCTCGAGCCCGGGCAGCGACTTCGAGTAGGAGCCGGTCGCGAGGACGACGTTCTTGCCGGTGACGGTCTGGTCGCCGACCTGCACCGTGTTCGGCGAGGTCAGACGGCCCCAGCCGGTGACGACCGTGATGCCGCGGGCCTTGATCAGGCCCTGCAGGCCCTTGTACTTGGACGTGATGACGCCCTGCTGGTACTCGATCACCTTCGGGACGTCGACGCCGGCGAACTCGGCGACGACGCCGTACTTCTCGGCGTCGCGGGTGGCGTCGGCCACCTCGGCGGCGTGGAGCAACGCCTTGGTCGGGATGCACCCGCGGTGCAGGCACGTCCCTCCGAGCTTGTCGCCCTCGATGAGCGCGACGCTCATGCCGAGCTCGGCGGCTCGCAGCGCTGCGGCGTACCCGCCACTGCCGCCACCGAGGACCACGACGTCGTAAGTCTGTTCCGTCACCTGGTGCAACTCCCTCGTGCGTGTCGGGCCGATCGGGCCCTCCTGGACACCGCGCGAGCGGCGTCCGACGGTCGGACCGCATGGTTCCGGTCCCGTCCCGTGCAGTACCGGTGGGAGGCGCGGCGACGCGCCCGTCCCACCGACACCCAACCTACTACCTGGACTGCAGCTCTTCTGCGAGTGCGACGAGTGTCCGCACCATGACCCCGGTCGCGCCCTTGCCGAGCCACCCGTACCCGCCGCCCTTGTTCTCGGACGGCCCGGCGATGTCGAGGTGCGCCCAGGGGACGCCCTCGCCGACGAAGCGCTCGAGGAACTTACCGGCGAGCAGCATGCCGCCGGCCGGGTTGCCGACGGTGGCGTTCACCATGTCGGCGACCTCACTGGCGAGCCGGGCGTCGAGCTCCTCCGGGAGCGGCATCGGCCAGACCGGCTCCGCGACCGACTCGGCCACCGCCCGGACCCGGGCGACGAGGTCGTCGCTGCCCATCAGGCCGGACGTCCGGTCGCCGAGCGCGACGACCTGCGCGCCGGTGAGCGTGGCGACGTCGACGAGCGCGTCGGGGTGTTCGAGCGACGCGGCGGCCATGCCGTCACCGAGGACGAGTCGACCCTCGGCGTCGGTGTTCGTCACCTCGACGGTCTTGCCGTTCTTGAGCGTCAGGACGTCGCCGGGGCGGATCGCCGAGCCGGACGGCATGTTCTCCGCCAGGCACAGCCACGCCGTGACCGCGACGTCCAGCCCGAGCCGTGCCGCTGCGACGGTGGCCGCGAGGACGGTGGCCGCTCCGGTCATGTCGGTCTTCATCCCGAGCATGCCGGCTGCGGGCTTCAAGGACAGGCCGCCGGAGTCGAACGTGATGCCCTTCCCGACGAGGGCGAGGTGCTTGGTGGCGGACTCCGGCGCGTACCGGACGACGACGAGTCGCGGCGGGCGGACCGATCCGCGCCCGACGCCGAGGATGCCGCCGAACCCCTGCTCGGCGAGCGCCGTCTCGTCGAGGACCTCGACCGTCAGCGGGAGCCCGTCCGCGACGGACGTCGCGACGTCGGCCACGTCAGCCGGACCGAGGTCGCCGGCCGCGGTGTTGACGAGGTCGCGGACGAGCGCGACGGCGTCGGCGATCACGGCCGGCCGGACCGTGGCATCGGCAGCCGTGTCCTCGGGGGCGACGACCTCGATGCGCTGGTCGCCCCGCGTCGGACCGGTCGTGCCGGCCCCCTTGTGCCGGGTGAACGCGTAGGCGCCGAGCGCCGCGCCCTCGAGTACGGCCTCGACCTCGGCGGCCGACGTGGTCGGCAGCGCGAGCGCGATCGAGGCGACCTGGGGGAGCTGCCGGACGGCGCTCCCGGCCGCCGACCGGAGCGCAGCCGCCCCGGTGGTGCTGCCGAGGCCGACGAGGGCGATCGAGGCCGCGGCCACGTCGGTGCCCGGCAGGCGGACGAGCTGGTCCTTCGCGCCCGTGACGCCGATGGCCGCGAGGTCCAGACCGGCGAGGGCGTCGACCGCGCCGGCCGCGCTGGACTCCACGGCGGCGGGTGCGCCGTCTGCGCCGGGCCGTACCCCCACGACGAGGACGTCGGCGTCGATGGTGGCGGGGGAGGAACTGGTGGTGTGCAGCGTCGGTCGGACCATGCCGACCACCCTAGCCAGGGGCTGTTCGCTGTCGGCGTGGCCAGCGCGCACGGGGGACGGGAACGGCCCGCCTAGCATGGGAACGGTGAACCACCCCGAGGACCTCTACACGTTCGACGGCGACGCGCCGACCGTCCCGGCGGGCCTGCACCTCATCGCCGGTCTGACCGGTTTCGCGGACGCCGGTTCCGCCGTCGCGCAGGTGACCACCGCGGTGCTCGGTTCCCTCGAGACGCAGCTGGTCGCGGAGTTCGACCCCGACGTGCTGCTCGACTGGCGCGCACGGCGTCCGGTGATCACCTTCGAACACGACCACATCACCGCCGTCGAGTCCCCGCGGCTCGCGCTCCACCTGGTGCGTGACGAGCTCGGCCAGCCGTTCCTCTTCCTGTCCGGGTACGAGCCGGACTTCCAGTGGAACCGGTTCGTGCGCGCCGTCACCGACCTCGCCGCCGAGCTGCAGGTCGCCGACACCACCTGGATCCAGTCGATCCCGATGCCCGTGCCGCACACGCGGCCGATCAGCCTGACCGTGTCGGGCACGCGCGCCGACCTCGTCGAACAGATGAGCGTGTGGAAGCCGGAGACGCAGGCGCCCGCGAACGTCCTGCACCTGGTGGAGCACCGGCTCTCCGAGCTGGGCGAGCAGGTCACGGGCCTCGTCCTGCTCGTCCCGCACTACCTCTCGGACACGGAGTTCCCGGACACGGCGGTGGCGGCGCTCTCGGGCATCTCCGCCGCGACCGGTCTGATCTTCCCGACCGATGCGCTCCGCGAGGAGGGCCGGGAGTTCCGTGCCCGTGTCGACGAGCAGGTCGCGGGCAACCAGGAACTGCAGCGGCTGGTGTCCGTGCTCGAGGAGCGCCACGACACCTACATGGAGGGCAACCCGATCGCCTCGCCGCTCACGGGCGTCGACGGGCAGGTCCCCACGGCGGACTCGATCGCCGCGGAGCTCGAGCGGTTCCTGGCGGACCGCCGGTCCGACGGGGACCCGAGCGCGGACTGACCCGCTCCAGCTCGACCCACCGCCGGAGCGCGACGTGCGCCGCGGGCGCGGGTGGCGCCTCCAGGCCGGTCGGACGGGAGGCGCTCCACAGGTGACGCGCGCTCGTCGCGTCGTCCACAGGCCGGGTCGGCGACCACGCGAGCGCCGGTAGCCTGTCGGGGTGAACTCCCGGCGTGCCTTCATCGTGTGGGGCGTCGCGGTCCTGGCCTACGTGCTGGCGGTCGTGCAACGCTCGTCGCTCGGCGTGTCCGGTGTCGACGCCCAGGACCGCTTCGCGGTCTCGGCCGCGGTCCTCTCGACCCTCGCCGTGGTGCAGATCGCGGTCTACGCGGGCCTGCAGATCCCGGTCGGGATCGCGCTCGACCGCGTGGGCCCACGCCGTCTGGTGCTGCTCGGTGCCGCGCTGCTCGTCGTCGGCCAGGCGATCGTGGCGGTGTCGCCCTCCATCGGCCCGGCGATCGCCGGTCGGGTGCTCGTCGGCGCCGGTGACGCGATGACGTTCATCTCGGTCATCCGGCTCGTCCCGATGTGGTTCAGCGGGCGGATCCTGCCGCAGATCTCGCAGTGGACCGGCAACCTCGGGCAGATTGGGCAGATTCTGTCGGCGTTCCCGTTCGCGGTGCTGCTGCACACGGCGGGGTGGACACCCGCGTTCTCGGTCGCGGCCGCCGCCAGTGCCGTCGGGCTCGTCCTGGCCGTGGTGTTCGTACGGAACGGGCCCGTCCCGGTCCGGACCGACACCATCCCGCTCCCGCTGCCCCACTCGTGGCGCGGTGCGTTCCACACCTTCGGGCACGCACTCCGGCGCCCGGGGACGCAGCTCGGCTTCTGGTCGCACTACGTGACGCAGTCCTCGGGCACGGTGTTCTCGCTGCTCTGGGGCGTGCCGATGCTCCGCGGGCTCGGGTACACGTCCTCCGAGGCCGCGGGCTTCCTGACGGTGATCGTGGTCGTCGGGTTCGTGGCGGGGCCGATGCTCGGCGTGCTGTGCGCCCGGTTCCCGATGCGTCGGTCGAACCTGGTGCTCGGGATCGTCGCGGCGCTGGCGCTCGTGTGGACCGCCGTGCTGCTCTGGCCGGGTCACCCGCCGACCTGGCTGCTGGTGCTCCTCGTCGTCGTGATGGGCATCGGCGGACCCGGGTCCCTCATCGGGTTCGACTTCGCGCGCACCTTCAACCCGGTCGGCTCGCTCGGTTCGGCGAACGGCGTGGTGAACGTCGGGGGCTTCCTCGCCGCCTTCGTGATGATGTTCCTGATCGGCACGCTGCTCGACGCGACCGCACGGGCATCCGGCACGACGGTGTTCGCCTGGCAGAACTTCCGCATCGCGCTGACCGTGCAGTACGTGGTGGTCGGGTTCGGAGTGGTGATGCTGCTCCAGGCCCGCCGACGGACACGCCGGGCGATGCGGGTCGAGGACGGAATACGGGTGGCCCCACTCTGGGTTGCACTCGTTGCGCGCCTGCGGAAGCAGAGCGTGCAATAATGAGGTCGGACCCGGTCGGGATCCCCTTGTCTCGGAACGCTCGTGAGCGCCTGAAGACGCGGGGGACTTGACATGGGTCCTAGTGCTGCCCGGAACAGTCGGACCTGATGACGCGGATGACCGCGGCGCAGGCCCTGGGCGGCGAGGGAGGCCACGACCCCAGGAACGTGGCACGACGAGAGAGGTGATCGCATGGCTGCCCGGAGCACGACGATCGATCCCACGAAGGACACCGAGCCCGAGGGCACCACGGCTGAGGCCGCGGAGACCGAGGGGACCGCCGCGCCGAAGAAGCGCGCCACCAAGACCACGGCGGCCAAGAAGGCCGCGCCGAAGAAGGCCGCCCCGAAGACCAAGAAGACGGCGTCCAGCGACGACGACGAGATCGCCGACGAGACGCCCGAGGTCGAGGCCACCGACGACGACGACACCGAGACGACGAGCACGAGCACCGTCCCTGACGCCGCTGCTGCGGTCGCCGCCGGAGCCCTCGTCATCTCCCAGTCCGACGACGACGAAGCGCCGGTGTACTCGACGACCATCACCGGTGCGACCGCCGACCCGGTGAAGGACTACCTGAAGCAGATCGGCAAGGTCGCGCTCCTCAACGCCGAGCAGGAGGTCGAGCTCGCCATGCGGATCGAGGCCGGCCTGTTCGCCGAGGACAAGCTGCAGCACTCCACCGGGCTGTCCAAGCCCGAGGAGCGCGAGCTGCGCTGGGTCGCTCGTGACGGGCAGCGTGCGAAGTCGCACCTGCTCGGCGCGAACCTCCGCCTGGTCGTCTCGCTGGCCAAGCGCTACACCGGTCGCGGCATGCAGTTCCTCGACCTCATCCAGGAAGGCAACCTGGGCCTGATCCGTGCGGTCGAGAAGTTCGACTACACCAAGGGCTTCAAGTTCTCGACGTACGCCACCTGGTGGATCCGTCAGGCGATCACCCGTGCCATGGCCGACCAGGCGCGGACGATCCGCATCCCGGTCCACATGGTCGAGGTCATCAACAAGCTGGCGCGTGTCCAGCGGCAGATGCTGCAGGACCTCGGTCGCGAGCCCACCCCGGAAGAGCTCGCCCGCGAGCTCGACATGACCCCGGAGAAGGTCGTCGAGGTCCAGAAGTACGGCCGCGAGCCGATCTCGCTGCACACGCCCCTCGGTGAGGACGGCGACTCCGAGTTCGGTGACCTCATCGAGGACACCGAGGCGGTCGTGCCGGCCGACGCCGTGGGCTTCACGATGCTGCAGAAGCAGCTCGAGAGCCTGCTCGACTCCCTGTCCGAGCGCGAGGCGGGAGTGATCCGCATGCGCTTCGGCCTCGGTGACGGTCAGCCGAAGACCCTCGACCAGATCGGCGACACGTTCGGCGTGACGCGTGAGCGCATCCGTCAGATCGAGTCCAAGACGATGGCGAAGCTCCGCCACCCGTCGCGATCGCAGTCGCTGCGCGACTACCTCGAGTAAGCCGGCATGCGTTTCCTGATCCCGATCCTGGTCGGGCGGATCCTCCGCGCCCTCGCCCGTGCGCGGGGCGGCGGGTCCGCCTACCCGGGCTACATCGTCCTGAAGCTCGTGCCGGACTTCCTGCAGCACGTGACGAAGCAGTTCCCGAACGGCGTCGTCTTCGTCCTGGGGTCGAACGGCAAGTCGACGACCACGCACATGATCTCGGACATCGTCCGGGCGCACGGGCTCCGGGTCTTCACGAACCCGTCCGGGGCGAACCTGCCGCAGGGCATCGCGTCGGCGCTGCTGTCCGAGGTCTCCCTCACCGGGCGGCTCAAGGCGGACATCGGCATCCTCGAGGTCGACGAGGCCTTCGCGGTCGAGCTCGCCGGCATCCTGTCGCCCTCCACGGTGACGATGCTGAACGTCCAGGTGGACCAGCTGTACCGGTTCTTCGAGACCGAGCGCGTCGCGACGATGATGCTCGACACCGCCGCGCTGTCCACGGCGAACGTCATCACGAACCACGACGACCACTTCCTCGACGCCTACCAGGGTGTCGACGGGCAGCGGGTGCTGCGCTTCGGTGCCAGCGCCGAGGTGGTGGCCGCCGCGCCGAACGGCCTGCAGAACGCGGACTCGTTCGAGGCGGGCGACCGTCCGACGACCGTGGCCGACGCCGAGGTCGTGACGCACACCGGCGACGGTGCGACGATCCGCTTCGACGGCGTCGACATCCCGGTGCGTCTGCCGGCCCGCGGCCTCCACTACGCGGTGGACGCCGCTGCGGCGACCGCCACGGCGAGTGTTGCGCTCGGTCCGCAGTTCCGTGCCGAGGCCGTGACGAAGGCCTTCGGCACCATGAAGCCGGCGTACGGCCGTGGTGAGCGGCTGCCCATCGCAGGCGAGTCGGCCGAGTTCACGATGTTCAAGAACGCCGCGAGCCTGCAGCTGAACCTCGACGCACTGCCAGACCACCCCGAACAGGTGCTCATGGCGATCGACGAGGGCACGCCGGACATCTCGTGGATCTACGACATCGACTTCTCGAAGCTCGACCACGTAGACGTCGTCTCCGGCGACAAGGCGTGGCAGATCGCCGTCGCACTCGAACACGCCGGGGTGCGCATCGGCAAGGTCGACCCCGACGTCGAGTCCGCGATCAAGCACATGGAGCAGCTGGGGGCCACCACCACCGGCACCAAGAACTTCATCGTCAACTACGAGATCATGATGATCGCCCGGAAGGCCCTCGGCCACCCGGACATGGAGAAGACCGCATGACGGCCGACCGGTTGACCATCCTGCACGTCTACCCGCGGCAGATGGGGGTCTCGGGGGACCGCGGCAACGTCGCAGCCCTCGTCCGCCGGGCTGCGGCCGCCGACCTCGCGACCGAGGTGCTCGAGTACGCACCCGGCGACCCGTTGCCGGCCTCGGCCGACGTCGTGGTCATCGGCAACGGCCCGCTCAGCGCGATGCGGTCGTTGGCCACGGACATCACGCGGATCGGTGCCCCCCTGCGGGACTTCGCAGTCGCCGGCGTGCCGGTCGTCGCGGTCGGCGGTGGGTTCGACCTCGCGACGAACGAAGTTGTCCCGACCGACGGTCCGCCCGTCGCCGGGTTCGGCGTGTTCGACGCCCGCGCGGTCCGCGGTGCTGAGCGTCGCGTGAACTACTTCGTGCTCGACACGCGGTACCCGCTGCTGCCGGGAGCACCCACTCGGCTCGCCGGCTTCGAGGACCACGCGACGAGCATCGAGCTCGCCCCGGGTGTCGAGCCCTTCGCCGATGTGGTGTCGGGAGGTGGCAACCAGGCCGGGGCACCGGTCGAGGGGGCGATCGCCGGTGCCTCGTTCGGCACGCACACGCAGGGACCGCTCCTGCCGCTCAACCCGCAGCTGACGGACGGAGTGCTCGCCGCAGCGGCTGCCCGTCGGGGCCGCGACTACGCTCCCGACGCCGCCCGGACCGAGACGATCGACCGGTACGCGCGCGAAGCGCGCGCCACGATCGACCGGTACGTCGACAAGGCGTTCAAGCGGATCGCCTGATCCGGACGAGACCAAACACGAAACGGGAGGCGCGGTGCCAGCTGGCACCGCGCCTCCCGTTTCGAACTGTGCTGTTTGTTCTTGTTGCTCGGAGCGCTACTTGGACTCGTAGAGTCGGCTGCTCTCGTCGTGCCACTCGATCGCGGTCGCGGCGAGCTTCTCCTTGAACTCCGCACCGTGGTGTGCGCAGAAGAAGAGTTCGCCGCTCGCCATGGTGGCTCGGATGTACGCCTGCGCTCCGCAGCTGTCGCAGCGGTCAGCAGCGGTGAGCTGGTTGCTGCCGAATTGGTCGATGGAGAGGTCCTGCACGGTCTGGGTCATTGCTGTGCTCCTCACGGATCGCAGGGTACCGGGGGTCGGTTCCCCTATTTCAACACGTGATGGCTGGGAGCACCGCATTGTGGAGGGCCGGTTTCGCTGAGCGCGGAGCGGTTGTCCCCAGTCCGAGGCGCGCCGGTTGCCGGGGCCGGGACTGTCGGTCCGGATCGTTACGATCGGGAGGTGAGCTCCGACTACTCCGCACGCCATCTCTCCGTCCTCGAAGGGCTGGAGGCGGTCCGGAAGCGACCGGGCATGTACATCGGGTCGACGGACTCCCGCGGACTCATGCACTGCCTGTGGGAGATCATCGACAACTCGGTGGACGAAGCCCTCGCCGGGCACGGGGACGAGATCGGCGTCGTGTTGCACGCCGACGGCTCGGTCGAGGTCCGCGACACCGCTCGGGGCATCCCCGTGGACGTCGAGCCGAAGACCGGCCTGACCGGGGTCGAGGTGGTGTTCACGAAGCTGCACGCCGGTGGGAAGTTCGGTTCGGGGTCGTACGCGGCCTCCGGCGGTCTGCACGGTGTGGGCGCGTCCGTGGTGAACGCGCTGTCCGAGCGTCTCGACGTCGAGGTCGACCGTGGCGGCAAGACCTACGCGATGTCCTTCCACCGTGGTGAGCCGGGCACCTTCGACGACGCGAAGGGCATCGGTCCGGACGCGCCGTTCGCTCCGTTCACGTCGGGCAGCGAGCTCCGGGTCGTCGGGAAGGTCAATAAGGGCGTCACCGGCTCCCGGATCCGCTACTGGGCCGACCGGCAGATCTTCACCGCAGACGCCCGGTTCAGCACGGACGACCTGGTCACCCGGGCCCGACAGACGGCGTTCCTCGTGCCGGGGCTCGGCATCACCATCACCGACGCACGGCCGACCGCGATGGAGGCCGCGGCGGCTCGGGCTGCAGCGACCGGCACGGCCGTGGCCACCGGACCGGTGGTCGAGCGCTTCCGGTACGAGGGCGGGATCGCGGAGTTCGCCGAGCACCTGGCCGTCGACGCCGCGGTCACCGACGTGTGGCGTATCCAGGGCACCGGCACCTTCACCGAGACCGTGCCGATGCTCGACGACAAGGGACACATGGTCTCGACGTCGGTCGACCGGACGTGCGAGGTCGACCTCGCCCTGCGATGGGGCACCGGGTTCGAGACGATGTTCCGCAGCTTCGTGAACATCATCGCGACGCCCAAGGGCGGCACGCACCAGGCCGGGTTCGAGAGCGGGCTCGTGAAGGCCGTCCGCGCCCAGGTCGACGCGAACGCCCGCAAGCTGAAGGTCGGGCAGGACAAGCTCGAGAAGGACGACGTGCTCGCCGGGCTCACCGCCGTGTTGACCGTCCGCCTGCCCGAACCGCAATTCGAGGGGCAGACGAAGGAGATCCTGGGCACGCCCGCCGTCCGGAAGATCGTCGACCAGGTCGTGTCGACCAAGCTGACCGAGATCCTGACGTCGTCGCAGCGCACGGAGAAGGCGCAGGCCGCGACCCTGCTCGAGAAGGTCGTCGCCGAGATGAAGACCCGCATCTCCGCACGGGCGCACAAGGAGACCCAGCGCCGGAAGAACGCGCTCGAGAACTCCTCGCTCCCGACGAAGCTCGCCGACTGCCGGTCCCACGAGACCGAGGGCACGGAGCTGTTCATCGTCGAGGGCGATTCCGCGCTCGGGACGGCGAAGCTCGCTCGGAACAGCGAGTACCAGGCACTGCTGCCCATCCGCGGCAAGATCCTCAACGTGCAGAAGGCGTCCGTGTCGGACATGCTCTCCAACGCCGAGTGCGCGTCGATCATCCAGGTCATCGGCGCCGGCTCTGGTCGCACGTTCGACCTCGACCAGGCCCGCTACGGGAAGATCATCATCATGTCGGACGCCGACGTCGACGGCGCGCACATCCGCACGCTGCTGCTGACGCTGTTCTTCCGGTACATGCGGCCGATGATCGAGCAGGGGCGCGTGTTCGCCGCGGTGCCGCCGCTCCACCGGGTCGTGGTCATCAACCGGGGCAAGCCCAACGACACGCTGTACACGTACTCGGAGCAGGAGCTCCAGACGGTGTTGAAGAAGCTCGAGAAGTCGGGCAAGAAGTACCAGGAGCCGATCCAGCGGTACAAGGGCCTGGGCGAGATGGACGCCGACCAGTTGGCGGAGACCACGATGGACCGCACGCACCGGACGCTCCGGCGGGTGCAGGTGCCGGATGCCGAGAGTGCTGCGAAGGTGTTCGAGCTGCTGATGGGCAACGACGTTGCGCCGCGCAAGGAGTTCATCCTGGCGGGCGAGGGGCTCGACCGGGACCGTATCGACGCGTAGGCGCGCGCGGGCCGTGCGCGGCGGCCGCGTCCGCGCGGGACGGCGGCGTCTCCGGACGACGGCGGCGTCCGCGGGGGACGGCGGAGTCAGGGCGGGACGCGGCCGTCGACGTGAGACGGGGGCGTCATCGTGAGGCACCGCCTCCAGGTCGAGACGGGCCCGTATTCGGCGGCGTCTCGCACGGAACGCCGTGTGCCGGCGCGGCAAGGGTGTCCGAGCGGGACGCGTCCGTCTGCGTGAGACGGAGGCGTCACCGTGAGACGCCGCTTCCCCATCGAGACGAGGCCGGATTCGGCGGCGTCTCGGCGGAGGGACGGTGTCTCGGTGGGACGCGCGCGTTTCGGCACCGCGCGGCGCCGCCAACGGGCGAGCCAATTCCGGGCCGGCCTGACCCGACCCGACTGGGCGCGGCCCCGCCGCCGCGCCGCGCCGCGTCGACCCGACGCGCCCCAGCGCCCGCGCCCTACGCCTCGCCCGCGGTCCCGTCCAGCGCCGCGGCGCTGCCGCCGATCGTCCCGATCACGGCCTCGAGCGGACTGCCCGACCCGTCACGCTTCGACAACCAGTCCGGCAGCGTCCGTGCGGCACCATCGGTCCCGACGGCGTGCGGGGGAGCGATGCCCGCCCACGCGACCGTCAGCCCGTCCTCGCCCTTCAGGAACGCGTGCGCCCGCACACCCTGCGTCGCCCGGCCCTTCGCCGGGAACTCCGCGAGCGACGACACCTTCGCGCGGCCCGTGTCCGTGCCCGGCAGCGCCGAGGACGCCGTCGACACCGTGGCGACCACGGCATCGTCCGAGCGGGGAACGGAGCCGAACCAGATCACGGACGCGCCCGGTGCGAGCGCCACTCCGGCGACGCCGCCAGCAGCGAGTCCCTGCGGGCGGACGCCCTCCGCCGGGAACCGCAGCAACTGGGCGTTCGACGTGATGAACACGAGGTCGTCGGTGGCGGGTGCCTGCGTCGCTCCGATCACCTGGTCGCCGGGCTTCAGTGTGATCGCAGGTGCCTCGGGCTTGTCCGGCCAGCCTCCTGGGACGACGCGCTTGACCACGCCCGACCGGGTCCCGATCGCCAGCGAGTCCTCGGCGCCCGGAGACATGTCGACGAGCGCCACGACGGTCTCGGTCTTCGGGGTCCCCAGGTACTCGGCAACCCGGACGCCGGCATCGAGCCGGACGGCGGCGGGCGGCACGGACGGGACGTCGACCGGCGAGAACCGGAGGACCCGGCCGGTCGAGGTCAGCGCACCGACCTGGCCGCGGACGGTGGTGACCACGGTCGAGCGGACGGCGTCGTGCTTCGATCGCTTCGGGACGCGGACGATGCCGGTCTCGGACTCGGGGATGTCGACGCGGACGAGTCGGCCCGTGGTGGAGAGCAGCACCCGGCACGGGGAGTCCGCGATCTGCAGCGACTCCGGGTCGACCGCGGCCTTGCGACCACCGCGGACCGGTGCATCCGCCTCGGTCAGGAGCGTGCGCCGCGGGGTGGCGAAGCGGTCGGACACCTCCGCGAGCTCGGTCGACACCTGCGCGCGCAGGCGATCGTCGGAGGAGAGCAGCTCCTCGAGCGCGGCGATGTCGGCGAGGAGCTGGTCGCGCTCGCCCTCGAGCTCCATGCGCGAGAACTTGGTGAGTCGACGCAGGCGGAGTTCGAGGATGTACTCGGCCTGCACCTCGGAGAGGTCGAACACGTCGCGCAGTCGGGCGCGAGCGGCCTCGGAGTCGTCGGACGTCCGGATGACCTGGATGACCTCGTCGATGTCCAGGATCGCGACGAGCAGCCCCTCGACCAGGTGCAGTCGCTCACGGCGTCGGGCCAGGCGGTACTCGGAACGGCGGGTCACCACGGACAGACGGTGCCGCACGTAGACGTCGAGCAGCTCGCGCAGCCCCAGCGTCCGTGGCGATCCGTCGACGAGGGCGACGTTGTTGATGCCGAAGCCGTCCTCGAGCGGGGTGTGCTTGTACAGCAGCTCGAGGACCGCGGTCGGGTTGAACCCGCTCTTGATCTCGATGACGAGCCGGAGGCCGTGGGTCCGGTCGGTCAGGTCCTTCACGTCCGAGATGCCGACGAGCTTCTTGGACTGGACGCCGTCCTTGATCTTCTCGATCATGCGCTCGGGACCGACCAGGTACGGCAGTTCCGTGACGACGAGCCCCATCTTGCGGGGGGTGAGGTTCTCGACGCTCACCTTCGCCCGGGTGCGGAACGAGCCGCGCCCGGTGGCGTAGGCGTCGCGCACGCCCGAGAGCCCCACGATCGTGCCGCCGGACGGCAGGTCGGGGCCGGGCACGAACTCCATGAGGTCGTCGAGCGTGGCGTCGGGGTGGGCGAGGAGGTGCCGAGCGGCCTCCACGACCTCGCCGAGGTTGTGCGGCGCCATGTTGGTCGCCATGCCCACCGCGATCCCCGACGCGCCGTTGACGAGCAGGTTCGGGAACGCGGCCGGCAGGACGCTCGGCTGCATGATCTGGTTGTCGTAGTTCGGGACGAAGTCGACGACGTCCTCGCCGAGGTTCTCCGTCATCGCCATCGACGGTTCGGCCAGCCGGGCCTCGGTGTAGCGGGCGGCAGCCGGCCCGTCGTCGAGCGATCCGAAGTTGCCGTGGCCGTCGACCAGCGGGACCCGCATGGTGAACGGCTGCGCCATCCGGACCAGGGCGTCGTAGATCGCGCCGTCACCGTGCGGGTGCAGCTTGCCCATGACCTCGCCGGTGACGCGGGCGCTCTTGACGTGCCCACGATCCGGCCGCAGCCCCATCTCGGCCATCTGGTACAGGATGCGACGCTGCACCGGCTTCAGGCCGTCACGGGCGTCGGGCAGCGCCCGGGAGTAGATGACGGAGTACGCGTACTCGAGGAAGGAACCCTGCATCTCCTCGGAGACGTCGACGTCCTCGATGCGCTCACCGTCGGGCAGGCCGACTGCTTCCGTGCGTGCCATGGCACCTTTCTGGGACACTGGGCAGGATGGGAACAAGCGTACCGACGGCCCCCGACGCCACCGCGAACCTCGCCGACGTCTTCCCGAGTTGCCTCGTCGCGCTCGGGGCTGCGGACGACGCGTGGTTGCGCACCACCGCACTGGAGGCACGGATCACCCTCCACCCCGCCCGTTCCGCGATCGTCGTGCTGGTCGACGGACTCGGCGCGAACGCGCTCGGCGCGCGCGCCGGGCACGCCCGCTGGCTCGCCGCCGGCAAGAAGCGCCTGCGGAGCGGCTTCCCGACCACGACGGCGGCGGCACTCAGCACGCTCACGACCGGCCGCTCGCCGGGCACGCACGGCATCGTCGGGTACAGCGGGTGGAACCCGGACACCGGCACGGTGATGAACCTGCTCAGCGGGTGGGACGACGAGGTCCCGGCCGGCTGGCTCCTCGCTCCGACGCTGTTCACGGTCGCCGAGTCGCTCGGCGTCGAACCGGTGGTGGTCGGCCCGGGGCGGTACCGGTCGTCCGGGATGACGGCGAACGTGCTGGGCGGCGGGCGGTACGTGTCGGCCGACAGCATCCCCGCCCGGGTGGACGCCGCGCTCGAGGCCACGGCCGCCGGGCGCTCGCTCGTCTACCTCTACGTCCCGGAGCTCGACTCGATCGGGCACAAGCACGGTTGGCAGTCGGACCGGTGGACGGCCGCGCTCGAGCTGCTCGACGGTGAGCTCGCCCGGCTCGACGCCAGGTCGGCCGCGGACGTCGGGATCCTCGTGACGGCGGACCACGGCGTGTTGGACGTCCCGGAGGACGCGAACATCGCGATGGACCCGGAACTGCTCGTGGACGTCATCGGGGTGGCCGGGGACCCGCGCTGCCGACAGCTGACGGTCGCCCCGGGGACCGACGTCCCGGCGCTCGTGGAGGCGTGGCGTGCCCGCACCGGGAAGCGTGCGTTCGTCGCGAGTCGCGACGAAGCGGTCGCTGCCGGGTGGTTCGGGACCGTGACGGACGAGGTCCTGCCGCGGATCGGCGACGTGATCGTGGTCGCGCGCGGTGCCTGGGCGTTCAACGACGACCGCGCCCTCACGCCTCGCGACGTGCCGAAGCGGATGATCGGCCAGCACGGGGCGATGACGGACGACGAGACGCTCGTACCGCTCCGGTTGGCCGGGGCCTTCGCGAACTGACGCAGCCTGCGGGACGTCCGTCACGTGCCGGGGCCGCGCCGCGCCTCCCGGCTGCCAGACCCGGACGGGTCGCCCGGACGGGTCGACGGCCGGACGGCTCGTCGCTCGTACGGGTCAGGCCAGGTCGTCGTCCGGGCGCGTGCCGAAGACGATCTCGTCCCAGCTCGGCATCGAGCGGCGGGTGCGCTTCTTGCGGTCTTGTCGCCCGTCGCCCTCCGGAGCGGAGGCGGGACGCGCGTCGGACGACTGCGGCGCGGTGTGGTGCGCCGGGTCCTCGAACCCCTGCAGCGGGATGTCGACCACGCCGACCGATGTCCCGCGCTGGTCGCCCTGCTGCTCGCCGAAGGCGGCGGACTCGCGCTCGCCCCGGCGGCGGCGGAGCGCCTCCAGGAGGTCGGCGGTCTCGTTGCCGGGTGCGCGTTCCTCGACCGCCGCGGCGCCGATGCGCGGCAGCGGTGGACGGAGCGGTGCACGGTCCGGCGTCTCCGCGGCGGTGGGAGCGTCGTCCGACTCGTCGACCCGGAACGCGCCGGAGTCGAACCGGGTGCCGTCGGCGTCCTCGTTCTCCACGGCGCGGAGCCGCGGAGCGATGCCCTCGTCGTCGGTGTGCGACAGACGGTGTGCGTCCCCGTTGTCCGGCGTCAGGGTCGACGTCTTCGGGTCGAAGCGCCACTGGGCGTCGTGCTCGACTTCGCCGGCCGTGTAGCGGACGCGGATCTGCCAGCCGTTCTCCGGGTTCTTCCACGAGGCCCAGGCGACACCGCTGGCGGCGCCGGACTCGAGCTTCGTCGTGATCGCGTCGCCGAACGTGTCCGGGGACTCGTCGTCGACCGGGGTCACGGGCACGCGGTGTGCGGCGTCGAGGATGAAGGCGCGCTCGGCGAGGACGGGTCCCTCGAACCGGCGGACGTACTCGACGTCGATGTCCAGCGCGGCGGCGACCTCGGCGGCGTCGGCGCCACCACGGATGCGCGCCTGGACGTCCTTGGGGGAGACGCGCTTGTGCGGACCGGACTCCGGACTCGCCTGCCGGACCTGGCCGGGCAGCGACGACGTCACGGGCAACCGGTACTCGGTCCCGCCGTCCGTGGCCAGCAGGAGTGCCCCGGCCTCGACCCCGATGACCCTCACGTCTTGCATGGTTCCGCCTTCCGAGCGTTGCGTACGGTCGTGCGTCGTACCCGAGGAGTATGCAGCGGGGTGGCGCCGATCAGCGGGAGGCGCACGGGCGCGCCGCGGACTGAACGGGCCGGTTCCCGGCCGCCGGGAATGGCCGGGCACGGTCGCGGGTTGCAGCGCCAGGACGACCCGCCCGGACAACCGGTTTGCGCTCTGGCGGGCCGTGGTGCAAACTGTCGCCGCCGATCACCGGCGACGATCTCTCGATACGAGAAATGGATGGGCATGGCCACCGATTACGACGCCCCCCGGAAGACCGACGACTCCTCTGATTCGGAGTCGATCGAGGCTCTGAAGGAGCGCGTTCCCGACAAGATGTCGGGGGTCGTCGACGATGATTCCGACAACCCCGGCAGCTTCGAACTCGCCGGACAGGACCTGAGCGACGTCGACCTCGACGTCGTCGTGCTCCCGCCCCAGGTCGACGAGTTCACCTGCGTCGAGTGCTTCCTGGTGAAGCACCGCTCGCAGCTCGACCACGAGTCCAAGCTCGGACCCGTGTGCGCGGAGTGCGCCGCACTGTAGACCGCACGACTCGGAACGGCCCGGCACCCCATCAGGGGTGCTGGGCCGTTCTGCGTGTGGTGCGGGGGGCGCGGTGCGCGGTGCGCGGTGTTACGCGCGTGCCGGGCGGGTTCCGCGCGGAGGTGGCGTTTCCGCGCGTGCCCGGCGGTTCCGCGCGTAGGTGGTGTTCCCGCGCGTGCCGGGTGCTTCATTCGCATCAGGCACGCGCGATTCCACACTCCATCGCGGGCGTCATGGGAAAGAGCGTGCGACTGCCGTGGCTCCGCGCGTGCTGACCGGGGCCGCGCGTACTGAGCGGTTCTGCGCGTACACGGTCGTGCTTTTCCGGCAAGTACGAGCGATTCCGCTCACCACGCGCGATTCCGCTCAGTACGCGCGATTCCTCTCAGCGCGCGCGGTTCCGCTCACGACGCGCGCTTCCGCTGACCACGCGAGCCGCGCCTCCCGTCAGGTGCGGAGCGCCGCGACCACGCGGTCCGGGTGCCGGACGCTGACCAACCAGTACGGCGTCGGGTCCGCGTCGTCGCGGACCTCGACGCGGACGACGCCGTGCACGTACCCGCGGAAGAGCGTCCACGCTCGCGCGTCGAGCACCGGCCCGCGCTGCTTCGTCGCCTCGGCGCCGTCGTACCCCGAGACATCGCCGACGAGCGCCCTCGGTAGGTGGGCGCGGCCGGCCCGGAACTCGGTGTCCGTGACCTCGACGACGGGTGCGAGGACCCACAGGAGCACGAGGACGCCCAGCTCCATCCCGATGGCGACGAGGACCCCCGTCAGCACGTTGATCGGCAGGAACACGAGGAGACTGGCGGGGATCACGAGGGCGGTCGCCAGGTAGAGGGCCGGCGGCGCCCAGAGTCGTTCGCGGTACAGGGTCACGAGACCATTCGACCACGATTCACCGCAGGTCACGGGACGGTCACGGTCTGCACTACCCTCGTCACGTGACCGAACCAGTCGACGTCCTCTGGACGGGGGAGAACGCCCCCGGCTACGCCCATCCCGGCGATGCCGGAGCGGACCTGGTGTCCACCGAGTCGTTCGTCCTGCAGCCCGGCGAACGCCGGCTGACGGGGACTGGCCTGCGCATCGCGCTGCCCGACGGGTACGCCGCGTTCGTCGTCCCGCGCAGCGGTCTCGCCGCGAAGCACGGCATCACCATCGTCAACGCTCCGGGCACCGTCGACGCCGGGTACCGCGGGGAACTCAAGGTCGCCCTGCTCAACACCGACCAGCACGAGCCCTACGAGGTCCACGTCGGCGACCGCATCGCGCAGATGATCGTGATGCCGGTGCCGCGGGTGGTGTTCACGCGGGTCGACGAGTTGCCGGACAGCGTGCGCGGCCAGGGCGGGTTCGGCTCCTCCGGCTACGGTGGCGGGGGCACACGGGGACAGCACGTACAGGACTCGCAGGGCACCGTCGGTGGAGCCGACGCTGCCCACGCCGCGGCCGGCAGCACGGACGACACGGCCGCACCGGCCACGACGACATCCCAGGAAGGAACGCGCGCATGAAGTTCGGGCGACGCAAGCGTGACGAGGTCGAGGTGGCCGAAGCGGTCGTCAACGACGCCGAGGTCGCGGACACCAGCCCCGAGGTCGACATCGCGACGGACGCCGACGCCGACCTGGACGAGGTCGACGCGGTCGCCCCCACGGACAAGTCGGCTCCGTTCGATCGTGCCGAGAACGGCCCGCACGACGAGACCGAGGCGAACCTGGTCCGTCCGTACGTCGACCTGGGCGGCGTGAAGGTGCTGCCCCGCGAGGGTCTGCACCTGCGCCTCGAGGTCGAGGAGGGCTCGCAGCGCGTCGTCGCGGTGGGGCTCGACTACGACGACTCGACGCTGCAGGTCCAGCCGTTCGCGGCGCCGCGGTCCACCGGCCTCTGGCACGAGATCCGCGGGCAGATCGCCGAGCAGATCGAGCGCCAGGGCGGTGTCGTGACCGAGGTCGACGGCCCGTTCGGACCCGAGCTGCACGCGCAGGTCCCCGTCGCGACCGACGGCAACGTCACCGACGGTGCCCGCCCGGCCCGCTTCATCGGCGTCGACGGCCCCCGGTGGTTCCTGCGCGGCGTGATCGCCGGCAAGGCCGCCGAGGACCCGGACGGTGCGGGTGAGATCGAAGAGTTGTTCCGCAGCGTCGTCGTGGTGCGCGGCACCACGCCGATGCCGCCGCGCGACCTCATCCCGCTGCACATGCCGAAGTCGACGCAGTCGGCCATCTGACCCCGCCTGGAGGCACGGTGCCGGACCACGACGACACCCCCCGTCCCGAGCCGGTCGCGCCCGGCGACGAGCTGGTCACGCCCCGCGTCGAGCCGGTCGCCGTGGGCGAGGAGGCGGTCGCCGTGGGCGAGGAGCCGGTCGCCGCGGGCGACGAGCCGCTGTCGCTGCACGCGCAGTTGCGCGAGGCCGTCCGGAAGGCCGGCATCAGCCAGGTCGCCCCGGGCGAAGCTCCGACCGGCCGCGCGCTCGTGGCAGCGGTCGGCGGTGTCCGCGGGCTCGCCGAGTCGGTGCTGCCCGGTCTGGCGTTCCTTGTCGTCTACGCGATCACGAAGGAGCTCGTCCCGAGCGTCGTGATCCCGGTCGTCGTCGGTCTGGTCTTCGTGGTGCTCCGGCTGGTGCAGCGGCAGTCCCTCGCGATGGCGTTCGCGGGCATCCTCGGCGTGGCCATCTCGGCGGGGCTCGCCCTGATCACCGGACGTGCCGAGAGCAACTTCATCCCCGGCATCATCATCAACGCGGTCTGGCTCGTGGGGCTGCTGCTGACCCTCGCGATCCGGCGTCCGCTGATCGGCGTCATCGTCGGGTTCCTGCTGCCGCCGAACGAGGACGGCTCCCACCAGGACTGGCGCGCCGACCCCGGGAAGCGCCGGGTGCTCACCGTGGCGACCTGGCTCTGGGTGGCGCTCTTCGCGATCCGGCTGGTCATCGAGGTCCCGCTGTACCTGACCGCGCAGGTCGAACTGCTGGCCGGCATCAAGCTCATCACCGGCGTCCCGCTCTACGCGGCGCTGCTCTGGGTGACCTGGCTGCTCGTCCGCACCGTGTTCGAGCGTCGCGACGACGCCGCCGCGGTGTAGAGTTCTCTCGACATCAAGATAGTTCCCGCGGGGCGCACCACGCTGCGCGGGATTAGGTTTGCCTTGCTGGTGGGACGTACCGCGGCCCACGAGGATGAGGGCATTCCGATCAGTGAGGGAGGCGGCACGGTGGCTGCAGTCAATAGCTTCGGCTCGAAGGACACGCTGAGCGTTGGGGGTGTCGACTACGCGATCCACCGGATCGACTCGGTGCCCGGGCACGAGAAGCTCCCGTACAGCCTGAAGGTGCTGCTCGAGAATCTCCTCCGCACCGAGGACGGCAAGAACGTCACGGAGTCGCAGATCCGCGCGCTCGCCTCGTGGAACCCCGAGGCCGAGCCCGACACCGAGATCCAGTTCTCGCCGGCGCGCGTCGTCATGCAGGACTTCACGGGCGTCCCGTGCATCGTCGACCTCGCCACCATGCGCGAGGCGATGGCGGACATCGGCGGCGACCCGAGCAAGATCAACCCGCTGTCCCCGGCCGAGATGGTCATCGACCACTCGGTCATCGCCGACCTCTTCGGTCGCGAGGACGCGCTGCAGCGCAACACGGACCTGGAGTACGAGCGGAACGGGGAGCGCTACCAGTTCCTCCGCTGGGGCCAGACCGCGTTCGAGGACTTCAAGGTCGTCCCGCCGGGAACGGGCATCGTGCACCAGGTCAACATCGAGTACCTGGCGAAGGTCACGTACACGCGGGACTTCGACGGCGAGACCTACGCCTACCCGGACACCCTCGTCGGCACCGACTCGCACACCACGATGGTCAACGGCCTCGGGGTGCTCGGCTGGGGCGTCGGCGGCATCGAGGCCGAGGCCGCGATGCTCGGGCAGCCCGTGTCGATGCTCATCCCGAAGGTCGTCGGCTTCAAGCTCTCCGGGGAGATCCCGGCCGGCGTGACCGCGACCGACGTTGTCCTCACGATCACCCAGGAGCTCCGCAAGCACGGCGTCGTCGGCAAGTTCGTCGAGTTCTACGGTGAGGGCGTCAGCGCCGTCCCGCTCGCGAACCGCGCGACCATCGGCAACATGTCGCCGGAGTTCGGCTCCACCGCGGCGATCTTCCCGGTCGACGACGTGACGCTCGACTACCTGCGCCTGACCGGTCGCGACGAAGCCCAGATCGCCCTCGTCGAGGCCTACTCGAAGACCCAGGGGCTGTGGCACGACGCCTCCGTCGAGCCGAAGTACTCCGAGTACATGGAGCTCGACCTGTCGACGGTCGTCCCGTCGATCTCCGGCCCGAAGCGCCCGCAGGACCGCATCGAGCTGTCCAAGGCGAAGGACCAGTTCGAGGTCGACCTCGCGAACTACACCGACCCGGCTGGCCAGACCGACCTCGACGACGCGGTCGAGGAGACCTTCCCGGCCTCCGACCCGATCGCCGCGGGCTCCACGACGGGCGACATCACGACGCACCACCACGACTTCGTGTCGAGCGCCCCGTCGCACGCCTCGCAGCCGACCAAGGTCGCGATGGACGGCGCCGATCCGTTCACGATCGACCACGGTGCCGTGGCCATCGCCGCGATCACGTCGTGCACCAACACGTCGAACCCGTCGGTCATGATGGCCGCCGGCATCCTCGCCCGGAACGCCGCGCAGAAGGGCCTGAAGGCCAAGCCGTGGGTCAAGACGACGCTGGCTCCCGGGTCGAAGGTCGTCACGGACTACTACGAGAAGGCCGGCCTGACGACCTACCTCGAGCAGCTCGGTTTCTACACGGTCGGCTACGGCTGCACGACCTGCATCGGCAACTCGGGTCCGCTGCCCGAGGAGATCTCCCAGGCCGTGCAGGACAACGACCTCGCGGTCACCGCGGTGCTCTCGGGCAACCGCAACTTCGAGGGGCGCATCAACCCCGACGTGAAGATGAACTACCTGGCCTCCCCGCCGCTCGTCATCGCGTACGCCCTCGCCGGGTCGATGCACTTCGACTTCGACAAGGACTCGCTCGGCAAGGACTCGGACGGCCAGGACGTCTTCCTGCAGGACATCTGGCCCGACGCGGCCGAGGTGCAGCAGGTCATCGACGAGTCGATCGACACCGAGATGTTCACGCACGAGTACGGCTCCGTGTTCGAGGGCGACGACCGCTGGAAGAACCTGCCGACCCCGACGGGCGACACCTTCGAGTGGGACCAGGAGTCGACGTACGTCCGGAAGCCCCCGTACTTCGAGGGCATGACGATGCAGCCCGACGCGGTGTCGGACATCTCCGGCGCCCGGGTGCTCGCGAAGCTCGGCGACTCGGTCACGACCGACCACATCTCGCCGGCCGGTTCGATCAAGGCCGACAGCCCCGCCGGGCAGTACCTCGCCGAGCACGGCGTGGACCGCAAGGACTTCAACTCCTACGGCTCGCGACGCGGCAACCACGAGGTCATGATCCGCGGCACGTTCGCGAACATCCGGCTCCGGAACCAGCTGCTCGACGGCGTCGAGGGCGGGTACACCCGTGACTTCACCACGCCCGACGGTGCGCAGTCGTTCATCTACGACGCGTCGCAGCACTACCAGGAGCAGGGCATCCCGCTCGTCATCTTCGGTGGCAAGGAGTACGGCTCGGGCTCGTCCCGCGACTGGGCGGCCAAGGGCACGAACCTGCTCGGGGTCCGCGCCGTCATCACCGAGAGCTTCGAGCGCATCCACCGCTCGAACCTGATCGGCATGGGCGTCGTCCCGCTGCAGTTCCCGGCGGGCGAATCGGTCGACTCCCTCGGGCTCGACGGCACCGAGGTCGTCTCGATCTCCGGCCTGACCGAGCTCGACGAGGGCCGGACGCCGAAGACCGTGCACGTCACCGCCGCGCCCAGCGAGCACTCGCCGGCCGGCAAGCAGACGATCGAGTTCGACGCGGTCGTCCGCATCGACACCCCGGGTGAAGCGGACTACTACCGCAACGGCGGCATCCTGCAGTACGTGCTGCGGTCGCTCGTCTGAGCGAGGTGATGGCGGGTCGGTGACCCGACCGCCGGACTGGAGGCCCGTGGTGACACCGCCACGGGCCTCCAGTCCGTATCCCGGTTGCGCGCATAGAGTGAGTGGTCAGCACCACGAAAGGAGCGCCCGTGGGCCTGCTCGCCAGCATCACGTCACCGCGCGACCTGAAGCGTCTGTCCGACGCCCAGATGACCGAGCTCGCGGCGGAGATCCGCCGGTTCCTCGTCGCGGAGGTCGCGAAGACCGGTGGCCACCTCGGGCCGAACCTCGGTGTCGTCGAACTCACGCTCGCGATGCACCGCGTCTTCGACTCGCCGCACGACCCGTTCGTCTTCGACACCGGGCACCAGTCGTACGTGCACAAGCTCGTCACCGGCCGGCAGGACTTCTCGCACCTGCGCGAGCGGGGCGGCATCGCCGGGTACCCGCAGCGGAGTGAGTCCGAGCACGACATCGTGGAGTCGTCGCACGCGTCGTCGTCGCTGTCCTGGGCGGACGGCATCTCCCGTGCGTTCCGGCAGACCGGGCAAGAGGACCGGACGGTCGTGGCGGTCGTCGGTGACGGTGCCCTGACCGGGGGTATGACGTGGGAGGCGCTCAACAACATCTCCGACGCGAACGACCGTCGCCTGGTGATCGTCGTGAACGACAACGGTCGCTCGTACGCCCCGACGATCGGGGGCATGGCCCGCTTCCTCAGCTCCGTCCGGACCCGTCGCGAGTACCGCGCGCTCTACGAGACCTCACGCGCCGTGGCGGACCGCTTCGGCGCCCCTGGGCGGGCGATCTACCGCGGGATGCGCGGTGGGCTGCACGGGTTCCTGGCACGCTTCACGAACAACGAGGCGCTGTACTCGAACCTCGACATCAAGTACATCGGGCCGGTCAACGGACACGACCAGCGGGCGATGGAGGCGGCGCTCCGGCAAGCGAAGGCCTACGGTGCGCCGACCATCGTGCACGCGATCACCGAGAAGGGGCACGGCTTCGAACCGGCGCTCCGCGACCAGGCGGACCAGTTCCACGCCGTCGGGCACATCGACCCCGAGACGGGTGAGTCGCTCGACGTGTCGTCGGGTCCGTCGTGGACCTCGGTCTTCGCATCGACGCTCGCCGAGGTCGGCGACGAGGACCCCCGGATCGTCGCCATCACCGCGGCGATGCTCCGCCCCACCGGCCTGCACCTGTTCCAGGAGCGACACCCGGAGCGCGTGTACGACGTCGGCATCGCCGAGCAGCACGCGGTGACCACGGCCGCGGGCCTGGCGTTCGGGGGGCTGCACCCCGTCGTCGCGCTGTACGCCACGTTCCTCAACCGTGCCTTCGACCAGGTACTGATGGACGTCGCCCTGCACCGGGCGGGCGTGACGTTCGTCCTCGACCGCGCCGGGGTGACCGGACCGGACGGTCCCTCACACCACGGGATGTGGGACCTGGCCCTGCTGCAGGTCGTGCCCGGCATCCGGATCGCCGCCCCGCGTGACGCCGTCACCCTGCGCGAGGAGTTCCGCGAGGCCGTCGCGGTCGACGACGCCCCGACGGTGCTGCGCTGGTCGAAGGGCCAGGTCGGCCCGGACATCCCCGCGGTCCGTCGGTTGTCCGATGGCGTCGACGTCCTGCGTGATGCCCAGGAGTCGTCGCCCGACGTGCTGTTCGTGGCCGTGGGGTCGATGGTCCCCGTGGCGCTCGACGCCGCGGAGCTGCTCGAGGCGCAGGGCATCGGCGTCACCGTGGTCGACCCGCGTTGGGTCGTGCCGATCCCCGCGTCACTCATCGGCTTGGCGCGCGACCACCGGCTCGTGATCACGCTCGAGGACGGAGTCCGTGTCGGGGGTGTCGGCACGCGACTGCGGCAGGACCTGCGCGCAGCCGGGGTCGACACCGGGGTGAACGAGCTCGGGCTCCCCGATGCGTTCATCGACCACGCGTCCCGGTCGCAGATCCTGACGGACGCCGGGTTGACGGCGCAGGCGATCGCACGTGACGTGATCGACCAGGTGGTGGGCACGAAGGTGCCGCAGGCGAAGCCGGCGCGGTCGCGTTCCGAGGCGGCCGCGGAGCGCTGAGCGCGTCGCGCGGGCGCGCGGGCGCGGTGCGTCCGCGGCGGGCGCCGCGCGTCACGCGGCGGGCAGCGGGCCGCGTGGAACCACGAAAGCGACATCGAACCAGGCGGAGTGCTTGGTTCGGCGTCGGTTTCGTGATTCGACGGCGGGCGCCCGGCCGGGGCGGCTCCGGGCGCCGTGGGGACGCGGCGCCGATCGGCGGTGCGTCACGCGTCGGCAGCCGTGACCCGGAGTGGTGCGAGGATCGCGCGGGCCATCGGCGTCACGAAGAGGACCTGACCGGCGTTCAGCCCGTCGCGACCCTCGCGGAGGATCTGCACCCGGGACGACGACGGACCCTCGGACCGGAACGTGAAGACGATGTTCTCGGCGCGGAGGGCGAACGACGTCCGGCGACTCACGACCGCACCGTCGTCACGGACCTCCATCGCCGCTGCGCCCGGCACGGCATCCACCGCCTGGCGGAACAGCGAGGGGACGGCACCCAGCGGCACCGGGACCGTGACCGCCGGGCCAGCCGGAGCCCGCGGCGCCCACCACTCCTGCGTCATGTCTGCACCGTACGCCGCCAGGCAGCGGGCGGAGACGGCGGCCGGGTGGAACCAGGAAACCGACGTCGAACCAGCGGGAGGGCCTGGTTCGACGTCGGTTTCGTGGTTCGACGGCGGGTCGGGGGCGGGGCGCCGCACGCGCGACGCCCCGCCGGCGCTCAGCGGGAGGCGGGACCCACGATCCGCGGGTCGTGGAACGTTCCGCCGAAGACCCGCTCGGAGGCGCCCGAGCGGTCGAGGTACGGGCTGATCCCGCCGGCCTGGAACGGGTAGCCCGCGCCGAGGATGAGCCCGAGGTCGATCTCCTCGACGTGCTCGACCACGTGGTCCTCGAGCATGCGGTGGAGCTCGTCGGCCAGGGCGTCCTCGAACCGGCGCTGCATCTCGGCGGCGTCGACCGGCTGGGCGTCCTGCTTGGACGGGGCGACGAGCTTCACGGCGGCGGGGTCGTAGCCCGTCGCATTGCCCTTCTTGTCGCGCGTCAGGATGTGGCCGAACTCCGCGAGCTTCACGAGCCCGTCACCGGGGTAGAAGCGCTCCGGCCACGCCGCGTGGTGCGAGTCGAGGACGTGCGCGCCGACCGGCAGGCCGACGAGCTCCAGCAGTTCGAACGGGGACATCGGCAGGCCCAGGGGAGCGGCACCGGCGGCGACGACCTCGAACGGCGTGCCCTGTTCGACGCCGCGCATGGCCTCACCGAGGACGCGGGCGAGCACCCGGTTCACGACGAAGCCCGGCTGGTCCGCCGTGATGATCGCCGTCTTCTTCAGGGACTTCGCCACGCTCAGCGCGGTGGCGAGGGCCTCGTCCGATGTCTTCGTCGCGCGGACGACCTCGAGCAGCGGCATCACGGCCACCGGGTTGAAGAAGTGGAACCCGACGAGGCGCTCCGGGTTCGTCAGCACGGAGGCCATCTCGTCGACCGACAGCGACGACGTGTTCGTGGCGAGGATCGCGTCCGGCGCGATGACCTGCTCGATCTTCCGCAGGACGTCCTGCTTGACGCCCATCTCCTCGAACACGGCCTCGATCACCCAGTCGGCGTCGGCGAAGGCGTCGTAGGACACCGAACCCGTCACGAGCGCGGTGATGCGGTTGGCGTCGTCGGGGGAGATCCGCCCCTTCTCGAGGAGCTTCGCGACCTCGCCACCGATGCGGGCGACACCCGCGTCGACGCGCTCCTGCGAGACGTCGGTGATCACGACGGGTGCACCGAGACGACGGGCGAACAGCAACGCGAACTGCGAGGCCATCAGCCCAGCGCCGAGGACGCCGACCTTGGTGATCTTCTTCGGCTCCACACCCTCGGGCGCGCCGACCGGATGCTTCGCGCGCTTCTGCACGAGGTCGAAGGCGTACATCGACGCCGCGAACTGGTCGCCGGACAGCAGGTCGGCGAGGGCATCGTCCTCGTCGGCGAACCGTTCGTCCAGACTTCCACCACGAGCAGCGGCGACGAGGTCGAGGGCCCGGAACGGCGACTTCGGCACCGTGCCGATCTTCGACGCGACCTGACCACGAGCCACCTTGACGACGGTGCCCCACGCGGCCTTCTCGAGCATGCCTGGCTCGTTCTTCCGCGTGACCTTCGTCCGGCCAGCGATCACGCCGTCGGCCCACGAGACCGCGGACGGCAGGAACGTCACCGACGGGATCAGCGTGTCGCCGATGCCGATCTCCACGGCAGCGGGGCCGTCCATCAGGCGGTTGTTCTTGAGCGGGTTCTCCACGATGACGCGGAGCGCCTTCTCCGGGCCGATCAGGCGGGGGAGGAGCGTCGCGCCGCCCCAGCCCGGGATGATCCCGAGGAAGACCTCGGGCAGCCCGATGCCCTGCGCCGCGGACGAGAACGCCCGGTAGGTGCAGTGCAGCGCGATCTCGAGTCCGCCACCGAGCGCGATGCCGTTCACGAACGCGAACGAGGGCACCCCGAGGTCGCTGAGCTTCCGGAGCGTCGCGTGGCCCAGGGCGGCGAGGTCGTGCGCGACGTCCCGCGACGGCACCGAGGCCGCCTGGGTCAGGTCGGCACCGGCGGCGAAGCAGTACTCCTTGCCCGTGATGGCCACGCCCTGGATGGTGCCGGCCGTGGCCTCGGCACGCAGCGTGTCGAGGACCCCGGACAGCTCGTGCAGCGTGCGCGGCCCGAGGGTCGACGGGCGCTTGTAGTCCTTGCCGTTGTCGAGCGTGATGAGCGCGAGGGTGCCGCCGGAGGGCAGCGCGACGTGCTTGACGTACGAGTGCGTGACGACCTCGTCCTCGCTCATCGCGAGCAGACGGTCGTTGTCGACGATGGTCATGGTCAGGCCGCCTTCCGTGCCGCGGACTTGCTGAAGTTCGGGTTCTCCCAGATGACGGTGCCGCCCTGGCCGAGCCCGATGCACATCGTGGTGATGCCGTACTTGACGTCCGGACGCTCGGCGAACTGCGCCGCGAGCTGGGTCATCAGGCGGACACCGCTCGACGCGAGCGGGTGGCCGACGGCGATCGCGCCGCCCCACCCGTTCACGTTCGGGGAGTCCTGGGCGATGCCGTAGTTGTCGAGGAAGGCGAGCACCTGGACGGCGAACGCCTCGTTGATCTCGAACAGGCCGATGTCGTCGATCGACAGGCCAGCCTTCGCCAGCGCCTTGTCGGTCGCGGGGACCGGGCCGATGCCCATGACCTCGGGGTCGACCCCGGCGAACGCGAAGCTCACCATGCGCATCTTCGTCGGCAGGCCGTGCTGCTTCGCGCCCGCTTCGGACGCGAGGAGACTCATGGTGGCGCCGTCGTTCAGGCCGGCGGCGTTGCCGGCGGTGATCCGTCCGTGGGGCCGGAACGGCGTCTTCAGGGCGGCCAGCGCCTCCAGGGTGGTGCCGGGCCGCGGCGGTTCGTCGGTCGAGACGATGTCCCAGCCCGCACCGGTGTTGACCTCGACCGGGATGACGTCCGGCTGGAGCTTTCCCGCGGCCCACGCAGCGGCGTAGCGCTGCTGGGACTGGACGGCGTAGGCGTCCGTGCGGTCCTTCGTGATGGCCGGGAACCGGTCGTGCAGGCGCTCGGCGGTCTTGCCCATCACCAGAGCGTCGGCGTTCACGAGGCGCTCGGCGACGAACCGCGGGTTCGGGTCGGCGTTGAACCCCATCGGGTGGCGTCCCATGTGCTCCACGCCGCCGGCGATCGCGACGTCGGCCGCGCCGAACGCGATCGCGCCGGCGAGGGTCGTGACGCTCGTCATCGCACCGGCGCACATCCGGTCGATGGCGTACCCGGGGACGGTCTTCGGCAGACCCGCGAGCATCCCGACGGTGCGCCCGAGGGTCAGCCCCTGGTCGCCCTGCTGGGTCGTGGCCGCGACGGCGACGTCGTCCACGGCGGCGCCGTCGAGCGAGGCGTTCCGGTCGAGGAGTCCGCGCATCGCGTGGACCGCGAGGTCGTCGGCGCGGGTCTTCCAGAACACCCCCTTCTCCCCGGCTCGGCCGAACGGTGTGCGCACGCCGTCAACGAACACGACATCTGATGCTTTTGGCAATCTGGGCCTCCAGATCCTCTTCGATCAGGCCGGGACGCAGCTCGCCCCGGCAGGCCGGGGCATGCCCCGGCGACCTTCCCGACGCTATGCCCCGACGCTGGGGGCCCGCATACCGGTTGGGCGGTTCCTACGACTCGGCGACGGCTGTCGCGTCGGGCCGCTGTGCAGCAGCGACAAACGCGGCCGCGATGCGCGACGCCGTCTCGTCGACCTGCCACGCGCGGGCGTCGTGGTCCTCGAGCACGGCGCCGACGGTCTCGGCGGTGACGGGGGACGGCGGGTCCCACGAGACGACGCGGAGGGTCTCCGGCGTCAGCAGGTTCTCGACGGGGAGGTCGAGCTCCTCGGCACGGGCGACGACCGCTGCGCGGGCCGCCTTGTAGCGACGGTCGGCGGCCGGGTTGCGATCGGCCCACGAGCGGGGTGGCGGCAGGGACGGCTCGCCGGCGCCCCGGAGCTTCGGCAGGTCCTCGGTGGTGCGGCCCTCGTCGACGGCGGCCCACCAGCGGTCGAGCTCGGAGCGGCTGGCCCGACCGGTGAAGGCCTTCAGGGCGCTGAGCTCCCCGCGCGAGGCGGGACTGGCCGCCGCCGCGGCGACGATCGCGGCGTCGGGGATCGTCCGGCCGGGCGCGATGTCGGTCTCGCGGGCGAACGCGTCCCGCGCGAGCCAGAGGGAACGGGCGATCGCGAGGGCCCGGGCGCCGCGGAGCGCGTGCATCCCGGAGATCCGCCGCCAGGGCTCGGCCCGCGGTGCCTTCGGGGCGCGGGTGAGGACGGCCGCGAACTCCTCGGCGGCGATGTGCGACTTGCCGGCTTCGTCGAGTGCGGCGGACAGGGCGTCGCGCAGGTCGGGGAGCAGCTCGACGTCGAGCGCGGCGTAGACGAGCCAGGACTGCGGGAGCGGCCGGGTCGACCAGTCGGCGGCGGAGTGCGCCTTGGCGAGCGTGATGCCCAGCAGCTGCTCGACGACCGCACCGAGGCCGACACGGGGGAAGCCGGCGATGCGTGCCCCGAGCTCGGTGTCGAAGATGCGCTCCGGGACGAGGCCGACCTCCTGCAGGCACGGCAGGTCCTGGGAGGCGGCGTGGAAGAGCCACTCCTCGTGGACGATCGCGTCCTGCAACTCGGTGAAGTCGGCGATCGGGATCGGGTCGAAGAGGAAGGCGCCGGCCCCGCGGCGGAAGACCTGGATGAGGTACGCCCGCTGGGAGTAGCGGTAGCCGCTGGCGCGCTCGGCGTCGACGGCGACCGGCCCGTGGCCCGCGGCGATGGCGGCGACCGCCTCGAGGTACTCGTCGCGCGTGCTGATGACGTGGACGGCGTCGTGGCCTTCCTCGAAGGCGGCCGGCCGGCCGGAGACGGGAGGCGCGGCGGGCGCGGACGCAGCGGGCGGCGCGGACGGCGTGGAGGCGGTGGGCGGCGTGGCAGGTCCGGATGCAGCGGGCGACGCGGCAGGTGCGGACGCCGCGTCTGCGACGGCCTGCGAGGTCTCGGATGCTCCGGCTGGCGCGGCCCCGAGGGCTGGCGCGGACGCGTCGGCTGGCGCGGCCTCCGCGGCCGGCGCGGTCTCCGCCGCGTCGTCCGGCTCGGACGACGCAGCCGCCGCGGCGGCCGCGAGGGACGACGCTGGCGGCGAGGAGAACGTGAGTGCGGGCACGGTGGAGACGGGAGTCCGCGGCCCCGACGCGGGGTCTCCGGACTGCGGTGTCCCGGTGGCGGGGTCGTTCACTTGGCGAGCCTCCTCGGGGCCAACAGGGTCACGCCGTCCGACGCGGGCGGCAGACCGGCGAGCATCGTCACGATCTCCTCCCAGGCTGTCACGTGCGCGGTCAGGTCGTCGCCCCGGGGCGTCCAGGACGCGCGGAGCTCGAGCTGCGCACCGTCGCCCTGCGCCGCCAGGTTGCCGTACCCGCGGGAGATGATCTTGGTGGCCGTCCCGGAGGCGTGGTCGTACTCCGCGCCGTGCGCTGCGAGGGCGTCGACGAGCCAGCTCCACGTCACGTCGGCGACGAACTCGTCCACGCCGATCTCGGGTTCGAGCGGCGCCTGTGCGAACGTCACGATGCGGAACGCGCCCGCCCAGCCCTCGGGTTCGTCCGGGTCGTGCAGGGCGATGAACCGGCCGGTCCCGAGGTCGGAGTCGATGCCGTGCGCGACGCCTGACACGTCCGCCGCGAGGGCGATCGAGAACGGCGCGATGCGCGACGGCGAGGGGATCTCCGTGATCGTCGTCTCGACGCGGGTACCGCCCGACGCCACGAAGGCGCGGAGCCGCGCGAAGGCGTCGGGCTCTCGGGATTCGGACACGACTGCAGACTAGGCTCCGCACCATGTCCCGATCAGCGCGACCCGCCGAGGACGTCGCCCAGGACGCCGCGCGGTCGGCCGGCCTGATCGCGCTCGGGGTGGGCGTCGCAGCAGCCGCCGTGACCACCGCGGTCGTCGGGGGCTTCGTCGCCGCGATCGCCCGGGCCGTCGTCACCCCGGACCGCAAGCGCACCGAACGGGTCCCGATCCACGCCGTCGACACGACCCGCGGGACGGTCACGATCGAGCGCACCGCCGACACCGAGCTGCAGGGGCGGTACAGCCTCTGGTTCGGTGGCGGGACCGGGCACATGCGCGTCGGCGAGGTCCTCGGCACGACCGACACCACCGTCACCCGTCGCATCATCGCGGTCGACGCCGGAGACCCCACGAACGCCCGGCGCGGTCGCTGGGGCGGCTGGTTCTACCTCAACCCGGGCGAGCTCGACGTCCCCGTCGAGGACGTCGACATCCCGACGCCGAACGGCCCGGCACCCGCCTGGGTCGTCCGCGCCGACGACCCGGCAGCATCCTGGGCCGTGCTCGTCCACGGCCGTGGCGTCACCCGCGCGGAGACGATCCGGGCGGTCCCGGTGTTCCGTGCCGCCGGCTACTCGGTGCTGCTCGTGTCGTGGCGGAACGACGGGGTCGCCCCGCCGAGTGACGACGGCCGCTACGGGCTCGGGAGCACCGAGTGGGAGGACGTCGACGCCGCACTCCGCTGGCTCGCCGCCCAGGACGCCTCGAGCGTCGTGCTCATGGGGTGGTCGATGGGCGGTGCCGTGGTGCTCCAGACCCTGCTGCGCTCCGGGTTCGCGGACCTGGTCGACGGGGTCGTGCTCGAGTCGCCCGTCGTCGACTGGCACGCCGTCCTCAAGTCGCAGAGCCGGCTGATGCGTTTGCCGCGACCGGTCCGGAAGGTGGCGCAGCGCCTCCTGCGCACGCCGGTCCTGCACCGGCTCACGGGCCTCCGACACCCGGTCGACCTGCGCGAACTCGACATGGTCGCGCGCGCCGACGAACTGCACGTGCCGATCCTGCTCATGCACAGCGACGACGACGGGTTCGTGCCGTCGTCGGCCTCGCACGCGTTGGCCGCCGCCCGGCCCGATCTGGTGCGGCTCGCGATCCAGACGACGGCACGGCACACCAAGCTCTGGAACCACGACGCAGACTGGTTCGATGCGCGGATCCTCGCGTGGCTGACCGAGGTGGTGCAGCCGACCAGCGCGACGCACGCGTCGTAGACGCGGGTGCGATGCGGACGGGAGGCTCCCCACCGGCACGGCCGGACCGCCGCTGACGCGTCGCTCCGGAACCGGCGGCGTGGGCCCAGATGCCAGCTGCTGGGGAGCCTCCCGTCCGTCGTCTGCGCGCGTCTACGCGGCGGCGACCGCCGCCCGCACCTGCCGCTGCACCCGACCGAGCATCCCGACCATCCCGCGGATCCGCAGCGGGCTGACCGCCTCGGACAGCCCGATCGTCAGCGGGTAGTCCGCCGGGACGGCGAGCACCTGGTCGACCGTCAGGCCGGACAGGCCCTGCGCGAGGATCGACGCGAACCCGCGGGTGGTCGGGGCCTCGCGCGGGGCGGTCGCGTGCATCCGGACCACGTCGGGGGCGTCGCCGTCCTGGCCCACCGTGACGGTGATGAAGACGGGGGACTGACACTCCTCGACCCGTTCGAGTTCGTCCTCGTGCCCCTGGAGCCGCTCCGGCAGCGCGGGGAGTTCGTCGGAGAACTCGAGGAGCAGCTGGAGGCGGTCCTGCTGGGAGAGCTCGAGGAAGTCGTCCCGGATCTCGGCGAGGGCCGGGGGGAGTGGTGCGTCGGTCATCGGGCCGGGACCGTCCCCGGCTCGGAGCCGACGGCGATCGGCACGCGGACCGCGCTGCCCCACTCCGTCCACGATCCGTCGTAGTTGCGGACGTTCTCGTACCCGAGCAGGTGCTGCAGGACGAACCAGGTGTGGCTCGACCGCTCGCCGATGCGGCAGTAGGCGATGACCTCGTCGGCGTCACCGATGCCGGCACCGTCGCGGTACACGGCGTCGAGCTCGTCGCGGGGACGGAAGGTGCCGTCGGCGGCGGCTGCGGTGGCCCACGGGATGTTCACCGCGGTCGGGACGTGGCCCGCGCGCAGGGCGCCCTCCTCCGGGTAGTCCGGTGCCGTGGTGCGCGAGCCGTCGTACTCGGCGGGGCTGCGGACGTCGATGAGGGGCTTGCCGAGGTGCGCCAGGACGTCGTCCTTGAAGGCGCGGACCGGCTCGTCCCGGCGCTCGACGACGGGGTACTCGACCGGGGTGACCTCGGTGCGGTCCGTCGTGGTCGGACGCTCCTCGGCGATCCACTTCGCGCGTCCGCCGTCCAGCAGCCGCACGTCCTCGTGCCCGAACAGCGTGAACACCCAGAGGGCGTACGCGGCCCACCAGTTGTTCTTGTCGCCGTAGACCACGATCGTCGTGTCGCGGCCGATGCCCTTCCGGCCGAGGAGCTCCGCGAAGGCGGCGCCGTCGATGTAGTCGCGCTGCACGGGGTCGTTGAGGTCGGTGTGCCAGTCGACCTTCACCGCGCTGGGGATGTGGCCGGTCTCGTACAGGAGGACGTCCTCGTCGGACTCGACGACCACGAGGTCGGCCGGTGCCACGCCCTCGTCGAGGCGGTCCTGCAGCCACTGGGTGGACACGAGACGCTCCGGGTGGGCGTAGGCGGCGAACTTCTCGGACGGGTCGACCGGTGCGGTCATCGGGGGTACCTCCTGGGTGGGTGTGCGGCGCCGGACTAGGATCGGTCGTCGGTGCCTACGGCAACGGTACGCGGACGTACCGTCGGTCATGGCAACGTGACACTGCGCGAACAGCTTCCCGGAGGGCCTGGAGATTGCCTGAACACCTCGTCGACCGCGACCCTCGGGTGACGCCGCAGCAGATGGCGGCGTCGCTCGTGCCGCCGCCGCAGTTCACCGAGGCGTCCTTCGACTCGTACCGCCCGGACACCGACTACCCGTCGCAGGCGTCCGTCCGCGACGCGGTCGCCGCCTTCGTCGCCGCCGGACCCGCTGCTGCACCGCGACGTGGCCTGTTCGGTCGCCGCCGCCCCGCTGCGGAGTCCGCCGTGCGGTCCGGCGTGTACCTGGACGGCGGCTTCGGCGTCGGCAAGACGCACCTGCTCGCCGCGGCGTACCACGCCGAGCCAGGACGCAAGACGTTCGGGACGTTCATCGAGTACACCGCGCTCGTCGGGGCACTCGGCTTCCAGGGCACGGTCGACCTGCTGCGCGGGACCTCGCTCGTCTGCATCGACGAGTTCGAGCTCGACGACCCGGGCGACACGATGGTGATGACCCGCCTCATCAAGGAACTCTCCGAGACCGGGACGCGGTTCGCGGCGACGTCGAACACCCCGCCGGGCGCACTGGGTGAGGGCCGGTTCGCCGCGCAGGACTTCCTGCGCGAGATCCAGGCGATGTCCGACCGGTTCGAGACGCTGCGGATCGACGGGCTCGACTACCGCCGTCGTGCCGTGGACGAGTCCGCCGCGGTCGTGGCGGACGTCGCGGCCTCGCTGCCGGCCGGTCGGGTCACGCTCGACGACTTTGACGCCGTCGTCGCGCACCTCGGGTCCGTGCACCCGTCGAAGTACGTGGCACTCGTCGAGGGGCTCGACGCCGTGGGACTCACGGACGCGCACCCCTTCGCGGACCAGACGGACGCGCTCCGCTGGGTCGCGCTGGTGGACCGGCTCTACGACGCCCAGGTTCGGATCGTCGCGTCCGGGACGCCGCTCGACCGCGTGTACCCGGAGACGATGCTGAGCGGCGGGTACCGGAAGAAGTACCTGCGGGCCGCATCGCGCGTGGTCGCGCTGAGCCGTCCCTCCTGAGCGAGCCGTCCCGCTCGGGCGCGCCGTCCCGCCCGGGCGAGTCGACCCTCCTGACCGATTCCCGGCCGTTGCCCACGGCAACCGGAGGCGCCCGAAACACGACGTTTACATTGGGCCCGATCGTGTTACACCCACGAAACAGTTCGTGCTCCCTCATGAAATCTCACCTCGCCAGACTCTGATCACCCGAGGCGGTCCACGAACCGCTTGCGCTATCGAGAGGTGAGCAGATGCTTGATCAGGGCAACACGACGTTCGTGTTGGTGATGGCAGCGCTGGTGTTGTTCATGACACCAGGCCTGGCGTTCTTCTACGGCGGACTGGTGAAGGCCAAGTCCGTCATCAGCATGATGATGATGTCGTTCGGCGCGATCGCGCTGGTGAGCGTGCTGTGGGTCGTCTACGGCTACGCGATCTCCTTCGCCAACACCGGCCCCCACACGGCGATCTCCGGCGCGGTCGGGTTCTTCAGCATCGACTGGAACCAGATCGGACTCGGGCAGGCGTTCGAGGAGGCACGAGCCTCCACGATCCACGCCGCGTACCCCTCGATGGCGTTCGTCGGCTTCCAGGCCACGTTCGCGATCATCACCGTCGCGCTCATCTCCGGCGCCATCGCCGACCGTGCGAAGTTCGGCGCGTGGATGGTCTTCGCCGGCATCTGGGTGACCGTCGTCTACTTCCCGGTCGCGTCGTGGGTGTTCAACCTCACCTCGGGCTGGGCGGCCACGTGGGGCGTGATCGACTTCGCCGGTGGCACCGCGGTGCACATCAACGCCGGTGCCGCGGGTCTCGCCCTGGCGATCGTCCTCGGCAAGCGCGTCGGCTTCGCCAAGGGCGCGCACAAGCCGCACAACCCGCCCTTCGTGCTCCTCGGTGCTGCGATCCTGTGGTTCGGCTGGTTCGGCTTCAACGCCGGGTCCGAGGGCGCTGCTGACGGCGTCGCCGCGATCGCCTGGGTCAACACGCTCGCCGCTCCGGCCGCTGCGGTCCTCGGCTGGCTGCTCGTCGAGAAGCTCAAGGACGGCAAGGCGACCTCGGTCGGTGCCGCCTCGGGTGCCGTCACCGGGCTCGTCGCCATCACGCCGGCCTGTGCTGCGCTGACGCCGGGCTGGGGCCTGCTGCTCGGGTTCCTCGCGGGCATCATCTGCTGCTTCGCGATCGACTGGAAGTACCGCCTCGGCTTCGACGACTCGCTCGACGTCGTGGGCGTCCACCTGGTCGGCGGCATCTTCGGCACGCTGTTCCTCGGCTTCTTCGCCAACGACACTGGCCTGATCTACTCGGGCTCGTTCGCCCAGCTCGGCAAGCAGGCCGCCGCCGCCGGTGCGGTCGGTGCGTACTCGTTCGTCCTGGCCTTCATCATCGGCTGGCTGATCGAGAAGACGATGGGCTTCCGCGTCAAGACCGAGGACGAGGTCGCCGGCATCGACACCGCGGTCCACGGTGAAGAGGGCTACGTCCTCTACGAGGAGTCCGACAACACCCCGGTCGGCGTCCGGTAGCTCCACCGCCTCGACACGACGGGCCCCGCGCAGCAGCGCGGGGCCCGTCGTCGTTCGTGATGCGTTGTGCGTTGTGCGTGGTGCGTGCGGAGCCGCGCGGTGCGTCGCTACGGTCGGGGCGGGACCGGTGTGCCGCTGCCGCGGCAGCGGGTCGAACCAGGTTTCGACGTCGAACCAGGTGCGGAGGCCGGTTCGATGTCGCTTCCGTGGTTCGTCAGCGACAGGGGGCCGTGAGCGTGCGGTGGTCGTGACCACGGACGGGAGGCGCGGTGCGGGTCGGACCCGCACCGCGCCTCCCGTCCGGATCACCCGGCGGCGTCGCCGGTCGCGTCACCAGACGCGCGGCCGGTCACGTCGCCGGTCGCGTCGCCGGACGCATCGCCTGCGCGTGGCCCGTAGCGTGGCGGGCGCGACCTACCAGGCGTAGTCCTCCGGCGAGGTCTTGTGGCCCGGGAAGATCTCGTCGAGCCGGTCGAGCGCGCGCTGGTCGAGGCGGATGTCGACCGCGCGGACCGCGGACTCCCACTGCTCCATCGTGCGGGGGCCGGTGATCGGGGCCGTCACGCCGGGCTGGTGCAGCAGCCAGGCCAGGGCGAGTTCGCCGGGGGTGTGGCCGAGCTCCTTCGCGAAGGACTCGTACGTCGTGAGCTGGTCGCGGTGCTCGTCGACGTACGCGGCGCTCCGACCGGAGAGTCGACGCGAGCCGTTCTCGGTCTTCTCGATCACGCCGCCGAGGAGGCCGCCCTGCAGCGGCGACCACGGGATGACGCCGAGGCCGTACTCGCGGGCGGCCGGGAGGACCTCGCGCTCGATGTCGCGGACGACGAGGTTGTAGATCGACTGCTCGCTGACGAGGCCGAGCGTGTGGCGGCGGGCGGCGGCCTCCTGGGCCTGGGCGATGTGCCAGCCCGCGAAGTTCGACGACCCGACGTAGAGGACCTTCCCCTGCTGCACGGCGACGTCGATGGCCTGCCAGATCTCGTCCCACGGGGTCGCACGGTCCACGTGGTGGAACTGGTACAGGTCGATGTGGTCGGTCTGCAGGCGCTGGAGGCTCGCGTCGAGGGCCTGGCGGATGTTGAACGCGCTGAGCTTCCCGCCGTTCGGCCAGTCGATCATGTCGCCGTAGACCTTCGTGGCGAGCACGGTCTTCTCGCGGCGGCCACCGCCCTTCGCGAACCAGCGGCCGATGATCTCCTCCGTCGCGCCCTTGCCGACCGAGCCGCCGTAGCCGTTGGCGGTGTCGAAGAAGTTGACGCCGAGCTCGTGGGCCCGGTCCATGATGGCGTGCGAGTCGTCCTCGCTGGTCTCCGGTCCGAAGTTCATCGTCCCGAGTACCGCTCGTGACACCGACAGCCCTGTCCGTCCGAGATGTGTGTAGTCCATGCGTCAGGTCTACGGGATGGGGGCTGCGGATGCCAGGCACTGGGAGTGCCGGTCGGGGGTGTGGCGCGGCGGGTGGCGCGGGTGCGTGCGCGCGTGCGCGGGCGCGTTGTGGCGATGGGGGTGGTGGGCCGCGTGCTGGTGCATGCGCGTCACGGCATGCGGGGTTGCCGCGGGGGAGTAGCGTGCCGACCGTGAACACGCCAGCACTCCGTGGCAGCCGGATCCTCGGGTTCGGCCACCACCAGCCCGAACGCATCCTCACCAACGACGAGCTCTCGACGATGGTCGACACGAACGACGAGTGGATCACCACCCGCACCGGCATCAAGACCCGACACATCGCGGGGCCGGACGACTCCGTGACCTCCATGGCGATCGAGGCCGGGAGGAAGGCCCTCGCCGATGCCGGTGTCGCGCCGTCCGAGGTCGGCCTCGTCATCGTCGCCTCGACCACGCACCGGGACCGGGCTCCGTACACCGCGGGGCGCGTCGCCGCGGCGCTCGGCATGTCCAACGGGCCTGCGCCGATCGACATCAACACGGCATGCAGCGGGTTCGAGTACGCGTTGGCACTCGCGGACCAGTCGGTCCGCACGGGTGCCGCCGACATCGCGCTCGTGATCGGATCGGAAACCCTGTCGAGCATCGCGGACTGGACCGACCGGTCGACCTGCGTGCTCGTCGGTGACGGGGCCGGGGCAGCGGTGATCGGCGTGTCCGACACCGCGGAGATCGGCCCGGTGTCGTGGGGGAGCGTGCCGCACCTCGAGCAGGCGGTCCGTGTGTCCGGGGACCCGGAGCGGTTCTCGCAGGAGGGTCGGTCGATCTACCGCTGGGCCATCACCGAGGCGGAGGGGCACGCCCGGGCCGTCGTCGAAGCCGCCGGGCTCACGATGGACGACATCGAGGTGTTCGCGTTCCACCAGGCGAACCTGCGGATCATCGAGCCGCTCGTGGCGGCGCTCGACGGCGGGTCCAAGTACGTCGTGCGGGACGTCGTCGAGTCCGGGAACACGTCAGCGGCGAGTGTGCCGCTAGGGCTGTCGAAGGCGTGGGAGCGGGGCGAGCTGCCCGAGGGGGTGCCGGCGCTGCTGTTCGGGTTCGGCGGAGGCTTCGCGCACGCGGGGCAGGTCGTCACCACGCCCGTTCGTCGCTGAGGCGCGGGGCGGGCGCTGCGGGCTGCGGTTGAGCGCCGAGCGCTAAGTGCTGAGCGCTAAGTGCTGAGCGACGAGTCCTGGGCATGTGCGCGCCACGCGCCTGGGTGCTGTGCTCGCGCACTGCGCTGCGATTGCGCTGCGATTGCGCTGCGATTGCGAGCAGCGCCTGGACCCTGCGCCTGCGGTCTTCGCGCTGCGCCTGGAGACCCTCCGCCTGCGGCCTTCACGCAGCGCTTCAGGCTTCAGGCTTCAGGCTTCAGGCTTCCGGGTCCTCTTCCCGCTTCCGGGTCCAGGGGAGGGCCCGGCGATCCTTCCGGACGCCGTCCGATGACGACTCGGCCTTCGGGGCACGCACGGACTTCGGGACCTTGCCGGGCTTGGGATCGAGCACGAACGGGAACGACGCCGGCGGCAGGCCGAACCCGGTTCGCGACGCCTGGATGACCTTCCGCCCGAGCGCGTGGTTCCCGAGCCCGCCGACCGCCGCACCGATGCCGAAGGGCAGTGCGCGGCCGATCATCGAGGACCCCTGGCGAACCGCGAACCGCTTCACGAACTGGTCGCGGATCTGGCCCCCGATCCCACCCACGACCTGCTTCGGCAGCGACGACGTCACCATCTCCCCCCAGAACGCGGTGCGGACCTGACCACCGGCGGCCTGCCCGGCGAGCTGCTTGACCAGCTGGGTGCCGGGCGTGCCGAGGATCATCGCCATCACGAGGGTTCGCGCGCGCTCGGGGTCGTCGAGGGCGATGCCGTGCACCTCGGTGATGGACTGCGCGAAGAGCGCCGTCGTCTCGAGGAACCCGACCGTCTCTGCTCCGCTCAGGCCGAGCGCCGCCACCATGCCGACGCCGGGGATCACCGCGCTGGCCCCCACCGCGGCCCCGCCCGTGGTGACGGCGGCGAGGTACTGCCGCTCCAGGATCTGGATGATCTCGGCAGGGGTCGCTTCCGGATGACGCCGACGGACGCCGTTGACGTGGGCGATGACCGCCGGTCGCTGCACGCCGATGACACGGTCCAGCCACTTCGCCCACCCGGTGGACTGCGCGTCGAGCTGGCGGCTCCGGTCGAGGTCGTCCGTCGTGTCCGGGCGGACCGGCGCGGGCGGCATCGGCACGATCGCGTGGTCCTTCTGCTGTCGGGGCATGCCGGAGACCGTACGCTCCGGACATGGGACTCTCGCTCGGAGCGTCCCGCCAGCGCGCTCATCGGCAGGGCACCCCGGCGCGGACGAGCTTCGCCCGCACCGCGTCCGGGTCCATCAGGTCCGCCCAGGTCAGGCGGATGACGAACCGTACTTCGGGGAAGGAGCGCACGAAGTCCTCTCGCTGTTTCTCGTGCCAGTGGGCATCGGCGGTCGTGCGGTTGCCGAGCATCGCCGGGTCCTCGTACTTGCCGCGCCCGTCGACCTCCACCACGACCCCTTGCTCGGGGAACCAGAAGTCCACGACTGCTGTCCGCTCGCCGGGCCGGTGGAACGCGTGTTGCTGCAGGGGCGCCGGTGTCCCGAGCTGTCGGAACCGAACGCGGCACACGGACTCAGCCGGCGAGTCCGACGCCGCAGACCCCATCTCGATCGCGATCCGCGCCTTCGCATGCCCCTGGTGTAGTTCCGCGAGTTCACGTCGGAGCTGATCAGGATCGGTCAGGCCGTGCCGGAGGACGTGGTCGACAACGGGGAGCGCGGCCAGGAGCGGTCGAGCGGAAGCGACGTCGATGACGGTGCGCGCAGGTGTCGTGACGGCCACGCCGCGGAACACCGACCCCGGTGCAGGGCGACGGTGACCGACGCCGTGCCGGACGAAGCAGGCAGTGACGCGTGTGTGCGTCGTGGTGGGATCCGCGACGTGGACCTTGGGCGGCCACCAACCCGTGAACGGGTAGCCGAGGACAGCGCATGCGGACTCGTGCGAGAGCACGTCGGACGGTCGGACGCGGGCGAGTGCTGCCCGGACCAGCACGACGTGCCGATCGTTCGGGTGCAAGCCGTCCAGTGCGCCCCGACGAACGAGTACCCCGGGTCGGATCCGTTCGAGATCACCGCGCCGGGCAGCCCGCTCGATCGACCGTCGTTCCGCCCCGGGCAGGTTGGCGGTCCGGATCAGTTCGATGTCGTTCGCGGCGCTCATGCCTCGAGTGTCGTGGGAACGGTCGTGCAGCCGGAGCGACCTCACACATCAGTGGACAGCGTCGCTGCTGACGTCGCCTGTGGAGGAATCGCCGGCGTCCATTCGGGATCATGCTTCGACCGAACGCTCGTCGATCGACACGTGGACGGTCGGAACATGCTCGCGCAACGAGTGCGTGTGCATGTTTCGACGATGTGCGCGGCGATCGACTGGTGGAACGTCGAAGTCGGCGTGCGCGGCCGCCGCCGCCGCCGCGCCGCGCCGCGCCGCGCTAGCGCCGCGCGAGCTCCGCGCGCAGGGGGAAGTCCTGGTCCTCCAGGATGAGCTGCGCGCCCACCGAGGTCCGGGCGTTCACGACGATCGGCGCGAGCAGGTTCACGGTCGTGCCGGCCTCGCCGGGGTTCGCCACGACGAGCAGCATCGCCTCGGCGGCGGACGCCAGGTCGAGCAGCGCCGCTTGCTCGTCGGAGAGCTCCGGCGCGTAGTCGGGCAGGTGCTCCGCGGCGTCGAGCAGGTACAGCCGCGCGTCCGCGCCCACCAGGGTGAAGAGGCCGGAGGCGCCGTCGACGGGCGTCAGCGTGAACACGGGCGCCGAGGCGAGGCCGAACGGCGGGACGGTGAAGGTCAGGTCGATGCTCATCGGAGGTAGTCCATCAGGGTCGGCTGCAGGACCTTCGCGGTGATGGCGAGGGCTGCCTGGTAGTTGGTCTGCTGGACCTGGACGTCGAGGACGGCCTTCGCGAGGTCCTTGTCCTCGATCCCGGACCGCCGGGCCTCGAGCGAGGTCGCCACGGTCTTCAGGGAGTCCTGCGCGGCGAGTGCGGAGGCGTGCCGGACGCCGACGTCGGCCTGGGCGCCGCGGACGGTGGTGATCGCGCTGTCCACGTCGGCGATGCGGGCGTTCACGTTCGTTCCGTTCTGCAGGTCGGTCACGATTGAGTCGATCATCGAGAACACGGAGGTCGACCCGGAGCCGAACACGGCGGTCCCGGAGGTGTCGACGCGCACGGTGTCGCTGTCGCCGATGCGGCGGGTGACGGCGGTGCCGGCGGACGCCCAGCCGGTCGTCGGGTCGAACGCGGTCGGCGTCGTCGAGGAGCCCGCGAACACCGAGCGGGTGCCGTAGGTCGCGTTCGCCCGCGAGGTCAGGTCCGCCTTGAGCGACTGGAACTGGGTGATGAACGTCTGGCGGTCGGCGTCGCTCATCATGCCGGTGTTCGCCGCCTGGACGGTGAGGTCCCGCACGCTGCCGAGCACCGAGTACACCCCGGACAGGGCGCTGTCGGTCGTCGCGAGCCACCCGGCGGCGTCGTCCGCGTTCCGGGTGTACTGCGCGGTCGCGGCCTGGTCCTTCCGGACCTGCATCGCCGAGGCGGTGCCGACCGGGTCGTCCGACGGCTTCTGGATGTTCTTCAGCGAGGTGGCCTGGTCGGTCAGCTGCGCGAGCTTCGCGGCACCGGCCTGCAGCCGCGCTGCGGCGGCGGCCATCGACATCTGGGTCGTCACGCGGGTGATCATGTTCAGCTCCTCCCGACGAGGCCGACGTGGTTGATCAGGGTGTCGAGCATCTCGTCGACGGCGGTCAGGACGCGCGCGGCGCCCTGGTAGGCGTGCTGGTAGTTCAACAGGTTCACGTTCTCCTCGTCGAGGTCCACGCCGGCGCCCGACTGCTGCTGCGTGCGCGCGTTGGTGAGGGCGAGGCCGGTCAGCGTCGATTCCGAGGTGGCCGTCCTGGAGGCGGTGCCCACCCCCGCCACGAACGTCGCCCATCCACTGTCCGGGCTGCCCGGCGCGGCGCCGAGCTGCGAGAGCGCGTCGGCGAACGAGTCGTCGAGCTGGCCGGCGGCGTTCCGGGTCGCGATGCCCGAGGCGTCGGTCGGGACCACGCGGATCCCCTGTGCGGCGGGGACACCGGCGGTCACCGCGAAGAAGGGTTGACCGGTCGCACCCGACGCGGTCGTGCCGGTGGTGTGCACGGCGTTCACCGCGGTCGCGAGTTTGGTCGCGACGGCGTCGTACGCGGCGGAGGCCTGCGCGATCGCACCGCCGGTCCCGTTCGGGTCGGCGGGCGCGAGCAGGGAGAGGTTGCCGCCGATCGACCCGCCCGAGAGCGTGACCGCGCCCGCGTTGCCGGAGGTCCAGGTGAGGGTGACGGCAGTGCCGTCGGCCATCCGATCGGCGCCGCCGAGGGCGAGGGAACGGGCACCGCTGCCCTGCACGATGGCGTTCCCGCCGATGAGCACGTCGACGGTCCCGTCCGTGTTCGCGCGGGTCGTGCCGCCGGCGAGGGTCGCGATCTGCTCGGTGAGCTGGTCCCGCTGGTCGACGAGTTCGTTCGGCGCGCCCCCGGCCGCGAGCGCGGCCCGGATCTGCCCGTTGAGGTCGGCGACCTGCCCGGCGGCCTCGTTCAGCTGCCCGACCTGCGCCTCGGCCGTGGCGTGCACCGTGGACCACCGCGTGTCGAGGGACCGCGAGCCGCTGGCGAGCGTGCTCGTGACGGTGCTCGCGGCAGCGATCACCGCGGTCGCGGCCCCGGCGTCCTCGGGATGGGTGGCGAGTTCGCCCCAGGACGACCAGAAGTCGTCGAGCTTCGTCGCGAGGCCGTTGGCACCGGGCTCCTGCAGCCCGGTCTCGAGCGCCGACAGCGCCGTGGCGCGGGCGTCGGCGTACGAGGACGACCCGGTTGCGGCACGGACGCCGGCGTCGAGCGTCAGCGACCCGAGCCGGGCGATGCCGTCGACGGAGACGCCCTGACCGGCGAGCGCCGCGGTGCCCAGCACGAAGCCGGTCTGCGCGCGGGACACCGAGGTCTGCGTGAGCCGCTGCCGGGTGTACCCCGTGGTGCCGGCGTTCGCGATGTTCTGCCCGGTGACGTCGATGCCGGCGCGGGCGGCGGTGAGCCCGGAGTACGCGGTCGCGAGCGAGCCGAAGGTGCTGACCATGTGCTAGAGGTTCCCCTCGAAGAGCCGGGCGGCGTCGGTGGCCGACCCGCTCGTGCCGGTGGCGTCGTAGGTGGCGGGTCCGGCGAGGGCACCCGCGAGCGTCTCCTCGGTGGCCTGTGCGGAGGTCCGGAGGAAACGGTCGTTCGCGTCGCGGAGGGCACCGATCTGCGTCGTCAGCTGCACCATCGCGGTGAGGTGTGCCGCGAGGATCTCGCCCCACGGGCCGTTCGGCGCGGCGGCCACGACGTCGCGCAGGGGGGCGTCGGCGGGGACGCCCCACTCCTCGGCGACCTCGGCGCTCGACGCGGCACGCTCCAACCCGGTGCTGCGGAGGCGCTCGAGCACCTGCTCGACCTCACGGCTCGCGTGGGACACCCAACGGGATCGGCCGGCAGCGAGGAGCAGCTGCTCCTCCTCGAGCTTGAAGGTGAGCAGCTCGAGCAGTTCGCGTTCGCGCCAGAGCACGGCGGACAGGTCGTTCACGCTCATCAGCTCCTCCCGGGTCGGTGTGGTGGGGACGTGTCCGCAATCGTGTGGACAGCGGTGACTATCGGTCGCGACCCGGGGTGCGTAAGCCCGACGGGTGCCGTGGCGGGGGTGCGCGACGGGACCGACGCGATCCGTGCCTCCAGAACGGGGGGTGAGAACGGTCGTTCTGACACCGGTGTCCCCCCAAATGCGGACCACGAAACGGGCCCCGTACCCCCGCACTGGGGACGATGTACCTCCCCTCAGGTGATTGCCAGCCGTTACATTCGAACTGCAGCGCGGGGGAGACCCCGCACCGGGTCGCAACGGCCCGGATGCACCGCTCGGAAGGACCCGGGCGGTTCTTCGGCGATCGAACCGGCCAACCGAGGCCGGCGTTCGTCGCGCCCACGGACGGGTCACACAGCAGCACGTCGACCAGGGGATCAGCATGGACCGCACCGCACGCAACGCGATGATCGTCGAGCACCTGCCGCTCGTGGGCTACATCGTGTCCGACGTCCGAGCCCGCGCCACCCACCTCGACCGTGACGACCTGGCAGCCGTCGGGTCGCTCGCACTCGTCGCGGCGGCCGACTCCTTCAACCCGGACCTCGGCGTCCCGTTCGGCGCCTACGCCCGCACCCGGATCACCGGCGCGATCGCGGACGACATGCGTTCGGCCGACTGGGCCTCCCGCGGCACCCGGAAGCGCATCCGCGAGACGCTCGCGACGCAGGAAGCACTGTCCGCGCGGCTCGGCCGCTCCGTCGGTGTCGACGAGATCGCCGAGGCGATGGGCGTCGACCGCCAGACTGCCGCGGACGCGATGAGCGACGCCGGACGCACCGTGACGACCATCGACGACGCCGTGCACGACACCGTCATCGCCGACGTCGCCCTGCCCGGGGACGAGCTGCTCGAGGCGGAGAAGCGCCGCTACCTGCGCGCCGCCGTCGACGCGCTGCCCGACCGCATGCGGTTCATCGTCGACGCCGTGTACTTCGGTGACCGCTCGGTGACCGAGGTCGCCGCCGAGCTCGGCATCACCCACTCGGCCGTCTCCCAGCAGCGCTCGGAAGCGATGCGGTTGCTGCGCGACGGCCTCGCCGCCCACTACGGCGACGGTGGGGCTGCCGCCGAACCCGCGAGCCGCACGACGACCGCCCGGCGCAGCGCCTACCTCGCACGGGTCGCGTCGAACGCCGCCGCCGGCGTCGCGCGCGCCGTGCACGACGCGGCCACCACCCAGGTGGTCGTCGCCAGTTGACCCGTCGGCGGATCTTCGTCGAAGAAGTTCCGCCGATCTCCTAACGGCTCCCGCCAACCGGTCGAGAGTCACCCATGTCAGCCCACGGACGGGCAGACGTACGACCCACATTCACGGAGGAAACCACCATGGGTATGTCCATCAACACCAACCTCTCGGCACTCAACACGTACCGGAACCTCAACTCCACGCAGAACGACCTGTCGAAGTCCCTCGAGAAGCTCTCGAGCGGCCTCCGCATCAACCGTGCTGCCGACGACGCGGCCGGTCTGTCGATCTCCGAGGGGCTGAAGTCCCAGGTCGGTGGCCTCACGGTCGCCGCCCGCAACGCCCAGGACGGCATCTCCGTCGTGCAGACGGCTGAAGGTGGGCTCACCGAGACCCACTCGATCCTCCAGCGCATGCGCGACCTCGCCGTCCAGGCAGGCAACGACTCGAACAACGCTGATTCCCGCACCGCGATCTCCACCGAGGTCGGCGAGCTCTCCAAGGAGCTCACCCGCATCTCGCAGTCGACCAACTTCAACGGCATCAACCTGCTCGACGGCACCGCCGGCGCAGCGGGCGACGGCAAGCTGGTGTTCCAGGTCGGCGCGAATGCCGGTGCGTCCAGCCAGATCAACGTCGACCTGTCGGGTGCGAACGTCGCCACGGTCGCGACGGCCGTGAGCTCGCTCACGTTCGACAACGCCACCAACGCGCAGGCCGCGATCACCGCGATCGACACGCAGATCAAGAACGTGTCGACCGCTCGATCGGCCATCGGTGCCGTCCAGAACCGCTTCGACCACGCCATCAACGTGACGAACGTGGCCAAGGAGAACCTCACCGCTGCCGGCTCGCGCATCACCGACGTCGACATGGCGGAGGAGATGGTCAAGTACACGCGCGACAACATCCTCAGCCAGGCCGGTACGTCGATGCTCGCGCAGGCGAACCAGAGCACCCAGGGCGTGCTCTCGCTCCTGCGCTAGCCGAACTGACGCCGCCGTCCGGGACCGATCGAGGGTCCCGGCCGGCGGCGTCGCCCCTCCACGACCTCCACCACCGACGGCAGGGAGCCCTCGATGTCCACGTCGTCCGTGTCATCGGCGAACAGCCTCGCGATCGACGGTCTCGTCAGCGGGCTGAAGACCACCGACCTCATCAACTCGCTCATGTCGGTCGAGGCCGTCCCGCAGACGCTCCTCAAGAACAAGCTCAGCGACACGAACTCGTTCATCTCGTCACTGCAGACGATCAACGGGCTCGTGCAGGCACTCGCCACCAAGGCCACCGCCGCCTCGAAGGCGTCGTCGCTCGACCTCTTCGCGGCGACCAGCTCGGCCCCCGGCGTCACCGCCACGGCGGGCACCGGCGCCGCCGCGGGCTCCGTCAGCTTGACCGTCGGGTCCACCGCGTCCGCGCAGGTCGGTGTCACCGCGGCCATGTCCACCTGGGCCGCGAGCGCCCAGCCGGTGACCATCGTCGCCGCCGACGGCACCGTGACGAGCGTCACGCCGGCCTCCGGGTCCCTCGACGACACCGTGTCGGCGATCAACAAGGCCGGCGCCGGCGTCACCGCGACGAAGGTCGCCGCCGGCACCGACACGAACGGCGCGAAGCTCTACCGCCTGCAGCTCACCGCGACGAAGACCGGCGCCGCAGGTGCGTTCTCGGTGTACCGCGGGTCGGCCGCCGACGTCACCGCCGGGACCGCCACCAACGTGCTCACCGCGACCGGGGCCGCCGTCGTCACCGCCGCCTCGGACGCCAGCGTCACCCTCTGGGCTGGCACCGCCGCAGCGCAGACCGTCACGAGCGCCACCAACACGTTCACCGACCTGCTGCCCGGTGTGAACGTCAGCGTGACGCAGCCGACGACCACACCGGTGACGGTGACGATCGCGCAGGACACGACGAAGGCGCAGTCGGTCGCGTCGGGCCTCGTCGACGCCATGAACGCCGTCACCTCCTACTACGGCTCGAACACCTCGGTGACGAGCACCACGAGCCCGACGACCGGCACCACGTCGACCACCGCCGGGGTGCTCCTCGGGGACGGCACGACGCGCGACGCCGTCCAGCGGCTGACGAGCACGATGTCGGCTCCGGTCAACGGCAAATCGCCCTCGTCGATCGGCATCTCGATCACGAAGGACGGCGACTTCGCCTTCGACGCCGACGTGTTCCAGCAGGCCCTCGCGACGGACCCCCAGGGGACCCAGGCGATCCTCTCCGGTGCCGCGGCGAACGTCGGGGCCGCCGCGACCGCGGCGTCCGACAAGTACAACGGCTCGATCACGTCCTCGATCAACGGGCAGCAGTCCGTCGCGAAGGACCTCAACACCCAGATCGACAGCTGGACCGACCGGCTCACCGCCCGCCGAGCCGCCCTGCAGACGCAGTACGCCTCGCTCGAGACCAGCCTCAGCAAGCTCCAGTCCCAGTCGAGCTGGCTCTCGAGCCAGCTCGCGGCGAAGTAGCTGAGGAGACGCCATGACGTTCGACTTCCAGGCAGCGGCGTTCCGCCAGGCCGCTCAGCCGCGCACCGTGACGGACCAGCGCCGGGCCCAGTACACGAACGAGGCCGTCCTCTCCGCGACACCGGCCCAGCTCGTCACGATGCTGTACGACCGGCTGCTGCTCGACCTGCACCGCGCCGAGGCCGCGCAGGTCGCCGCCGACTGGGAGGCCGCGCGCGAGCAGCTCCTGCACGCGCAGGCCATCGTCGGTGAGCTGTCCTCCACGCTGCGGATCGACGTCTGGGACGGCGGCGAGGGGCTGATGGCCGTGTACACGTACGCGTCGTCGTCGCTCATCACGGCCAACGTGCACCGGGACGTCCAGGCCACCCGGGACTGCATCCGGATCCTCGAACCCCTGCGGCAGTCGTGGCACGAGGCGGCCGCGTTGCTCCCAGCCACCGCCGCGCACAGCGCGAGCGGGGGAGCGCTCGGTGTCGCCTGACGACGAGCGCGCGGCGTCGGCTGACGCCGAGCGTCCGGGGCCGGCTGACGCCGAGCTCCGCTCCGCCTGGGAAGCCGTGCTCGCCTCCCTGGAACAGGACGCGGTCGGCGAGACGGTCGCCGGATGGTCGGAGCCGGCCGGGCTGGGACCGATCCCGCGCGAGTTGATGGGGCGTGCCTCCCGGCTGCTGGCCGCGCAACGGGACCGTCTCGCCGTCCTGGAGGCGGACCGCCGCGCGACCCTCGAGCACCTCGGGGCGTTGCGTGCAGTGGACGCCACGCGGGAGCCGCAGCGCTCCGTGTACCTCGACGCCTCCGCCTGACGGCAGCGCCTGACGCCTCGGCCCGCGCCGGCGTCGCTCGATGCGCACACACGGGATGCGTGCGCATGCAGCAACGATGCACGAGTCGTTCGACGCGTGGTTCGTCGCTCGATGCGCGCGCACCGGATGCGTGCGCATGCAGCAACGATGCACGAGTCGTTCGACGCCTGGTTCGTCGGAGGATGCGCGGACATGGTGCGACACCGCGGTGGGCGGACGACGGCGTCCAGCACGGCCCCCCGTTCGGGGCGAGCACTTACACCCGCGGAACCCCGCGTCGATAGCGCCCCTCGAGCAGGGATCGCTCACTCGTTCGGCCATGGATCGGCCACCGCCATTCGGCGACGCGCAGCAGTGCGCGCCGCACACCGAGGGGACGGTCCACCGTGCTCGAATCCGTGACGTCGGCCGCGCTGCAGAGCGCACTCGACGGGCTGTCGATGCGCCAGCGCGCCATCGCGAACAACGTGGCGAACATCAACACGCCGAACTACCACGCCGAGAAGGTGCAGTTCGAGGACGCCCTCGCGCAGTCGATCGTGCAGGGCAACGGATCCGCCGCGCCGACGATCGCGCGCAGCCTCGAGCCGACGAACACGAACGGCAACAACGTCGACCTCGACGAGGAGACGCTCTCGAACGTCGACACCGTGCTGCGGTACCAGTTCGCGACGCAGGCGATGAACTCGGAGCTCACGAGCGTCCGTGCGGCGATGCGGACGAACTCGTGACGACCTTCGACGCGATCGGCATCGCGAGCACCGGCCTCACCGTGCACCGGAAGTGGCTCGACGCGATCTCCGACAACATCGCGAACGTCAACACCGTCCGGTCGATGAACGAGTCCGCGTTCCAGGCCCGCTACGTCGAGGTCCAGGAGGGCAACGGCGTCTCCGGCGCCTACGTCAAGGGCGCCGCGTTCGGCAGCGCCGCCGGCCGCGTGACCTACGACCCCGAGAGCCCGCTCGCGAACAAGGAGGGCTACGTCCGCATGCCGGACATCGACCTCGGAACGCAGATGGCGGACCTCATCATGGCCCAGCGCGGCTACCAGGCGAACGCCGCCGTGGTGGACCGTGCCAAGACCGCCTACGAAGCGGCACTGCAGATCGGGAAGAACTGATGCCCATCGACGCCGTCAACGGTGTGACCACCAACGCGATGACGAACGGCCTGTCGTCCGTCGCCGGGATGTCGAGCGACCTCGGCGCGACCGCCGGCACGTCCGCGACCCCGAGCACCGACGGCAGCGGCTTCGCCGCCTCGCTCGGCAACGCGGTCGACGGGCTGCAGGCGCTCCAGAGCGACTCGAAGACCCTCGCACTCAAGGCCGTCACCGGCAACCTGAACGACATCCACGACGCCACGATCGCCGCCACCCGCGCACAGGTCACGCTCGAGCTCGTCGCCGCCGTCCGCAACAAGGGCGTCGACGCCTTCAACGAGATCATGAGGATGCAGGCCTGATGCCCGTCGCCGTCAAGAACCTCTTCGCCCGCCTGGGCGCCTACTTCCAGGGCTTCTCCGCCGCCCAGCGGACCCTCGCGATCCTCGGGGTCGCCGCCCTCGTGCTCGGGGGCATCGCGCTCACGAGCTGGCTCGGCAAGGCGTCGTACGCACCGCTGTTCACGGGCCTCGCCGCCTCGGACGCCAGCTCGGTGACCGACCAGCTGCAGACCGACGGGGTGCCGTTCCAGCTCACCGACGGCGGCGCGACGATCCTCGTCCCGCAGTCGCAGGTGTACTCCGAACGACTCAAGGCGGCCTCGAACGGGCTGCCGTCGTCGAACGAGGGGGGCTACTCGCTCCTCGACAAGATGGGCGTGACGAGCTCCGAGTTCCAGCAGGACGTCACGTACAAGCGCGCCATCGAGGGCGAGCTCGCGAAAACGATCTCGGCGATGGACGGGGTGCAGACCGCCTCGGTGCAGCTCGCGATCCCGGCGAAGACCGTGTTCGTCGCCGAGCAGAAGGACCCCACCGCATCGGTGTTCATCGCGACGAAGAACGGCACACAGCTCACCCCCGACCAGGTCCAGGCGATCGTGCACCTCACGAGCGCCGCCGTCGAGGGCATGCAGCCGACGGACGTCTCGGTCGTCGACCAGAAGGGCCAGACCCTGTCGGCCGTCGGGACCGGGACGACCGGCATCGGTTCCGACCAGGCCGCCGCGTACGACCAGACCACGAGCAAGAAGATCCAGGACCTGCTCGACACCACGCTCGGCCCGGGGAACGCGACGGTCGTCGTGTCCGCCACCATGAACCAGAACTCCGGCACGAAGACGTCGGAGAGCTACACGACCCCGACCACCGGCCCGGTGGCCCTCAACGAGTCGGCCACGGCCGAGCAGTACGGTGCCGGCTCCACCGCCGGTGCCGGCGCGACCGGCGTCCTCGGACCGGACAACATCGCCGTCCCGAACGGCACGGGGACCCCCGGTGCGGGCGGCTACAAGAACACGTCCGCGACGAAGAACAACGCCGTCGACCACACCACCGAGACGACGCAGATCCCGGCGGGCGCACTGTCGAACCAGTCCGTCTCCGTGGCCCTCAACGGCAAGGCCTCGACGGTCAAGAACGTGAACCTGCAGAGCATCAACGACCTCGTCGCGAACGCCGCGAACCTCGACACCCGCCGCGGTGACAAGGTCGCCGTCGCGGTGATGAACTTCGACACCACGGCCGCCGACCGCGCTGCGAAGGCCCTCGCCGCCCAGCAGCGTGCCGACCAGCAGCAGGCACTGTGGTCGGGCATCCGCACCGCGGGCATCGCCCTCGCGAGCCTGCTGGCACTCCTCGTGATCGTGTTCTTCCTGCTCCGCCGCGGTCGTCGCCAGGAGCGCGAAGCTGTCGACCTCGGCGAGCTCGACGCCTTCGCCGGCGACACGTTCCAGCTGCCCCTGGCCGTCGACCCGGCCGCCGACCTCGCCGCGGTCGGTGCGGGCGACCTGCCCACGGTCGCGCTGCCGACCCTGCCGGACGAGGAGCCGCCCACCGAGGTCCTCTCGACGGACGAGATCACCGCCGAACGTCGCCGCCAGGAGATCTCCGCCCTGGCGGAACGTGACCCGAAGCGCACCGCCGACCTGCTCCGCGGGCTGCTCGACGACCGGGCACCGGTGTGAGCGCGCTGACGCCGGCCCCCGCGGGCGACCGCGCGCTGTCAGGGGCCCAGAAGGTCGCGCTCATCCTCATGCAGATGGAGACCGAGCGCGCCGCGACGGTCATGAAGCAGTTCACCGAGATCGAGGCCGAGGAGATCTCCGCCGAGATCGTCCGGATGCGTCGCGTCGACGACACGGTCGTGGACCGGACGATGAGCGAGTTCCACCGGATGACCGTGCACGGTCGCCTGCAGAAGCGCGGTGGCAAGGAGACGGCACTCGGACTGCTCGAGGCGTCGTTCGGCGCCGAGCGTGCGGCCGGCGTGATGGACCGTCTCGCGTCGAACCTGGCCGGACAGTCGTTCGACTTCCTCGACGACGCCGAACCGGGCCAGGTCATCACCCTGCTCGACGGCGAACTGCCGCAGACGATCGCCCTCGTGCTCGCGCACCTGAAGCCCGGGCAGGCCAGCGCCGTGCTCGCCGGCGTCGACGAGCGCGTCCGCACCGACGTGGCGCAGTCCTTCGCCACGATGGGCTCCGCGACCCCCGAAGCCGTCGGCATCGTCGCGGGTGTGCTCCGGCAGCGCGCCGGCGCCGTCGTCTCGCCGCGCGAGACCATCGAGGTCGTCGGCGGCATCCAGCCCCTCGTCGACATCATCAACCGCTCCGACGTCGCCACCGAGAAGGCCGTGCTCGAGGGGCTCGAGGCCCGCGACCCGGAGCTCGCCGAGGACATCCGCTCCCGCATGCTGACGTTCGAGGACATCGTCAAGCTCGAGGCACGCGACATCCAGCAGGTCCTGCGCGGTGTCGACTCGAAGCTCCTGGCGACCGCCATGAAGGGTGCTGCCGACGCCGTCATCGAGACGATCCGCGCGAACGTCTCGGAGCGCAACCGCGAGCTCCTCGACGACGAGCTGCGCGCGATGGGACCGGTCCGGGTGTCGCAGGTCGAAGAGGCCCGTGCCGAGGTCGTCCGCTCCGTCCGGGAACTCGAGGCGCAGGGCATCATCACGGTGCACCGCGCCGAGGAGGACGAGCTCGTTGACTGACACCGCCGTCCAGCGCGTCGACTACCCGACGATCAGCCCGGCCCCGCGGGCCGACGACACGACCGTCCGTGCGGACGTCCGCGCCGAGATCCGTGGGCACGCCGCCGGCTACACCGCCGGCTTGCGTGCCGCGCAGGCCGAGACCGAGGCGCTCCGGTCCCGGCTCGAGGCCGAGCACACCGCGCGCCTCGCGTCGATGCACGCTGACACCGCGCGTCGCATCGCGGTCCTCGACGCCGCCACGAACGCGCTCCTCTCGCGCACCACGCCCGTCCTGGCGGACGCCGAAGCGTCCGTGACGGCCGCTGCCGTCGAGCTGGCGGAAGCCGTCGTCGGGTACGCGATCCGTGCCTCCCGTCCGGTCGACGGCCTGGAGGGCGGGGTCGCCCCCGGCGTGGAGGCCACGGTGGAGCGGGCGCTCGCCTCGATCGACCGCTCGGTCGCGATCGCCGTGCGCCTGAGCGTCGGCGACGCGGCCCGGGTCGCCGGCCTGGACCTGCCGGTCCCGGTCGTCGCGGATCCCTCGCTCACCGACGGCGACGCCGTCGTCGACCTGCCGGACGGACTGCTCGACGCACGGATCAGCACGGCGCTCGACCGAGCACGTACGGCGCTGGGGGTCACCCGGTGACGGCGACGCTCCTCCGCCCGCGCGGACTCGACGACGCGATCGCGCAGTCCGCGCCCCAGCGTGTGGGCGTCGTGACGAGCGCCGTCGGACTCGGCCTCACCATCGCGGGTCTCGACGCCCACGTGGGCGAGGTCGTGCTGGTCGGCCGAGACGGCGAGGACGCCACCGCGGTCGAGGTCGTCGCGACCGACGTCCACGGGGTCCGCTGCATGCCGCTCGGCCGGCTCACCGGCATCACGGCGGGCACTCCGGCCCGCCCGACCGGACGCCCCGTCCTGGTGCCGACCGGTGCCGGACTGCTCGGACGCGTCGTGGACGGACTCGGCCGACCGATCGACGGGCGCGGTCCGCTCGCCACCGACGCCTGGGTCCCGCTCGACCACGAGACCCCCGACGCGATGGGGCGTGCCCGCATCGACCGCCCGCTGCAGCTCGGCGTCCGCGTGCTCGACACCCTGACCACCGTCGGCCGCGGGCAGCGCATGGGCCTGTTCGCCGGCTCCGGCGTGGGCAAGTCCTCGCTGCTGTCGATGATCGCGCGGGGGAGCGACGCCAGCGTGAACGTGATCGCCCTGGTCGGCGAACGCGGCCGCGAGGTGCGCGAGTTCCTGGAGGACGACCTCGGACCGGAGGGTCTCGCCCGCTCGATCGTCGTCGTCTCGACCTCCGACGAACCCGCCCTGATGCGCCTGCGTGCCGCGTTCGTCGCGACCCGCATCGCCGAGTCGTTCCGCGACGCCGGGCAGGACGTGGTCCTCATGATGGACTCGCTCACCCGCGTCGCCACCGCCCAGCGCGAGATCGGACTGTCGGTCGGCGAGCCGCCCGCGACCCGGGGCTACCCGCCGTCGACGTTCTCGGTGCTCGCCGGGCTCCTGGAGCGTGCCGGCACCGACCGCGTCGGCAGCATCACCGGGATCTACACGGTCCTCGTCGACGGGGACGACCACAACGAGCCGGTCGCGGACGCCGCGCGGAGCATCCTCGACGGCCACGTGGTCCTCGACCGTGCCCTCGCGATCACCGGGCACTTCCCGTCGGTGGACGCCCTCGGGTCGGTGTCCCGTGTCGCCTCGAAGGTGACCACGCCCGCCCAGCGTGCGGCAGCGACCACGCTCCGCACGGTGATGGCCGCGCGGAAGTCGGCCCAGGACCTGCTCGACGTCGGTGCCTACCAGCGGGGCGCGAACCCTCTCGTGGACGCCGCCGTCGACCACCAGGGCGCGATCGCCGCGTTCCTGCAGCAGGGCATGGACGAGCAAGCTCCGGCGTCCGTGTCGTGGGACGCGCTGGCCTCGCTCGTCGGCAGCTTCGGCGTCGGCAGCGCGGGAGGTGCGTCCTGATGGCCCGTCGCTTCCCGCTCGCCGGACTCCTCCGGCTGCGCACGCTCGAACAGGACCGTGCCGCCGTGACCCTGGCGTCCGCGAACGACCGGGTTCGTGTCGCCGCCGACGCCCGCGTCACCGCCCGCCGCACCCTCGCCGAGGCGGAGGACGCGCAGCCGATCCAGGACGCAGCGACCCTCAGCGCCGTCGCCGCAGCACGGGCCGCGACCCGCGGGATGCTCGAGGAGCTCGACGCGGTCGTGCTGAGCCGTCGCGCCGAGGCGGCGGCAGCGCAGGCGGAGTACACCACCGCGCGCCGTGCTGCCCTCGGGCTCGAGAAGCTCGAAGCGAAGCACGTCACCCTGCAGACCGCGGCGGACCTCCGCACCGAACAGAACGCCCTCGACGAGATCGCGGCACGTCGCCGCGCGGAAGGTGGTGTCCGATGAGCATCGATGCCGTGCTCTCCCGGATCTCCGAGATCCAGACCCAGATCCAGGCCCTGCAGAGCGGGATGCCCGGCGCCTCGGCCGCGAGCCCGACCGCCGGCACGGCCGCGTCCTCCACCGCGTTCGCGGACGCCCTCGCCACCGCGACGGGGACCGCCACCGGCAGCACGACCGGCACGCCCACGGCCGCCGCTCCGACGCCCGCCGGCAGCGCCGGGGTGTCCACGGCGACCTCGGTGGACGCGGGTGCGGGCACGATCGCGACCGGCAGCGGAGCCACCGGCGCCGACGTCGTCGCCGACGCGAAGAAGTACCTCGGCGTCCCGTACGTCTTCGGCGGCACGACGACCTCGGGCATGGACTGCTCGGGACTCGTGCAGACCGTGTTCAAGGACCTCGGCGTGAAGATGCCGCGGGTCGTCCCGGACCAGGCGGACATGGGGGTCGCCGTGCCGTCCCTCGCGCAGGCACAACCCGGTGACCTGATCATCCCGAAGGGCGAGGGGCACATCGTGATCTACGTCGGCGACGGCAAGGTCCTGCACGCACCGCACCCCGGCAAGGACGTCCGGATCGTGGACAACTGGCTGAAGGACTCGGACATCCAGACCATCCGTCGCATCGTACCCGCGCAGAAGGCGGCCGTCCCGGCGGCCTCTGGCGCGGGCACCGACCTGCAGACCGCCGCGCTCATGTCCCTGATGCAGTCGGGGAGCGCCGCATGAGCCTGATGATCAGCACCCCTCCGCAGCCGGTCGGCCGTGACACCGCTTCCGTCGGGCGGTCCGCGTCCGGGTCGGCCGACTCGTTCGGGTCGGCGTTGGCCGCAGCCGGTTCCGGTTCCCCCGACGCGGTCGATGCCGGTCGCGCGCAGCAGGCGGGTCCCCGTACCGCGGAGCTCGACGACCGCCGCCCGGCACGGCCCGCTGACCACCGGGCCGCACGCTCGCACGTCGAGCGCGGTCCGCGGGACCGTGACGACCAGCGGTCAGCCGGCGCCGACACCGACCCGACGACCGGGTCGACCGCGGCAGCAGCTGCACGCGCCGCCACGACGTCGGGTGCGGGATCGTCCGCGAGCACGGCGACCGACGGAGCTCCGACCGACGCAGTCTCGGCCGACACAGCGTCCACGGCCGCAACCGCGACCGGCGCAGCCTCTGCGGACGCCGGCTCGACCCCCGGCACGGGCTCGAGCGGCACGGGCTCGAGCCCCGACGCACTGGGCGGCGTCAGCGCAGCCATCGGCACAGCAACGACCGGCACCGCGGCCGCGGATACCCCGGCGGCGGCCCTCGCCCTCGCGACCGCGGTTCCGGCGGCCGTCACGCCGCAGGCGCTGCACCGTTCCCCGGCCGTCTCGACGACCACGCTGTCGGCCGCCGGAGGAGGGGCATCGACCCCCGTGCCCGCGGCCACCGGGAGCGTAGCCGTCACGTCCGCGCCCACCAACGTCCTCCCGTCGTCCGCCGCGGCCGGGGCGTCCGCGACGACCGCTCCGCAGGGCACGGGTGACCGTGCCACCGCCGCGCCGACCACCGCCGCGTCGGCCACCACCGCTCTGGTCACCACGTCGACACCCGCAGGTCCGACCCCCGCGGCGACTGCCGGCGGACCCGTCCCACCGTCGTCCGGCGCCGGGCGGCCGACCGCCCTCGGAACGACATCCCCGCCCGCACCGTCGTCCGTCACCACAACGGGCACGCCCGCGGCCGACGCGGTCGTGACGAACCAGGCATCGGTGGCTCCGGCCAGCGCCGCCCCCGTCGTCGTGACCGCGGCCGCCGCATCCACGGCCGGGTCGCCGACCGGCTCGCTCGCCGCCGACCGGACCACGACCGCAGCGCTGCAGCAGACGCCCGCGCCGACATCGGCCGTCGGATCAGCGACCGGCATCCCGACCGGCGTCAGCGGCGACCGGGGGAGCAGTGCCCAGACCGGCCACGGGACCGACACCGGCGCGTCGGGCCAAGGCGATCCGCGCCTCCAGGCCGTCGCCGGAGCACGCGGCGGCGAGACGCCGTTCCCGGTCCCCACGACCACCACGACCGCGCCGGTCACGGCGTCGGGTGCCGCGACCGCGAACGCGCCCGCACCGCTCGCGCAGCAGCTGTCGCGCCCGGTGTTCACCCTGGCCCAGGCCGGGCCGGGGGAGCACGTCGTCGTCGTCCAGGTGACCCCGGACGCGCTCGGCCCCGTCACCGTGCGGGCCCACGTCACCGCGCGCGGCATGCACGTCGAACTGTTCGCGACGTCCGACGCGTGCCGCGAGGCCGTCCGGCAGGTCCTGCCGGACCTCCGCCGCGACGCCGCCGGCACCGGCCTCAGCACGACCCTCGACCTGTCCTCGCAGAACCACCCGGAACACGCCCCGGGACGCGAGCAGCGAGCACCCGGGGAACCGGGTCGCCCGTCCACCGGCCTGGAGGCGCGGCTCACCCCGCGCACGCCCGGCACCCCCCGCACACCCACCGTCCGCAGCGCCGGACTCGACGTCCTCGCCTGAGCGAGACCACCTCGCCCAGGCGAAACCGAAGGGAACACCATGCCGATCGACGGCATCACCGGCACCGTGGACCAGAGCGCGCAGGCTGCAGCCCTCGCCGCCAACCCCGCGACGCAGAAGTCGCAGACGATGGACTCGCAGGTGTTCATGAAGCTGCTCGTCACGCAGCTGCAGAACCAGGACCCGTCCTCGCCGATGGACACCAACCAGATGATCAGCCAGCAGACGCAGCTCGCGATGATGGAGCAGCTCACCAACCAGACGACCACGGGGAACGAGAACTTCTCGCTGCAGATGCGCATCGCAGCGGCGAACCTCGTCGGCAAGCAGGTCAGCTACACCGATGCCGCCACGGGGACCGACATCAAGGGGACCGCGACCGCGGTCTCCTACGCGCAGAGCGTCCCGACCGTGACGGTGAACGGCAAGGAGGTCAACCTCGACGTGATCTCCGGCATCAAGACCACCTGAACGACACCCCTCCCACCTTCTTCCTGACTCCTTCCCACGAAAGGACGCATCATGCTCCGCTCGCTCTACTCCGGGATCTCCGGCCTCCGCTCCCACCAGGAGATGCTCGACGTCACCGGCAACAACATCGCCAACGTCAACACCGTCGGCTTCAAGGCATCGACCACCGTCTTCCAGGACACCCTGTCGCAGATGACCCAGGGCGCCGGGGGACCGCAGACCGGCATCGGCGGGACGAACCCCGCCCAGATCGGCCTCGGCGTGCAGGTCGCCGGTGTCTCCACGAACTTCGCCCAGGGGTCCGCCCAGGCGACCGGCAAGGCCACCGACCTGATGATCTCCGGTGACGGGTTCTTCGTCACCCGCCTCGGCAACGACACCGTCTACACGCGCGCCGGCGCCTTCGACTTCGACGCCGACGGCCGGCTCGTGTCGTCCGACGGCAAGATCGTCCAGGGCTACCCGGCGACGAACGGCGTCGTCAACCAGAACGGCCAGCTCGGCGACATCAAGCTGCCCCTCGGCGCTGCCGCCCCCGCCGTCCGCACCACCACCGCGGGCGTCACCGGCAACCTGCCGTCCGAGACCGCGGTGGGCACGACGCTCACCCGTGACGCCTCCGTGTACGACGCCTCCGGTGCAAAGCACACCATGTCGATCGCGTACCAGCGCACCGCCGCTGGATGGGACGTCACCGCGACCGACGGTCAGGGCGGGTCGGCGACCTCCACCCTGACGTTCGGCACGGACGGCAAGCTCACCGCGGGTGGCACCGTCACGGCCGGCGGCATCACCGTCGACATGACGCAGCTCACCGGGTTCGCGTCGCTCAACACCGCGTCGATCGCCTCGCAGAACGGCAACGGCGCAGGGTCGCTGCAGGGCTACGCGATCTCGAAGGACGGAACCGTCGTCGGCAGCTTCTCGAACGGGGCCTCCCTCGCCCTCGGTCGGATCGCGCTGGCCACCTTCGCCAACCCGGGCGGGCTCGAGAAGGCCGGTGCCTCCGGGTACCGGGCGACGGGGAACTCGGGCACCGCGAACGTCGGCGCCCCGGGCGACCCCGGTGTCGGGCAGCTCGCCTCCGGCACCCTCGAGATGTCGAACGTGGACCTGTCGCAGGAGTTCACGAACCTGATCGTCGCGCAGCGTGGGTTCCAGGCGAACGCCCGCATCATCACCACGAGCGACGAGGTGCTGCAGGAGCTGACGAACCTGAAGCGGTAGGGCTGCGGGAGATCCTGCTGGCTCCTGGTCCGGGGCGTCCACGCGATCGTGCGGGGCGCCCCGGATTCGTCGTTGCGGCAGGGGTCGGGTCGGACTCGGCGTGCGTCGTGCTGCTCGAGTCGACCCACGGCTGCTGGACTACGCGGGCTTGTGCGAGCGGAGCGCCCGCTGCAGACGGGCCGTCGTCCGTTGCAGATCGCCCCACCGTCCGGCGAGCACCACTGCGAGTGCGAACGCGAAGAACGCTACGACGGCGGAACCATCCCAGACATGGTCGATGTCGTCCGCGTCGTAGACCCTGTCGGGGAGACCGTGCCCGTCGGCGTCGATGGCTCGGTACCCGGCACGCACGCCGTGGTGATGTGCTCCGTCGTCGTCATCGAACCCGTCGAATGCAACGTTGCGAGCCACCCTGACGTTGTCGTCGCTGGTCCACGTTCCCGTGGATGCGCATGTCCTGTATCGACCGACTGAGCACTCCCACTTGGTCTCCCGGTAGGTGCCCCAGTGCACTGGCTCGTCGAGCGCGGCATGCTCCTGCACGGCCCAGAGGCTGAGCAGGACGCTGACCGCGCAGAGCGCGGTGTAGATCGCCATCGCCGCGATGGTCAGCACGAGGGGGCGGCGGGAGAGCTTCCCAGAGTGACGAGCCGATCGGGTATGTCGACGATGCGGGATTGATGCAGGGCCGAGCGGAGGCACTGCGCTAGTTTGCCGCCTCGCGGGAGTTCGGGTGCTCTTACGTCTGCGGCGTGGCGGTGGGACTCGTCGGTCGCCCCGTCGGGAGGAGTTCCGCGGCGTCGCAGGGAGGAGACCCCCTTCGGTAGGGGATCCTCTTGCAGGACCGGTGCAGGTGGGCAATGCGCGGTCCGTCAGCCGAGCAGTGTCAGCGCGTTGAAGAAGGCTGCGACCGCGCCGAACACGCTCGCGACGAGCGCGGGGAACGCTCCAACGGCGCCGATGCCGAACGTCGTCCAGCCGAGGACGCGCACCCAGGTCACGCCTTGGCTGTTCCGCGCGGAGCTGAGTCCGGTGACGAGCGCGACAGCGGCCACCGGTACGGCGAGCACGAGCACTGCTCCGACGAAGAACTCAGCGCGGGCAACTGGGGCTGGTGGGTCCTGGAGGATCGGCGGGTTGTCGAGCGTGTCGAGATGCGCCTGGTAAGCGGTCTCGAGAGGCTCGTAGTGCGCCTGGGACAGGCAGTACAGCACCAACCAGATGGCGACGGTGATCAGGCCTACGACCGCTGACGGCGCTCGCCACAGGGACCCACGTTGGTCGTCTTCGTACAGCCCACGCCGTTCATCCACGACTTCCACCCTGTCACCGGTGCAGCGGCTCAACATCGGTCGCAGGAGGGAAGACGCGACAGCCGCGGAACCATGACGCGGCCCGCCTTCGCGCCGAGCGATCGTCCGGAGGACGGAGTACAACGAGCTGCGTGCGCAAGAGCCCAATGCGCCATCCCAGACCGCCACCGTGGTCGCATCTTCGGCCCGAACGTGTCTCCACCGCTGTCGTGGACGCCGCCTCCGAGTGGCACCGTCGAGCTCGTCCTGGTCGTGCAAGACCCTGACGTTCCGATGAAGCGGCCCGCTACGCACGCCCTGGTCGTCGGTGTCCGTCCAACACTCACTTCAATCCCGGAAGGCGCACTCTCAGAGCCCAGCCCAGTGCCGGGCCTCCGCAACGGGAACGGCACACTCGGCCGCCGCGGCTACAGCGGGCCGCTCCCGCCGCGGTCGCACGGACCACATTCCTACGTGTTCCAGCTCTTCGCACTCGACGCTCCAATGGAACTCCCCGACCGGTACACCCTGCGCCAGGCCCTGGACGAGATGACCGGACACGTTCTGGCTCGGGCACGCCTCGACGGGACGTACGAACGCCGTTGACGCGGTCCGCGCGATGAGGAGGTCGTGAAGCACGACGCCACGACCGCGTCCACGAACAGACCCGTCCCGATCGCCGATGCGCTACCGGGCAGGGTCGATGCTTCGGTGTTCCCGCTACGAGAGGACAGACCACACTGCTGCTGCGGTGGAGAGGACCAGACCACTTCCAGCCCAGAGCAGATTGTTGCGGCTGGACCGGAGCGCACGCGACACGACATCGAGCGCAGCGTGAGCGGTGAGTTCCGTGAACTCCGTGGGGAAGCCGGCGACGGCGCCGGGACCATCATGACGTCCCGCTGTTTGCTCCTGACGGGCGCGTTCCTCGTCGTCGTAGCGGCGGGAAGCGGCGATACGAGTGCTGACGGAGGAGAGTGTGCGCCTGACGTTGCGGTACGCCCCGACCGCGTTACCGGCGGTCAAGGAGAAGCCGGCGAGCGTCATCAGCACGATCGCGGTCCGAGTCCAGGGCACGACGCGGCCTACTGGAGGGCTGCGGTGAGGCGGAAGAGGTTGTCGAAGGTCCTGGACGCAACAGGACGACGCAGCCATTCGTCGAGTGTGAGTTCCCGCGCGTTGTCCCGATAGTGCTGTTCGACCGTACCGAGGGCGGCGACGAAGGTGCGGCTCCGGATCAGCAGGGATGCCTCGAGGTTGAGGCTGAACGACCGCATGTCCATGTTGCTCGAGCCAACGACCGCGGTGTCTTCGTCGATCGTGAAGTGCTTCGCGTGCAGGACGATCGGCTTGCGGTAGAGGAAGATCCGGACGCCAGCGCGCAGGAGCGTCTCGTAGTACGACCGTTGCGCGTGGAAGACCATCACCTGATCGGCGACTTCGCTGGCGAACAACACCACCTCGACGCCCCGCTGGGCCGCTGTCGTGATCGCGTAGAGCATGGAGTCGTCGGGCACGAAGTACGGACTGGTGATCACGAGGCGCTCCTCGGCCGCGTACACCAGCGCGTTGAACAGCCGCAGGTTGTTCTCGCCGTCGAATCCGGGGCCCGATGGCACCACCTGACAGTCGATCGAGATTGCAGCCGTCGCTGCTGTCGTTGCAGGCACCGCGAGCGCGGGTGCGTTCGGGAACGACAGGATCTCGTCCGTTTCGCTGAACCAGTCGGTCACGAACACCGCCAGGAGCTCGGTCACCACCGGCCCCTCGAGGCGGAGCAGCAGGTCTCTCCATCGCAGGCCGAGACGCAGGTTCCGCTTCGTGTTGTAGGTCGCGTCGACGAGGTTCTGCGATCCCATGAACGCCACAGTCCCGTCCACGATGAGGATCTTCCGGTGATTCCGCAGGTCCGGACGGGCGCGCTTCCCGGGTTCCAGGTCGGGTGCGAGCATCTCGTGGAACGGGATGGCGTGCTCCCGGAGCCAGCGCCTGGTGACCCGGTACCGGGGGCTCCGCGTGGTCGCGAAGTGGTCGTAGAGCACCCGGACGTCGACTCCGCGTTGCTGTGCACGCAGCAGAGCGTCGAAGAACGGCGTGGTCGCCGCGTCGAGACTGCAGATGTAGAACTGGACGTTCACGAACGTCGTGGATCGATCCACGGCGGCGGTCATCGAGGCCAATGCATCGTCGTACAACGGCAGGATCGAGGCTCGGCTCCCGCGGACCAGTGGCATGCCACCCAGCCGTTCGTTGAGCCGGGTGAGCGACGAGAACCAGGGAGGACCCACGGCGTCTCGCGACCCCGTTCGCCGCGTCGCGGCGTCCGCGATGAGCGACGTCATCTGTCGCTGTCGCTGCCGACGTTGGAGTGGCAGCTTCGTCGTGCCGAACAGGCCGAACAGGATGCTCCCGGGAATCGGTGCGGCGAACACCGCGAGCAACCAGGCCATGGCGGCGGTGGGTCGGCGGTTGCGTGGGATCGTGAGCACCGCGGTCAGCCTGATCAGCAGGTGGACGACGATGAGAGCAGTGGACGGGTTGCGGAACCACGATGCTCTGCGCATTGGCGTTCCTCCGGGTCGGGGTACCCACAGGCACCGTTGCTGCTGGCTGCTGGCTGCTGGCTGCTGGCTGCCGTCTGCCGCCATGGGGCCGAACGCTCGTGCGGCTGCCGGACGGGCAGCCACACGAGCGCTGATGGCGTCAGTGAGCGGCGTGCTCCTCGGCGTCGGCAGCAGCGCGAGCATCGACGGCGTCGAGGACGGAGTACTCAGCCGCGGTGATGGCGTCGATGGCGAAGGTGACGTCGTCGAGGGCATCTGCCTCTGCGAGGTCAGCGGCGTGATCGGCTCGCTTGACGACCCGTGCTGCATGGCGCTCTGCACGGCGCTGTCGGAGAGTGTCGAGTGACGTCGTGATCGCGGCCTGCTGGTCGGCCCAACCGGTCTCCGCCGCATCGGCAGCTTCGACGAAGTCAGTGTGCAGTGCAGCGCGGGTCGCCCTGGCCGAAGCCTCCAGGTCTGCCTTGCGCTTGGCGATGGCTGCCTGGTCGCGTTCCTTGACGGCCGCAGCAGATGCTTCCAGCTGCTGCGCCCGCGCGGAGAGTTCGAGGAGTTGGTCGGAGAGTGCCATGAGCGTGGTCCTTTCGATGGTGGTTGTGGGGAGCAGCACGGCGACCGGCGTGCGGTCGCTGACCCGGATCAGGAGCGCAGCGCGGTCTGGAGGAACGCGATTGCCTGGGCGATCGCGGCCTTCGCTGCCGCGGTTTCGTGCAACGAGTTGAGCATCACGAAGTCGTGCACGGTCGCCCCGTACCGCGTCTGGGTCACCGGGACGCCCGCACTGCGGAGCTTCCCCGCGAAGGCTTCGCCCTCGTCGCGGAGCACGTCCGCCTCCGCGTTGATCACGAGCGCGGCCGGGAGCCCTGCGAGTTGCTCCGACGTCGCGCGGAGCGGCGAGACGGTTATCTCGTTCCGGTCATCGGTACTGGTCGTGTACTGGTCCCAGAACCACTTCATGCCGTCGAGAGCGAGGTAGTAGCCCGCGGCGAAGTCCTGGTACGAGACTGTGTCGAAGCGCGCATCGGTGACCGGATAGAACAGCACCTGCGCGAGGAACGACACGTCACCCCGTTCCTTCGCCATCAGCGTCAACGCGATGGCCATGTTGCCGCCGACCGAGTCACCGGCGATCGCGATCCGCGACGGATCGAGGTTTCGCTCGGCACCGTGGGCGGTGACCCACTGCGCCGCCGCATAGGACTGCTCGTTCGCGACGGGGTACTGCACATCGGGTGAGCGGTCGTACTCGGGGAACACCACTGCTGCGTTCACGCCGACCGCGAGGTCGCGAACGAGACGATCATGTGTGTGTGCGTCACCGAAGACCCACCCTGCGCCGTGCGTGTACAGGATCACCGGCAAGGTCGCGGTGGTACCCGCCGGCTTCACGATGCGGATCTTCACCGAACTCGTCGGGCCGCCGGGAACGTCGAGCCACTCCTCGTCGACGGCTGGCTTCCAGATCTCCGAGGACTGGAGGTCGTCGACGGCCTTCCGGCCTTGCTCCGGGGGCAGCTGGTAGAGGAACGGCGGCTCGGACGTGGCGTCGACGAGTGCCTGGGCTGCGGGTTCGAGTGAGAGGTTTCTCGGATTGCCGGTCATCATGATCGCCTTCTGGTCGAGATCGGTGGGTCATGCAGACCGTACGGGCGGGGCGGACCGTTGATGTGTGCTGTGTGTGCACGGTGATGGGACGATGCTGCCCCGACTCAGCGCCTCGGCCCGTACGAGCCCCGTTCCCGTGCTGGATCTGCACCGTGGTGTGCTGTGCGTGCACGAACGATCCGATGCCGCCCGGATCACGGGACCATGCGTTGTCCCGCTCCGGGGTCGCGCCTACGCTGATGCCGACCGCTTGGGTCGTGCGAAGGGTGGACACCGTGGTGATGCTGCTCGATTCGACTCACCTTCCTCGCGGCGAACGCAACGACGCCCTCTCCGCGCTCATCTCGGAGGCTTCCGGCCCGACCCGGGTGACCCACTCGGTGCCGGACGAGCAGATCAACAGCGCCACACAGTTCTGGGCCCTGGGCCCGTCGCACGGGCTCATCAGGACATCAGGGTCGGGCATGCGGCTCACGCGCACACCGCAGGAGCTCCGGTCGGAGGGTCGGCCCCTGTTCGCCCTGTCGTTCCAGCATCGGGGCACCAGCACCTACATCCAGCGCGACGGGGTCATCACCCACGCCGCGGGTGAGCTGTACTTGGAGAACGTCGCACGACCCTACGAGTACGCCGGCGACAGCGACGTCGACAACGCTTCGTTCCTGATCAGCCACAACGACCTCGGGCTCTCCGTTCCGGCTGCGATGGAGGCGGGACGGCGGATGCGGACCAGTCCCCTGTACCGACTGATGCAGGGGCACATGGCCCGACTGACGGACATCGCGGCGCAACTCCCCGAGGGCGACCAGGCAGCAGAGCTCCTGGCCGCGTCGACTCTCCAGCTCACCCGGGCACTCCTCGCGAGCACCGATCGGGAGGACCCGCGCGCTCGTGACGCCGTCCATGACACGCAGTACGACACCCTCCTCGCCTACGTCAGACAGCACATCCGGGACCCCTCTCTCGACGCGCGGAGGATTGCACGCGACAACCACGTCTCGATCCGACAGCTCTACAAGATCTGGGCCCGCTCTGACCTGAACCTGCACGAATGGATCCTTCGGGAACGACTGGACCACGCGCGCGCCGAACTCGCTGCCCCCGCCTCGGTCAACGTCACCATCGAGGTCGTCGCTCGAAGGTGGGGATTCAGCGATCCCAGCCACTTCAGTCGCCGATTCCGCGCCGCCTACGGCGTGAGCCCCCGGGAGTGGCGGATGGCCCAGGTCGAGAGTCATCGTCCGGGCGAACCGCCACGTGATGACGACCGCGGATCGGCGCGCTGATGGTCCTGCTCCTCGACACCGCCGCGCTGCCTCCGGGCGACCGCGACGACGCACTGAGCGCGATCTTCAGCGCCGCTTCCGGCCCCACTCGCGTCACGCACGCTGGTCCCGACCAACACATCCGCAACAAGACGGAGTCTTGGAACGTGGGAGACCACAACACGATCATCCGAACCGCTGACACAGACCTTCGGCTGAGCCGTAGCCCGGCATCACTCCGCGCCAGCGGTCGAGAGCTGTTCGCCGTGACCTACCAGAACGTCGGAACCAGCGTCTACCTCAACGGTGACGACATCACCGTTCAGAAGCCCGGCGAGCTCCTCTTCCAGGACATCGCACAGTCGTACGAATTCGCCTTCGACGGGCCGGGCGACAACTTCTCCTTCCTGATGAGCTACGACGACATCGGCATGCCGATCGCTGACGCCGTTCGGGCAGGCCGCCACCTCCGGTCGAGTCCGTTGTACGAACTGGTGCAACAGGACTTCGCCACCCTCGGGACCGCGGCAGCTGCCCTGGCGCCGGATAGCGACGCATCAGCGTTCCTCGCACACGCGACGATCGAGATGACGCGAGCACTCCTCGCCAGCGCCGACACAACCCCCCGAGCAGCACGCGACGTTCTGCACCAGACCCTCCCCACCACGATCGCGGCGCACGCACGTCAGCATCGAACTGCTCCGGAACTCAGCGCAGCGCGCATCGCGGCAATGGTGGGCATATCGGCACCCGACGCACATCGAGTGGTCGCTGAGCGGGATGACCCCGCACCGGACAGTCGCTGAGAACCTGCAGTGCACTGCCGATGACGAGCGACCGGTGGATGGTCCCGTGCTGCAGCCCCGCCGCACCGTCCGGTATCCGACCGATCGGGCAGGCCAGGCAACGCGTCCGTCCGGCGGTCGACCGCCTCGGTAGCATGCGACGCATGGCCATCACGCTGGAGAACGTCGGGATCGCTGTCCGCGACATCGAAGCAACGATCGCGTTCTTCACCGACCTCGGCCTCCAGGTCGTGGGCCGCGACACGATCAGCGGGGACTGGGCCGACACCGCCGTCGGGCTGGACGGCAACCGCGCGAGGATCGCCGTGCTCACCACGCCCGACGGTCACGGTCAGATCGAACTCTTCGAGTACCTCCACCCGCACGCGATCGAGACCGAGCCCACCCGGCCGAACGAGATCGGCATGCACCGCATCGCGTTCTCCGTCGACGACATCGACGCCGCACTCGAGATCGCGGCACGGCACGGCTGCCGCCCGCTGCGTGGCGTGGCGACGTACGGCGACGTCTACAAGCTCACGTACCTCCGCGGACCGAGCGGCATCATCGTGATGCTCGCCCAGGAACTCGGTACCGCCTGAAGCCCGTTCCGGGAGATCGTCCCCTGACCGACCGGTGATCGACACCCAGTCGCGAGCACCGGCGGCCGGCGTCAGCGGCGGAGTGTCCGTTTCGGGTAGTCGCCGAACTGCTTGCGGTACTCGCTGGAGAACCGTCCGAGGTGGGTGAACCCCCACCGCGACGCGACGGCAGCGACGGAGGTGGTCTCCGGGTCCGCGGTGAGCAGGTCCGCGTGGGCGCGGCGGAGCCGCACCTGACGCAGGTAGTTCATCGGGGTGCGCCCGAGGCTGCGTTGGAAGGACTCCTGCAGGCCGCGGACGCTGAGGTCCGCGGCGAGCGCGATGTCGGAGACCGTCAAGGAGTCGGCGGTGTGTTCGTGGATGAAGTCCACCGCTGCACGCAGGTGGGCGTTCCTCCGGTCACCGAAGCCCTGGGGGAGCGGCTCGCCCTCGAACCGGTACAGGCCGAACAGGGAACGAGCGACGTCTCGTTGTGCCTCGTGCCACGCGAGCGATGCCGTGCCGTCCGCCCGGAGCGCGCCCATCGCGGCGGTGATCGATCCACGCCACTGGAGCACCGCCTCCACGCTGGGTGTGGCGGACCGGTCGAACGCGAGGGAACCGTCCGTCAGGTAGCGCTCGGCGGCGACGTCGAGGACGAGCCCGCGGCTGAGGTGCACCAGGCGCTGGTCCCAGTCCTCGTACTCCATCTCGAACCGCTGCTCGATCGGGAACAGTGTCGGGACGCCGAGCTGCATCTGCACCTCGTTCCGGCGGACGTCGACCCGTGCCCGGCCGGCGTCGATCCACTGCACGACGACCTCGTTCTCGACGGCGACGTCGCCGCGGAGGTAGCCGTGCATCTGGGAGCGTCGGATGCTCAGCTGGTCGTCGCCGACGGCCACGTACTTGTACCAGTAGTCGGAGTCGACGTGCGACGAGTACCACGCACGACCCGCGTACATGCCGGCGAGGTCCTGGATGGCGGTGCTGGTGTCCGTCCCCGCGACGGCGACCAAGGGAGCGATCGGAGCCGGCGCGGTCTGCACGTCCGTCACGACGTGGACGCTCCGCGACCACGCGCGTGGTCGGGGAAAACGTCGTCGAACGCGCGAGCAGCGGGGGTTCGGGGGGTGCCCGCATGGAACGGGCCGGATTGGAGGAACAGGGTCGTGTCGGTCATCAGGGGACCGGCCTTCCGTGAGGCTGTGGACGCCTCATCGCTACCGGGCCGTCTCGTTCCGCCAGCGCTCCGCGATCGCGGACATCGTTCTGGCGGGGAGAACACAGGTGCACCCAGCGCTGCGACGTTACGACGATCCGGGGGCTGTCACCAGCCCGGGAACGAGATCGTTCGAAAAGTGGACGTTTCAATAAGTGAACAAGTCCGATCCAGTGCCAACGACTGCCCGGTGGTCAGTGGATGGTGGTGCGACCGGTCACGGCGCACACGTTGGTCGTGATCCAGTCAGGGGCGCTGCCCGGGCTGATGACGCCCGCCCGGACGTCGCGCGCGAAGCTCACGGCGAGCGCGCTGAGGCGGCCGTCGGGAGACTCCGGGTCGTCCCGCGTCACGTGCACGGACAGCCACAGCGTCAGCGCGGGACCGAAGCGGGCCGCGCCGGCGGCCGTGCCGGCGAAGTGCCGGACCTGTCCGAGGGTGCCGTCGTCGTACTCGCTGCGGAAGCCGGTCCCACGAACGGTGTTCCGCCCGCCGCGCGCGAGGTCCAGGATCCCCAGCGGTCCCCGGCGGATGCCCGCGCCCGCTCGGCCGAGACGGACGAGGAAATCCCGTGGGGACTGAGCCTGTTCCGCGACATCCGCGGCGAGCCGAGCCAGCTCTGCACACGCGTCCACCGGTTCACCCTACTGGCGGTCGGGGCGCCCCGTCAGGGAGCACGGACCGACGGAAGATGCGCGGACCGACGGAGGCAGCACGGCCGCGTCGGTCTGTGCTGCTGCGAGCCGATCGCGGAGCCGAGCGAGTTCGTCGCGGAGGACATCGGGCACGTGGTCACCGAGCGCGGCGAAGAACGCCTCGGTCTGCTCGCACTCGTCGAGCCACGATCCCGGGTCGACCTCGAACAGGGCCTCCAGGGTGTCGTCGCTCACCTCGAGCCCGCGGAGGTCGAGCGATCCCGGCGCGGGGATCGTCCCGATCGGTGTCGCGGCCCCGGCGGCCTCGTCCGCGATGCGGCCCGCGATCCAGGCGAGCACGCGGCTGTTCTCCCCGAACCCCGGCCACAGGAACGAACCGTCGGCGCCCTTCCGGAACCAGTTCACCTGGAAGATCTTCGGCGCGTGCTCGCCCAGCGCCTCGCCGACGTCGAGCCAGTGCTGCCAGTGGTCGCCCATGTTGTAGCCGGCGAACGGGAGCATGCCGAACGGGTCGCGGCGGAGTTCGCCCACCGCACCCTCCTGGGCAGCGGTCGTCTCGCTGGCGATGGTCGCGCCGACGAACACGCCGTGGGTCCAGTCCTCGGCCTCGACGACGAGCGGCACGTTCGTCGCTCGTCGACCACCGAACACGATCGCGTCGATCGGCACACCGTCGGGTTCGTACCAGTCGGACGCGAGCGTGGGGCACTGCTCGATCGGAACGGTGAAGCGGGCGTTCGGGTGGGCAGCGGGCGTCCCCGTCTCCGGCGTCCACGGGGCTCCACGCCAGTCGATGAGGTGCTCGGGCGGCGTAGGCGTCTTGCCCTCCCACCACACCTCGCCGCCCTCGGTCACGGCGACGTTCGTGAAGATGGTGTGTTCCCGCATCGTCTCGATCGCGACGGGGTTGCTCTCGACGGACGTTCCGGGCGCGACCCCGAAGAACCCGGCTTCCGGGTTGATCGCGAACAGCCGGCCGTCGGCGCCCGGCCGGAGCCAGGCGATGTCGTCACCGATGGTCTCCACCGTCCACCCGGGGATCGTCGGTCGGAGCATCGCGAGGTTCGTCTTGCCGCAGGCGCTCGGGAACGCCGCCGCCATGTGCACCGGCCGCCCCGCAGGCGGTGTCAGCTTCAGCACGAGCATGTGCTCCGCCAGCCAGCCCTCGTCGCGTCCCATCACGGAGGCGATCCGCAGCGCGAAGCACTTCTTGGACAGCAGCGCGTTCCCGCCGTACCCGGACCCGAACGACCAGATCGCCCGTTCCTCCGGGAAATGGGAGATGAACTTCACCGGGTTGCTCGGCCATGCGACGTCCGCACGCCGTCGCGTGCCGCCGTGTCCGTCCCGATCGCCGTCGCCGTCGCCGTCGCCATCGCCATCGCCATCGCGGAGCGGGTACCCGACGCTGTGCACGCCCGCGACCCACTCCGCGTCGGGACCGATCGCAGCGAGCGCAGCATCGCCGACACGAGCCATGATGCCGAGCGACAGCGCGGCGTACGGGGAATCGGTGACCTGCACCCCGACCTGCGAGATCGACCCGCCGACGGGTCCCATCGAGTACGGCACCACGTACATCGTCCGACCGCGCATGCACCCCGCGAACAGCGCGTCGAGCTCCGCGTGCATGGCCGAGGGCTCCCGCCAGTTGTTCGTCGGCCCGGCATCGTCCTCACGGACGGAGCAGATGAACGTCCGGTCTTCCATCCGCGCCACGTCGTCCGGATCGGACCGGGCGAGGAAGCTGTCCGGGTGCGCGACCGGATCGAGCGGGAGGAGCGAGCCCGCAGCGACCATCTCGCTCGTCAGGCGCCTCCACTCCGCGTCCGAGCCGTCGCACCAGACGACCTCGTCGGGACGGGTCAGCGTCGTGATGCGGGCCACCCAGTCGGCCAGCCGTGGATCGGCGACGTCCGAGCGCTCGGCTCCCGGGGGCAGCTCCGCGATCGCCACGGATCGGAGGCGGGGGACTGGGTGGGCGTCCGTCATGGGGGATCTCCTCGTCGAGATGTCCTGGTCGCTCCAGGCTGCTGGGCATCGAGGCTCTCGGGCGGTACGCTGCCGCGGAAAGAACACGTGTTCTTCCCAGATCGAGAAACCGAGACGATGACGTCCCCTTCCCCTGCGGTGTTCCTGCTCGGCCAGTGGATCCGGCACATGCGGACCGAGCGGTCCATGACCCTCGAGGTCCTCGGGCGCGCCGTGTCGCTCGCGCCGAGCCAGCTCTCGATGATCGAGAACGGCCTCCGCGAGCCGAAGTTCTCGGTGCTCACCCGGATCGCCGCAGCCCTCGGCACGGACGTCGCGACGCTCACGCAGGACGAGCCTCCGACGGACCGAGCGCGGCTGGAACTGGAACTCGCGCACTACCAGAGCGCCCCGATGCTCGAGCGGCTCGGCCTCCCGCGGATCGAGTCGCGGCGCAGTCTGCCCGACGACGCGCTCGCCGGCATCGTCGCGCTCCACGCCGCCCTCGACGCCCGCGTGCGTGAATCCGCCGCGACCCAGGTCGCCGGTCGGCAGGCGATGACCGCGCTGCGGCTCGAAGGCCAGGCGATCGACAACTACCACGAGGACATCGAGGACCGGGCGGCCGACCTCATGGCCTCCATCGACCGGCCGGCCGGTCCGTTGACCCACCACACCGTGGCCCGCCTTGCAGAGCACCTCGGGTACCGGCTCGTCCACGTCGACGACCTGCCGGCCTCCACGCGGACCATCACGGATCGTGAGAACGGGGTCATCTACCTGCCGCCGGCCACGACGCCTGGTGGCCACGGCCTCCGGAGTCTGGCGCTGCAAGCGCTGGCACACCGGGTGCTCCAGCATCGCGAGCCGGCCGACTACGCCGAGTTCCTCCGGCAGCGCATCGAGATCACGACGTTCGCGGCCGCCTGCCTGGTGCCGCGGGACACGGCTGTCCCGTTCCTGCTGGACGCCAAGGCCGAGCACGACATCGCGCTCGAAGACCTCCGCGACGCGTACGGGGTGACCCACGAGACCGCCGCGCACCGCTTCACGAGCCTGGCGACACGTTTCCTCGACCTGCCCGTGCACTTCGTCCGCATCCGACGGTCCGGCGCTGTCGTCAAGGCGTACGAGAACGACGGGATCGTGTTCCCGTCGGATGCGGAGGGCGGCATCGTCGGGCAGATCGTCTGCGCGAAGTGGGCGGCCCGGACCGCGTTCGCGAGCCGCAACCGCTCCCGGGAGCACTACCAGTACACCGACACCCCGACCGGGACGTACTGGTGCAGCGTGCAGACGGGAACCGACGACGACGAGTTCTCCATCACGCTCGGCACGCCGTTCGCCCACGCGAAGTGGTTCCGCGGACGCGAGACGACCGTCCGGCGCGCCTCGGACTGCCCGGACCCGGCGTGCTGTCGTCGCCCGGACCCGGCGCTGGAACAACGGTGGCACGCGAGTGCGTGGCCCAGCGCCAAGCTCGGCGAGCACGTCCTCGCCCCGTTGCCGACGGGCCGGTTCCCCGGCGTGGACGACGGCGAGGTCTACCGGTTCCTGGAATCGCACGCGGCCGCCGACTGACCATCACGGATACGCCGACGTCCTGTCAGGAGGACGCGGACACACTGCATGGATGGACCAACCCGCCTCCAGTGCGACCCCCGAGACCAGCGACCGGTTCGTCGCCGACCGTGACGTCACCAACTGGACGACCCCCGTCGGCCGCACGCTCGCGCAGGAACACCGCAAGCTCAGCGAGCGCCTCGGCGCCCACGGTGCGCTGATCGTCTCCCTCACCGTCGGCGGGGCGATCTCCGTCGCCACCGCGTACAGCGCCTCCCGGATCTTCGCCGCCGTCTCCGGGAGCACCGGCATCCAGTCGCTCGACGCGCCGATCCTCGCGGCCGCGAAGCGGCTGCGTTCCCCGGCGCTCGACGCGACCGCGGCCACCATCGCCCACGTGTTCGGACCGGTCGGGATGCCGCTCATGACGCTCGCCGCGGGCGGGGTGCTGTCCGCGCGCGGCCGGACGCGCACGCCCCTGACGCTCCTCGTCGCCGCCGGCACCGGCTCCCTGCTGATGACCCTGAGCGGCAAGGACATGATCAAGCGGAACCGGCCGGCGAAGGCCGACGCCATCTCGCCGTACGAGACGTCGCCGTCCTTCCCGTCGGGTCACACCCTGAACGCGACGACGATCGCCGGGACGCTCGCGTACCTGCTGATGCTGCGGCAGAAGAGCAAGTTCCGTCAGGGTGCCGTCGCAGCGGCAGCCGCGGGCACGGCGGCGGGCGTCGGACTCAGCCGGGTCCTGCTCGGCGCGCACTGGTTCACCGACGTCCTGGTCGGATGGACGACCGGGAGCGGGTGGCTGGGCCTGGTCATCACGAGCCACCGCCTGTACCTGACGAGCCGTCGGGCCGGGGTGCCCGCGGAGGCGCCGAGCCAGCGATGACGCGGTCGTGCACACGGGGAGCGCTGATCGCGAGCCGATCCTGCACAGTGCTCCTGATGCACGTGAGCGCCGGCTCGCCTGGTGGCGACCCCGCAACGATCCCGCACGCTCCCCACACTCGCGTTGTCCCCACAACGAGGGACACGTAGCGTGGGATGAGGTGCGTTCTCGTCGCACCACCTGACGACTGGATCCCCACGATGTCCGCACACCCTGACGACCGCACCTCGTTCCTCGCCCGGCTGCGTGAGGACATGGCCCTCGCCGTGGACCGCACCATCTGGACCCGCTTCATCGGATCCGACTTCGTGCCCCGCACGGTCCGTCGGTTCGTCCTCAACCGCGCCGGTGCACACGCGCTCTCGAGCACCGGTTCCGGCTTCGAACTCACCGGCAGCCCCCGCTTCCTGACGATCGGCACCGGGGTCTACGTGAACAGCGACGTGCAGATCCAGGCCATCGCTCCCGTGACGATCGGCGACTACTCCGCCATCGGCATGCAGACGCTCATCGCGACGAGCGACCACCCGATCGACGAGGACGGGCACTGGAGCATGAGCCCCGTCGGTCGGCCCGTGCACATCGGCTCGCGTGTGTGGATCGGGGGGCGGGTGACGATCCTGCCCGGTGCCACCATCGAGGACGACGTCGTGGTCGCGGCCGGAGCGGTCGTCACCGGGCGCCTGGCGTCTTGGGGCGTGTACGGCGGGGTGCCCGCAAAGCGGATCCGCGACCTGCGACCGGCCAGCCGGGTCGGCGCGTCGTCCAGCGAACCCGGCACCGCGCCGACCCGCTGACGACCGGGACGACCGGGACCACCACGGCGAACGCGCGAACGGCATGACCCACGAACGCGCGAACGCAGGACCGACGCGCGAACGCAGGACCCACGAACGCGGCGAACGCACGAACGCTCACCCCCACTCGATCCGCTCGAACACCGCCCGCAACCGCGCCCCGCGCTCCGGGTTCAGCTGCATCATCCAGGTGATCCGCCCCTCCAGGTGTGCCCGGAAGTCCGGGTGCCCAGCCCGGTTCTGACCCTGCGGCCCGTGCACCGCGCAATTGTGCAGGATCGCCTTCAGGCGGTCGTGCTCGGCCCGTCCCGGCGCGACACGCTCGTTCACGACGATCCCCGTCACCGACTGCCGTCGTCCGCGGCGCCGCACGCGGGTCTTCGCCTGGTTGATCGTGTGCCCCTGCTCCACGACGATCCGCCCCACCGCGCGCAGGAACCCGTCCACGCTGCCGGCGAAGTGGTCGTCCCCGCTGAACGTCAGGTCGTCCGCGTACCGGGTGTAGGTCGCTCCGGACGCTGCGGCGAGGCCCGCCAGCCGGGCGTCGAGGTGCCGCAGCGACAGGTTCGCGAGCACCGGCGACGACGGCGCACCCTGGGGCAGGTGGGGGAGTCGGAGCGCCTGCCGCAGGGCGAAGCGGTGCTCGACAGATCCGCCGTCGGGCATGGTACGGAGCGCGTGCACGGGCACCCGGGCGGTGCAGAGCCCGGTGAGCACCCGCGCGACGGGCTCCGCGAACCCGGCGGTACGGAACACCCCGAAGACCGACCCGGCGGTCACCGACGCGAAGAACGCGGTGAGGTCCACGGTCACGACGACCTGTCGGCCGACGTGCTCCGCCGCCCCGGTGACCGCGCTCCGCCCCGCGACGAAGCCGTGCGCGGCGTCGTGCACCGGCAGCGCCCCGAGCAGCCCGTCGAGCAGGAGCCGCTGCGTGCGCCGGAGCAGGGGTTTCGGCTTCTCGATGAGCCGCGGCGTCCGTCCGCCACGCGGGATCCACGCGTACCCGTAGTGGTGCAGGGCACTGGAGGCGTCGGGCCGCCGGTTCCATCCACCCGGGTCCGCGAGCCACAGCAGGTGACCGACGGTCAGGTCGAGCGCCCGTGCGAGTTCGGGCACCGTGTCGACGAGCAGCGGGCTGTCGACGGACCGACCGGCCCGGACCGCGCCCACCGGACGAGCGAGGATCCGGACGGGCCGGACACGGGGATCGCGGGCCGCGTACGCGGACTGGAGGCGCGGTGCCGCGGCCAGCACACGCGCCAGTTGGCGGGGTGCGTCGCTCGGTGCGCGCGGGTACGCATCGAGCGCGGCGCCGACGGCGAGACCGACGATCGCGCGCTCCACCCCGATCGCGTCGTACCCGACGGCCGTGAGCGCCGGACGCGACCAGTCGTCGGCGGTCAGGAAGGCGTCCGCCAGCGCCTGTGCGACCTCGGCGAGCGGACCGGGGTTCCCGGGGGACTGATCGGTGCTGCCGTGAGGGAGCGCGCGCGGAGCGCGCCGAGCCTCTCGGGGCGGGTGTGTCAGCTGTTCCTGCGTTCCCCGGGGTTGCCCCGGAGAGGACGACGCACCACGTACGCCGTCCGCCTCCCCCGGGAACCCCATGGCGGAACAGTACCGACGACGTGTGACGGCGCACCAGGCCCGCCTCCAGCCGGTGGTCGGTCTGGAGGCGCGGTGCGGGTGACCGACGTCGGTCACCGGCCGCGCGCCTCCAGGGCGGTCAGAGCACCGACTTCGGGACCCGGTGCAGGGTGACCGCGCCGACTGCGTCGAACGGGTGCAGCGGGTCCGGCGAACCCGAGCCGGTCGGGCCACCGAGCTTCGAGTCACCGACGGCACTGAGTACCGCGTACGCGTCTTCGGCCTTCCACCCGTGCCCGTCGACGAGGAAGGCGAAGGCGTCCTCGTACCCGCGGCGGATGCTCTCCTGCACGGGGTCGCCGAGCCCGACGAACAGCCACTCGTCGTCGGTCTCGATGCGGGGAGCCCGGAGCGCCGGGCCGCCCTTGACGACCTCGACGGAGACGATCGCCGTGCCCTGCGCCTCGATGGCGACGAAGGACGACTCACCCTCCGCCATGAGCGCGTGGATGTCGCCGATCGACAAGAGCGCTCCGGGGACCCGGACCGGCAGGTGCACGGACGAGCCGGGGCGGGCCTCGGTCACGTCCATGTTCCCGCCCTCGGCGTACGCGGGCATGATCGTGGAGTTCTCACCGTCGGCCGGTGCGACCCCGATGCACCCGATCATCGGCCGGACGGGGAACGCGTGGCGGTCGGTGACATGCACCTGGCCGTCCACGATCGGGCAGCGGCGGGCGAAGACGCGGTCGCCCATCACGTGTTGCAGCGCGCCGGAGCCGGGCAGCGACACCGACCACCCGTGCGTCGTGAGCTGGATGTCGTGGATCGTCACCACGAGCGTGTCACCGGGCTCGGCGCCCTCCACGTACACGGGACCGGTGACCGGGTTGATCGGCGCTGACAGCTGGGCCATGTCGTGGTGCTGGTCCAGTTCTGCGTACACCGCGTCCGTCGTCTCGAACCCGATCGTCTCGCCGGTGCCCGCGACGATCGTCAGGACCGGCTCGCGGTCGGCGGTGTAGCCGGGGCGGCCGAGCGTGTTCGGCAGGAAGTGGTCCGGGGTCATCGGTGGTCCTCCGTGGTGGTGGGGGTGGGCGGGTTCGCGCCTTCGCCGAGGCTGCTCGGTTCCTCGGCTCCGACGTCGGTCGGGCGGCCCGTGCGTCGGTAGTACAGGAAGACACCGGCGCCGACGATCAGCCAGACGATGCCGCCGACCTTGGCCTCGACGGCGGCGTTGAGCAGCACGTACCCGATGATCAGGAAGCCGATCAGCGGGACGACGAGGTGCAGCAGCCAGTTCCGCGATCCGCCCCGGACGATGTGGTGCACGAACACCGACACGTGCAGGAGCATGAAGCCGAACAGCGCGCCGAAGTTCACCAGGGACGAGATCGTGTCGATCTGGCCGACGAAGAACAGCACGAGGATCGCGGAGAGCACCGAGACGACGATGATCGCGTTCTGCGGGACCTGACGGCCGTTGAGCTTGTGCAGGAACGCCGGCAGCTGCCGATCGCGGCTCATCGAGAACAGCAGTCGGCTCGTCGCAGCTTGGGCGGCCATCGCGTTGGCGATGCCGATAGCGAGGACGTTCACCGCGAAGAACGCCGTCGCCCAACCGCTCGACGATGCCTGGCGGACGACGTCGAAGAACGCGTTGCCGACCTCGTTGTCCGGGAACGAGTCGCGACCGGCGGCGAGGGCGGAAGCGAGCCACGTCTGCAGGACGAACAGGAACGCGACGATCACGAGCGCGAGGATCATCGCGAGACCAGCGCCGCCGCGGCGACCGGTCGATTCCTCGGAAAGGGTCGAGATGCCGTCGAAGCCGAGGAAGCTCAGGACCGCGATCGAGAGTGCTGACGCGATGAGCGGAGCGGACACCTTCGCGGGGTCCCACACCTGGGCGGTGCTGAACGAGGAACCCGGCACCGTGCCACCGGTCAGCGCGATGATCGCGATGACGACGAAGATCACGACGAACACGAGCTCGATGAGCAGGAAGATCCGGTTCGCGAGCTTGAGGGACGAGACCCCGAGCAGGTTGATCACGGTGTTGATCGCCACGAACAGCAGCGCCCACATCCACCGCGGGGTCCCCGGGAAGATGCCGATCATGCTCTCGGCCGCGAACACGTAGAGCAGCGTCGGGACGAGCAGGTAGTCGAGCAAGATCGCCCAGCCGGCGAAGAACCCGGCGGTGGGGTGGATCCCGCGACCGACGTACGAGAACACGCTGCCGGCGAGGGGGATCGATTTCGCCATCTGGGCGTACGCGAGCGCGGTGAAGATCATCGCGACGAGGCCGACCAGGTAGACGAGCGGGACCATGCCCTTCGACGCGTTGAAGACGGTGCCGAAGATCGCCCACGGGGCGATCGGCACCATGAAGACCAGCCCGTAGATGAGCAGGTCGGTGGTGGAGACGGAGCGCTTGAGCTCCTGCTTGTAGCCGTAGGCCTCGAGCTGCTGCTGCGCGGAGAGCTCGCTGTGCTGCTGCGACATGGTCGGTTCCGTTTCGGGTGGAGGGACGGTGCGGAGGTGGGAGCGGCGAACGGGAGGCACGTGGCGGGGTGCGGGAGGTGCCGCCCGTCCGGGATGCGGCCGGTCGGGGTGGGACCGGTCGGAGTGGGTCCGGCTGGGTCGCGCCGGTGAGGGTCGGGCCGGAGAGGGTGGGGCCGGTCAGGGTGGGGCCGACGGTGCCGATCAGCCGGTGAGCTGGTCGTCGTGGTCGGCGAGGAACGCCGCGATGACGCGGCGGAACTCCTCGGGTTGCTCCAGGTGTGAGCAGTGGCTGGCGCCCGGGAACACGTGCTGCCGGACGTCGGCGATCCGATCGACGAAGGGTGTCCAGGTGGCCGGGGTCGCTTCGTCGTGCTCACCGGCGACGACGAGGGTCGGGACGGTCACTCGGTCGAGCCGGTCGATGACGGTCCAGTCACGCAGGGTGCCGACGACGTGGAACTCGTTCGGCCCGTTCATCGTGTGGTAGACGGTCGGCTCTGCTTCCATCTGAGCCTCGGAGTCGACGAAGTCCTGCGGCATCGGCACCACCCGGCAGACGTGGCGTTCGTAGAACACCTCGGTGGCGGCGAGGTACTCGGGGTCCTGGACGGTGCCGTCTGCCTCGTGCCGGGTGAGGGCGTCCTGCACGTCGGCAGGGAGCTCGGCCCGGAGCTCGGCCGCGCCCTCGACCCAGAGCTGCATCGAGGCGGGGGAGTTGCAGATCGCCAGGCTGCGGAGCCCGACGGGCTGACGCACGGCGATCTCGGCACCGAGCATGCCGCCCCAGGACTGTCCGAGCACGTGGTGCTCCCCGAGCCCGAGGTGTTCGACGAGGGCCGCGTACTCGTCGACGAAGAGTTGCGGCGTCCAGAACTCGGCGGGGGCGTCGGGCCGGTGCGAACTGCGACCACAACCGAACTGGTCGTGGTGCACGACCGTCCGACCGGTCTGGTCGGCCAGCTCCGCGAGGTTCCGTAGGTAGTCGTGCGCCATGCCGGGACCGCCGTGCAGGACCACCAGGGGCAGAGCACCGGGGACGGCGTCGTCCGGAGTGGTGACCCGGAACCAGGTCTCGCCGTCCTGGAACGGCATCGCGGATTCGGTGATGATGGCCATGACGGTCAGCATGGACCGAGAAAAGGTCTGGCACAAGACCATTACGGCTGCTTTAACGTGGCCGTAACAGCGTTGCGGAGCGGGGAGGGGACACGAGTGACGGATCGGGCGGCGGAACCCCGGGTCGACGAGGTCGAGGACCGGCTCGTCACGGCGGTCGCGGTCGGTGAGTACCTCCCCGGCTCCCGGCTTCCGCCGGAACGTGAACTCGCCGTCCTGCTCGGGGTCGCCCGGGTCACCGTCCGCGGCGCGCTATCACGCCTCGTCGACCGTGGGCTCCTCGAGACCCGGCGCGGCAGGGGCGGCGGCACCTTCGTGCGGACGCAGTGGCCGGATTCGTCGTCCGACTCGGTGGGTCGGACCCTGCTGGCCCGATGGGCGGGCATCCGGGACACCGCCGACGCGATCGCCCTGCTGCACGGCGCCCTCGCAACCGCAGCTGCCGAACGCATCACCGACGCGGGGGCCGCGACCATCCGGGACCGACTCGAGGCGTTCCGGTCGGCGGAGTCCGGTTTCGGCAAGCAGCAGGCCGATGCGGTGCTGCACCGCTCCATCATCGAGGCCGCTCGCAACGACGTGCTCGGTGGGACGTTGGCGGCACTCGAGTCGCAGATCTCGATCGCCGCTCCGGCGCACCTGTGGGGGACACCGGAGGGGATGGTCGAGATGGAGGTACGGGCACTCCGGGAACACGAGACCCTCGTCGACGCCGTGTGCGGCGGTCGCGCCGCCGAGGCCGGGGTGGTGGCACGACGGCACGTCGGCATCGACCTGGAGCTCCTCGAACAGGCGATGCTCCGCGCGGGCCAGGTCCCCACCCACTGAGCGCACCGCGTGCACCCGGATCCCCCGAGTAACCTTCGCCGCGTGCAGGACGTGGGAGTGATCGACGAGGCCGGCCGGATGCGCCTGCTCGGGTCCGCCGTGGCCGGAGCCGCCTTCGCCACGGTCCTCGTGGTCCTGATCGTGTCGTCGTGGCTGGCGGTGACCCCCGGCCTGCTCGTGTCGGTCGGGCTGCCCAGCGCGGTCGCCGGGGCCGCCGTCGCGGTCGTCGTGCAGCTGCGCTCGTGGGGGTCGGACGGTGGATACGAGCGCGTCGTCCTCGTGGAACGGTGGATCACCGAGCGCGAGATCCCGCTCGGCGTCCCCGCGGAGATGTGGGTCCCGATGCTGCAGGCGCAGGCCGGACGGCTCGAGGCGGGGTGGGGCAAGGTCGTGATGAGCGTGTTCTGGATCCCCATGACGTGGTCGATGCGCGACCAGCACGGCACGCTCCTCACCCTGCTGCTGATCGGCCTGTGGGTCGGTCTCGGCGGGTGGAGCGCGGTGTGGGTGATCCCGCGTGCTCGGACGGCACGGTCGATGCTGCGGCAGGGCGTGGCGACCCGGGACTGACCGGGCCGCTGCCGTCAGCTCGTCGCGGTCCCGTCCGCGGTGCTTCCACCCACGGTGCCGTCCGCAGCGCTCCCCGCCACGGTGCTGCCGGCTGACACGCCCTCGCGGGTCGTGGTCGCCGCGACGAACTCGGCGAACGCCGCGCTGTTGTACGCCTCGTCGTCGAGGGACACCGGGGGGACCCGGCCCGCGAGGAACGCCAGCATGCCGTCGGCGAGGCCGCGGGGTGTCAGGTCGACCAGCTCGATCCCACCGTCCGGCAGGGCGTCCTCGGCGGAGGCGAACCGCGTCGACACGACGGCCTTGCCGAGCACGGCGGCCTCGAGGATCACCATCGGCTGCCCCTCGTAGTTGCTCGAGACCACCAGGCACTCCGCCGCGGCCAGCAGCGGGTACGGGTTCGGCAGGGTGCCGGTGAAGACGACGACGTCGGCGATCCCCAGGTCGGCGACCCGCGCCTCCAGGTGGGCCCGCAGCGGGCCGTCACCGACGATCAGGAGGCGCGCGGCCGGGTCGGTCTGCGCGACCAGTGCGAAGGCGTCGAGCAGGCGGTCGTGGTTCTTCTCGGGGGAGAGCCGGCCGAGCGAGACGAACCAGCGGCGGTCGCCGGGGGTCCGGAGGTCGGCGACCCACTCCGGGAGCACGAAGTCGACCTCCGCCGGGGGCTGTGCCTCGAGGAGCACGGTGTCCATCGGGACCTGCGACCGCGTGAGCACGGAGCCCGCGTCGATGAGGTTCCGGGCGAACGTCCAGTGCGCGCGGACACGGTGGCCGAGCTGGGCGGCGTTCCGTCGGCTGAGCGCGGGCGAGACCGAGACGGCGTGGTCGAACTCGCCGAACAGGGCGATCATCGCCCGGAGCGACCGCCGCATGGTGGGGCGGCCCCCGACGAGCCGGTCGACCTCGGACTCGATGTCGTTGTGCAGCCACACGGAGGACAGCGGGTCGGACGGGGCGTGCAGGAGGAGCTGCGCCCAGAACGGCGCGTACCCGGAGAAGTCGACGACGACGTCGAACTCGGCGGTGCCGAAGCACCGTCGCCACTCGTCGTCCCACAGGCGGCGCAGCGCCGGCACCCGTGCGTGCGCCCGGGCGTCGGCGCGGAGGTCTGCTGCGCGCCGGAGGACCTGCACCGTCTTCGAGCCGTTCATGCCGCCGGTGCGCTGGAGGACGCGGACGCGCGGGTCGATCCGGTGCCGGTTCCGGAGGCTCGACCGGCTCGCGAAGTGCGGGTGCGTCACCGTGACGTCGTACCCGGCGTCGGCGAGGCGGGGGAGCAGGTTCATGGCAGCCGTGGTGATGCCGTTGTCGCGGAGCGCTCCGATGTGCAGGAGGATCCGCGTGGCGGTGGGCGTGCCCAGGCGGACGACGCCGTCCTGCGCGGCTCCGGGACGGAACACCGCGTCCAGGACGCGTTCCGATGCGTGTCCGTCGTCACGGGGGACGTAGAGGTCCGCCAGCGCGCGGTCGTGGGCCGACGGGGCGGCGGCGGGGTCGCGGAGCACCGCGGCGGTGACGGCGTCGGCGAGTTCGTCCGGCGTCGTGGCGCGGACGCCCGGCCACTCGTCGTCGGCGACGTCGAGTCCGCGGTCGGTCGCGTAGGTCGCGAGGTCGCTGTGCGCCAGGACGATCGGGCGCCCGGTGGCGACGAAGTCCACGATGATCGAGGAGTAGTCCGAGATGAGCACGTCGGTCGCGGCGAGCACGGCGTTGGTCGGCAGGTCCTCGGGCACGAGGCGCTGGCGGAGGGCCGGCACGGCCTCGGCCGCCTGCGCCACGATCTGGTGCGGGCGGACGATGACGAGCGCGGAGGCGCCCCGCTCGTCGAGTGCGGCCTGCAGTCGGTCGGCGGTTGCGGCGAGTTCGAGCGAGTCGTCCTCGGCCCGGTTGAACCGTTCGCCGCGCCAGGTCGGGGCATACAGGACGATGGCGCGTCCGTCGACGTCGAAGCCGCGGTCGCGGAAGGTCCGACGGAGCTCGGCGTCGGTCGTCGTGGCGGCCGTGGAGCCCGACTGCGCGGACAGGGCCGTCCGGTCGTTCCGCGGGTACCCGACCTCGAGCACCTCGCCCTGGAACACGCCGGTGAGCCGGTAGGAGCCCCGGTACATGCGCTCCGTCATCATCGGGCTCTGCGACAGCAGGTGGGTGGCGTTCAGGAAGTTGCGCAGGACGTTCGCCGACGCGGTCGCGCCGTCCGGCTCGTCGAACCCCATCCGCTTCAGGGGGGTGCCGTGCCACGTGTTCAGGTACACCTGGCCGTCACGGCGTGCGAAGGCCGGCGGGAAGGTCGCGTTGTTGACGAGGGTCCCGGCGGTCCCGAGCACCCGCCAGTAGGCGGCGGAGTCGCGCTCGACGAACCGCACGCGGGGGTGGTCGCGGAACTCCCGACGCAGCTCGACGCCCCGCCCCGGGGCGAGGGCCCAGACGAGCTGGCGGTGCTGCTGGTCCGGCGCTGCCAGGAGGGCACGGAACAACGCCTCGGGGTTGCACGCCGCACCGTTGCCGGCGAAGGACTCGAACAGGACCGTCCCGGACCGGATCGGCTGTGCCCGCCAGTACGAGTACCACTCGACCGACGTCGACCGCACGACCCGTCGGGCCAGACGCCGACCCCTACCGATGACACTCATGCACACTCCCTCAAGGTGCCCCGCTGGGCACGCGTGGATGATCCTCTCGCGATTCCCAGAATTCGCGAAGATGGCACTCCCACGGAAGGTAGAATTCACCGGATGAACACGTCCGGAACGTCCGCTTCCCGCCGCCGGTTCGACCGCCGGTTCCGGTCGGAGGTCCGTGCGTTCTGGCGCACCCGCCCGGTGGACCGGAACGTCGTGTTCTACGAGTCGTTCAACGGCAACGGTGTGCTGTGCAGTCCGGAGGCGGTCTTCCGGTCCCTCGTGACGGACCCGGACCGGCAGCACCTCCGGCACGTGTGGAGCCTGTCCGACGAGAACGACAACGCCGCGGTCCGCCAGGAGTTCCGCGACCACCCGCGCGTCCGGTTCGTCCAGCCGGGCTCGACCGGGGCCGTCCGCGCCATGGCGACGGCGGGATGGCTGATCAGCAACGCGACCTTCGACCGGCAGTTCGACAAGCGGCCCGAGCAGACGTACGTGAACACCTGGCACGGGACCCCCCTGAAGAACATGGGGTTCGAGATCGGTGACCCCGCCTCCCGCGTCGCGAACGTCCTGCGCAACTTCCTGCAGGCCGACGTCCTCGTGTCGCCGAACGCGTTCACCACGGACGTGCTGTTCCGGCGCGCACATCGGCTCGACGGCGTGATGGCCCGACCGGTGCTCGAGACCGGCTACCCCAGGATCGACCGGCAGTTCCTCGACGCCGCCGCGGTGCGCTCGGTGCGAGCGGACCTCGTCGACCGCGGTCTCGACGTCGGCGACCGCCGCATCGTCCTCTGGGCGCCGACCTGGCGGGGCACGTCGTTCGCGCGTCCCGAGGACGACGCGGACCTGCTGCTCGAGCGCGTCGCGGCGATGCAGGCCGCGCTCGACCCGGCCGAGTTCGTCGTCCTGCTGAAGACCCACCAGGTCGTGCACCACCTCGCGGCACAGCGGGCGGGCGCACGCGGGGTCCTCGTGCCGAACGACATCCCGACGAACGTCCTGCTCGGGGTCACGGACACGCTCGTGACCGACTACTCGAGCATCTTCTTCGACTTCCTGGCGCTCGACCGGCCCATCGTGTTCTTCGTCCCGGACGTCCAGGAGTACGCGTCCTACCGGGGCCTGGCGATCCCGACGGCCGAGTGGCCCGGTCCGCGGGTGACGACGCCCGAGGCGGTCGGTGCCGCGGTGGCGTCGACGACCGACGACGGCAGCGCCCGGGCCGCGATGCGGCAGCGGATGAGCGCCCACGACGACGGCGGAGCGACGGCGCGGCTGATCCGGGCGGTGTTCGACCAGGGCGCCGGCGGCGATCCGCGGACCACCACGACCGACCCGGGTTCGCCGACGCGGAAGTCGCTGCTCGTGGTCGTCCCGGCATCGGCGCGGGAACCCCTGGCGGCCGAGGTCGTCGCGGTCCTCAACGCCCTGGACCACGACCGGATCGACGTCTCGGTGCTGCTCTCGGACTCTCGCAGCCGGTGGTACCTGACGATCCAGTCAGCCTTCGACCCGCGGATCCGCCAGCTGGTCCGGCAGGGGAACACCAACGGATCGGGGTTCGTCCGCGGGCGTGCCGCCGAGCGCAAGTGGAGTCGGGAATGGCACCGGATCGTCGCGGACATCCGCTTCGACGCGGTCGTCGACGCCTCCGGCGGATCGCCGTTCTGGAGGACCCTGGTCGCGGCCGCCAGGGCCGGGAGCGTCACCGAGTGGGGACGCGGCGGCGGGGCCGAGACGGTCGCATCGCTCACCCAGGCGCTCGGCGACGGCACCGCGACGGTCGTCCGTTAGCGAACCGTTCAGGCGGCTGCGCGACCATGGGTCCATGGTCGGTCCCACACTGCAGTCCGTCGCGCGACTCCGGACGGAGGAGCCCGCCGTCCCCGCTGGCATCGCCGGCCGGGCCGCGGTGCTCGGTGTCGTGGCGATGGTGCTGTCCGCGATCGGCTCCTGGATCCCGTCGCTCTGGGGCGACGAGGGCACGAGCGTCATGTCCGCCCAGCGATCGATCCCGAGCCTGCTCCGGATGCTCGGCAACGTCGACGCCGTGCACGGGCTGTACTACGGCGGCCTGCACGCCTGGGTCGACGTCTTCGGGGCATCCCCGTTCTCGGTGCGGTTCCCGTCCGCCATCGCCGTCGGGCTCCTGACCGCCGCCGTCGTGCTCATCGTCCACGAACTGCGTGACGACCGGCTCGCCGTCGTCGCGGGCATCGTCTGCGCCGTCCTGCCGCGCGTCACGTACATGGGCGAGGAAGCCCGGTCCTACGCCTTCAGCGCCGCGATCGCTGCCTGGGCCGCCTGGGTACTCGTGCGGATCCTCACCGGTCGGTCCGACGGCAAGCGCTGGTGGTGGGCGTACACCGGCCTGCTCGCGCTCGGCATCTGGACGTTCATGTTCTCCGTCCTGCTGCTCGCCGTGCACGCGACGGTCGTGCTCGCGTCCCGCCCCGGTCGGGCGGTGCTCCGACGCTGGGCACTCGCCGCGGGGACGGCGGTCGTGCTCGCGTCACCCGTGATCGTCTTCGGTCTGCTCGAGCGCGGACAGGTCGCCTTCTTGGCGCACCGCACCACGATCACGTTCAAGTCGTTGACCGTCGGCCTGTGGTTCACGAGCGTGCCCTTCGCCCTGCTCGCCTGGGCGCTCATCCTCATCGCCGTCCTCGCCGCGGCCGTGCCGGCGGTTCGCGCCTGGGCCGGGCGCACGCAGAGCGACGCCGTCCGGACGACCGGTCCGACGGCGATCGCGGCCCCGATGGTGACCCCGACCACGACCCGCACCGGTCCCTCGCTCGTCCTGCTCGGCGCGGCTTGGCTGGTGCTGCCGACGACGATCCTGGTCCTCGCGAGCGCGGTCCACCCGATGTTCTCCGGCCGGTACATGTCCTACTCGGCGCCGGCGGCAGCGATCCTGATGGCCTGTGGCATCGCGTGGCTGGCCGAGCGAGTCCGGCGTCCGACCGTGATCAGTGCCGTCGCCGTGGTCGTCGTGCTCATCGCGGCCGCGCCGGTGTGGGCCTCGCAGCGGACCCCCTACGCGAAGAACAACAGCGACTGGGCCGAGATCAGCGCCACGATCGGTGCCCGCGCCGTGCCCGGGGACGCGATCGTGTTCGACGAGTCCGCCCGGCCCTCGCAGCGGCCGCGGCTCGCCGAGCACACGTACCCGGAGGGCTTCCGGAACGTCCGCGACGTCACGCTCCAGATCCCGTACGCCCGGTCGACGACCTGGCGCGACACGGCGATGACGCCGGCTCGTGCGGCGGCACTCGGGCGCTTCGCGGGCGTCGACCGCGTGTGGCTCGTCGAGTACGCGACACCGACGCACACCGACACGTACGGCATGGAGGACCTCGAGGACCTGGGCTTCCGCCCCGGGGTAGAGGTGCGGACGCACCGGAGCGTCATCCGCGAGTACGTCCGGTCCTGACGGCGGGTCGGGACGGTCTCGCGTCAGTCCGCGGCGCACGTTCCCGAGACACAGAGCGCGACCGGGCCCGCGCCCGTGATCAGGACCGCACGGCCAGCCGGTAGCCGCGCTTGATCACGGTGCCGATCACGTCGGCAGCGGGCAGCGACTGCCGCAGTCGGCTGATCGCGACGTCGACGCCGTGGTCATCGAGCGCGCCCGGCGCGGCGTCGGACAGGTCACGCCGTGAGAGCGTGGCTCCGTCGGCCCGCACGAGAGCGGTGAACAGCGCGAGGCCGACCGGACTCAGGGTCACGCGGTCGTCACCCATCCGGACGCGGTTGCCGCGGAGCTCGAGTGCGCCGCCCTCGGTGACGACCTCGACCGCTGAGCGTTCCAGGTGCTCACAGAGCAGCCGGATGAGCGCGCCCATCCGGAACCGGTCCGGCACGATCGGCAGGATGCCCGCGTCGACGAGCGGCGCGGCGGTCACCGGGCCGACCGCCGCGCTGACGACGCCGTCACGCAGCGCCGCCTGCAGTTCCCCGAGCCGCCCGATCCCGTCGGCGATGGAGAACAGGGCCTCCACCGCGGGGGCGCTCGTGAAGGTCACCGCATCGATGCCGCCCGAGCAGGTCGAGGCGATGAGACGCTCCACACGGTCGGCGTTCTCGTGGACGGTCCACCGGTAGGGCGAAACGGTCAGCACGCGCGCTCCGGCGTCGCGCAGGCGGTCGAGCTGCATCGGGTCGGTCAGGCCGTGCAGCTGGACGGCGATCACGCGCCCGGCGACCGGTTCACGGAGGACCTGGTCGACGAGCGACGCCGTCGTCTCGCGCTCGCTCATGCCGTGGTCGTCGAGCCCGGCGGCGCGGACCGCTCCGCGCGCCTTCGGGCCCCGCACGAGGATCCGCGCATCGCGCAGCACATCGGTCAGGTCGTCGCCGAGTCCGGCGGCGTCGGCCGCCTCGAACCAGCGGCGCACCCCGTAGGACGTGGTGGCGAGCAGGACGTCTGGCACGGCGTCGATGACCGCCTGCGTCTCGTGGACCAGGGCCTCGTCGTCCTGCGCACCCGTCATCCGGATGGTCGGCGCGTGGACGACCTCGGCACCGCGCCGCTCGAACGCGGCGATCAGGTCCTCGGAGCGGCGGTCGGACGTCACCGCGATCCGGAAGCCGTCGAGCTGGTCGGGTCGGAACGCCGGAGCGGCCGTGGTGGGACCCTCGCTCACCCGGACACCCCGACCCGTGCGGGCACTTCGGCCTGCGCGAGCACCCCGGCCTGCGCGAGGTCCGCCGCCATCCCGTCCACCGCCGCGGCGTCCCGCGCGAGACGGACGACCTCGCCGATCACGATCACGGCCGGTGACCGCACGCCCTCGAGCGCGACGGCACGGTCGGCCCCGCCCAGCGTCGTCAGCACGGTCCGTTGCTCCGGCGTGTACCCCCGCTCGAGGAAGACGACCGGCACGTCCGCCGACATCCCGTGCCGGCGGAGTCCCGCCATCGTGTGGTGGACCGTGCCGATGCCCATGAGCACCACGATCGTGCCGCCGAGCCCGACCAGGTGGCGCAGCTCGTCCTCGCTGAACGGGACGTGTCCGGACAGCACGGTGAAGGCACGCGCGACCTCGCGGTGCGTGACGGGGACCCCTGCTTCGGCGGGCACGGCGATGGCGCTCGTGATGCCGGGCACGACGGTGATCGGCACCCCGGCCGCACGGCACGCGAGCACCTCTTCACCGCCGCGGCCGAAGACGAACGGGTCGCCGCCCTTGAGCCTGACGACCCGGCGGCCGCGCGCAGCGTGCTCGAGCATGATCCGCTCGATGTCCCGCTGCGGGACGGCGTGGTGTCCGGGCGTCTTGCCGACGTCGACGAACGTCGCTCCCGGGGCGAGCGCCGCGACGTGGTCGCGGGGTCCCAGCCGGTCGTGCAGGACGACGTCCGCGTCAGCGAGGGCCCGACGACCGGCGACGGTGACCAGGTCCGGCTCCCCGGGGCCGCCACCGACCAGGGTCACGTGGCCGCGTGGCGTCGGAGCGAGCGGTCGTTCCTCGGCGACCAGCGCGCCGAGCGCCCGGGCCGCTGCGAGCACGGCCTCCCGCAGGGGGTGCGCGTCGGCGGCCCAGACCACGACCGCCGGAGGCACCGAGCCCGGGGTGCGTGCGACCGGGATCGCGCGCATCCACTGCAGGGCCACACCGGGTGTCCGGACGTCCACCACGGCGCCGGACGCGGCGGACCGGGCCACGATCCTCCTGACCGGGTCGGCGTCGCCGACCACCAGGACGGCGCGACCGGTCAGGTCCAGTGCGAGTTCCACGGTCACCCCTCCCTGGAGGCACGGCCCGGCCCGACGGGGATCGTCGCGCCGGCGATGGGCACCGGTCCCGACCCCCGCTCGCCGGGTGCCGCCGGACGCGTCTGCTCGCGCTCCGGGACCCTCAGGATAGTGGGGTCTGGGGTGTCGGGAGCGTTGACGAACGACCGGAACCGTCGGAGTCGGGCCGGGTCGCGGAGGGTCGCCGCCCACTCGTCCTCGTACCCCTCGACGTGCGTCGCGATGGCCGCCTCGAGTTCGGCGGCGATGCCGAGCGAGTCCTCGCACACGACGGCGCGGACGTGGTCGAGCCCGCCGTCGAGTTCCTCCTGCCACCGCGCGGTCCGCTGCAGGCGTTCCGCCGTGCGGATGTAGTACATGAGGTAGCGGTCGATGTACCGCACGAGGGTCTCGGAGTCGATGTCGGTCGCGAGCAGTTGCGCGTGGGCGGGCTGGAACCCGCCGTTCCCGCCGACGTACAGGTTCCACCCGTTCTCGGTCGCGATCACGCCCACGTCCTTCGCCCGGGCCTCGGCGCACTCCCGCGCGCACCCGGAGACGCCCATCTTGAACTTGTGGGGGGACCGGAGCCCGCGGTAGCGCTCCTCCAGGAAGATCGCCATCGCGACGGAGTCCTGCACGCCGAACCGGCACCAGGTCGACCCGACGCAGGACTTCACGTTCCGGAGGGCCTTGCCGTACGCCTGCCCGGACTCGAACCCGGCGTCGACGAGCTCGCGCCAGATGTCCGGCAGCTGCTCGAGCCGTGCACCGAACATGTCGATCCGCAGGCCGCCGGTGATCTTCGTGTAGAGCCCGTAGCGGTCCGCGACGTCGGCGATCACCTTGAGCTTCGCGGGGGAGATCTCGCCGGCCGGGATCCGCGGCACCACCGAGTAGGTCCCGTCCTTCTGCATGTTGGCGAGCGCGCGGTCGTTCGTGTCCTGCAGCGGCCCGGAACCGGCGTCGAGGATGTACGCGTTGGTCTGCGTCGCCAGCACGCTGGCGACGACCGGCTTGCAGACGTCGCAGCCGTAGCCGGTCGCGAACCGCTCGAAGACCTCGGCGGCGGTCTGGAGGCCCAGCACCCGGACCGCCTCGAACAGTTCCGTCCGGCTCATGGACACGTGCTCGCAGAGCGCGGTCGAGACCGCGACACCTGCCTTGGTGAGCTCGGTGTCGAGGATCTTCTTGACGAGCGGCACGCAGGACCCGCACTGGGTGCCGGCCCGCGAGCACGACTTCAGCGTGGCGATGTCGGTGCAGGCCTCGCCGTGGTCCCCGGCGATCCACCCCCGGACGTCGCCTGCGGTCACGGCGTTGCACGAGCAGACCTGCGCGTCGTCGGGCAACTCGATCCCCGCGGGCGGTTCCGCCCCGGCGGCGGACAGGAACGACACTGGCTCGGCGGGGAGCTCACGACCGAGCAGTGGACGGAGGCCCGAGTACGGCGCGGCGTCGCCGACGAACACCCCGCCGAGCAGGGTCTTCGCGTCGGCGCTGACGACGAGCTTCTGGTACAGCCCGCGGGGCGGGTCGGCGTACACGACCTCCAGCGCGCCGGGCGTCCGGGCGAAGGCGTCACCGAACGACGCGACGTCGACCCCGGCGAGCTTCAGCTTCGTCGCGTCGTCGACCCCGGGGAACTCGGCTGCCCCGCCGGACACCCGGTCGGCCACGACCTCGGCCATCGCGTTCGCCGGGGCGACGAGTCCGACGCAGCCACCGTCGACCGCGGCGACCTCGCCGATGGCCCACACGCCGGGCGCCGACGTCCGGCAGTCCGCGCCGATGACCACGCCGCCACGGGGAGCGACCTCGATGCCGACCGCACGGGCGAGTTCGTCGCGGGGCGTGATGCCGATCGAGAACACGACGATGTCAGCGGGGATCGTGGTGCCGTCCTGCAGCGCGACGCCGATCACCCGGCCGGACGGCGCCGTGAGGACCTCGGAAGGGCGGGTGCCGAGGTGCATCCGGATGCCCTTGCCGTCGATCACCCGTCCCAGCGCCTGGCCCGCGCCCTCGTCGAGTTGCGAGGACATCAGCCACCGCCCGGAGTGCACGATCGCCGCGCCGGCACCGAGGGCGAGCGCACCGCCAGCCGCCTCGAGCCCGAGGAGCCCGCCGCCGACGACGACCACCGCCGCGGGACGCCCGTGCTGCTCGCGGAAGTCGTCGATCTCGGCTCGGAGCCGGTCGACGTCGTCCACCGTGCGGTAGACCCGCCCGGCCGCGGCCCCCGGGATCGGCGGGACGGTGGCCGAGGAGCCGGTCGCGAGGACCAGGTCGTCCCAGGGCAGCGACCGACCGTCCGACAGCGTGACGGTGCGCCCGGCGAGGTCGATGGCGTCCGCGCGGACCCCGGTCTCGCACGTCACGTCCGCAGCGGTCCAGAGCGTGCCGTCGCCGAGCGTCAGGTCGACCGGTGCCGCGAGCCGCGTCGAGAGCGCGACCCGGTCGTACGGCAGGTACGGCTCCTCGGCGATGACCGTCACGCCGATGGGCGGCCCACCGGCCTCCCGCCGTGCGCGCAACGAGTCGGCGAGTCGGTGCGCGGCCGGCCCGCCGCCGATGACGACGACGTGCCGCCGACCCTGGTCGCAGTCGTCCGTCCCACGTGACGCGGTCGCGGTGGTCTCCGACATGGCCTGCACCTCCTGCTCCGGACGGGCGCCCGGTCGTTGCCGACGACGCTACGGAGCCGACGTGACGGCACCGTTGCACCGGTGTGACGGCGTGTGTCGGGGCGCTCACACGGCGTCGGGGCCGGCGAGAGGTCATCGTTACCGGCGCGTCACGCCGACGGTCCGGCGCGGAAACACGCGCTCCGTAGATTCGCTGCCCAGCAGGCCACCGACGCCACCGACAGCGGTGCACGGCGGCCCGACGTCACGACGGACGAGAGGACCGAGCATGATCGCCATCACCGACGACGTGATCGCCACGAGCGCGGCGACCGCGTGGACGCCCGTGTGCGGACGTGACGAGCTCGAGCCGATGTGGGGTGAGACCGCGCTCGTCGGTGGGACCCAGGTCGGGGTCGTCCTCCTGCCGGACGGGACTGTCCGGGCCTTCTCGAACGCCGACCCGCACACCGGCGCGGCCGTGATGGCCCGGGGGATCGTGGGTTCACGCGGCGGCGTCCCGACCATCGCGTCGCCGCTGCACAAGGACGTCTACGACCTCGATTCGGGCGCGTGCCTGACGGATACCTCCGTATGCCTGCCGATCTGGCGCGTCCGCCTCACCGGGGACGTCGTCGAGGTGGCCGCGCCCACCGTGCTGGTCGGTGCCTCCCACGGCACCTCGGACCCCGCGGGACGACGGGCCGTCGCTGGGCTGCTCGACGCCGTCCGCACGGCACGACCCGAGCTGCCGGTCCTCGACGCGTTCGTCGACGTGCAGGAGCCCGACGTCCCGACCGTGCTCCGTGCTGCAGACCCTGGCGCCGAGGCCGTCGTCGTGCCGCTCCTGCTGTCGGCGGGGTTCCACGTGCACGTCGACCTCGCGGAGGCGGCTGCCGAAGCCGCGGCCGAGCGCACCGCGGGCGCACCCGGCCCGGCAGCCCAACGCCCCGCGGCGGTCGAGAGCAGCACCGACAGCGCGCCCGGTGTCGTCGTCGGCGGCGCCCTCGGGCCCGACGTCCGCCTGGCGCACGTCCTGGCCCGCCGCCTCCACGACGCCGGCCTCACGCCGGACGACCACGTCGTCCTCGCCGCAGCGGGGTCGACGGACGCGTCCGCGGTCGCGGACTGCCACACGGTCGGGGCGATGTTGGCGGTCGTGCTGGACCGCCCCGTCACCGTGTCCTTCATCTCGGCGGCCGAGCCGCGCCTCCCGGACGCCGTCGCGGCCACGCGCACGGCCGCCGCCGGTGTCGGGCGTGTCGCCGTCGCCACCTACCTGCTCGCCCCCGGCTACTTCGCCGACCTCGCGGTCGCGGCCGGTGGGGACCTGACCAGCCGGCCGCTCCTCGTCGAGGACGCGCCGCCCCCCGCAGAACTCGTCGGCATCGTGCTCGACCGCCACGACGCGGTCACCACCACGACGCCCCGCAGCCACCAGGAGTGACCATGACCACACAGATCGACCAGCCCGGCCTCGCCGCCGCCTCGCCAGCCGGTCCCACACCGACCCCGGCGGGCTCCGCGCCCGGACTCACCCACCGACCCGGCCGCTGGATCGACGGCTGGGACCCAGAGGACACCGCCCAGTGGGAGCACGGCGGGTCCGCCATCGCCGCGCGGAACCTGCGGTGGTCGATCGGCGCCGAGTTCCTCGGCTTCGTCGTCTGGCAGCTCTGGTCCATCGTGGTCGTCTCGCTGCCCGCCGCCGGGTTCGCGTTCGACACGGCGCAGACGTTCTGGCTCATCTCGATCCCGAGTCTCGTCGGCGCGACACTCCGCTTCCCCTACACGTTCATGGTGCCGCGATTCGGCGGCCGCAACTGGACGATGATCTCCGCGGGGCTGTTGGTCATCCCGACCGTCGGGCTGGCGCTCTGCGTCGGCAACCCGCACACCCCGTTCGGCGTGATGCTCCTGGTCGCGGCGACGGCGGGCCTCGGTGGCGGCAACTTCGCCAGCTCGATGTCGAACATCACGTTCTTCTACCCGCAGCGGCAGAAGGGCTTCGCCCTCGGCCTGAACGCCGCTGGTGGCAACCTCGGCGCCTCCGTCGCACAGCTCGTCGTGCCGATCGTGGTCAGCATCGGTGCCGGTGTGACGCTGCAGCTGCCGCTCGCGGGCTGGATCTGGATCCCGCTCATCCTGATCGCGGTGGTGGGTGCGGGGCTGCGGATGGACAACCTCTCGCACGCGAAGGCCGACTTCGCCGCGTCGATCGCCGCGGTGAAGGTGCCGGAGATGTGGCTCCTCGCGTTCCTGTACATCGGGACGTTCGGCTCGTTCATCGGGTTCTCCGGGGTGTTCCCGAAGCTCATCGCCGACCAGTTCCCGGCGTTCTCCGCCTTCGGGGTCGGCACTGCCACGCTCTCGCTCGCGTTCCTCGGCGCACTGGTCGGATCGCTGGCACGCCCGATCGGCGGCCGGCTCGCAGACCGGTTCGGCGGGACGTCGGTGACGATCGTCTCCTTCGTGGTGATGGCGGCCGGCGCGATCGCGGTGATCACGACCCTGCCGACCGCGGGCTTCGGCACCTTCCTGGGGTGCTTCCTCGTCCTCTTCGCAGCCGCCGGGATCGGCAACGGCTCCACGTACCGGATGATCCCGACGGTCTTCGCGCTCCGCGCCGGGTCCGAGGACGCACACCGGCGGGCCGGCGACGTCGGGTCGCAGCGCCGGACGGCCGCCGCCCTCGGTCTCATCTCCGCGATCGGGGCGTACGGCGGGTTCGTCGTGCCGCAGGTGCTGAGCCTGTCGAAGACCTCGTTCGGCGGGTACGCCACCGGGCTCAGCTGGTTCGTCGCCGCCTACGTCGTGATGATCGCCGTGACCATCGTGTTCGCCGTCCGGGGCCGTCGCGCCGGCGTCCGCATCTGACCCGGGGACCGCACACCGTGACGACCGGCACCGCCACCCACTGCCCGTACTGCGCGCTCCAGTGCGCGATGACCCTGACCCCCGCAGCCGACGGGGGAGCGACGGTCACACCGCGGGAGTTCCCCACCAACCGGGGAGGGCTCTGCAAGAAGGGCTGGACGTCGGCGGAGCTCCTCACCGTGCCCGACCGGATCACCACGCCGCTCGTCCGCACCGCGCACGGGTTCGTCGAGGTCGGTTGGGACGAGGCCCTCGACACCGTCGCCACCGGGCTACGGCGGATCCGTGCGGAGTCCGGCCCCGATGCCGTCGGGGTGTTCGGTGGCGGCGGGCTGACGAACGAGAAGGCGTACCAGCTCGGCAAGTTCGCCCGGCTCGCGCTGGGGACGTCCCGCATCGACTACAACGGCCGGTTCTGCATGTCGTCAGCCGCGGCAGCAGGGAACCGGGCCTTCGGCGTCGACCGGGGTTTGCCCTTCCCGGTGACCGACCTGGACGACGCCGAGGTGGTGCTGCTGCTCGGGTCGAACGTCGCCGCGACCATGCCGCCGTTCGTCCGGCACCTCGAGGGCGCTCGTGCGGCCGGCGGGCTCGTGGTGGTCGACCCTCGCCGATCGGCGACCGCGCGACTGACCGACGACGGTGCTGGCGTGCACGTGCAACCGGCACCGGGGACGGACCTCGTCCTGCTCCTCGGTCTCGCGAACGTCGTGTTCGCCGAGGGCCTGGCGGACGAGGCGTACGTCGCCTCCCGGACGTCCGGCGCCGACGCCGTCCGCCGGAGCGTCGCGCCGTGGTGGCCCGAGCGGGTGCAGGAACACACGGGCGTGCCGGCCGGAGTGGTCCGGTCGCTCGCCCGCCGGCTCGCCGCCGCGGACCGGGCGCACGTCCTGACCGGGCGCGGGGTGGAGCAGCACGTCGACGGGACCGACACCGCGACGGCGGCGATCAACCTGGCCCTGCTGCTCGGCCTGGTCGGCCGCCCGGGATCCGGGTACGGCACGCTCACCGGCCAGGGGAACGGGCAGGGCGGGCGCGAACACGGCCAGAAGTGCGACCAGCTCCCCGGCTACCGGAAGATCACCGACCCCGCAGCCCGGGAGCACGTCGCCGGCGTCTGGGGCGTCGATCCGTCGGTCATCCCGGGGCCGGGCGTGCCGGCGGTCGAACTCCTCGGCATGCTCGGCCGCCCCGGTGGGGTCCGGGCGCTCATGGTCCACGGCGCGAACGTCGTCGTCTCCGGCCCCGACGTCGGGGCGGTCCGGGAGGGTCTCGGGCGGCTCGACCTGCTGGTCGTCTCGGACTTCGTGCTGTCCGAGACCGCGGCCCTGGCCGACGTCGTGCTCCCCGTCACCCAGTGGGCCGAGGAGGAGGGCACGATGACCTCGCTCGAAGGTCGTGTCATCCGCCGTCGACGCACCCTCCCGCCCCCGGGTGCCGCACGGAGCGAACTCGACGTCCTCGCCGACCTCGCCGCGCGCCTCGACGCCCCGTCCACCTGGCCGACCGAGCCCGCCGTCGTGTTCGACGAGCTCGCACGGGCGTCGGCGGGCGGGATCGCGGACTACTCCGGCCTGAGCCACGACCTGCTCGACACCGGGATCGCCGCACACTGGCCGTACCCGGCGGGCTCGACGGGCACCCCACGTCTGTTCACCGACCGCTTCGGACACGACGACGGCCGCGCCCGCATGGTCCCGGTGCGGCCGCGATCCGGCGCGGGCGAGCCGCTGCCGCGACGCACCGGCGCAGGAGGACCGGGTGCGGGTGGCGGTGGCACCAGGTCCCAGCTGACCCTCATCACCGGCCGACTGCTGGAGCACTACCAGTCGGGTGCGCAGACCCGCAGGGTGCCCGAGCTCGTCGCCGCCGCTCCGACCGCCGCGGTCGAGATCCACCCGGACACCGCCGCGCGCCTCGGCATCCGTGCCGGCGACCCCGTGGAACTCCGCTCGACGAGCGGCACGGCGCAGGGCACCGCGACCCTCACCGAGGACATCCGCCACGACACCGTCTTCATGCCGTTCCACTTCCCGGGCGACGGTGCGGCGAACCGGTTGACGGTCGCGGCGGTCGACCCGTTGTCCGCGATGCCGGAGTTCAAGCGCACCGTCGTGACGGTGCGGCTCGCCGGCGACGCCCTCCGGACCGGGACGGAGCCGTCGTGACCGCGGAACACCACCCGCTGCGGATCGTGCTCGTCGGCTACGGTCCGGTCGGCGCCCGCTTCGTCGAGGAGCTGCTGCCCGCCGTGACCAGCGGTGACGTCGCCCTCACGGTCGTCGGTGCCGAGCGCGAGGACGCCTACAACCGCGTGCTCGTCGCGGAGTACGCGGTGGGAGCCGCCGACCGCGCGCGCCTCGACGTCACGGACACCGCCGCAGCGCGCGCCGCCGGTGTCCGGATCGACCTGGGGGCAGCGGCCGTCGAGCTCGACCGGACCCGTCAGACCGTGCTGCTCGACTCGGGGGAGCGGCTCGACTACGACCGGCTCGTGCTCGCCACCGGCGCCCGTCCGAACATCCCGACGCTGGTGGGCCTCGGGGACGTCCGGCACGACCGACGTCGGGTCCCGACGGCCGCCGCAGACGTCGATCGCGGCACGGACCCGTTCCCGCTCGGCGTCGTCGCGATGCGGGACCTCGAGGACGCCGACCAGGTCCGCGCGACCGTCCGGAGCGGCGGAACCGTGGTCGTGCTCGGCGCCGGCGTCCTCGGGATGGAGTTCGCGCTGCTCGCGGCGGAGCACGGGACCGAGGTCGTCGTGGTGCACCAGGGCCCGGCTCCGATGGCGCGGAACCTCGATCGCGACGGTGGCCGGGTGCTCGCCCGGGTGACCCGCGCCGCGGGGGTCGGGCTGGCCGCCAACGCCCGGGCGGAGGCGATCGAGACCGTCGACGGCCCGGACGGTCGGCCACGGTTCAGCGCCCTCCTCGGAGCGGACGGCTCGCGCATCCCCGGCGACCTGCTCGTGCTCTCCTGCGGCGTCGCCGCCCGGACCGAACTCGCCGAACGGGCCGGCATCGCGACGGACCGCGGCGTCCTCGTCGACGAGGAACTCCGGAGCTGGACCGATCCCTCCGTGCACGCGATCGGTGACTGCGCCCACGTCGTGGATCCCGACGCGCCGGTGTCCGGCGGTCCGGCCGGGCTGATCGGACCCGGATGGCGGCAGGCGTCGCGGCTCGCGGATCGCCTGACCCGGGAGGCGCGGGCCACCGCCGCACCGCTCCTCCCGACCGACGACGGTCCCGTCGAGCGACCGGCGGTGGTGATGCTCAAGGCGACCGGGGTGGACCTCGTGGCGGGCGGTCTCGTGGACGTCGATCCGTGGCGCGACGACGACGTCCGGGTCGGGGTCTGGCTGGACCCGGTCGGCGGTCAGTACTGCAAGACCGTCGTGCGGGGCGACGTGCTCGTCGGTTTCGTGACGGTGGGGATGCCACGCGCCGGGGCCGAGCTGACACTCCTGTTCGAGCGGGGGAGCAGCGTGCCGGGGGACCCGGCCACGCTCCTCCGGCTCGATGCGCCGACGGCGGCACGCGTTGCTCCGCGTGCGCTCGACGCCGACGCCACCGTGTGCGCGTGCAACGGGGTGTCCGCGGGCACCGTCACCGCAGCCGCGGGAGCGGGAGCCGACACGATCGAGGCCGTCGGTGCGGCCACTCGGGCCGGCACCGGCTGCGGCGGGTGCCGGGGGCGGATCGAGGAGCTGCTCACTGCCTCCGGGATCGTCCGTGTCGGCTGACGAGCACCAGGGCCCGGTCGAGCCCCGGATCAGAGCGGTACGGCCCCGTTCAACCGGGCTTCCTCGGCGTCGTACCCGGCGCGGATCTGCCGGAGCACCAGGTCGTCGATCTCGTCCTCGTCGCGCAGCCGCAGGAGCGTCGCTGCCTTGTGCTGCACGAGCGCCAGCTCGAGCGCGACCGCGTTGTCGTGCCGCTGCAGCGCCGGGTGGTCGTCGTCGTCCTCGGCACGGGCCTCGATGACGTCGAGGTGCGCCTCGTAGTCCTTCCGGAGCCGCGCCACCGTCGCACGGTCGGCGCCCGTGGAACGAGCCAGCCGGGGGAGCGCCGCGAGGGCCTCCTCGATCGCCGTCCGTTCCGCGTGCCGACGCTCCTCGGCGACGGACTCGTCCTCCGGCAGCGCCGCGCGGCGGAGCACGAGGGGCAGCACGATCGACTGCCCGACGATCGTGAGCACGACGACGCCGGCGGTCACGAAGATGATCAGGTCCCGGTCGGGGAACGGAGCGCCAGACTCGAGGGTCCGCGGGACGGCGACCGCCATCGCCAGGGAGACCGCGCCGCGGAACCCGGCGAACCCACTGACCAACCGGTCCCGGTGTCCTTCGCGGGGCGCGCCTCCCGTCCGACGCGTCACCAGCCACACCGTCCCGCCAGCGGCGTTCAGGAACGCGAACCGCAGCAGCACCAGCGCGACGGAGACCGCCACGACCACGCCGAGGCCGCGGAAGATGTCGGACGCGTGCAGCGTGCGGGCGGCGATCATCGCCTCGATCCCCACGAGGACGAACAGCGAGCCGTTGAGCAGGAACGTCAGGAACGACCAGAACGCCCGCACCTGCTGCCGGGTCTCGGCCCGGTCGAGCTTGGGGCCGACCTGGCTGATCACGATGCCGGCGGCGACGACGGCGAGCACGCCGGAGGCACCGATCGCCTCCGCGCCCAGGAACGCGACGAACGGCACGAGCAGGGTGACCAGGTTCTCGAGCACCACGGTGTCCACGCGCCGGAGCACGACCGTCCCGAGCCACGCGGCCAGGAGTCCCGCGGCGATCCCACCGAGGTACGACAGCGCGAGCATGCCGGACACGTTCCAGAAGGTGAGGTGCTGCGCGCCGGTGGTCACCGCGACGGCGATGCCGTACACGACGAGCGTCGTACCGTCGTTCACTAGCGACTCGGCGCGGAGCACGGTGACGTTGCGGCGGGGGAGCATCTTCGTGAGCACACCGACCGCCGTGGCGTCCGTCGGGGCCACGGCGGCGCCGAGCACCCACGCGGGACCCCACGGCATGCCCATCACGTGCAGCAGGACGGCGACGCCGCCCGCGGTGACGACGACCAGCAGGGTCCCCATCAGCACGATGCCGCGCAGGTTCTTGCGGATCTCGCGCAGCGACGTGGTCAGGCTCTCCCAGTACAGCAGCGCCGGCAGGAACAGCAGCAGCACGGCGTCGGCGGGCAGCTGCACGCGGGCGAACTGCGGGATGAACGCCAGCAGCGCGCCGATCACGAGGAGCAGCACCGGTGGCGCGACCCGCAGGCGCCTCGCGACGGCGGTGGTCAGTGCGATGGCGATGCCGAGCACGACCACCAGTTCCGGTCCCAGCACACGCGCTCCTCACATCGACGACGGTTCAGTCAACCCGGTCCGGGCTGGGCGTCCGGGAGGCGCGGTGCGGCTCCCGGACGACGGTGACGGCCCGCCTCGACACGGGTCGGGCGGGCCGTCGGGTCACTGATCGGACGCGTTCTGGTCCGATCCGACCGGGTTCAGTCGTGGAACGTCTCGATCGACGCGCCGAGGGAGTTCAGTCGTTCCTGCAGCTGCTCGTACCCGCGGGCGATGATGCCGACGTTCCGCAGGACGCTCTCGCCCTTGGCGGCGAGCATCGCGAGCAGGATGACGACGGCGGGCCGGAGGGCAGGCGGGCAGCTCACCTCGGCACCGGAGAAGTGCGTCGGGCCGGTGACGTCGAGCCGGTGCGGGTCGCGCAGCGTGACGCTCGCGCCGAGCCGGGTGAGGTCGAGCAGGTGGATGGCCCGCCCCTCGTAGACCCAGTCGTGCACGAGGGTGGTGCCCTCGGCCATGGCGGCGATCACGACGAAGAACGGCAGGTTGTCGATGTTCAGCCCGGGGAACGGCATCGCGTGGATCTTGTCGATCGGTGCGTGCAGCTCGGACGGGTGCACGGTGATGTCGACCAGGCGGGTGCGGCCGTTCGCGGCGGCGTACTCCTCGGTGACGTCGAAGCGCAGGCCCATCTCGGCCAGGGTCGCGAGCTCGATCTCGAGGAACTCGATCGGGGCGCGCGTGACGGTGAGGGTGGAAGCGGTGACGATGCCGGCGGTGAGCAGGCTCATCGCCTCGACCGGGTCCTCGCTGGGCCAGTAGTCGACGACCTCGTCGATGCGGCTCTTGCCGGTGATGCGGAGCGTGGTGGTGCCGATGCCCTCGATCTGCACGCCCAGGAGCTCCAGGAAGAAGCAGAGGTCCTGCACCATGTAGTTGGGGCTGGCGTTCCGGAGCACCGTCACGCCGTCGCGCGCGGCCGCGGCGAGGATCGCGTTCTCGGTCACGGTGTCGCCGCGCTCGGTCAGGACGACGGACTTCGTCGGGACCTCGGTGTTCGCGACGCCGACCTCGTACCAGCCGGAGGTCGCTTCGACGTCGACACCGAACGGACGCAGGGCGATGAGGTGCGGCTCGACCGTGCGGGTGCCGAGGTCGCAGCCGCCGGCGTACGGCAGCCGGAACGACCCGTACCGACCGCTCAGCGGCCCGAGGAACATCAGGACGCTCCGCGTGCGGCGGGCAGCGTCGGCGTCGATCGCGTCGAGGTTGAGGTCGCTCGGGGCGACGATCTCGAGCGTCTCGCCGTCGACGGACCACGTGACGCTCGCGCCGAGGCTGCGGAGGACGTCGATGATGCGGTCGACCTCGACGATGCGCGCGACCCGGTGCAGCCGCGTGACCCCGCGGTTCAGGAGCGACGCGCAGAGCAGTGCGACCGCCGCGTTCTTGCTCGAGTTCACCGCGATCGAGCCGCTGAGCTTCCGGCCGCCCTGCACCCGCAGGTGGGCACGCTGCGGGGCGCCGCCGATGGAGACGATCTGCTGGTCGAGGGCGTCGCTGATGCGGGTGAGCATCTCGAGCGACAGGTTCTGGCCGCCCTGCTCGATCCGGTTGATCGCGCTCTGGCTGGTGCCGACGCGTTCGGCGAGCTGGGCCTGGGTCATGCTGCGTCCCTTGCGGGCGCCCCGGATCAGGGCGCCGACCTCGCGGAGCGGGGCGGACGTGGCCGTGACGGCCGGGGGGACGACGGTGGTGGTGTCGGTCATGTTCGTCACGCTAACACGGTGATGAGATAAAAACCGGTCATGGGAGCCTCCGCGCCGCGGAATACGACCCGCTTACCTCGTATCTGAGAGTTTTCCGCGGTCGTGTCCCCCGACGGGTGGACCGGTCGGTGCCGGTGCCGGTGCCAGTCCTGGTGTTGGTGGTGCCGGTGCTACCGCTGCTCCTGGGGGGATGGCGCCCGTTGGCGCGGCTCCTGCCTGCTCGATCGAGGCGGCCAACCGGCGGAGGGCGTCGTGCGACGGCGAGCCCGGTTCGGCGTGGTAGACGACCATGAGCTGGCCCGTGCTGCCGGTGACGGCGAACTTCTCGTGGCGTAGTTCGAGCGGCCCGACCTCCGGGTGGAGCATCACGCTCGTCCCGCCGACCTTGCCCCGGACGTCGTGCCGGGCCCAGAGCTCGCGGAACCGGTCGCTCACGGCCGACAGCTCGGCGACCAGGTCCTGCAACCGCGGGTCGTCGAGATCGGTGCCGGCGGCCGCGCGCAGCCCGGACACGGCCTCCTCGGTCGCTCGGTCCCAGTCCTGGTGCAGCGTCCGGTCTCGCGGGTCGGTGAACGCGGCGCGGAGCAGGTTCACGCCGGGCCGGTACTGGGGCGAGAGTGCGCGGGCGAGCGGGTTCGCGGCGAGGACGTCGAGCCAGCGGCCCTGGACGAAGGTCGGCACCGGCAGCTCGTCGATCAGCTGCACGATCGCGGGGTCGACGCGGTCCTCGAGAGTCGTCGGTGCGGCCGTGGTCGGTGCCGTCGTGGTCGGTCCCGGCGTCGTCGCTGTCCTCGGCGTCGTCCTCGTCGTCCTCGTCGCCGTCCCCGGTGCACGGAGCACGGCCGGTGCGGCGCGGCCGAGCTGCTGCAGGTACGCGGTCCCCTCGCGGTCCAGGTGCAGGACGCGAGCGAGGGCGTCGAGGACCTGTGCGGACGGGTTGTGGTCCCGACCCTGTTCCAGCCGGAGGTAGTAGTCCGGGCTGATCCCCGCGAGCAGCGCCAGTTCCTCACGACGGAGTCCCGGGACCCGCCGGCGGGGGCCGCGGGGGAGCCCGACCTGCTCGGGCGTGACGAGTTGCCGACGTGCCTTGAGGTACTCGCCGAGGGGGTTCGTGCCGTCCACGTGACGACGGTAACGCCTGCCGGTCGAGGGCGGCAGCATCGGCGGGCGCGATCGGATCCTGGTCCTGGCAGGGCACTGCTCCACCGGGGTCTCTCGTCACGGTCGCGAGGGGCGTGACGATGGCCTCCGGCGACGAGGACCGGACCGTCCGGACCACCGTCGCCGTCATCGGAAGGACCACCATGACCACCCAGATCACCACGCCGTTCCACTGGACCGACACCGCCGACCAGGTCAGCGAGGGCATCGACCTGACGGGCAAGCGTGCGGTCGTGACCGGTGCCGCGTCCGGCATCGGCGTCGAGACGGTGCGCACCCTCGCACGCCGCGGCGCCGACGTCACGATCGCCGCGCGCCGGATGGACGCGGCGCAGCGTGTCGCCGAGGAGGTGTCCGCGGACACCGGGAACCCGAACGTGCACACCGCGCCGCTCGAGCTGACCGACCGGCGGTCCGTCGCCGCCTTCGCCGACTCGTGGACCGGCCCCCTGGACCTGCTCGTCAACAACGCCGGCGTCATGATGATCCAGGACCTGACGCGGAACGCCGACGGTCGGGAGATGCAGTTCGCGACGAACCACCTCGGACACTTCGACCTCACCACACGCCTGCACGACGCCCTCGCCAGCGCGTCCGACGGCGCCCGCGTCGTCGTCGTGAGCTCGTCCGGCCACCTGTTCGGACCGGTCGTGTTCGACGACGTCGACTACCGCTTCCGCATCTACGACCCCGTGTCCGCGTACGCCCAGTCGAAGACCGCGGAGATCCTGTTCGCCGTGGGGGCGACGGAGCGCTGGGCCGACGACGGCATCACCGTGAACGCGCTCAACCCCGGCGCGATCAAGACCGACCTGCAGCGCCACGTCGGCGGCTCGCTCGCCACCCCGGAGCACCTGCAGAAGAACGTGCAGCAGGGCGCCTCGACGAGCGTGTTCGTCGCGGTCTCACCCCTGCTGGCGGGCATCGGCGGCCGCTACTTCAACGACAACACCGAGGCGACGCCCGCCACGGAGCGCATCACCGACCCGGCCGTCCTGGTGACCACCGTCGCGCCCTACGCGCTCGACCCGGAGAACGCCGACCGCATGTGGACCATGTCCGAGCGGTTCCTCGCAGCCTGACCGCGTGCCATCGCGGCACGAGTCAGCACACACCCGACACGACACGACACACTCAGGAAGGAACCACCATGCTCACCACGACCCTCGCCGTCGGCTGGATCGGACTCGGAGACCAGGGCGCTCCGATGGCCCGCGCGATCGCTGAAGCCGGCCACACCCTGCACGTGTGGGCCCGGCGTCCGGGCTCGCTCGACGCGCTCGACGGACTCCCCGTCACCGTGCACGCCACGCCGGCGGAGCTCGGCGCCGCGAGCGACGTCGTCGGCCTCTGCCTGAACGACGACGACGGCGTCCGCGACGTGGTGACCACCGGTGGCCTCCTCGCCGGGATGCGGGCCGGCTCCGTCCTCGTGCACCACGGCACAGGCCTCCCGGCCTTCGCGCTGGAGCTCGCCGACCTCGCCGCACCCACCGGCGTGCACGTCCTCGACGCGCCGGTGAGCGGGGGCCGCGCCGGCGCCGTCGCGCGTCGACTCGTGACGATCGTCGGCGGGGACGCGGCGGTCCTCGAGCGCGTCCGCCCGGTCTTCGAGACGTTCTCGGCCACCATCGCGCACATGGGCGGTCCCGGGACCGGTCAGACCGCGAAGCTCCTCAACAACGCCCTGCTGATGGCGAACCAGGAGAGCCTGGACCGGGTGCTCCACATTGCGGGTGCCCTCGGCGTGGAGACGGGTCCGCTCGTCGAGGTCCTCCGATCCGGCACCGGGTCGAGCCGCGCGCTCGACGCTCTCGGCAGCGCGATCACTCCGGAGAACGCGGACCACCTCGAACGGATGCAGTTGGTCGACATGGAGATCTTCGCCGAGGCCGTCGCCGGGCTGGGTGCGGACGTGGTGCCGTTCATCGAGCGTGCGGTCCGTGGAGCGCACGCGCTTCCGCGGCTGGCGGACGAGGTCCGGTGAGCTGACCGCGCCGGGCGTCGCTCTCCGGACGGCGAACGCCGTCAGGCGGTCGGCTTCCGGGCAGCACGCCGGTCCCGCCGCTCCATCCTGCTCAGCCAGAGCCGCGAGGAGTACTTCGCCGCACGCCGGACCGATCCGTACCCGGTGAGGAACGCGCCTCCGCTCACCGGGATCGCGCCACCGGAGACGGTGTCGGTGACCCGCACCTGCCAGAAGGGCCCGAAGAGTCGTCGCGCTTGCACGTCGAACCGCGGGTCGACGTCCGGGAACTCCGGCCCTCCACCTCTCGTCATGGTGGGAGTCTCGCAGTTCGCGCTGTGCCCGTCGCTGCGAGGTCATGCAGTCCACTGGGCGGGTGGATCACGGAGCGTTTCGATCAGAGTGTTCAGAGCGGTCGGACAGCGGGCCCGATGCCGCTCGGGCGAGACCGGACGATGTTCGCTGCCGGTTGCGCTCAGCCCGGTCGTTCAGCGCAACGACGAGCATCCCGCCACCCATGATGAGCCACAGCGCAGCCACGAAGTACCGGAACGCACTCGGCTCGGCGATCGCAAGCCCGAGCCATGCGAGCCCGACACCGAGCCACAAGCAGCTGATTGCAACCCCGGGCCGGCCGAACAGCGACCGAACCAGTGTGCGGTGCTCTTCGGGCGTTCTCTCGGACATGCGAGCGAGGCTACGCCGCGACGGGACCAGGCAGTGAAGCGGGCCGCATCGCGCCCCGGAGACGATCGTGCACCGACGCGGTTGGCTCCGTCGATGCATCGAGACAGACTCCTCGCATGGAACCAGAGTTCACCGCCGCCGATCTGCGCCGCGCGTTCGCTCCTGAGCCCGGCGTCGACGCCATGGTCCTTCCGGACGCGACGGTGATCGGATCTACCGGAGCGGACGTCGACCGACTTCGCGCAGCACTCGCACGCTCACCCTGGCACGTCCTCGATGCCGGGCCTGAAGACGAACTCGGTCCGACCCGGGTGCGGCCGGCACCCGGAGTGCTCGTCAACTTCTCCCTCGGCCTGGGCGCTCCGATCACGTTCGACTTCGATCTGCGCGAGATCATCGATGATGCCTCGCTGACGGCACTCCTCGATCTCCTGCGATTCGTGGCCTCGAGCACCGGCAAGGACGTCAGCATGCACGCGGAGGGAGACAGCGCCGGCTCGGCCGTCCTCGAGGTCGGCGCAATCGATGGCTCCGTGATGCTCAGGCCCTTGCACTGACAGCCTGGCGGCTGTTCGACCGCCTTGAAGCATCGTCCATCGTCGTGGAGTGGTTGCGCTCGATAGGCGTTCGACGAACCAGGGCCTTCATCGATCCTGACAATCGATCAGCCGCGGAACCCAAGAGCACGATCCTGGTTCCGCGCTGATGCGACGCCACGGCTCACGGTGTGCCTTGGTACCTCGCGCCGTGCCTTCAACCCCCTGGTAGACGCGGGGCACGACGGCCGATGCGGCGATGGCGGCCGAGCTAGGCTGGTACAAGGATCGAAGGCACCAGAGCTGCTCACCGGGGGGACCATGCGCATTCTGTTGACCGCGATGACGGCAGTTGCCGCACTTGTCGCGCTGGCGGGCTGCGTCGGCACAGCGCCACACATTGCCGACCACACACCAGCGTCTACCGCGAAGGTCGCGACTCCGAAAGCCAAGCACGCACCTGATCAGGGCGTCGCAGTCACCTGCTCGGGGTTGTCAGAACTGCAGTCCAACCTGTCCATCGCAACGCTGGGACGCAGTGCCGGCACGCTGAGGGACGACGGCTACGCAGCCATCATCAATCTCACTCCCACCACGCTGTCCGGGCTGCTCCGGACGCCGAACGTCGGGCTCAGTCCGGACCTCGTGGCCCTGCAGGACGCTGTGAACAACTCGCCCTCCACGGTGGCGTCCACGAAGTTCGACCCCGATGCTGCACCCTTCACCGGAGCGCTCCGGCAGGCAGCGGCCGATTGCGAGAAGAACGGGACGCCTCTCGTCGCATACGCCCCGGCAGGCCAAGGGTAGCCATTTGAGGTACTTGAACCGGTCGCCGTCAGTGACGCCGATCCGTCACTCGCCTCGACCGTTTCCAGCGCGTCGATGTGGATTACGGCAAAGCCAAGACCCAGGACATCAGCGCCATCAAGGGCGGTGCGAACATCTTGCTGATCGGTTCCGACACACGCGTCGGACAGACTGCGGAGCAGCACGACGCCGATGGCGCCCGCAACGACGTCACCATGCTCGTCCACATCAGTGAAGACCATTCACAAGTCACCATCGTGTCGTTCCCGCGAGACACGATGGTGCCGATCCCGGCGTGCACGGATCCGGACACAGGGAAGTCCAGCTATCCGCAGACGAAGGCGATGTTCAACACTTCCCTGGCCGAAGGCGGCCCCAAGGGGGGAGTCGCATGCGTCGTGCAGACGGTGGAGAACCTCACCGGTCTGTCGATCCCGTACGCCGGGCTGATCACCTTCGATGGTGTCATTGCGATGAGCAACGCGCTCGGTGGCGTCACAGTGTGCATCGCGAAGCCCATCCACGATGGCACCTTCCTGAATCTTCCTGCTGGGCAAGTGCCCCTCAAGGGGGATCAAGCACTGGCTTTCCTCCGCACCCGCCACGGTGTTGGCGACGGCAGCGACGTCGCACGCATCAGCAACCAGCAGGTCTTCTTGTCCGCGATGCTCAGGCAACTCACCAGCGACGGCGCCCTTTCGAATCCGGTGACGCTCTACAAGTTCGCTTCCGCGGCGACGTCGAACATGACGTTGTCCGAGGGCTTGAACAACACGGGCACGCTGGTGTCACTCGCAGCCGCGGTTCGCAACACCAACACCTCAGACATGCTGCTGGTGCAGTACCCGACGGAACAAGACCCGGAAAACATCAACCGGCTCGTCGTGAGTCAGGACGCAGCACACAGCCTCAACGTCGCGCTTCAGGACGATGCGCGAACGCAGATCGCCCAAGGGGCGATCGGTCGCGGTGCCGTGGTCTCACCCGGGGCATCTCCTCTGCCCAACTCCGGCTCCAACAACAGTTCGCCCGAACCGAAGCCTTCCTCTGGCACCCCGGTTTCGAACGGTGCTGCGCCGAGCGACAACACGCCCGTAGCGCTCCCTTCGTCCGTCACCGGACAAAGCGCCGCTGAACAGACCTGCTCGAAGGGCACGCGGCAGTAAGCGCCCTACGCTCGTCCCCACGCAGTGAAGGATGAGCTATCGAGGAGTAGCTGACATGCGTCGGCGCTGCCTTGCCTCGTCCACGGTCAGGGCTCTGGCTCCGGCCGCTCGCAGGATCGCATGCGTGGACGCGTCGACGAGGTCGACGCCGAGCCGGACGTCGGGTTCGGTCCAGCCAGACCCGCGCAAACCGGCATGACGCATCGGCGTCAACGTCGTGTACCCGGCGCGGTACTCAGCCGAAGCCCGCACCTCGACGGCCATCCGGACCACTCCCGCAGCGCTGAGCAACGCGACCACCGCTGCACCGCCCACGATGCGGAATGCGACTGCCGGGCCGTGATCAAGGAGCAAGACCACCGCCAACCCGACGAGCGCAATCACAGCCGCGTTGACGGTGATCCCCGCAAAACGCCGCAGGCCAGCAGCGGTCGTTCCCGGCAAGAGCTCCCGCGTCATTCCCGCAGACCAGCGCCACTGCGGCAACCGTGCGCCGAACACTGCGGGCCGAATCCCCTCGTTCCTGACCCATCGGTCGTAGTCATCAGGGGAACGCAAATGGGGTGCAATCGCCGCCGCTGTCACCGTCGGATTGTCTGGCAGCAGCACGCTGAGTGCCGCTCCTTCGATCAGGAACCGCAGCCGCCGCAACTGCACCGCGAACGACATCGCGACGATGATCCCGACCAGAGCGATGACGACCGTCCCGAAGACGGTACCGACCGCCCCCAGGGAGCCCGAGCCGGAGCCGGTCGACCTGACAAGCGAACCGCAGGCTGCCGCCGCGACCACCCCGACCGCCAGCCCGATGAGTGCAGTGGTCCGCGCTCTGCGGCGTCGGCGCACCAAGATCGCCGTCCCTCGCCCCAGCCTGGGCTCCCACGGCGATACCGGTCTCGTCTCTGTCGCGGTCCCCACGACGCCATCCTGGCCGCCCCGCGCGCGGTCCGAAAGCCTCCGGAAGCAATTCGCGATCGGCCGGAACATCGTGAAGCCGACCGCCTCCCGCAACTCCGCTGGCCCGTTGCTACCTTCATGTCATGAGCAACGTGCATGTCGACTCCACACTGCGCGTGACTCCGGCTACTCGAATCGCAGCAGTTGTTGCCGCCGTGTACGGCGTCGTGCTCGTCGCGCTGGGAGTGGTGCTCGCAGCCGACTGGGCGTTCCACCGCGGGAACGTGGGCCATCTTCACGACCCCGCTGCCTACCGTGGCGTCGCGTTCTTCATCCTCGCGTGTGTCGCCGGGGCCGTCTCGCTGGTGACGGGCAGCGTCCGAGCGTGGCATGGCGCACGCGGGCTCGCCGCAATCATCCCTCTCGGGCTCGTCGTCGTCGTCGGTTGCATCGGAGAGCCGATCGACATCGCCACCGGAGCAAGCGTGACATCGAACGTCATCGGCGCTGTCGTCATCTGTGCGGCGGCCCTTCCCGCGATGCTCCTGATCCTTCCAAGGGGGACCACCGCGGCAGACGGCAGCTCAGCCACGCGCTGAGACGACAGGCGTGTACGGAGAAAGGAAGAGTGCTGCAGACTGGCCAGGTGAAGGCCGATGGCGATGACTATGGACTGATCGTGTCAGGGGTGCTCGCAGTGCTGACCGCCATCGACCCGTACGGCCTCTTGCCCGGAAACGAGGACGGAGCTCCGAGCGACGAATACACGCCAGAGGCGATCGACGTGGCTCGCATCCTCCTCGAACACGGGAACGTCACGGTGGAGGAGGTGGAAGCCGTGTGGCTCAGCCGCTTCTCAGAATCCTTGACCGCTCGGATCGGATCGTCCTGCGTCGCGCAGTTGGTGCGTGATCTGAACGACGTCCCGCGCAACGGGCGCTGACCTGCCGGTGCAGAGCAGGCGGCTCGGCTGGGCACCGAGTGCCACCGCGATCAGGCGTCGGTCTCCAGTCCGCGACGTGAGTCGCGCGACTCCCGGGTCAGGTGTTGCGACGGATTGAAACGCGGGGGCCACCGAGGATGAATTGGGCCATCCATCGGACGCGTGGAGACGTGGGACCCGAGAACAATCAGCCGGGCTGAAGGATCAACGGCTTGCTGTCGTCTCGCTCGCGGCCCGGATCTGGCGAACGATCGGACGCGGGGCCAGCATCAGGACTGCAGCACGCGGCAGACCGCCTATCGGGCGACCTGCTCGTGGACGGCGTCAGGCTGGCGAGTGGTTGCCCGTTCAGGTCACGCCCAGTTGATCGCGCTGAGAACACGCTGGGCGACCCTGTCCAGTGGTTCGTCGGATACGTCGATCGTGATGCTCGCTGCGTTCTCCTCGTCGAGGATGCCGTCCAACTGCCCGCTCCGGTTCAGGTACCAATCTCGTTCTTCGCCGGGCTCGTGCCGTTCCACTAGGCGCTCCCGGACGAGACACAGGTCGACCCGGAGACGAACGAGAACGACCGGAAAGCCGAGCGCCTCGCTGTACCGCTGAAGGGCGCCCGCGCCCTCGACTACCCCGGCAACGACGAGCCGCATCGCACCAGCGCGACGGTAGTTGGCCGCCACGGAACGAAGATTCTCCGCCTCAAGAGCGGTGTTGAATTGGTCATCGGGTGGGGCGGGCCAGCATCGCCGGAGCTCGTCAAGGTCGATGACGGCATGCGGCACGAGAGAATCGCGCAGGCGTCGACCGATCGCGTACGCCGTGGAGGTCTTCCCAGATCCGACGGTGCCAGTGATGAGCACACACGTCGTGAGTTTCGACATGACCGCCACCCTAAAGCGAGGGACCAGCTGCGCGCGGCCGGTCAGCGCGGAGCATCACCCACGGCGAAGCTGGGGGAGTAGCGCGTCCGGTAGCCGATCGGCCGTCGAGACGCTTTTGGAGACGTCGAATTGCTCGTTCGCCGATGACGCCCGAGTCGGGCTTGGCAGCTGGCGCCGCAGCCTCCGCGGTCCACTGCGGTGTGGCAACCTTCCTGGATGCGTCCGTCTCGTATTCGTGCCCATCTCCGATCAGCGGCCGCGGATCAGCTCCTTGTGCTCCGCCGCCGGTCGGAGCCTCGCTCGCGGTACAGCGGCTACGTCCTCGCCGTGGGCTCCAAGTGGGTCCTGCTGGCACGGGTCGCTGAGGGCGGATTCTTCGATGGTCACATTGCGTTCCGGCTCACCGACTTGCTTCACGTACGCGACGACAGATCGTTCGAGTCGCAGGCGGCGCGGCTCCGTCCGGGATGGCCACCGAGGGTTCCTGCCGTGCTTGTCGGCGTCGACCTCGGCCGAACTCGGGACGTGGTCAATGCGTTCGGCGCCGACGGTCACCTCGTCGCAGTGCAGAAGGACCGTCGTCCTGATTTGATGTGGGTCGGCATTGTCGACGAGGTTCGCCGCCACTGGGTATACTTGTGGGAGGTCCGCTCCACCGGCGACTGGGAAGACCGCCCGCTTGGCTACCGGCTGGGACGCATTGCGGTCATCGAACGAGATGGGCAGTACCTTCGCGGGCTTGCAGACATCGCAGGCACTGAACCGCCGGCAACTCGCACGACCCCCGATTGAGGCGAGTCCTCCGGGCGCATGCCGGGACCGCACGTGGGTGAGTACTTTCGGAGGACTTCGCCGACACTGGCCGGCGAGCTGCGATCGCCCAACGGAGCGTGACCGGTGGCGGATCCTTCGGTTCTGCCTGTCAAGATGAAGGCATGGTCCCGGGCCACCCGCGCTCGCTTCCGTTCCTGCTCCGGCTCAGCCAGCACCATCTGGTCTGACGGAGGAGGGAACCGCGGTTCGGGGCGTCGGTCCGATGCGGGACGGATGATCCGGAAGGAGGACGACTTGCTTGTGAACGGTGAGCGACGCCGGACTGGCGACGAGGTCATGGCTGCTGCAGTGGCGCTGTTGCGCAAAGGGGGGATCGCGCTTCATCCTGGTTTGTCCGATGCGGAAGTGAACGAGATCGAGCTGCGGTTCGATTTCAGGTTCAATCCGGACCACCGACAATTCCTCCAGTTAGCAGTACCGATCGCGCCAGGGTGGGCAGACTGGCGGGACGAGGACGAAATCCGGAAGTCGCTTCATGCGCCGATCGAAGGTGTCCTGTTCGATGTCCAGAACGGCGCGTTCTGGCCAGCATCATGGGGTGATCGTCCTGTCGATCTCGGGCGCGCGTTGGCGACGGCGGAGGTGAGGCTCACATCCGTGCCTCAGCTGATTCCGGTGCGTGGCCACCGGTACATGGTCGCCGGGGACCACAACGTCGGAACCCCCGTGTTCTCGGTTCATCAGACCGACGACATCGTCTACGGCGACAACTTCCTCGACTACGTCTCGAGGGAGCTATTTGGAGGCGAACTATCCAGAAGTTGTGCAACGAAGGTGCCGTTCTGGTCTCAGCTTGCTGATGGTCTGGAAAGCTCTGAAATGTGATGGGCCGGGCCCGCGACGTACGGCGGTTTTCGTGCTGTGCTTTCTTCAAGCAGCCAATGCGCTCTTCCCCCGCCAGCGTCCGCGGCGGCCCACAAGCCGGCCGGCCGCCGGCCGCCACCGAGTCGCTGGAGCCGTTCCGGTAGGTGATCCTCTGTCGGGACAGGCCGAGCAATACCGATCGGCGGGTCGATCAAGCGGAGCGTGGCGAGCAGTCCACGGACGACGAGAATCGCGCCACCACGGGCGACCGGGGCTTCAGCGAGCGGTTTTTTGCCCATGCAGCCCGTGCTCCTCGGGCTGCTGACCGATCAGCTCCGGGACGAGCACGGGCGCGCGAACCGGCGTTCGACAGGCCAGCGGGTCTCAGACGCCGACGACAGGACCTGCGCTGACGCGAAGTTCGTTAGGCCTGGCAGCGCTCCTCGTTAGAATCTGAATCATGCCCACATCTTGGATGCAGCGCACCGGCCGCACGCCCGGCGGGGTGATGGGTGCCGCGTTCAACGTAGTTGTCTGCGGCGTCCTTACGGTCGCGCTTCCGGTGATATCGCTCACCTCCGGTCTCGACCCGGCTCACATCATGTTCGCGGCCGTCGGGTCTGCGATCGCCGTCGGTCTCGAAGTGGTGTTCATCCGGACGTTGCGGCGACAGCTCGCAAGCCGGAGGGGTTGATGAACCCCCAGCTCATCTTCGGGATCGGTGGAGCCGTCGTCGCCCTGTGGGGTGTCACGATCGCGGTCTTCAACGAGTGGGCACAAAAGCTAGGCGGAGACCAGCTCGCGAACGGACGACCGTTGACGCCTCGTTTCGTTCGGCTCATCGGGACGTACCTCGCACTCGGCGGAACGCTATTCGTCGTCCTGGCGCTCACCGGTGTCCTCCCCGACCACGGGTGAACCGACGGCCCTCACGCGCCACGTCCGTCGGAGGCGCGCGAGCCGGACGCACGTCCCTCCGCAGGCAGCTCCTCCTCGGGCGTCTCGCCGAACCCCAAGGCTTCCCATTCCTCCCGCTGCTCTGCTCCCGTGCGTACTTCGGCGGAGGAGTCCGGCTTGTAGTGAAATCCTCCCCACGCTTGTAGGCCCCAGGCGAGAGACATGATCAGGAAGAGGACTCCGAGCACCACGTGCAGGAGCGAGCCATCAGCAGGAACAATCTCGGCGATTCCAACCACGAGGGACAGCGCGGCCGAGACCGTCCAGAGCCACCGCCAACGCAGGAGCCGTGCCGCTTCGGGCTGCTGGCTCGCTATCGTTCCAGCGTGACCGGCGAACAGAACCCCGGACGACGCCGAGCCCGTCCCCTGACCCGCCGGGAACGGACCGCCAAGCGGCGAGCCTCCGAACAGCCGATGTGGCTGCCGCAACCCTGGCGGTTCATCTGGTCCTGGCTCGTCCGGCCGATCGTGGTGCTCGTGCTGAAGATCCTGAACGCAGCGGCCAGCGTCTGGCCCTGACGAACCCGCGTCGGGTAGTGCGAGCGCTGGTCTGGTGCGGAAGTTGCCCCTCACGGAACGGCGGGAGCCAGGTCCTCGGGGCAGCGTGCTGTCGAGACCGCCGGCGCAGCCAGGGATCTACTGTGGGGCCATGCCCGGATCGCAGGTGCGCTCAGCTACTCGATGCCGACGCCGTGCTGCGTTTTCCGCGGCGGTCGGCCTCGGCGGCGCGGGCTCCGCGGTCGGTATGTTCAGCCTCGGCATGATCCGGTACAACTCCGTCGGCTGGGGATCGGTCGCGTTCGCATCGGTCCTCGCGATACCACTCGGAGTCGGAGTCGCCGCGACCATCGCGGGCATCGGAGTGCGCATCCGGGATCGCGCCGAGGTTCGATCGGTCACCCATCCGGTGCGTCGCGCCTCGATCGCAATCGGCGCGCTGGCGTTCGTCGCGGCGTCGATCGGTGGCTTGCTGCTGACGGTCGGTGGTTGGCAGCTCGTCTTGCCAGCGTCAGCAGTGAGCGCCTGCCTGGCCGCCGGGTCCGCGAGCCTCGTGTTGCGACGGCCGACGGAACGCGAGTAGACCAGGTTGGCGCAGCAGGCGACACCGACGGCGCGCAGGTCGTGGCGTTCACGACGCGGTACGTCGGCTTCCACCTGGTGAGTTGCGCTTCCTCGCGGCATCTCTGCCACGGAAGACGTCGGCGCCGTCGTTGCGGAGGTGTGCGTTGACGCGCTGGTCGGGCACAGCTCCCTCGCGTCCGGTTCAGGTCCTCGCGGTCTGACCACCCCGCGGGCGCTGGGCGTCCGCATCGCCCCGCTCATGCTCGGGTCACCGGAGTGCGCGTCGGCAACCGAGGCAGACGGCCGTTCCGGTCCCGGGGATCCGTCCAGCCTCATGGTGCTGCCGCCGCCGCCGCGCGCGTCGCCGTCCCTACCCGAGCCCGCGCACGAGAGATACCCCCAGTCCGGGGGCTGACTATTCGACACCCGTCGATTAGCTTCCGGCGAGGGGTCGACCAACCATCTCCAACCTCGCGCGTCGTCAGGGCGGCGCGAGCTCGACACACAGGGAACGTGCTCTCACATGCGTCATCGCTATTCAGGGCTGGTTGTCGCGTCCGCGGCAACAGCCATCATCATCACGGGGATGTCCGTCGCACCGGCGAACGCTGCGACATCATCGACCGTACTCGGACACCTCGACGCCGTCACCGCGGTCAAGGGCGGCGTCACCGTCAGGGGGTGGGCCGCTGACAGCGGCACCTCCGCGTCGACGACGGTGACCATCATCGTCAACGGTGCAGCGACGAGGGTCACTGCATCGACGACACGGCGGGATGTTGCCGCCGCCTACCCGAAGTTGGGTGCGGCCCACGGCTTCACCGCAACGGTGAACGCGCCGGCGGGGCGGGACCAGGTGTGTGTCACGGCGTTCACCAAGGCGGGGACCAAGAGCGCCTCGCTCGGCTGCTCGACCGTCACCGTCCCGACCGCTACACCGTACGGATCGCTCGACGCAGCGACCGTCACCGCTGCGGGGGTAGCCGTCAGGGGATGGGCCATCGACCCGGAGACCGCTGCACCGATCGCCGTCCAGGTCCGGCTCGACGGGTCCACGGTCTCGACGGTCACCGCTTCCGGCTCCCGGCCCGACGTCGGCCGTGTGTACCCGACTGCGGGACCGAACCACGGCTTCAGCACCACCGCGCCCGTCGCGACAGCTGGGAACCACAGCGTCTGCGTCGTGGGCGTGAACGTCGGCCGCGGCGGGAACGCCGTCGTGGGGTCCTGCAGGACTGTGAACGTCCCCGTCACCGCTTCCACTCCGGCACCGGCCCCGGCTCCAGGTGGCACCGGGCTGCCGTCCGGGTCCGTCACGTCGAACGGGCGCATCTGGAAGCAGGCCTACAAGCAGGACTTCACCACCCCCGCCGCACTCGGACAGTTCGGGACCGTCTACCCCTCCATCGGGACGTACAACGGGTACTCCGACACGTCCGGGCAGGGCAAGTACACGCCCGGCCGGGTCTTGAGCGTCGCGAACGGCAACCTGGACTTCTGGCTGCACTCCGAGAACGGGCAGCCGCTCGTCGCCGCGGTCCTGCCCGACGACTACGCCCCGCACACCACCGGCCGCGTCTCCATCCGGTACAAGACCACGAACACCGACGGGTACAAGTTCGTCGGCATGATGTGGCCCTCGAGCGACAACTGGAACGAGGGTGAGATCGACTGGCCCGAAGCGGACCTCGGCGGAACCCCCCGCCCCGCCTCCGCCGTCCCCGGGACCTTCTCGAACGGCGGCATGTCGTTCCAACCGTCGACGCAGATGTTCGCCGACTCCGACACGACCAGCTACCACGTCGCGACCACCGAGTGGGACAAGGGCATCGTCCGGTTCTACTGGGACGGCAAGCTCGTCGCATCCACGACGAAGGCCGTGCCGACCACGCCGTTCCGGGTCACCCTGCAGGCCGAAACGGCCATCGGCGAGGGCACCGTCCCCGCGTCGAGCAGCGGCCACGTGGACATCGACTGGATCTCCATCTGGAACTGATCCGACGGAACGACGAACGGCCATCCCGAGGGGTGGCCGTTCGTGTTCCCACGGGGAAGTCGTCGCGATCTGCCGTGCTCCGGCAAGCCAGTGCGTCCGTCGACGGGTGAGATCAGGACGTGACCGCGGTCACGATGCCGAGTGTGACGAGCAGAACGCCACCGATGATCGCGAGCGCCCTCGGGCCCGTCGTCGACCGGGGCAGCCACGCCGCGGCGCGTGCGGCGGCGACTGCCCAGAGCATGTCCGTGACCAGCCCGATGGCGATGGGGATGGGCGCGAGCAGAGCCGGCGCCCACCATGGCTGCCCAGGCGGGATGAATCCAGGCAGGATCGCGCCCAAGACGATGAAGGTCTTCGGGTTCGTCGCACCGATCACCATCGCGGCCGCGAACGCCGAGCCCATGCTCCGGTCCGCACACTGCTCCGTGCCGGGCCCCGGATGACCCGCCATCGCCCGACGATGGCCAGGACTCCGAGGACGACCAACACGGCAGCGCCGACGAACCGGAGCACGATCCCGACTGTCGGCGCAGCGGACAGGACGGCGCCGAGCCCCAACGTCATGACCGCCCCGGGAGCCGGGCAAGCGAGAGCACGCCCCATGGTGACCCACGCTGACCGTCGCCGACCTCTGTCGGGGCCGCGCGGCAGCGAACTGGCAACGGTGATCCGTCCGGCACGCGCCGCTTACGGTGCCCGGCGTCCTGCCGATAGACCTCTCTGCAGGCCCACGGACGGGCCGCATCCCGCCCCACGGACGGCGGCGGGACGATCGAGAACCAGGACGGGCCATGATCGTCGTCACACGACTGAACGGCAGCGGATTCGCTGTGAACCCGGACCTCGTGGAGCGCATCCAGGAGACGCCGGACACGACCCTCATCATGGTCGACGGCGCGAAGTACATCGTGCGGGAGTCCATGGCGGAGGTCATCGACCTGATCGCCGCGTACCGCGCACGGATCGTCGGGATGGCCTACGGCACCGACTCCGGCCGGGACAGCAGCGGCCGCGACACCACCGGCCCGCAGCCGACCCTCGCCGCGGTCGCACCCCTGCACGCCCAGCCCGGACGCCCCGAGCAGGGACGTCTCCAGGACGGGGGACGCTGACATGGACATCGCGACCATCGTCGGGATCCTGCTCGCCTTCGGCGCCCTGTTCGGCATGGTGCAGATGGAGCACGTCGAGCTCAGCGGACTCTTCATCCCCGCGCCGATGCTCCTGGTCTTCGGCGCCACCATCGGCTGCGGCATCGCGAGCACCACCCTCAAGGACGCCATCGCGGCGTTCAAGTCCGTCCCGCGGGCGTTCACCGGCAAGGTCACGCCCCCGCAGGCCGTGATCGACGACGTCGTGGGCCTCGCCGAGACGGCACGCGGCAGCGGCCTGCTGGCGCTCGAGCAGGAGGCCGACAAGCACGACGACCCGTTCATGAAGAAGGCGCTGCAGAACATCGCCGACGGCACCGACGGCGACGAGCTCCGGATCCTGCTCGAGGACGAGATCGAGTCGAACGCCGCCCCGGCACGGAGCGCGAGCGCGTTCTTCATGGCCCTCGGTGGCTTCGCGCCGACCGTCGGCATCATCGGCACGGTCGTCTCGCTCACCCACGTGCTGGCGAACCTCGGCAAGCCGGCCGAACTCGGTCCGCTCATCGCGAGCGCGTTCGTGGCGACGCTGTGGGGCCTGCTGACCGCGAACTTCCTGTGGCTGCCGATCGGCGGCAAGCTCCGGAAGCTCGCGCAGCTCGAGTCGGACCGGCAGACGCTCCTCATGGAGGGCCTCCTGGCCGTGCAGGCGGGCAGCCAGCCCCGGTTGCTCGGTGAGCGCCTGACCGCGATGGTGCCACCGGCGTCCCGCGGCGACCTCGGCAAGGGCAAGAAGGCGAAGTCCGGCGCGGGTTCCGACGACCAGCGGCTGGCGGCCTGACGATGAGCGCGAACCCCCGCGGACACGGCCGCGGTCGTGGCGGCCGGAAGAAGGGCGGGCACGACGACGTCGAGCACCCCGACGAGCGCTGGATGGCCTCGTACATGGACATGGTGACCGTCCTGATGTGCATGTTCCTCGTGCTCTTCGCGATGTCGACCGTCGACCAGCAGAAGTACATCCAGCTCAAGACCTCGCTCGCCACGGGCTTCGGCGAGGTCAAGTCGCAGAAGATCGACACCGCCTCCGGCACCGTCGTCACGAAGGACCAGGTGAAGAACGGGTCCGGGTACTCCACCGACAAGTCGCAGGCGGACCACTCGAGCGCCTCGAGCGGCCAGGCCGGCAGCAACGCCGAAGTCGCCGGGTCGACCACCGCGAGCGTCGACCCGACCAGCACCGTGGTGCCGGCTGCGGTCACGAAGGCCGACCTCGCGGCGGCGAAGCGCGAGCTCGACGACCTGCAGGCGATCGAGGCCGCCATCAAGGGCAACCTCGCACGCTCGGGGCAGAGCGCGAACGTGCAGTTCCGCGTCGACGCCCGCGGCCTGACCGTCCGGCTGGTCGGCAGCGAGACGTACTTCACCACGAACAGCGCCGACTTGTCCGACCAGGCGAAGCGGATCATGGACGCGATCGCGCCGGTGCTGAAGTCGAGCGCGCACGACGTCAGCATCGAGGGGCACGCGGACCAGCGGAACTCCACCGCCCCGTACGCCACCAACTGGGAACTCAGCGCGGCCCGGGCGACCGGCGTCCTCCGGGACCTGGTCGAGCGCGGCGGGATGCCGGCGGCGCACGTGCAGAGCGTCGGGTTCGGGTCCAGTCGACCGCTGTCGAAAGGTGGCACGGACGCGGACCTCACCCTGAACCGCCGCGTCGACATCGTCGTGCTGTCGAACCAGAGCCAGGACGTCAGCGCCCTCATGCCGGCGCTCGCGAAGGCGCAGGACGGAGCGCACCAGGGCTAGCCGCACCACCACCACCGCCCCACTACGGGGCACAGCACTGACGGGGAGCACGCAGGGGACCGATAGACGCCTCCGTGACCGAGACCCTGCCCGCGCCCGAGGTGTACGACTTCGCGCGTCCGTCGACGCTCGCCCGCGAGCACGCACGGGTCCTCGAGCTCGCCTTCGAGACGTTCGCCCGCCAGTGGGGGACCCAGCTCACCGCGAAGGTCCGCACGGTCAGCCAGGTCACGTGCGAGCAGGTGCAGCTGCGCACCTACGACGAGTACGCGGCGTCGCTCCCGGCCCTGACGGCGATGATGCTGCTGCCGATCGCGGGCGTCGGCGCGAAGGGCGTCATCCAGGTGCCGCTCACCGCCGCCCTGACGTGGGTGTCCCATGCACTCGGCGCGTCGAAGCCGCTGCCAGCACCGGAACGCACCTTCACGCCCATCGAGCAGGCCCTCGTCCGCAAGATCGTCGAGGACGCCCTCGACGACCTGCGCTACTCGTTCGGCGGCCTGCTGGCGCACGACGTCGTCGCGGGTGCCTTCCAGTTCAACTCGCAGTTCGCGCAGGCCGCCCAGAAGGGCGACCTGATGATCGTCGCCTCGTTCGACATCCGCGTCGGCGACCGCGTCTCGCCCGCCACCCTCGCGCTGCCCGCGGACGCGATCCTGCCGCAGCTCGGCGAGGTCGCCGCGCACGTCTCCCCGGCTGACGCCCGCGTCCTGCTCGACGCGCAGCTCGCGAACGTCCCCGTCGGCGTCAGCCTGCGCTTCGCGCCAGCCGCGGTGCTGCCGTCGCAGGTGCTCCGCCTGGCCGTCGGCGACCTGCTGCCCCTGCCGCACCCCCAACACCGTCCCCTCACCATCGCGGTCGACGGCGAACCCGTCGGCTCAGCGGCCGTCGGCACGAACGGTTCCCGTCTCGCCGGCATCGTCGTCACCACCACCTCGGAGCAGATCGCATGACCGCCACGACCACCCTCCACACCGCCGCGGCCGACGCCCTCGTCGCGCAGCTCCCGACGGCGGCACCGCTGGCAGCCGCGGCCCAGCCGGGAGGCGCGGCACCGGCCGTGCTCCAGGCTGCGGCCGACGCCGTGGTCGCCTCGTTCGTCGGCGGCCTGTCGGCCGACCTGGCGCTCGTCCTGACCGACCTCGACGCCGTCGCGGCTGCCGGCGGGACCGACCACGGGATCCTCGCGGTGACCGACGTCCTCCGTCCGTCACTCGAGGCCGCCGCCGCCCTGCTCGGGATCGGGGTGCTCGGCGACGCCCGACGGGAGTCCGCCACCTCGCTCTTCGCCGACCCGGACACCGTGGTCTTCGAGCTCACCGCAGCGGGGGTGCCCGCCGGCTGGTTCGGCATCCGGGTCCGCGAGAACGGCACCGTCTCGGCACCGACGGTCGCACCGGCCGTCAGCCTGCCGACCGGGAACCTCGGGCGGATCAACAACGTCGAGATGACGCTCACGGTCGAGATCGGCCGCACCCGGATGTCCGTCCGCGACGTCCTCGGCATGGAACCGGGCGCCGTCGTCGAACTCGACCGCAGTGCCGGCGCCCCGGCCGACGTCCTGCTCAACGGGCGCCTCATCGCGCACGGCGAGGTCGTCGTGGTCGACCAGGACTACGCGGTCCGGATCACCAAGATCCTCGACGTCGCCGAGACGGTCTGAGCCCCGGGTGGACACGCTCGCCATCACCCTCCGCGTCGCGCTCTCGCTCGGCGTCGTGCTCGCCCTCATGTGGGTGCTGCACCGCCGGGTCTCGAAGGGGTCCTTCGGGACGAAGTCCGCGACCAAGGGCCGTCGCGCCGCGTCGGTCGAGGTCGTCGGTCGTCGTGGGCTCGGCGGCAAGGCGAGCGTCGTCGTCGTGGACGTCGAGGGGGAGCGGCTCGTGCTCGGGGTCTCCGAGCACGGCGTCACCCTGCTGACCAGCGGGCAGGCGCCCGCACCCGAGCTCACCATCGTGACCGGTCCGGTCCAGCTGCCGGTGCGGGCCGTCCCGTCGGCCGACGCGTTCCGTCAGGAACTCGCGCGGCAGGACCAGGGCGAGCCGCGCCTCCCCGCCGCCGTCACCCGCCCGACGCGCGCCGACGCGACCCCGCTCACCACCGGGGCGACCGACGTCCCGGCGATGGCTGAACCGCTGCCGATGCGTCCGCGCAACCGCCGGGCGCACCGCACCGCGGTCCCCACCGCCCAGCAGCTGCAGGGGTCGATCCTGTCCGCCGAGACCTGGCGGCAGGCCGCCGCGGCGCTCCGGAACCGGCGCGCCGGGTGACCGCCGCGAACGCGCACCGCGTCGTCGTCTCGGGCCGGATCATCGCCCTCGTGGTCCTCGGCCTGGCGATGCTCGCCGGGTTCCTCCTGCTGACCGCCACCGGCGCGCACGCCGCCGGCGTCGTCCCGCCGACCACCCCGACCGCACCCGCCACCCCCGTCGCACCGTCGACCGGCGGCTTCAGCGTCAACGTGAACGGACCCGACGGCACGCCGTCGTCCGCCGTGGTCACGCTCATCGGCATCACGCTACTGAGCGTCGCCCCCGCGCTCATCCTGATGATGACGTCGTTCACGAAGATCTTCGTGGTCCTGGCGATGACCCGGAACGCGCTCGCGCTGCAGTCGATCCCGCCGAACCAGGTGCTCGCGGGCCTCGCACTGTTCCTGTCGCTGTTCGTGATGGCACCCGTCATCGGGCACATCAACAACGACGCGCTGCAGCCCTACATGGCCGGGCACATCGACTTCGCGCGGGCCGTCGAGGTCGGGACGAAGCCGCTCCGGACCTTCATGCTGCACCAGACGCGGCAGGAGGACGTGGCGCTCATCACCCGCGCCGCCGGCCAGGCGAACCCGAAGACGATGGCCGACGTCCCGATGACGACCGTGATCCCGGCGTTCATCATCTCGGAGCTGCGGAGCGCCTTCATCATCGGCTTCGTCATCTTCATCCCGTTCCTCGTCATCGACCTGGTCGTCTCCGCGGCCCTGATGTCGATGGGCATGATGATGCTCCCGCCGGTGATGATCTCGCTGCCGTTCAAGATCCTGCTGTTCGTGCTCGTCGACGGATGGGGCCTGATCATCAAGAGCCTCATCGAGAGTTACCAGGTGACCCACTGATGGACCAGCAAGCCGTCATCGACCTCACCCTGCAGGCGCTCCTCGTCTCGGCGAAGCTCGCCGCGCCCGTCCTCGTGACCTCGCTCGTCGTGGGTTTCGCGATCTCGTTGTTCCAGTCGGTCACGCAGATCCAGGAGGTCACCCTCTCGTTCGTCCCGAAGGCCGTCGCCGTCGCCATCGCGCTGATCGTCTGCGGCAACTGGATGATCTCCGAGATGGTGGCCTTCACGCACACCGCGTTCGACATGATCCCGAAGCTCCTCGGGGCCGCCTGATGGACCTCGTGATCAACTTCGACCGGCTCGAGGCGACGATGCTCGCCGGCGTCCGGATGGTGGCGTTCTTCGTCATCGCGCCGCCGTTCTCGTACCGTGCGTTCCCGGCGTCGGTGAAGGTCATCCTCGGGCTGGGGCTCGCGATCGGGGTCGCACCGCGCGTCGCCGCCGGGTACCACTCGCTCGACACGGGCGCGATCGTGGTCGCCCTCGTCACACAGCTCGTCGTCGGGCTCTCGCTCGGGTTCCTCGTGTACTTGGTCTTCTCGGCCGTGCAGTCCGCCGGTGCGCTCGTCGACCTGTTCGGCGGCTTCACGCTCGCGCAGGCGTTCGACCCGCAGTCGATGGTCAACGGCGCACAGTTCACGCGGTTGTTCCAGATGGCGTCCCTGGCGCTGTTGTTCGCCTCCGGCGGGTACCAGCTCATCGTCGGTGGCCTGGTCCGCTCCTTCGACGCGGTCCCGCTGACCGGCACGTTCGAGGTGAGCGGGCTCGCGCAGCTGCTCGTCAACGGGCTGACCCAGATGTTCCTCGCCACGCTGCAGATCGCCGGCCCACTCGTCGTCGTGCTGTTCCTGGCGGACGTCGGACTCGGCCTCCTCACCCGGGTCGCGCCCGCGCTGAACGCGTTCCAGATGGGCTTCCCGATCAAGATCGGGCTCACCGTCCTGTTCGCCGGTGCGCTCTTCATGGCGCTGCCCTCGGTCGTGTCGTCGCTGACCGGCGATGCCGTCCAGGCGATCACGGGCAGGGGGTGACGACGTGTCGGACAGTGGAGAACGTTCCGAGCAGGCCACCCAGAAGCGCATGCAGGAGGTGCACCGGAAGGGGCAGCTCGGCAAGTCGCAGGACCTCGGCGCCTGGGTCGGCATCGGCGCGGCGGCGCTCATGATCCCCGCGACGGTCGCGAACGCCGCGGCCGCCGGCACCTCGCAGCTCGCCGCGGTGCAGTCCGTCATCGCCGACCCGACCATCGGCACGATGAACCGGCTGTTCGGCGAGGCGGTGGGATCGATCGGCGGGACGATCGGACCGATGCTCGGGCTGGTCGCCGTCGCGGTGCTCGTGGCCGCGGTCGCGCAGGGCGGCGTGCACTTCCGTCGCCTGACGCCGGACCCGTCGCACTTCGACCCGATCGCCGGCCTGAAGCGCGTGTTCGGCACCCAGGCCCTGTGGAACGGCGTGAAGGCGCTGCTCAAGACCTCGGTCGTCGGCCTCGTGCTGTGGTCGGCCGTGCAGGGGCTGATGCCCGTCCTGATGTCGAGCGGCTCGCTGCCGCTCTCGTCCGTCCTCGAAGCCGCCGCTGCCGGCGCGGGCACGCTCCTCCGTGCCGCGATCGCCGCCGGGCTGCTGCTCGCCGCGATCGACGTGTTCGTCGTGGTCCGGCGCAACCGGAAGCGCACGATGATGACCAAGCGCGAGGTCAAGGACGAGAACAAGCACAGCGACGGCGACCCGCTCGTGAAGTCGCACCGCCGCTCCCGGCAGCTCGCGATGAGCCGCAACCGGATGATCCAGTCCATCGGCGACGCAGACGTCGTGATGACGAACCCGACCCACTACGCCGTGGCGCTCAAGTACGAGCCGGGCAAGTCCGCCCCCCGGGTCGTCGCGAAGGGTGCCGGACCGGTCGCCGAGGTCATCCGCGAGCGCGCGACCGAGGCGCGCGTCCCGATCGTCCAGGACATCCCGCTGACCCGGGCGCTGCACGCCGCGTGCGAGATCGGCCACGAGATCCCCGCCGACCTGTACACGCCGGTCGCACGCGTGCTGTCGTTCGTGATGTCCCTCCAGGCGCGGGGCGCCGCCGCCGGCACCCACGCGCCGCCCCGGCCGACGACGCCGGACGAGGTCGCCACGGTCATCGACCCGACCACCATCAGCGGGGACACCCGCCCGCGCCGCCTCCGGCAGCCGCGCACCCCCCGCCCGACCGAGACCGCCCCGACCACTGGAGCCCCCGCATGAACCGCACGGACCTGCCGAAGCTCGCCGTCCCGGTCTTCATCGTCGGCATCATCCTGCTGCTGATCCTGCCGGTGCCGTCGTTCCTGCTCGACGTCCTGATCATCATCAACATCCTGTTGGCGCTGGTGATCCTGCTCACGACGCTGTACGTGCGGAAGCCCCTCGACTTCTCGGTGTTCCCGTCCCTGCTGCTCATCGCCACGCTGTTCCGGCTCGGCCTCAACGTCGCGTCGACCCGGCTCGTGCTCGGGCAGGGCTTCGCCGGCGACGTCATCCAGGCGTTCGGCCACGTCGCCGTCTCCGGGTCGATCATCATCGGCGCGGTGATCTTCCTGATCCTCGTCGTGATCCAGTTCGTCGTCGTCACGAAGGGCGCCGAGCGCGTCGCCGAGGTCGGGGCACGCTTCACCCTCGACGCGATGCCCGGCAAGCAGATGGCGATCGACGCCGACCTGAACGCCGGACTCATCACCGACGAGCAGGCCAAGGAACGCCGTGCGGCGGTCTCCGCCGAGGCCGACTTCTACGGGGCGATGGACGGCGCCTCGAAGTTCGTCAAGGGCGACGCGATCGCCGGCATCCTGATCATCGTCATCAACCTGATCGGCGGCATCGCGATCGGGATGCTGCAGAACGGCCTCTCCGTCACGGACGCCCTGTCGAAGTACGGCATCCTGACGATCGGCGACGGCCTCGTCACCCAGATCCCCGCGCTGCTCATGGCGGTGTCGACCGGCATGATCGTCACGCGGTCCGGGGCCGAGTCGGACATCGGTTCGTCGGCGACCGCGCAGCTCGGCCAATCGCGCAACGCCATCACCATCGCCGGGATCGCGGCCATCGCCATGGGCTTCATCCCGGGCATGCCGATCATCGCGTTCCTGGTCGTCGGCATCACGCTGCTGATCGTCGGCTGGCGCATCGGTGCCACCGCGAAGCGCGAGGCCGCAGCGGCGGCGCACCAGGCCGCCCTGGCCGCGGTCGCGCCGAGTGCCGACAGCCCCGAGGACCTCATCGAGCAGATGCGCGTGCACGCTCTCGAGATCCTGCTCGCTCCCGACCTGGTCGACATGGTCTCCGGCGCGTCCGACGACCTGCTCGCCCGGGTCCGGGCCCTCCGGCGGAAGATCGCCGTCGACATGGGCGTCGTCGTCCCGCCTGTCCGGACCCGCGACAGCATCGACCTGCCGCCGTCGACCTACGCGATCCGGATCGCGGGGGTCGAGGCCGGCCGCGGCACCGCACCCGCCCGGAGCGTGCTCGCACTCGGCGACCACCTCGACGGCCTGCCCGGCACGACGACCGTCGAACCGGTGTTCGGCCTGGCCGGCAAGTGGGTGCCGGCGGAGCTCCGGCACGCCGCGGAGATGACCGGCGCCACCGTCATCGACCGGGTGTCCGTGCTCGTCACGCACCTGCAGGCGATCATCGGCGACAACGCCGCCCGCCTCCTCACCCGCGAGGACGTCAAGGTCCTGACCGAGGGCGTGAAGCAGGTCAACCCGGCGGCGATCGAGGAACTCGTGCCCGGCATGCTCTCGATGGCGGAACTCCAGCGTGTCCTGCAGGGGCTGTTGGTCGAGCACGTGGCGATCAACGACCTCGGCCGGATCTGTGAGGCGCTCACCCTCCGCGCGAAGGTCTCCACCGACCCCGAGGGGCTCGTCGAGGCCGCCCGCGCCGCACTCGGTCCCGCGCTGGCCGCCCGCTACCTGGACGGCGGCACGCTCCGCGTGATCATGATCGACCCGCTGCTCGAGCAGTCGATGCTCGAGGGGCTCCGGCCGTCGGAACACGGCACCCAGATCGTGCTCGACGCGCACCGCATCGAGCAGGTCCTCGGGTCCGTCCGCGACGCCGTCCGCAGCGTCGAGGACCAGGGCCTGTCCGCCGTGCTCGTCTGCGCACCGCAGCTGCGGCCGGCCGTGCACCGCATGGTGTCGGCACAGTCGAACGGCCTGCCGGTGCTCTCGTACCAGGAGGCCACCGCCGTCGGGTCCACCATCGAGACCGTGGGGGTGGTCCGTGCCGCCGACCCGATTGCAGCGTAACGGCGCCACGCTCGACGAACTCCGCGCGGCCGTCCGCGCCGAGTTCGGTGCGGGCGCCCGGATCGTCGCCGCCGAGCGGGTCACCACCCCGGGCATCGGCGGACTGTTCCGCAAGGCGCACGTCGAGGCCACCGTCGAGGTCCCGGCACCAGAGGACGTCCCGAGCGCCGTCGTGGCGATCGTCGACGGGCCCGCGAAGCGCGTCGGGATCGCCGCCCTCCTCGCCGAGGCCGAGGAGACCGAGGCACGGATCGCCGGGACCGCGGGCACCACGACCACGCGCGCCGACGCCTTCGCGTCGGTCCTCGACGGTTTCGTCGCGGACGGGATCACCGCGCCCCCGGCTCCGGTGGTCCCGTCGCGCGCGCTCACACCCCTGGCGGGCGCACCGCTGGACGGCGGACCGGTGGCGCGCCTCCCGGCCGCACCCGACCAGCCTGGAGGCGCGACCCACCTGCTCGACGCAACCACGCCACCCAGCCCGGTGCCGTCCGTCATGCCGCCGCAGCGGCGTCCGGTGCCGGCCGTGCGCTCAGCCGACGGTGACCTGGTCCTGCTCGTCGGGCGCCCGAACGACGTGGACGCCGCAGCCGGGATCTTCGCCACCCGGCACGCGCTCCGTCCGACCGACGCGCACGACCGACGGTCCGGCATCCTGGCCCGGGCCGAGGGCGTCCGCGACGGACACGCCCGACTCGCGGTGGCGTCGTGGACGGACACGGCCACCGTGTCCGGTCTGGCGCCGGACCAGGTGTGGGTGGTCGTCGACGTGGGCCGGAAGCCGGAGGACGCGGACGCCATGCTCCGGGCCGTCGCCGCGCTCGTCGGCGTGGCCGGGGTCGTGGCCATCGGCGCGGGGGAGACCGCCACGCCGGACTCGGTCCACCTGATGGGTGTGCCCGTCCTGTCGCTAGGCTGATCGGGTGCTGGTACTCACGCGGAAGGTCGGCGAGCGCATCCTCGTCGGTGACGACATCGTCATCACGGTCCTCGACGCCCGCGGGGACGGCGTCCGGATCGGCATCGACGCCCCTCGTGGCGTGAAGATCCAGCGGGAAGAGGTCGTGCGGGCCGTGGCCGAGGCGAACGCCGAGGCCGCCGCGGCGGCTGCCGGGGGACCGGGAGCAGCGGGCGACGACGCCGAGGCGCGGTTGCGCCAGGCCCTCGGCCACCTCGGTGGGACCGACGCCCCGAGCGCGGGCTGACAGATCAGTGGGCGCTGCGTCCTGCGAGGACGGACACCGCGCTGTGGGTCAGCGCAGGACCATCGCAGCGGTCGCTCCGACGCCTGCCCAGCACGCGCTGGTGAGCGTGCCGACGATGAAGCGCTCGCGCGCCGCCGCGGTGTCGAGCTCGGTGAAGCGACCGAGACCCTTGATCGCGATGACCGCCGCCACGATCTCGAGGTGACCGACCAGCGCGGCACCGACGATCGCGAAACGCTCGAGGTAGCCGATCACCGTGCCGCCACGGAGCACTTCCGTTCCCGCACGGATCGGCGCCGGTTCGTCGGCGGTGGCAACGAGTATGCCGCCGTGCGGACCCTTCTCGGCGTCGTCCGGCATCGCGAGCTCGAGCACGGTGCCCGTCACCGCGCTCCCGGCCACGACGGTGAGCACGCAGACCGCGATGAGGCCGAGCACGTGCACGCCGGTGTTCCGCGGATCGGGGACGATGCCGAACGCCGCTGCCACGAGCACGCCGGTCAGCAGGACGACCGACAGAGCCGCTCGACCGATCAGCGGCACGAACGGAACGACGCTGATCCCGGCCGCGACGAAGCACGCGACGGTCCCGATCAGCCACAGCGTCCCGGGGAGCATCACGCCGCCCGGTCCGCTTCCGACAGCAGCCGGGCGAGCGCTGCCCGGACGGCGTCCTCGGACCGCAGATCGGCTGCCAGGTAGCGCTTCGCGACGGCCTGCGGAGAGATCGCGAGCAGTTTCGCGGCGTCGACTCGTGTGTGGCCCGCGCGGAGGAGGTCGGCGAGTTCCCACCCCTCCTGGGATCGACGTGCCCGGGCACGGACGGTCTGCGCGACGAGCGGTTCGACGGCCGCGGTGTCGAGGCGACGACCGTCCTCGATCTCGAGCGCGAAGTGCTCGGGTACGGTCTTCGCGCGTTCGACCGCGTCACGCGCGCGGAAGAAGGCCGCACCGCGAGCGGCACGGGTGGAGCGGGGAAGGGGGTGTTCGACGTCCCCCACGCCGACCCCGACGCTCCACTCGCCATCGCGGGTCAGCTCGAGGACGACGTCCACCGCGGCGGCCGCGTCCGCGAGGAGGACCTGGAACTCGTCGCCTGCCGTCCTCTGTGGCGGCAGCACCCACCGGCGGTCGAGGAGCTGCTCGACCCGCCGCACGGCGTCGTCCACGCGGTCCTCTCCCGACCTGCTGGCGACCTGATCAGCTGTGATTGCGAACACCGCACCTCCGGATCAACCGTACAAGGTTGATTCAGGGGAAATCAACCCGTGCGGCTTGATCTACGCGCGGGGCTTCTTCTCCTGCTCGGGCAGACGACCGGCAGCAGCCTCGGCCGCGTACCACGCGCGCGCTTCGTCCTGACGCGCCTGCTCAGCACCCAGGGCGATCGGCGCGCGGACGTGCCCGGGCTCGTAGCCGAACGAGTCGAGCAGCTGCGGGACGATCGGGCGGAGCCGGGCGACGAGCCGGTCGATGTACGCCGACACGGCCCGTGCACGCTGGGCCGTCAGCCGGCCGTGCATGAGGTACCAGTCGCGGTGCTGCTCGAGCAGGCCGAGCGCGAACAGATCGCGGAGCCAGACGAGCACGCGACGGGTGTCACCCTCCGGGACCTCGTCGAGCGCGTTCGTGAACGCATCCCACTGCATGAGCTCGGCGTGGGCCTTCGCGGCCTCGATGAGCTCGTGCTGCGAGCGGTTGAGGAGGCGTGCGGCGCGGGCACGGTCCTTGCCCGCGGCGGCGATCCGCATCCCGATCTCGGTCACCATCGTGTCGACGCGACCCGCCAGGAGCGCCCGCTGCGACGCGGGGTCCTGCAGGTCGGTGACCGACGCGGCGAGCGATCCACGGTCCGACACGACCTGTCCGAGGCGTCGGAGGCCGGAGGCGTCCGCGAGCTTCGTGGCGGCCTGCGCGGCGACGAACTTCGCCGTCGACGTGGGGTCCTTCGGTGCCTTGGCACGGAAGTCGGTGAGCAGCCGCTTGCCGACGAGCTGCAGGAGCACCGTGTTGTCGCCCTCGAACGTCACGTAGACGTCGAGGTCGGACCGGAGGCCGGTCAGGCGGTTCTCCGCGAGGAAGCCGGCGCCACCGCAGGCCTCGCGGCACTCCTGCAGGGTGTCGAGTGCGGACCACGTGGACATGGACTTGAACGCGGCGGCCTGGGTCTCCAGGTCCTCCCGGCGCGCCGGGGTGTCCTCGCGCCCGCTGAACACGTCGTCGAACGTGCGGAGCAGGACCTCGTGCGCGAACGACTGCGCGAACACCGTCGCGAGCCGGGGGATCAGGCGGCGCTGGTGGCGGCCGTAGTCGAGCAGGACGCCCTCGGTGCCGTCGCCGGTCGGGAACTGCCGGCGCTGCATGGAGTAGGTCAGCGCGATCTGCAGGCCGATCTTCTGCGCGACGACCGCGGCGCCGTCGAGCGACACCCGTCCCTGCACGAGCGTGCCGAGCATGGTGAAGAAGCGGCGACCCGGCGACGCGATGGGCGACGAGTACGTGCCGTCCTCGGCGACGTCCCCGTAGCGGTTGAGCAGGTTCGTGCGCGGGATCCGGACGTGGTCGAAGTGGAGACGACCGTTGTCGATGCCGTTCAGGCCGCCCTTGACGCCGTCGTCCTCGCCGCCGACGCCGGGCAGGAAGTCGCCGGCGTCGTCGCGGATCGGGACGTAGAACGCGTGCACGCCGTGGTCGACGCCCGCGGTCACGAGCTTCGCGAACACCACGGCGGCCTTGCCGTGCAGGGCCGCGTTGCCGATGTAGTCCTTCCACGCACCGCGGAACGGCGTGTGGACCACGAACTCCTGCGTCTCGGGGTCGTAGGTGGCGCTCGTCGCGATGCTCTGGACGTCCGAGCCGTGGCCGGTCTCGGTCATCGCGAAGCAGCCGGGGACGTCGAACTGCACGATGCCGGGCAGGAACTCGCGGTGGTTCCGCTCGGTGCCCAGGTGGTGCACGGCCGAGGCGAAGAGCCCCCACTGGACGCCGGCCTTGATCTGCATCGAGGGGTCGGCTGTCGTCAGCTCCTCGAAGGCGGCGAGGTTGCCACCGTGGTTGTCCTGCCCGCCGTACTCGGCCGGGTACGGACGCTGGATCGCACCGGCATCGACGAGCAACCGGAGCTGGTCGAGGGTCCGGGCACGGTGGTCGGCGAGCGGCATCCCCTCGATCTTGTGCATCGCCGGGTCGAGCGCCAGTCGGCGGGACTCGCGGCGGTCCTCGGCCCACCGGCCGAGGAGCAGCTCACCGAGGAGCTCGGTGTCGATGCGCACGTCGGTGTCGGTGCCCCCCGTCGGGGTCCCGGCGGCGGGGTCGCCGGCAGCGTCGGCCTTCGGCGTGCCGGGGGTGGTGCGGGTGTCGGGTGCGGGTGCGGTGTCGACCATGGGTGTGGAGCCTTCCTGAACTGCTCTGTCCGGTGTTGCAGAACCCACGCTAGGCATCCCACCCGTGCGGCGCACGAGAGCCGTGCCGGGCGCACAACCCGCGGTGGCCCACGTGCGCGGTCGTGGTGGGAACCCTCCAAACCACGCCGGGAGGATTTCGTGGGCGCCGCTGGTCGATTGGGCGTGTGCCCCGGACGGGGGGCACACTGGACGGCATGTCACGTACCACCGCGCCGGAGCGCAGACGCACCTTCTTCGGGCAGCCGTTCGAGCTGTCGACGCCGTTCGCGGTGGAACTTTGGGAGCGGTTCTCGTTCTACGGCATGCAGGGCATCGTCCTGCTGTACATGTACTACACGGTGTCGCAGGGCGGCCTCGGCATCGACCGGACCACCGCCGCGGGCATCATGGGGGCGTACGGCGGTGCCGTGTACCTGTTCACCATCATCGGCGCGTGGATCTCCGACCGGCTGATCGGCGCCGACAAGACCCTGTTCGGCAGCGCCGTCGTGGTGATGTGCGGCCACATCGCGCTGGCGTTGCTGCCGGGCGTCAGCGGCGTCGGCGTCGGCCTGGTGCTCATCGCGCTCGGGTCCGGTGGGCTCAAGGCCACCGCCACGACGATCGTGGGCGGGCTGTACAGCCGCGACGACCCCCGCCGTGACGCCGGGTTCTCGCTCTACTACCTGGGCGTCAACCTCGGCGCGTTCTTCGGCCCGCTCCTGACCGGTCTGCTGCAGTCCAGCCTCGGCTTCCACTACGGCTTCGGCCTGGCGGCGGTCGGCATGGCCGCCGGCCTGGTGCAGTACGGCATCCGGCGGCGCAAGCTGCCCGACGTCGTGCGGACGGTGCCGAACCCCGTGGACCGTCGCCGGCTCCCGCTCGTCGGCGGACTGGTGGTCGTCGGGCTGGTCCTCATCGTGGTCGCGGTGCTGACCCGACTGCTCACCCTGAGCACCCTCCCCACGGTGGTCGTGGCGATCGTGATCGTGGCCACCATCGGGTACTTCGTCGTCATCCTGTCGAGCGGCATCACGGCCGAGGAGCGCTCCCGCGTGCTGGCGTTCATCCCGCTCTTCATCGCGAGCGCCGTGTTCTGGTCGCTGTACCAGCAGCAGTTCACGGTCGTGACGATCTACTCCGACCAGCGCCTGGACCGCTCCCTGTTCGGCTGGGACATGCCCGTCGCGTGGATGCAGTCGATCAACCCGGTGTTCATCATCGTGCTGTCCGGTGTCTTCGCGGCGATGTGGACCAGACTCGGTCCCCGCCAGCCGTCGACCCCGACGAAGTTCGCCCTCGGCACCGGGATCATGGGGGTCGCGTTCCTGCTGTTCCTGCCGTTCGTCGGCACGGGGAAGAACGGCACGCCACTGCTCGTGCTCGTCGGGATCCTGCTCGTGTTCACGATCGCCGAACTCCTGCTGTCGCCGGTCGGGCAGTCCGTCGCCACGAAGCTCGCGCCGCCCAAGTTCCAGACGCAGATGGTGGCGTTGTTCTTCCTGTCCGTCTCGCTCGGGACGGCGGTCACCGGTGTGCTCTCGCGGTACTACGACCCGAAGCACGAGGCACCGTACTTCGCGGTGCTCGGACTAGCCGCGGTCGTCGTCGGCGTCGTCCTGCTGCTCTGCGCGAAGCCGGTGTTGCGGCTCATGCGTGGCATCCGCTGAACCGCTACCCTGAGAACGGCCGAACCGGCCACCGAACCAAGGAGTCACCAGCCATGCTCGAAGTCATCGGAGGCATCATCATCGGTGTCGGCGTCCTCGGCGGCATCGGGTTCTGCATGGCGGTCGCAGCCATGCTGAAGAGCGGCTCCGAAGAGTACTAGGCCGCCGAACCCGATTCCGGACCCGTCGCCGGGTCCGCCGTCGGCTCGACCGGCACCAGTTGACGACTCAGGACGGTCGCGCGCTCGAAGGGGCCGCGGCCGTCCTCGGTGTACACGGGCTCGTCGAAGGCGACCGTCCACGACAGCGGTTCCCCGACGCCGGGGTAGCCGACGAGCTGGTTGCCACCCGGCGCGACGATCACCCCGACCGGTTCTCCGGCCCACTGCTCGCCACCACGGTCGGTGGGGACGACCTGCACGAGGGCCCCGATGCCGAGAGCGAGGCTCTGGACTGGGGTGGGCTGGGGGGAGCGGCGACGTCCGAACACGCGCCCACCGTAGCGTGCGGCGCCGACGGCGCCGTCCTGGCCCTGCCCGAGGTCGGCTCGCCGAAGTCGCACGACACGCCACCGGTCATCCGCCGAGGTCGCAGCGCGCGCCGCAGGGGCGGTCGCCGTGCGGCGGTTCATGCGACCCCGTCGGACGGACTCGCCGCCGCGACAAGGTCGAGCGGACCGGCTTCCAACGGACTGGAGGCGCGGGGCCCGCCCACTCCGTGCCTCCAGTCCGTCGTCCGGGCCTGCCGAGATCGCACGACTCGCCGTGGGCGCGTCACCGAGGTCGCAGGACACGCCGCCCGGGCGGCCGCCGGGCGGCAGTTCGTGCGACCTCGGCACCGCCGGCCGCCGCCGGCCGCCGCCCCGCCGCCGTCACGCGGCCGGTTCGGGCGCGACGCGCGCGATCTCGGTGATCGACGAGTAGCCGGTCTCCGGGTGCTTCCGCATCGACAGCAGGCGCTCCATCGACGGTTCGAGCGCGGTCACCTTGTCGAGCGGCGCGCTCACCACGAGCTGGAACCCGAGCCGGAGCCAGGCCGTCACGGCACGTCCGGCGAACTCCGAGTCCGCCTTGATGAACGCCTCGTCGAGGAAGACCGGCGCGAACCGGGGCCGGGGCCGCGTCTCGTCGCCGAGCTGGTACCGGAGCGCCGCGCCGACGATGAACGCGACGAGCTCCTGCGTCTCGCCGCCGGACTTGTCCCCGAGCGATGAGTAGACGCCGAGGTCGTTGCCGTCCACGTCGTACCGGACCGCGGTGATCTCCATGTGCCGGCGGACGTCGAGCACGGCGTCGCGCTGCATGGTGCGGCCCTTCGGTGAGGACGGGTCGGGTCGGATCACGGCCATGAAGCGCCGGAGTCGCCGGAAGCGGGTCTCCAGCACGTCGTCGGTCAGCTCGGTGTCCACGGAGGCGGACAACGCGCGCAGTTCCTTCCGGAAGGAGACGACGTCCTCGCGGGTGACCCGCCGGATCTGGATCTTCAGGCGGTCTCGGTTCGCGCCGAACGGCAGCTCGCGGAGGATCTCGTTGACCGGCTCGAGGCGCTCCTCGATCTCGACGACGGCACGGTCGAAGGCGCCGGCGAGGGGGACGAGGTCCTCCCCGCTCCACTGCGACAGGCGGCGGCGCCACTCGGTCCGACGTGCGTGCAAGCCGGTCGCGACGATCTGTTCGAGGATCGCGGCGTAGTCCGGGTACGAGGCGACGCCGGTGCCGAGGTTCGGGTCCGGCCAGGCGTCCTGGTAGCGCTGGAACGTCAGGGTGAGCGCGTTCGACGCCGAGGCGGCACCGTCGAGCGCCTGCGAGAGCCGTTCCTCGAGCCGACGCCGGAGTCGCTTCGTCGCGTCGTCGAACCCGTCGATGCCGTCCGGGGCGCCGACCTCGTCGAACGCTTCTTCCAACAGCTGCGCCTGCCGCTCGTCGGGGAGGTGCTCGGGTGCGTCCTCGAAGCGTTCGAGGATCTCGGCGGCGGCGTCCTGGCCGTCGACGAGCACGGCGTGCCGCTCCTCGAGTCGGGTCACGGACAGCCGCGCTGCGGACCGGCGGTCCGCGGCCTCGTCGAGCGAGGCCCGCAGCCGGGCCACCGCGGCGCGGAGGGTCCGCAGCCCGTCGTCGGCCGCGAGCAGGGCCTGGCGCTCCTCGTCGAGGCGCGCCAGCGATGCCTCGACCCCGGCGACGTCGATGCCGTCCCACGTGACGTCGACCACGTGCTGGTGTGCCGCACGCAGGGCGTCGAGGGCCGCGATGTCCTGAGCGACGTCGGTGCGTCGGGCCTCGAGCGTGGTGAGGTCCTCGGCGATCGAGCGGAGCTCCCGTTCGACCGCGGCCATCCGGGCCTCGTTCGTGAAGCCGATGACGTTCGACTGCCGGCGGTCCCCGTGGGCACCGCGGCGCCCGTCGCGGAGCTGGCCGGACAGGGTGACCCGGCGACCACCGCCACCGAGGTCGGCGGCGTCGGCCACGCAGCGGGCGTCGGTGCGGTCGGACTCGATGCGCTCCCGCACCCACGTGCTGAACGGGGAGGGCTTGATCGCGAGCTTCCCGGACACCATCGACGGGTCGCCGTCGAGGTCCATGTGCGGCCCGGTGGGCACGCCCTCGAACTGGATGCGCACGGGGAGCCGGAGGCCGTCGATCGCGGCGCTGAAGTCGTCGAGTCGGTCCTGGTCGACCAGCAGGGTGCGGGCGACCGGGGCCAGGACGGACTCGATCGCGGTCCGCCACTGCTCTTCGGTGGGCAGGACGTCGAGCAGCTCGGCGACGAACGGCAGCTCGGCGGCGTCGATACCGGCCGCGCGGGCCATCGCGACCCGGGCCTCGTGCATCGGCAGCGGCATCGCGCCCTGTCGGTGCTCGAGCGACTGCCGTTCCTGCCGCAGCGACCGCTCACGATCGAGGAGCGGGTACTCCTCGCGCGTCAGGGCGTCGCGTCGGTCGTCCAGTTCGCTGCGCCGCGCCGCGAAAGAGCCGAGGAACTCGTGGGATGCGCGCTGGGCCGCCGTGAAGTCGGACTCGGTGTCCAGGGACAGCCCGAGCACCGCCGTGCGCTCGTCGAACGTGGCACGGGCGCGGACGACGCCGTCCCGCTCGCGGGTCCGGCGGTCGATGCGGTCCTCGAGCTGGGCCAGCGCGTTGCCGCCCTGGTCGCGGAGGCGCGCCTCGGCCTCGCGCAGTTCGATCTCGACGGCGGCGTGCCGGGCGGACGCGGCTTCGACCTCGGCCCGCGAGGCCGTGCGCTCCCGCCCGTTCCGCTCGACCTCGGCGTCGAGCAGGGCGCGCTTCCGCGAAGCCGTCCAGTGCGCGAAGGGCGACACCTCGGCACCGGTGGCGATCCCGTCGAGCGCCGCGGCGGCGGTCCGAGCGCGTTCGATCTCGTCGTACAGCGCGGTGATGGGGGAGAGGATGCGGACCTTGCGCTCCTCGGTGTCCATCGCCTCGTACGCTTCGTCGAGCGCGGAGAAGTGCGCGAGGGCACGATCGGCGGCCTCGTACGTGCCTGGTGTCTCGAGCACGAGGGACTTGTAGAGCGCGTCGACGGTCGGCAGGTGCTGGCCGGCCTGGATCCGGGCGAGGAGGCGCATCGCGCGGTTGCCGCCCCCGGAGTCGCCGATACCCAGCCGGGTCTGCAGCGTGTACGCGAGCTCCTGGTAGGTGTCGCGGATCACCAGGCCGGGGACGCGGCCGGTCAGCTCGAGGTGGTTGAACCGGGACGGGACGAACTCCTCGAGACGCCGCAGGTCGAACGTGTCGTCGACCGTCGCCATCGTCATCTGGATGTCACCGACACCACGCGCGCGCTTCGGGACGATGTACGCACGCAGGACCGTGAAGCGGCGCTCGTCGTCGTTCCGGAACGTCACTGCGACGGCGCCCCAGGTGGTCTGGTCGTCGCCGCGCAGGTTCACGTCCCGCAACGCGCCGGTCTCCGGGTCGCGACGGGTGTCGACCTTGCCCCGCAGGTACGTCAGCAGGTTGCGCTGGTCGGCCCCGCGTGCGCGGCCGGTGGTCGTGTCGTTCGAGGCGCCGTTGAACGGCACGTCGGACGGCATCATGACCGCCAGGTACGCGTCCATCAGCGTGGACTTGCCTGTGCCCGACGCACCGGAGATGAGCGTCGCGGTGCCGGAGAGCTCCACCTGGCGGTGGCCGTGGAAGCCGCCCCAGTTGACGACCTGCATCGACTCGGCGCGCCACTGCGCGACCGTGTCGAACAGTGCGGGGATCCCGTACGTCCGCAGGTCGGGGGAGTCGGTCGCGGTGTCGGTCATGCGTCCGTCTCGCCTTCGTCGTCGGTGTCGGTGTCGGACTGGAGGCGCTGCTCGGCCCCGTCGGTCGCGGTACCGGGCAGGGTGGTCGGCAGGATGTCGAGGGCGTCGGTCGGCGCGTCGGTCGCGGCCGCGTGCAGCCAACGATCGAGTTCGACGAGCCGCTCGAGGGGCAGCAGGACCTCGACGACGCTCGCGACCCGGAAGCGGTCCGGGTCGGTGGTCCGGATCAGGATCCGCGCCGTGATGAGCCGCTCGATCGCCTTCGCGACCCGCGCTTCGTCGCGCGTCCGGTCCGTCGACGACGCCGGCAGGAACCCGGACACGTGCCCGAGGATCTCGGCCCGGTCGACGACCACCTGGTCGGGGCCCGGGCGGGTGTCGGCCCGCAGCCGCATCCGCAGGTAGACCAGGACGATCGTCTCCTCGCGCGTGTACGGAACGTCGCGGAGCAGGGTGGGGAACGTGCGCCGCTGGCTCTCCGACCGCGCCTGCCGCTTCCACGCGACCTCGCGGTCGCGGTCGACGTGCAGTTCGAGGAACAGGTCGTTCAGGCGGGAGCGCAGCTGGTACTCGGCGTCGAGCACGGCGCGCCATTCGTCGGCGTGCGTGCGGGCGCTGACGTAGGTGTGCTTGAGCAGCGCCACGAGGGCGCGCCGCTGCAGGTCGTCGAGTCGGCCCTCGTCGCCCTCGAAGAGCGCGAAGCTCGACTCGTCGCGGTCGTCGCGGTCGTCGCGGTCGACGTCGATCACTGCGGTGTCGGTGTCGGCGGTGCCCATCTCGTGGGCCGGTGCCGGCGTCGTGTCGCTCACCGCGCCTCCTGTCCGTTCTCGTCGTTGCCTGTGTCCGGGGTGCCTGTCCCGGGGGTGCCTGTGTCCGTGATGCCTGTGTCGGGCGTCCCGGCGCCCGGCCGGCCCGTGAGGGCCGCAGCCGGCATCTGGAAGGTGACCTGCTCGCCGTCGGGCCGCACCGCTCGGTGGTCGACGACGTGCCGTGCGGACTCGAAGTCGTCGCGGCCGGTGAGGAGGTGCGCGAGTCCGAAGAGCTCGACCGGTCGACGCTGTTCGGCGGGCAGCCCGTGGAACGCGGCGACGCTCGTGTCGGCCGACCCGAGGGCGGTCCGCAGCTCGGCCAGCAGCGGACCACCGTGTCGGCGGAGCATCTCGACGTCGAGGTCCTCGAAGACGTCGTCGTCCGGCTCCTCGATGGGCGGCGGCACCGACTCGGCGTCCGGGTCGTAGAAGCGTTCCCGCAGCGTGCCGACCTCGGCGGCCGCTGGCAGCAGGCCGAGCGGGATGCGGTCGCGCGCGGACGTGCGGCCCACCCACGCGGCGAGACCGCGGTTCACCGACCGGAGGACGGCGTCGAGCTCCCGGTCACGGACGACGTCGTGCGCGACGATCTGGTCGCGGAGCGTGGCGGTGAGCTGGCGGCGCTGGGCCAGGACGTCCTCGATGCCCTGGCGGAGGATGCTCACCGTGTTGCGGAAGGCCCGGCGCTCAGCAGCGTCGAGGGAGTCCGCGAAGGGGTGGGCCAGGATCGTGGCGATGTCCTCGCGGAGCCGCAGCAGCAGGGCGTCGTCGCGGAGCAGCTCGAAGGCGCCCTCGAACGCGCGACCCTCCGGCGTCGCCTGCATGAGGTCGTCGGTGCGGGCCAGGTAGTCGTCGAGGATCTCGCCGATCGGGCGGACCTCTTGCCGGAAGTCCTCGACGATCGAGCGGTGCATCGCCGCGACGGCCTCCTCCACGCGCTTGAAGTCACTCGGGAGCTGCCGGATCAAGTCGGAGATGTTCGTGTACCCGTCCCGCATCCGGTCGTCGTCGACCGTGGTCACAGCGTCGCCGGAGGCCAGGCGGTCCCGCTCGGCCTGGAGTTCGGCGATCTGGGCGTCGAGCCGACGGATCTGCACGTCCGGGTCCGGCTCGGCACGGGAGGCCCACCGGTGCACCGCGTCGACGATCATCGCGAGGCGGCTCTCGCTGATCAGCGCCCGGTCCGCCGAGAGCGCGTCGACCAGGCTGAGTGCCTCGAGCGCGTGGGAGGTGAGGGAGTACTGCTCGTCGCCGTCTGGGGAGTTCGAGCGGACGAGCCACTGCGCCGCGACCCAGTCGCGGCAGAGGGCGCGGCCGTTCGGGCGGGGGTCGGTGGCGGCGCCGGTGTTGGTGCCGATGCCGATGCCGATGCCGGAGTCCGTGTCGGTCGGTGCGGGAGACTGGTCGCTCGCGGGGACGCGGGCGCCCGTCGCCTGGAGCCGGGCGACGTGCTCCTCGACCTGCAGGTGCATGCGGTCGGCCGGGACGTACTGGACGTCCCGGTCGAACACCGCCCGGAACACCGCGAGCACCGTCGCGCTCGTCGGGCGGGACATGAGGCGGAGGGTCGGGCGGTCGAGGACGGCACGGACTCGTGCGAACTCGAGGTCGACGTCGGCCATGTGCCCCTTCGTGTCGTGAAACACTTCGAGCCCGGCGCTTCTGCGCCGGGCTCTCGTGGTGGGTGGGCGATACCAGACTCGAACTGATGACCTCTTCGGTGTGAACGAAGCGCGCTACCAACTGCGCCAATCGCCCCCTGCACTGTGCGTGCTGGAACGATAGTAGCGGAAGTCCGGCCGCGGTCCGAACAGGCACGGCCTCCCGGGTGTGGCGGGGTCGCACAGGACGCTCCGAACCAGCCGCGATCCGCGTGAACACGGGGGACACGCCCGGTGAACCGAATGGATTTTGGTGGAAGCACTCGGGTTCGTATAGAGTTTACGAGTCGCCGCGAGAGCGGGTCAGACGGTCAGGCCCCCGGGTCTGATGCAGTGCGGATGTGGCGCAGTGGTAGCGCATCACCTTGCCAAGGTGAGGGTCGCGAGTTCGAATCTCGTCATCCGCTCGAGTGTTCAGTCCTTCGGGATCGAACTGCTCACCAGAGAGGTATCCCACCGTTCGGGTGCCCACGGCGACGTGGACCTCAATGGTGGGGTGGCCGAGAGGCTAGGCAGCGGCCTGCAAAGCCGTCCACGCGGGTTCGAATCCCGTCCCCACCTCCAGGCTCCATCCGGATCTCGATCCGGATGGGGAACGACCTGGGCGATTGGCGCAGCGGTAGCGCGCTTCCCTGACACGGAAGAGGTCACTGGTTCGATCCCAGTATCGCCCACCACGAGAAAGCCCCCGGATCGGGTCCATCAGGACCGCCGGGGGTTTTCTGCTGTCGACAACTGGTCATCCGCCGTCGGTGCTCGATCGGCATTGTGCACGGTGGACGGGTCGTGCACGTTGGATGGTTCGACGTAGTCGTTGGCATCGTCGTCGCGGTGGTCGGCCTGGGCCGCGCGGCAGGTCCGCGTCCGTCAGGTTGTCGTCGTCGAGGGCAACGTCGGGTCCGGGTGAGCGGCGAATGCAGCCGGAACGCCTTAGCTGGGACTTGTTCTCGAATGCTCGTGGCGTTCGGTGCATCCGGGCCCCGCGCGGGCAGACCGCCGCCCGTGCAGATTCCGCCACCTGCCGCACGGCAGTCAGGTCTCGGCCGGCAGCCCACCAACTCGCGCTGCCCCTCCTCAGCGGGCACGACTCTCAGCACAGAGAAGGCCCCGCTGGCCGCGTTGGCCAGCGGCGCGTCCTGCGTCTGGGTGAGCCTGTCGCGATGTTGGAGGCGAGCAGTGGGGTCAGCCGATCTGGACTGAGACGGCGTACGAGGCTGGGCTCCTCCCGGCCGCGTTGAGGGCCGTTACTTGCACCTCGTTTGTACCGGCAGGGAGGTCGGTGAGGACCAGCGGGCTGGACGTTCCGCTGACCTGATGCCATCCGTAGACCGTGCTGAGCACGTAGCTGGTGATCGGCGAACCGCCGTTGCTTGCAGGTGGGGTGAACGACACCGTCACCGACCCCGACTCCGTGGCGACGTGGGTGATGGTCGGCCGGCCCGGTGCTGTCACCGTCTGCGGTGCGGTTCCGAACGTGGCGGTGGCGGCCTTGCTGACGTTGCCGGCCGCATCGACGGCGAAGACGGCGACGGTGTACCGCTCCCGAGCGGGCACTGACGGGACCGTCGCGGAGAGACCGGAGACGGCGAGCGGCAGCCCGCTCTGCGCAGTGGCCCTGGCACCGTCACCCTGCACGAGTCGAGCCACGACGGATTTCGCATCCGACGACGTTGATGGTTTCCAGGTGACCGTCCGCGGTGAGGTGGATGAGACCTTCACTGCTGTGGGAGCGGCAGGTGCGGTGACGTCGGCGCGTGCTTGCCACTGCAGCGTTCCGGTCTGCGGCACGTTGTTGAAGCAGTACTGCGTGAAGGACATGTTGACCGTGTCGGGCAGCCGAGTGACGGGGTCGAGCGTGAATTGCTTCACCGTCTCCGTGCCGGACGTGTCGCACCCGATGGAATGTACCGTCGTCACGATGGAGTACCCGTTCCCTTCCCCGCCGGGGTAGGTGTTCCGGGTGCCGACGGGGAGCGGAACATCGTCTCCGGGCCCGTTGATGCGCACCGAAACCACGCTGCCGCTGCCGTCGAGGCTGTCTGCGTTGAACGTCCACCCGGAGCCGCCCTCGCCCACCGTCATCAGGGTGTTCGCGGAGGTGGCCTTCGTCGTTTGACCGTGGTCAACGACGTCGTTCCCCGACGAGGTGATGCCGGTCGAGCCGAGGTATGCCGAACCGGTCAGTGGAACCGTGCGGGTGCTCAATCCGACCTTCATGGTCACCGCAGCGGACGCCGGTCCGGCAGCCCTCGGTTGGAAGTTGACGTTGAACGTGCACGCGGCCCCAGCGGCGAGTGTCGTCTTGCACATGCTGTTGCTGGTGGAGAAGGACGTGGCGTTCGCGCCGGTGATCGTCGGTGTTCCGAGCGTCACCGGTGCGCTGCTGGTGTTGTGGACCGTTTCGACCTGCGCCGATCTCGGCAGTCCCACGAACGTCTTCGCGAACACGAAGCTCCGAGCGCCGAAGATGACGGAACGTGCCGGGTCCTCGCCGAACCGGAACTCGCCGACGCCGGGAAGGACAGCATCGAACCTCGTGATCTGACCAGTGGCGCTTGAGGCGAGGTCGAGGATGTCGAACTCGCCGTACATGTAGTCGTTGTTGATGCGCAGTTCCGGCACCGTCACCCCGTACGGCTCTTCACCGACGAGGTTGTACACACCGGCCGTCAGGGGTTTCCCGTCCGGCGGAGTGAGCGTGAACGAGGCGTAGTCGGTCCCGGGGACCGTCATCCGGGTGTCGATGCCGCGGGTGGTGTCGGCGAAGAGCACCTGCACGTTGGAGCCGTCGGCAAACTGCGGCATCCCTTTCGTGGAGTAGTGAGGGGAGACTATCTGCAGAACCCCGCCCGCCGGGGAGTCCGCGTCCGCAGACGTCGTGCCGACTGCTGCGAGCAGTCCTGTGGTCAGAAGCACGGCAGCAGCCAAAGAGGCTGAGCGGGCGATGCGTTGCATTGCGTAGTCCGTTCGGGTCGGCTCAATGCCCCCGAAATAGGGGTGATGCGACGACGGTACTCCGCTTGAGGATGTCTCGAACCGTCGAGCCGGCCGATCTGAGAACAACCGCAGAAGTGGCCCTCGGTGGAGTGGCCCCGCACGAGTCGTAGCGTCGCTCCTGTCCGCCTCTGACGCCGGAAACCGATGTGCCGCCGCCGGACGTCCATCCCGCGCACAGAACGAGCGAAGGCAATCGCCCCCCGAGGAAACCCCCGCATCGAGTTTGTCAGGACCGCCGGGGACAGTCGTGTTTCTGCGGCTGCGCCTCGGAGTCGCCGCGCGACGCCGCGTCCGCCGCGGGCCTGCTGCACCTCTCCAACGTCCTTCCGGCCAGCGCGGTCGGCTACGCTCCGGGCATGCTCTGGGGGAGACGACGTGCTCGGCTGACCGCGGCTGCCGCGGGCGTCGTGGCCGCAACGCTGCTGTTCACCGGGTGCTCTGCGCACCTCGACGCGGGGACTTCCGGTTCCCAACTGGCGGAACGGGAACTGTCGCAGCTCGACGGAGTGCAGTCCGTGCGCGGGTCCGGGACGAACAACCTCCCGTTCTCCGGCGCCGTGTCCGTCGACATCGTCGCGCGCGATGGTCTCCCGGACTCCCGGCTGCAGACGCTCACCGACGACGTCGGCCGCTGGGTCGTGAAGCACTCCGGCTCGGGCACGACGTACAGCGCTCATCTCGAAGCGGACGGCTTCGGCTTCTCGCTCCGCCGGCGGGCGTCCGAGAACAAGCGGCTGCTCACCGTCGTCGACTCGCTCCGGAAGGGCGGTCGTTGGCTCGGCGGGTCGGTGACCTCCGACGCGCCGGGCGGCACCAACACCGCGCGCATCGACCTCGCCGTGAAGACGCCGGCCGACCTCCTCACCGGGTGGACGACCGTGCGGAAGGCGGGATCCGCGTCGGGGTGGAAGGACGTGGCCGTGTCCGCCTCAGCGTGGAACACCCCTCCGAAGGACACCGAACTGCTGCGGAACGCCGACCTGAGCATCACCGACAGCGTGGCCGGGACGAAGGGCACAGTCGGCGACCCGACGCCGGAGGTATCGGCATACCAACAGGTCGTCGCGAAGCACAGGGTGACCGACGCCACGGTGTCCCCGGGCCGTGTCCACCTGCACCTGGCGGACCTTGCTGATGTCGCCGACGCCGCAGCCGTCATCAAGCGGGTGGCGCCGGCCACTGACGCCGTCCTCGATGGAGGCATCATCACGAAGGAGTTCCCCGAGAGCGACGGCAGCCTGTCGAAGGGAGCTGACTACGCCGAAGCGGATCGTCTCGCTGCGATCGCGAACCACGCCGGCGTGACCGCCATCTCCCTGCGGCCGGACTGGGTGACCGTCACCGCGAACGGGCCCGGCAACGTTGCCCCCATCGCCCGGGCGCTCGCAGCGGCGTCACCAGCAGCGCCGGTCACGTCGATCGACGTGGGGTCGAACGCGAGGGCCGCCGACGGTGACGTGACCGCCGGGCTGCTCGTGAGCGGGGCACCGACGCTGCTCGTGACGTCCGCACAGGTCGGCGAGCAGTTGCGGGGGTACCTGCCGGCGAGTTCGAGCTTGTTCCCGTCGAGGAAGGCCGTCACTGCGACGGTGCCGGATGTCGGAGCGGTGTCGGCGCTCGTACGGGCGTTGAAGCCGCTGCTCCCGGACGGGACCAGCCTCAGCATCGCCTTGCCGGGCGGCAGCGTCGGCGACTCCGCCCATTTGACCGTGCACGGTGGGACGCTCACCATCGACCCGGTCCGAGACGGGAGCACGAGCAGCGCGACCACGACGGCGCTGAACACGGCCGGCCGCGACGCCTGGAACAGCTGACGCCTCCTTCCGCATGTGTGGACGGCATGACCGGCTTCGTGCCGTCGCGTCGCACAGCTCGGTAGCCGGGAACTGGGGAGATCGGACAGCCGGGACCCGTGTCGGCAGCTGCGGCAACCGTGCGGTCGACGTCGCCTGGCCGCTACTCGGCCGACTTGTCCACCAGTCCTGCCGCGTGTGGCTTCTCGACGGCTGCCGGTCCGTCGATGACGAATCGCCACCGGGCGATGGCTGCGGCGACGCCGGCGGGTACTGCGAGGAGCAGCGGGTACTGCCATGACCAGTGGTCGTCCTCGAACGCGAAGAGGAGGGCTTGCATGGTGATCGCGGCGAGCGCTCCGGCGAGCACGGCGTGCGCGAGGGCGTGCGTGAGGTCACTTCGGACCCGTTGGAGCCCACGACCGAGGACGTGTGTGAACGGGAGCGCGACGACTGCTCCACCGAGCGCGACGACGGCGAAGACGACGATGAACACGACGAAGAGCCCCGCTGCGCCGCCGAGGCTCTCGAGGAACGTGCCTCTGCGAACGTTGTCGACGACCCACACGACGAGCGCGGTGGCGGGTGCTGTCGCGCACACCAGCCACAGGTAGCTCTTGATGACGAGCCCGCAGGTGTCCGCCCCAGTCCACTGCTTCACACCCGCCACTATGCGTACACGAGGCTCTGGGCGCACCACCCCGCGCCGTCCGTGACCGAACCATGAGGGCCTGAGGATGCTCGCTCCGAGCGTGCGTCCCCGTTCGCGGGCTGCCGGCACGGCGTTCGCAGCCGAGAGAATCAGTCACGCCGGGTGAGAAGGAGCCAGCATGCAGGAGACGTCACGGACGTGGCCCATCGTCGCAGTGTCACTCACGGTCGTCGTCAGCGTCATCTTCGCCCTGTGGGCCGAGTGGGCCGTCAACTGGAACGACCCAGCACTCGGCGGGACCCCGACGCACGCGCAGGCGCAGGCGCTTCGACACGAACTCGTCGACGGGCTGAAGACCGGCGACAAGACCCTGTTCCTCCGCGCGACCTCGTCGCAACCCGACCAGGGTGAGAAGGCCTGGGCATTGTGCGAGCCATGGGCATCGCGGGCGCACATCTCGTTCTTCAACGACATCGACCCGAACAACGCCGACGTGCAGGTCCACATCATCGGCAACCTCCACGGGGGCTGCAACATCAACGCGGAGTGGCGCGGCACGCACGCTCACGCTGCGTGGGACGTGAGCGGGTCGAAGGGGCTCGAACCCTCGCAGCCGGATCCGTTCACGACCACCGCGCCGACCCCTGAGCCCTCCGTCGAGCCGCACCCCTGATCGTTCCGACCGGGAGTGCGACGTCACCCCCTGTTGACGGAGCACACGGTCCCAGCAATGCGCAGGTGCCCGCCGTCGCCGGTGCTTCCCCGAACGGGTCGGACCCGGCCCCGGCGTGCCGGCTCCGGTGGCCCCAGCTAGGCGTCTGTCAGCGCGACCCCGAACTCCGCGAAGATGTCCGGCAGAGTCGTGCCGAGGAGCGCTGCGGTTCGCGCGTACTTGTCGTCCAACCGCGTCCGCGTCGTCTCGTCGGCGACGGTTGCGAGACGGGCCGGGTCGGCGTTGTGGCTGACGTCGGCGCGCTTGACGCGAGGGGCGATGGGGTCGGCGAGCACGCGAGCCATCGACTCTCCGAGGGTCTCTCCGCGACGCTTCGTCATCGCGTCCACAGCGAGGACCTGCTCGACGGTGAAGCCCATCGCCCGGAGCTCCGCCAGCGTGATGTCGGTGTCCTCGACGACGTCGTGCAGGTACCCGACGACCTGCTCGTCCGCGGTCGACAGTCGGCGCGCGACGGCGGTCGGATGCTCGATGTACGGACGACCGACCTTGTCCACCTGCCCTGCATGCGCCCGGGTCGCCACGTCGCGGGCCAAGGTCACGAGGTCATCAGTCATGGGCTCAGCGTGCCACGTCCCGCCGATGGCCGGACCGGCCGCCGACGCTCTGTCATGACTGCCGCTTTCGCGACACTTCTGGGGTGGAGGGGAAGATCATGACGAACAGCACCACCCGGCGAAACCGCCACCGCGTCCGCGCGCTCAGTGTCGCCGTTGCCACTGCAGCAGTCATCAGCCTGACCGCGTGCACGGACCACGCCGGCGCGCTCCCGATGAGTTCGCCGAAGACCACGGCGGCCGCCGCCTCGGTGCAACCGTCTCGGTCGCCGTCATCCGCGCCGACGTCGACGCCGTCGGCGACGACACCACCGAAGATCGACGCTGCTGCACCCGTGCGGACGCCGACCCCGGCATCGAGGCGCGCCCGGTTCACGCTGGAGGACCCTGCCACGTGGACCATCTCCGGCAGCGAAGTCGGACCCGTGGCCCTCGGAGGGGATCCCGCCACGGAGGTGGACGACCTCACGGTCGCCTTCACCCGCTCGAACGGTGCGTGCCCCGCGGGGCCCGGAACGACGTTCTGGAACCGAGAGGGCGCCCCCGGACTCATCGTCACCACCGGCGCCGGGAAGGTCACCGGCATCGCCGTCGGGAACTACGAGCCGGGAGCGACGACCGCGAACAGTCCGACCACAGCAGCAGGCGCGGGTCTCGGATCGTCGCTCACGGAACTGCGGACCGACTACCCGGAGCTGGCGTACGTCGGCACGTACGGCGTGGCGCGTGGGCAGTACTCGATCTGGTCGACCCAGCTCGCCGACGGACGGGTCGAGTTCCAGCTGGGCGAAGACGGCGTGCACGTCGGGATGATCTGGGTGAGCGCTGCGCCGCTCCCGTACGAGTTCTGCGGCTGACACGAGTGCACGTCCGGGAGCGACCTGCTGGCGTCCGGTGGTTCCTCGGTACGAACGGGCATTGCGCTGCCGAGGACAGCCCGTGCAGCACGTAGATTGCTCAGGAGGGGGATCGGAGAACACATGACAACGGTCCGCACCATCAGCCTTGCCGTCGTCGCATTGATCACTGCGACGCTGACGCTGAGCGGGTGCACGTCAGGCATGGCGGGCTACTTCGAACCTGCCGCGCCGCCGCTGGAATCCGCCGAGCTCATCGGCACGTGGACATCAGACGGCGCGGGCAGCATCGTGTTCGGCAGCGACCACTCCGTGGTGGGAACGGACGTTCCGAAGCGTGGCTGGACCGGTCAGACCGACGACTCAGCGACCCCGACGACTCGGACCGTGAGCTGGCGCTTGCGCGACAACACCGGAAACGGGTTGAAACCGATCTGCCTCGATGAGGGCCGCTCGTCGACCTGCATGTGGGTCATCCGCGGCGGACACCAGCATCGAGAGCTCGACCTCATCGTCGGCGACCCGGACAGCGTCGACTGGTACCGGTACCGGAAGACACCGGTCGGGTAGCCGCCGCGGGCTCCATCGTGCGTCCAGTTGCATGGCCGGACGCCAGCGAACAAGAAAGGTCGATGCCGCTCACGATCCGCCGCCGCCGCCGGCGACCACGACCCCCCGCTTCCACACTCGCCGCACGAGCGGCACGCCAGGCCGGTAGGCGAGATGCGCCGCCGAGGGCGCATCGAGCAACTGCAGGTCCGCGCGAGCACCCACCGCGATCGTCCCCGTCACGCCGGGCACGCCCAACGCCGCCGCACCCCCGACCGTGGCGGCACGGATGGCCTCCTCGACGGTGAGCCCCATCTGCAGGACCGCGGTGGCGATGCAGAACGGGATCGAGGTCGTGTACGAGGTGCCCGGATTGCAGTTCGACGCCAGGGCGATCGTGGCGCCCGCATCGAGCAGCGCCCGCGCCGGCGGGAACGGCTCACGCGTCGACAGGTCGCACGCCGGCAGCAGCGTCGCGACGGTCCGGCCCGCACCGAGGCCGTCGATGTCGGACGACGACAGGTGGTTGCAGTGGTCGACGCTGAGCGCCTCCATCTCGAGCGCCAGGCCCACACCGCCGCTCTCACCAAGCTGGTTGCCGTGCACCCGGAGTGCGAGCCCGGCTGCGCGGCCGGCGGCGAGGACCTCGCGCGACTGCTCGACGTCGAACGCCCCGGTCTCGCAGAAGACGTCGATCGACGACACGAACGGCAGGACGGCGGCGAGCATCGGTCCGGTCACCTGGTCCAGGTAGACACGGACCGACATGCCGGGAGGCACGAGGTGCGCGCCGAGGAACGTCACCGAATCGACGTGGCGGGCAGCGATCTCCGCGCTGCGGCGCTCCGTCTCGACGTCGAGGCCGTACCCCGTCTTCGCCTCGAACGCCGTGCTGCCCTGGGCCGACGCTTCGTGGAGGAGGCGCACGAGGGACTCCTCGAGCTCCGCGTCAGAGGCCGCTCGCGTCGCCGCCACGGTCGAGGCGATGCCGCCCGCCCGGTACTTCTCGCCGCGCATCCGCGCTTCGAACTCGGCGCCACGCTCGCCGGCGAAGACCGGGTGCAGGTGGGAGTCCACCCAGCCCGGCAGCACCGCACGGCCCGCCGCGTCGAACCGGGTGTCGGCCGCGGGAGCCTCCGACGCGGACCCGACCCACGCGATGAGCCCGCTGTCGGTGTCGACGACGACCGCCGCGTCGAGGCGTCGTGCCCCGTCGTTCGTCGTCAGCTCACCGATGCCGGTGATGAGTTCGGTCGTCATGCGGATCCTCCTGCCGTGCGCCGGTCGACCTCGGCGATCGCCTCACGCAGGCCGGAGGCGGCGTCGTCGCCGCGACCCAGGACCTCCCCGCCGACGACCACCCGCCGGACGTCACTCGCGGTGGCGGTGAGCACGAGCTGGACACCGGAGCTCCCGGTGGTTCGGACCGACGCGTCGTCGACCTCGACGAAGTCCGCGAGGTCGCCGACGGCCAGCCCACGCGCCTCCTGGTCGGGACGCCCCTCGACCAGGCCGAGCGCGGCGGCGCCGCCGGCCGAGGCCGCGGCCAGGAGCTCGCGCGGGGCGAACCGGCCGCGACGGCCGGAACCGAGCCGCTCCGCTGCCTCCAGTCCGCGCATCTCGAGGAACGGGTCGACGACCGCGTTCTGGTCGGACCCGACGGCGATGCGCGCCCCGGCGTCCGCCAGGGCGCGAGCCGGCCCGATGCCGTCGGCGAGGTCCGCCTCGGTGGTGGGGCACATCACGACCGAGACCCGCGCCGCGCCGAGGGCGGCGACGTCGTCGTCGGTGAGGTGGGTGGCGTGCACGACCGTCAGTCGCGGGGTGAGGAGACCGGCGTCGGACAGCAGCCGCGTCGGCGTGACGCCGTAGCGCGTGAGCACGTCGGCGTTCTCCTGCGGCTGCTCGGAGAGGTGGACGTGGAGCGGAGTGTGCGCGGGGAGGCCGGCTGCCACGGTGGCCAGCGCCGGTGGCGGGACGGCGCGGGTCGAGTGGACCGCAGCGCCCAGGGTCACGAGCGGGGAGGAGTCGGCGAGCCTCTCGCGGAGCGCGTGCCACCGGTCCAGCCACCAGGAGGCGTCGCCGTCGCCGAAGCGGCGCTGCTCCGGTGCGAGCGGCTGGTCGACGCCGCCGGTCAGGTAGAGGGTGTCCAGCAGGACCAGACGGATCCCGGCATCCTGCGCGGCGGAGGCGAGCGCCGCCTCCATGCCGTGGGCTGGGAGGTACGGCGAGCCGTCGGGCTGGTGGTGGACGTAGTGGAACTCGCCCACGGTGGTCCATCCGGCGGCGAGCATCTCGCGGAACACGCCGGTGGCGAGCCGGTGGTAGAGGTCCGGGTCGAGCGCGCCCGCGGCCTCGTACATGCGCTGCCGCCACTGCCAGAAGTCGCCGCCGTCGGCGTGGGTCCGGCCGCGGAGGACCCGGTGGAACGCGTGCGAGTGCGCGTTCACGAAGCCGGGGAGCACGGTGCCGAACTCGACGTCGCCGGGTCGACGTTCGAAGGCCGCGTCGCCCTCCCGGACGATGCGCGCGACCCGGCCGTCCTCGACCTCGACGACGGCCGCCGCGGGGGAGTCAGCGGGGTCCAGGAGCGTCTCGACGTGGAGGCGCGTGCCGGTCATCCCTGCACCTCGCGTTCCGCAGAGGGATCGAGCAGCGACCGCAGCACACCGGTGAGCGCGACCACGCCGGCCCTGCAGTCGTCGACCGAGGCCCACTCCTCCGGGGCGTGCGAGATGCCGGTCGGGTTCCGGACGAACACCATGGCGGTGGGGACGACGCCCGCGAGCACACCGGCGTCGTGCCCGGCACCGGAGGGGAGCTGCGGGATGCCTCCCAGCGCCGTCGTCAGCTGCCGGCGGAGCTCGACGTCGAACCGGACCTCGCCGCTCCAGCTCTCCTCCACGACGTCGAACCCGCACCCCTCGTCGTCGGCGGCGTCGCGCGAGGCAGCCACGATCGCGTCCACGAGGTCGCGGGTCGCGCCGTCCGTGCCCGCTCGCGCATCCAACCAGACGTCGGCCACGGAGGCGATCGCGTTGGTGCCGCCGGGGGTCCACCTGCTGCGACCGACCGTCGCACGCGCGTCGAGCCCGTCGGACTCCATCCCGAGCGCGGCGTCCCGGATCGCGACGACCGCACGCGACGCGGCGACGACCGGGTCGCGGCGTCCCGACATCAGGGTCGCTCCCGCGTGGTTGCCCTGGCCCGAGAACCGGAGGCGCCACCGTCCGTGGGCGAGGATCGAGGTCGCCACGGCGAGCGGCGCGTCCAGGTCGACGAGGCCCCGTCCCTGCTCGACGTGCAGCTCGATGAACACCCCGATCCGGTCGAGGGCGGCCTGGTCCCGGCCGAGGTGTGCCACGTCGAACCCGATCCGGGCTCCGGCTGCCTCGAGGGAGACACCGTCCGCGTCCTTCAAGGCCCTGGCCCGGTCGCCACTGATCGTCCCCGTCATCAGACGGGAACCGAGGCACGCGACGCCGAACCGCGACCCCTCCTCCTCGGCGAAGACCACCACGGCGAACGGTCGCGACGGACGGAACCCCTCGGCCTGGAGTGCGGCGACCGCGTCGAGGGCGCTCACCACCCCGAGGGGCCCGTCGAACGCGCCGCCGCCCGGGACGGAGTCGAGGTGACTCCCGGTCACGACCGCGTCGGCGCCAGCGGGACCCCACCAGGCCCAGGTGTTCGCGTTCCGGTCCGTCTCGACGTCGAGACCGAGCGCCGAGGCCCGTGCCACGAACCACTCCCGCAGAGCGAGTTCGGCGTCCCCCCAGAGCGGCCGGCTGTAGCCGCCGCGCTCGCGGTCGCGACCGACCTCGCTGATCTCGCGGAGTCCCGGGAGGAGCGACACCGGCCCGGTGGGCCCGGTCGCGGCCGTCATCGTCCCTCGTCCATCGGGATCCGCAGGCCGCGGTCCCGCGCCACCTCGCGCGCCCGCTCGTAGCCGGCGTCGACGTGCCGCATGACACCGGTGCCCGGGTCGTTCGTCAGGACGCGCTCGATCTTCTCGGCCGCCAACGGGGTGCCGTCGGCGACGCAGACCTGGCCGGCGTGGATGGACCGCCCGATCCCGACACCGCCGCCGTGGTGGATCGACACCCAGGTCGCGCCAGAAGCCGTGTTCAGGAGCGCGTTGAGCAGCGGCCAGTCGGCGATGGCGTCGGAGCCGTCCGCCATGCCCTCGGTCTCGCGGTAGGGGGATGCGACGGATCCCGAGTCGAGGTGGTCGCGGCCGATGACGATCGGTGCGCGCAGCTCGCCGGAGGCGACCATCTCGTTGAACTTCAGGCCGGCGAGGTGGCGCTCCTTGTAGCCGAGCCAGCAGATCCGCGCGGGCAGCCCCTCGAAGGCCACCTTCTCGCCGGCCTGCGTGATCCAGCGACGCAGCTTGTCGTCCTCCGGGAAGAGCTCGAGGATCGCGCGGTCGGTCGCCGCGATGTCGGCCGGGTCGCCGGAGAGGGCTGCCCAGCGGAACGGGCCCTTGCCCTCGGCGAACAGCGGACGGATGTAGGCGGGGACGAACCCGGGGAAGTCGAACGCGCGGTCGTACCCGCCGAGCTCGGCCTCGCGGCGGATCGAGTTGCCGTAGTCGAACACCTCCGCCCCGGCGTCCTGGAAGCCGACCATGGCCGCGACCTGCTTCGCCATCGCTGCTCGCGACAGGTCCGTGAACGCCGCGGGGTCGGCGGCCGCGCGGGCGTGCCACTCCTCGACGCCCACGCCCTCGGGGAGGTAGGCCAGAGGGTCGTGGGCCGACGTCTGGTCGGTGACGATGTCGATGGCGACGCCGCGGTCGAGCAGCTCGGTGAACACCGTCGCGGCGTTGCCGACGAGGCCGACGGACAGCGGCCTCCGCTCCGCCTTGGCCGCGAGCACGCGGGCGACCGCGTCGTCGAGGTCGTCCGTCATCTCGTCGAGGTACCGGTGGTCGACGCGACGCTGCAGGCGGGCGGGGTCGACGTCCACGATCAGCACGACGCCCTCGTTCATGGTGACGGCGAGCGGCTGCGCGCCACCCATCCCGCCGGCGCCGCCCGTCAGGGTCAGGGTGCCGGCCAGGGTGCCGCCGAAGCGCTTGTCGGCGATGGCCGCGAACGTCTCGTAGGTGCCCTGGAGGATGCCCTGGGTGCCGATGTAGATCCAGGAGCCGGCGGTCATCTGCCCGTACATCGTCAGCCCGAGGGCCTCGAGGCGACGGAACTCCGGCCACGTCGCCCAGTCACCGACGAGGTTCGAGTTCGCGATCAGGACCCGGGGCGCCCACTCGTGGGTGCGGAAGACGCCGACTGGCTTGCCGGACTGCACGAGGAGCGTCTCGTCGTCCTCCAGGTCCTCGAGCGTGCGGACGATCGCGTCGTACGCCTCCCAGCTGCGGGCTGCTCGACCCGTCCCGCCGTAGACCACGAGGTCGTCGGGCCGTTCGGCGACGTCGGGGTCGAGGTTGTTCATCAGCATGCGCAGCGGCCCCTCTGTCTGCCACGACTTCGCGGTCAGGGTCGAGCCGTGGGCTGCGTGCACCACACGTGGCCCGGAGACGGGGGCCGTCGACGTGGGGGTGGGTTCCGAGCCGGTCATGTGCTGCTCCTTCGTGGTCTTCCGGGCGTGGTGGGGGGCGCGGTCAGTCGAGGTCGCCGAGGACCCGGCGGGCCGCCTGCAAGATCGAGCCGTCGGTGACCAACTCGGTGACCGCCGCGATCTCGGGCGCGAGGAATCGGTCGGCGCCCGGCCCGGGGACCACCGTGCGGACGGTGTCCCGGACGGCGCCGGTGGCGGGGCCGGCCTGCAGCGGGGCCCGGAGGTCGACCGCCCGCGCGGCGGTCATGACCTCGATGGCCAGCACCTGAGCGAGGCCGTCGACGGCGCGACGCAGCTTCCGTCCGGCAGCCCACCCCATGGACACGTGGTCCTCCTGCATCGCGGACGACGGGATCGAGTCGACGGAGGCCGGGACGGCCATGCGCTTCAGCTCGGACACGATCCCGGCAGCGGTGTACTGCGCGATCATCAGGCCCGAGTCGACCCCGACCTCGTGCGCGAGGAACGGCGGCAGTCCGGCGTTGCGGTGCTGGTCGAGCATCCGGTCGATCCGACGTTCCGACATGCTGGCGACGTCGGCCACGGCGATCGCGAGGAAGTCGAGCACGTACGCGACCGGCGCGCCGTGGAAGTTCCCGTTCGACTCCACGCGGCCGTCGAGCGTCACGACCGGGTTGTCCACGGCCGACGCCAGTTCCCGCTCCGCGACGAGCCGAGCGTGGTCGACGGTGTCCCGGGCCGCACCGTGGACCTGCGGTGCGCACCGCAGCGAGTACGCGTCCTGGACGCGGGTGCACTCCGGACCCTTGTGGCTCTGCACGATCGGCGACGCCTCCAGCAGGCGGGCCAGGTTGCGCGCCGACGCCGTCTGCCCCCGCTGCGGGCGGAGGGCCGCGAGGTCGGCGGCGAACACGGCGTCCGTGCCGAGGAGCGACTCCACGCTCATCGCGGCACTGATGTCGGCCGTCTGCAGCAGTGCGTCGAGGTCGGTGATGGCCAGCGACAGCATGCTGAGCATGCCGTCCGTGCCGTTGATGAGCGCGAGGCCCTCCTTCTCCGCCAGGAGGACCGGCGCGATCCCGGCGGCACGGAGCGCCGTCGCGGAGTCGACCAGCTCGCCGTCGCGGGTGCGGGCGTTGCCCTCGCCCATGAGGGTGAGCGCGCAGTGCGCGAGGGGGGCGAGGTCGCCGGAGCAGCCGAGCGACCCGTGTTCGTAGACGACGGGCGTGATGCCGGCGTTGAGGACGGCGGCGTACGTCTCGACCACGATGGGCCGGACACCGGTCCGTCCCGTCATGAGGGTCGAGAGTCGCAGGGTCATCAGCCCCCGGATGACCTCCCGCTCGACTTCGGGGCCCGATCCGGCCGCGTGCGAGCGGACGAGGCTCTGCTGCAGCTGTCGCCGGCGGTCGTCGGAGATGAACGTCGTGGCGAGCGCACCGAAGCCGGTCGAGATGCCGTAGTGGGGCTCGACGTCGCTCGCGAGGTCCTCGATGATCCTGCGACTCCTCGACACTCCGTCGAGCGCGTCCTCGCCGAGGACGACCGGGGCGTGGGAACGGGCGACGGCGACGAGGTCCGCGATCGACGGGGCGCCGGCGTGCAGGGTGACGGTGGGGGACGCAGTGTTCATGAACCCATCTGAGGGCATCGAGGGGATCACGGTGCGGCGTCGCGCAGACAAACTGTCTCGTGTGTGGGACGCTTCACGCACCTGAAACACGAGACCGGCGGTCGACGATGATCACGACAGACGCAGCAGCGAGCCCGACCCGCGGAGCTCCTGCGGCGCACCAGACGCTCCGGATCCTCACGCACCTGTCGCGGCAACGAGGACCGGTTCCTGCCTCTGCGGTGGCGCACGCGCTCGACCTCCCGCGCTCGACCGTGTACCGGCTCCTCGGCGTCATGGAGGAGCACGGCTTCGTCGTGCACTACCCCGAGGACCGCCGCTACGGGATCGGCGTCGCGGCCTTCGAACTCAGTTCGGGCTTCTCGCGCCAGGAACCGCTCGCGCGTCTGGGCGCACCGATCCTGGCCTCACTCGTGGACAAGGTGGGGGAGAGCGCGCACCTCGCCGTCCTGAGCGGCCGGGACGTGGTCTACATCGTGGAAGAGCGGGCAGCGCACCGCCCGCGGCTCGTCACCGACGTGGGCGTGCGCCTCCCCAGCCACATCACCGCGAGCGGACGGGCGCTCCTCGCCGCGCTGCCGCCGTCGCAACTCCGAGCCGTGTTCCCGAACGCGGCGGCCTTCGCCCGGCGCACGGACGACGACGCGTACTCACTGCGGGAGCTCAAGGCCGTCCTCACGCAGGTGCGCCAGCAGGGGTTCGCCGGGGAGGACGGCGACGTCACCGACGGCTTCGCCTCGGTGGCCGTCGCGGTCCGGGACCACGCGGGCTGGCCCGCGGCGGCCATCGCGATCACGTTCCCGCGCGACCACGTCTCCCGAGGGGAGTGGCCAACCCTCGCTGCGGACCTCGGCCGGTACGCAGGCGAGCTCTCGCGCAGGATCCGCGGGAGGCCGCAGTAGGAAGCAGAGGTGGACGTCCGGACGACCCCAGCCTGATCCGGGTCAGACACCACCCGGGTCCACGGCGGCAGCGAGCACGGCCGCGTGCTCCGCGAGCCAGGTCTGCCGACGGAGGATGACGTCGCCGATGCCCTCGTCCCACATCCGACGCCAGCCGCCGCCCAGCGTCTCCGCACGGTGCTGCATCGACGACCAGGACCGCTCGGCGATCTCCCGCGAAACCGGGACGATCCTCCTTCGGCTCGCGTCGTCGAGGCCGTAGGCGTCGACCAGCAGCGCACCGCGGGCGACGGGATCGACGGTACCGACCGCCTCCTGTCGGTCGTCCTCGTGCATCCAGGCGCCCCACCAGAGCAGGAGGTTCGCGACCTCCTCCACGCGCGCCGACGGCCGCGCGAGGTCGAAGTCGATGAGCGCCGCCGCCTCGCCGTCGCGGAACACGACGTTCTCGGGGGTGACGTCCCGGTGCCCGAGCAGCGTCGGCGGACCCGCGGAGGGCACCGGGGGCGGATCCGGTGGCCCGGTGCTCGTGGCCCACGCGGGCAGGCCCACCTGTTCGGCGGCGTCGTCGTACCGGCGGAGCAGGCGGGCGACGCTCGCCGCTCGCCGGTCGTCGCCGACCCAGGTGGGCCACGGCCGGACCGCCACCTCACCCGGGAGGAACGTGAGGACGTCCCGTCCCGCACGATCGGTCCCGAGGTGGCGGGGTGACGCATCGAACCCCCGCTGCTCGAGGGCCGTCAGGAGCCGACGGACGCGCTCCGAGGCGGGGCCCACCGGACGGCGCACCGTCATGCCCTTCCGCACGATGCCCTCGGTGACGTCACCGCCGAGGAGCGGGACCTCCGCTTCGCCGGGTTCCTCGTCGGTGAACGTCATGCACTGACGATCCCACGGGAGCGGAGGAGGGGGATCAGTTCGCGGGCCGCGCCGTGAAGTCCGTCACCGCGTGCTGGATGAAGCGAGCAACGTCGTCGGCCTGGGCCATGAACGCCGTGTGCGATCCCTCGATGGTCTCGGTGTGCGCGTTCATCCGGTCGGCCATGAACTCCTGGAGCTGCGGCGGGATCGAGTTGTCCTCGCTGGAGACGAGGTACCAGGTCGGCGTGCTGTCCCACCCGCGGACCGTGGCGGCTTCGGTGAACGCGAACGCGGAGAGGGGCCGCTGCGTGGTGAACAGTTCTCGGGCGGTCGTGGCCGACGAGTCGCCGGCGAAGACCTCGCGGAAGCGCTCCTCCTTGATGTAGAGGTCCGGGCCGCCGGGTGCGCCGGGTGCGTCGTACGGGGTCGGCGCGTTCTCGGTGGCCAGGAGCGACGCGGGGTAACCCTCCTGGATCGCGAGGCAGTTCTCGCCGACGTCGAGGCTGAACGCAGCGAGGTACACCTGGCCGATGACGTTGGTCAGTCCCGCGGCCGCGGTCCCCATGACGGCTCCACCGTAGGAGTGGCCCACGAGCACGACGGGGCCCTCGATCGCAGCGACGCGGGTGCGGATCGATTCCGCGTCGGAGGCGAGGCTCCGCAGGGGGTTCGGGGGAGCGACGACGGAGTACCCGTCGGCCTCGAGACGCGTGATGACCCCGTGGAAGCCGGATGCATCCGCGAACGCTCCGTGGATCAGGACGATGGTGGGTTTCGTGTCGCTCATGATGGTGTGCCTTTCGATTCGTGTGGCGGTGTGTGCACTGTCTGCGTGCGCAGCCAGTGGTCCTGCCGGTGGCAGGGAACTCGGTGTGCCGTCTCAGCAGGCGTCGACGAAGCGCTCGATCGCGCCGGCGAGCGCTGCCGGGGTCTCCAGCGGGAGCAGGTGTCCCGTGTGCGGCAGGACCTCCATCTCGACGGTGGTGAGGAAGGGCACGAGGTTGCTCCGCAGGACGGCAGCGGGTTCGACCTGGTCGTGCTCTCCGGCGATCACGAGCGCGGGGACGTCGACGAGTCGCGTCCTGTCGGTGATGTCCTCGGCGATGCCGCGCAGGGGCCACTCGACGCGGGCGGCGTCCGCACCGGCGCGCGAGTCCTCGAGGACCCGCGCCTTGTGCTCGTCGGACAACGCACTGGCGGTGAGCACCCGGTCACGTGCGGCGATCACGGTCTCGTCCGAATCGTACGCGTGGGAGAGGTCCGCCCGGTGTGCCGGGGTGACCGCTGCCGCCGGCTGAGCCGGTCCCGGTGCGACCAGCACGATGCCGCGGAGCCAAGCCGGCCGGTTCGAGGCGACCAACTGGGCCACCTTGCCGCCCATCGAGTGGCCCACCAGGACGTGGTCCCGCACCTGGGCCTCCTCGATCACCGCGACCGTGTCGTCGGCGAGCTGGTGCAGTGTGTACGGGCCGGGGAGGTCCCGCGACCGGCTCCACCCCCGGAAGTCGATCGACAGGGTGTCCCGTCCGGGGAGGAGGTCGATGACCGGTCCCCAGGTGCGGGTCGAACCGCCCCAGTAGTGCAGGAACACCAGGGTCGGACCGGTGCCGACGCGGTGCTCGGAGAACGGGAGGACCGGTGCGGGGCTGATGGTCACGATGCGTCACTTCCTTCGATGGCTCGTGTGGCCGATGGACCAATTCGACCGCGGATCCGGACCTGACACATTCGCGAAAACCGTCGGCTCCTGGTGGAAACTGGACACATGACCGCCGTCCGACAACAGACGTACCAACCCCCCGACGCACGTTCTGCCGCCGTCGAGGTCTTCGGGTTCGACCGGCTCCGGCAGCTCAACGACGGGGGCACGCAGCGGGCGGACTTCCACGTGCTGGCCCTGATCGACGGCGGACACGGACGCGTCACCGTGGACTTCGAGAGCCGCCCGCTCGCGCCCCGCGACGCCGTCTGGATCACACCCGGTGCCGTCCACCGCTGGGACGACTTCGCGGACCTCACCGGCACCCTGGTGCTGTTCGTCCCGACCGCGCCGGTCACGGAGGCCACCAAGCGGCTCGCGGCCACCCCAGACCTGGCATCGACGTGGGCCGTGTCCGCCGACGCGTGGCCGTACGTCGATGCCGCCCGCACCCATCTCGTATTCGAGGACGGCGCCCGCACCGCGGACCCGGCGCTGGCACTGCCGCAGATCCTGCTCTCGGCGCTGATCGCACGGCTGGACCCCCCACGGACGGTGCAGATGACCAGCGGTGGGACGTTCGACGCGTTCCAAGCGGCCGTCGAGTCGCACTTCCGGGAGCATCACGACGCCGGCTTCTACGCCCGGGCGCTGGGGTACGCACCGCGCACGCTCACCCGAGCGGTGCAGCGCGCGACGGGTGGGTCGGCGAAGGCGTACGTCGTCGCCCGGATCGTGCTCGAGAGCAAGCGGCTCCTCGTGCACGACGCGCTCCCCGCGGCCCAGGTCGCCGCCGAACTCGGCTTCCCCGACGCCTCCGCCTTCTCGCTGTTCTTCCGCACCGCCACGGGAACCCCGCCCGCGACGTGGCGGGCGGCGACGGAGGCCCGGGGACGACCACCGTCCAGATCGTCCGACTCCTGACGCAGGCCGAGCCCGGGTCGGTCGGCGCGCTGGGCATGGCCGTCGTCGCGATGCTGGCGCTCGCCTACCCGGTCGTGAACCTCGTGCGCTGGGTGCGGGCGGTGCGACGGTCACGTCGGCGCCCCGCCGCGTAGTCCCTCCCGGCTCGAGCACCGGGGGCAGTGGTCGCGACCGCTGCCCCCACAGCGGCGGCCGCGACCCACCGGATTCCCCGTACCGAGATCAATATCGCGCTCGACGACCGACGGCGCATCAGCCGCGAGGGTGAACTGTGTCCCGGGACACACGGCGATCGTCCTCGCCGCGCTCCGTCCCGTCGCCACCACCGGGGACGACCGGGACCGGCGCCGTGCGGGAAGATGAACGGGCGGGACACCGCTGGTGCGCGGGACCCGATCCTCGTGGTCGTCGCGCTCCTCGTCCGCTGGCGGACGCCCCGACCACCCACCGAACCGGAGGCAACCTTGTCCGACCCAACGCAGTACGCCCCCACTCCGCAGGAGCCCCTCGGCTCGGGCTTCGGCGCCCGCACCACCGCCCTCGAGGCCGTCGACGGCATCGACCTCTCCGGACGCCACGTGATCGTGACCGGCGGCTACTCGGGCCTCGGGATCGAGGTCGTCCGGGCCCTGCACCATGCCGGCGCGACGATCACCGTGCCCGCTCGTCGACCGGACGCCGCGCGTGCGGCGCTGGACGCCGAAGGGCTGCAGGACGTCCTCGTCGATGCCCTCGACCTCGCCGACCAGGAGTCCGTGGCGGCCTTCGCCGAGCGGTACGCCGACTCCGGCCGCGGGCTCGACCTACTGATCAACAACGCCGCGGTGATGGCCGCACCGCTCTCCCGGGTCGGGCCCGGCTGGGAGAGCCAGTTCGCGACGAACCACCTCGGCCACTACGCGCTCACGAACCGCCTCTGGCCCCTGCTGGTGGCCTCGTCCGGTGCTCGTGTCGTCGAGCTGTCGTCCAGCGGGCACAAGCTCTCACCGGTCCGGTTCGACGACCTGCACTTCGAGACCGGCTACGACAAGTGGGCCGCGTACGGCCAGGCGAAGACGGCCAACGCGCTCTTCGCGGTCGAACTCGACGCACGCGGCAGCCGCGACGGCGTCCGAGCGTTCGCCGTGCACCCGGGTGGCATCATGACGCCGCTGCAGCGACACCTGCCCCGCGAGGAGATGATCGCCGCCGGTTGGATCGACGCCGACGGCAACGTCGACTCCCGCTTCAAGACGCCCGAGCAGGGTGCCGCGACCACGGTGTGGGCCGCGACCGCACCGCTGCTCGAGGGGAAGGGCGGCGTCTACCTGGAGGACGTCGACATCGCGTCGCCGACGGACCCGGACGCGCCGACCGCGCGCGTCCGTGGCGTGGACGCCCACGCCGTCGACCGTGATGCCGCCGCTCGCCTCTGGCAGGTCTCGGCCGACCTGACCGGGGTCGACGCGTTCCGCTGAGCGGACCGTCGTCCTGCGACGACTGACGGACCGCGGGACTGACGGAGCGCGAGACTGACGGACTGGAGGCGCGGTGCGGGCCCGCCCCGCGCCTCCAGTCCGCCGATCGGTGGCCCCGACGGCCGGCGCGTGCCATCCTGGGGCCGTGGCCCGACCGACCGAGCGCGAGGCGCTGCTGGCATCGCTGCAGGCGCAGCGCGCCCACGTCCTGAGCGCGATCGACGGACTCGGTGAATCCCAGCTCCGGGGATCGCTGCTCCCGTCCGGGTGGACGCCGCTCGGGCTCGTCCGGCACCTGACGATCGACGTCGAACGGTTCTGGTTCCGCGTCGTGGTGGCAGGCGAGCACCTGGCGTTCCCGTCCGACGACGAGGTGTGGCACGTCCCCGACGACGTGACCAGCGGGGGAGTGCTCGACGCGTACCGGGCGGAGGCGCTCGCCAGCGACGCGATCATCCGGGCCCGGCCCCTGGAGTCGGAGAGCGCGCGGTGGCCGATGACCGCGTTCCCGGGGACGCCCGACCGCGACCTCCGCGGGACCGTCCTGCACGTCATCACCGAGACGGCGACCCACGCGGGGCAGCTCGACGTCGTGCGCGAACTGCTCGACGGGCACCAACACCTGGTGATGACCGATTTCGCCGGCCCGGCTGTCGGTTGAGCGGGCGACCGGTCGCAGGCGGTCCACTCGTGCTCCGTCGTCAGGCGGTGGCGACTCCGAGGGAGACCATCCGGAGGCTCCGCGGTGAGAGCTTCTCCTGCAGCACGGTCGTCGCGGCACCGATGACCGCAGCGTCGTGGCCGTTGAGGCTCGGACGGACGGTCGTCGATCGGGTGCCGCGGACGAACGCGCGCTCGTCGAGTGCCGACGACACCGTCCGGACGTAGATCGTGGCCGCGTCGACGAACGCGCTCCCCGCGAGCACGACCAGGTCGACGTCGAACAGGTTGACGAGCGTCACGACGCCCGTCGCGAGGTGCTCGGCGCTCGCCTCGATCAGCAGCCGCGCCGCGTCGTCGCCGTGCACCGCGTCACGCGCCAGCTCACCGAACGACCGTCGTGAACCGTCGGGGGCGGGCTCGGCCCTGGCAGCGACCACCGGTGGCGCGGCGACGAGCTCGAGGCACCCGATGTTCCCGCACGGGCACCGGCCCGCCGTCGGGTCGACGGTGATGTGCCCGATCTCACCGACGTTCGAACTGATCCCGCGGTAGATCGTGCCGTCGACGACGATCCCGGCGCCGATGCCCACGTCCATGTAGACCGCCGCGTAGGTGGTGTGGTCGGTCGTCGCGCCGAGCCAGTACTCGCCGAGCGCAGCGGCAGTCGCGTCGTTCTCGAGCTCGCAGGCGATGCCGGTGGCCGCGGTCATCGCGCGTCGGATCGGGAAGTCGGCCCAGTGCGGGAGGGACGGGGCACGCCCGATGGTCCCCGCGCGACGGTCGATGGGACCCGGCAGTGCGAGGCCGATGCCCACCACGCTCCGCCGGTCGACGGCGAGGTCGTCGAGCAGGTGGTCCACGTCGCGGGCGATGCGCGCGACGGTCAGCTCGGGGTCCTCGTCACCCGCGCCGTGCACGCGCTGCCGCCCGACCATCTCCCCGGCGAGGTTCGCGACGACGTAGCTGATGCTCTCGCGGCTGATGTGGACGCCGACCCCGAGCCGGGACTGCGGGTTGACCTCGAGCCAGGTCCGCGGCTTGCCGCCGGTCGGGTCCCCGCGGCCGGTCTCGACGACCAGGCCGTCCCCGATGAGCTCGCGCACCGCGACCGAGACGGTCGCCTGGGTGAGTCCGGTGATCTCGGCGAGGTCGACGCGCGTGACCGGTCCCGACGACCGGATCAGGTCGAGGAGGACGCCGCGCGAGGAGGGACGTGGTGCGGGGGGCATGGCGGCAGCGTACGTCAGCGCAGACCCGGTCGGGCCGGCTCGCTGCCCCGCCGCGCGGACTCGGGGTGCGTGGTCACATCCGAACCGTACCGGCGGCAGCGGATTTGCGCACCTTTCTTGACTCGCCAATTTTAGTGGTCTAAGAAAGGCATGCGACACCGGCCACACCGACGTGCCGGTCGACATGGAAGGTCAACGATGCTCTTTTCATCCCTCCGCCGACGGACCCGCCTCGGGCTCGCCGCGACCGGGGTCGCGGCCGTTGCCGCACTCGCACTGAGCGGCTGCTCCGGGTCGTCAACCGCGTCCGGCTCCTCGTCCGTCACGGTGTTCAACGGGGCGACGGGCACCATCGCCGAGAACTGGAACCCGTTCTCGCCGAGTGCGCTCCAGCCGACGCTCGGGGTCATCTACGAGCCCTTGTACTACTACAACCTCGCATCCACGTCGAAGCCGAAGCCGGAACTGGCGACCGGGTTCTCGTGGAACAGCGCCGGCACGCAACTGACGATCACGACGCGCAAGGGCGCCAAGTGGTCGGACGGGACGCCCTTCACCGCGAAGGACGTGGCGTACACGTTCAACCTCATCCACAGCACGCCGGCGCTCAACACGAGCGGCCTGAACGCCACGGCCAAGGCGACGAGCGACGACACCGCGGTGCTGACGTTCCCGACCAAGTCGTTCACGCAGGAGCCGCAGGTGCTCGGCAACCAGGCGATCATCCCCGAGCACATCTGGTCGAAGGTGAAGAGCCCGACGACCACGATCAACGCCAAGCCGGTCGGGACGGGCCCGTACGCGCTGAAGTCCTTCAACTCGGAGAGCTACGTCCTCCAGAAGAACCCGCACTACTGGGAGCCCGGCAAGCCGAAGGTGGACACGGTCCGCTACATCTCGCTGTCCAACGCGGACGCCGCGAGTGCAGCGCTGCTGTCCGGCAAGGTCGACTGGATGAGCTCCTTCCTGCCGAACCTGAAGCAGCTCGTCGGCAACCACAAGGACATCGCGTACGTGAACACGCCCGCGCTGACCACGTCGCTGTTCGCGTGCTCGAACGCCTCGCTCGGGTGCACCGGCCCGCAGACCGACCCGGCCGTCCGCCAGGCGATCTACCAGGCCATCGACCGCACGCAGCTGAACAAGCTCGCGGGCGGCGGTTTCGCCGCACCGGGTTCCCCGACGATGCTCCTGCCGGACCGGGACAAGTCCTGGATCGCGAAGAGCGACGACGTCACCATCCCGCAGACCGCGCAGGCGTCGAAGGCCGAGCAGACCCTCCAGGCCGCCGGGTACACCAAGGGCGGCGACGGGATCTACGAGAAGGGCGGCAAGCCGATCAGCCTCACGGTGCAGGTCGTCGCCGGGTACAGCGACTACATCGCCGCGATCCAGGTCATGCAGACCGAACTGAAGAAGGTCGGCATCGAGCTCAAGTCGACGCAGCTGTCCTACAACGAGTGGAACAGCAACGAGACCAAGGGCCAGTACCAGCTGACGATGGACTCGATCGGCCTCGGCCCGTCGTCGAACCCGTTCACCACGTACAACCCGCGGTACTCGAGCGGCTCGACCGTCAAGGTCGGCCAGGCAGCACCCTCGGGCGGCAACTACGCGCGGTACTCCAACCCGGCGGTGGACGCAGCGATCAAGGCCGCGGCCGCGACCAAGGACGTCAGCACCCAGAAGGCGCAGTACGCCACGGTGCAGCAGCACATCGTGCAGGACCTGCCGTACATCCCGGTCTACGTGAACTCCACGCTGACCGAGTTCAACACGGCGCGCGCCACCGGTTGGCCGACGAACGACGACAAGTACGCGTTCCCGGCCTCGTGGAAGAGCTGGGACAACGGCATCGTGCTGAAGAACCTCACGCCGAAGAAGTAACGGCACCGGTACCGAGGAGCGGATCGAACAACCATGCGGTTCTACCTGCAGAAAGCGGCGTTCTACGTCGTCGCCCTCTGGGCGGCCCTGACGCTGAACTTCTTCATCCCCCGATGGATGCCGGGCAACCCGGTCGACATCCTCATCTCGAAGCTGTCGGCGAAGGGTCCGGTGTCCCCGGCGACCCGCCACGCGCTCGAACTGCTCCTCGGTACCAACTCCAACGAGCCGCTCTGGAAGCAGTACGTCGACTACCTCGGCAACGTCTTCCACGGCGACCTCGGCGTGAGCGTGACCTACTTCCCGGCGTCGGTCACCCAGATCATCGGGCAGACGTTGCCCTGGACGATCGGGCTCATCGGCCTGGCGACGATCATCTCGTTCGTCCTCGGGATCCTGCTCGGCCAGCTCGCCGGCTGGAAGCGCGGGTCCTGGCTGGACAACGTCATCCCGGTGACGACGATGTTCCAGTCCGTCCCGTACTTCTGGCTCGCCCTGATCCTGCTGTACGTCTTCGCGAGCATCGTGCCGATCTTCCCGCTCAACGGCGGGTACGACGTCTACAGCGTCGAACCCGGGTTCAACGGTCCCTTCATCGGCAGCGTCCTCTACTACGGCGCGCTGCCGGCACTGACGATCGTGCTGTCCTCGGTCGGCGGCTGGATGCTCGGGATGCGGAACATGATGGTGTCGACGCTCTCCGAGGACTACATCCTCACCGCGGAGGCGAAGGGACTGCACCCGCGGCGGGTGCGCACCGTCTACGCGGCACGGAACGCCGTCCTGCCGTCGTTCGCCGGGTTCGCGATCTCCCTCGGGTTCGTCGTCGCCGGCTCGATCGTCACGGAGCAGGTGTTCTCGTACCCGGGCATCGGGTCGGCGCTCCTGAACGCGGTGCAGAGCAACGACTACGCGCTCATGCAGGGCATCTTCCTCGTCATCACGATCTCCGTGCTGGGCGCGAACCTGCTCGTCGACCTGCTGTACGCGATCATCGACCCCCGCACGCGGGCTCGGGCCTAGGAGCCGCTGACCATGACCTCCACCACCGCACTCGACCCCGGGATCGCCGCGGGCTCCGTCCGCGCCGGGCGCCGGCGCAACCTGCCGTCCTTGACGCCGAAACTCATCGCCGGGCTCGGCATCGCAGGGCTCATCATCCTGTTCGGCCTGATCGGCCCGCTGGTCCTGGGGAGCCCCTCCGCCATCAGCGACGCCGGACTCGCCGGGCCGAGCGGCGCCCACCTGCTCGGCACCACCCAGACCGGCCAGGACGTCCTCGCGCAGCTCGCGAACGCCACCAGGGGCTCGCTGATCATCGGCTTCATCGTGGGCATCCTGGCGATGGTCGCGTCCGCGTTCTTCGGGATCGTCGGCGCGTACGTCGGCGGCTGGGTCGACGAGACCTTCTCGCTGTTCACGAACGTCGTGCTCGTGATCCCCGGGCTCCCGCTCGTCATCATCATCTCGAGCTACGTGCCCGACAAGGGGCTGCTGCTCATCGCCGGGGTCCTCGCGATCACGAGCTGGGCCGGCAGCGCCCGTGTCCTCCGCAGCGTGACCCTGAGCCTCCGTGGTCGCGACTACGTCTCCGCGGCACGTGTCTCCGGCGAGAAGACGTGGCGGATCCTGTTCGTCGAGATCCTGCCGAACCTGGTGCCGATCCTCGCCTCGCAGTTCGTCTTCGCGATCATCTTCGCGATCCTCGGGGAGGCCGGGCTGTCGTTCCTCGGGCTCGGGGCCTCCGGAGCGCTGACCTGGGGCACGATGCTCTTCTACGCGCAGAACGGCCTGGCCCTCCGGCTCGGTGCCTGGTGGTGGTTCGTGCCCCCGGGGCTCCTCATCGCCCTGTTCGGAGCCGCCCTGTCACTGATCAACTTCTCGATCGACGAGATCATCGACCCGAAGCTCCGGGCCTCCACCCGGTCCGCGCGGAAGCGCTGGGTGATGAGCCGTCGTGAAGCCGCCGCCATCGAGCGCGACGCGGCCGTCGGCACCACCATGACCGGCACGATCGCCACCACCGACGCCGAGGAGGCCGGACGATGACCGCGACGAAGACGACGGCAGAACGACACGACGGTGCCGTCCGGGCCGACCGAGCCGAGCGTGCCGACCGCGCAGCGCGGGCCCAGGCCGACCCCGTCCTGACCATCGAGGACTTCAGCGTCGACTACCTCGGCGAACGCGTCACCCACGCCGTCAAGCACGTGTCGCTGACCCTCGGCCGCGGGGAGATCCTCGGCCTCGCCGGTGAGAGCGGCTGCGGGAAGTCGACGCTCGCGTACGGGGTGAACCGACTCCTCAAACCCCCCGCCAAGATCGTGTCGGGACGCGCCGTGTTCCACTCGCGAGAGGGCACGGCCTTCGACCTCGGGCTGCTCGAGGGCGAGGACCTCCGGGCCTTCCGGTGGGACCGCATCTCGATGGTGTTCCAGGGCGCGATGAACTCGCTCAACCCGGTCATCACGGTGCAGGCGCAGCTCGAGGACATCTTCCGCACCCACCGACCGGAAATGGGCAGGAAGGAACGCCGGGAGCGGTCGGGTGACCTGCTCGAGCGCGTCGGGGTGGACCGTTCGCGCCTCCGGTCGTTCGCCCACGAGCTCTCCGGCGGCATGCGCCAGCGGGTCATGATCGCGATGGCGATGGCGCTCGGGCCGCAGGTGATGATCATGGACGAACCGACCACCGCGCTCGACGTCGTCGTCCAGCGCGAGATCCTCCGCGAGATCACCCGACTGCGGGAGGAGCTCGGCTTCGCGGTGGTCTTCATCACCCACGACCTGCCCCTGCTCCTCGAGATCAGCGACCGGATCGCGGTCATGCGCGAGGGCGAGATCGTCGAACTCGGGGACGCGGTCGACCTCTACACGAACCCGCAGGACGACTACACGAAGCAGCTGCTCGCGTCGTTCCCGAGCCTGACGGGTGCCCGGGGCGACTTCATCCGGACCGGCGAAGACGCCACCACGACCGGCACGACCAGCGCGACGGCACCGCCGGCCAGGGCCACACCCACGGCCACGGCCACGGCCACGGAGGAGAACCGATGAGCACCCTCGAGTTCCGGAACGTCACCAAGGAGTACCGGATCCGCGGCGGGTGGCGCGGCTCGCGCCTGACCGCCGTCGACGACGTCTCCTTCACCCTCGAGGCCGGCAAGACCATCGCACTGGTGGGTCAGTCCGGCAGCGGCAAGTCGACCATCGCGAAGCTGCTCATGCAGCTCGAACGACCGACGCGCGGCCAGATCCTGCTCGACGGCGAGCCCGTGCACCGGCACGGCTCCGGCCTCCGCGACTACCGGAGCGCCGTGCAGATGGTCTTCCAGGACCCGTTCGCGTCGCTCAACCCGTTCCACACCATCGGGCACCACCTCGCCCGTCCCCTCCGGCTGCACGGGAAGGTGCACACCGCGGACGAGGAGCGGGCGGGTGTCCGTCGGCTGCTCGAACGCGTCCGCCTCGACCCGCCCGACGAGGTCGCCGAGAAGCGTCCGCACGAGCTGTCCGGCGGGCAGCGGCAACGGGTCGCGATCGCCCGTGCGCTGGCACCGCAACCGCGGATCCTGGTCGCGGACGAGCCGGTGTCGATGCTCGACGTGTCGATCCGGCTCGGCGTGCTCAACCTGCTCGCCGGCCTGCAGCGCGAGGAGGACCTCGGTGTCCTCTACATCACGCACGACCTCGCGACCGCCCGGCACTTCTCCGACGAGATCCTCGTCATGTACAAGGGCCAGATCGTCGAACGGGGACCGTCCGACGACGTCATCCTCAACCCGCAACACGAGTACACGAAGCTGCTCGCCGAAGCGGCACCCAACCCCGAGAAGAGGATCAGCGCGTGACCGCACTGCACCCGGACCTGCCCACCACCGACGGACGGGAGGCGCGGCTCGGCCACCGACTCGACCTCACGGGATCGACGTGGACCGTCACACCCACCGCCGGTCCCGTCCCCGAGTCCCTCGCGCACCGCTTCGCGGCGCCGATCGGCGCCACCGTCCCCGGCGAGGTCCACACCGACCTGCTGGCCGCCGGCATCATCGACGACCCGTTCGACGGCGACAACGAAGCACTGCTGGCCTGGATCGGGTACTGCGAATGGCAGTACCGCACCACGTTCACGTGGACGGCGGGTGACGCCGTCCGCCACGACCTGGTCGCCGACGGGCTCGACACCGCCGCGACCATCACGCTGAACGGGCACGAGGTCGCCCGGACCGCCAACCAGCACCGGTCGTACCGCTTCGACGTCCGCCCCTTCCTGGTCGAGGGGACGAACGAGCTCGTCGTCGACCTCCGCTCGCCGATCGAGTACGCCCGCGAGCAAGAGGTCGTCCTCGGCGCACGACCCAAGGTGATGCACCACCCGTTCAACGCGATCCGGAAGCGCGCGAGCGACTTCGGGTGGGACTGGGGGATCGACCTGTCCACCTCCGGGATCTGGCGGCCGATCGGCATCGAGTCCTGGTCCGGCGTCCGCATCGCCAGTGTCCGACCGCTCGTCGACGTGGTCGCCGGGCGCGGCGTCCTGACGGCGCACGTCGACCTGGAGTGGGCGTCGGAGACGCACCCACCGACGGAGGTGACGGTCGAGGTGGCCGGGGGGCGGGCCTCCCGGCCGGTGACCGTCGGCGAGACGGCGGTGACCCTCGTCGTCGAGCCCGACCACGTCGACCTCTGGTGGCCGCGCGGCCACGGGGAGCAGCCGCTGTACCGGGTGAGTGTCCGGGCCGGCGACGCCGACTGGTCGGCGCGCATCGGGTTCCGGACGGTGACGCTCGACACGACGCCCGACGCGGACGGCTCGCCGTTCTCGATCGCGGTGAACGACCGCCCGGTGTACGTCCGCGGGGCGAACTGGATCCCGGACGACGCCCTCGTCACCCGGATGACGCCGGAGCGGTACCGGGCGTCGGTCACCGACGCCGCCGACGCGGGGATGAACCTGCTGCGCGTCTGGGGCGGCGGGATGTTCGAGTCCGACGACTTCTACGACGTGTGCGACGAACTCGGGATCCTGGTGTGGCAGGACTTCCTGTTCGCGTGCGCTGCGTACAGCGAGGAGGAACCCCTGCGGAGCGAGGTCGAGGCGGAGGCTCGCGAGGCGGTCACCCGACTCTCGGCGCACCCGAGCCTGGCGCTCTGGAACGGTTGCAACGAGAACATCTGGGCCTACGTCGAGTGGGGGTGGGCGAAGGACCTGGTCGGTCGGACGTGGGGCGAGGGCTACTACCGCGAGCTGCTCCCCGCGATCGTGGCGGAACTCGACCCCACGCGGCCGTACTCGCCGGGCAGCCCGTTCTCGTTCCTCGACTACGCGCACCCGAACGACGAGCGCAACGGCACCATGCACATCTGGGACGTCTGGAACCAGCGCGACTACGCCGACTACGCCACGCACCACCCGCGCTTCGCCTCGGAGTTCGGGTTCCAGGGTCCGCCGGCGTGGACCACGCTGGTCGACGTCGTGCACGACGAGCCGCTCGACCCCTACGGGCACCAGATGCTCGTGCACCAGAAGGCGGACGACGGCAACGGCAAGCTCGAGCGCGGCCTCGGTGCCCACCTGCCCGTGCCGACGACGATCGAGGGCTGGCACTGGGCGACGCAGCTCAACCAGGCCCGCGCGATCCGCTTCGCCGTCGAGCACTTCCGCTCGGAGTTCCCGCGGAACACGGGGGCGATCGTGTGGCAGCTCAACGACGACTGGCCCGTGGTGTCGTGGGCGGCCGTCGACCACGCCGGCATCCGGAAGCCGCTCTGGTACGCACTGCGCGACGCGTACCAGGACCGTCTGCTCGTGTTCCGGCCCCGCGAGGACGGCGGGCTCGAGCTCGTGCTGCACAACGACAGCGACACCGCGCTTGCCGGGTCGGTCGTCGTCGAGCGTCGGTCCGCCGACGCCGTCGAACCCCTGGCCACCGCGACCGTCGACCTCGCTGCGCCGGCACGGGGTCTCGCCCGGGTCGGCGTCCCGGACGAACTGGCCACCGTGACGGACGCCGCGTCCGAGTTCCTCGTGGCGCGCATCGGGGACGCGCGCGCACACCACTGGTTCGCCGAGGACACCGACCTGACGCTCGCTGCCACCCGTGAAGCGGTCGACGTCCTCGTCGAACCGGTCGACGGCGGCTTCGACGTGGTCGTCACCGCGCGGTCGGTCGTGAAGGACCTGTTCCTGCAGGCCGACCGCATCCACCGCGGTGCGCGCGTGGGGGACGGACTGGTCACCCTCGCTCCGGGTGAGCGGGCCCGGATCCGGGTCACGGTGCCGGCCGGGACCCCGGTGCCGGACGCCTCGACGCTCGCGTTCCCGGTGCTATGTTCAGCCGGTGACGTGGTTGCCCGAGCTCAGTGACCCGACGTTGCCGGGGTCGGTGGGGATCTGCATCCACCGACCCCGGCGGCGCGTCGCACTCGAGCCGTTCTGGATGCAGTACGTCCGGGGGGTCGAGGAAACCCTCGCCGCGCACGGCATGACGCTCCTGCTCGAGGTCGTGCTCGACGCCGAGGCCGAGGTCGCCACCTTCCGCCGCTGGGCGGCCGGTGACCGGATCGGCGGGGTCATCGTCACGGACGTCCGGGCGGACGACGTCCGCATCCCCGCGCTCCGCGGTCTCGGACTCCCCGCCGTCCTCATCGGGAGCCCCGGCGAGGCCCGTGACTTCTCGACGGTCTCGACCGACGACGCGGCGGTCGCGACGAGCATCGTCGCGCACCTGGCGGAGCGCGGGCACCGGCGAGTGGCGCGCATCAGCGGCCCGGCCGAGTTCCGGCACACCGGCGAACGGACGGCGGCGTTCGACGAGGCCGCACGCGCCGTGGGCATGACGTTCGACGTCATCGAGGGTGACTACACCGCCGAGTCCGGCGACCGGGGGACCCGCGACGTCCTCGCCGGTCGCCCGACGTCCGGCGTGACGGCGATCGTGTACGACAACGACGTGATGGCGATCACGGGCCTCGCCACCGTGCGTGCTGCCGGGCTCGACGTGCCCGGCGACCTCGCGCTCCTGGCATGGGACGACTCGGTGCAGTGCCAGCTCACCGTGCCACCCCTGACCGCGATGTCGCACGACATCGCGGCCTACGGCGTCGATTCGGCTCGGGCGTTGCTCGACGTGCTCGCCGGGGCGCCGCGGGTCGATCGCCGGGCAGCGCAGCCGGTGCTCGTGCCGCGCGGCTCGACGGCGTCGCGCTGGACCGTGGTGGGGGACCCGCGCCGGGCACTCGTCGAACGGGCCTGAGACTCGCGCTCCCTGTACGGTCCACGAGCCGCGTCACGGAGGCGCCGCAGCCGGAGGACGTCCCACGGACGTACGATCAGTGAGCCCCACTCGTCGACGAAGACGGAGACCCGAATGACCCCCACCACCAGCCCGAGCGACGACGCCCCGACCACCGACGAGCGTGTCGACACCCCGCGCCACCGTGCCACCGCTTCCGTCGCCGCGATCCTCGCCGAGTCCGCCGCCCGGTACCCGGACGACGTCGCCGTCATCGTGGGGGACCAGCGGACGACCTACGCCGAGCTGTGGGCCGAGACCCTGGCCTACGCGGGCGCCCTCCGCGCCCGGGGCGTCGCCGAGGGCGACCGGGTCGCCATGCTCCTGCCGAACGTCGCCGACTTCCCCCGCGTCTACTACGCGACCCTCGCGCTCGGCGCGGTCGCGGTGCCGGTGCACGCGCTCCTGAAGCGCCGCGAGATCGAGTACGTGCTCCGCGACAGCGGCGCGTCGCTGCTCGTCTGCGCAGCCCCGCTGCTCACCGAGGGCGCGGCCGGTGCCGCCCTCGCGGGCGTCGACGTCATCTCCGTCCTCGCCCCGGCGGCGTCGGGTGCGTCCGATGACGGACCGGACCGCCTGGAGGCGCTGGCCGCGTCCGCCACGCCGCTCACCACCTACGTCCCCCGCGATCCCTTCGACACGGCGACGATCCTGTACACCAGCGGGACGACCGGACAGCCGAAGGGTGCCGAGGGCTCCCACTTCGCCCTGCTCGAGCAGGTCAACACCAACCTGATGACGACGTTCGACATGCACCGTGGTGACGTCCTGCTCGGCGCGCTCCCGCTGTTCCACACGTTCGGGCAGACCTGCACGATGAACACCGGGTTCCGCGCCGGCGCGACGATCGTGATGCTGCCGCGGTTCGACGGCGACACGGCCCTCGCCGCGATGGTCGAGCACGAGTGCGGGATCTTCATGGGCGTGCCGACGATGTACATGGCGCTCCTCGACGCGGCGACCCGCACCGATGCCCGTCCGTCGCTGCGGTACGCGATCTCGGGTGGCGCGTCGTTGCCCCTCGCGGTGCTCGAACGGTTCCAGTCCGTGTTCGACGCTCCGATCCACGAGGGCTACGGGCTCACCGAGACGTCCCCGGTCGCGACCTTCAACCACGTCGGGCAGCCCCCGCGCCCGGGCACGATCGGCACGCCGGTGTGGGGCGTCGACGTGGAGATCGCGGACCCGTCCTCGGCCGACGCGATCGTGCTCGTCCCGCGCGGCGAGATCGGCGAGCTCGTGATCCGCGGGCACAACCTGATGAACGGGTACCTGAACCGTCCGGAGGACACCGCGGCGGCGATCGTCGACGGGTGGTTCCGGACGGGCGACCTCGGGACGAAGGACGACGACGGCTACATCACCATCGTCGACCGGACGAAGGACATGATCATCCGCAACGGCTACAACGTGTACCCGCGGCAGGTGGAGGAGGTCCTCGCCACGCACCCGGAGGTCGCCATGGCGGCGGTGTTCGGGGTTCCGCACGAGGTGCACGGTCAGGAGATCGAGGCCGCCGTGGTGCTGCGGGCCGACGCGTCCGTCTCACCCGAGGAACTCGTCGCCTTCGTGTCCGCGGAGATCGCCGCCTACAAGTTCCCGCGCGTGGTGCACGTCGTCGACGCGCTGCCGCTCGGGCCGAGCGGCAAGGTGCTGAAGCGGGACCTCGTCGAACGCTTCAGCGCCCCGGTCGTTCAGACCGGGCGGTAGATCGCGATCGGGGGAGCGTCGGGGTCGCCACCGTCGTGCGCCTGGCCGGTCGCGAGCCAGGTGCGCCCCTCGTGTTCGATCGTCGTCGGCAGGTCGCCGTGCACGAGGATGCGGACGGCCGGTCGGTCCCCGTCGATCAGGTCGACCCCGTGGGCCTCGGTCCCGCCCGGATTGTCGTGCACGTAGCTCATGCACCCGATCCAACACGAGTCGCCTCGGAGACCACCCGCGACACGACGGCAGAGGCCGGCCGGGTCGACAGGTCCGGTGACAGAGGGCACCGACGGGGCGCAGGATTCGGGTTCCCGCGCCCCACCGGAGCGGTGGACGGTCCGCGAGCCAGGGTTCCCGCACCCGTCCTGGGTGCACGACGGCACGCGGCGGCGTTCGGGTCGGGCGCGTCCCATCGGGCTGCGCAACGCTGCGCCGGGGCTCGGCAACCGGGAAGGGTGGTCCCGTGCAGGCCCTGAAGAGTGATCCGGAGCCGTGGCCGGATCGGGTGGGGCCGATCTGCCCGGCATGCGGTTAACCGCAATCCCGCAATCCCGCACCACGACGACCGGGCACGACGCGCCGCGCCTCCGCTCGCTTCGCCCGATCCGCCGGACTTCCGCTAGTCTGACGTGGTACGCGGATGTGGCGCAGTGGTAGCGCATCACCTTGCCAAGGTGAGGGTCGCGAGTTCGAATCTCGTCATCCGCTCGTGCAGAAGGCCCCGGTCACCGACCGGGGCCTTCGTCGTCGGACCGGACGCAGTGTCAGCCGGACAGCTAGTAAGTCAGTCAGTCAGTCGGTCAGCCGGTCATGACGATGCGCGCGCCGGGGAGTCCCACCCAGCTGCGCGTGCCGTCCGACACGTGCGTCACCAGTACTGTGTCGCACCCGCGGCACCGGGCCACGGTGCCGATCGCGGTCCGGTAGACCCGCGCTCCGGCGAGCACCCCGACCGTTCCGCACCCGACGCAGCGCAGGAGCGCGGTGGTCGGCTCCGGCCCGAGGACGTCCTCGAGCACCCCGGCCAGCGCGTTCCCGTCGACGATGGTCATCAGCTGCCTCCGAACCGTTCGGCACGGACCGTGCTCGTGTCGTGCCCGAGCTCGTCGAGCCACCGCAGCACCTGCTCCACGAACGGGGTCGAGCCGCAGACGTAGACCAGGGCGTGGTCCTCCGGCGGGAAGACCGCGCCGGCGAGGGCGTCCTTCGTGAGCCGCCCGGCGGGGAGTGCGGCACCCTCCGGAGCACGACGGCTGTACACGCGTGTGACCTCGAGCGGTGCGGCGGCCCGGGTCGCGGCGTCGAGTTCGTCCCGGAAGAACACGTCCTCCGGGGTCCGCACCGCGTACAGCAGCCGGAACCGTGTCGGATCGGCGGCCGCGGCGTGCGCGGTGAGCATCGCGGCGAGCGGGACGATGCCCGACCCCCCGGCGATGAGCTGCACAGGGCGGCTGGCCTCGGCAGCGGGACGCCAGACGAACCAGCCGCCGAGCGGGCCGTGCACTTCGAGTGCGTCGCCCACCTCGACGGCGTCGACCAGGAACGGCGAGACCTCGCCGCCCTCGACGCGGTCGACCGCGAGGGTCACCCTCGTACCCGGCCCGGACGAGGCGATGGAGTACGACCGCGTGGCCTGGTAGCCGTCCTCCGCGGTGAGCCGCAGGTCCAGGTGCTGGCCCGGGTCGTTGCCGGGCCACGTCGGCACGTCCAGGACGATGCGGCGCGCGTTCGGCGTCTCGGGCGTGACGGACGCGACGGTGGCGGCGTGCCAGGCCGGCCGCCTGCGGACCGCGGGCGACGTGGCGGGGGCGGGCCGCGCCTCCAGGCCGGTGCGCGTCTCCAGGCCGGTGCGCGTTTCCAGGCCGGTTTCAGGCGCGCTCACCAGTACCGCTCCTCCTTCCAGGGGTCGCCGTGCAGGTTGTAGCCAGCGTTCTCCCAGAAGCCCGGTTCGTCGTCGGCCTGCATGGTGATGCCGCGGACCCACTTCGCGCTCTTCCAGAAGTACAGGTGCGGGACGAGCAGCCGCGCAGGGCCACCGTGCTCGGGGGTCAGGGGTTCGCCGTCCGCCTCGAACGCGATCCAGGCTTGCCCGTCGAGCAGCTCGTCGAGGGGGACGTTGGTCGTGTACCCGCCGGTGCTGTGCACCATGCAGTACTCGAGCGAGGTCTCGACGTCCTCGAACAGGCGGTCGAGCGGCACCCCGCGCCACGCCATCCCGAGCTTCGTCCAGTGCGTCACGCAGTGGATGTCGACGGTGATGTCCTCGATCCCGAGGGCGCGGACCTCGTCCCACGTCCACGTGTGCAGCGCGCCGGTCTCCGTGCGGATCGAGAACGTCCACTCGGCGGGCTCGATGTCGGGCGTGGCACCGGCGGACAGGACGGGCCAGTCCTCGACGAGGGTCTGGCCCGGCGGGATGCGGGAGTCGTCGCGGTCGGCTCGGCGACCGCCGAACCCACGGGTGAAGGTCGCCATCGGTGCTCCTCGTGTCGATCTGTACGTGGTCTGATCTTGCCCTGTACGCGGACGCTACGGGGAACGGCTTGCCCGGGGATCCGCATCCTCGGTTGCACGATGCGTCGGCATCCGCAGGTGCGACCCGAGCACGAACTCTTCAAGCGGCGGCGCCTCCTGTCTGTTCACACAGCCGACCTGATCGGTTCACCATCCTGTACCGCTGCACAGGCCATCCTCGAACGGCACCCGTTCGGGTGACAGACAAGGAGATCACGTCATGCAGCACACTCCGAAACGCCGCACCCGTGCGGCTGTCGTCCTCGGCGCCGCGCTCGTCGCCGGTGCGGTCGCCGTCCCGGGCACCGCAGGGGCGGTCGCGCAGCTCGCGCTCACCCAGCACGGCGGGGCCGAACGACACGACGGCGACCAGACCCGCACCGTCCAGCAGGCGATCACGCGCGCCGGGGCCAAGAACGTCATCCTGCTCATCGGCGACGGGATGGGCGACTCCGAGATCACGGTCGCGCGGAACTACCAGTACGGGGCCGCCGGCCGGCTGCCGGGGCTCGACGCCCTGCCGCTCACCGGCTCGTACACGACCTACTCGGTGGTCAAGGACGGCGCCGACAAGGGCAAGCCGGACTACGTCACCGACTCGGCGGCGTCCGGCAGCGCGTGGGCGACCGGCACGAAGACGTACGACGGCGCGATCTCGGTCGACGTCGACGGGAAGCCGCAGCAGACCCTGCTCGAGCTCGCGAAGGCGAACGGACTGCGCACCGGCGACGTCTCGACCGCCGAGATCCAGGACGCCACCCCCGCCGTCCAGGTCGCCCACGTCGGATCCCGCTCGTGCTACGGGCCGGACACCGCCTCGTGCGGCACCGACGCCCTGCAGAACGGCGGCCTCGGCTCGATCACCGAGCAGCTGCTGAACACCCGTCCGGACGTGACGCTCGGTGGCGGGGCGACGACGTTCGCGCAGACCGCCAAGGCCGGGCAGTGGCAGGGCAAGACCCTGTTCGACCAGGCCGACGACCGCGGGTACCAGGTCGTCTCGGACGCGGACGGACTCGCCGGTGTCCGGAAGGCCGACCAGTCGCGCCCGCTCCTCGGGCTGTTCACGCCGGGCAACTTCCCGACCCGGTACGCTCCCACGACCGCGACGGTCGGCGGCGGCGACCAGGCCCCGGTGACGTGCACCCCGAACCCGAAGCGCCTCGCGACCGGGCTGTCCCTGCAGTCGCTGACGAACAAGTCGATCTCGCTGCTCGACCGCCGGTCGAAGCACGGGAAGGGGTTCTTCCTGCAGGTCGAGGGCGCGAGCATCGACAAGCAGGACCACGCCGCCGACGCCTGCGGGCAGATCGGTGAGACGATCGACTTCGACGAGGCCGTGCAGTCCGCCCTGGCCTTCGCGAAGCGGGACGGCAACACGCTCGTGATCGCGACGGCCGACCACGGGCACTCCAGCCAGATCGTCGACAACACGCCGCCGACCGCACTCTCCACCGCTCTCCGCACCGCGGACGGCACCACGATGAAGGTGTCCTACGGCACGTCGGCCGCCGGTAGCTCGCAGCAGCACACCGGCACGCAGGTCCGGATCGCGGCCTACGGCCCCGGGGCCGCGAACGTCGTCGGGCTCTCCGACCAGACCGACACGTTCTCGACGATCAGCGACGGCCTGCGGCTCGACGAGGACCTCGCGGCTCTGAGCCGCGGTGCCCGCGTCGACGTGTCGGACCGTTCCCCGCACCGCGGTGAGCGCGTCCGGTTGACGGGGAGCCGGTTCGCCGGGGACCGCCAGGTGATCGTCCGGGTCGGCTCCACCGACCTCGGCACGTTCGACGTGGTCGACGGCAGCGCGAGCACGTCATGGACCGCCGTGCGGGGGACCGCGACCGTGACGGTCACGGGCGTCCAGACCGGCAAGCAGGCGACCGCGCAGGTGCGGGTGCGCTGATCCCGACGTGCGTCGGTCCGCTGGCGCGGGACGGACGGGAGGCGCGGTGCCAGGTCGGCACCGCGCCTCCCGTCCGTCGCGGCGCGCGTCGCGCGCCGGGCCACATCCCCGTGGGACGCCCCGGCGGCCGCGACACGCCCGCCTTCCGTGCCAGACACCCCTGCCAGTGCGAGACGCCGTCCTGGGTACGAGACGCCCCGGATTCTGACGGCGTCTCGCCGAGGCTGCGGCGTGCGGCACAGACGCGCCCGTGTCGTGCGGACGGAGGCGCCTGCGCGAGACGCCCCTGTCAGCGCCAGACGCCGCGCCCGGCTCGAGGCGCCGCTGAATCTGGCACCGCCTCGCTGATGTGGCGGAGTTCCGCGCAGACGCCGCCGTCTCCGGCATACGGAGGCGCTGACGCGAGACGGCACCGTTGATGCCGGACCGGCCCATCCGCGCGAGACGCCCCCGTCAAACTGGAACGCCCCCGTCGGTGCGAGACGGTCCCGTCGGTGGGAGACGCCGCGGGTTCTGGCGGCGTCTCGCCGAGGGTGCGGCGTCGGACGAAGACGCGGCCATGTCGGGCGGACGGAGGCGCCTGCGCGAGACGCCCGCGTCAGCGCGAGACGCCGCCGTCGGTGCGAGACGCCGCGGTCGCTGCGAGACGGTCCCGTCGGAGGGAGACGCCGCGGGTTCTGGCGGCGTCTCGCCGAGGGTGCGGCGTCCGATGAAGACGCGGCCGTGTCGGGCGGACGGAGGCGCCTGCGCGAGACGCCCACGTCAGTGCGAGACGCCGCGAAGGGCTCGAGGCGCCGCGGGATCTGGCGGCGTCTCGCTCACCCGGCGGCGTCTCGCTCACCCGGCGGCGTCTCGTTGATGTGGCGGCGTCCCGCGGACACGCCGCCGTCTCGGGCGGACGGGGCCGCGTGGGCGCGTCCCAGCGCGCGGACCGACAGAGGCCGACCCCGCCGCTAGCGCGACTGCCCGGGCGCGACGGTCGCCGTCGGCCGACCGAACACCACGTCCGGGGCGTCGACACGTCGGTCCGTGACGGTCGTCGGCGCCTCCAGGTGCACCGCACCCGAGGGGACGATACCGACCCCGCCCGAGCGCTCCATCACGCGCCACTGCGCGACGACGTCCTCACCCGCGTGTTCCGGCGGCAGGTCCGACCAGAACCGGAACCCGCCGACGGCCTCGAGCACGGCGCGGTCGTACAGGACGCAGGCGCCGACCCAGGCCACCCGGTAGGGCAACCACGTGCCCGGTTCGACGTCCAGCCCCTCGGCGACGTGCGCCAGGTTCGCGGCGTTGTGCAGGGACCACCGGTCGAACGCCGGGGTGCCCCGCCGCACGACCTCGGGCACGACCGGCCCGTCCCACGGCTCGAAGACCGCGGTCTCGCGCGGCCTCCGGTCGGCGAGGTACGACAGGCCCTGCACGGCGCTGCCGACGAACCCGCACCCGAGGGAGCGGAGGGCGTCGAGCATCCGGGCGATCGACCCGGGCTCGAGCCAGACGTCGTCGTCGAGGAACAGCACGGTGGGAGCGGTCGCGTGGTCGAGCAGGTACTGCCGGTGCTCTGCCAGGCCGCGCCGTTCCGGGTGGGTGAGGAGCGTGACGGGCCGGCCCTGCGCCTCCAGGACGCGGAGCATGGCGGCGACCGCCGGCCAGGTGGTGGCGTCGCCGTCGGCGGACTGGTCGCTGACCACGATCCCCATGTCCACCTCGGTCTGGGCGGCGAGCCCGGCCAGCGTCGTGGCGAGCTCGGCGGTCCGGCCGACGGTCGGGATGAGCACGTCGACGTCGGGTGCGTGGCCGGGCACACGGGGAGCCGACCACGCGCCGGACCACCTGGCCGTCACGAGGACTCCCGGATGCGGCGGACCACCGCCGACGTGGAGTGCTCGGGGACGTAGTCGACCATCACGACCTCGCCGCCGTACGCGCGGACGACCTCGGTCTCGCGCAGCATCTCGGGGGAGTAGTCACCGCCCTTGACGTAGACGTCCGGACGGACACGCTGGATCAGCGGGATGGGGGTGTCGGTGGCGAAGACCGTGACGAGGTCGACGCAGGCGAGCGCGGCGAGGACCCCGGCCCGGTCCTCGGCCTTGTTGATCGGTCGCTCGGGGCCCTTCAGCCGCGTGACGGAGTCGTCGTCGTTCAGCGCGACGACGAGCAGGTCCCCGAGTTCCTTGGCCTGCCGCAGGTACGTCGTGTGCCCGCGGTGCACGACGTCGAAGCAGCCGTTCGTGAACACGACCCGCTGTCCGGCGGCGTGCGCCCGGTCGATCGCCTCGGCGAGTTCGTCGTGGTCGACCACGGTCTCCGCGGGGGCGGCGACCGACGCGATGAGGGCGTCCGCGGAGCAGACCGAGGTCCCGGCCTCGCGCACGACGACGTCAGCAGCGGCCTGCGCGATGACGACGGTGTCGCGGAGGGGCGTGCCGACCGCGAGCGCGACCGTCGCGGCCGCGCAGAACGTGTCACCGGCGCCGGATGCCTGCTGCTCGGCGGCGGGGGTCGCGCGGGTCCGGAAGCCCTGCTCGGAGCCCGGCTCGACCAGCACGGTGCCGTCGCGGTCCAGCGTGACGACGGCAGCGCGGGCACCGGACCGGGTCAGGACCGCAGCGCGTCCGGCGACAACGGCGGCGATGCGCTCGGAGCCCTGACCGAGCGTGGACCCCAGGAGCAGCGCGGTCTCGCCGGCGTTCGGCGTGACGAGGTCCGGGGCGAGCGGTGCCCAGCGCGTGAGGTCGTGCGCGTCCACGACGACGGCTCCCGGCCGGTCCCGGTCGAGCATCGGCACGATGGCGTCCGGCTCGACACCGAGCCCGTAGTCGCACACGACGGCTGCGTCGGCGCACCGGACCGCGCGGGCCACGGCGTCGGCGAAGCGGGCGTGGTCGTCGTCGGTCGGTGCGGCAGCGAGTTCGTCGACGCGCACCATCACGCGGTCCCCGCCGACGACGCGGGACTTCGTGGTCGTGCGGCCCCCGGGGACCTCGACCAGGAACGAGGTGTCGACGCCGGACGCCGCGAGTCGGTCGCGCAGGACACGGCCGGCCTCGTCGTCGCCGATGAACCCGACCATCCGCACCCGGGCGCCGAGGGCGCGGGCGTTCACCGCGGTGTTCGCGGCACCCCCGGGGACCGCGACGGTCTCGGTCACGCGGACGATCGGGGCAGGGGCCTCGCGGGAGACCCGTTCGGCCTCGCCCATCGTCCAGCGGTCGAGGATGCAGTCGCCGATGACGACGACGAGCGGCTCGCGGTCGTCGATCCGGGCGACGAAGTCCCGGACGAGGCGGACGTCTGCGGTCATCGCGCGCCGCCGGGCGTCTCGGAAGAGGACGCGGCCGGTGCCGGTGCCGCTTCGAGGTGCACGACCGTCGTGGTCGTCATCTCGTCCAGCAGGTGCGGGCCGTACCCGAACCCGGCCCCGGACGCGCCACGTGGTTGCGCACTGCCACCCGGGGCGCCGCCGAAGACGGCGTTCACCTTCACGGTGCCGACGGGCAGCTCCGCCGCGGCCCGGAGCGCGTGCCCGGTGTCGTTCGTCAGCACGGTCGCGGCCAGGCCGTAGCGGTCGGCGGCGGCCAGCCGGAGCGCCTCGTCGAAGTCCTCGACGAGGCGGACGGGGGCGATCGGGCCGAACGTCTCCTCGGTCAGGACGAGCATGGCGTCCGTGCAGTCGGTGAGCACGGTGGCCGGGTAGAACGTGCCCTCGCCCTCCGGCACGGTCCCGCCGGTGAGCAGGGTCGCGCCCTGGCTGATCGCGTCGTCCACGTGGGTCTGCACGGTGTCCCGCAGTCGCTCGTCGACCAGGGGGCCGTACTCGGCCGCGGGGGCGGCCGTGCGGCGTTCGGCCTCGGCGACCAGCGCCGTGAGGAACGGTTCGGCGATCGCGCGGTGCACGTACACCCGCTCGACGCTCGTGCAGATCTGCCCGGTGTTCGCGAAGGCGCCGAGCGCGACCTGCGCTGCAGCCCACGCGGGGTCGACGCCGGCGTCGACGACGACGGCGTCGTTGCCGCCGTTCTCGCGGATCACGTGGGCACGGGTCCGGGTCGCGACCTCGGACAGGCGGTCCCCGGTCGCGGTCGAGCCGACGTGCGCGTACACGTCGAAGCCGTCCTGTTCGAGCAGGAGCTCGCCGGTCAGCGCGTCCCCGTCGACACCGACCAGGACCCCGTCCGGCAGCACCTCGGCGAGCAGCTCGTTCAGGCGGGCGATGGTCGCGGGGGACCGTTCGCTGCCCTTGTGCACGACGGTGTTGCCCGTGACGATCGCCGCGCCGAGGATCCCGCACGCGACGGCGACGGGGTCGTTCCACGGCGTCAGGGCGAGCACCACACCGCGGGGGTGCGGCACGGTCCAGTCGGCGGCGCCCCATTGTCCGCGGAGGGCCTCGCCGCGGTGGACCGGCCCGAGTTCCGCGTACTGCAGGAGCGTGCCGATCCCGGCCTCGACACCACCGACGGCGTCGCCGGGGACCTTGCCGGTCTCGCGGGTGTTCAGCGCCGCGAGCTCGTCGACGTGCCCGCGCAGGTGTTCGGCGGCGGCACGGAGGCGGGCGCCGCGCTCAGCCGGGGCGGTGCGGGCCCAGGCCGGCGCAGCCGTACGGGCGCGGGCGACGGCGTCGCGGACCTCGTCCTCGGAGGACCGTCGGACGGTCGAGGCGACGGTGCCGTGCACGGGGTCGGTGACCACCAGGTCGTCGGCGACGGGCGGGGGTGCGAGCGTCATGGAGGTCCTTCCGGTCAGGATCCCTCACGGTGCTCGTCGGACACTGGGCACGCACTCGGGATCGCGCTCGCTGTCCATCCCGCTCGGGTTCCCGGGTGCGCTCCGGTAGACGGGAGCCGTGGATCTCATCGGCAACGGCGGCACACGGTTCGACGGCGTCCGGGACATCGCGGTGCTCCGCGGTGGTGGCCTGGGCGACCTGATGTTCGCGATGCCCGCGATCGACGCCCTCGCCGCCACGTACCCGGACGCCCGCATCACCCTGCTCGGGACGCCGGCCGGAGCGGCCCTGCTCGACGGCCGGACGGACTCCGTGCACGCCTTCGAGGAGCTCCCCATGGTCCCCGGCGTCCGCGAGAGCGGGGAACACGCACCAACCGAGCAGGACTTCTTCGACCGGCTCCACGGCCGGTTCGACCTCGCGGTGCAACTGCACGGCGGCGGGCGGAACTCGAACCCGTTCCTGCTGCGCCTCGGAGCACGGCACACGGTCGGCACCGCCACCGAGGACGCCGAGGTGCTGGAGCGCTGGGTCCGCTACGTCTACTACCAGCACGAGGTCGTCCGCGCGCTCGAGGTCGTGTCGCTCGCGGGAGCCGCGCCGGTCACCCTCGACCCCCGGGTCCGCGTCGGGGACGACGAGCGGGCCGCGGTGCGGGAGCGCCTCGACGTGCGGCACCACCTCGTCGCGATGCACCCCGGCGCGACCGACCCCCGGCGTCGGTGGAGTCCGGACCGGTTCGCGGCCGTCGCGCTGGCACGGCTCGAGGCCGGGGACGACGTCGTGCTGGTGGGTGACGCGTCCGACCGACCGGCAGCGGACGTCATCGCCGCGGCGGTCCACCGGACCGAGCGGGCCGAACTCGTCGACCGGTTGCACGACCTGGTGGGGGAGCTGCCCCTGACCGAGCTGCCCGCCGTGCTCGCGGCCGCCGACGTCGTGGTCGGGGACGACTCCGGGCCGCGTCACCTCGCCGTCGCGGTGGGGACGCCGACCGTCGGGGTGTTCTGGTTCGGCAACGTGGTGAACGCGGGGCCGTTCGACCGTGGACGGCACCGCGTGCACCTCTCCTACGTCACGCGCTGCCCCGTCTGCGGTGTCGACGTCACGCAGGTGGGCTGGTCGGCCCAGCGCTGCGAACACGACCCCTCGTTCGTCGACGAGGTCGAGCCGGACGCCGTCCTGACGGACGTCGCCGACCTGCTGCGGACCACCTGACGACAGTCGACGGGACCGGACGACGGACGGGAGGCGCGGTGCCAGCTGGCACCGCGCCTCCCGTCCGTCACCAGGTGACGTCCGTCACGGGGTGACGTGCGTCACGGGGTGACGACCGTCACGGCCAGCTGGGCTCCGTCGCCGGCATGATCGACAGCTCGCGGATCTCGCAGCCGGCCGGCTGCGCGAGCGCGAAGATGATCGAGTTCGCGACGTACACCGGCTCGATGAGCTGCGCGTCCGGACCCGGCTTGTACTGCTCGGTGCGGTCGGCGAAGAAGTTGGTGCGCATCCCGGCGGGGATGATGTTCGTCACGCCGACCCGGCCGGCGGTCTCGGCGGCGAGGGCCTGCGAGAACCCCCGGACGCCGAACTTCGACGCCGAGTACGCGGTGCCGTGGCCGACGCCGCGGAGGGCGAGCGACGACGAGATCGTCACGACGCGGCCGTGCGTGGCCTCGAGCGCGGGCAGGGCCGCACGGACGGTCGACGCGGTACCGATCAGGTTGACGGCGACGATCTGCTCCCACTTGCCCGACGAGATGGCGTCGATCGGGGCGGGGGTGTCGATGCCCGCGGCGGTGACGACGGCGTCGAGACCACCGTGGCGCTCGACCGCCTCGGCGACGGCCCGCTCGACGGCCTCGGTGTCGGAGACGTCGACCGCGACGGCGTCGACGCCCTCGGGCACGGCGTCGATCCGCAGGTCGAGGACGATCGGGGTGCCGCCGGCCTCGGTGACGGCGGCCACGACGGCTGCACCGAGTCCGGAGGCGCCGCCGGTGACGAGGACGCGGCCGATGGGGGTGGTGGGGACGGGCATGGACTTCCTTCCGTGGGGGTCCCGGAGCGCGGCTGCGACTGCAGCCGGTCACGGGCCCGGTGTCGGTTCGAACGGGTGTGGTGCGCTGGCGCGGTGGACGGCGCTGCGCGGTGGCGGTGGCGGTCAGCCCACGTGGGCGAGTGCCGCCGCGAGTCGGGTCGTGGAACGCCCGGGGTGGAACGGCACCGTGACGACCCGTCCGCCCCACTCGGCGAGCGTGGCCGACTCGGGCAGCTCGCTGGCCGTGTAGTCGCCTCCCTTCGCCCAGACGTCCGGCCGGAACCGGCGGAGGGCCTCGTCGGGCGTGTGCTCGTCGAACACGACGACGGCGTCCACGCAGTCCAGGGCCAGGAGCAGCTCGACCCGGTCCTCCTGGGTCATGATCGGCCGCTCGGGTCCCTTCAGGGCACGGACGGACGAGTCGGAGTTCAGGCAGACGACCAGGCAGTCGCCGAGGGCGCGGGCTGCCGACAGCGTGCGGGCGTGTCCGGCGTGCAGCAGGTCGAAGCACCCGCCGGTGGCCACGACGGTGCCGCCGGCGGCGCGGATGTCGTGCACGATCCGGAGCGCGTCCCGGTCCGTCCCCGGCACGGCGACCGGTGCGGGGCCGTCGTCGGCGAGGAGCGCCGTGACCCCGCCCGCGGCGAGGTACTCGGACGCGTCCGCGACGCCCGCGGCGACCGCGTCCACGACGCTGGCGCCCGAAGCAAGGGCAACGGCCACGCCGGCGGCGAGGCGGTCGCCGGCGCCGCACGGGTCGCCGGCCGTGATGGAGGGGGCCGGGACGAACCGGCTGTCGACGCCGGTGTCCGAGCCGGTGGCGACGAGCGCACCGCGGTCACCGAGGGTGACGGCGACGGCGTCGATGCCCCACGCCTCGAGGAGCGCGCGGGCAGCGTCGGTGGCGAACGGGACGCCGTCGCCCGCGACGTCGGTGGCCTTCCGCGCCTCGGCGGCGTTCGGCGTGGCGACGGCGATCCCGGCGACGGGCGTCGCGCCCTTCGGGTGCGGGTCCCAGACCACCGGGGTGGTCTCGGCGACACGGGCGATCGCGTCCCGGACGGCGGGGGAGGCTGCGACGCCGCGACCGTAGTCCGCGACGACGACGGCGTCCTGGCCCTCGAGCGCGTCGGTCATCTCCGTCGTCGCCTCCGGCACCGGCGGTGTCTCGCACCCCTCGTCGATGCGGACGAGCGCGTGGTCGACGACGCGCACGCGGGTCTTCACCGGGGTCGGGACACCCGACGGTCCGGCGACCACGCGGATGCCCGGCAGGAGCGCGCGGATCTCGTCCGCGCGGCTGTCGTCGGAGAGCACGGTGACGAGCGTGACGTCGTGGCCGTCCTTGGCGAGCATCGTCGCGACGAGCCCGGCACCGCCGGCTCGACGGTCATCGGTGCGGACGTCGACGACGGGTACGGGAGCGTCCGGGCTCAGCCGTTCGCTGGTGCCCGAGACGTCGACGTCGAGCAGCGTGTCGCCGACGACGGTGATCCGCAGGCGTCCGTCGTTCGCCGGATGGGTGGTTCCACGGCGCGTGGTCGGTCCGCGGCGCGCGCTCATCGGCGTCCGCCGCGGCGCAGCACGGGTTCCATGGCACGGCAGAGCGCGTGCACGAGGACGAGCTGCGCCTCCTGCACGTTCGCGGACGGGCCGTCGATGCAGATCGCGTCGTCCACGGCGTCGGCCAGGGGGTTCGGGCGGGCCCCGGTCATCGCGATCGCGCGGGCACCGACCGTGCGGGCGGCGGCGGCGGCACGGAGCAGGTTCGGGCTCTTGCCGCTCGTGCTGAGCAGCACGACGACGTCCCCGGCACGGGCGTGCGCTCGGACCTGCCGGGCGAACACCTCCTCGTAGCCGTAGTCGTTGCCGATCGCCGTGACGGCCGAGGACTCGGCGTGCAGGGAGATCGCCGAGTACGCGGGCCGGTCGCCGTCGAAGCGGCCGGTGAGCTCGCTCGTCAGGTGCTGTGCCTCGGCGGCGGATCCGCCGTTGCCCGCGGCGAGCAGCCGGCGTCCGGCGACGAGCCGCGAGGCGATGTCGTCGGCCCAGGCCGCGATGTGGTCCTTGTGGTCGACGAGGGACGCGATCACGGGGACCGACGCGGCCACGTGGTCGAGCACGACCTGCGCGCTGCCCCGATCGGTCTCCGCCTGGATGGTGCCGGGCTGCTGGTCGATGGTCATCGTGCCGTCCTCTCGTTCGACTGGGCCGGACGGACGGACCGTCCCGTTCGGGATGGGCGCGAGCGGGTCGCACCGGAGGCGGAGGTGCTCCCGGCCGCGGTCCCGCTGACGCTCCCGGCGACGAGCCGGTCGTAGACGCGTTCGCTGTCCGCGGCGACCTTCTGCCACGTGTACTTCGTCTCGGCGCGCTTCCGGCCCGCTGCACCGAGGGCCTCCCGACGCTCCGGCTCGTCGAGGAGCATCGCGACGGCGACCGCCACGGCGTCCTCGTCCCGCGGCGGGACGTGGAGTCCGGTCGCGTCCTCGACGACGGTGTCGATCAGACCACCGACGCTCGATGCGACGACCGGCCGGCCGCACGCCATCGCCTCGAGCGGGACGATGCCGAACGGCTCGTACCACGGGGCGCACACGACGACGTCGGCACTGCGGTAGACGGCGGGCATGTCCTGCTGTCGGAGCTGCCCGCGGAAGGTCACGTGGTCGCGGACCCCGAGCGACCGGGCCAGGGCGTCGAGCCGCTGGTACTCCGGGTCGTCGGTCAGGTCGAGCCCGGCGACGCCCGCGCCGCCCACGACGACGAGTTCGACGTCGCGGCCGTCGTGCACGAGTTCGGCGAGGGCCGCGATCGTGGTGCCGACGCCCTTGCGCTGGACGAGGCGGGAGGCGGTGAGCACGCGCACCGGGCGGTTCCGCTCCTCGACCGGGCCGTCCGGGGTGAACAGGGAGACGTCGACGCCGCACGGCACGACCGAGATGCGGTGCAGGGGGACGCCCAACGCCTTGAGCTCGAACGCCTCGTCGGAGCAGGTCGCGACGACCTGGTCGACCGAGCGCCCGACGGCGGGTTCGACCCACTCGCGCTCCTCGGGGCTCGTGTCCGCGGCCCCCTGGTGCCGGCGCTTCACGACGCCGAGCGCGTGGAAGGTCTGCACGACCGGGATCCGGACGCCACCGGTCCTGGCCTGCACCTGCGCGACGGCCTCGAGTGCCGCGTGCCCGGACATCCAGAAGTGCGCGTGCACCACGTCCGGCCGGTCCACGAACCACTCGGCGGCCAGGACGCTCGCGAACGTCCCCATGTACGGGAAGATCTCGTCCTTCGGGACCGCGCGGGCGGGCCCGGCGTCGACGTGCACGACCTCGACGCCGGCGCGGAGCGGGACCCGGACGGGCTGCGATGCGTCGTCGCGGCGCGTGTAGACGGTGACCTGGTGACCGCGGTCGGCGAGGGCACCGGACAGTTCGGCCACGTGGACGTTCTGTCCACCGGCGTCGACGCCACCGAGCGTGGCGAGGGGGCTCGCGTGTTCCGAGACCATGGCGATCTTCATCGCAGACTCCCTTCCAGTGCGGCTTTCGCCGCTCGGCCCGGTCGCGCGTGACGCGAGACCGCGTCGTCGAGCAGGTCGTCCCAATCGGCGGTGAAGCGGGCGAGCGCGTGGCGCTCGAGCGCGGCTTCGCGGGCGACCCGGCCGCGGCGGCGCGCTTCGTCCGGGTCCTCGATGAGCCGCCGGGAGGCACGGACCAGCTCCTCGACGTCGGTCGCGATCGCGCCGGCCTCGCCGGGCACCGTGCGGGCGGCGTCGGTCGTGGCGAGCACCAGGACCGGCATGGCCATGTGCATGGCCTCGATGAGCGACAGGCCGAGCGAGGTCCACCGGTTCGGGTGCACGTAGGCGCGTCGCTCGGCGAGGGCCGCGTGCATCGGGTCGGCGGGCACGTCGCCCTGCGCGACCACGTCGGGTCCGAAGCGCAGCTCGGGCAGCCGTTCGGTGCCCATGCCCCAGACGTCGACCGGGGCGACGGCGGCGAAGCGGGGGAGCAGGTCGGTGCCGACCACGCGACCGCGGCGAACGGGTTCGTTGATGACGACCCCGAGACGCTCCTGTACCCCGGTGTAGAGCGGGCCCGGGTCGACGACGCCGTGCTCGACGACGGTCGTGCGGGTGGAACCGCAGTCCCACATCAGCGCGTTCCAGTGCGTCACGTGGGCGATGGTCAGGTCGTCGCGGTCCCGGAACGGGTGGAGGCTGTTCGGGACGTCGGTCCGGGGCGCGTTGTGCTCGACGAACACCATCGGCACGCCGCGTCCGCCGAGCAGACGCCGGGCCTCCGCTTCCTCGTCGGTGCGCTGCAGCACGACCAGGTCGACCTCGGCGTCGGCGACGTCGGCGGGGTCGATCTCGACGGCGTTGGCCGGCCAGGCACGCCCTCCGCGGCCGAGGCCCCAGGCGTCCCGCGCCGGGGTGGTCGGGATGAGGTACTCGTGCGGCCCACGGACGAACGCGTCCATCCAGCCGCCGTGCACGTGCCACACGAGGATCCGCATGCAGGGCCTTCCGATCGGGGTTCTGGAGAGGAGCAGGAGGAGCAGGAGGAGGAGCAGTGCCGCACGCTACGCAGCACTGTCTGGACCGCTCCGCAGACTTCTCCAGAAGGTCCGGCTTCTCCGTTCAGTCCCCGACGCGCGTTCCGGTGGTCCGTCGTGCGCGCTCGAGCAGCCGCTCGTGGGCCGCGAGGACGTCGTCCACCGTGACGGAGGCCAGGCACGGGTGCCCCGGCACCGGGCACTCGCGGGCCCGGCTCAGACGGCACGCGGCACCCTGGTCGCCGAGCAGTTCGACGAGCGGGGCGTACGGCGCCCACTTCACCGCGGGCACCACGGGGGAGAACAGGCTGACGATCGGGACCCCGACCGCGGCGGCCAGGTGGGCCGGCCCGGTGTTCCCGACCACGACGACCTCGGCGCCGGCCAGGACGGCGGCGAGTTCAGCGGGGGAGGTCCGCCCGCCCAGGTCGATGCCGGTGTCGCCCGCGACCTCCGATGTCAGCTCTGCCTCACCCGGCGACCCGGTGATCACGACGGGAACGCCGCGCTCGGCGTAGGCGGCGACGAGTGCCCGGTGCCGCTCCGCCGGCCACGAGCGGGCCGGCACGCTCGCGCCGGGGTGCACCACGACGTAGCGGCCCAACCGGGCCACCTGCACTGGTGCGTCGGCGTCGTGACGCACCACGAGCCTCCCGTCGTCCCCCGGCGGCAGCGCGAACCCGGCGGCTCCCGCGATCCGCAGGGCGCGCTCGGGTTCGGGCAGGTCCTCGGGCAGGTCCTCACCGGGCCGAAGCCGCACGTCGAGGAGCGACCCCGGGTGGTCGACCGAGGCGCCGGTCACCCGCTGGACGCCGGCGAGGCGCAGCAGCATCGCGACCGGCAGCGGTGACTGGTGGAACGAGGTCAGGACGACGGCCTCGTCCGGCCGTTCCTCGGCGACGAGCGCGCGGAACTCGGCCAGCACGGCGTCGTCGAGGGGCCTCGCGGTCTCGGTGACCCAGGGCGCGGCCCAGACGCGGACGGTGTCCACGCCGGGCAGCAGGCGGGCGGCGGGGGCGCCCTGCGGACCGCAGAGCATCGTCACGTGCGAGGACCCGGCGACGACGGCGCGGACGGCGGGCCCGGTCACGAGCACGTCACCGAAGGAGTCCAGGCGGACGACGAGGACGCGGTGCGCCGGGGCGGCCCCGCTGCTCGACGCGCTCACGCTGGCCGCACCGGGGTCGTCGGGCGCGGAGTCTGCGCGAGCACGAGCGACACGGCCTCGTCGAGGGACGCGGCCACGGTCGCCGCCGCGGCGACCTCCTCGGGACGGGTCCGGGGCGTGGGCACCAGGATCCCCTGCGCACCGGCGGCCTCCGCAGCGCCGACGTCCGCGCCGATGTCGCCGACCACGACGAGCTCGCGAGGGTCCAGGCCGAACCGCTCCGCCGCGTCCAGCACCATCCCGGGCCGCGGCTTCCGGCAGGCGCAGTCGTCACCGGCGTCGTGGGGGCACACGCACCACACGTCGAAGGGTCCGACGAGTTCGTCGACCCGCGCGTTCGTCGCGTCGACCTGCTCGCGGGTGGCCAGGCCCTTCGCGATCGCGGACTGGTTCGTCACCACCCCGAGCAGCAGGCCGGCGGCGCGCGCTCGCTCCACCGCCCGGTGCGCGCCGGGGACGGGGACCACGAGGTGCGGGTCGGCGTTGTAGGGGACGTCGATGACGAGCGTGTCGTCGCGATCGAAGAGCAGACCGCGGACGACGCGATCCGGTGCGAGAGCCATGCTCCCCGGATACCGGTCCGGCGCCGGACGTCGGTCCAGGAAGGGCCGGGTCGCGCGGACGCACAGCCGTGTGTCGGAGCCCACCCAGTGCCTCCCGTCTACCGTCGCGGGGGTGACCGCCCTGGAGACCATGCCCCCGTCCGACGGCCGACCCGAGCTGCTCGCGCTCCGCGCCATCAAGCTCGGCGACCTCCTGGTCGCCGTCCCCGCACTGCACGCGCTCCGTCGCGCGTACCCCGACCACCGGATCACCCTGGCCACCACGGCGTGGCTGGCACCGGTCGTCGAACTCATCCCCGACGTGGACGTGCACCTGGCGCAGCACGGGCTCGACCACGCGATCGGCGCCCCGCACCGGACCGTCGACGTCGCCGTGAACCTGCACGGCACCGGTCCGGAGTCGTCGGACCTCGTCGCCGCCCTCGGCGCCCGTCGGGTCATCGGCCACCACGACCCCGCGCACGGATGGGACGGCCCCGAGTGGGCCGACGGGGTGCACGAGCGCGAGCGGTGGGCCGGGCTCGTGAGCTGGCACGGCATCCCCGCCGACCCCGACGACGTCGCCATCGCGCGGCCCGTCGACCCGCCGGTGGTCACCGGTGCCGCCGTCGTCCACGTCGGCGCGTTCCACGGTGCGCGGCACTGGCCGACCGACCGGTTCGCGGACGTGGTGCGCGGTCTGCGGACGCGCGGACTCGACGTCGTCCTGACGGGAGGCGCGGACGACGTCGTGCGCGCCCGCGCGGTCGCCGACGCGGCCGGATTGGCACCGGAGGCGGTCCTGGCCGGCGTGCTCGACCTGCAGCCGTTCGCCGCGGTCGTCGCCGCCGCGCGACTGGTGGTCACCGTCGACACGGGAGCGGCGCACCTGGCGTCCGCGTACGGCATCCCCTCGGTCGTGCTGTTCGGTCCGGCGCCGCCCGAGGCCTGGGGGCCGCCGGTGTCCGGGCCGCACGTCGTCCTCACCGACGCGTCGGTCCGGCTCGGGGACGTCTTCTCCGAGGTGCCCGATCCCGCGCTGCTCGCGGTGAGCGCGGAGGACGTCCTCTGCGCGGTGGACGGGCTGCCGCTCCGCGTCGGCACGGCCGTCCCTGGAGATGCGGATGTCCACGGAGGCTCGGCCGTCCGGAGAGATTCGGCCGTCCGCGGAGATGCGGCCGTCCGCGGCGGGACGTCTGGGAGCGGTTCCGCGGCGCCGCAGTAGCGTCGGCCCCGGACGACCGGAAGCTCCGGCGACCAGGAGGAGCACACGTGTTCGAGGCAGCCAACATCCGCGACTGGATCGGCCTGTCGGTCGTCGACGAGGGCGACGACAAGGTCGGCACGCTCGAGAGCATCTACTACGACACCACGACGTCCGAGCCCGCGTTCGCGAGCGTCACCACGGGCGTGATGGGCTTCCAGAAGCTCGTGTTCGTGCCGCTCGCTGGCGCGGTCGTCGCACCGAAGCACCTGCGGGTCGCGTTCACGAAGAAGGTCATCAAGGACGCGCCGTCGATCTCGACCGACGGGGAGCTCGATGCCTCGCTCGAGCCCGCGGTCTTCGAGCACTACGGCCTCGCGTACACCACGGGCGCCGGCGGCGAACGACGTCTCGGACGTCGCTGACCGCTGCAGTCGGGGAACGGCGTCGCGGCAGCCGCTGACCGCTGCCGTCGGGCAACGGCGTCGCGGCAGCCGCTGACCGGGACGGCCCAGCAGCGGGAGTGCAGACGCCCGCGATAGCGTGGACGGTCCGTCCCGACCCTGGAGGCCGCCCTGTTCCGCCACGCCCGGCTCCGCCCCGGCCGTCACCACCGCGACGGTGGCCGACGTGCCCGCGCGGCGATCGCGGTGTTCGTGGTGCTCACCGCGGGGCTTGGCGGTGCGACGATCGGCGGCGCACCCCTGGGCGGCGTGCCCGCGGGCGGGCAGGCCGCGGAGGCCGCGCCGATGTGGCCCGTGCCCGAGCCGTACCCGGTGACGGACCATCCTCCCGAGCGACTGGCGAACGTCCCGCCGGGCAGTGAGTACGTCGCCCTCGGTGACTCGTACTCCGCCGGGTACGGGCTCGGGCACCGCTCCGGCCTGCCCACCGCCGCGTGTGGGCAGTCTGCTGCCGACTACCCGCACCGCGTCGCGGCCCGGTTCGGACTGGCGCTGCACGACGTCACGTGCGGGGGAGCGACCAGCCGAGACGTCACGAGCGACTTCCAGTTCCGCGGCGTTCCCCCGCAGGTCCGGGCGCTCTCCGACCGGACCCGCCTTGTCACGCTGACGATCGGCGGCAACGACGCCGACCTGTTCGGCACCGCTGCCGCGTGTCTCGCGCTCTCCGCCCATGGGCCCGTGTTCTCCGGCCGCGACGCGCCGTCCTGCGAGAGCGGTCTCGTCGTCGACGGTGCGGACCAGCTCGGCGTCAAGATCCAGTCGCGCGTGGCACTCAGCCTCGCGGACACGCTCGCGGCCGTCCGTCGAGCAGCCCCGAACGCGGTCGTCGTCTTCGTCGGGTACCCGGCGATCTTCCCGGACGCCGCGCACACGCCGAAGGACGGCTGCTTCCGGTCGGCGCTCGACCTCGGGAGCCTCGCGGGCGCCTTCCCGTCGAACACGTACCCGTTCACCGACCGCGACGTGACCTACTTGCACGGCGTGCAGCGGGAGCTCGACGACGTCTCGAAGACCGCCGCGGCAGCAGCTGGTGTCCGCTTCGTCGACCTGTTCGCCAGCACGCAGGGGCACTCCGCGTGTGCGACCGGGAAGAAGGCGTACGTCTCCGGCGTCACGCTCGACGGGGCGAGCGACCTGCAGACGATCGACCTGGTCCCGGGCGCCCTGCACCCGAACGGCCGCGGGGTCGCGTACCTGGCGAAGCGTGTCGAGCGGGCCGCCCGCGAGCTCGCCGGCTGACCCTCACCCCCGGGAGGTCCGGACCGCCCGGAGCGCTCGTCGCCGAGCCGGACCGACGGCGTCCGCGTGGGCCGCGGGCGGCACCACGCACACGGGGGAGACCGTCTCGCGCAGCACGTCGTGCAGCACGGAACCGGACAGCGCGTGCACGTGTCCGCGCCCCAGCACCACCAGCGACGCGGTCCGCGTGTGCAAGGCGATCGCGTGCCCCGGGTGCCCCTCGACGAGCAGCGGCCGGATGCGGATCGTCGGGTAGCGGCCCGTGAGCTCGGTGGTGACGCGCTGGAGCAGGTCGGCGTTCCGGGCTCGCCACCGCAGCGGGTCCTCGGCGAAGTCGGTCAGCCCCGTTCGCGTGAGCACCGGCATCTCCCACGCCCGCAGGAGGGTCAGCCGACGGTTCCGCCGCACGGCCTCGTCCACCGCGATCGTCACCGCGCGTTCGTCGATCGGGTCCTCGACGGCGAGCACCACGTCACCCTCGATCGGGTGCGGGCCCTCCGGCACCACCACGGTCGGCACCGCCGCGCGTTCCGCGACCCGCTCCGGATCGCCCCCGGCCGTCGAGCCGCGCCGGCTCCGGTACGTCCCGATCACCAGCACGTCCCCGTCGTCCGACTCCTCGACCAACGCGTTCGCGAAGGGACCGGCATGTCGGCGCACCTCGACGTCGACGCCCGGCACCGCCGTCCTGGCCTGGTCGGCGAGCGCGTCCGCGACTCGGAGACCGTCCGGACCGACACGACCCTCGAGTGCCGGGTCCACGCCGATCACCCGGATGCGTTCGATGCCCGTGCCGGCGCGCGCCGCGATCCACTGCAGGGCTTCCTGGTGCGGCTTCGCCGCGTCGGCGGCGGCCAGGGTGACCGTCGCCCACCGTTCGTCCATCCCGATCGACCTCCTCGTCGGGGTCCGTCCGGGGCGTCTCATGGCGCTCCTGGCCTCGCAACCTACTCCCGCCCGGCCCCGTCGGCACCGGCGCCGGCGTCGTGGTGCCGCGCGCCGAGCGCGCTGCGGCCGAGCGGGCTGCGGCCGAGCGGGCTGCGGCCGAGCGGGCTGCGGCCGAGCGCGCTGCGGCCGAGCGCGCTGCGGCCGAGTGCGCTGCGGTGCGACGTCCCCGTCGTCGTGCGACACCCGCTGTGTCGCACGAGCCTGCCCTCTGGCCCGACCGGCCTAGTCTCGGGGCATGGTGCTCAGCGCTGGTCTGCTGCCGTGGCGTCCGTCCGACGACGGCCCCGAGGTGTTCGTCGCGCACATGGGCGGCCCGTTCTGGCGGACGAAGCCCCGAGCGTGGTCGATCGTGAAGGGCCTGGTCGAAGCGGACGAGGACCCCTGGGTGGCGGCCAGACGCGAGTTCGCCGAGGAGATCGGCGTCCCCGCACCCGACGGCCCCGTGGTGGACCTCGGCGAGGTCCGCCAGTCCTCCGGCAAGCGCGTCCGGGTGTTCGCGGTGCTGGCTCCGACGTTCGACGTCGATGTCGTGCGGAGCAACACCGTCCGCCTCGAACTGCCCCGAGGCTCCGGGCGGTTCATCGACGTCCCGGAGGTCGACGATGCCCGGTGGTTCCCGATCGCCGAAGTCCGGGAGCACCTCGTGGCCGGACAGGTCGCCGCCCTCGACGCCCTGCTGGCGCGCACGAGCAGCACCGACCCCGACCACGCCTGAGGCTGCACGCCTGAAGCTGCACGCCCGACGCCCGGCCCCGGACGCCCTGCCTCTGCCCCGGGTCGTCCGATCCCGACCACCGACCGCGCACGACCCGCCGCCTCCCGACCACCGACCGGGCGGAACCCGTCGCCCGGGACCGCCGAGCGGCCCCAGATGTGCCCGCTCGCCAGCCACGGCACGGCACGGCGTGTCCTACCCGCTCGTCACCCCGCCGGCGGCCCCGGCACGGCCTGCACCGGCGGCACCGGCGCCGCCCAGACGCCGCCTACCGGGAGCGCCGCGTCCGCACCGACCCGGTCGCCACCGCCACCGACCCGGTGAGCGTCTGGATCGCCCGGCTGACGGTCGGGATCGACGTCGTGACGACCGCCAACGACGACGTGATCGCCGCGATGGACGACGTCGACAGGTGCTCCTGCGTGGCGGTGTGCAGCGGGAAGCCCCGACGCGCGACCGCCACGACGACGACGGACCCGACGAGCACGAGGGCCCCCGCGAACGGCATCCACTGCAACCCGACGACCGACAACGCCTGCCCGCCGAGCGCCGCACCGGCCGCGATGCCGATGTTCGACGCACCGTTGACGAGCGCGCCCGCGATGTCCGGCGAGACGCCGCCGGTCCGGATCGCCGCCGCCATGAACAGGGTCCCCGTCGTCCCGTTCGCCGCCATCCACACGCCGGCGACGACCATGGTGCCGACCAGCGACCCGTGCACGAACGGCAGCACGGCCAGTGCCCCGGTCATCACCGCGACGGAGACGATCAGCGTCTGCCGGGGCGCCCGGTCGACGAACACCCCGGCGAGCCAGAGCCCGATCACACCGGTGCCGCCGAGCACGAGCAGCGCACCGCTCACCATGCCGGAGTCCAGGCCCGCGTCGACGACGTACGGGCCGACGTAGGTGTACACCACGTAGTGGCCCGCGAAGAGCAGCAGGTCGGCGACGACGACCGATAGCAGACCGGTCCGCGCCCACGCCTTTGGTGACCCGATGTGCGGGGACGAGGTCCCGGCGACCGCGGGCAGGAAGGCCATGGCGACCGCGGCGAGCACGCCGGCAGCGATCGCGACGGCGCCGACGGCGGGTCGCCAGCCGAGGGACTGTCCGGCCCAGGTCGCGAGCGGCACGCCGATCACGAAGCCGAGCGAGCTGCCCGAGTACACGAACGCGATCGCCCGACCGGCGAGCCGAGGCGGGACGATCCGGGTGGCGTAGGCCGAGGCCACCGAGAAGAAGAGGGCGTGCGCGATGCCCCCGACGACCCGCCCGGCGCAGACGACGGCGAACGACGGCGCGACGGCGATGAGCAGGTTCGACACCGCGTACCCGACGAGGGTCGCGACGAGCACGGCCTTCCGGGGCAGGCGGGCCGTCAGCGAGGTCAGCGGCAGCGCGAGCAGCGCGACCGCAGCCGCGTAGACCGTGATGACTATGCCCATCGTCGACTCGGTGACGCCGAGGTCGCTGCTCATCGTCCCGAGCAGCCCGACGGGCAGCAGTTCGGTCGTGATCGCGAAGAACGTGGCGAGGCCGAGCACGGCGATCCCGACGACGGACTGCGTCGTGAGGGTGATCGGCCGCGTGTGTGTCGACACGCTCGTGGTGATGCTGGCGGTGTTGGTGGTCACGTCTGCTGGCCTCCTCCGGGAACGGTGGAGCGCGCGGCGACGGTGACGTCTGACGCCGGTGACCGGTCGTGCCGGTCAGTGGTGCGCGCTCGGTGTGGATGGGTGTGGGTACGACTCCACGGCGAGCTCGCTCTTCCAGTGTTGCACGAGGCCTCGGACGAACGCGAGGGATGCACCCGAGAGTCTGCTCGGAGCGCTCCAACGCACCTGCGGCAAGAAAGCGCGTCAGCCGAGCAACATCACGCCGGCGGGCGTCACGGCGTCGTCGTCACCGTCCCCTGCACCGCACCGCCGCGGAGCAGGATCGTGAGCGTCCCGCTGAGCGACTGCGCCGACAGCGAGACCGACCCGTGCAGCGCCTGCTCCCGGGGGTAGCACGCGCTCGTCGACTCCAGGCGGTTCGCGGTGGCGATGAGGCAGATCGTCGACCGGTCCTTCCCGACGCCGGCCCAGACGTTCCACGGGGTGTTCAGCGAGCCGCCGTCGAGGGCTCGGTTCGTGAAGACGAGACGGGTGCTGTGCAGGCTCACCGCGGCCTCGACCGGACCGGGCAGCTGGTCCGCGTAGGTCTGCGGTGCGTCGAGCAGCTGCTCGAGCGTCACGGTCCCGGCCGTCGGCGTGATGCTCGCCATCGGCTGCATCCCGGGTCGGGCGGTGCCCACGACGGTCCCGGCCGCGAACGCCACACCCAGCGCCGCCGCCGCACCACATGCGATCCAGACCCGCGGGCGTTGCCGCCAGAGCAGCCCGCGCATCCGAGCGCCGAACGACTGCGGACCCTCCGGCGCCGACGGTCCCGCTCCGTCTTGGGGCCGGTCCTGCGGATCCGCTTGCGCGGTCGCCCCGGACGGGAGGCGCGGCTCGCCCCCCGGGGCGACCTCCGGCCCGCCACGTCCCGCCTCACGAGCGGCGAGACCGCCGGGAAGCACGCTGCCCGGTGAGGAGGCCGCGCCTCCCGTCCGACCGCCGACACCTCGACCACCGCCGGCCGCCGTCGGCAGACCGGCCCCGTCCCGCCGTCGCGTCGGGCTGCGTCGCCGGCCGGCGGCGAGGTCCTGCAGCGCGATGCGTGCACGCGCCGCGTCGGCCGGGTCGACGTCGGCACCCCATGCCACGGCCTCGAGTCGCGCTCGTTCCGCTGTCACGTCGTCGTCGCTCATGGGTGCTCCCGGTCGTCCGTCCTGCTCCTCTCATGCTCGCACTGGGCGGCCCACTGTGCGCACCCACTTCGCGGGTCGTGCACATCGCCGTGCCGCTGCCCACCCGGTCGACACCCGTGGCGTGCGTGCAGTCGCCAGGGAGTACGGCTGGGGCATGACCGAGAAGCACGAGACCGACCCCGAGACGCTCGAACCGCTCAGCCACGACACCCAGTCCGGCGAGGCCGACTACGTCGCGACGAGCCCCGGCGGGAGCGGCACCGAGCGGCACGTCCCCCTGCCGGAGGAGGAGCAGGGTCGCGACACCGAGTACGACCCGGTCGACCAGGGCCCGCAGCACGAGGGCCAAGGCGGCTGATCGACCTCGGCGGGGACCTGATCAGCTCGCGGATCGCGCCCGATCCCGCCGCCGCCCGCGTGCCGACACCGCGCGGACCGCCCGGCAGGGGAGGATCACGACATGACCGCAGGATCGCCGAGCACCCCCGCGACCCTCGCCCTCGAGCGTGCCGGGGTTCCGTACACGCCGCACGTCTACGAGCACCACGAGACCGCCACGAACTTCGGCGAGGAAGCCGCCGCCGCGCTCGGGCTCCGCGAGGAGCAGGTGTTCAAGACCCTGGTCGTCTCCGTCGACGGTGCCCTCGCCGTCGCGATTGTCCCCGTCGCGAACCGCCTCGACCTCAAGGCCATCGCCGCGGCCGTGGGCGGCAAGAAGGCCACGCTCGCCGATCCGGCCCTCGCCGAGAAGCGCACCGGGTACGTCGTGGGCGGCATCAGCCCGGTCGGCCAGAAGACCCGACTCCGGACGGTGCTCGACGAGTCCGCGCTCGCGTACCGGACGATCTTCGTCTCCGGAGGCCGGCGCGGCTTCGACATCGAGGTTGCCCCGGCCGACCTCGTGCGCATCACCGAGGCCACCACCGCCGCGGTCGCTCGGACCTGAGTCCAGTCGCCGCAAGTTTCTTCCGACCCGGGGAATGAGCCCGGTCCTCCTGCGTTGCATTGAGTCAAAGGCACTCAAGTTCCAGGAGGTTCGTTTGCCAGAGACGTTCGGCCCGACCAGTGGCAGCGACTCGTTCGACGAGTTCCTCGCTCGCCTGATCGCGGCGCAGCAGTCGGGGCAGCAGCGGCCGATGCCGTTCGGCCGCCCCGTCGACATCACGCGGCTCCTCAGTCGCCGCACCCACGAACTGCTCCAGCGCACGGCGGAGTACGCCGTCGAGCAGGGGCAGCACGAGATCGACGCGCTCCACATCCTGCACGTCCTGATCCGCACCGACCCCTTCACTGCGGTCGTCCGGCAGGGCGGCGCCGACCCGGAGCGCCTCGCCGACGAGATCGAGCAGCGCCTCCCCGCGCCGAGCGACCTCCGCGTCGAGGGCCGCCCGGCCCTGACCGGCAGCGCGCAGCGCGTCCTCTACGAGGCGACCCAGGCGGCGCGCGGCTTCGGCAGCACGTACACCGACCCCGAGCACGTCTTCTTCGCGCTCGTCATGGACCAGGACACCGTCACCGGCCAGCTCCTCACGAGCGCCGGCGTGACCCCGCAGGTGATGCAGGAGTACGCGCAGGAGGCGGCAGCAGCAGCACGGGAAGGACGACCGATGGCCGGCAGCACCGAGACACAGCAGGAGCAGTCCGAGACCCCGACGCTCGACCAGTTCGGCACGGACCTCACCGAGCGCGCCCGCCAGGGTGGCATCGACCCGGTGATCGGCCGCGCCGACGAGATCGAGCAGACCGTCGAGATCCTGCTCCGTCGCACGAAGAACAACCCGGTCCTGATCGGCGAGCCCGGCGTCGGCAAGACCGCCGTCGTCGAGGGCCTCGCGCAGCGCATCGCCGACGGCGACGTCCCCGTGCTGCTCCAGGGCAAGCGGGTCGTCGCCCTCGACATGGCGTCGATGCTCTCGGGCACGCGGTACCGCGGCGACTTCGAGGAGCGCCTCACCAAGGTCATGGACGAGATCGCCGCCCACGCGGACGAGCTCATCGTCTTCGTCGACGAACTCCACACCGTCGTCGGCGCCGGTGGCGGCGGCGAGGGCGGGTCGATGGACGCCGCGAACATCCTCAAGCCGCGGCTCGCCCGGGGTGAACTGCACCTGGTCGGTGCGACGACCCTGAACGAGTACCGCCGCATCGAGAAGGACGCGGCCCTCGAGCGCCGGTTCCAGCCCGTCACGGTGGGGGAGCCCAGCGTCGAGGACGCCGTTGCGATCCTCACCGGTCTGAGCCCGCGGTACGCCGAGCACCACGACGTGACCTACACCGACGAGGCCCTGCGCGCAGCCGTCGAGTTGTCGCACCGCTACGTCACCGACCGGCACCTGCCGGACAAGGCGATCGACCTGATCGACCAGGCCGGCGCGCGCCGTCGGCTCGCCCTGTCGGGCGACGTCGACGTCACCGCGCTCCGCGACCAGGTGGCGGCGCTGTCCGCCGAGAAGGACCGCGCGGTCGCCGAGGAGCTGTACGAGGTCGCGTCGCGCCTGCGCGACGAGATCGACGGACTGGAGGCACGGATCACCGCCGCCGACCAGCCGGACGCCCGCCGTTCCTCCCGTCCGCTGCCCACCGACCGGGTCATCACCGACGGCGACATCGCCGACGTGGTCTCCCGCGCCACCGGGATCCCGGCGGCCCGGCTGAACCAGGGCGACCGCGCACGGCTCGCCGTCCTCGAGGACGAGCTGCACCAGCGCGTCATCGGCCAGGACGACGCGGTCACCGCGATCGCGAAGGCCGTCCGCCGCAGCCGCACCGGCATGGGCGACCCGCGCCGGCCGGTCGGGAGCTTCCTGTTCCTCGGCCCGACGGGCGTCGGCAAGACCGAGCTCGCGAAGGCGCTCGCGGGATCGCTGTTCGGCGACGAGTCGGCGATGCTCCGCTTCGACATGAGCGAGTTCGGGGAGCGTCACACGGTCTCGCGACTCGTCGGTGCCCCTCCCGGGTACGTCGGGTACGACGAGGCCGGGCAGCTGACGGAGCGCGTCCGCCGGAACCCGTACTCGGTGATCCTGCTCGACGAGGTCGAGAAGGCCCACCCGGACGTGTTCAACCTGCTGCTCCAGGTCCTCGACGACGGACGGCTGACCGACGGTCAGGGCCGGACGGTGGACTTCCGCAACACGGTGGTCATCATGACGTCGAACATCGGCTCGGAGTTCCTGGCGTCGCGGTCCGGTGCCCTCGGGTTCTCGGTGTCCGCCGACGGCGGCTACGCCGAGGAGGACCTGCGGAACCGGGTGATGGGCAAGCTGCGCGAGTCCATGCGGCCCGAGTTCATCAACCGCATCGACGAGATCGTGTTGTTCCGGAAGCTCGACCCGGCGCAACTCCGCGCGATCGTCGGGCTCCTGCTGCACGACACCGAACTCCGGCTGCTCGCGCAAGGCATGACCCTGACGGTCACCGAGGACGCCGTGGACTGGCTCGCGGAGCACGGGTACGAGCCGGAGTACGGCGCACGTCCGCTCCGTCGCCTGATCCAGCGCGAGGTCGACGACCGCATCGCCTCCCTGGTCGTGGACGAGGCCCTGTCGCAGGGCGACTCCGTGCGGATCTCCGTCGTCGACGGGGTGCTCGCCGCCACGGTGACGGCGTCCGCAGCGGCGGAATCCGCGGCCGCGGCGTAACCGCTCGGCAGCCCGAACGGCCCGGTCCCCATTGCGGGGCCGGGCCGTTCGGCGTTGTTCGGGAATGCAATTCCGGTGCGATCCGAGAAATGTGTTGCGGCATCGCCGGCGATGTGGATAGAGTTCCGAGCAACGACATTGGCAGCACGACACCGAGAGGGGGCCTGACCATGATGATCACCACGACGACGCCGTTCCGTAGAATCCGTGGATTCGACGGCACCCCGATCCGGGTCCGCTGACCGCGGGCGTCCCACACCCGTCGACACTGCTGTCCGGCCGTCTCCGCTGAGCGCACTGCTCGCGTCGACCGCCGGCTCCCGTCACTGATCGCGTCCGCACTGCATCGCCGTCCGGCGATGTCGTGCGGGCTCATCGGTGTCGTCGGAAATGTCGGTGGTGAGTGTGACGCTGTGCTGATTCGACGCATTTCCTGATCTCGCCCGGGGCCTCGAGCGAGATCTGCCGAAATGCATCGATTGCATTCCCAAGCGGTCCGTGCAGGTGCGCTGCACCCGCACGACGACACGTCATCCGTGCCCGCGTTCCCGGCACGGTACCTGCCCGCGTTCCGGGCGCCTCCGTCCTGTCCGGGTCCCGGGCGCTTCCGTCCTGCCCGTGTCCCGGGCGTTTCCGTCCTGCCCTCGAAGGGGACCACCTTGTCAACGAAGACCGTCATCCGCCCTCCCGACACCCCCGCGGTCCGCCGTCCGGTGTCGCTGAGCGACCGCATCGCACTCCGGGTCGGGATGTCCCTGATCATCTGGAGTCGGCGCACGCACCGCGTCCGCCCGTCCGTCGACGTCGCCACGCGCAACCGCGTCGAGCGGGAGCGCGAACAGCGCGAGACGGATTGGCTGCTCCGGGGTGCGGCACTGCACCTCCGGCGCTGACCGCCGGGGTGCCGGTGCGCGCCTCGTGCGCTGTTCGCGGCCCGGTGCGGGGTTGTTCCCTCGCACCGGGCCGCGAACCTCGCACCAGGCGCAGCGACCGCACGCCGTGCCGGGCGGGACCGGCGCGCACGACGTGCCCACGGGCCTCCCGTACCGTTGTCGGGTGACCGAAACCGCAGCTGCCCTCGTCGAACGCCTCACGACCATCGTCCCGGACTTCCCCCGGCCGGGCATCCTGTTCCGCGACGTGACGCCGGTCTTCTCCGACGCGGTGGCGTTCGGTCGGGTGTGCGAGGCCCTCGCCGCCCCGTTCGCGATCGGTGACGGCTTCGGTGCCGTGGCCGGCATCGAGGCACGTGGCTTCGCCCTCGCCGGCGGGATCGCCGCCCAGCACCAGGTCGGCGTGCTCACCGTGCGGAAGGCGGGCAAGCTCCCGGGCGAGGTGCTCAGCGAGCAGTACGCGCTGGAGTACGGCGAGGCCGAGCTCGAGCTCCGTCCGGGTCAGCTCGCCCCGGGCACGCGAGTGCTCGTGGTGGACGACGTCCTGGCGACCGGTGGGACGGGTGCCGCGACGATCACGCTCCTCGAACGCGCGGGGTACGAGGCGATCGGGTTTGCCGCACTGCTCGAGCTCGACGGCCTCGCGGGACGCGAACGGCTCGAACCCCGCCTGCCCGTGCAGACGCTCGGCTCCGTCCCCGCCTGAGCAGCGCGGTTCCACAGGCCCGGCGCCCCCGGCCGGAGCGCGCGCCCGTCCCAGTAGTCTTGTCGCACCCATTCGATCGAGGAGATCCACCATCGTGACCGAGTCAGTCGCATCGCCGGAACCCGGCCAGCCCGCAGACGTGCCCCAGGCACCCGAGCCCCGCACCGCGACGACCACCACGACGGGCACGGAGCTCTTCGACGGTGTGCGCGGAGTCGTGGCCATCCGGGTCGACGGCGTCCTCAAGGACCTCGCCGCCGACGTGCAGGCGGGGGAGACCGCCGAACCCGTCACCCTGCAGGAGCAGGACGGCCTCGACATCCTCCGCCACTCGGCAGCGCACGTGCTCGCGCAGGCCGTGCAGCAGATCAACCCCGACGCCAAGCTCGGCATCGGACCGCCCGTCACCGACGGCTACTACTACGACTTCGACGTCGCCGAGCCCTTCACCCCGGACGACCTCAAGGCGATCGAAAAGGGCATGGACCGGATCATCCGCCAGGCCCAGCGCTTCCGCCGGGTGGTCGTCACCGACGAGCAGGCGCGCGAGCGCATGGCGGGGGAGCCCTACAAGCAGGAGCTCATCGGCCTCAAGGGCGCCGCCACCGACGGTGACTCCGGTGAGAGCGTCGAGGTCGGTGCCGGCGAACTGACCATCTACGAGAACGTCGACCCGAAGACGGGCGAAGTCGTCTGGCAGGACCTCTGCCGCGGCCCGCACCTGCCGCACACCCGCATCATCGGCAACGCGTCGAAGCTCATGCGCGTCGCCGCGGCGTACTGGCGCGGGTCCGAGAAGAACCCGCAGCTGCAGCGCATCTACGGCACCGCCTGGCCCGACAAGGACCAGCTCAAGGCGTACCTCGTGCGGCTGGAAGAAGCGGCCAAGCGCGACCACCGCAAGCTCGGCGCGGAGCTCGACCTGTTCTCCTTCCCCGACGAGATCGGCTCGGGGCTCGCGATCTTCCACCCGAAGGGCGGCATCATCCGCCGCGAGATGGAGGACTACTCGCGCCGTCGGCACGAGCAAGAGGGCTACTCGTTCGTGTACACGCCGCACATCACCAAGGGCGACCTGTTCGAGACCTCCGGGCACCTCGGCTGGTACAAGGACGGCATGTTCCCGGCCATGCACATGGACGAAGCCCGTGACGAGGACGGCAACGTCACCCGCCAGGGCGCCGACTACTACCTCAAGCCGATGAACTGCCCGATGCACATCCTGGCGTACCGGTCGCAGCCGCGGTCGTACCGGGACCTGCCGCTCCGGATGTTCGAGTTCGGCACGGTGTACCGCAACGAGAAGTCCGGCGTCATCCACGGGCTCACCCGCGTGCGCGGCATGACCCAGGACGACGCCCACATCTTCACCACCCAGGAGAAGATGAAGGACGAGCTGACCACGACCCTGCAGTTCGTGCTCTCGCTCCTGCGTGACTACGGGCTCGACGACTTCTACCTCGAGCTGTCCACCAAGGACCCCGAGAAGTACGTCGGTGACGACGACGTCTGGGACGTGGCGACGAACACCCTGCGCGAGGTCGCGGAGGAATCCGGCCTCGAACTCGTGCCCGATCCCGCCGGCGCGGCGTTCTACGGCCCGAAGATCTCGGTCCAGGCCCGTGACGCGATCGGCCGCACCTGGCAGATGTCGACCGTGCAGTTGGACTTCAACCTGCCCGAGCGCTTCGGCCTCGAGTACGCCGCGGCCGACGGCACCCGCCAGCGCCCGGTGATGATCCACCGCGCCCTGTTCGGCTCCATCGAACGGTTCTTCGGCGTCCTGACCGAGCACTACGCCGGGGCGTTCCCGGTGTGGCTGTCGCCCGTGCAGGTCGTCGGAATCCCCGTGGCCGAGGAGTACGGCGACTACCTCGACGAGGTCATCGCGAAGCTCCGGGCCCACGGCGTCCGTGCCGAGGTCGACCACTCCGACGACCGCATGCAGAAGAAGATCCGCACGCACACCAAGGCGAAGGTGCCGTTCCAGCTCATCGCCGGCGGTGGCGACCGCGACGCCGGTGCGGTGAGCTTCCGCTTCCGCGACGGCCGGCAGGACAACGCCGTCCCCGTGGACGAGGCCGTGGAGCGCATCCTCACGGCCATCCGCGAGCGCGCGCAGGTCTAGATGACGCACCCTGGAGGCACGGATCACCCCGCCGGGGCCGGTGACGTCGACGACGTGACCGGCTCTGGCGGGACCGGCCCTGGCGCGTCCGGTGCTGGCGGTGCCGCTACCGGTGCCGGTGCCGGTGGACCAACCGGCGCGGGCTCCGGGGGCGCGGACGATCCGCTGGTGATCCGGGACGCGTCGACCGGGGCCGCCGTGCCGGACGCGTTCCAACGGCTGTGGAACCCGCACCGGATGGCCTACATCGACGCCGGACGCGACGGCGACGGTCGTGGGCACAAGGACGACTGCCCGTTCTGCGCGGCGCCCGCGATGTCCGACGAGGACGCCCTGATCGTCGCGCGCGGTGAGCACGCCTACGTGCTGCTCAACCTCTACCCGTACAACAACGGCCACCTGCTGGTCTGCCCGTACCGGCACGTCCCGCTCTACGACGAGGCCACGGCGGACGAGACCCGCGAGATGACCGAGCTCACCCAGACCGCGATGCGCGTCCTCCGGCAGGTCTCGCACTGCGACGGTTTCAACATCGGGATGAACCAGGGCGAGGTCGCAGGTGCGGGGATCGCCGCGCACCTCCACCAGCACATCGTCCCGCGGTGGCAGTCGGACGCGAACTTCTTCCCGATCATCGCGAGGACGAAGTCGATGTCCCAGATGCTCGGGGACACCCGTCGACTCGTCGCCGAAGCGTGGCCGGCGCAGCACTAGACTGGAGGGCATCATGAGCGACAGCAGCAGCACCACCCAGGGCACCTCGATCACCGGCTCCGACCGCGTCAAGCGCGGCCTCGCGGAGATGCTCAAGGGCGGCGTCATCATGGACGTCGTCGACGCCGACCAGGCCCGCATCGCCGAGGAAGCCGGCGCGACCGCGGTCATGGCCCTCGAGCGCGTCCCCGCCGACATCCGCGCACAGGGCGGTGTCGCCCGGATGTCCGACCCCTCGATGATCGAGGAGATCATCGCCGCGGTGTCGATCCCGGTCATGGCCAAGGCCCGCATCGGTCACTTCGTCGAAGCGCAGGTGCTGCAGGAGCTGGGCGTCGACTACATCGACGAGTCCGAGGTCCTGTCGCCCGCCGACTACGTCAACCACATCGACAAGTGGAAGTTCACCACCCCCTTCGTCTGCGGTGCGACCAACCTGGGTGAGGCGCTCCGTCGCATCACCGAGGGTGCCGCGATGATCCGCTCCAAGGGTGAGGCCGGCACGGGTGACGTGTCCGAGGCCACCAAGCACATCCGCACGATCTCGAAGGAGATCGCCGCCCTCCGGAACCTGCGCGAGGACGAGCTGTACGTCGCCGCGAAGGAACTGCAGGCGCCGTACGACGTCGTGAAGGAAGTCGCGCAGACCGGCAAGCTCCCCGTCGTGCTGTTCACCGCCGGTGGCGTCGCCACCCCGGCCGACGCCGCGATGATGATGCAGCTCGGCGCGGACGGCGTGTTCGTCGGCTCGGGCATCTTCAAGTCGGGCGACCCCGCGAAGCGAGCCGCCGCGATCGTCAAGGCCACCACGTTCCACGACGACCCCAAGGTCATCGCCGAGGTGTCCCGCGGTCTGGGCGAGGCGATGGTCGGCATCAACGTCGCCGACGTCCCCGCGCCGCACCGCCTGGCCGAGCGTGGCTGGTAGCACGCCGCTCGTCGCTCGTCCCCGGATCGGAGTCCTGGCACTCCAGGGTGACTTCCGCGAGCACATCGCCTCGCTGACGGAGCTCGGCGCGGACGTCGTGCCGCTCCGCCGCGCCGAGGAGATCAGCGCGCTCGACGGCGTCGTGATCCCGGGCGGCGAGTCCAGCGTGATGGACAAGCTCGCTCGGGCGTTCGGCGTCGCCGAACCGCTGTCCGAGGCGATCCGAGCCGGGCTCCCGACCTACGGCACGTGCGCCGGGATGATCATGCTCTCGACGCGGATCCAGGACGGAATCGCGGGACAGCGCACGCTCGGCGTGCTCGACACCACGGTGCGTCGCAACGCCTTCGGCAGCCAGAACGACTCGTTCGAGATCGACATCCCGATGCCCGCCCTCGGCGAGGCGCCCGTGCACGCGGTCTTCATCCGCGCGCCGGTCGTCGCGGAGCACGGGGCCGACGTCGAGGTCCTCGGGGCGCTGCCGGACGGCCAGGTCGTCGCCGTGCAGCAGGGCAACGCGATCGCGAGCGCGTTCCACCCCGAGGTCGCGGGGGAGGACCGGTTCCACCGCCGATTCCTCGACCTCGTCCGTTCGGCCTGACCGCTCGCCGCCGGCCCGTCGCGGGCCGCTGGTCGCTGGCCGCGGGACGCCCCCGTCAGCCCGAGGCGCCGCCGAACTCGCGAGACGCCGCCGGATCCCGCTCCGTCTCGGGCCCCTGGCGGCGTCTCACGGTGACGGGCGCGTCTCGCACCCGCCCACGCCACCGCAGCCAGCGCGCCGGGGCCGACCTGTGCCTCCCGGCCGGTAGGATGGTCGGGACTTTCCGCACGACGCAAGGAGGACCGTGTCCGGGCATTCCAAGTGGGCGACGACGAAGCACAAGAAGGCCGTCATCGACGGCCGTCGTGCCAAGTCGTTCGCCAAGCTGATCAAGAACATCGAAGTGGCCGCCAAGATGGGCGGCGCGGACCTGTCGGGCAACCCGACGCTCGTGGACGCGATCCAGAAGGCCAAGAAGACCTCGGTCCCGAACGACAACATCGACCGCGCCGTCAAGCGCGGCGCCGGCCTGACCGGGGAGTCGATCGAGTACACGACGATCATGTACGAGGGCTACGCACCGAACGGCGTCGCGATGCTCATCGAGTGCCTCACGGACAACAAGAACCGTGCCGCTGCCGAGGTCCGGACGGCGATGTCCCGCAACGGCGGCACGATGGCCGACCCGGGCAGCGTCGCCTACAACTTCGCGCGCAAGGGCGTCATCTCGGTCACGAAGGTGGACGGCCTCGACGAGGACACCGTGATGGCGGCGGTCCTCGACGCCGGCGTCGAAGACGTGATCGACCAGGGTGGTGGCTTCGAGGTCATCACCGAGGCGAGCGACCTCGTCGCCGCCCGCACGGCGCTGCAGGACGCCGGGATCGACTACGACTCCGCGGACGCCGAGTTCGTCCCCGGGCTCAAGGTCCCGATCGACGCCGAGACCGCCCGCAAGGTGTTCCGGCTCATCGACGCGCTCGAGGACAGCGACGACGTGCAGAACGTCTACGCGAACTTCGAGATCCCCGCCGACGTCCAGGCCGAGCTCGACGAGGACGAGGGCGAGTAGCGATGCTGCGGGTGCTCGGGGTCGACCCCGGGCTCACCCGGTGCGGCGTCGGCGTGGTCGAGGTCGCACCGAACCGCCGCGCCCGGCTGGTCCACGTGACGGTCGTCAGGACGCCCGCTGACATGGCGCTCGAGCAACGGCTGCTGCTCATCGCCAACGGCATCGCCGCCGAGATCGACGAGCACCGCCCGGATGCCGTCGCCGTCGAGCGGGTCTTCGCCCAGGCGAACGTCCGGACCGTGATGGGCACGGCGCAGGCGGCCGGCCTCGCCCTGCACGCCGCGGCGGCCCGCGGCCTGCCGGTCGGGCTGCACACCCCGTCCGAGGTGAAGGCCGCCGTCACCGGCTACGGCAACGCCGACAAACGTCAGGTCCAGGCGATGATCGCGCGGGTGCTCGGCCTCGACGAGGTCCCGAAGCCCGCCGACGCGGCGGACGCGCTCGCGCTGGCGGTGTGCCATGCCTGGAGGCTCGGGTCACCCGACGCGGGCGGGACCGGCCCGTCGACGCTCACCCCGGCACAGCGCGCGTGGCGGGACGCCCAGCAGGGCACGGTGGATTCCCCCCTCGCCCGGGCAGCCGCGGCCGCCTCGGGTTCCCGCGGCCGCTTCGGTGCGCAGCGTGGCACGACGGGATCGTCCGCGGGCGGCCGTAGGCTCGGGGCATGATCGCGAGTCTCCGGGGCACCTGCATCGACGTCGCCGGATCGAGCGTCGTGGTCGAAGCCGGCGGTGTCGGGTACGCCGTCACGGTCACGCCGGCGCACGCGCTGACGATGCGCCTCGGTGCCGAGGTCTTCCTCCGCACCGCGATGATCGTGCGCGAGGACGACCAGATGCTCTTCGGGTTCGAGTCCTCGGACGCGCTCCAGGTGTTCGACCTGCTCCGCAGCGTCTCCGGTGTCGGACCGAAGTCGGCGATGGGTGTCCTCGCCCACATGGAGCCCGCGCAGGTCGCGAACGCCGTCGCGAAGGACGACGACGGCGCGTTCCGCAAGGTCTCCGGCATCGGCCCGAAGACCGCGAAGCTGATCATCGTCGCGCTGTCCGGCAAGCTCGCGGCGTTCGAGCAGGCCGCCGTCGTCGCCGCGACACGCGGAACGGCCGCGCACCCTGCTGCCGTCGACGTCGTCACGGCGCTGATCGGGCTGGGATGGCGCGAAGACGCGGCACAGGCCGCCGTCGACGAGACCGTCGCCAACGAGCCGGGCGCAGCCGCCATGGGCACGCAGGCGCTCCTCCGTGCCGCACTCGGGGCGCTCCGTCCCGCCGGTGCCGGCCGGTGAGCGGCATCACCGCCGCCAGCGCCGAGTCCCCGGAAGAGCTCGCGTTCGAGGGCGCGCTCCGTCCCCGGTCGTTGGACGAGTTCGTCGGGCAGCGCAAGGTCCGCGGTCAGCTCGACCTGCTCCTCAAGGCCGCCGCGATGCAGGACCGCACGCCCGACCACATCCTGATGGCCGGCCCGCCCGGTCTCGGCAAGACCACGCTCGCGATGATCGTCGCCCACGAGTCCGGCCGCCCCCTGCGCATGTCGAGCGGTCCGGCGATCCAGCACGCGGGGGACCTCGCTGCGGTGCTCTCGTCGCTCGTCCCCGGTGAGGTCCTCTTCATCGACGAGATCCACCGCATGGCACGCTCAGCGGAGGAGATGCTCTACCTCGCGATGGAGGACTTCCGCATCGACGTGATGGTCGGCAAGGGCGCCGGTGCGACGAGCATCCCGCTCGACCTCGCACCGTTCACGCTCGTCGGCGCCACCACCCGCGCCGGGCTCCTGCCGAACCCGTTGCGCGACCGCTTCGGGTTCACCGCCCACCTCGAGTTCTACGAGAAGGACGAGCTCGAACAGGTCCTCATCCGTGCCGCGCACCTCCTGGAGCTCGACATCGACCGGACGGCCCTCCGCGAGATCGCAGGGCGCTCCCGAGGCACCCCGCGCATCGCGAACCGGCTGCTCCGGCGCGTGCGGGACTACGCCCTCGTGCACCGGACGACGGACGGGATGGCGGCGGTGCAGGGCGCGCTCGACCTGTACGACGTCGACGAGCTCGGCCTCGACCGGCTCGACCGTGCCGTCGTCGAGATCATGCTCACCCGTTTCGATGGCGGTCCGGTCGGTCTCAACACGCTCGCGGTCTCCGTCGGTGAAGAGGCCGAGACCATCGAGTCCGTGGTCGAACCGTTCCTCGTGCGGGTCGGCCTGCTCACCCGGAGTCCCCGCGGACGAATCGCCACGCCGCGGGCCTGGCGGCACTTCGGCATGACGCCCGGCCAGGGGCTCGACGCCCAGCCGGGCCTGTTCGACACCACGGACGACACCGACTGACATCGCCGGGCAGTCTGGTGACATGCCACGCACAGGCGTGTGCCCTAGACTGCTACGGCCCGAAACCGAGCAACCAGAGAAGGCAACGCATCATGGGTCAAGAAGTCATCCTCATCGTCATCGTCGTGGCGTTCGCGGCCTTCATGTTCTACAACAGCCGGAAGCGCAAGAAGCAGCAGTCCGAGCTCGTGAACAAGATGGTTCCGGGCGCGAAGGTCATGCTCTCCTTCGGCCTGTACGGCACCCTGCTCTCCGTCAACGACGAGAAGGTCACCGCCGACGTCGAGATCGCTCCGGGCACCATCGTCACCGTGCACCGTCAGACCCTGTCGCGCGTCGTCGAGGACGACGCCGCCGTCATCGACACGACCGCCACCCCGGACGACGAGCCGAAGCCCGTCGCCGAGCTCAACGGTGAGCCCGTGTACGGCGAACGCCTCGACACGACGCACGTCGACGACGTCGACCCGTCGAAGCGCAAGACCGAAGACTGACACCCCCTTCGACCGCCGGGTCCTCCGACCCGGCGGCGACACTCTTGCCGTCGGTCAACCGCCGTCGGTCCTGACAGAAAGACGAGACGACCGGTGGCACGATCGACACCCGTCAAGAAGGCGCTTCGTTCGCTCACCTGGTTGGTGATCATCATGGCGGTGCTGGCAGGGCTCAACACCGCTGCGTCGATCCTCGCCAGCACGACGAAGGACGCCAGCGGCAAGTGGTTCAACGGAGCCAGCTGGGTCCCTGAGCTCGCGCTCGACCTGCAGGGCGGCACGCAGCTGACGCTCGCGGCCGAGAACACCGGGGGCGGCTCGGTGACGAGCCAGCAGCTCAACCAGGCGGTCAACATCATCCGGCAGCGGATCAACGCGACGGGGGTGTCCGAGTCCCAGATCAACACCCAGGGCACGAACAACATCGTCGTGTCGATCCCGGGCAAGCCCGACAAGGCCACGATCGACCGGATCGAAGCCGCCGCGAAGCTGACGTTCCGCCCCGTGCTGTACACCGAGGCCGCGACGAACGCGGCCGTCGGGGGCAAGGGCGCGTCCGCGTCGCCGACGCCGTACTCGCCGCCCGCATCACTCGCGGCGACGCCGAGCACCAAGCCGACGAACGCCAGTGACCTCGCGTGGGTGACCCCGCAGCTGCAGGACCTCTACACGAACTACAACTGCAAGGCCCCCGGTGACGTCACCGCAGCGCCCGACGACAAGCCGCTCGTGACGTGCGACCAGGACGGCGCGGGCAAGTACATCCTCGGCCCCGTCGAGGTCTCCGGCTCGAACATCAGCAATGCGACTTCGGGCCTGGCGACGGACTCCCAGGGCACGTCCACCGGTCAGTGGGCCGTCAACCTCTCCTTCAACGGGACGGGCACCAAGGACTTCAGCACGGTGACGAGCCGCCTCGTCAAGCTCCAGCAGCCGCAGAACCAGTTCGCCATCGTGCTCGACGGGTCGGTCATCACCGCCCCGACGACCAACGTGGCGATCACGAACGGCAAGGCGCAGATCACCGGCAGCTTCACCGCCGAGTCCGCGAAGACCCTCGCCGACCAGCTGAAGTACGGCGCGCTGCCGATCAACTTCAAGGTCCAGTCGAACGAGAACATCTCCGCGACCCTCGGGACGGCACAGCTCATCGGCGGCCTGGTCGCCGGACTCATCGGGTTGATCCTCGTGATCATCTACTCGGTGATCCAGTACCGCGCGCTGGCGTTCGTCACCGTCCTCTCGCTCGGCGTCGCCGCCGCCCTGACCTACCTCGTGATCGCGATCATGTCGTGGCGGGTGGACTACCGGCTCTCGCTCGCGGGGGTCGCGGGGTTGATCGTGGCGATCGGCATCACGGCGGACTCGTTCATCGTGTACTTCGAACGCATCCGCGACGAACTCCGTGAAGGCCGTGCGCTCGAGAGTGCGGTCGAGGCCGGGTGGAAGCGTGCGCTCCGCACGATCCTCGCCTCGGACTCGGTGAACTTCCTCGCCGCGATCGTGCTCTACATCCTCGCGGTCAGCGACGTGAAGGGGTTCGCCTTCACCCTCCTGCTGACCACCCTCATCGACGTGGTCGTCGTGACGCTGTTCACGCACCCGATGATGCGGCTCATCTCGCGCAGCCGGTTCTTCGGCGAAGGACACCGGTTCAGTGGGCTCGACCCCGCCGCACTCGGCGCCGTGTACCGCGGGCGGGCCCAGTTCCGGGCACCGGTGGTGGACGGGAAGCGCCAGCGCAGCGCCGGTGAAGCGCAGCGCCGACAGACGATCGCAGAGCGGAAGGCCCAGCAGGCCTCCGGCGGAGACGGCACGACGCCGGACGGGAAGGACGACTGATGGCCAGCTTCAGCCAGTTCGGTAGCGACCTCTACACGGGCAAGCGCTCGTACGACATCGTCGGCCGACGCAAGCGGTGGTACCTCATCGCCCTGATCGCGATCGTGGTGTCGCTCGCGGTGCCGTGGCTCCGCGGCGGGTACCAGCTCGGCATCGAGTTCACCGGCGGCTCCGAGTTCACGATCTCGGACGCGAAGAACCTCGACCAGAACCTCGCGACGCAGACGGTCGAGCGGATCGTCCCGAACGGGGTCCCGCGCGTCTCCCAGCTCGGCACGCACGGCATCCGTGTCCAGACCGGGCAGCTGACCGACCGCGAGACGACCGAGGTGCAGGACGCCCTGGCCAAGGCGTACGACGTGCGCGAGGACCAGGTCGCCTCGACCTTCATCGGTGCGACGTGGGGTGCGGACGTCCTGGCGCAGGCGATCCGCGGTCTCGTGATCTTCCTCGCCCTCGCCGCGGTCTTCATGACGGTGTACTTCCGCACCTGGAAGATGTCACTCTCCGCGATGGCCGCGCTGCTGCACGACCTCCTGATCACTGCGGGGGTCTACGGCATCGTGGGGCTCGAGGTCACGCCGGCAGCCGTCATCGGCTTCCTGACGATCCTCGGGTACTCGCTGTACGACACGGTCGTGGTCTTCGACAAGGTGCGCGAGAACACGAGCCAGGAATCCCACCGGACGTTCACGCAGTCGGTGAACCTGGCGGTCAACCAGACCCTCGTGCGCTCGATCAACACCTCGATCGTCGCCCTGCTGCCCGTCGGCGCGATCCTGTTCATCGGCTCGTACGTCCTCGGCGCCGGCACGCTCCGCGACATCTCGCTCGCGCTGTTCATCGGCATCATCGTCGGGACGTACTCCACGATCTTCATCGCCTCGCCGATGTACGCGCACCTGCGGGAGAACGAGCCGAAGATCAAGCAGTCGGACGCCAAGAAGGTGCTCGCGGCCCAGAAGCGGCAGCGCGAAGTCGACGCGGCGGCGAGCGTCTGATGCCGATCGACATCCAGGAGATCGACGTCCCCGAGGCCCTGCGCCGCCTGTCGTCGGGGGCTCGGTTGTTCGACGTCCGCGAGCAGGGGGAGTGGGACGAGGTCCACGCGCCCCAGGCCACGCTCGTGCCGATGTCCGAGCTCGTCGAGCGGTGGCAGGAGATCGACGGCGGGGACGAACCCGCGATCGTCGTGTGCCACTCCGGCGCGCGGTCGGCTCGGGTCGTCGCGGCGCTCGAGCAGTCCGGCGTCCCCGCGGTGAGCTTGCAGGGCGGCATGGTCGCCTGGGAGCAGGCGGGTGCCCCGGTGGAGCGCCCGGGCAGCGACGGGGCCGCCAGCAGCGGTGCCGACAGCGAACCGCGTCACGAGCACTGACACGACACGCGTAGTCTTGACCGATCGAGCTCGGACGCCAGTCACGGGAGGCGCATCATGACGGACACGCGTGAGTCCACGCCTCAGGATGCGTCTGTCCCGAGCCGCCCCGGCTCCGCGCCGCGTCCGACGAGCCCCCTGGGGCCCAACACGACCGGCAACCTCGGGTCGCTCCGCTCGCTGCTCCCGCGCCTGTTCTCGCGCGCGCAGCCGGCCGGTGCCGTCGACACCCTGATCCGCACCGTCCGCTCGCACCACCCCAAGGCCGACGTCACCCTCATCGAACGGGCCTACTCCGTCGCGGAGCGCGCGCACGACGGGCAGAAGCGCAAGTCCGGCGAGCCCTACATCACGCACCCGGTCGCGGTGGCGCAGATCCTCGCCGACCTCGGCATCGGCACGATCACGATCGCCGCCGCGCTCCTGCACGACACCGTCGAGGACACCGACTACCAGCTCGACCAGCTGCGCGCCGACTTCGGCGACGAGATCGCGATGCTGGTCGACGGCGTCACGAAGCTCGACAAGGTCAAGTACGGCGACAGCGCCCAGGCCGAGACCGTCCGCAAGATGGTCATCGCGATGTCGAAGGACATCCGGGTGCTCGTGATCAAGCTCGCGGACCGGCTGCACAACGCGCGCACCTGGGGCTTCGTCGAGTCCACCTCCGCCACGCGCAAGGCGAAGGAGACGCTCGAGATCTACGCGCCCCTCGCGCACCGCCTCGGGATCCAGATGATCAAGCTCGAGTTGGAGGACCTGTCGTTCGCGGTCCTGCACCCGAAGCTCTACGTCGAGATCGACAGCCTGGTCAAGGAACGTCAGCCGAAGCGCGAGCAGTTCGTGCAGAACGTCATCGGCACGCTCAAGAAGGACCTCAAGGCGGCGAAGGTCCGCGGCGACGTCATGGGACGGCCGAAGCAGTACTACTCGATCTACCAGAAGATGATCGTTCGCGGTCGTGAGTTCGACGAGATCTACGACCTGGTCGGCATCCGGGTCCTCGTCCCGACGGTCCGCGATTGCTACGCCATGCTCGGCTCCGTGCACGCGCGGTGGACGCCGCTCCCCGGACGGTTCAAGGACTACATCGCGACGCCGAAGTTCAACCTCTACCAGTCGCTGCACACCACCGTCCTCGGGCCACAGGGTCGCGCGGTCGAGATCCAGATCCGAACGTACGAGATGCACCAGCGTGCCGAGTTCGGCGTGGCGGCGCACTGGAAGTACAAGCAGCGCGCGGCCGGTCGCGACGTCGACAGCTCGAGCGCGACCGACCAGGACATGGCATGGCTGGCCCACATCACCGACTGGCAGGCGGAGACGAGCGATCCGGGGGAGTTCCTCGACTCACTCCGGTACGAGATCGGCGCGAAGGAGACCTACGTCTTCACGCCGCAGGGCAAGGTCATCGGACTGCCCGCAGGCGCGACGCCGGTCGACTTCGCGTACGCCGTGCACACCGAGGTCGGGCACCGCACGATGGGTGCGAAGGTGAACGGACGCCTCGTCCCGCTGGAGAGCTCCCTGTCGAGCGGCGACGTCGTCGAGATCTTCACGTCGAAAAACCCGGATTCCGGGCCGAGCCAGGACTGGTTGGCCTTCGTCAAGAGTCCGCGGGCGCGGAACAAGATCAAGCAGTGGTTCACCAAGGAGCGCCGGGAAGAGGCGATCGAGCAAGGTCGTGATGCCATCGCCCGGGCGATGCGCAAGCAGAACCTGCCGCTCCAGCGCCTGATGAGCCAGGACACCTTCGCCGAGGTCGCGTCCTCGATGCGGTACGACGACGTCTCGGCCCTCTACGCCGCGATCGGTGAAGGGCACGTCTCCACGCAGTCCGTCATCGAGAAGGTGCTCGGCAGCGTCCAGACCGACACCGAGTCGGACGAACCGGAGTCGTTCCCGCGCCAGGTCACGAGCCGTCAGCTGCGGAACAGCGACAGCGGCGTGCTCGTCCGCGGCGCGCCGGACATCCTCGTGAAGCTCGCGAAGTGCTGCACGCCGGTACCGGGCGACCAGATCGTGGGCTTCATCACCCGCGGCCAAGGCGTGTCCGTCCACCAGGCGTCGTGCACGAACGTGAAGTCGCTCATGAACGAGCCCGACCGGATGATCGAGGTCGAATGGGCTCCGTCGTCGAAGTCGGTGTTCCTCGTCCAGATCCAGATCGAGGCGCTCGATCGGTCGGGGCTCCTCAGCGACGTCACCCGCGTCCTGACGGACCACCACGTGAACATCCTGTCCGCGACGGTGTCGACCTCGTCGGAGCGCCTCGCGCTCAGTCGGTTCGTGTTCGAGATGGGCGACACCACGCACCTGGACCGGGTCCTCAACGCCGTGCGACGGATCGACACGGTCTACGACGTCTACCGCGTCAGCGCGGGCTGACCGCCCGGTCCACACCGGCCGACTCGCCACTGGGCGAATCGGCACCGCCCGATTCGCCTTCGGGCGTGTCCGGACGCACCGTCTCGGGGAGGACGGCGGCCCCCAGCGGCACCCCGCCGGCCCGATCAGCTGACGACGACGGAGGCCCGCAGCAGGTCGCGGAGACGCCGTTCCGCCTGCCGGGCCATCGGTATCGTGCCGAGCGCGGTGAGTCGCGCGGCCACCTCCGCGGGGTCCACGACACCAGCGCCGAACAGCCCGCCGACGGCGAGGGCCTCGTCGGCCCCGAACGTGCCCGCACGCGGCCCCGGCGCTCGGAGCAGGTCCACGACTGTCCGGACGGGCGCGGTGACGGCGACGCCGGACGCGGTACCGGTCCGGCTCCCGGCGAAGGTGACGACGTCGGACGCCGGCAGCTGGACCTCGCGGAGGCGCACGCCGTGCTCGACGTGGACGCGGAGTTGTGGGCGGATGCTCACCTCGACGGGATCCGGCGGGCGTGACAGACCGCCCCAGATCCACGCGGCCGTGCGACCGCTGGCGACGACCTTCCGGGTCGGGACCGCCCAGGCGAACGCAGCCGCACGCAGGGCGGGGTCCTGGGGTTCGGCGGGGGAGGCCCAGCAGCTGCCGACGGGCACGAGTTCGCCGGCGAGCATCGCGGCGCGCAGTTCGGCCTCGGGCCAGTCGTCGGTCGTCACGAGCCGCAGGGAGCGCACTCGCACATCCTGCCGGACACCCGCCACGCCGACCAGCCCCTGTGGACAGGGCACGGCAGACCGGCCGGACACCGCAGGACACGTCCGCGCAGCACGCCGCCGTCTCGGCGAGACGCCGCGGTCTCGGCGAGACGCCGCGGTCTCGGCAAGACGCCCCCGTCTCGGCGACACGCCCCCGTCTCGACAAGACGCCCCCGTCTCGGCGACACGCCCCCGTCTCGACAAGACGCCCCCGTCTCGGCAAGACGCCCCCGGCTCGGCAAGACGCCCCCGTCCCAGCAGCACGCCCCGCCCCGTCACCGCGGAACGACGCCGCCCCGGTTCAGCGCAGGACGTCCGCGCGGTGCACGAGCGCCGCAGCGCCGATCAGCGGGCCGTCCTGCGACAGCGCCGTCGGCACGATCCGCACCTTCGTCACGAACGGGAACTCGACCCGCTCCGCGACCGCCTGCCGCGCGTACTCGAACAGGTCCGGCGTCACGTGCGAGAACCCGCCGCCGATGGCCACGACCTCCAGGTCGACCAGGCTCGTCGCCGCGGCGATCGCCTGCCCGAGGGCGCGACCGCTCCGCTTGACGGCTGCGACGGCGATCTCGTCACCGGCGGCGTACGCGGCGGACAGTTCCTCGCCGGTGGAGCCCGCGAACCCCTGCCGTCTCGCCCAGGCGACGGTCTTCGGACCGCTGGCCACCGCCTCCAGGCAGCCCGTGCCGCCGCAGGCGCACGCGTCGTCGAACCCGCCGCACTCGACGTGTCCGATGTGACCGGCGTTGCCGGTCGGGCCGCTGACGGTGCGGCCGTGCAGGATGAGTCCGCCGCCGACGCCGGTGGACACGATCATGCCCATCACGTGGTCCGATCCCTGCGCGGCGCCCACCCAGTGCTCGGCGAGCGTGATCGCGAGCCCGTCCATCCGCAGGGTGACGGGTACGCCGTCGGGCACGTGCGCGGCCACGCGGTCGCGCAGGGGGTACCCGCGCCACACCGGCATGTTGAGGGGGGACACCAACCCGTGCTCCTCGTCGACCGGCCCCGCGGAACCGATGCCCACGCCGACGAGGGTCGCGTCCGCCGGCAGCGCCGCCAGGGCACTCGTGACGACCTCGTCGACGGCGGCCTGCAACTCGTCGGAGGTCCGCTGGGGACCCGTGGGGCTGCGGAACCGTGTCGCGGGCAGCACGACGCCCTGGTCGGTGACGAGGGCCGCCTCGACCTTGGTGCCGCCGAGGTCGACGGCGAGTGCCAGGGAGGTGGACTGGGGTGCGGTGCTGGACATGCGCGCTCCGATGGGCGGTCTGGAGGCCCGGTGCGGCTCCCGACGCTGCGTCGCGTCCGGTGGGCCGCGGGCCCGTCAGGAGGTGGTGGTCAGGTGGTACTGGGGGACACGGACCGCGGGAGCCCGGGTCCGGACGAGCCGGTTCCGAGGAGCCGGCTCAGTAGGAGCTGGAGTCGTCTCCGAGCGCGGACGCGGTGCCCGTCTCGGTGCGGTGGGCGACCTCGTCGAGGATCCGTGCGGAGGCGCTCGTGCCGATGCGGTTTGCCCCGGCCTCGACCATCGCGAGCAGCGTGTCGAGCCCGCGGACGCCACCGGAGGCCTTGACCCCGGTGTCCGGGCCGACGGTCTGGCGCATCAGCCGGATGTGGTCGACCGTGGCGCCGCCGCCGGCGAACCCGGTGGACGTCTTCACGAACGCGGCACCGGCCGACCGGGCGATGCGGGAGGCGGCGACGATCTCGTCGTCGGTCAGGAACGCGGTCTCGAGGATGACCTTCACGACCGTGTCACCGGCGGCGTCGACCACGGCACGCACGTCCCGCTCGACGCGCGTCCAGTCGCCCGACTTCGCGGCGCCGATGTTCTGCACCATGTCCAGTTCGAACGCGCCGTCGGCCAACGCCTGGATCGCCTCGGCGACCTTCGCCCCGGTGGAGGTGGTGCCGTGCGGGAACCCGATCACGGTCCCGACGCCGACGCCCGTGCCGCGGAGGCGTTCGACCGCGTGCGCGACGTCGCTCGGGCGGACGCAGACGCTGAAGACCCGGTGGGCGGCGGCCTCGTCGAGCTGGGCATCGACTTCCGCGCGGGTGAGTTCGGGCTTCAGGATCGCGTGGTCGATGAGACCACGGACGGCATCGGCGGTGACGGGGAACGCTGCGTTGTCCACGCGGCAAGCCTACCCGGAGGCTGGCCGCGTACCGTGCCCGGCATGCACGTGCTCGTCACCGGCGCCACCGGCTACATCGGCGGCCGACTCGTCCCCCGTCTCCTCGAAGCCGGGCACATCGTCCGGGTGTTCGTCCGCACGCCACGGAAGCTGCAGGACGTGCCGTGGCACGACCGGGTGGAGGTCGCCGAGGGTGACCTGCAGGACACCGCTGCCGTCCGTGCTGCGGTCCAGGGCATCGATGCGGTGTACTACCTCGCGCACGCGATGGGGGCCGAGGGGGACTTCGAGCGCGCCGAACGCCAGGCCGTCGAGACGATGGCGCACGAGGCGAAAGCGGCCGGGGTCCGTCGGTTCGTGTACCTGGGCGGGCTGCACCCCGACGGCGAGCTCTCGAAGCACCTGCGGAGCCGGAAGGAGGTCGGCGACGTCCTGCTCCGCTCGGGTGTGCCGACGATCGCCTACCAGGCAGGGGTCGTGATCGGGTCCGGCAGCACCTCGTTCGAGATGATCCGGCACGTGACCGACGTCCTGCCGTGGATGCCGGCGCCCCGGTGGGTCCGGAACCGGGTCCAGCCGATCGCCGTGCGCGACGTCCTGTACTACCTCGTGCAGGCGCTCGAGATCCCGGCCGAGGTCAACCGCACGTTCGACCTCGGCGGACCGGACGTGCTCCGGTACGGGCAGATGCTCAACGGGTACGCGGTCGAGGCGAAGCTCCCGCAGCGACCGATCTCGGTCCTCCCGGTCCTCACCCCGCGGCTGGCGGCGCACTGGTTCAACGTGGTCACCCCGATCCCGCGCAAGCTCGCGACGCCGATCATCGAGTCCCTGCAGTTCGAGTGCGTGCAGCGCGAGCACGACATCGACGACGTCGTGCCGCGCGCGGCCGGGGGACTGACCTCGTACCGCCGGGCCGTGCGGCTCGCCCTGACGAAGATGCGGACCGGCCAGGTCGAGACGAGCTGGCGGAACGCGACGCTGTCCGACACGCCCGCGGACCCGTTGCCGAGCGATCCCGACTGGGCGGGGCACACGGTCTACGTCGACGACCGGAAGCGGCACTCGTCCGCATCCGCCGAGGACGTCTGGCGCATCGTCGAGTCGATCGGCGGGGACAACGGGTGGTACTCGTTCCCCCTGGCCTGGGTCGCGCGCGGCTGGATGGACAAGATCGCCGGTGGCGTCGGGCTGAGCCGCGGCCGCCGTGACCAGAAGCGCCTGGAGCAGGGCGATGCGCTGGACTGGTGGCGGGTCGAACGGCTCGACCGCGGGCGCTACCTGCGGCTGCGAGCCGAGTTCAAGTCGCCGGGCCGAGCGTGGCTCGAGATGACCGTCACCCCGAGCGAGGACGGCGGGAGCGACTACCGGCAGCGCGCGATCTACTTCCCCCAGGGGCTGTCCGGACGGCTGTACTGGTACTCGATCCTGCCCTTCCACGGCGTGATCTTCCCCGGCATGGTCGAGCGCATCACGGCGGCGGCGGAACGCGAATCCGACCGCTCCCTGTCGACGGGACACAACTGGACCAAGCAGAATGGGTCGCACCAGTCGGCGCACGAGGAGGCAGCATGACCACGGACCGCACGACCGTCCTGTTCCTGGGCGACAGCATCACGGCCGGAGGGTCCTGGGACGCGTGGCTCCCCGACGAGCGCACCGTCAACCAGGGCGTCAACGGCGACACGAGCGACGGGGTCCTCCAGCGACTCGAGGCCGTCGTCGCGGAACAGCCCGAGGTGATCGTGCTGCTCATCGGCACGAACGACTTCGGCAGCCACCGCGCGAGCGTCGAGCACGTCGTCCGCAACGTGGAGACCATCCTCGTGACGCTCCGACGCGAACTGCCGGGCGCGCGCCTGCTGCTCGTCTCGATCCTGCCGCGCCAGGCGGAGTTCAGCACGAAGATCGAGGAGGCGAACCGGCACCTGCGCCAGTTCGTGGCGACTTGCCACGCGCAGTACCTCGACGCGTGGCCCGCCCTCGCCGACGGCGACCACCTCGACGAGCGCTTCACCGACGACGGACTGCACCTCACCGAGGACGGCTACCGCGCGTACCTCGACGAGCTCGTCCCGGCACTGGAGCGCGTGCGCGACCTGCCGCCGATGTCGCGCCCCTTCCAGGCGATCGACCTGGACGAGGCCTCGTACTGATGGCCCGCCGATGACGGCCGCGCGCTGATGGCCGCGCGCAAGGGGCGGCCCCCGCTGGGGTCGTCCCAGAACGGCGTGCCCTCGGGCGACCGAGGCCGTGCTGACGGCGGTCCGGCACGACCCGACGCGCGGAGGTCCGCGTCGGAGGCGTTCCGAGCTGGCTCCGCGGCCGCACGGTCCGGATCCGGACGGACCGGGGCGCGTGGTGGCAAGGGCCGTGTCGGGACGGCCGAGACGCCGCCCTACACGCGACCCGCACTGGCGCCGTCGCTCCTGGCCGCGATCGTCCTGCTCGCCTGCGCCGTGTTCATCGCCTCACCGGCGTTCGTCTTCGCTCGCTGGGGCGTCACGGTCCTGGCGCTCATCGTGCTCGTCTTCGCCGTCCGTGGGCGCACCTGGTGGGCCGCGGTGGTGATGGCCGCCGTGGCGGTGTGCTGGAACCCCCTGGTGACGGTGCCGATCCCCGGGCAGGTCTGGGCCGGGTTGCAGATCGTCGCCGCCGCCGCGTTCGTGGGGATCGGGATCGCCGTCACGGTGCCGAGGCCGACCGAGACCCGCTGACCGGACCAGCCGGACGCCCGTCGAGTGCCGCCTGCCGGTCGCTGGTCGGGCCTCCATCCCGACACGGTTGCGTGCCGCATCCGGAGGTGGATCCTGCCCGGGATCCCGTGGATGTCCGGGCGTCTGCCCGGACGGTAGGATCGCAGCGTGTCGGGTGTGCGCCCGGCCCCCGATCCGAAGGGCGTGGATGAGCGACGAGACCGAGCCGGTGACCGAGAGTCCACTGCTGACCCCTCGACCGTCGTCCGGCGGTCTCGACCGGCCCGACGTGGTGCTGCGGAAGGGCCGTCTGACGCTCGTCAACGGCCATCTGACGCCGCAGCAGTCGATGATCGAGGACCTGCTGTTCCTCGACGACGCGCTCACCGCCGGCGACGTCGACCACCTGCTCATCCGAGGCAACGACCACCGTCCCGTCATCGCGGTCGACGAGCGCGACCGCCAGCGTGCCGAGAGCGCCGTGATGGCCGCGGCCGTGAACGAGCCCTTCTACGCGAAGCCTCCACGGAAGCCCGCGGTGCTCGTCGTCGACGACGGCCTCGGGTCGGCGGACGAACCCGTGCTCCGGGTGTTCCGACCCCGTGTCGAACCGCTCGGCCGCCTCCGGTACGGCGCCGACACCAGCGTGCAGCTCGAGTTCTGGCGCGTGACCGACACCGAGGTCCTCGCACCCGTCGAGAACGCACTCATGCGGCGGAGCCTGCCGATCGACGAGTTCGAGCTCGTCGACATCGACCGGTACGGCCGGACCTGGCGCACGGTCGAGCACATGTTCGACGACCACGTCTCCGACATCCGATTCCCCATCGACATCGTGTTCTCGTGGGTCGACGGCAACGCCATCGAGTACCAGCGCGCCCGACAGGCCGCGCAGTCGAACGCGGTGCTGGGGGAGGGCGACGACGCTCCCGCGCGGTTCCGCCAGATCGACGAGCTGAAGTACGCGCTGCGCTCCGTGCACACCTTCGCGCCGTGGATCCGGCAGATCTACATCGCCACCGACTCGCCGGCGCCGCACTGGCTCGCGGACCACCCGAAGGTCCGCATCGTCCGGAGCGAGGAGTTCTTCGCCGACCCCTCGGTCCTGCCGACGCACAACTCGCAGGCCGTCGAGTCGCAGCTCCACCACATCCCGGGCATCAGCGAGCACTTCATCTACTCGAACGACGACATGTTCTTCGGTCGGACCGTCGACCCGTCGGTGTTCTTCAGCCCCGGGTCCGTGACGAAGTTCATCCTGGCGACGACCCGGATCGGCCTCGGCTCGAACAACCCGGCGCGGAGCGGGTTCGAGAACTCCGCCCGCGTCAACCGTCGCCTGCTGCAGCAGCGGTTCGGTGCCGTGACCACGCGCCACCTCGAGCACGCCCCGACGCCGTTGCGCGCGTCGATCATGACCGAGATGGAGCACGAGTTCGCGGACGAGTTCCACGCGACGGCCGCATCACGGTTCCGCGCCGCCGACAACATCTCGGTGACGAACTCGCTGTACCACTACTACGCACTGCTCACCGGGCGCGCGATCATGCAGGAGAACTCCTCGGTCCGGTACATCGACACGACGATGCAGTCCGGGCTGCGGTCCCTCGACGACCTCTTGAAGAAGCGGAACGTCGACTTCTTCTGCCTGAACGACGGCAGCTTCCCGGAGGTCAGTGACGAGGAGCGCACCCGCCGGGTCACCGACTTCCTGGAGCGCTACTTCCCGTTCCCCGCGCCGTGGGAGCGCACTCGCGCCTAGGACGCGCCAGCGTCCTGCGAGTGCGCTCCGGGCGAGCCTGGAGCGCACTCGCGCCTAGGACGCGCCAGCGTCCTGCGAGTGCGCTCCGGGCGAGCCTGCGAGCCCGGCGCCGGGACCCGGCCACCGCGCTCCGGGCGAGCCTGCGAGCCCGGCGCCGGGACCCGGCCACCACGCTCCGGGCGAGCCTGCGAGCCCCTCGCCGGGACCCGGCCACCACGCTCCGGGCGAGCCTGCGAGCCCGGCGCCGAAACCGGGCCGTCCCCGCCTCACCGGTGGACGGGGGAGACCGGCACCGAGTCGAGCGTGAAGACCGGGATGCTCGACGTCACCGGCGCGGGCTCGACGGCCGGAGCGATCCGGACGCCAGCCGCGGCGAGTCGCGCGTCGGTGTCCGCTGCCGACACGGGCTCGCCGACCGTCGCGTAGTGCCCGATCGGGACGACCGAGTGGACCACGTTGTGCCCGTAGACGTGCACGAGGTTGAACGACTGTGCTCCGTCGCGCCCACGTGTCCCGCCCTGGAACTCGGTGAGGTCCTGCGTGTAGCACGTGGCGCTCGCCACCGAGACGGGAACGCCCGCGAACACGGCGCTGGTCGAGTAGTGCAGGTGGCCGGCGATGATCGTGAGGACGTCGCTTCCCTCGATGACCTCGGCCAGCGCCTGCTGGTCGCGGAGCTCGACGAGGACCGCGAGGTCCTGCACACTCGGCACCGGCGGGTGGTGCATCGCGAGGACGGTCCCGTGCGGAGCTGCCTCGGACAGGACCTCCGCGAGCCAGTCGAGCTGCTCGGGGGAGACCTCCCCGTGGTGCTTGCCGGGCACTGACGTGTCGAGCGTGATCACCCGGAGCCCGTTGACGTCGTAGACGAAGTCCACCGGGCGATCCGTCGGCTGGAGGCCGAAGAGCTCCTGCCGGAACGCCCCGCGCTCGTCGTGGTTGCCCATTGCCCAGATGACCTGCGCGCCGATCCGCTCGGCGGCCGGTTCGACGATCCGGCGGATGCGCGCGTACGCCCCGGCCTCGCCCTTGTCGGCGACGTCACCGGTGACGACGATGGCCTCCGGGTGGGTGCCCGATGCTTCGATGTCGGCAATGATCTCGGAGAGCCGTGCGGCCGAGTCCACGTCGCCGTAGAGTGCGCCCTCCGACGCGATGAGGTGGGTGTCGCTGAGGTGGAGCAGGAAGTGGTTCGGCCTGGGGTGCTCGGCCGTCCGGACGTCCATCGGGGTCTCATTCCGTTGACGGGTGCGTGGTGCAACACAGTGCCACACCTACCCTGGCGATTCCAGCACGTCCGCGTGAATCGACGGTGAACCCGAGACGGCGTTTCGACACCGACAGACGAGAACGCCCCCCGACCACGAGTGGTCGGGGGGCGTTCTCGCTGGTGCGGACGGCTCAGTGGCCGCCTGCGCCGATCTGCGGTGCCTGGTGCGTGCCCTCGAGGTCAGGGCCGTGGTGCGCCGCGTGTGCGGCCTCCAGCTCGGCCTTGCCGACCGGAGCGATCCGGTCCTCGAAGAAGAACCGCGACATGCCCGCGCGGACCTTCTGCACGCTGGTGATCTTGCCCTGGGCGTTCGGGCGGATCATGAGCGGCTTGTACTCGTTGAACTGCAGGAGCTTCCAGCGCTCGTACTCGTCGAGCTGCTCGTGCACCTCGATGTACTCGCCGTGGGGGAGTCGGACGATACGGCCCGATTCGTACCCGTGCAGGACGATCTCGCGGTCCTTCTTCTGCAGCGCGAGGCACACGCGCTTCGTGATCCAGAAGGCGACGAACGGGCCGAGGACCGTCGTGGCCTGGATCACGTGGATCACGTGGTCGATGGACACCATGAAGTGCGTGGCGATGATGTCCGACGACGCTGCGGCCCAGAGGCTCGCGTACAGCGTGATCCCGGCCGCGCCGAAGGCGGTGCGGGTCGGCGCGTTGCGCGGGCGGTCGAGGATGTGGTGCTCACGCTTGTCGCCCGTGACCCACGCCTCGAGGAACGGGTACAGGAAGATCGCGAGGATGAGGAGCACCAGGACCGTGATCGGCGCCAGGATGTTGAACGACACCGTGTAGCCGAACCACACGACCTCCCAGTGCGGTGGCACCAGTCGGAGCGCACCGTCGGCGAAGCCGATGTACCAGTCAGGCTGCGTACCCGCCGACACCGGGGAGGGGTCGTAGGGGCCGTAGTTCCAGATCGGGTTGATCGTGAACAGCGACGCGATGAGCGCGAGGATGCCCGCGACGATGAAGAAGAACCCGCCGGCCTTCGCGGCGAACGCCGGAAGGATCGGGACGCCGACGACGTTCTCGTTGGTCTTGCCGGGGCCCGCGAACTGCGTGTGCTTGTTGATCACGACGAGGACGAGGTGGACACCGAGCACCGCGACCAGGATCGCCGGCAGCAGCAGGATGTGCAGCGTGTACAGGCGCCCGACGATGTCGGTGCCGGGGAACTCGCCGCCGAACAGCAGGTAGGCGATCCAGACGCCGATCACCGGCACACCCTCGATCATGCCGACGATGATCCGCAGGCCGTTGCCGGAGAGCAGGTCGTCGGGGAGGGAGTAGCCCGTGAAGCCCTCGGCCATGGCCAGGACCCAGAGGATGAAGCCGAAGACCCAGTTGAGCTCACGCGGCTTGCGGAAGGCACCGGTGAAGAACACGCGGGCCATGTGCAGCATGATCGAGGCCACGAACAGCAGCGCCGCCCAGTGGTGGATCTGCCGGACGAAGAGTCCGCCGCGGATGTCGAAGGAGATGTTCAGCGTCGACTGCAGGGCCGTCGACATCTCGACGCCCTTGAGGGGCAGGTACGTCCCGTCGTAGACGACCGAGGTCATCGACGCCTGGAAGAAGAACGTCAGGAACGTGCCGGAGAGCAGGACGACGACGAAGCTGTACAGCGCCACCTCGCCGAGCATGAAGCTCCAGTGGTCGGGGAAGATCTTCCGCCCGACCTCCTTCACGAGGCCCGAGATGCTCGTGCGCTCGTCGATGTAGTTGGCGGCTGCCCCGATGATGCGGGACCCGCGCTCCGGCGCCGGCTTGGTGGCCGTGGCGGGTGCGGTGGTGGTTGTGGTGCTCATCAGCGTTCACGCTCCCAGAACGACGGGCCGACGGGCTCGTGGAAGTCGCTCTTGGCAACCAGGTAGCCGTCGTTGTCGATCTCGATCGGAAGTTGGGGGAGGGGGCGTGCCGCCGGTCCGAAGATGACCTCGCAGTTGTTCGAGACATCGAAGGTCGACTGGTGGCACGGGCACAGCAGGTGGTGGGTCTGCTGCTCGTACAGGGCGACCGGGCATCCGACGTGGGTGCAGATCTTCGAGTACGCGACGATGCCGTCGTAACCCCAGTTCTCGCGTCCCTTTGCGGGGTGCAGGTCCTTGGGGTCGAGACGCATGAGCAGGACGGCAGCCTTGCCCTTTTCCTCGAGCATGTCCTTCTTGTCGAGGAGGCCGTCCGGGATGACGTGGAACACCGAGCCGATGGTCACGTCGGACGCCTTGATCGGAAGACCCGTCGGGTCCTTCGTCAGGCGCGTGCCCTTCGCCCACATGGTGTGGCGGAGGAGCGCGTTGGGGTCCGCGGCAGGTGCGAGGTCACGCACCAGCACGATGCCGGGGAGGGGGAACGCCGCGAGGGCGCCGATCATCGAGTTGCGGATCAGCTTGCGACGACTGAACCCGGACTCCTTGTCGGCGAGCTGGAAGGCCTCGACCGCCTTGGCACGCGTTGCGTCGCTGCCACGGGTCGAGTGCCGGAGCTCCGAGATCTCGCGGTCGACCACGAGCGACTTCGACCAGTAGACCGCGCCGAGACCCAGCGCGAGCAGGGCCAGGGCGATCGACAGGCCGAGGAAGAGGTTCGCCGTCCGGATCGAGCCGAAGTCGTTGTCCTTGATCGGGAAGGCCACGTAGGCGGCGATCGCGAGGACACTGCCGACGATCGAGAGGTAGAAGAACGTCGCGACCTGTCGCTCGGCGAGTCGCGCCTTCTTCGGGTCGACGTCGGTGCGACGCGGACGGTGCGGCGGCTCGCCCGGGTTCTCGAACGGCTCCGCGGGCAGGACCGCGGTGCCGGCCGAGGTGGTCGCGCCGTGCTTCTCGACAGCCGAGGACGAGTTCAGCGTCTCGTCGTCGTGCTCTGCCATGGTGTTCCCTTCAGTGTCGTTCGACACGGACGATCAGTTGGACTTCGCGGTCAGCCAGACGGTCATCGCCACGACCGCCCCGAGTCCGAAGATCCAGATGAACAGACCCTCGGCCACCGGACCGATGGACCCGAGCGCGAACCCGCCCGGCGACTTGTTGTCCTGCACGTACTTCAGGTACGTGATGATGTCGGCCTTCTGCTGCGGCGAGAGGTTCAGGTCGTTGAACACCGGCATGTTCTGCGGGCCCGTGACCATGGCCTCGTAGATGTGCTTGCCGCTCACGGAGTGCAGGTTCGGGGCGTACTTGCCCTCGGTCAGCGCACCACCGGCACCGGCGACGTTGTGGCACATCGCGCAGTTGATGCGGAACAGCTCCGCGCCCTGTGCGGCGTTGCCGGTCTTGCCGTCCGTGAGGTCCGAGGAGGGAACCGACGGGCCCGGGCCGAGCGAGGCCACGTAGGCCGCGAGGGCCTTGACCTGCTGGTCGGTGAACTGCGCGGGCTTCTCTTCGGCCTGGGGACCCTGGGCGGCCATCGGCATGCGGCCGGTGCCCACCTGGAAGTCGACGGAGGCGGCACCGACACCGATCAGGGACGGGCCTTCGCTCGTGCCCTGCGCTGAGAGGCCGTGGCACGTGGCGCAGTTGGACGCGAAGAGCTTCTGGCCCTCGTTCACGTCGGACTGGCTCGAGGCCGCGACGGCGGTGGAGGTGTTGTCGTCCGCGTTCGCCGTGGAGCTGAACAGCGCGTACGCACCGCCGGTGGTCATGAGACCGACGACGATGAGCGACACGGTCGCCAGCGGGGAGCGGCGGCCCTTCTTGGACTTGGTTCTCTTGAACATGCGGTGGGGGCTATCCAGTTCCTACTTGAGAAGGTAGATGACGGCGAAGAGGCCGATCCAGACGACGTCGACGAAGTGCCAGTAGTACGACACGACGATCGCGGTGGTCGCTTCCTTGTGACCGAAGTTCTTGGCGGCGAAACCGCGACCGAGCGTCAGCAGGAAGGCGATGAGGCCACCGGTGACGTGCAGGCCGTGGAAGCCGGTGGTCATGTAGAAGGCCGAGCCGTAGGCACTGGAGGAGAGCGTGATGCCCTCGTGCCACAGGTTCGCGTACTCGAAGATCTGGCCGCAGACGAACATCGCGCCCATGCAGTACGTGACGAAGAACCACTCCGTCATGCCCCAGTCCTTCGGGTTCCAGCTCGTGCGGTGCACCTGGAAGCGCTCTGCGGCGAAGACCGCGAACTGGCACGCGAAGCTGGACAGCACCAGGATGATCGTGTTCACGGACGCGAACGGCACGTTGAGGTGCGAGGTCTCCGTCGCCCAGAGCTCGGGGGACGTGCTGCGGAGCGTGAAGTAGATCGCGAACAGGCCGGCGAAGAACATGACCTCGCTGCCCAGCCACACGATCGTCCCCACGGCCACGGCGTTCGGCCTGTTGAGGACCTGACCGCTGGCTGATCTGGAGAGAGGGGTGCTAGTCACGTGTTCCATTATGGCGGAAGTCACCGACAGTGTTTTCGCAGGAGACTGGTGGGTCTCTCGAATTCACTACGATCGGTGCATGCCTGACGTCCTCTCCTGGCCCGCCGCCATCAGCGCGCTCATGGCGCGCGAAGACCTGACGATCAGACAGTCCACATGGGCCATGGAGGAGATCGTCGGCGGTCGGGCCACCGAGGCCCAGATCGCGGCGTTCGTCGTCGCACTGCGGGCCAAGGGCGAGACGGTCGACGAGGTCGTCGGGTTCCGGGACGCGATCCTCGACGCAGCCGTTCCGCTGGACGTCGACCCGATGGCGCTCGACATCGTCGGCACCGGTGGTGACGTCGTCGGCACGGTGAACATCTCGACCATGGCCGCGATCGTGATCGCCGCGGCCGGGGTGCCCGTCGTGAAGCACGGCAACCGCGCGAGCTCGTCGAAGTCCGGCTCGAGCGACGTCCTGGCGGCCCTCGGGCTCGACCTGACGATGGACGCCGCGCGTGTCGCCGACACCTTCCGGCGTGTCGGCCTGACCTTCGCCTTCGCGAGCGCGTTCCACCCCGGGTTCGCACACGCCGCCGCCGTCCGCCGCCAGATCGGCGTCCCGACGGTGTTCAACTTCCTCGGCCCGCTGGTGAACCCCGCTCGGTGCGAGGCGAACGCCGTCGGCGTCGCGCAGCTCGAGCTGGTCCCGATCATCACCGGGGTCTTCCAGACGCGCGGGGCGACCGCGCTCGTGTTCCGCGGAGACGACGGTCTCGACGAGCTGACGACCACCGGGCACTCCCACATCTGGGAGGTCACGGGCGGCCGTGTCACGGAGCACGACCTCGATCCTCGCGACCTCGGCATCGCCCGCGCCCGCATCGACGACCTGCTGGGCGGTGACCCCGCGCACAACGCCGCGGTCGTGCACCGCGTGCTCGCGGGCGACGTCGGACCGGTCCGGGACATCGTGCTGCTGAACGCCGCCGCGGGGCTGGTGTCCTTCCGGCTGGCGCAGGACCCGACCGAGGTCGACCGTCCGATCCTCCAGCGCTTCCGCGAGGAACTCGTCGTCGCGGCCGAGGCCGTGGACTCCGGCGCAGCAGCGCGCAAACTGGCCGAGTGGGTCGGCGCCGCACCCGCGGCTGCCTGACACCGAGACGCCCCCGCAACCGCGAGACACGTCGGTCACGCTGAGACGCCGCCGGATACCGCGGCGTCTCGCCGATTGCGCGGCGTCTGGCCGGGACGCGCGCGTCTGACCACCGCACCCGGCCCACGCGACTCACCACGCGGGCACGACGGAACGCCGGGAGGCCCGGTGCCGGTTCCAGGAACCGGCACCGGGCCTCCAGGGCGATGCGACCTACTGCACGTCCTCGTCGACCCAGTCGAAGGTCTTCGTGACGGCCTTCTTCCAGAGGCGGAGCGTGCGCTCGCGCTCCTCGGCGTCCATCGACGGCGTCCAGCGCTTGTCCTCCTGCCAGTTGGCACGGAGCTCGTCGAGGTTGGCCCAGAAGCCGACCGCGAGACCGGCCGCGTAGGCGGCGCCGAGCGCGGTGGTCTCCGCGACGACCGGTCGGACGACCGGCACGTCGAGGATGTCCGCCTGGAACTGCATGAGCGCGTCGTTGGCGGTCATGCCGCCGTCGACCTTGAGCTCGGTGAGGTCCACGCCGGAGTCGGCGTTGACCGCGTCGAGGACCTCGCGGGTCTGCAGCGCGGTCGCCTCGAGGGCGGCGCGGGCGATGTGGCCCTTGTTGACGAACCGGGTGAGCCCGACGATCGCGCCGCGGGCATCCGGACGCCAGTACGGGGCGAACAGGCCCGAGAAGGCCGGGACGAAGTAGACGCCACCGTTGTCCTCGACGGTCTTGGCGAGCGCCTCGACCTCCGGGGCGCTGCCGATGAGGCCGAGGTTGTCGCGCAGCCACTGGATCAGGGATCCGGTGACGGCGATCGAACCCTCGAGGGCGTAGTGCGTCTCCTGGTCGCCGAGCTTGTAGCCGACGGTGGTGAGCAGCCCGTTCTCCGACCGGACGATCTCGGTGCCCGTGTTGAAGATCAGGAAGTTGCCGGTGCCGTAGGTGTTCTTCGACTCGCCCTGGTCGAACGCGGCCTGACCGAACGTCGCGGCCTGCTGGTCGCCCAGGATGCCGGCGATCGGGACCTCGCGGAGCAGGTTCGACGACTCGACGTGCCCGTAGACCTCGGACGAGCTGACGATCTCGGGGAGCATCGACTTCGGCACGCCGAAGTCGGCGAGGATGTCGTCGCGCCACTGCAGCGTCTCGAGGTCCATGAAGAGCGTGCGGGAGGCGTTGGTGACGTCGGTCTTGTGGACGCCGCCCTCGACGCCACCGGTCAGGTTCCAGAGGACCCAGGTGTCGGTGGTGCCGAACAGCAGGTCGCCGGCCTCGGCCTTCTCGCGGGCACCCTCGACGTTCTCGAGGATCCAGGCGATCTTGGTGCCGGAGAAGTACGTCGCGAGGGGGAGCCCCACGATCGCCTTGTAGCGCTCGACGTCGCCGTCGGCGAGCTTGTCGACGATCGACTGGGTGCGGGTGTCCTGCCAGACGATGGCGTTGTAGACCGCCTTGCCGGTCGTCTTGTCCCAGACCACCGCGGTCTCGCGCTGGTTGGTGATGCCGACGGCGGCGACGTCGTGGCGCGTGATGTCGGCACGGGACAGCGCCTGGCCGATGACCTCACGCGTGTTGTCCCAGATCTCGGCCGGGTCGTGCTCGACCCACCCCGCGCGCGGGAAGATCTGCTCGTGTTCCTTCTGTCCGACCGAGATGATCGAACCGGAGTGGTCGAACACGATTGCTCGGGTCGAGGTCGTGCCCTGGTCGATGGCGACGATGTAGTCGGCCATTGGTGCTCCTTACGGGTGTTCGGTGCTGCGGACGGCGACTGTGCCGCCAGCGACGGGATGGAGGGTCAGGCGAGGGGGAGGAGTGCGTGGGAGAGCACGGCGGCGAGGGCGCCACCGACGAGCGGGCCGACGACGGGAACCCAGGCGTAGGACCAGTCGCTGGTGCCCTTGCCGCGGATCGGCAGGACGGCGTGCGCGAGGCGCGGGCCGAGGTCACGGGCCGGGTTGATGGCGTAGCCGGTCGGGCCACCGAGGCTGACACCGATCGCGATGACGAGGAAGGCGACCGGGATCGCGCCGAGCTCGGACGGGGTCTTGCCGTTGGTGAACGCGATGACGACGAACACCAGCACGAAGGTGCCGATGATCTCGGTCACGAGGTTCCAGCCGTACGAACGGATCGCCGGGCCGGTCGAGAAGACGCCGAGCTTCGCGGCGGCGTCCGGTTCCTCGTCGAAGTGCTGCTTGTAGGCGAGCCAGACGATGACCGCGCCGATGAAGGCCCCGATGAGCTGCGCGAGCCAGAAGAGGAACATCGTGCCGACGGAGATGTTGCCGAGGATGGCCTGCGCGAGGCTGACCGCCGGGTTGAGCTGGCCGCCGGACTTGTAGGACACGGTGACGCCGGCGAAGACCGCGAAGCCCCAGCCGATCGTGACCATGAGGAAGCCCGCGCCGAAGCCCTTGGACTTCGCCAGCGAGACGGCGGCGACGACGCCGCCACCGAGGATGATGAGCATCGCCGTACCGACGAGCTCTGACAGGAATTTGACGCCGATGCCGTCCATCGGGGACCTCCAGTGCGTGAGGGTTGGGGGTCCGGAGGCGGTGCGCCGGCACTCCCCATCGAGTGATTGACGCCGAGCATACTGACGGGTTTCGCGCCCGGGCGATGACTTCGTGAGGGAACTGCGGCAAAGTGCACGAACGTGCAGGAGCAGTGCGCGGCAGGCGGTCACAGGGGCCCCGGGGGTCCGGGGGGTGATGCACGAACGTGCACGTCGAAGGAACGGGCGACCGTTGTAGATTGATCGCACTCCGGTCGAAGGCGGCGGTGTGCAGCCTCTCGGACCGACCGTCCACCCGTGGAGGCGCAGCATGAAGAAGCTCATCAACGACCCGCAGGCCGTGGTCGACGAGACGGTCCGCGGGTTCGCACTCGCCCACGCCGGCCACGTCGTCCTGGTCGAGGACCCCATCCACATCCACCGTGCCGACGCTCCCGTGGCCGGCAAGGTCGGCATCGTCAGTGGGGGCGGCAGCGGCCACGAACCCCTGCACGCCGGGTTCGTCGGGTACGGCATGCTCGACGCCGCCGTCCCCGGTCCGGTGTTCACCAGCCCCACGCCGGACCCGATCGTCGCGGCCACCCAGGCCGTCGACGGCGGGGCGGGTGTGCTCCACATCGTGAAGAACTACACGGGGGACGTGCTCAACTTCGAGACGGCCGCCGAGCTCGCCGGGATGGAGGACATCCGCGTCGAGAGCGTCGTCGTCGACGACGACGTCGCCGTGCAGGACTCGCTGTACACCGCCGGACGCCGGGGCGTCGCCGGCACCGTGGTCGTCGAGAAGTGCGCCGGCGCCGCCGCAGAGCGCGGGGACGACCTGGACGCGGTCGTGGCGATCGCCCGCCGGGTCAACGAGGTCACGCGGTCCATGGGCCTCGCGCTGTCCTCGGGCACGGTGCCGCACGCCGGGGAGCCCTCCTTCACCCTGGCCGACGACGAGGTCGAGCTCGGCATCGGCATCCACGGCGAGCCGGGTCGCGAGCGCATCCCGATGGCGCCGGCCGACGCGCTGGTCGACCGCGTGCTCGAACCGATCCTGACGGACCTGGCCGCACCGGCCGGATCGAAGCTCCTCCTGCTCGTGAACGGCATGGGCGGCACGCCGCTGTCCGAGCTGTACATCGCGTACCGCCGCGCCGCCGAGGTGCTCGCCGATCGCGGGTACGAGGTCGCGCGTAGCCTGGTCGGCGACTACGTCACGTCCCTGGAGATGCAGGGGTTCTCGCTCACCGTCACCGTGTTGGACGACGAACTCACGGCCCTCTGGGACGCACCGGTCGAGACCCCCGCACTGCGCTGGGGCCGCTGACCGGACGGCCGATGGCGGGTCCCGCTCGCCGCGGGGCCCGGTGACCGGACGCCCGGTCGACGCCCCCGCTCCCAGTGAGGGGGTGCCGACCGGCATCTGCACGACCACCGGAAACCCGCAGCACCGAGCCCGCACCGGGCCGGTCCCACGAGAGGAACACGAATTGGCGCTCGACACCGCATGGGCCATCGACTGGGTGCGCCGCACCGCCGCGACGATCGACGAGCACCGTGCCGAGCTGGTCACGCTCGACCGCGAGATCGGTGACGGCGACCACGGCGAGAACCTCGACCGCGGGTTCCGTGCGGTGCTCGAAGCCGTCGACGGCGGGTCCTTCGACACGCCCGGGGCTGTCTTCAAGACCGTGGCGACGAAGCTCATCTCGACGGTCGGCGGTGCGGCGGGGCCGCTGTTCGGGACCGCGTACCTCAAGGCTGCGCAGGCCGCGGGGGACGCCACGGAGCTCGACGCCGACGCGCTCGTCGCCGTGCTGACGGCAGCGCGCGACGGCGTGGTGTCCCGGGGGAAGGCAGCCGTCGGCGACAAGACGATGATCGACGCGTGGACGCCGGCCGTGGACGCCGCCGCAGCAGCTGCCGCGGACGGCGCGACCCCGGAGGCGGCACTCGCGGCTGCCGCCGACGCGGCCGCCGAGGGTGCGGTCTCCACCGAGCCCCTCGTGGCGCACAAGGGCCGCGCGAGCTACCTCGGCGAGCGGGCCGTCGGGCACCGTGACCCGGGCGCCCAGTCGACCGCGTACATCCTGCGCGCCGCGGTGGACGCGGCGTGAGCGTCGGCATCCTGGTCGTCTCGCACAGCGCGGCGATCGCCTCCGGCACGGTCGAACTCGCACGGCAGATGGCGTCCGACGTCCCGATGGTCGCTGCGGGCGGCACCGAGGACGGCGGGATCGGCACGTCGTTCGACGCGATCACGGCCGGCATCGAGGAGCTCTCCGGCGCGGACGCGATCGTCGTGCTGTGCGACCTCGGGTCCGCCTACCTGACCACCGACACGGCACTGGACTTCCTGGACGAGGACGTACGGGCCCGCGTGCACGTGTCGGACGCCCCGCTGGTCGAGGGCACCGTGGCCGCCGCGGTCGCCGCCCAGACCGGCGGTGAAGTGGCCGCCGTCCTGGCCGCCGCCGCGTCCGCGGCGCGTTCCGAGGCGGACGCGGGTGGGGCCTCCAGTCCGTCCGGCGAGCAGCCTGGAGGCGGGTCACCGGCCGACGGATCGGCGCGCGGCGACGACGGCTCGGCCGGAGCTGACGATGGTTCGGTGTCCACCACCCTGCAGCTGGTCAACGAGTCGGGCCTGCACGCGCGACCCGCGGCGGAGTTCGTGAAGACCGCCGCGAAGTACGACGCCGTGGTGCGCGTGAACGGCGTGGACGCGAAGAGCCTGCTCGCCATCATGGCGCTCGCGCTGCCGAAGGGGGCGGCCGTCACGATCGAGGCGACCGGGGCGGACGCCACCGACGCCGTCGCCGCGCTCGAGGCGCTGGTGCGCGCGGGCTTCGGGGAGTAGCGGCACCGGGTCCCCTCGACCGCGCCCGGTCCGGGTCGACGGGACGGGGCCGTGTCGACCGGGCCGTGTCGACCGGACCGTGTCGACCGGACCGGACCGTGTCGACCGGACCGGGCCGACCGGACCGGGCCGACCGGACCGGGCCGTGTCGGTGCTCAGTCGGCCGTGATGGTCACGGTCGTGGCGAGGTCCACGTCGGACGGGCCACCCGCGACCCCGGCGTCGCTGAGCAGCACGGCGCCGAAGACCGCGCTCCAGAACGTGCGAGCATCCCGTCCGGTGCCGTTCGCGCTCGACCAGGAGCGCTCGGCGAGGACCCGGTCGAGGTACCGCTCGGACTGCCGGAACAGCACCGCGAGGAGCTCCCGCACCCGTGCCCGCTGGGCATCGTCCGCACTCGTTCCCAGGGCGTGCACGACGAGCGTCGTCGACGGCATCGCCAGCGCGGTGCGGGCCAGGGCGCGTCGGAACCCGTCCGCCGTCCGTGCTCGGCGCCCGGCGGCCTGCAGGCGCGCGGTGTCGCGGAGGAACAGGGCGAACGACGCGTCGAGCACCAGGCGGTCCTTCGAGCCGAAGTGGTGCGTGATCTGGTTCGGGTAGACACCCGCGGCACGGGCGATGGCGCTCACGGTGACCGTGGCGCCGCGTGGCACCGCGCCGGGTCGTGCGCTGCCGGTGTCCGTGGCGCTGCCCGCCAACAGCCCGGCCGTCGCCGCGAGGATCCGAGCACGGGTCGCGGCCCCTCTGGTGTTCGACGAGCCGTCACCGGTGGTTGCCATGTCGGAATTGTACGTGGTACAACTCAACTTGTTCAACGTACAAGAAGGAGCCCCATGGAGATCGCGATCACCGGCTACGGCGCCGTCACCCCGTTCGGCCACGGCGTCGACGCCCTGTGGGACGGCCTGCGCGCGGGCCGCTCCGGCGTCCGGGCCCTGCCGCACGAGGGTCCGCTCTGGGACCAGGTGCCGATCCGCATCGGGGCACCGGCTGTCCTCGATGCCGACGACGCCCTCGGGCGGGTCCGTGCGCGTCGGCTCGACCGGAGTCAGCAGCTCGCGCTCGTCGCCGCGGAGGAGGCCTGGGCGGATGCCGGCGCGCCCGACGTCGAGGGGGACCGGCTCGCGGTCGTGATGGGCACCGGGATCGGGGGAGTGGAGACGCTGCTCGACGCCCACGACGTGCTCGGCGCATCCGGGGCACGTCGGGTGTCGCCCCGCACCGTCCCGATGCTCATGGCGAACGCGGCGGCCGCGCAGGTCAGCATCGCCTTCGGGGCACGGGGTGGCGCCTACACGACCGTCTCGGCCTGCGCCTCCGGCGCCGAGGCGATCGCCATCGCCGCGCGACTCATCGTGACGGGGGAGGCGGACGTCGTGATCGCCGGTGGCACGGAGGCCGCGGTGACGCCCGTCACGCTGGCCTCGTTCGCGCAGTCCCAGGCCCTCGCGAAGCCCGACCGCGACGGCGACGGCGACGACCCGGCGTCCCTCAGCCGCCCGTTCGACGTCGACCGGCGCGGGTTCGTGCTCGGCGAGGGTGCCGGGATCGTCGTGCTCGAGCGTGCCGACCACGCCGCTGCCCGCGGACGGCGCGGCCACGGGGTGCTCGCCGGGTGGGGGATCACCTCGGACGCCCACCACGTCACGGCACCGCTCACCGACGGCAGCGAACAGGAGCGGGCGATGCGTGCCGCGATCCGGATGGCCGGTCTCACCGGCACGGACATCGACCACGTCGACGCGCACGCGACCGGGACCGTGATCGGCGACGTCGGCGAGGCCGCGGCGATCGTCCGGGCCGTCGGCACGCACGCGCTCGTCACGGCACCGAAGGGCTCGCTCGGCCACCTGTTCGGAGCGGCGGGTGCCGTCGAGTCGATCCTGACGCTCCGCGCGCTCGAGACGGGATCCGTGCCACCGACCCGCAACCTGGAGCACCTGGACCCCGCGGTGGAGCTCGACGTCGTGTCCGGGCAGGCGCGGACCGCTCCACTCCGGGCGGCGCTCAACAACTCGTTCGGGTTCGGGGGTCAGAACGCCGCACTGGTGTTCACCGCCGTCTGACGGCTGGACCGGGCGGGCGCCGTCCCGCCGCCACGGTCAGGCGTGCTGCGGCGTGAGGTCCTGCAGGCCCGTGACGCGGAGCAGGTCGAGCTTCGCGGCGTCCTCGCTCCCCGGGACGGTCGTGTAGACGACGATCCGGAGGTCGCCGCCGGGCACGCTGAGCACGTCGCAGTCGATCTCGATCGGCCCCACCGGCGTGCGCACCACCTTCCGGCTGGTCCGGTGCTCCGCGATCCGGCCGGTCTCCCACCGCCGCTCGAACTCGGGAGAGCCCCGGCGGAGCCGCGACACGAGCTCGGCCAGTCCACGGTCTGCCGGGTAGCGCCCGAGCGCTGCGCGCAGGTCCGCGACCAGGTCGCTGGAGAAGTCCTCCTGGTGCTGGTCGTCCCAGTCCACCCCGTCGTGCCCGTGCATGAAGTGGCGCCAGACGAGGTTCCGGTCGATCCCGGTGTACCGCGCCGGGTCACCGTTCACGGCGGCCCAGAGGTCGTTCCACAACACGATGTCATGGGTCGCGGTGAAGACCGCCAACGGGACGTCGCCGAGCCGGTCGACGATCCGCTGCACCCCTGGCGTCACGTGCCGCGGGACCATCCGGGGCGACGGTGGGGCCACGCACGCCACGCGGCACAGGTGGTCGCGCTCCGCTTCACTCAGCCGCAACGCCGTGGCCAGCGCCGACAGCAGCTGTGGCGACGGGTTCGTGGCGCGCCCCTGTTCGAGTCGGACGACGTAGTCGACGCTCACGCCGGCCAGCGCCGCGAGCTCCTCGCGACGGAGTCCGGGGGTGCGTCGACCGGGGCCGGCCGGCAGTCCGACCTCCTCGGGTCGGACCCGGTCGCGCCAGGACCGCAGGACGTCCGCGAACTCGCTCATGTGCCCATCTTCTCCCGGACTCCGGAAACGGTCCTGGTACTCGTGGTCCCCCTGTCGCTCCGTGCCTGGGGGAGCCCGGCCTCAAGGTGCAGGCTCGGGGACATGACCACCACACTCATCACCGGAGCCAACCGCAGCCTGGGCCTCGAGACCACCCGCCGACTGATCGACGCCGGCCACACCGTGTACGCCGGGATGCGCGACCCCGCCAGCGGCGACGAGGCCCGCGCGCTCGGCGCCCACGTCGTCCAGCTCGACGTCACCGACCAGGCGAGCGTCGACGCCGCGATCACGTCCCTGCCCGAGCTCGACGTGCTCGTGAACAACGCCGGGATCCTCGGCACCTCGTTCGGGGTCGACGACCTCGACGCGAGCGCCATGACAGCGGTGCTGGACACGAACGTGACCGGCATCGTCCGGGTGACGCAGGCCGCTCTGCCGCTCCTCCGCGCCTCGGACCACCCCGTGATCGTGAACGTCGCGTCCGGCGTCGGGTTCGCCCGGTGGCTCTCGACGCCCGGGCACGACGAGTACCCCGTCCCGGCGATCCCGTACGCCGCGTCGAAGGCCGCGGTGATCGCGCTGACCGTGCAGTACGCCAAGAACCTGCCCGGGTTCCGGGTGAACGCGAGCGACCCCGGGTACACCGCGACCGAGTTCAACGGGTTCGGCGGCCACCAGACGATCACCGAGGGCACGGACGCCACCGTGGCGCTCGCGACCATCGGTGCGGACGGCCCGACCGGCGAGTTCCACTCGCGCACGGGGCGCATCGACTACTGAGTCGACGGCCGCCGGACCGGTTCCCGACAGCCCGCTCCCGGGGTCGTTCGGGGCCGGTCCCGGCCCGTACTGGTGCCACTGTCCCGGCCACGATCCTCCGCAGACCGCACTGCATCGATCCACGCCCAGCGGCAGCCGAGTTGCGTCCCCGGCGGACGAGGCAACGGACGACCACCCGTCGTTCCCGAGCCGCCGAACACCGCAACCCGAAGGAGACACCATGATCAACTCCACCTCCGTGAACAGCCTCTTCGACGCCCGCGTGGTCGACAACGCCGGCGACAAGGTCGGCACCGTCAAGCAGGTCTACCTCGACGACGACTCGGGCCAGCCGCTCTTCGTCAGCGTCGCCACCGGACTGTTCGGGACCTCCGAGTCCTTCGTCCCGCTCGAGGGTGCGGACCTCACGGGCGACCTGCTCCGCGTGCACTACGGCAAGGACCAGGTCAAGGACGCGCCGCGCATCGACGCCGACGGCTCGCTGTCCGAGGACGAGCAGGACACCTTGTTCCAGCACTACGGCCTCGCCGGTTCCTCGGCTGGTCACACGGACTTCGCCGGTACCGCCGGTGACCGTCTCGGGGCGGACGACACCGAGGGCGGCGGCACGGTCGCCGGCGGCTTCGACGGCGTCGGCACCACCACGGGCGCCGGTCACGACACCTCCGGCCCGAACACCGACGACGCGATGACCCGCTCCGAGGAGCGCCTCAACGTCGGCACGCAGAACGTGCAGACGGGCCGTGCTCGCCTCCGCAAGCACATCGTCACCGAGGAGCAGCAGGTCACGGTCCCCGTGCAGCACGAGGAAGTGCGCCTCGAGCGCGAGCCCATCACCGACGCCAACGCCGGTGCAGCCCTCGACGGCCCCGACCTCTCCGAGGAGGAGCACGCCGTCACCCTCAACGAGGAGCGCGTCGTCGTCGACAAGGAGACCGTCCCGGTCGAGCGCGTGCGCCTCGGCAAGGAGACCGTCACCGAGCAGGAGCACGTCTCCGAGCAGGTCGCCCACGAAGAGGTGACGCTCGACCAGGACGGCGACGTCCGCGGGACCGGCGACACCACCGGTCGCTGACCCGACCACAGGACCGACGGGAGGCACGTGGCGGCATCGCCACGTGCCTCCCGTCCGTCGTCGGTCGGCTCTGTCAGGATGGCGGCGTGCGCGCCGTCCAGTACAGCTCCTTCGGATCCGTCCCCACCATCGTGGAGGTCGACGACCCGACCGCCCCCGACGACGGGGTGGTCGTCCGGGTGGCCGCCACCGGCGTGTGCCGGAGCGACTGGCACGCCTGGAAGGGCCACGACGACTCGGTCCGCCTGCCGCACGTCCCCGGCCACGAGTTCGCCGGGATCGTGTCCTCGGTCGGGTCCGGCGTGACCCGGTTCGCCGTCGGGGACCGTGTCACCGCGCCCTTCGTGTTCGCCTGCGGGATGTGCGAGGAGTGCCTCGCCGGGGCCACGCAGGTCTGCACGCGGCAGGAGCAGCCCGGGTTCACGCTGCCCGGGTCGTGGGCGGAGTCGCTCGTCGTGCCGCACGCCGACGTGAACCTCGTCGCCTTGCCGGACACCGTCGGGTACGCGGAGGCCGCGGGACTGGGGTGTCGGTTCGGCACCGCACACCACGCGCTGCACGCGCGCGGCCGGATCGCTCCGGGGGAGTGGGTCGCCATCGTGGGCTGCGGGGGAGTCGGACTCTCCGCGGTGATCGTCGCCGTCGCCGCCGGCGCCCGCGTGGTCGCGACTGACATATCACCGGTGGCGCTCGCGCGGGCGGAAGCCCTCGGAGCGGTGACGGTGCCGTTCGACGACGACGCGCCAGAATCGATCCGGCGCATCACCGGAGGCGGTGCCCACCTGTCGGTCGACGCGTACGGCAGCCGGGCGACCTCGGTGGCGGCCGTCGCGACGCTGCGGCCGCGGGGGAGGCACGTGCAGGTCGGGCTGTTGCTCGACGACGAGGCCACGCCGGCGATCCCGATGGGACGGGTCATCGCCGAGGAACTCGAACTGCTCGGCAGTCACGGCATGGCGGTCGGTGAGTACGCGGCGATGCTCGAAGACGTCGTCGCCGGGCGGTTGCGGCCGGCGGAGTCCATCGGTCGGACGATCGCGTTCGAGGAACTCCCCGAGGCGCTCGTGGCGATGGACGGACCGGCAGCGGGGGCCGGGATGACGGTGGCGGTGTTCTGAGACTGTCGCGGGCGTGCGAGCGGGTTGGATCCACCTGAGTTGACATAATATGCATTATCGGCGCACACTTGCGCAGCTTCAGGACTGACTGGGAGCACGCGATGCGTTCGGAACGAACGATGGCAGACCCGGTTCGGGATCCACGCGGATCACGAACCAGATCTGCCCGCACACCGACCGAAGTCGGATGTGGAGTCCGTCAGGACGGGTCGCCGGCCTCCGGCTGCTCGGAGCCGGTCGGGACGTCCTCGGCGTCGACTTCCAGCGACGCGTGCTCGTCGCCGTCCTCGTGGAGGGTTGCCGGGTCGGTGTCCGGCTGCTCGGGCGCTTCGGACTGCGTGGTCTCTTCGGCCGGATCCGGCTGGCTGTAGCTCATGGTCGGGACGCTACGCGGACGCACCTGGGCGATGCGGAGCTGCCGGGGTGCCCCGGGAAGGACGGAAGGCACCGTGCTGCTGGCACGGTGCCTCCCGTCGTCGTCGATTACTGGCCGTTGAGCCGCTGCGCTGCCAACACGGCGCCGAGGATCATGAAGATGATCGCGACGACGATGGCGATCACGCTGAGCACGATGCCCGCGAGGACCATGCCGCGGCTGCCGATGGCGCGACGTCGGGCGAGGATGCCGAGGACCAGGCCGACGACCCCGGCGATGAGACCGATGATCGAGAACAGGATCGCGAAGACGACGCCGACGATGCCGAGGACGAGCGACCCGACGGCCATGCCGTTGCCACCGCTGGTTGCCGGCGTGTTGCCCGGGGTGTTCTGCGCGGGCGGGTATCCGTTCGAGGACAAGGGGAACTCCTTCGGTCGCGAGGCCGGGCGCACGGGTTGCGGCTGACCGTCACCGCTGAACCTATTGGATCCCTGCGAGAAACGTTCACATTTGCCGAAGTGTGCGCGTGCCGTCGGACTCGGGAGCTCGGGTTCACCGCCCGACGTAGGCGGTGAGGTGCTCCCCCGTCAGCGTCGATCGCGCCGCGACGAGGTCCGCCGGCGTCCCCTCGAACACCACGCGCCCGCCATCCCGGCCGGCTCCCGGGCCGAGGTCGATGATCCAGTCGGCGTGGGCCATCACCGCCTGGTGGTGCTCGATGACCACCACGGTCCGGCCCGCGTCGACCATGCGGTCGAGCAGCCCGAGCAGTTGCGCCACGTCTGCCAGGTGCAGGCCCGCGGTCGGCTCGTCGAGGACCAGCACGCTGCTCGTCTCCCCGAGGTGCGTGGCCAGCTTCAGGCGCTGCCGCTCGCCGCCGGACAGTGTCGTGAGCGGCTGCCCGATCGTCAGGTACCCGAGCCCGACGTCCGCCAGGCGGGCGAGGACCGCGTGCGCGGCCGGGATCCGCGACTCCCCCTCGGCGAAGAACGCTCCGGCCTCGGCGACGGACATGGCGAGCACCTCGCTGATGTCCTTCCCGGACAGGTGGTAGCCGAGGACCGACTGGTCGAACCGCTTGCCGCCGCAGTCCGCGCACGTGGTCGCGACCCCCGCCATCATCCCGAGGTCGGTGTAGACCACGCCCGCTCCGTTGCACCCGGGGCAGGCGCCCTCGGAGTTCGCGCTGAAGAGGGCCGGCTTCACGCCGTTCGCCTTCGCGAAGGCCTTCCGGATCGGTTCGAGGAGTCCGGTGTACGTCGCCGGGTTGCTCCGACGGGAGCCGCGGATGCCGCTCTGGTCGACGGCGACCACGTCGTCACGGGACGCGAGCGAGCCGTGGACGAGGGTGCTCTTCCCGGAGCCGGCCACGCCGGTGACGACCGTGAGCACGCCGGTCGGGATGTCGACGTCCACGTTCCGCAGGTTGTGCGCGGAGGCCCCACGGACCTCCAGGACGCCACGCCGCTCGCGGACGGTCGCCTTCACGGCGACCCGGTCGTCGAGGTGGCGACCGGTCACGGTCCCGCTCCCCCGCAGCTCCGCGATCGGTCCCTCGAAGCAGACGGTCCCGCCGTTCGTCCCCGCACCGGGGCCGAGGTCGACGACGTGGTCGGCGATCGCGATCACCTCGGGCTTGTGCTCGACGACGAGCACGGTGTTGCCCTTGTCGCGGAGGCGCAGCAGCAGCGTGTTCATCCGCTCGATGTCGTGCGGGTGCAGTCCCGTGCTCGGCTCGTCGAAGACGTAGGTGACGTCGCTCAACGACGACCCGAGGTGCTTCACCATCTTCACGCGCTGGCCCTCTCCCCCGGAGAGCGTGCCGGTCGGACGGTCGAGCGACAGGTAACCGAGCCCGATCTCGACGAACGAGTCCACGGCGTCGCGCAGACCGTCGAGCAGCGGGCCCACCGTCGGCTCGTCGATCGCGTGCAGCCACGCCGCCACGTCGGTGATCTGCATCGCGCAGACGTCCGCGATGCTCTTCCCGGCGATCTGGGAGGACCGTGCGACGTCGTTCAGTCGGGTGCCCTGGCACGCGGGACACGTCGTGAACGTCACGGCACGGTCGACGAAAGCACGGATGTGGGGCTGCATGGCTTGGCGGTCCTTCTGCAGGAACGTGCGCCGGACCCGCAGGACCAACCCCTCGTAGGTCATGTTGATGCCGGCGATCTTCCGCTTCGTGGGCTCGCGGTACAGGAAGTCCTGCCGCTCCTGGGGCGTGAAGTCCCGGATCGGCTTGTCCCTGTCCACGTAGCCGGACTCGGCGAACATCCGGACGTTCCAGCCCTCGGTCCCGTAGCCGGGGATCGTGATCGCACCGTCGCCCAGGGAGCGCGACTCGTCGAACAGCTGGGTGAGGTCGATGTCGGTGACGCTCCCCCGGCCCTCACACTCGGCGCACATGCCGCCGAGCCGCGTGAACGTGACCTGCTCGGCCTTCGCGTCCTTGCCCTTCTGCACGGTGATCGACCCGCCGGCGTTCACCGTCGCGAGGTTGAACGAGAACGCGTTCGGGCCACCGACGTGGGGAGTCCCGAGACGGCTGAACAGCACGCGGAGCATCGCGTTCGCGTCCGTCGCCGTGCCGACGGTGGACCGCGGGTCCGCCCCGATGCGCTCCTGGTCGACCACGATCGCGGTGGTCAGCCCGTCGAGGACGTCGACGTCCGGCCGCGCGAGCGACGGCATGAAGCCCTGGACGAACGCGCTGTACGTCTCGTTGATCATGCGCTGCGACTCGGCAGCGATCGTGCCGAACACCAGCGAACTCTTGCCCGATCCGGAGACCCCCGTGAAGACCGTCAGGCGCCGCTTCGGCAGGTCGACGTCGACGTCGCGGAGGTTGTGCTCCCGCGCACCACGCACCCGGATGCGGTCGTGGCTGTCGGCGGCGTGCGCGGCACTATGCATGCCGATCAGGGTAGCGGCGGTGCCGATCGGGCGCGACGGACCAGGTCCGGCAGCTCGAGGGGCTCGAACAGCTCGTCGGTCGTGTCGAGTTCCTCGGCGGTGAACCACCGCGACTGCAGGATGTCGACGCGCTCGTCGTCGGTCCACTCGGCGTCCGACAGGACGAACTCGTCGGTCCGGACGACGTAGAACTCCGCGTGTCCCCGGTCGTGGTCGGCCAGGTCCCACTCGACGGTGAAGTCCGAGGACCACACCGGCTCACCCGGGTCGTCGATGACGATGCCGGTCTCCTCGCGGAGCTCACGGACCGCGGCGTCGCGGTGGGACTCCCCCGGGTCGACACCGCCGCCGGGTGTGATCCACCGGTGTGCCCCGTCGGACGACGGCGACCGCGTGTCCATCAGGAACACGCGGTCGTCCGGGTCGAGCAGGATGATCCGGGAGGTGCGGCGCAGGCCGGGCTTCGCAGTCATCCAGCAGACGTTAGCCGGTGAAGCCGCTGACGTCACCGACGAGCTTGGTGTGGTCGGCCGGGATCGGCTCCACGGCCGCGAGGGCGATCTCGGCCGCGAACTCGGACACGCTGTAGAGCTTGCCGACCTCCTGGCGGCGGCCCTCGATCGCGCCGGGGTTCAGACGGTTCAGGAGCGTCGCGGTGATCGTGCCCTCGATCATGTCCCCGGAGACGACGACGAACTCGATGCCGGCGGCCTCGAGCTGCGGCAGGAGCTCACGGAGCGCGAGCTCGCCCGCCCGCTTGCTCTTCGCGACCGGCAGGTACTCGTCCATCGTCTCGGCGGTCTCGACGAAGTGCGCCTGGTGGCTCGTCACGAACACGACGCGTGAGCCGGCCGGCATGTGCGGGACGGCGGTCTGCAGCATGTCGACCTGCGCGTCGCGGTTCAGGCGGAGCGCGTAGTCCTCGCCGAAGCCGGACTCCATGCCGCCGGACGCGTTCAGGACGAGCAGGTCGATGCCACCCCACTCGGCGACGACGGTCTCGACCATGGCCTGCACCGAGTCGTGGTCCGTGAGGTCGGCGGCCGCCGCGAGGGCTGATCCCCCGGCGGCGACGATCTTCTCGACGATCTGCTCGGCACGACGGGCCTTGTTGCGGTAGTTGACGACGACCTTGGCGCCGGCCTCGGCCAGGTAGCCGACGGTGTCGGCGCCGATGCCGCGGGACGACCCCGTCACCAGTGCGCGCGTGTCGGTGAGGGATCCGGGGGCGAGGGGGTTGCTCACAGTCGTGTTCTCCAGGTCGGTGTCCGGCCGCTCGGCCGGACCGAGCCTAGCAAGCGGAGCGCCGACGGCCGGGCCGCGGTGTACCACGTACGGACAGCCGACTGTCGGGTCCGGCTGATATGTTGAACGGAGTTCGACCGGCCGTCGCGATGCAGCGACGGACCGCGCGCGACACGAGGGAGGGAGTTCGCGTGAACGGGATCGACTGGATCCAGGGCGTCGTCTGGATCGGACTCGTACTGGTCCTCGGTGTGGTCGAGATCTTCACCCTCGACTTCGTCTTCATCATGCTGGCCGCGGGTGCGGCAGGCGGGTTGATCGCAGCACTCCTCGGCGCCCCGTGGTGGCTCTCCGCCATCATCGCCGCGGTGCTCGCCCTGCTGCTGCTCGCACTGGTCCGGCCCCGGCTGGTCCAGGCGCTCAGCCGCAACGCCGACCCACACCGCACCGGGGTCGACGGGCTGATCGGGCTCACCGGCACCGTCGCCGTGGCGTTCACCGCGACGAACCCCGGCCAGGTCCGCCTGGCGAACGGTGAGACGTGGAGCGCACGCATCGCGGTCGGGTCCTCCGACCGCACACCGCCACTCGGGACCCCAGTGGTCGTCGAGTCGATCGAGGGGTCGACGGCCGTCGTCCGCCTCACAGAAGGGGCCACGTCGTGACCATCTCAGCCGGGACGATCGCACTGCTCGTCCTCATCGTCGTCGTCGTGATCTTCGTGATCGTCGTCCTGTCCCGCGCGATCCGCATCGTGCCGCAGGCGACCGCGGGGGTCGTCGAACGGCTCGGCAAGTACCACAAGACCCTCCAGCCGGGGTTGAACCTCCTGGTGCCGTTCATCGACCGGCTCCGACCGCTCATCGACATGCGCGAGCAGGTCGTCTCGTTCCCGCCCCAGCCCGTGATCACCGAGGACAACCTCGTCGTGTCGATCGACACCGTCGTGTACTTCCAGGTGACCGACGCCCGTGCCGCGACCTACGAGATCGCGAACTACCTCGGTGCCGTCGAGCAGCTCACGACCACCACGCTCCGCAACGTGGTCGGTGGCCTCAACCTCGAAGAAGCCCTGACGAGCCGCGACAACATCAACGGTCAGCTCCGCGTCGTCCTCGACGAGGCCACGGGCAAGTGGGGCATCCGCGTCGGCCGTGTCGAGCTCAAGGCGATCGAGCCGCCCGTGTCGATCCAGGACGCGATGGAGCAGCAGCTCCGCGCCGAGCGCAGCCGTCGTGCCGCCATCCTGCAGGCCGAGGGCACCAAGCAGTCGCAGATCCTCGAGGCCGAGGGACAGCGGCAGGCCGCCATCCTCGCCGCCGAGGGTGCCGCGAAGGCCCAGGTCCTCCGGGCCGAGGGTGAAGCGTCCGCCATCGCGACCGTGTTCGAGGCCATCCACACGGGCGACCCGGACGAGAAGCTCCTGTCCTACCAGTACCTGCAGATGCTCCCGAAGATCGCCGAGGGCAGCGCGAACAAGGTCTGGATGATCCCGAGCGAGTTCACCGAGGCACTCTCGGGCATCGCGAAGGGGTTCTCCGCTCCCCGGATCGACGGCGGTCCCGCTGCCGGTGGTGCGGGTGGCGCCGACTTCCTGAGCCGCATCTCGAAGCTCGCGAGCGAGAGCCTGGCGAACACCACCTCGGCCGACGCTGCGACCGCTGCGGCTCCGTCCGCAGACGCCACCGCGGCCGACATCGTGCCCGAGTCCGAGCTCGACCAGCGGCTGGCTGAGTCGAACCGCAGTGTGGACGCGCACCTCGCGGCCGCCGACGACGCGACCGAGCAGCAGCTCGGCGGCGCGGCGCCGCAGGGGACCGGGTCTGCACCGCAGGCGGACGTCGCTACACCGACGACCGATTCCGCGTCGGGGCACCGGACGAGCGACGGTTCCGGCCGCCGGTAACGGGCACCTGCTCGACGAACGACGACGCCCGCCCCGAGGGAAACCGGGGCGGGCGTCGTCGAGTCGTGGGGCGGTCAGGCGGTGGGGTCAGGCGCCGCGGTCAAGCGCCGCGTCGGGCACGGAGGAACTGCAGGCGCTCCTGCAGGAGCTCCTCGAGCTCTTCGCGGGACCGCCGCTCGAGCAGCATGTCCCAGTGGGTCCTCGGTGCCTTGACGTCTTCAGCCGCGACCTCGACGGGGATGCCGTCGTCGCCGAGCAACCGGCCCTCGTGCCCGGAGCGGGGATCCGACCAGGTGGCGGGGACGTCCGCATCCGCCGAGAAGACGATGTCGAAGGTCTCGCCCGAGTCCGCCTGGTAGACCGCGCGCTTTCGGTCTGAGAGCTCGACGCCCTCTTCGCTCTGGAGACTCTGGCTCCCGAGCCGCATGCCGCGGAGACTCCGATCAGCCATGTGTGTGCTCCTCTCGCTCGTCTCCCCCATCAACACTGTCCCACGCACGATCCATCCCGGTGCGGCGGTTTCACAGTCGGTTCCCAGAGCGCCCGGACAATCGCGGGCGTTCGAGCATCCGGATCGGCGCTTGCGGTGCGGCCGTGCGGGCCTTCGGATCGGCACGGGCGGTGCAGTCGGGCGGCCCTCGGGGTCAGCGGGCGCGGCGGGTCCGGCCGGGTGCGCAGGCGAGCAGCACGAGGAGGCCGCCGAGCGACAGCACGAGCGTGATCCACCCCGACGCGACCGTCGCCGGGGTTGTCGTGGTCCCGAGCGGCACGTCGGTGACCATCGAGGTCGCGGTGTACTCCGGCACGCGGTCGATCGTCCGCCCGGCGGGGTCGATTACCTGCGAGGCGCCCACGGTCGAGATGTTCACCAGCGACCGTCCGGTCTCGATGGCACGCATGCGCGCGATCTCGAGCTGCTGCAGGTTCTCGTCGGTGCCCGAGAAGTCGGCGTTGTTCGTCTGCGCGAGGATCACCTGCGCTCCCCCGCGCACCATGTTCTGCGTCAGGCCGTCGTCGACGATGTCGAAGCAGATCGCGATCCCCGCACGGATCCCGGCGACCGGCAGGACGTTCGGTTTCGTGCCCGGCGTGTAGTCCCGCTGGAGCAACCCGATGAGCGACGGTGCGAGCTGCGAGAAGAACCAGCGGTCGGGCACGTACTCCCCGAACGGCACCGGGCGTTTCTTGTCGTAGGACGACTGCCAGCCGTCCCGCGTCCACACGAACGACGTGTTGTGCAGCGTCCCCGAGGCGGTCTGCGTGATCGCGCCCGCGACGATCGGGGCGCCGACCGAGTCCACGACGGAGTCGAGTGCCGCGGCCACGACGGGGAACTGCCGTGGGTCCGCCTCGGCCGCGGCTTCCGGCCAGACGACGAGGTCGACGCCCTTCGCTCTGGCATCGGTCGCGGCGACCTGGGCGCTGAGGACCTCCCCGGCGGTTGCCCGGTCGAAGTAGCCCGCGGGCCCGTTGCCCTGCACGGCCTCCACCCGGACGGTCCCGCGGATCGCCGTCGGCCACGCCGGGACCGCGAGCACGGCGGCCACCAGCAGACCGGCGGTCGCGACGTGCATCGGCACCCGCACCGTCGCGCCGGGCGTCCGTGGCACCACCAGGGCGAGGGACACCACGACGGCGACGCAGTACACGACGATGCAGGACAGGCCGAGCACGCCGACGTACGCGGCCAGGTGCGCGAACGGGCTCTGCGACTGCGAGAGTCCCACGCGCCCCCACGCGAAGCCGCCGTACGGCCAGCTCCCCGAGAACCACTCGCGTCCGGTCCACAGTGCCGCGACCACGGCCGGGAGGAACCACACGCGTCCGGCGGTCGAGGGCACGACGCGCGCGACCCACCGGTACGCGAGCGCGAGCGCGACGCTCCCCAGGGCGAAGAACACGGCTTCGAACAGCGCGAGCGCGAGCCACGGGACCGGCCCGAGGTACCGGCCCGCCCAGGCGATCGCGGGCAACCAGAACGCCGCTCCCGCCACGTACCCGAGCCACGCGGCGCGACGGACCCGCTGACCCATCGCGGCCAGGAGCAGGCATGCCACGGCCGGGTACGCCAGGAACCACCAGCCGGGCGTCGGGAACGACAGCGCGAGCAGCACGCCACCGATGACGGCGAGCGGGAACGCCTGCGCGAGCGGTCGGGCAGCGAACGGGAGGACCGCGTCGGCGATGCCATCCACGGGTCCGGCTCCGGTCGGCGTCCCGCGCCCGGCGGGCGTCTTGCCCCCGGAGGGCGCCTGGCGACCGGTGGAGGTCCGGCGTCCGACGGGCGCCGTCGCGGAACCGGACGCGCGCGGACGCACCTCGGACTCGGGAACCTGCACCGTGCCTCCCGTCAGACCGCCGCGTAGGCGACGATGCCGCGGCGCACCGCGTCCGTCGCGCGCCGCGCGGTCTGGGCGAGGTCCTCGTCGCCCGCGTTCCGGATCTGGTCGAGGAGGTCGATGACCTGTTTCGACCACCGGACGAAGTCGCCCGCCGGCAGGTCGAGCGTCCGCAGGACGTCGTCGAGGGGCGAGCCCGCGGCCCAGCGGAACATACCGACAGCCATCGCGGGGGTGGGCGGCAGCGAGCCGGCCAGGCGGGCGTCCCGCTCGATGTCGTCGAGCCGCGACCAGATGGTCAGGGTCTCGTCGAGTGCTGGACGGAACGCACCACGCGGCAGGGCGTGCTCCGTTCCCGGAGCGTCCTCACGACGGGGCTGGTAGACGATCGTCGCCGCCATCGCCGCGAGCTGTGCCGGGGTGAGGTCCTTCCAGACGCCCGCCTCGAGGCACTCGGCGACGAGGAGGTCCCGCTCCCCGTAGATGCGCTGGAGCCGACGACCACCCGCGGCGACCGTCGCCTCGCCGTCGCCGGCGTCGACCAGGTAGCCGAGCTGCAGCAGGACGTCGGTCACGCGGTCGAACGTCGTCGCCACCGCACCGGTGCGGGACCGGATCTGCTGCACGAGCTTGTCGTGGCCGCGCTTGAGCTTGTACCAGCGCTCCGACCAGCGCGCGTGGGCCTCACGGTCCGGGCAGGCGTGGCACGGGTGCCGCTGGAGCTGCCGACGGACCGCGGTGATCGCAGCCTGGCGCTCCTGACGGGCACCGTGCGAGGCCTCCCGGCCGCCCGGGACGTTCGTCCGCTCGAGGTCCGAGAGCTCACGACGGAGTGCCGCGTACTCGGTGAAGTCACCGAGGTGGCACTGCATGGCCTCCCGGTAGCCGTCGAGGGACTCCTGCTGGGAGCGGACCTTGCGGGCGAGGTCCACGACGGCACGGTCGGCCTGGAACTGCGCGAACGACGTCTCGAGGACCTCGCGCGTGCGCTGGCGCCCGAACTGCTCGATGAGGTTCACGGCCATGTTGTAGGTCGGCTTGAACGACGAGTTGAGCGGGTACGTGCGGCGGCTCGCGAGGGACGCGACGGCCTGTGGTTCGAGGCCGTCCGTCCACTGGATGACCGAGTGTCCCTCGACGTCGATGCCGCGACGGCCGGCGCGGCCCGTGATCTGCGTGTACTCCCCCGGGGTGATCGGCACGCGTGCTTCGCCGTTGAACTTCTCGAGCTTCTCGAGCACGACGGTGCGCGCGGGCATGTTCACGCCGAGCGCCAGGGTCTCGGTGGCGAAGACGACCTTCAGGAGCTTGCGCTGGAACAGGTCCTCGACGACCTCCTTGAACGCCGGCAGCAGACCCGCGTGGTGGGCGGCGACACCCCGCTCGAGGCCCTCGAGCCACTCCCAGTAGCCGAGCACGGCGAGGTCCTCGTCGAGCAGCGTCCGGCAGTGGTACTCCGCGGTCTCACGGATCTCGTTGCGCTCCTGGGCCGTCGTCAGCGAGATCCCGGACCGGACGACCTGACGGACACCCTGGTCGCACCCGTTGCGGCTGAACACGAAGAAGATCGCGGGCAGGAGCATGCGCTCGTCGAGCATGCGCGCGATGTGCTCGCGGTGCAGCTTCTCGGTGCGCGGACCACGGCGCTCCGGGAACCCGCCGCGCCCGCGACGCCCGCGGTGGCCGCCGCCGTGCGCCTCACTGCGGGACCCGCCGCCGACCATCCGCAGCAGCTCCGGGTTGACGCGGTTCGTCGCCGCCGCACCGGAGGAGTCGAACAGGTCGATCAGCTTCGCACCGACCAGGACGTGCTGTTCGAGCGGTACGGGACGGTCCTCGGACACGATGACGTCGGTGTCACCGCGGACGGTCTGCAGCCAGTCGCCGAACTCCTCGGCGTTCGACACGGTCGCGCTGAGGGACACCAGCCGGACCTCGGTCGGGAGGTGCAGGATGACCTCTTCCCACACCGCACCGCGGAACCGGTCGGCCAGGTAGTGGACCTCGTCGAGGACGACCCATGCGAGGTCGTCCAGCAGGTCCGAGTCCGCGTAGATCATGTTCCGGAGGACCTCGGTCGTCATCACGACGACCCGGGCCCGCGGGTTCACGTTCGTGTCACCGGTGAGGAGCCCGACCTCGGACTCGCCGTAGACGTCGACCAGCTCGGAGTACTTCTGGTTGCTCAGCGCCTTCATCGGCGTCGTGTAGAACACCTTCGCGCTCGGCTGCCGCATCGCCAGCCAGATCGCGAACTCCGCGACGATCGTCTTGCCGGCACCGGTCGGTGCCGCGACCAGGACGCTCCGCCCCTGGTCGAGCGCGTCGCACGCCGCGAACTGGAACGGGTCGAGGTCGAAGCGCAGGTCGGCGCGGAACAGCTCCAGGTTGCGGGAGCGGTTCCGGATCCGGGCCGCCGCGAAGCGCTCGGAGGGGCTGAGGTCGGTTTCCGTCACAGTCCGTACTCTTCGTCCAGCTTGGCCTGACGCTTCGCCACCCGGCGGTCGTGGATCCACGCGACGGAGCACGCCGCGATGTAGAGCACGATCATGGGCACCGCGAGCAGGAACATGGAGATGACGTCCGCCGAGGGCGTCACGATGGCGCAGAACACCAGGATGCAGAGGATCGCGACCCGCCACGACCGGATGATCGACGAGGCCGACAGCACCCCGACGAAGTTGAGCAGCACGATGAACACCGGGAGCACGAAGGCGATGCCGACGGCCACGATGAGCTTGATCACGAAGTCGTAGTACGCCTTCGCATCGACGATCGAGGTGTCCTGACTGGACACGAAGCTGCCGAGGATGCCGACCACGTGCGGCAGGATGTACCACCCGAAGTAGCAGCCGGCGAAGAACAGCGGGATCGCGGTCCCGAGGAACCCGAACACGTACTGCTTCTCGCGCCGCACGAGCGCCGGGACGATGAACGCCCAGATCTGGTAGAGCCACACCGGGCTCGAGATGACGACGCCGATCGTGATGGCGATCTGCAGCTTCAGGTCGAACGCGCCGGTGATCATCGGGAAGTTCAGCTCGGCCGTGTGCCCACCGACCTTCGCGAGCTGTGCCACGGGGGCACGCAGGGAGTCCAGGACGAACGGCGTCAGGAACCAGCCGCCGACGGCGCACAGCGCGATGGCGACGACCGCCCGGAAGAGGCGGTTCCGCAGCTCGATGAGGTGCTGCCCGAGCGACATGCGGCCTTCGGCGTCCTTCGTCGGGCCACCGGACCGCTTCGCTCGCCCGCGCGCGGTCGTCGAAGCCATGCGGGTGATCTTACGGGGTCGCGACCGACAGCCTGCTGCGTCCGGGCACGTCCGCGCAGGGCGGCGGTGTGGGTGGGGGTGCGGGCTGGGTTGTGGCGCGGGTTGTGGCGCGGGTTGTTGTGCGGGTTGTGGTGCGAGGGCGGTGTACGTGTGTGGCCGTCGCGCGACGGAGGGGTGCTGTGGGGAACGGAAACGCGCGTACCGGGCGGGAGAATTCGGGCCGGTACGCGCGATAAGGCTCGTCACGCGCGGACCAACCGCGCGTGGCGGTGGTGCGGAACCACGGGACGGCGGAACGGTCGGGGCGGAGGTGTCACGGGCCTCCCGGAGCCCGGGTACTCGCGCCGGTGCCGGTGGCGGCCTCACTGGTTCCGGTGGCTCGGCGTGCGGAAACGCGCGTACCCGGTCATGCGGACCGAGCCAGGACGACCCGTGTGCCGACGGTTGGGCGGGCCTTCCGGTCAGCACGCGCGTTCCTTCCCAGAACGGCCGCGATGGCAAGCGGAAACGCGCGTACTCGGGGGAACGGGCGCGCCGGGCACGCGCGGAAGCGCCTGGTACGCGCGGAGGCGTCTGGTACGCGCGGAAGCACCCGGCACGCGCGGGAACGCCCGGTACGCGCGGGAACGCCCTGTACGCGCGGAAACGCCCGGCACGCGCGGAAACGCCGGGTACGCGTGGGAACACCGGGTACGGGCGTGACCGCCGCGCATGCGCGAGAGGGCCAGCGCGTGGAACGGCGCGACGCACGGACGGCCGGGAGGCAGGGTGCCGGTCCCCCGGCAGCGGTCGCGCGTTCCTTCCCAGAACAGCTGCGATGGCAAGCGGAAACGCGC
>NZ_JAGGPH010000029.1 GCF_018613895.1 Curtobacterium sp. ISL-83
AAAGGTGCGGGAAATAATTGTGTTGTCAAGTCTTCGGCTTATTAGTACCGGTCAGCTCCACGGGTCGTTAGTCCCCGCTTCCACATCCGGCCTATCAACCCAGTAGTCTGCTGGGAGCCTCTCACACTCAAGGTGCATGGAAATCTCATCTCGAAGACGGCTTCCCGCTTAGATGCTTTCAGCGGTTATCCGGTCCGAACGTAGCTAATCAGCGGTGCCCTTGGCAGAACAACTGACACACCAGAGGTTCGTCCATCCCGGTCCTCTCGTACTAGGGATAGATCTTCTCAAATTTCCAACGCGCGCAGCGGATAGGGACCGAACTGTCTCACGACGTTCTAAACCCAGCTCGCGTACCGCTTTAATGGGCGAACAGCCCAACCCTTGGGACCTACTCCAGCCCCAGGATGCGACGAGCCGACATCGAGGTGCCAAACCATGCCGTCGATATGGACTCTTGGGCAAGATCAGCCTGTTATCCCCGAGGTACCTTTTATCCGTTGAGCGACAGCGCTTCCACAAGCCACTGCCGGATCACTAGTCCCGACTTTCGTCCCTGCTCGACCTGTCAGTCTCACAGTCAAGCTCCCTTGTGCACTTACACTCGCCACCTGATTGCCAACCAGGTTGAGGGAACCTTTGGGCGCCTCCGTTACTCTTTGGGAGGCAACCGCCCCAGTTAAACTACCCATCAGGCACTGTCCATGAACCCGATCAGGGTCCTACGTTAGACATCCAGAGTGACCAGAGTGGTATTTCAACAATGACTCCACGAACACTAGCGTGCCCGCTTCACAGTCTCCCACCTATCCTACACAAGCCACACCGAACACCAATACCAAACTGTAGTAAAGGTCACGGGGTCTTTCCGTCCTGCTGCGCGTAACGAGCATCTTTACTCGTAGTGCAATTTCGCCGAGTTCGCGGTTGAGACAGCTGGGAAGTCGTTACGCCATTCGTGCAGGTCGGAACTTACCCGACAAGGAATTTCGCTACCTTAGGATGGTTATAGTTACCACCGCCGTTTACTGGGGCTTAAATTCAGAGCTTCGCCCAAAGGCTAACCCTTCCTCTTAACCTTCCAGCACCGGGCAGGCGTCAGTCCGTATACATCGTCTTGCGACTTCGCACGGACCTGTGTTTTTAGTAAACAGTCGCTTCCCACTGGTCTCTGCGGCCTTCAACGCTCACGGAGTAAATCCGGTCACGCGTCCGGCCCCCCTTCTCCCGAAGTTACGGGGGCATTTTGCCGAGTTCCTTAACCACGATTATCTCGATCTCCTTGGTATTCTCTACCTGACCACCTGAGTCGGTTTCGGGTACGGGCGGCTGCAACCTCGCGTCGATGCTTTTCTCGGCAGCATAGGATCACTGATTTCCCCTTACGGGTACGCGTCGGATCTCAGGCGTACAGACGACGGATTTGCCTATCGTCAGCCCTACATCCTTACACCAGGATCACCTTACGGATACCATCGCCTGGCTCAGCTACCTTCCTGCGTCACACCTGTTCATACGCTAACCGCACCAGCATGGGGTCGAGCGTTAGACCGTGCCGCATCACCCCGAAGGGATCCGCAAGTCACGGGTTAGGACTCTTAGCACCACTGGATTAGCTTGGGCGGTTGTTCGCCGGTACGGGAATATCAACCCGTTGTCCATCGACTACGCCTGTCGGCCTCGCCTTAGGTCCCGACTTACCCAGGGCGGATTAACCTGGCCCTGGAACCCTTGGTCTTTCGGAGGACGGGTTTCTCACCCGTCTTTCGCTACTCATGCCTGCATTCTCACTCGTGTGGCGTCCACGGCTGGATTACTCCGCCGCTTCACTCGCCACACGACGCTCTCCTACCACTCCGCACGACTGAACCACGAAGGCTTGTCAATATGCGAAATCTACAACTTCGGTGGTGTGCTTGAGCCCCGTTACATTGTCGGCGCGGAATCACTTGACCAGTGAGCTATTACGCACTCTTTCAAGGGTGGCTGCTTCTAAGCCAACCTCCTGGTTGTCTGTGCAACTCCACATCCTTTCCCACTTAGCACACGCTTAGGGACCTTAGTTGGTAGTCTGGGTTGTTTCCCTCTCGACGATGAAGCTTATCCCCCACCGTCTCACTGCTGCGCTCTCACTCACCGGCATTCGGAGTTTGGCTGACGTCAGTAACCTGTTGAGGCCCATCGGCCATCCAGTAGCTCTACCTCCGGCGAGAAACACGCAACGCTGCACCTAAATGCATTTCGGAGAGAACCAGCTATCACGAAGTTTGATTGGCCTTTCACCCCTATCCACAGCTCATCCCCTCCATTTTCAACTGAAGTGGGTTCGGTCCTCCACGACGTCTTACCGTCGCTTCAACCTGGCCATGGATAGATCACTTCGCTTCGGGTCTAGGACATGCGACTGAATCGCCCTATTCAGACTCGCTTTCGCTACGGCTGCCCCACACGGGTTAACCTCGCCACATATCACTAACTCGCAGGCTCATTCTTCAAAAGGCACGCCGTCACCCCTACAAAGGAGGCTCCGACGGTTTGTAAGCAAACGGTTTCAGGTACTATTTCACTCCCCTCCCGGGGTACTTTTCACCTTTCCCTCACGGTACTTGTCCGCTATCGGTCATCTGGGAGTATTTAGGCTTATCAGGTGGTCCTGACAGATTCACACGGGATTTCTCGGGCCCCGTGCTACTTGGGATACACATCCGGCCATAACATCATTTCGTCTACGGGGCTGGCACCCACTACGGCCCGGCTTTCAAACCGGTTCGACTATGATGCGCTGTAACCGCCCCAGTCCGGCAGAACTGAGCGACGTGTCCCACAACCCCGACCATGCAACGCCCGCCGGCTATCACACATGATCGGTTTAGCCTCATCCGCTTTCGCTCGCCACTACTCACGGAATCACATGTTGTTTTCTCTTCCTGTGGGTACTGAGATGTTTCACTTCCCCACGTTCCCTCTACCCGCCCTATATATTCAGGCGGGAGTCACCAGGTCGCAAAAGCGCCCAGCGGGGTTTCCCCATTCGGAAATCCTCGGATCGAAGCTCGATTATCAGCTCCCCGAGGCTTATCGCAGATTTCTACGTCCTTCTTCGGCTCCAGATGCCAAGGCATCCACCGTTTGCTCTTAGAAACTTGACCACAAAGATTAAAATTGCGATCCAACGTCACGAAGCGGTCCCGGACCGAGAAGGCCCGAAACATTCATCACGCGAATCTAAAGATGCTCGCGTCCACTGTGTAGTTCTCAACATACGATCGGCACCACACTCCCCCGAAGCAACCGCTCCAGCATCATGTGGCCCAACGAAGGACCCGCAGGCCCAACCCCCACCACCCACGAACCCATCACAGATCCGCTTCGGCAGGAAGCCTGGTCCCTCAGGACCCAACAACGTGCACCAGCCAAGACCTCCACCCCGACCCGTTCCAACCAAGGCAAGCCCCGGTGTACTGAGATCGGAAGCATCGCTCCCAACTGCACTGTCAATGTTCCACCCATGAGCTACCCGTCGGACACGTTCGGTCCGAATCAGGCGCCTGAACCCACCCCCACCACCACACAAGTGAGGCGAGGCGAGTCAGATGCTCCTTAGAAAGGAGGTGATCCAGCCGCACCTTCCGGTACGGCTACCTTGTTACGACTTAGTCCTAATCACCGATCCCACCTTCGACGGCTCCTTCCACAAGGGTTAGGCCACCGGCTTCGGGTGTTACCGACTTTCATGACTTGACGGGCGGTGTGTACAAGGCCCGGGAACGTATTCACCGTAGCGTTGCTGATCTACGATTACTAGCGACTCCGACTTCATGAGGTCGAGTTGCAGACCTCAATCCGAACTGAGACCGGCTTTTTGGGATTCGCTCCACCTTACGGTATCGCAGCCCTTTGTACCGGCCATTGTAGCATGCGTGAAGCCCAAGACATAAGGGGCATGATGATTTGACGTCATCCCCACCTTCCTCCGAGTTGACCCCGGCAGTCTCCTATGAGTCCCCGCCATAACGCGCTGGCAACATAGAACGAGGGTTGCGCTCGTTGCGGGACTTAACCCAACATCTCACGACACGAGCTGACGACAACCATGCACCACCTGTACACCGACCACAAGGGGGCGACCATCTCTGGCCGTTTCCGGTGTATGTCAAGCCTTGGTAAGGTTCTTCGCGTTGCATCGAATTAATCCGCATGCTCCGCCGCTTGTGCGGGCCCCCGTCAATTCCTTTGAGTTTTAGCCTTGCGGCCGTACTCCCCAGGCGGGGCGCTTAATGCGTTAGCTACGACACAGAAACCGTGGAAAGGTCCCTACATCTAGCGCCCAACGTTTACGGCATGGACTACCAGGGTATCTAATCCTGTTCGCTCCCCATGCTTTCGCTCCTCAGCGTCAGTTACGGCCCAGAGATCTGCCTTCGCCATCGGTGTTCCTCCTGATATCTGCGCATTCCACCGCTACACCAGGAATTCCAATCTCCCCTACCGCACTCTAGTCTGCCCGTACCCACTGCAAGCCCGAGGTTGAGCCTCGGGATTTCACAGCAGACGCGACAAACCGCCTACGAGCTCTTTACGCCCAATAATTCCGGACAACGCTTGCACCCTACGTATTACCGCGGCTGCTGGCACGTAGTTAGCCGGTGCTTTTTCTGCAGGTACCGTCACTTTCGCTTCTTCCCTACTAAAAGAGGTTTACAACCCGAAGGCCGTCATCCCTCACGCGGCGTTGCTGCATCAGGCTTTCGCCCATTGTGCAATATTCCCCACTGCTGCCTCCCGTAGGAGTCTGGGCCGTGTCTCAGTCCCAGTGTGGCCGGTCACCCTCTCAGGCCGGCTACCCGTCGTCGCCTTGGTGAGCCATTACCTCACCAACAAGCTGATAGGCCGCGAGTCCATCCCCAACCAAAAAATCTTTCCACCACCAGACCATGCGGCCAGTGATCATATCCAGTATTAGACGTCGTTTCCAACGCTTATCCCAGAGTCAGGGGCAGGTTACTCACGTGTTACTCACCCGTTCGCCACTAATCCGCCCAGCAAGCTGGGCATCATCGTTCGACTTGCATGTGTTAAGCACGCCGCCAGCGTTCGTCCTGAGCCAGGATCAAACTCTCCGTAAAATAATTACAACCAACACCGAAGTGTCAGCGAGTTGATTCTGACTGTTGACTGTCTACTGACAATCTTCAATCCAAAAGGAATTGTCTCCGAACACGACCAGCAAGCTGATCATGTACGAGGTCAATAAATTGGCATTGACAATGTGCACGCTGTTGAGTTCTCAAGGACCAGACGCACCCCCCGCTCGACCCCACAAAGAGGTTCCGCCAGAGAGGC
>NZ_JAGGPH010000030.1 GCF_018613895.1 Curtobacterium sp. ISL-83
CCCTTGAAACCGCCATCGGCTATCGAGACGCTGTGACGGGGGTGCTGGATAGTGTCCGGAGGCATGGGAGCAACGAAGCTTGAACCTCGCACTTTGGCCTCTGGCGACACCGTCGCGATCGTTTCGCCGGCGTCGTGGCCGGAGGACTCCGTGCCGGGCTGGATCGCTCAGCAGGTCGAGTCGTGGGGCCTTCGAGCGGTTATCGCACCGCACGCACTCGACCACCGCGGTTATCTCGCCGGCACTGATGCCGATCGAGTCGCAGACCTCAACAACGTGATCCGAGACCCGAACGTACGGGCTGTGATCGCTTCCACCGGAGGATGCGGCAGCTTCCGAATCGTTCCGGACGTCGACGTCGACGCGCTCCGCGACGACCCCAAGCTGCTGATCGGGTACAGCGACATCACCGCCCTGCACTGCGTGTGGGACGCTGCCGGCGTCCCGACGCTGCACGGTGCGATCGTCGGCGCCCATGCTGACCACGTCCGACGGCTGCTCATGGAGGGCGCCAATACCGTCGTCGATGCCGACGCTCGCGCCCTGTCTGCAGGGCTCACCACGACGGGGTGCGTCGAGGGGACGCTCTTCGGTGGGAACCTCGAGATGCTGGCCCGGTCGGTCGGGGTCGTGGACCTCGACCTCGCGGGCAGGATCGTCCTGCTCGAGATCAACCGCGCCGCGGGGCTGGGGATGATCGATCGTGCGCTGACGCAGCTGCGATACTCCGGTGCGCTGGACGGCGTTGCCGGCGTCGCTCTCGGGAGCATCGACCAGTTCGCGGGCTACGAGGACCGGGGATGGACGATCCTCGACACCCTCCGGGACCACCTCGATGCGCTCGGCGTCCCTGTTCTCGGCGGTCTGCCCCTCGGACACATCGAGGACCTCGTTACCGTGCCACTCGGCACGCACGCCGTCCTCGATGTCGATCGCGCTCGCCTGACGGTCACCTCGCCGTCCGGAACCTGATCGGCATTCGGACACGTCCTCGGAGGTCCGGCGGGCATATCCACTTGGCTGGTGCTGCGCGTCCATGACCGATAGACAAGGAGCTACGGCCAACGAAGGAGTTGTCGATGCTGGTTCAGGTTTGTGGCCTTCCCGGTGCAGGGAAGTCGACGCTGTCTGCTGCGATCGCGGAGTTGACGCCTTCGCTGACGCTTCGCGTTGATGCAATCGAGGGCGCGATGTGGAAGTACCAGATCCCGCGCGAGCAGTCCGGGATCGCTGCGTACTCGATCATGCATGCCATCGCGGTGCCGAATCTGCGGCGAGGACAGACGGTCATCGCTGACGCGGTGAGTGGGGTTGAACCCGCTCGGGCTGGATGGGTGTCGACAGCGGATGCCGCTGGGGTGCCGCTGCGCGTGATCGAGGTCGTGTGTGCGGACGTCGACGAACACCGTCGCCGCGTGGAACAGCGTGCGAACGACCTGCCGGGGTTCACCTTGCCGTCGTGGGACGAGGTACAGCGCACCGCCGACGAGTACGAGCCCCGCACGGACGATCGGCTCGTCATCGACAGCACGCGCCCTCTCGAAGAGACGGTTCGCCAGGCCCTCGACTACCTCGAACTCCACGCCCGGTAGGCGATCGTCTATCGGACACGACGTGCGACCCTTTCCCCATGGTCGACGATGAGTTCCGCTGGCTGGCGGCAACGCTTCCGCGAGCGTCATGCGTGTGGGTGACACCGTTCGGAAGCCTGCTCTTCCGTCAACATTGTCCGTGTCTCGGTTCACCGCCCACCTGCGGTCCCGAGGGATCGATGCGCCGGCTGCGCACGGTTTCGACGAGGACGGCCGCCAGGTCCTCGAGTACGTACCGGGTGATCTCGCGATGGACCTCGGGCCGCTCGATGAGAAGGGGCTGCGGCGGGTCGGTGCGCTGGTGCGCCGGATCCACGATGTAGGTCATGAGTACTCGGCGGACGACGGGGTGTGGGACGTCTTGATTCCGCCGCCCGGGCCGGCCGATCTGGTGTGCCACAACGACTTGGCTCCGTGGAACCTGGTCGTTGGTGAGCGGTGGGTCTTCATCGATTGGGACGGCGCGGGTCCGAGTACTCGCTCATGGGACCTCGCCTACGCAGCGCAGTCGTTCTCGATGCTCGACGATTCACGACCGGTGCCAGAAGCAGCCCAGCGCCTCCGCTGGTTCATCGACGGGTACGGCCGAAGCGAAGCACTCCGGGCGGAGCTGCCAACGGCGATGATCGAACGCAGCGACGCGATGCACGGACTGTTGCATCGAGCCCACGCCGACGGTTGGGAACCGTGGGCAACCATGTACACGACCGGTCATGGTGAGTACTGGGCCTCCGTGACCGCCTATCTCCAGGCCAATCGCGGCGCTTGGGTGGACGCGCTTCGGTCGCAGTAGCCCATCCGCTTGCGGGCAGGGCGGCGTGGTTTCATGGCTATCGGCGCCGGTCGCAAGACCGACCGCCATGCAACGAGAGGAGTTCGAGTTGTCTGATGAACGGCCCGAGGAGCGCGAGCGGTTGACATCGGCGAGAGCACCCAGCCCTGGAGTACGTCTCTGGCGGAGAATCTCGGAGAACTCGGCCGTGATGTGGCCATTCGCATACCTCGGTGCTCTGATCTGGCTCGGCATAGCGCTGACCAGGCGCAGCCCGCTGGACTTCGCCGTAATCGCCGTGTGGTGCCTTCTTGGTACCTTCGGTTTGGTTGTGCGCGTTAGACGGGCTCGTCGTCGCGAAGGCGGGTCGGCTGCCGACATGGAGACCAGCGCGGACAAGCTGGACGGGCCGCGCCGCTCCGACCACCACTGAATGAACCCCTGGCGGACTGTCGCAGAGCACGCGCTGGGGTCATCGAAGCCGACGACCGGTAGAGGATCCGCTTCCGGGCGCCGTTGAGCACCCGGCATTCAACGGCCCCTGATCGAGATATGGCCTATGCCTCGGCTGGCCGTCCGTCGACCAGCGCCTCGGTGAGGTCCATCAAGGTGTCGAGTTGGAGGTCCGCCAGACCTACTTCCGGCCGTTCAGCGTGGAGGTAACCCCACGGACCTCTCCGAATAAACGCTGTCCGCATGCCGACGGCGCGGGCAGGCAGGACGTCGTTATCGAGGCGGTCACCGACGTAGAGGATCGATTCCGGCTCGAGGCCTGCCTCGACCACGACTCGAGCGAAGAACTCGGGCGAAGGCTTCTCCACGCCCCCATGCCGCGGACGAAGCCAAGAAGTTCGGTGAGAAGCCGGCGGCGTGGAGCTGCGCCTCCACTCCCGCCGGCTGATTCCCTGCGATGCCGACGACGAGGCCGAGCTCATCGGCCGCACGAAGGCACGGCAGTGCATCGGGATAGAGGTCCGCTTCCTCGATCAGCGCGCGCCCTGCAGGCTCCTCGACACCGAGGAGCGCCCACACCCGGCGGTGGTCTTCAGCGCGCGCGATCAGTGCACCGAGGACTCCCATCAAGGTGAACGGGGTGACCCCGGCCGCTTCCGCTTGTGTCGACCAGGCGCGCGACTCGTCGACCAGCGTCTCGCCGACGTCGAAGACGACGCCGAGGACTCCTGAAGGCAGTTGAATCGGCACGATGGGATCTTGTCACCCGTAACACCTATCCCGGTCATCGACCTGGTAGCAACGGTGTCCGATGGCCGATCCGCTTGCGGGCCGCCGGTATGGGCTCGGGAGTGCCTCCGTCCCCAGGAGTCGATAGCAACGTCGCGGCGCTGGGTGTACTCGGCAGCACGCATCGTCGTCATCGACGCGCCACCTGAGACCTGTGCCGCCACCCGCGAATTTTGGAAGCTCGCGGACGCCGCCGTGCCAACCGGCGCTGCCCCGGTAAGGGACTCCCTAACGGAACGAGCCGGGGCGCCCGGCAGTGCCCGGTGGACCACCGGCTATCGGGACGGCTGGGGGCGCCGGTCGGCGAGTAGGTAGGCGAGCGTCACGAGTGTGAGTGCGGTCGCGATCGTGAACATCGTGGTGCCGCCGAGCGGGAGGAGTGTGCCGGCGATTGCTGTGCCGGTTGAGGAGAACGCGACCTTGATGCCGGCCATGCTGACGAAGATCTGCGCTTCCGCGCCGGATGGTGAGAATGCAGCTCGAGCGGCCAGGCTTGCTGTGAAGAGGAGGCCGGTTGCGATGCCGAGTAGCGCGAACGTGACTATGCCTACGGGCACCGAGAAGATCGCCAGCCCTGCGGCGAACGCTGCGAGGACCGTGATGACGCCAACCCGGACGAGTCGGTCCGCGCCGCCGCGGAGCGGCACGACGATGAGCAGTGCCGAGATGGCGAGGTTTCCTGCGCCGTAGGCGGAGGTCAGCACGGCGGAAGACGCTGCAGGGGAACCGAGGGAGTCGACGGTCGCGAGCGCGAGGAGTGGTGCCGCGCCGAGGGGGATCGCGGTCACTGCGGTTGCGATCGTCGTTCTGCGGAGTCCGGGAAGGTGCACAAGCATCCCGAGCGCGGCGCGCAGTCCCACCGGCGCGGGCGGTTCGGTGTCGATAGGAACCGGCACGGCGCGGGGCAAGAACAGCACCGCAATCGCCCCGCCGGCAGCAGCACCAGCAGCGGCAAGGATCGCCGCGGTGGGGGTGCTGGTCGAGGCAATGACTGCCACGACGGCTGGGCCCGCGGTCGCTGAAACGCCGTAGGTGAAGGCGTCCATGCCTTGGGCGCGAAGGCGGGAGCGTTCGGTCGTTCCGACGATCGCAGTGAGCTGGCTGCTGAGCCCGCCGGTCAGCAGCGGGCCGGCGAAACCAGCGATGATGAGTGCTCCCGCCGCTGCGACGATGCTGACCGGCAGCAGGAGTACTGCGCCGGTGAGTGCAACCGCGTAGAGCAGTCCCGCGGCCGCGAGGACAAGCTGCTTTGCTCGTGCACGGTCAAGGAGCTGCGCAGCGACCGGGCCGGCGAGGTGGGGCAATGTGATGCAGGCTGCCAGGACGCCGGTGGCATCGCCGGCGCCGGCCCGCCGGGCCGCGAGCACGATTCCGATGATGGCGGCAGCGTCCGCTCCCCGGAGCAAGCACGCCCCAATGAAGTACGCCGTCAGCCCCCGTGCACGCACACGCACCCCCTCGTGAACCCCCGACGCTACCGTGCCTTCCCAACGCGGCTTCAAGCAGCCAGACCCATACCCGGCCGGTCGCCGAACCCGCCCACTTGACGGTCCATCACGTACGGTGTTGGCATGCGTCCCGGCGTGGTGACAGTGCTCTGCCTCGTCCAGTTTGTCGACGTCCTCGGTGTCACGAGCGTTGTCACTGCGATCCCCGCGATTCTGGACGGTGTTGGCGCGGATCAAGCCGCCGCTGGTCCGCTGGCGACGACGTACGCCATGTTCTTTGGCGCGATGTTGATCCTCGGCGCACGTCTGGGTGATCGCTACGGGCACCGACGAATCCTGCTCGTCGGGATCGCCGTCTTCGGCCTCGTATCGGTCATCGGCGGCACCGCCAACGCTCTCCCGCAGGTGCTCATCGCTCGCGCCGTTCAGGGAGCTGCTGCGGCCGTGTCTGCTCCGTCCGCGCTCCGACTGATTCTGCACGCGACGACGGTCGGGCCCGCCCGCTCGCGGGCTCTCGCCGCTTGGAGCGCCGTCGGGGCCGCGGCCGGCGCGACGGGATTCCTCGTCGGGGGCCTGCTCACCACGTCGCTCGGCTGGTCGTCAGTGTTCTGGGTCAACGCCCCAGTCGCGGCGCTGCTGTTTGCCGGAGTGGTCCTCGTCGTGCGGGACCAACCGGATCGGGGGCGTGCTGAGCGGTTGGACATTCTGGGTGCAGTCCTCCTCGTCGGCGCAGTGATGCCGGTCATCGCTGGCACCGCACTGCTTGAAAAGCAGGCCACACGAACGAACGGCGTCGGGCTGCTCCTGATCGGTGCGGCAGTAGCAAGCTTGTTGACCTGGCGGCTCCGCCACGCACAGTCACCACTGGTCCCGCGAGAAGCGTTTCGGAGCATGAACCTCCGCCGGGGGTCGGTGCAGTCGTTCGTCAACACCGCAACGACGAGCTCGTCGTCGGTACTCGCGACCCTGGTCTTGCAGCACCGTCTCGGTATCCCCGCGTTGCTGTCCGGGTTGGTGCTGATGGCGTTCAGCCTCGCGGTCGTCGTCGGCTCAGCGGCGACTGGCCGCCTCGCTCCCCGGCTGGGACCGGACCGTCTGGCAGCCGTGGGGACCGCGACAATCGCGGGCGGCAACGTCGTCCTCATGACCCTCGGCCAGTCGTGGCCATGGATCGGGACCGGCGTCGCCGTGATCGGCTTTGGGCTTGCGGCAGCGTCAGTTGCCGCGACGAGCCTGGGTACCAGTGTCCCGGGGACGCTGACCGGCAGCGCGGCGGGCATCGTCAACACCGGGGCGCAGCTTGGAACTGCAATCGGGACCGCCGTCGTCATCCTCATCGCTACCGCATCAGAACCGTCAGCCGGATGGGCCGTCGCCGCCGCCGGATCGCTCGCCTGCGCGGCATGGTGCGGTTCTCGACCGCACTCGAACACACCGAGCCGGCATTGAGCCAGACGGTAGCGCGTTCCGATCCTCGGCCGAGACGGCGTTGTTGTGCCTTCTGGTCAGTCGGTCGGTGACACGCGGATGAGGTTTCCGTCGGGGTCAGCGACGACGAATGTCCGTCCAAAAACGTCATCGTGGGGTTCCTCGATGACGGTCACCCCCTTCGCTACCCACTCGGCGAAAACGTCATCCACTCCAGCAGAAGCGCGCGGGATCATCAGTCCAACCTCTGAGCTCCGCGGAGTCCGGGGAGTCACTGTGTCGCCGCGTCCGCTCCACAGTGCGAACAGCACACCCGGCGCGATCTCGAACGGGACGTATCGCGGAGTGAGGCTCACCGGTTCCATGTCCAAGAGGTCGCTGTAGAACGCGGTCGAGCGCTGCACGTCCGACACGTAGATCAAGAAGAGGTTGGGGGTTGCCAAGAGTCCGTCCTTTCACGCGAGCTGGTGCCGCAACGCTGACACCGACCCCCGACAAAGAACTCCCGAACGCCGATCCGCTGTGGGACATCAGGTTCCAGCTACTCGTGAGATCGGTCCCCGCGTGACCACGAGAAGAGCCATGCCGCGAGGAGCATCACAGCACCCATGAAGGTGAAGATGACGCCCGCTACGAGGTTCCACCTGCCCACGAGCAGGACCACGCCGAGCAGGAACAGAGCAAATTGAATCGCGCGCGGGCTGGCCGTCCATCATCGCCGGGGGGCTTCACCGCTCAAACGGTACCGGCGCAGCACGGCGTGCGTTGACTGATCGCCCATCGGATGCCCGCACGCGGCACTCACCGGCTTAGCTACCCGGGCGAGTTGAAGACTCCCAGCTGACACCCAGGGCATCCTGGGCGCCCGGTAGCCGATCGGCGAACGGGACGGGGAGCTGCTCGGAAATGGTTTCTCTCTACATCCCGTCGGGCCGGTCGGAGAGCCAGTTCGCGTGTCGCTTCTTCAGGAGTTCACGCTCGGCCGTGGTCGGGAGGATGACGTCGGTGCCTCCGTCATACGGGGCATAGATCCACGACAGATTCGGCGCGCCAACGACGAACTCAGCCCGCTCTTCTGCGACCGCCCGTCGTTCGTTCCTCGCCGTTCCAGGTCGGGAATTGCGCGGAGGTGCGCCAAGGCCATCGCCCCGGTAGCGCGTCTCTACTCCAGCCACTTTCGAGGCTCCAGTGGTCGTAATCCTCGGCGATGACGTACATCGGTGCGTCAAGTGTGTGCAGCTCGTTCAGGACGGTCCGATGCCGACGAAGGATCTCCTGATGTTCCTCGTTTGTGTCTGCGTAGCGCTTCCCCGCTGGGAGGCTGTGGAACCGCACCCAACGATCCTGAGTCCTGAGCCCTCGCATGTGGCTTGGGATCTGGCCCGGCCAGCGGGCGTCCCACAACTCCCCCAGGAGTTGCGCCCGCTCGCTCCGTTCCCCGCGCTTGAAGACTCCACGGCGAGTGCCCCTCCGATGCAGAACTCGCAGCAACGATGGCAGTTCGACCGGGCGGAACATTCTCCCAGCGTATCGACGCACAACCGACGTCAAGGGTCGCCAACGCCCAGCTTGGCCCCGACGAGGATCGTCATGCCAAAACCACGATGGCCCGGGGGTCGACGAGCGTCCGGTGGCCGATCCTGCGCCGGGCACCGCCCGTCGTCTGCTTGGCGCGCTAGGTTCGGGTTGTGATTGAGGTCGTCGAGTATCAACCAAGTTGGTCCGCACGATTTTCCGAACTCCGAGCCGCCTACGGGCCAGCGCTTCGGGCAGCCGGCGTCGGGTACCGGTCTATTGAGCACGTCGGAAGCACGTCCGTGCCCGGGCTCGCTGCGAAGCCCATCATCGATGTCGACGTGGTCGTTGAGGCTGCAGACGCCGAACCGGCCTCGCGCGCTCTCGCGCACATCGGATTCGAGGCGCGCGGTGACCTGGATGTGCCAGGACGTATCGCCTTTTTCACACCTGAACGGTTCGCGCCCAGCAACACCTACGTCATGACAGACGGATCACTCGCGCTACGGAACCATCTCGCGGTTCGTGATGTCCTCCGTGCTGATTCGGCGCTGCGTGACGAATACGCGGCAGCGAAGCGCCAAGCTGCGATCTCAGCCGGGAACCCAGGCGAGTACCTCGTCCTCAAGAGCGGCGTCTTGGACAGGATCCTCTGCCTCGCCGGGCTGTCGGCCGAGGAGCGAGCCCAGGTAGCAGAAGTGAATCGCTCAATCGCTGCCAGGGGCGTCAAGGGCGACTGACCGCCCAGTGAACGATCGGCCGTCGAGAGAGGGCAGACACCGCCTCGCCCTTCTCCAGCCCAACGTTCGTTGACCGACCCAGTCCGTCTGTGGGTTGGTCGGCCGCGGTGCGTGCGGAGCCGAGACCATTGCGGGGAGCCGCATGGTTCGGTCCGAGGCGGTTCGCGGCGGCCATGATCGAGTGCAGCGTGGGCACGGCGTCGACGCGACCCGAGGAGCACGTATGCGAGTCCTCGCATTCCTGGTGACGATCATCGTCACAACCGCGCTGGCCCTCGGCGCCGGGTTGCTCGTCGCGCTGTACCTGCGAGAGGCGCCCAATGGGTTGCTTGTCGCGGCGGCCGCCGCATCGCCGTTCCTCGTGTTCGGGCCGCTGTTCGTCGGTTCCTGGGCCGCGTACTTCGACCATCGGGCACCAACTGCCGGAAGCGGCTACCTGCAGCGTGCTTTCCTCGTCGTGCTCGCCGTCGACGCCGTTGCCGCGGTGGTCGTGGTGGTGACGAGTCTGTCCGCCCGGGCGCCGGTCTGGGTGCCGGTCGTGCTCGTCGGCGGGTCCGCGGTCCTGTTCGTCATCGCGCGCCCGATCGGGAACCGGCTTCGCCGCCTGGAGCCGCCGATGGCCGAGCTGCGGGACCAGGTGCTCCCAGGTCCGGACGTCATCCGTCGCAAGATGGTCGCGATCGGCATCACGTTCGTGATCGCAGCGATCGTCTCGGCGGTCGGTGTCGCCGTGCTCAACGTCCTCGTGCAGAGCCGTCCCCGCGAGGCATTGACCGGGGTCCTGCTCGCCGGGCAGCTCACGTTCCTCGCCACGTCGCTCGCGTCGATCGTCGTCGCGATCCCGTTCGGGCGGCTGCTGCGTGACGCCGGCGGACGAGACCTGGACCGGCTGCGTCGATACGCGAAGGTGGTGCTCCGCAGCAAGGACCTCCCGATCCAGGAATCGGAGCGACCCGGAGCGCTGCGGTACGCGCAATTCGTGCAGCTCGTGCTGCAGTTCAACACCGCCTACGTGACGCTCCTGTACATCTCGCTCGCGTTCCAGTTCGCGAGCGGGATCGTGCGCGGAAATCTGGTCGTGTTCTCCACCATCGTCCTGGTGCTCATGGTCGGGTTCCTCGCCTGGGCGCTACCGCGCACGATCGTCCGGATCCGCCGCGGACGCCGATATGTCGAGGAGCACCCGTCAGCGGACCCGGCATGGGAGCCGAAGACCCTCGCCTCCTGACCGCGGCTGCCAACACCGCCCGTTCGTCTCAGTAGCCGATCCCCTCACGGGGAGACTCGAGGCGGCTCGTCAGCGTGTCAAAAACAGGTTGAATGACCGCATGCTCGACATCCAGACCCGGTGGTCTCGTTCGCACGCCCAGTTCTCCACGCCGCTTCCGCCAGAGGCAGCGAAGGCGCGTTTGGTGGCAGCCGCCGAAGCTATGCGGAGTCTGCGCATCCGCTACGAGACCACGCTAAGCATCGTGCTGATGTCGTCTGCCAATTGGAGGACATGGGGAGACCTGGTCACGGTCGAGTTCCACCCCGAGGACGACGGAGGCACCCGTGTGAGCGTGCGGGCCGCTCCCGTGGTGCCAATCACGTTCTTCAACTGGGGTCAGGGTGCAAAAGACATCCGCCTCGTCTACGACGCGCTCGTGGGACCCGTCCGGTAGCGGATCCTCGACTGGGACGGTCGTGGTTAGTCTTGGCGTGCGACTGGCGTGGCCGGGTCAACCGGCGGGGAGCGTGTGAATGGCATCGTCCGCCTGGGTGCCCATCGATCCAATCGATTGGGACACGCGATGCGCTACGGAATGAACCCGCACCAGGCTGCCGAAGTCGTCTCCGGCGGGCCGACAGTGGTCAACGGTGAGCCGTCGCTGATCAACTACCTCGACGCTCTGCACGCGTTCGCCCTCGTTCATGAAGCTGATGCGCTGACGGGGCGCCCCGCTGCGG
>NZ_JAGGPH010000031.1 GCF_018613895.1 Curtobacterium sp. ISL-83
CCAATTAGGAGACACGCCCTAGTCCGTTAGGGCCGTACCAGCGCACCTCACCTGTGCTGAAGGTCACCTCTCCGACGAGGCGAGAGCTGAGTTGCCAGTCGGAAAGGCCAGGCTCATTGCTTCCCGGCGCGGGCTTGTAGCCCCATACCCGGCGCTCCGCACGCCGCACATCGGGCGCGGTGTACGGCGGAGGCATCGGATCATCCTCACTGACGGCGCGCAGCGATCGCCGCACGTACTCGCTGTAGTTCAGCAGATCGCTATAGTCGCGTCGCCTGTCGTCATCGGACCGCTCGGGCTGCCTCGAGGTGTTGAAACGGACGAGCCAAATGAGTGCATCCCAACGCTCTCTCACCGGCTTAGGGAGGGCGTGCGCGTAGCTGGCACCGGCTTCAAGCAGGGCGGACGCTCGACGGTCGCGATCACGGTGAACGTCCTCGGTCGTGCGCATTCGCACGAAGCGGGCAGCAGCCTCGAGGCGGCCTTCAGCGGTCGTCAGATAGCTGGCGAGAGCCGCAATCAACTGATCAGCAACGACTGACTGTCGACGTGCGTCTTCCACCCGCTCGGCCTCACGGCGCTCGGCTACTGCCATCGCAGTTTCGTGCTTCAGGACCTTGCTCGTCTGCCAGGCACTCGCTCCAGCGGATAGAAAGCCACCCAGGAGTGCCCCCAAGAGCGCCGCCAGCATCTGGGTCATAGGGCTCAATCTACCCAGTGACTGCGACCGAGCCTTCTCCTGGATCCGGAGTTGCCCGATTCCCGGCCGCGAACTTCGTCGCGCTCGGCGCTCGGCCGGGAGGACGTTCTGCGGATGCGCTACCGCCGCGGCGGCCGCCAATAGCCCGCCCACGATCTCGCCGTGCGGCGGAACGAGCAGTCATGCCAGGTACCCCATCGCTCCCCCCGCGGCACCGCCAAGCGAATGTGCGCCAGCTCCTGACCAAGAGTGGCACGGAGTACCCGAGCATCGGGGAACTCAACGTGCTAATCGAAGCCCCGATCACCCGCTGGACTTGGGGCCGTATGCCCATCGTTGTAAGGACGACTCGGAGGTCGTCGACGTTCATCGCGTCCGCGATCACCGCGGCGTTCTCTCCAGCCAGTCCTTGCGCGCCCCGAGCCGTGTGGCCAGGTCGGTCACGCTTCCCAACGTGGTCGTCCCGCCCATTCTCGGCGCTGTAGCCGTCGGCGCGCCCCGCAGCACCGCTGTGGACCGCGTCGCTTCCCTTGCCCAGTTGTCATACGCGTGCTAGGTTGCACGTATGACAGCAGCGACAAGTCCGACGACGCTCGACTCGCCAGCGCTCTTCCTTGCGGATCATGCCGCGGTGGAGAGCGGGAAGCTCTACGTCAATGGCGGCTTCTGGAGCCGCCTGAACTTCCCCAGCTTCCCGGCAGCGCTGAACTTCGCGGTCGCGGCCACGATCCGCGTCCCCTGGCACGACCACAAACAGCACGAATTCGTCATGCGCTTCGAGAACGCCGACGGGGAGCAGATCGGCGGAACGATCACCGGGAATTTCGCTGCCGGCACCGCCCCTGACGCGCGCGAAGGCGAGGCCGCCATCCTCCCCTTGGCCGCGGTCATCAACAACTTCGTGTTCGAGCGGCCCGGTGAGTTCTCTGCCATCCTCGAAGTCGACGGCGAGGTCCTGAACCGGTGGCCCTTCCGCGTCGTGCAGCAACTTATGCCGTTCAACCCGCTCGACCCGACAAACCTCCCCCGCATGTAGGAAGGCGCTCAGTGTTTGACCCGTCACACTTCGAAGTCGTCGAGTGGGACGACCAAGACGACGACGACGGAAATCTCGCCCACTGCCTCCATCATGGCGTCACAGAACGCGTCGTGAGTGGAGTGCTGTGGCAGAACCCGGTCGAGATCCGGCTGCCGTCAACTGAAGCCGACTTCGTTATCGTCGGCCCGGACCGGCAATGGGACAACCTCTGGACAGTGCTGTTCGTCATCTCCCCCACACGCGGAGACTGGCTCCGCCCCTTGACCGGCTGGCCAGCCACCCCCGCACAGCGAGCAGCCTGGGAGCGGGCAACACAGCTAACGTGGCCCCCAAAGCAGTAATCCAACTCGACAGACCGAGGACCTCACCATGAACCGCCAGGAGGAAGCGGCGCTTCGCGCCGCAGCAGACGCCACGCAAGGTGGCGACGAAGTACTCGATGCCCGTCCGGTGCAGGGCAAGGAGTTCAAGCAGATGGTGTCGCTGCGCCTTGACGCCAACCTCATTGCTTCCGTTCGTGAGATCGCCGAGGAACGCAACGAATCGTTGAGCACCCTTCTTCGCGAGGCAGCCGAGACGCTCGTGCGCAATTACCGTGCCCAGCAAGTGCACGTCGAGACCGTGCAGCAGTGGCAGTCACAGCTCGGGAGCGGCATCGTTCCGAGCAGCTCCGGCCCCCAAATTCAGACCGTCGCGTTTAGCCGATCCGTCTCTGGGAACCGCTGAACCACTGGGGTGAGCTCCTGCTTCCCGTTCTTGCGCTGCCCGGTCTTCCTCGACGGATGCCGTAACCCTCACCCGGTCCGCAATAACTGGTCAGCTCCTGCTTCAGGGCGCCGCAGGACTGGAGGTTGAGGGACTGGTAGAAGCGCACCAGCACGGCGAGGTCCTCCTCCATCCGCCGAGCCACAGCCCGCAGGCGAGGGTCGTGTCGCAAGGTCACGGGCGAGTACAAACTTAAAGCTGACGGCGCTGCTGGCGGTAGTGAGTGTCGTCGACCTCCGCGATGAGCGAGTTGTTCGCCTCGGATCGCCGGATCGCGAGGCGGCGAAGCGACCCCGCTCGCAGGCGGTCGGCTAGCTCTCGATGGCGGAGGGCGCGGGCAAGCAACGGCTGATCTCGGTGAGAGCTCTTGCCCTGGTGGCGCCAATCAGCAGCGAGCTCGTTCCGCCCAACCGTCCCCCGATCCGTACTCGCGGGCTGTCTGGTGGCCCATCGGCTACGGGGATGTGACGATCACCGGGATCACGGCAACCATGCGGATGTCGAAGGTCTGAACACGGCGTCGCGCCTACCTTCTCCAACCCCCGCAGCCATCCGGGTGCGGGGGTTCTGCCTTCTCGAGGCCAGCGCTGCATGCGACGTAGGCTGCCGCCATGTCCGACGTTCCACCCGTCCCGCGGCCACCATTCAACCCCGCGGACTTGTCGGTCCGCGAGCTTCTCGCCAGCTACGTCGCGATCCTCGACGAACTCGAGCGGCGGAACCTCGTCCGGACACGGAACTCGCCGCTCGGCGACCTCGCGGAGAGCCTGGCGGTTCGCGCCTACGGCGGAACGCTCGCACCCAACTCGGAGAAGAGCTACGACCTCATCGCGAGCGACGGCCGACGGATCCAGGTCAAGGCGCGCACGGTGCAGTCCAACGACAAGCGCAGCCAGAACTTCTCCGCCGTTCGGTCATGGGACTTTCACGCAGCGCTGTTCCTGCTCTTCGACGCCGAAACGTACGACCTTCGGTGGGCGCGTGAGCTCGATCGCGAGGAGACCTGCTCGATCGGCCGCCGCGTCGAGCACACGAATTCGTCGGCGGTGCTCGTTAGGGACGTGGCGCACGCCGGCGTGGACGTCACTCCACTCGTGGGTGCCGCGTACGACCGCATTGACGAACGCGCGCAGTAGGCGCGGGTTCCGGCCTGCCCGAGGACACGACGAATTACACGAGCGGGTCATCAGCAACGCTCCGCGGCACGGTTCTGGCATCGTTGCGTCACGCAGGAGTCGGAACTCGCCGGCACGGGAACATTGTCATGCAGTACTGGATCGGAGCAGGGCGAGCTGGTAGGGCCGAGCACGGCGAGGGCGAGTAGTCGGTGCCCCGGCGCCGCTGTGGATCAGGTGACGGTCGAAGACTGCCCATCGACACGATGACGCGTTTTCGCGACTGCTGCCAGCTGAAATACCTGAGACGTCTCTCATGAAGTTGGGTTCTGCAACCCCGGTAGCGTGCCGGCCATGGAGACAGGGGGTCTCCATTCCGCGGGCAGTGATGCCGGCCGGAGGATCAGGAAGGGGTGACTGATGCAGGAAATCGCAGAAGCCATCAAGGCGCAGCACATCGAGCGACTCAAGGAAGTCCACATGGATTGCTGCGCTGAAGTGGAGTAACCGAACGGGACGGGCCGGTTCTCACACAGCGCCGGCCCGTCTCCAGGGCTGTTCCTGAAGAGGTCAATCCAAATGGGGGGATCAACGTTGATCACTAAGTCTTACGTGGAAACCGTACGTGACCGAGTCACGGAACGCGGCATCGAGTGCACTGACCAGCACATCATCGAATGCCTGAAGTACCTCGCGATCATGTCGGGAACGACTGGACGCAGAATCGTTGTCACGCCAGACGTTGACGAGGTCTGGCACGAGTTCATCGTCCAGACTCGGGCGTACGGAGCGCTCTGTTCGGACCTGCCTGGGAAGCGCTTCATCCATCACGAGTCCATCAGTCCGGATGCCTACGCCACGAGGATCGGCGATACCGAGTTCGTCGACGAGTTCCTGCGATGGGTGCCGGACTACGTGCACAGTTTCGGTCCGTTCACCGAGGAACGCGCACGGCACTGGACCGTCACGGAGTTCCTCCGCTCGGAACTGGGGATGACACTCGCCGACATCAACGCCGCTGGTCGCTCCGCGAGCCCAGAAGCCGAAGTTCCGAGAGACTCCCACTGGCGGGTCCTCGAGGCCGATGACCTCGAACGACTTCTTGTTTCGTGACTGGCAGCTACGACCTGGTTCCTCCGCCGGGGGTCTCATTCGCGACCCACGGGAGTGACCTTGGCTCCAGTTTGAAGGAGCGCGTCGCGCAGCTGGTGCTTTCGGCACCTTGGAATCCGTACGTCGGCGTCGATGTGAGGACTGCCGGACCGGCGCTTGCGCAAGGACTCAAGATCGATGTGGAAGGGACCCGGTCATCCATCCACAGAGGGGCTGAAGCTGCACTTCGGGCGCTCGTAGCGACTCGGAAGCCCGCGCGGATGTTCGTACCGGCGAACGCGTATCCCGGATTCGGTCGTACCGCCGCCGCGACTCGGACCCCGATCCTCCGGTACCGGGACGCGAAAGACCTCGAAAGCGCCCGTCGGGACGACGTGGTCGTCATCACTCTCCCTGGTTCGCCTGTCGATGTCGACGATGTGGGCAACCTCTTCGCCGCGAGCGTCCGGTGCCATGCCCCGGTCGTGATGGATGCAACCTTCGCGCTCCTCGACGCTGAGGGAGCTGCGGCGGTAACAGAGACGGCACGCTCGAACGGTGCCGATCTGATCGTCAGCGCGTCGAAGTCGCTCGGGCTTGCCGGGGTTCGGCTCGGTCTCCTCCTCGGCCGGGGTCAGGGGAAAGAGACCGAAGCCAACCCGATGGAGCTGGACGTCTTCCAGTGCGCCGTACTCGAGGCGCTGCTCGAGAACGGGGGACGCGCCATCGCAGATCGAGCTGCTTCGGTGGCGAGACGACAGCGATCCCTGCACGCGCGCCTCGTGAACGCGCTCCGAAAGAGCGGGGCAGATGTCGTTCACGACGGAAACGCATTCGCTGTGACCATCAGGGACCCAGCCCCTGACGAGGGTCGCTACGGAGCTTCTGGCTGGAAGGGCTACCCACGGCTCGGACTGGTGCGTCTCGACGCATCTGAAGCCATGACGGTCCGGATGGAGGCCACGCGATGACCATGCAGATCAGACGCGACTACCTGGGGCGAGCGAGCCTCGCCGCGTCGGCTCTGTTCCTCCCGAACTTCCGGGTGGTGATCGTCCTCCTGGTGCTCGCGGCCACCTATCCGCCCGAGGTGCGCGCTGCCGTCGGACTCGGCGGCTCAATGACCGCGGTCGTGACGGTCCTCGCATCCGGTTTCGTCGTGACCACTGTCCGCGCGTGCACGCCGGCGCTACGAAAGAGTGCGGTGGGACCGAGGGGCGCAGCGACCGCGCTGCACCGGGAGCTCACCGCGGCGTTCGGCGCAGCGGGACTCCTCCTCGTCGTCGGTGCGGTCGTCGGCATCATCTGCGCGCTGTGGACGAACACCGACATCGGCGGCTTCTTCGCCGTGTACTGGTTGTGCGCCGTCCCGGCGGTGGCGCTCACCCCGATCGGATTCGTGCTCAACGGAGCCTTCCAGAGCCTGCACCGAGACGTCGGGAACCTCGGGGCGGCCGCCACGGGTACCGTCATGCAGGCGCTCGTGGCGGTCGTCGTCGTGCTCGCGCACACGCCGCCGATCGTCGCGGTGGTCGCGCTCGGAGGGGCGACGTCTGTGGCCGGCGTGGTCGGAGCAGCCATCCGAGGTCGGCAACTCGCTGCGATCGGCCTGGTGAGCGCGAGGACTGTCCGATCGGCCGCTCGCAGCGCAGCCGGTCGTCCTGCCGCCGCCCTGCACTCCCTCGTCGAACGAGGAGCAGCGTCGGTGGACGGACTGGTCTTCATGGTGACGTTCACGGCCGCGGTGTTGATCGCGAGCGCCTACTCGCCTGCGAGCGGCGCCGCCGTGGCGCTCGCTGTCTCGCTCATGCGTTCCACGATCGTCCCCCTCAAGCAGTTCGGCGTCGTCGGGGCACGGTTCGTCCTCAAGGAACAAGGACAGCCGAACGCGATGCGACTGGCCACGGTGCAGACCAGCTGCGTCGCACTTCTCCTCGGAGCCGCCGCGATCCTGGTCGGCGCCCGCGCCATCGTCCGACCGCTCGACGAACTCTCCTGGATCCTCGTGGCGATGATGGTCGCCCAGCTCGTGCTCGAGCCGTGGGGAGGTGTCCTCTACGCCTACCGGAAGGTCGCCGAGTCGACCTTCCGTGGCTTGCCGGCGCTTTTCGGTGCGTACTGTGGTGTCGCCGCGCCGGGGCTGCTCCTCATCGCGATTCTGCACGTCGCGACTGCGGAGGCGACGTGGGCGGTGTTGTTGCTCGCGCGGATCGCGTTCGTCGTTGCACAGGGCGTCCGCGGGCCGATCAACCGAGTGAATGATGCAGGAGCGCCGCGAGCCCCGAGCCGTGCCGCGGGCTGACCACCGACGACGCGAAACAGCGCATCAGGATGCAGCCCCGCCAACGAGAGCTCGGTGAGCTGCCACCGAGCCAGGGGGCCACGCGACGGCGCACCCTCGACGGGCACGCGCAGGGACTGCTCTGACACCGAGGGCCACTCGTCGAACTCGTCGTCTGCCGGCACCGAGACGTCGTCGGCGACCGCGCGGTACAACGGGCAGACCGCTGCGGACCTCACAGGGGTGACGCGTGTCTCGGACGGGTACGTGCCGTTCTGCGACAACGCCGATTACGCCGCCGAGCACGGTGTCACCACGCTCATCGAACCCGGCGGATCCACCCGCACACCAGAAGTCGAAGCCGCCGCCCACGCAGTCCAGCGCACACGCCAGTCGAGCTTGGAGTAGCGGTCCCTGGTCTCATCTCGGCGAGCTGCCCGCGAGCACGAGATAACGCCTGTCCAGACCGGGCTGCGCCTCTTCCACCACTCAACGCACTGGGGGTCGCACAGCCGGCCGTGTACCCGACGACCTTCCGGGACGGCGCAGGCCGTCGGGTAGACCATCGCCAAACGGAACAGGACGGGACAAGGCGCAGCGCCAGAACCGTGCCACCCAGCGAGGCCGGTCAAACCCGGCGCGTGCGGTCGGGCGGGCAAATGGTGTTGCGGCTGTGGCGTGCGTCGCTGATGCGCCGACAGTCCGAATGGAGGCGCAAGACGGAGCCGCAACGCTCCACCATTTCGATGGTCAGACCACTCGACTGAAGTGGTAGGAGCTGATGCGGAAGCCCGTACGGAAGTACAGACGATGGGCGTCCTGCCGCTCGGCCTGCACACCCGAGTCGAGGTGCACCTGAGTGACCCCGGCGCGGCCTGCCTCATCCGCGATCCAAGCGAGGAGGCGCGACGCGGCACCGCGCCCACGGGCCGCGGGGACCGTCGAGAGGTCGTCGATGTAGCAGTGGCGTCCCCAAGCCAGGTTGTCGGCGAAACGGAAGCCGGCGACAGCGAACACGGTCGTCGTCGCGTCGTCGAACGCCGCGACGAGACGGTATCCGTCCCGCGCCTGCTCACGCACTCGACGAACGAATTCCTCACGGGTCAGCGCAGTCCGCAGTGCACGCATCGCGTCGAATGCCAGGGAACTCTCGTCGGCGGTGAGTTCTCGGATGATCACGTTGTTCCTCCAGGTTCGGCGTGTGTGCCAAGGGTACGGACTAGGACCACGCTCATCACGATCCACCCGGCGACCAGTGCGACGACCGCGACGGCGAGTGCATCTCGGAGACCGACGAGGGAGACGAAGAGGCCGCTCAGCGCGGCACCACCGGCGATCGCGCCGTACGCGAACATCCGGTACACGGCTCCTACCCGCCCGAGTCCGTCGTGGGGCGTGGCCCGCTGCCGCAACGAGATGGCAACCACGTTATATGCGGCAACCCCGACGCCGTAGCAGAAGAATGCGGCGACGGCGCAGATGATCGATCGCGGCCCCTGGTCGGTCACGAGAACGAGGGCGCTTGGTGCGACGGCGGCTAGGCCGGAAAACAGGACCAGTCGGACGCGCGTGCTGCCGGGGGCAGGCCGTCCGCTGATGACCGCACCGAGCAGGGCACCGGCGGCGCCCCCACCGATGACGAAACCAACTGTCCCCTCCCCGAGACCGGCTACCCGCACGGCGTACACCAAAAACGTGGTGATCATGAGCTGCTCGAACAGGTTGAACCAGGTCGCGTTAATGAGGAGACCACGCAGCACCGCCGATCCAAATGCGACCCGGAAGCCAGCCGTGAACCGGCGGGCGAAGGACTCCTCGGAGGTGAAGGTCCGTTCGTCCACGTGCACCCGGAGAAGGAGCACACCCGAGGCTGCGAACGCGACGCCGAACAGCACGAACGCGGCGCTGACGTGTCCGGTCCCGAGGAGTACGCCGCCGAAGGCGGGCCCCACGATCTGCGCGAACGACAACGACCCCTGCACCCGAGCGTTTGCCGTCACCAACTCGGCGCGCGGCACGAGGTTCGGAATGAACGTCTGGGTGGCGACATCGAACGCTGCGGTGCAGACCCCCGCGAGGGTCACGAGGAAAATGAGCACCGTCCACGACAGCAGGCCGGTCACACTGAGCGCCGCAGCGATGAGCCAGAGCACACCGCGAGCCCAGTGGGCGGCACGCATCAGCGGCAGTCGCGCGACGCTGTCGATTCGGGCGGCGAGGAGCGGTGTCACGACGAGGACCGGAGCGAATTGCAGTGAAGTCACGAGGCCGACCTGCGCCGACGGCACGTGCAGCACCGAGATGGCTATGAGCGGCACCGCAACGGCGATTGTCTGCGCTAGGAGCTGCGAGAGGGAGTGGCTCGCCCAAAATCGGTTGAAGAGTGGACGCCACTCGACTGTCTCGGCGAGGACGCTCACGCGAGCACCCGTTGGGGTGAGTCTAGGTTGACGCTCAGCCGCACGGCCTCTGCGGCGTTCCGTTCGGCAATCAGTCGGGGGTCGACCGGGAGCCCGGCTGGGAGGATCGCGGACCACCGCGCGTCGTTCTGGGCGCCCCTGCGCCCCTTGAAGTCGGCCAGGCCGGCGCCGAGGTCAACGGCAGCGAGTCCTTCCTCTGCCGCCACCCGTACCGGCCCGAACACGAGCACGCCGGGGTAGCGTCCGGACGTGCCGCCGTGCTCGTCGTACCGCAGGCCAACGAGTCGGAGCCACAGCACGCCGTCGTACACGAGCGCCAGCGCGAAGGCTGTCGGGTCCGCGCGGGCGCCGTACCAAAATGCCACTGCTCGCTCCGCCCCCTCGACGCATGTGCGCAGATAGGTCCTGAGTCGCACCGCGTCGGCGGGCTGCCCGTGCCTCCGCTGAGTTTCGGCGGCGAGTTCCGCCCAGGCTGCCAGTGCCGGGTCGTCCGCGCCGACGGGTCCGCTGTTGGGGAAGCCACCGGCAGCCTCGAGGTCTCGTCGAACGTCCGAACGCCGCTTCGCGGGTAGGCGCGCGGTGTACGCGTCGAAGCCGCCGCCATCGAGGTACACCGTCGAGTTCGCCTCAGTGAGGAGGAGGACAGCGTCAGCTCCCATCGCCCTGGTGATCTCCTCGGCCTCGGGGCGCGGACCGTAGAGGAACCCGACAGGAACGTCGGCGATGGTCCGAGCTTCATCCACGAGGGCGTTGAGCACCGTGGCTCGATGCAATGGGCCATCGGCGTCGATCCGGTATCCGTTCCACTGACCGTTGCGGGATCCGAGTAACAGCTGCGCACTTCGCGGAGTGATGTCCAAGGCCCCATCGAGCAGGGTCACAACGTCGTACACGGTGTTGCGTGATCCTTCCGGCATGAGGTGCGCGAGGAGCGTCCCCCTGACCACCCCCCGTTCGTCACGGGCGACCACCACGGACGACGTCGCGTCCCGTCCGGAGAAGGCTCGGTTCCAGCGGAGCGACGAGTACAGCGTCGTGCCGCCTCCGAACGACTCGACGTCGTCCGGGAGGGGGTGTGCAAGTGGGATGAGCTGAGTGTGGATCATGGTTCCTCGATGTCGGGGACAGGTTCACTCGGCGGGACCATCAACTCTGCGGCGGCGCGGGCAGCGGTCTGCGCGATGCTCTGGCTGGACGCGAGGGCGCGGACATGGCCGACCGCGCCGCGGTAGTCACTGGCCGGGGCGATCTCCGCACCAACGTCCACCCCGCCGAGCACGTCAACGACCCAAGGGAAGCGCGCAGCTGCGTCGCGGTCGGAGGGCGCAGTCGCGCGGGCCCGGGTCGGAGCGTAGGCAATGTAGCCGCTCGAAACGAGTCCGTTCGGCGAGGTCGTCGGGACGGTCCTTCCGAGTGCCGAGTCGGCGACCATCTGAGCAAAATCGTCCGTTAAGCAGTCCTGGAGCATGTAGGTGACCAAAGCGCCGGGGAGTCGAGGGTTGACCTCCACGAGGTGAGCGTTTGCCTCACGCAGCACGAATTCCACGTGCAGGAACGCCTGCTCGATCCCGAGCGCGGCGACGACTGCGTCGACCGTGTGCCGCATGTCGTCCCGCAGCGGGCCGGGCAAGTCGGCGGGGAAGGTGTAGCCGATCTCGGCGACGGTCGGGAATGGTGAGAGCTGGCGGTCGGTGTATCCGAGCACCTGCGCCACGCCAGCACTGACGAGCACCTCGCAGCTCACCAGCGGTCCTTGGACGTACTCCTCAACCATGAGTTCGCCCTGCAGGTAACGCTCTTTTGCGACGAGCTCCCGCCAGAACAGGACCGCCTCGTCCGCGCCAGAGTAGACGCGAACGTCCTGGCTCCCGGTCCCATGCACGTTCTTGATCACGCCGGTCGCCGCAGTGTGCGTCGCGAACGCGCGGACCTGCTCCTCGGATTCGGCGCGCGCCCACCGCACCCGTCCCACCCCAAGGTCGTCGTACAGCGCACGGGCACGGCGTTTATCGCGGAGGACTTCGACGGCACCGGACGTCGGGAAGGGTGCGCCCAAGTCCTCGGCGAGGCATGACGCGTACGCCAGGTAGCGATCACCTGACGCGACGACTCCGTGCGGTCCGGGCATCGACGTCACTGCTTCCGGGAGGTGGTAGTCCTCGGTCGAGGCGACCTCGACTAGTCGCCCGAACGCCTCGAGATGGTCGAGCACGCGCGCGTCGTTCGCGGCGGCGTATTTGGCCCGGTTGCTCGTGATGAACGCCGTCGGCTCGCCACGCTCGGTCAGGGCGCGGAGCATCCGGAGACCAGAGCCGCTGGTCGCCGCTTCAACGAAGAACAGCATCGATCGCCTTTGTTCCGTATGCCGGCGTCGCTGCGGCACTGTCTCGACGGAGCACTGTCAGGAGTATTCGGTCAGCGAGCTTCCCGAGGATGCTGAGGTTGGCGAAGCCTGGACCGGCCTGCGGCCCCGCGAGCGCCGGGACGAAAAGAGGAGCGGGCAGCGCGGCGAGTCGCAGGTCGTCGTCAATGAGCCGTGCGAGCGCGGCGTCGTCGAATCGCGGGCCCGCATCGCGGAGAAGCGCAATGCTCCGGTCGTCGAGGAGCTCCTCGAGGAGCGGGGCCAAGCGGAACCCCGAGCAGTTGATCACGAGGTCGGCGGCGAGCACCGCGCCGCCGACCGTCACCCGGTACCCGTCGAGGAAGCGCTCCACGCCGCTTACCCGGCCGGCCACCACCGCGACCCGGTCGTCGCCCGCTAACCGTTCGAGCAGCTGCGGGGACACAACACCCCGGTCTGTGCGCCGGATGAAGTCAATGCGCTCGTCCCACGTTTTCTCCGGCCAGCCCGCTTCGGGGTTCGTATAGAAGTCGTTGTCCTGGAACGTCTCCGACCGCGTTCGCAGGTGACCTGGGCTCACGATGGTCACCCTGCCGCAGGGGCCGATCGCGTCGAGGACGGCGCGGGCCGAGCTCGCGGCGCTTTCCCCACCGCCAACGACCACGACGTGCGACGACGCGATCACACGGCTCGTGATCGCGGAGCGCGGGCTTGCGGCATCGGGAAGGTCGAGCCCATCGGAACCGGGCAGGGGTTGCATTCTCCCGGGACCCGTCAGCAGCACGCTCCCCGCAGTGACCTCCGTGCCGTCCTCGAGCACGGTTTCCCACGAGTCGCCGCTGAGCCGCAGACGTGCCACGCCGGACTTGTGGTGCGTAACGCCATTGCGAGCACGCTCCTGCACCCAGCAGAGGTAGTCGCCGAACCGGGCATGTGACACTGCCGGCGCTCCCCGGTCGATCCACCGTCCGTACTGACCGGCGTCGCGCAGGTAGCTGTGCCACGACAGCCCCGGCATCGCGTCGTCGACGAAGGCGAACTCCGGCCCGAACGCCGCCTCGGACTGGTACGGGAATCCGATGTCCTTCTCAGGACGAGTGCCGAGGTGCTCCGAACCGCTGGTGTAGCCGTACTGGCCGGTCCAGTGCGCCGCGGGCGCTTGCTTCTCGACGACGAGCACGCGAACGGGGTTAGCACGCCGACTGTTGAGCACGTGCGCCTTCGCGGCGACCGCTGTCGCTTTCGCTCCCGCTCCAATGCAGAGCAGGTCAACCGAGTACCGCATCCTGTCCCCCCTATTTTCCCGGCGATGACGGCGCCGAAGCCGCGACCGCGGAACTGACCGTCAACGCGCCCCGCCCCGGCGCACCCAGGACTCGCGCAACCGCGTCCTGTGCGAGGCCCGGTGAGAGCCGGACACCGGAACCATGCGTCCCGGTCACAACCACCACGCCGGGCACCGTGCTCTCTACGACGGGAACAGCGTCGGGGTCGTATGTATCAACGTGCACGCGCGGCTCGAACGAGCGAACCGCGCCGAACGGCGTGCGGCGCTCGATGAAGTCGAGTCCGCGCTGCAGGACGCTGTCCGGCAGGTCCGCCGACGAAGGCGGAACGTCCCACTCGTCGTGCTTGATGCTCAGCGCGATTTCGTCCGGACGGGTAGCGGGCATTGCAAAAATTCCGGCGTCGGCGTCGGCAAACATCACATCGGTGCGCCGCTCAGGGTCCACCCGCGCACGGAATCCGTACACCCGCTTTGTGCGCACACCGGCATCCGTCGCGAGGCGTCCCCAGGAGTTCACGCGGCTGGTGACCCACGGGCCAACGGCGACGACCACCGCGGAGGCAGCGAGGGACCGCCCGTCGTCCAGTTCGGCCACCACCCCGTCAACGACGTCAACGGCTTCGTGGACTTCGCCCGTCATGAGCGTGAACCGCGGGTCCTGGACCATTTGATCGAGCAGCCGTCGGGCGAGGATCTTTGGCGAGATCCGGTAGCTCCACGAGACGTCATACGCCGTCGGGATCCAACCGGAGCCAGCGAGTAGTCGGGTGAAGTCCGCGACATCTCCTTCAACGCGGGTCGTTCCGCCGAGAACCATCTGGCGAGTCTCCGGGCTCAGGTCGTACCACACCGACAAGTACGGAGTCCGCCAGGGGCCGTCCCCGAGGACGTCGCGGTGCCAGTCCCACGATCGATGCATGAGGTCGTTGTGGCGCGGAGTCCATCCCAGCGGCAGGTCACCTGCGCCGGCGCGCCCGCTGATCCCCGCGAGCGGCGCGGTGCGGTCGATCAGGGTGACGTCGACATCGTGGCCGCGCAAGGCCTCGAAAGCGGTCGTGATGCCAACGATGCCGGCACCGACAACCAGCAGGCGCTGACGTGCAGCGGACCGGGCCGTCACCGGACCCGCTCCTGAAGTGTCTCAAGCGCGTTCCGCGGCACAGGTGCGATGTGCAGGTCCGACGACGCTGCAACGTCGGGCAAGAGCCCACCCCCAGTGGAGTTTTCGACGGCCTTCGCCCAGGCCGGCATGAGCGGGTAGGCGAGGAGAGCGAGCACACGGCGCGCAAACCGCGGCGCGTGGGGAGCACCCCCGTCCGAAACCCACCGTGCCCAGTCGATAAACGTCGCAGCAACGGTCAGAGCGTCAACCTCTGGGAGCACGACGGCTCTGCGGAGCGCCGCGAACGCCTCGCGTGCGCGGCGGGACGCGTCCGGGTCGATCTCCTCGGCTACGTCACCTCCGGCTGCTGCGCCGACCGTCCGTAGAAGTGCCCCGTCGATCGCCGAGACATCATCGTCGGACTGCCACGTCGCGGTAGTGACGTCCAGGTTCGTCTCCGTACTTGCCGGGGCCACCCGGGAGAGGAGAAGCCGGAGCGCGTTGACGTCCACGCCGGCGTCAAGTGCATCGTGCACGCGGATGGCGTGGCGCCGGGAAGTGGAAAATTTTTCGCCATCGAGCAGCAGGAAGCGGTTCACGACGACATGGTCGAACGGGCGGAACGAGACACCATCGCCGGTTAGGCCATGGAGTGCGAGCCACCCAAAAGCGCTGTCCAGGCCCCCGAATGCCGCCGTCACGACGTCACCGTCAACGGCGAACGGATCCGAGCCCAGCTCTTCGGCCACTGCGTCGCCGAGCATGCGCGTCGCACCGTATTTCCCAAGCACGTAACTGGAGATCACGTGACCCGGGAGAGTGTCGCCCGGCCACTGGAGTCCCCACCACGACGGATAGCTGACGCGAAGGGTTTCTCCGGCGTCGTGCAGGTGGTCGGCGACGAGGTACTGGTAATCCGCTTCCACAACACCTCGGACGCCGTCGGGTGTGAGGGCAGAATCTGTCCTGACAAATGCGGAGCGGGACCTCGCACGAGACTGCGTGCCGTCGTGCGGCCAGATGCTGTTCATCGCCGCCGGGTCGAGCCACCGCCCGCAGAGCTCGCAAACGTTTCCACTCTGTGCGCTTCGGCACGACGGGCATGTCCCTTCGACGAACGCGCCCACCCCGGCCGCAGGCGCGGGCGGTTCGCCGACGAGCAGTTCCTCATCGCGCAGGTCAATCCGACCAGCACGTTCGAGTGCGTCGATGACCGCAACCGCGGCGTCCCACTCTCGCTCGCGCCAGGGGCTACGGGTGGGGTCGGCGAACAGGTCAACCGCGAAACCGAGGTCGGCGAGTGCTGTCCGGGCGCGCTCGGCGTACTGCGATGCGATCGCTTCAGCCGATCCCCCGCCAGTCACCGCCGCGTAGGTGACGCCGCTCTCGAACGCGTCCGAAGCGCTGACCGTCGTGACGTGAGCGCCGAAGAGCTCGAGCGTGCGGCGAGCGATCTCGGCCCGGAGGTACGGGCCCGCGACGTGCCCAAGGTGGAGCTCGCCGTTAGGGGTGAAGTATCCCGGGAAGAACAGATATTTGCTCGCTGTCGGCATCAGCCGAACAGTCTCGTCGAGGAGGTCGCGCACGTGGTCAGCCACGGTTCGCGTCCCCTTTTTCGGGTGCCCACCATGCGCTGAACAGCGTGATCGGTTCCGTGCCATCGTTGTGCACTCGGTGCCGCGTGCGGCTCGGCATGTACACGGCGTCGCCGGTGTTCACCCGGAACGTGACGCCGCCATGCGACACAATGCCGGTGCCGGCCGACACGAACCAGAGCTCGATGACGTCGTGCTGGTCCCAGTCCGAAGTGAACCCCGGAGCGAGGCTCCATCGCGACGCTTTGAAGGGCGCGGGGTGCTCCTCGTCGAGTCGATAGCCCTCGACCGGTTCGCCGCTTGGCGTGTGCTTGAGGACGGTGACGTCGAGAGTCGGCGTTGGGATGCTCACAGGACGTCCTCGGGGACCCAGTTACCCTCGCCGCTGGCGAGGACTGAAGGCCAGTTGCCCTCACCTGCCGCCACGGCGGAAGGCCAGTTGCCCTCACCTGCCGTCACGGCGGAAGGCCAGTTGCCCTCCCCCGCGCTGGCGGGCTGCGTGGCGACGAAGACGCTCGACGCGACGATTAGTGTGCCGATGAGAGCGGCTGCGGTGCGCTTGTACATGGATGGTGTCTCCGGAGTCCAGGTCAGGTCCCGGCGAGCATATGACAGATCTGTCAAGTGCATGACATTATTGTCATTTGTTACTTGCGAGTTGTCACAGTGGTCGTCGGCTGCTAGGTTTGCCCCGGGTTCGTCGCAGGACGAATGGGTGCGGTCAGCCAGGAAGTGCGGACGTGGCGACATTCGGAACGAACCTCCGCCGAGCGCGGACCGAGCGAGGGCTCTCGCAGGCCGAGCTTGGCGGGGAGCGCTTCTCGGCGAGCTACATCTCGCATCTCGAACGTGGCAAGCGGATGCCCACCACCGGAGTCGCCGAGTACCTCGCCGCAAGACTCGCTGTATCCGTCGGCGTACTCCTGGACGACCTCTCGTCCGACAGCGTCTCCGCGACGGTCTCACAGGTGCTGCTGTACGAGGCATTGACTCGTCATGAGTACGACACCGTCGACCGCGGCGCCATGGCGTCGACGTCCGCCGGTGATCACTTCGCGGCGATGCAAGTCCGCGCGCAGGCCCAACTCGAGCGCGGCGACTTCCGCGAGTGCCTTCGCACGACTGACGAGCTCCTCGAGAGCGCCGTCGCGGCGACGTCCCCCGTACTCCGCGCCATCACCCTAGCGATCCGGTCGCGGGCGCTTCGCGCCGACGGCGCCCTGAGCGCCGCCAGGGACGCAGCAACCGAGGCGGTCGAGGCGGTCGAGGCGAAAGGCGACTGCCCGACAGAGGTCGTCGTCGCGGCACGCACCGCCGAGATCGCTGCCCTCGCCGAGCTCGGTGACGCCTCCGCACTCGCGCTCGCGACCGAGGAACTTGACCGGCTCACCGCTACGCTGCCCGAAGGTCACAGCCGTGCCCTTGCGGCCTGGTCCATCGGGAACGTGCGATTCGCCGAGGGCAGGATCGCCGAAGCGGTCGCGGCACACGACGAAGCCGCACGGCTACTCCGGCCCGAGGCGTCACTGCGCGCGTGGGCCCGGTTCCACAAAGCGACTGCAGCGCTCCGGGTCGAGGCCGGCATCGACGACAGCGGTGTCGACGCCCTCATCGAGCGGGCCGCGCACGGCCTCGCGATCGTCGGCAACGCGCATGACTGCGCCGAACTCGACCTGCTCCGTGCACGGCGGTCAATCCCCACGGACCCCCTACGGGCACTCAACCTGGCCGGGGAAACCCTGGACGGCAACAACCTGCCCAACCAAACGGTCGCCGAGGCTGAACTCGTCCGCGCGTCCGCCCTCGAAGCTCTCGGGCGTCGACACGAACAGACAGCCGCGTTACGTCACGCCGCCGAAGCACTCACTTCGAGCGGTGCGACGGAGCGGGCGGTCAGCATCTGGCGCGCGGTTGTCGAGTCACAGGAACCAGCCGCGGCACCTTGATGCCGCGAACTACGATTGGGTCGATTTCGCAGTAGGCGATACCGCCGGGCAGTCATGCCCGGAGCGCAGCCAGGGCATTGACATGCTCGCTTGCCAAACAGAGCACGATGGCTGCACGGCCGCATCCTTTATCGCGGCCAGACCGGGGTGAGTGGCCGCCGGCCCCGGCGGACAGGCGAGCAACCGGGGTATGCGAGCTAGGCGCACGCTCCCGCCAGACGCCCCAACCAGTCGTTCGCCCTCGACCTGTCACTCATCCGCCACGCCGGTTGCGTCGCAGGACGTCTACGACCAGACAGCTCCCTGGCGTCAGCGAGGACTGGGGAAGTTGACCCCGATCGAGTACGAGACGATCATCAACCCACAGGTCGCACTCGCGGCCTAAACCAACGAGTCAACCGAACCTGCAGCAGTCCCATGTTCTTCAACGACGGCTGGTGGTACCTCGACCAGGAGGGCGACGTTCGCGGCGGGATCGTCCTCGATAATCTCGCTGCCAAGCATGACCTGCCTCAGATGATCGGCGTGTTCGTCGACCCAGGCGTCCTCGATGTCGAGGGGACTCCGACGAAGCACCGCAGCCCCGAGTACGACGCGTTCAACGACACCTACGCCAGCTACCTGCTCGACGAGGTACTGCCGATCATTCGAACGTCCAACGCTGTCTCGGACGATCCGATGATGCGCGGCATCTGCGGTGGCAGTAGCGGCGGGAACGCCGCCGTCACCGCTGCATGGACCCGCCCAGACGGCCTGGGGAGAGCAATCGCCTTCAACCCGAGCTTCGCGCAGATGCCGGGCGGCAACCCTACGCGGCCCTGCTCGCTACCGAAGCCCGCAGGCCGACGCGTCTCTTCCTCCACGCCGCTCACCGCGATCTGCACTGGAACGAACGCGAGCGCAACTGGTTCGCTGTAAGCCTGGACACCGCGGCCGCGCTCGCAGGCGGGGGCTACGACTTCCGCCTCGTCGCCGGCGACGGCGGCCACTCACCCAACCACGGCGGAGTACTCCTCCCCGACGCCCTTCGCTGGCTCTGGCAACCCAATCTCGAAGTCGTCCGGTAGCCGATCCTTGAGCGCGACAGCCGTTCGCCCCTGAGTGTTAGCTGAGGCTCTCGGATTGTTCCGGTAGCCGATCGGCTATCGAGGTGCACCACGACCACCGCGCTCGTAGTCTGAAGAAGTGCGAGATTCCCTGTTCCCGGTGATGAGTGTGGCGCTCCTCGTGCTCACCGCTGCAGGAATTGTCTGGCGCGCTCGGAACAAGCGGTGGGTCCATAACGCGCAGCTCGCACTCAACGCTCAACCTCGTCTCAGCCTGATCCTGCCTGTGTTTCTCGTGTTGGGCGCTGCAGTAACCGTCTTTCTCGGAGTTGGATCGCTCGAAGCCGGCTTCACACCCGGGTTCGGCTTCTTTGCCCTCGCTCTCGATGCGCTACTCATCGTTGGTTTCACTGTGTGGATCGCACGTCGTCCGTTCCCCATGGACTGACACGGTGCCTGCCTGACTCCGCGGCCGTCCCGATACCCGATCTTGGGTTCAGCCGGTCGTTG
>NZ_JAGGPH010000032.1 GCF_018613895.1 Curtobacterium sp. ISL-83
TGGCGTCCGCGATGCACGCGCTCCGCTCCGAGGGCCCCTCGTCGCCGGCATGGCACGAAGCCCAGAGGGATGTTGCCCGGTCCCTGTTCGGGTTGTACCCGTTCCAGGGTGAGCCGCTTCCCGAGGGGTTCGGGAACCGGAAGAACGCGCGACTGCGCGCAGCGGTCGCGTTCATCCACGAACACGCAGCCGAGCCGCTGACGGTTGCGGACATCGCCGATGCGGCAGGTCTCAGCGTTCGCGGCCTGCAGGAGTCGTTCCAACGAGAGCTCAACGCAACACCGATGAACTACCTCCGAGAAGTGCGCCTCCGGCACGCCCACTCCGACCTCCTCAAAGCCGACCCGGACGTCACGACGGTCGCGGAAATCGCCTCCACGTGGGGCTTCGGCCACATGGGACGGTTCTCCCACGAGTACTTCAATCAGTTCGGCGAGTACCCGAAACGCACCCTCCGACGCTGACGCAACCGCACTCCTCGAGGATCACGACCACGACCACCGTTGGTCGGCCCTTCCCGTCCCGTTGACCGATCGGCATCTGAGACTGGCCAATCGGAGCGACGCCGCGGGCTCGAACGCGCTCGAGCGCCCAGATCGCGACCAGCTACCGGGCGGTCATCGGAGCGGCTGAGAAGCCTTCCGATCGGATTACCAGGAGGCGCGGTGGTCGACTGGGAGTTGGCGCGTTCGACCGACGTGCGTAGCCTTTGCTTCATGCCCAACCGATCATCAGCTCGGCGCTGATAGACCCGCTCGGCACGCACCCATGAAACTCGGCCTCACCTTCATCATCGCGGCTCTCATAGTAGGAGCCGGTTCGGTTGTGATGCTCTTTCTCATCCCCGGCTTCAAAGGCTGGTTTCTTCTAGTGTTGATGGTGGCAATCGGTCTGCAAGTAACCGGAATCCTCCTCCGCGCGCAACCTCCGAAGTGAGGAGAGACCGGTCGGTCCGAACTGGTCCGAGGAATACGGCCGATTCGGAGATCGCGGCAGCGGTGTTCGTCACTCAGGAGACGGCGAAGACCTACGTCTCCCGCATCCTGCTCAAGCACGGCGTCCGCGACCGGGTGCAAGCAGTGGCGTACGCCTACCGGAGCGGTATCGCTGAGTGACAGCCGCCCCAACCCGACGCTGGTCTTCGACGCTGCGCCTGATGGTGGCGCCCACCCTAGGGTGGGATCGTCCCAATCCCACCCTGGGGTGGTGTCGAGCGGGTTCTCCCGGCCGGGATCCTCGAGGCATGACAACGACTCTGTGGATCATCGACATCACCCTCATCGCGCTCGTGCTGCTGCAGATCCGCCGGAGACGCCTGACCCTGGTGCAGGTTCTCCTTCCGATCGCGCTCGTGCTGTGGGCCGGCATCGCGTATGTGCACTCAGTCCCGCTCGGCGGCGACAACGCGTTGGTGATTGGCGGCTTCGTCGTCATCGGCGCGCTGCTCGGAGCAGCGATTGGTTTCACGACACACATGTCGACAACGGACGGTCGGGTCATGACGCGTGCTGGCGTCGTGGCGGCGGTGCTCTGGGTCGCCGGGATGGGAGCACGGTTGGCGTTTCAGCTGTGGGCCACGGAAAATGGTCGGTTGGACCTCGGGCGCTTCGACTTTCAGCACGCGATCAGCAATGACGTCTGGCCGGCGGCCCTGGTGCTGATGGCGGGCGCCACGGTGTTGCTCCGTGTCGGCGTGATTCTGACGCGGGCACGCCGACTTGGAGTCGACCCTCAGCCGTCGGCTGTGACGGGCGACGTGAGAGCGTGAGTGGAAGCGTCGCGCGGTGCGGTGCCGAGCACGAGCGCGATGGCCTGGGCGCGGTCCCTGGCTGCCAGCTTCGCGAACAACGAGTTGACGTATCCCTTGACCGTCGCCACCGTGATGGACAAGGCGTCGGCAATCTCGTCGTTCGACCGCCCCCGGCAGATCAGAGCGAGCACTTCGGCTTCCCGAGGGGTCAGCCCTGGGAACCGCGTGCGCAGCGTCGCCGGGAGCAACAGCCGATCGACGGACGCCTGCATGCGCGCTAGGTCCGCGGCGTACTTACGGTCGAGGCCGGAGAACCTGCTCTCGACTTCGAGTGCGTGCCGACGTCTGGCGCGACCGGCAATCGACGCGATCCCAATCGTCAGGGTCGTCACACCCACTGACACTGGCTCGTGCGCGCCCAAGAGAAACCCGATGACGGCCGACGACGCAGCAAGTACGGGCCACGCCCAGACTCGCCAGCGCCCTGGCGTGCTCTTGCCGAGCACGATGACGAGGCTGCCCGCCGCCGGGTACAGGCTGATGCCGTACGTCGGTCCGGCAGCAAGCGCGGAGCCGATGACCATCACCAGCAGAAGCCCGACATCGCCCGGGGAACGATCCCTCAAGCGGGCCAACACGCGAACCATCCAGGCCGCGCCAGCCAAGCCCGAGCACACCACTGCCCAGAAGGGAGCACCGAGCGTTTCCCAACCGATCGTCACGGAGACGGCGAGGCTGGAAATGGCAAGCGCGAGTTGCATCGAGACCCCGGACTGCTTCACGAGTACCAGTGTGCGCGCCGACAATGAGCCCCCGTCACACTGCACACGCAACCCGAGGCCCTCGAGGCTCCCGCATGACTCCCGGACCCTTCGCTGGTCTTGTTGCAGTGCAGGGATCGCGGTGGCTGCAGAGTGGCTTCTCAGCGACCGATCCAGCTACGTCACAGGGATAACGCTCGGCGTCGACAGCGGCAGCGCTCCCTGACCACACCGATCCGATGCCGAGCTCGTCGCGGTGACGACTGGCTGCAGATCACCTCGAGCGGTGGGCCGGTTGCCGACACCCCTTGACATACAAGCTATGTCTGTTAGCTTTGGGCTAACCCGGTAAGCCACCGCAGGATGAACTACTGGAGGCACACATGACCGAGTTCCTGACCATCGATGGCGGCACTCTTGCCTACGAGCTGAGCGGCACCACTGGTCCGCTACTGGTGCTCGCTCACGGGATGGGTGACAGCCGAGACGCGTACCGCTTCCTCACGCCCCTCCTCGTCGAAGCCGGCTACCGGGTCGCGACAGTGGACCTCCGCGGCCACGGCGAGTCCAGCGTCGGATGGGCCGGCCACACCCGCACCGACATCGCCGGCGACCTGATCAGCCTGGTTCAGCACCTGGGCGGGCCAGCGGTTCTCGTCGGGCATTCCATCTCCGGCGGTGCTGCGACCATCGCAGCGGCGAAGGCTCCGGAACTCATCACAGCCCTGGTCGAGCTCGCCCCGTTCACGCGCAAGCAGTCGACCTCGCTCGGCGACATGCGGGTGGCCTCTTACCGGCGCGGTCTGCTCCACCTGGTGGGCATGACCATGTTCGGCAGTGTTCGGCAGTGGGCGAAGTACCTCGATGTCGCCTACCCTGACGTCAAGCCCGTCGACTACGACGCTCGCTTGCAGCAGATCACCGCGATGCTGGCAGAGCCCGGGCGGATGAAGGCACTGCAGGCCATGGGGAACAGCCGTCCAGTGGACGCCGGCGAGCAACTGGGCAACGTGCAGTGCCCAGTGTTGGTCGTGCAGGGCAGCGCGGACTGCGACTGGGTCAACCCGCAACGCGAAGGAGAGGCAATCGTCGCTGACCTGCCCACCGGCCTCGGCCGCCTCGAGATGATCGAGGGCGCCGGTCACTACCCGCACGTGCAGTTCCCCACACAGGTCGCCACCGCGATGCTGACGTTCCTGGCCGGCGTTCATGCCTAGGGCAGGTCTTGACACCGCTTCAGTCGTCGCGGCCGGCGCCGATCTCGCCGACGAGATCGGTTTCACTGAGCTGACCATGGGCCAGCTCGCGGAACGGGTAGGGGTACGCACACCCTCGCTCTACAAACACGTCGCCAACCAGGACGATCTGAGCCGCCGCATCGCAGCCCTCGCGTTGAGCGAAGCCGCCGACGCAATCGGCGCAGCCACCCAGGGCCGCGCGGGCCGCGACGCTCTAGGGGCTGCAGCCCGCGCGCTGCGTGACTTCGTCCTCAAGCACCCTGGCCGCTACGCCGCCACGGTCGGACTGAAGCTGACCGGCCCCGACGACCCGGTCGCTATCGCTGAAGCGCGCGGACTCGACCCTTTCCTCGCCGTACTCCGCGGCTACGACATCGCGTCCGCTGACACCACCCACGCGCTCCGAGCGCTCCGCAGCATCTTCCACGGCTTCGCCACCATCGAAGCGGACGGCGGCTTTCAGTGGGGCACCGCGACCGACGAGAGCTTCGAGTGGCTCATCGACCTCGTCGACCGCGGCCTGCGCACTAAGCCCACCGACAAGTAACGCGCTCCCACCGCCAGCAACCGTCCCGGATAGCAGGTGACCTGCCGATGCCCGGTTGCCCGGGTGCTTGCTGCACCAATCGACACCCCACACCCGCCACCTCTACAACTGGAGCATCCTCGTGACCAACACTCTTCCCGACGCTCCGAGCGCAAGCAGCCTCATCAACGGACCCGACTCTGCACCGGCGAGAACTGACGCGACCCTGGTCTGCGCTCCCGCACCAGGTGTAGTCACCGGCCGGCCCCGAGCCTGGCTCAGAGCCGAAGGGGCCGCCATCGCCGCAGCAGCCATCGTCGCCTACGCCACGACCGGCGCCCCCTGGTGGCTCATCCCGGCACTCTTCTTGGCCCCCGACCTCTCCATGCTCGCGTACCTCATCAACAACCGGGTGGGCGCATGGACCTACAATCTGGCGCACACCGCCCCTCTGCCTGTGGTTCTCCTCGCCGCAGGCTTCGCGTTGAACACGCCCGTCCTCGTCGTCGCCGGTGCTATCGGCTTGGTCCACATCGGGCTCGACCGCCTCATGGGGTACGGCGTCAAGTACGACCACGGCTTCGGTCACACTCACCTCGGCATTAAACAGCCCGCAGCCCCCGCTGACACGCAACGCTAACCGTGCGCGCCTACCCCTGCCCCCCCCCCGCAAACTGCCGCCGTCCGGTTCACTCGCTCGGGGCATGAGAGGAAACACGCAATGTTTGGAGCGGTACCGGTACTCCCCGTGGTAGTCCCGTTGAGCGTCATGCTGTTCGTGGTACTCGTCGCGGTCCTGCGCGCCCGACGGCGGCTGACGCTGCCGCGCGCGACGGTAGCAGCCGCCCTTTCGGTGTACGCCGGCGGGGTCGTGGCCAACACGGTGTTCCCGATCTACCTCGACTGGCCTGCGAGTGAGGGCCCCTGGATCCCGCCGGTGAACGTCGTACCGGTCGTCGGCTACGAGTGGGCCGACGCAGTGATCAACGTGATGGTGTTCCTGCCACTCGGGCTGCTCGTTCCGCTGCTGGTTGCTCGGCCGTCGTGGTTGCGCGTCGTGACGACGATCGCCGGCATCAGCCTCGCGATCGAGCTGGCCCAATTTGTTACAGCGGGCCTCGCGGCGGGCGGGCACATCGCGGACGTCAACGACTTGTTCTGCAACACCGTGGGTGGCGCGCTGGGATACGCGTTGTTCGTCCTGCTGGACAGAATCCCCGTCACCGCTGGACTCGTCGACGACTTCCGCTGGCACGGACCGTTGCGCACACCGACCGCGGATCCTAAGACGCAGTAGCCACGGGGATCCACACAGCCCTTGGGCAGCGATTGGACCGGTCTCGTGATTCCGGTAACCCCCACTCGGAGACGCAGCAAGCGAGACGCATCTGGCCAACCGCGTCCGATGAGCCATCGGCTAAGGGACACCCGTCAGCGCCGCGGCGCAGTGGCACTCGGGCTGATCGGCTCATAGTCGCACTGCGTCGAGGAGGGATAGTCGGAAGGCATGCGGCGGTCAGCCGAGGAGCGTTGTCAGGCGTGCAAGATCCTCCACGGTGAGATCGAATTGGTCCGCCGCCGATGGTGCTTCTGCCCCGGGCCGAGCTAGGTAAGCAGTGCGGAACCCATGATCGGCCGCGGCTCGAAGGTCCCATGGGTGCGCGGCGACAAACAGCGTCCGCCCCGGGACGAGGCCGAGCGTGTCGATCGCGTAACGGTACGCGGCGGGTGCCGGCTTGAAAGTACCCGCTGCTCCGGTGGACAGTGCGATGTCCCAACTGATTGCGTTGCTGTTGGCAAGTCGCGCGAGTGAATCGAGATCGCCGTTACTCACACCCACGACGAGTCGACCCCGGCGGAGGGCAGCCGTTGCCTCCGCCACGTCCGGCCATGCCGGGTACTCCCGGTCGAGGGTTGCCACCAGCGCCAAGGCTGCGGGCGTCACGGTTCCTCCCAGAGCCGTGATCGCCTCGTGGGCGCCGTCACTGACCAGGTGACTGTGCCGCTGCCACGGGAGATCACCGTCGACAACGGCGTTCATACGACGGTTCAGGAGCTGCGTCCATCGCGAGTGGAGCTCCTCTGGTGAGCCCAGGCCGGCTTCCACTGCGAGTTGCCGGGCTGTCGTCGCCCAGGCACCGTCCTCGTCAACGAGCGTCCCGATCACATCGAACACCACGACGTCGATAGTCTCCGGAAGGAATTGCTCTGTGCTCATAGCCCAACTCAAGCAGACATGCCACGTCGACGACGGGCGTCCGTTGCACGATCGGCTTACGGGACGAGAAGTCAGCGGCTCTGCGGATTCGCTGATGGACCGAGGATGAGGTCGATGGCGATGCCGAGGGGTTCGGCGCACAGCTCGCGCGATGCGACCTGCTGCTTGATGCCGATCGAGGCGCTGACCAGCGTTCGCGCGCGATCCGCGGCGTCGGTCGGGTACTCCTCGGCGATGGCCTTCGTGACGAGTTCTTGAAACCGTCGTGGTGCCGTGTCGCGCACGGACCCCAGCATCGCGGGGTCGAAGTCGTGCACGCCTGCCGTCTGCTCGGTGAGCGGTCCGATGTAGGAGCCAACCCACCGGTCGAAGGCAGCGAGGAGTCGGACTCGGAGGGGCCGCCCGTCGTCGAGGAGTTCGGCGATGACAGAGAGATCGCGATCGAGCGCTCGCTCGATCGCTTCGCGGAACAGGACTGGCTTCGAGTCGAACAGGAAGTACAGGCCCGGACGTGACACTCCCGCCGCCCGAGCGATGTCGTCCATGGACGTTTTCCGATACCCGAACCTGACAAAGGTCTGGATCGCCGAATCGAGCGCGGCATCGCGTCGGCCCACCCCGCCATGGGCCGTGGGAACTCGTGCAGACATACCTCGACTCTACGCTGGTCTGAACTCACTATACGGAAAAGGACAAGTGCGTATAGTGAGGCGCATGCCTGCCCCCTCACCGTTGATCGTCACTCCGTTCGCCTCCGACAGCACCGCGGACGATGTTCTCCGCGGCGTTGCGCTCGACGGTGTCCGAGTCGTCGTCACCGGAGCGTCCTCGGGTCTCGGCAAGGAAACTGCGCGCGCTCTGGCCGCTGCCGGCGCTGACGTGACGATGGCGGTCCGGAACGAAGCAGCGGGCCGAGCGGCTGCGGACGAGATCGCGGCGTCCGGGGCGCGCGGACGCCTTCGCGTCTCCGGCCTCGACCTCGCTGACCAGGCATCGGTCTCCCGTTTCGTCAGCGCGTGGGAGGGGCCGTTGCACCTGCTGATCAACAACGCCGGACTCGTCACCGGGGGCCTCGAACGGACCGCCGAAGGGTGGGAGCTGCAGTTCGCGACGAACCATCTCGGACACTTCACCCTCACTGTGGGTCTTCGTCCCCATCTCGCCGCGGGCGCATCCCAACGTGGTGGGGCTCGTGTCGTGTCGTTGAGCTCCACCGCGCACATGCGCGACGGCATCCACTTCGAGGACCTGCACTTCGAACACCGCCCCTACGATCCGCAGCTCGCGTACGCGCAGGCGAAGACGGCGAACTCGTTGCTCTCCGTCGAGGCGACCCGCCGCTGGGCATCCGATGGCATCGTCGCGAACACTGTCAATCCAGGTGGGGTCCCCACCGGACTCCAGCGGAACTTCACGCCCGGGCAGAAGGCTTCGCTCGATGCCGCCGAAGCCGCCGGCATGTTCTCCTACAAGACGATCGGGCAGGGCGCAGCGACGACCATCGTCGCGGCCGTCCGTCCGGAATTCGCCCACACCGGCGGGCACTACCTCGACGATGCCCAAGAGGCCTACACCGTTCCCGACGACGCTTCCCTAGCCGATCATCCCCACGGCGTCAAAGCGTGGGCGCTCGACCCCGACGCAGCCGAACGGCTGTGGAAAGTATCGAGCGACCTCGTGCACGCCTGACCCTCTAGGGAGCACATCCTCGATGAACTGCAAACCTCATGCATTGCGACTCGCTGCAGGTAAGCGATCGCGCTCCGACCGGAGCACAGGGGGAGCTCAACGGCCGGAGCGTCGATGCTCTGCGAGCCTGCGGTTTGGGACGAACCGATCGCGCGTGGCGCGCTGCAACAAGCGTATGTGTCCGCCTTTATGGGGACAAACGAACCGTTGCCCCCATTCCGGGGGCTCTCCGGTGGTCCGTTTTCAGCGGAGGGCGCTGCCGATCTGTTCGAAGAGCTGAGCGACGGCCAGGACCTGCTCGTCGGGGATCGTCTCCCGGAACGCATTCCCGTAGACCGAGCCGATGTCCGTCGCGACCGCAGCGCCCGAGGGGGTCAGGAAGAGCAGGCTGCTTCGCCGGTCCTGAGGGTTCCGGCGACGCTCGATGTGCCCGTGCTCCTCGAGGCGGTCCACGAGACTGGTCATGGCGCCGGTGCTGAGTTCGAGGTACTCGCCCGCTTGCTTCGATGTGGCGCCGTCGTTCGACGACAGAAAGAACACGAGCCGGAGGTCAGTGGGGTTCATCCCGCGGGCTGAACTCTCTCGGCGGAGGATCCGGGTGTGGTGACCCTGCAGTGTGCGGAAGGCGCTCATCAGCCGCACGATCGGCGCTTCTTCGCCCGTCGCGGTGCTGTCAGGTGTGGCGATGATGTCGGTCATGTCTTCCTTGTGTTTGGGTCACCGGGTGGGCGACGGACTGCGCGGGCCCGGGACTGCGCGGTCGCCAAGCGTCTCGATGGTCATGCTATTGAGCTCAACGTGGTTCAAGCGGTGGACACTGCCCGTCAGTTCACCGGGTTGACTGTCGTCGCGGACAGGCTGATGGCGCCCGTCGCGGACACGATCCGGCCGGTCACGGTGGCCTGCGAGAGCGCCGCTGCCCCGTTGACGATGTAGTTGCCGGCCGCGGTCGTCGTCGAACCGGAGCTGCCGATGGTGGCGGTCGTTCCGACGATCCACCAGACGTTGGCTGCCTTCGCGCCGTTGGCCAGGAGGATCCGCGAGCCACGGGGCATCGTGAGGGTCGAGGTGGTCGTGAAGATGAACCGGGCGGTGCTGTCGCCCTTCGCGTCGAGGGTCAGGGTGCCGGGGACGGTGAACGCACCCGTGGTGGTCGTGTAGACGCCTCCGGGCAGGGTGCCGGAGAGCGACGGGGCGAGGGTCTGTGTGACGGGCCGCTGGGCGAGTGCTGCGCGGGCCGTGACGGCGGATGCCATCGCGGCCTTCGCGGCACTGGTGTTGAGCTCCGTGGTACCCCCGACGTCGCCTCTCGAGAAGCCGCTGACCGTGGTGCCCGGCGTTGTCGCGATCGACCCGGAGGTCGTGGAGTTGTTGAAGAAGGTGCTCGTGTCGTTGACACTCGTCGCCGCGATGAGGCCGTACCCGGCCATCGATCCGGCCGAGATTGGAGCGTACGACTTCGCCGTCCATGCCAGGGAGGTGCGGGTCTGACCGGTGAAGACACCGGCCGCCTGCGCAGCGGGTGCTGCGCAGGCGACGGGGACGACGGCGAGCAGGGCGGCTCCAACGATGACCGCGGTGCGCGCCGATCGCCGAGCTGGAGCTCGACCGGCGGCCTCGACCTGCGCCGCCGGATCCGGGTCGATGGCACACGCGGCTGGGTCGGCCTCGATGCCGTCGCCGTGCGTGGTCTCGTCGCCCGAAGCGTCATCGGGCAGGGTCCGCCGCCGGACCGACAGGGCCACGAGCACGATCGCAAGCATCGTGAGCGCCGCCCAGCTTCCGAAGGCACGGACGTTGCCGTGCCCAAGCCAGAAGCTTGGCAGGCCGACGTAGGGCACGAGCAGGCGTGCTCGGCCGGTGATGTCAGCACGAGTCGCGGTCCACGTGTCCGCCTGCGGGTTCGCGTCCCCCTTGGTCACCAGGGCGTCACCGTGCCGCACGGCGATCAGCCGGTGCACCACCAGCATGTCGTCGACGTGGAAGGTGATGACGCGGCCGACGGGGAGGGCATCATCGCTCGGCAGCGGTGTCGTGATGACGACGTCGCCCGGGGAGATGTTCGGCTCCATCGAACCGGACTGCACGACGGAAGCGGTCCCGCCGAGCAGCGCGGGGAGAACTGCGATGCCGGCAAGGGCAGCGAGGAGTGTCAGGTACGTCTTGCCGGCCGTCACCACGATCAGTCCCGCCCAGCCTTCACCGAAGGCCTTCTGGTGGGTCTGGGTCGGGGTGTGGTGCGACCCCGTCGTGGTGATCACGTCGCCGCGCGTCGGCTACGCGCTCGGCGTCGCGGTGGGCGTCGACGTCGTGGTCCGGAACTCCCACACGAGGTCCGCGGTGAAGGACGACCCCTGCAGGGCGTCGATCTGCGCTTGCGTCATGCCGGTCGTGTCGAACGACCACCCGACCCGGTACGTGCGGGACTGCGCGCCGGTCCCGGTCACATCCCACGGGTGGGCACCCGTGTCATAGCTCGTCGCCTGGGCGGCGACGGCAGCAATCGGCACCGGTGTCGGGTTCGCGGTCGCGGCATCGGGGACGAACCCGGTGCAGTCGTTGAACGAACCACCCGTGCCCATCTGCAGGGTGAAGTTGATGTGCTGCGGAAGCCCGGTGCTCGAGCTCAAGTTCGCTGCGTAGTCGCGGATCTCGCCCGGCGTGTTGCTGTTCGACGTGACCACGATGCACTTCGTCCCACCGTCTCCCGGCACCAAGCCCGACACGTTGAACGCTGCCGCACCCCGGTCATCATCGGTGAGCGTCACCGAACCCGCAGACCAGGAGTCACCGGCATTGCGGGTGACCGATGAGAACGCAGCGTACGAAGAGTGCCAGACCAAGCCTCCGGCGATGACGATGGCAAGCGGCGCACCACCGATCCCGACGATCGTGCGGACACGGGCAGAGGGCTTCTTCATGATCTTCTCCTCGACACACCGGTGGTTGGTTCGGTGCACGGCAGCACGCCGGGAGGGACGTGATGAGAACCGACCACCCTGAACCGTGAGCAGATACCACGGCGGGTGATTGGTACGACGATCAATCTACCCAGCGGTCGAGCGGAACGGAACGCGAGGAGAACCCCCACTGCGGGGGTGTTACTCGATAGTTAAGCTAAATAACGACACGCGGTAGCCCCCAATAGCCGGCCGCCATGGCACCGGCGTTCGCCAGCCGATCCCCTGCCGGTCACCGCACGACGCCGCCACTGACCGCACTTGATCCGGGGAGCGCGGACCTGGCTCGACAGGCGGTGCACACCCCGAGGATGAGCGCATGACGAGCCGAAACTCATCGTCAACCAAAGACCCCCGGTGTCCGGCACCCGTGGCAGGACACCGCTGCCAGCGTCAGGTGGGACACCCTGAAGCGCACTCGTACGAGGAGCCCCTGACCTGGCTCCGATGGCACGACCAGGCGCTCTTCAATGCCGACGTTGCGTGGGTTACTGAGGGGCTGACGTCGTCGCCGATTTCGCGATGCGACGCTCCGTGTGACTGGTGAGCAGCATCGCTCGATGGCACAGCTTTGAGGCCGCTGCGTGGCACAGGCTCGTCCCGGAGGACGATCCCTCACGGGCACGGATGGCGCTCCGCAGGGTACGTTCTTGCCCCGCGTCAGCGTCGGAGGGTGCGTTTCGGGTACTCGCCGAACTGATTGAAGTACTCGTGGGAGAACCGTCCCATGTGGCCGAAGCCCCACGTGGAGGCGATTTCCGCGACCGTCGTGACGTCCGGGTCGGCTTTGAGGAGGTCGGCGTGGACGTGCCGGAGTCGCACCTCTCGGAGGTAGTTCATCGGTGTTGCGTTGAGCTCTCGTTGGAACGACTCCTGCAGGCCGCGAACGCTGAGACCTGCCGCATCGGCGATGTCCGCAACCGTCAGCGGCTCGGCTGCGTGTTCGTGGATGAACGCGACCGCTGCGCGCAGTCGCGCGTTCTTCCGGTTCCCGAACCCCTCGGGAAGCAGTTCACCCTGGAACGGGTACAACCCGAACAGGGCCCGGGCAACGTCATGTTGCGCTTCCTGCCACGCTGGGGAGGAGGGGCCTTCGGAGCGAAGCGCGTGCATCGCGGACGCCA
>NZ_JAGGPH010000033.1 GCF_018613895.1 Curtobacterium sp. ISL-83
GACACTGTCCCGGATGACGATCACCAAACGAGACGAGCCGAGGAGTCAGACAGCGTCCGGTGGACCACCCGTTTGCGCGACGGTGATGACACAGAGCGCTGCGACATGGCCGACAGGGAGCGGATCTGCTCACAGTTCGAGGTCGGCATGCCGGCTGCCCCCCCCCCCCCGGAATCGTCGGTAGGTGCGGCCACGGGGTATACCGCGACCATCGTGGTGAGATTGAGGCATGAGCATCGCCGTATCGAAGCCCGTCCTCGAAGACCTCGACGACGTTGTGCAGACGTTGGCGACGTGGCAGCGAGACGACGTGCCCCTGCAACTCCATCCTGGGGACCTGGGGTGGCACTGGCGTCACGGCTCCGCCGCGGTTGCACGCGACCTTCGCGTGTGGAGAGAATCCGGCCGGATTGTCTCCATGGGCTTCCTAGACGGTCCTGAGGTTTTGAGGATGACGGTCGCACCCGAGCGGTGGTCCGACGCGGACCTCGCCAGTCGTATCAGAGCTGACGTGACCGAGGGAAGCGCCGAGATCCTGTCCGGAGAGAAAATATCGGTTGAAGCCCCCAACGGCTCCGCGCTCCAAGAGGCCTTCCGTTCGGCGGGCTGGGCGGCGGGCGAGGCGTGGACGCCGTTGTCTCGAAGTCTTGAGCGTCCAGTAGAGTTGCCGGGGCTGCTGCGTGTCGAGGTTGTGGGAAGCGGCGCCTCCTCTGCTTTCACAGCCGTCCACCGCTCCGCTTGGAACAACCCGAATTTCACCGACTCGGCGTGGTCAGTGATGGCCGCCACGACCGTATTCACGAGTGCACGGTGTCTTCTGGGCCGCGATCGCGACGGTGTCCCCGTGGCAGGGGTTATCGTGTGGTCCTCGGGTAAGGGACGACCTGGGCTCCTCGAACCCATGGGGGTCCGCGCCGAATATCGCGGCCTTGGTTACGGGACTGCAATCTGTCTGGCCGCGGCTGCCGCACTGCAAAATATGGGTTCTTCGACAGCGTCGGTCTGCACTCCAAGCGCGCTGCTCAGTGCGGTTGCCACTTACCGTTCAGCCGGTTTTGTGCCGATGGCGGAACGGTTCGACTGCGTTCGATGAGTGACGGGCGGTGCCAGGTAAACGACGGTGGATTCGCCTCGCGCGAGTTGTCGAAGGGGTACGCAACGGCCAGCCGCGCGACGACCGTTCCGAACGCCGTGAGTTCGTCGACGTCGCCGAGCTGCGCGAACCTGGTGGCCACGGCGCCCGGTGAACGATCGCCTATCGGGGCGTCAGATTGGCCTCGCTCGTCCGCCGCTGCGTCGTATCCGCTTAGCCGTACTGGTGGCCCAGGCGAGGGTTGCGGGGCGGTGTTCGCGTGCCCGACGTGGTGACGTTGTTGAGGAATCGGAGCCCGTTGCCAGAGGGGCTCGAGCGGCGTACCGCCAGTACGCCACCGTTATGAGTTCTGCGCGGCCGGACGTCCCGGTGCGCGGGGCACCAACGGTGTACCTATGTCCGATCGCTATGTATAGTAGGCATATGCGCGAAGCTGACGTCCGTCGCCTCCAGGAACAGCTCAAGGCCTTCCACCGTCGCCAGCGAAAGGAGTGGTCCTCCCCGGAGGGGCTGACGCAGACAGCAGTGCGTGTGATCGGCTCCATCGCACGTCAACCGGAGGGGAGCCAGCCGGGTCTGGTCTCGGATGATCTAGGGCTGGCGTCGTCGAACGTCGCGGCGGCCTTGCGCGAGCTGGAGTCTCGCGGGCTCGTCACTCGGACCAGAGACGTCCAGGACACGCGCCGAACGAACCTGCACCTCACAGTCGCCGGCGAAGCCCTGGTCGCCAGCAGCCGGGATGAACGAGACGACTGGCTCTCCCGCGCCATCGACGCCGTCTTAGACGACAACCAACAGGCCGTGTTGCTCGAAGCCGGCCTGCTCCTTGAGAAGCTTTCGCAGTACGACGTGATCGCCGGGTCTACCGATGGGGTTGCATCGTGACAGACCCAAGAACGGCTCTGCGGCAACGGATGAAAGCCGCGGGCTCTGCTCTTCGGGTGCGCAACTACCGGCTCTACTTCTTCGGCCAGTCGATCTCTGTCGGCGGCAGCTTCATGCAGACGCTCGCCCTGTCATTCCTCGTCCTCCAGACAACGGGCAGCGGCACCGACCTCGGCATCATCGCCGCCGCACGGCTGCTGCCGTTCGTTCTTCTGGGCCCTGTCGGTGGCGTGATCGCTGACCGATACAACAAGCGACGCCTGCTGTACGTCACTCAGTCCGCGTCCGCCGCCGGCGCCCTGATCTTCGCTCTGCTCGCCGCCCTGGGCGACGTCAGCTTCCCGGTGTTGCTGGTTCTCTCCCTGGTCTTGGGCTGTTTGACCGTGCTCGACAATCCCGCGCGGCAAAGCCTCATCGGCGACCTTGTGCCGCGGAAGGCTCTCGCTAACGCTGTGATCTTAAATTCGATCTCGTTGAACGTGGCACGCGTCCTGGGCTCCGTCATCGGCGGAGCGCTTGTGGCCTTGGTCGGTGTTCCGCTGTGCTTCGTGATCAACGCCCTCTCGTTCGTCGCCGTCATCGTGAACCTGGTGCGCATGAAGACCACCGACATGATCGAGCCAGTCAGGGCGCCGAGAGCACCAGGTCAAGTCCGGGAGGGCCTCCGCTACGCCGCCCGCACACCCGAGCTGCTGTTTCCGCTGCTCATGCTGACCATCACCGGGATCCTTGCGTACGAGTTTCCGACCACGCTGCCCCTCCTTGCCACCGGCGCGTTCCAGGGCAACGCCGCCACCTACGGCGCTATGGCTGCCGTCATGGCTGGCGGCGCCATCGTCGGCGGCCTCGTCGCTGCGAGCCGCAACTCCCCCCGGAACTCCGCCTCACTCGCCCTCACCGCTGTGGGCTGGGGCGTCGCCATCCTCGTCACCGGTCTCGCACCGACCCTGCCGATTGCCCTGGTCGCCCTCGCGTTCGTCGGCTACGGCAGCATCACCTTCAATTCCACCGCCAAGACCACCCTGCAACTCGCGGCCCGACCGGAGATGCGGGGCAGGATCATGGCCCTCTGGGCCCTCGCCTGGGGTGGCAGCACCGTCATCGGAGGGCCCCTCGTCGGCTGGGTCGCCCAAGAGTTCGGCAGCCGCTGGTCACTCATCATCGGCGGCGGACCCACGATCCTCCTCGGACTGATCCTTCTGCCCTACCTCCGCAATCGCGACCGGAAAACCAGCCCCATCCCAGAAGAGAGCTGAACCATGCCTATCACCACAATCGACCCCACTGCCGCCCTCATCCTCGTCGACCTCCAAAAGGGCATCCTCGGCGCACCGACAACACCGGTCCCCATCGACACCGTCCTGGCCAACGCCCGCGACCTCGCAGCGGCATTCCGCAGGAGCGGCCACCAGGTGATCCTGGTCAACGTCGCCGGAGGCGCTCCCGGCCGCACCGACGAACACCAGAAGCGGGCCGCATCGGGCGCTCCTACGGCGGCCCGGCCAGAAGGATGGATGGAGCTTGCCGATGAGATCGACGCGCAGCCGTCCGATCACCGGATCACGAAGACCACCTGGGGCGCCTTCAGCGGCACAAGCCTCGACGAGCACCTCAAAGAACAGGGAGTCACCCAAGTGATCCTCGGCGGCGTTGCCACGAGTGTCGGAGTGGAATCAACCGCCCGCAACGCGCACGAGCTCGGCTACCACGCTGTCCTCGCGACTGATGCGATGAGCGACCGCGATAGTGAAGCCCACCAGAACAGCACCAGCCGCATCTTTCCCCGCCTTGGCGAGACGGCAACAACCGCCGAAATCCTCAACCTGCTCGTATGACGACAGCGACTGGTGGGCAGTTCGACCGGCGGCTGATGCCGCCGATGATTCTCGGCGCGGTCCTGAACCCGATCAGTTCCTCCATCATCGCCGTCGCTCTCGTGCCGATCAGCCTCGCGTTCGGAGCCAGCGCCTGGGCTACAACTTGGCTGGTGTCGTCGCTGTATCTGGCGACGTCGGTCGGCCAACCGCTCGTCGGTCGGCTCGTCGACACGTTCGGCCCGCGTCGGCTTTACCTCATCGGAACGACAATGGCCGGGATCGCCGGCGTGATCGGCGCGCTGGCTCCCGACCTCGGTGTGCTGGTCGTCGCTCGTGTGATCCTTGGCTTCGGGACCTGCGCCGGCTATCCCGCAGCCATGTACCTCATCCGTAGCGAAGCCAAGCGCACCGGACAGGACAGCCCGGGTGGCATCCTGACCGCACTCGCCGTTTCCAGCCAGACCATTGCCGTCATCGGTCCAACGCTTGGCGGTCTCCTCATCGGTGTCGGCGGCTGGCGCACCACGTTCGCGATCAACGTGCCCCTCGCGATCGCCTGCATCATCCTCGGCGCCATCCGGCTACCCCACACCCCCACCACGGGCGGCTTCCAGGTGCTGCGGAAGCTCGACTACGCGGGAATCCTGCTCTTCACCAGCACGCTCGTGACGTTGCTGCTTTTCCTCATGGGCATCCGCCCAGCCAATGCGTATCTCCTCGCGATCGCAGTCGCCGCTGGCACGGGGTTCGCGTTCCGGGAGCTGCGCTGCGCCGACCCGTTCATCGACATCCGCGTCCTCGGCGGCAACCGCCCTCTGCTCTTCACCTTCGCCAGAAACTTTCTCGGCTACACCGTCTCCTACGGATTCATCTACGGCTTCACCCAGTGGCTGGAAGACGGCCGAGGCCTCAGCGCCTCCGTCGCCGGAATCGTCCTCATTCCAATGTTCGCCGTAGCAATCCTCGTGTCGAGTCTCACCGGTCGCCGTAAAGAGATCAGAGTGAAGCTGCTCGTGGGTTTAGCCACCCAAATCGTCGCTTGCGCGCTCCTGCTATTCCTCGGGGGCAGCTCGGCCATCTGGATGCTTCTCGTCGTCGCGCTGGTGGTCGGTGTTCCCCAAGCGCTCAACAGCCTGGCAAACCAGAACGCCGTTTACTACCAGGCCGACCCAGCACGCCTCGGCGCCTCGTCCGGCCTGCTACGGACATTCACCTACCTAGGAGCGATCGTCGCATCCGCAACCAGCGGTGCCTTCTACGGGCAGAGAGCCTCCACGCAGGGGCTTCATGAACTCGCGATCTTTCTCCTCGTTGTCGCCGCTTTGTTCTTCGCCCTCACGCTGATCGACCGTTCCCTCCAAGCCGCCACGGCCGCACGAAATATACAAAAATGAGCGGGCCGATCACGACCAAATAAAGTGGCGTATCAGAACCACCAACTTACCTTCTTCAAGGCGATGAGGAGGTTGACGCCCTTGGTAAGGCAGCTGCGGGAATGGCTGCACTTAAATCAGTGCAGTAATGTCGGATATTTGCGCTCTGAATGGCGGGCATCGACAGTTTTGGCCATGCTGACCGCGCGATAATAGCCGGTTGACCAAACGCGTCGTCGCTGCACCCTCGGGCTGGTGACGTATTCGTCAGTCTCGTCGGTAGAGGTCTAAGCCGTTCAGACGTCCCTGGTACTCGAAGAATCGACGGGTCAATACTCGGGCGGAGAAGATGTTATTTGGGGATACGCGTGCAGATAGCTGGGGCGTCTCGTAGACGCCGGGCAGTACCTCCAGGGCGCGGTCGATCATGGCGCCGGCCACTCCTCGCCTCCAGTGCTTCGGGGCGACCCGGTAGCCGACCTCGATCGCGTGCTCTCGTCGCGTCGATACGAACAGGCCCACGGCCTGACCTTCCTCTTCGGCGACGAACCAGCGCACCGCACCCAGCTGGTCGGCTGGGTCCTGGCGTAGGGCGAGTTGTGTTCGCTCGTTGATCTCTTCGTCACCCCACGGCTGACCGTCCCCCACGAAGCGCGTCACGCGCTCGTCACGGGCCATGGTGGCGAAGAAACCCAGGTCCTCTTTCTGGAAGGGCCTGAGGACGATGATGGGCGCGCCCGTCTCCCAGTGCTCCGTCATTGATTCACCGCAGCTATGGCTTGGATCTCCACAGTCAGGGTCGACAAAGCCAGTTGTGTGATCAGCGTGGTGCGTGCGGGTGCGTTTTTGGGCCATCGCTCATTGAACGCCGAACCCCAGGCAGGGAGATCATCCGGTGACGCGAGGTACGCCTCGATACGGAGGATGCTGGCAGAATCCCCGCCGGAGCTCTCGACGACCCCGATCAGGGCATCGAGTGCTCCGTTCATTTGCTCGGAACTACTCCGAGCGAGACCGCGGAGAGCAACTTCGTCGACGATCCCGGCGGCGTAAATCAGACCGGAATGAACGACGGCTCCGGGGAATTCGGGTAGCTGCCCCGGGACGCGTCGCGTGGTGTCGTTCATGACCATGCCTCGTCGAATCGCGCTCGAAGGTCGCCGAACCTCTCGAGTGGTTCGTTTGCGAACACGAGGCGGACGTACCGGTCTCCGGAGGGTCCCCAGCCGGTCATCGGGGTGGCGGCAATGCGCCCACGTTCGAAGAGCCGCTCCGCCGCCTCGAAGGCGGAGAGCCCCAGCGGAACCGTGTCGATGAGGAGAGACCAGCCGCCATCGGGTCGGATGACCGGGTAGCCGGCGAGCTGGTCGACGATCGCATCGCACCGGGCCTTCCAGATGGCGGTCGCGTGGGCGACATCGTCGTCAGCGTCCGGAGCCGATAGGGCTGCCGCGACTGCTTCCTGAGCAATCCCGACCTGGCAGACGACGTTGCTGAGTCCGACGAGGTTGATGTCCCGGAGGATCTCCGCCGGTCCGACGACCCAGCCGACCCGCCACCCGATCATGCGCAGCTCCTTCGACGCGGCGCCGACGGTGATGGTCCGCTCCGCCAGACCATCAACGTGAGCTGGATGAACTCGCTCGCCGTCGTCGAAGCGGATACGTTCCATCGCGGCGTCGTAGATCAGCCATGCGTTGGATCTTTCCAGCGCCCGGGCGAGGGCATCCCAGTGCGCTTTACCGAGTACGGATCCGGTGGGCATAGCCGGTGACATCATGAGCACCGCAGCGGTCTTCGGAGTGACTGCCGCTGCTAAGCGTTCTGGATCGACCTGCCAGCCTTCGACTGCGGGCTCGAGCGCAACGAAGCGAGGCACGCCGCCGGCGAGGTGATGCGGTTGATGAGCCCCGCGTAGATCGGGTCGACGATCACGACCTCATCTCCGGGCTCCACGACGGCGAGCAGAGTGTTCAGGATCCCGTTGAGTCCGCCTGCGGTGATCACGCATTCCGTCGCCGGGTCGTAGACACGGCCGGCCATCCGCCCGACATGCGCGGCGGCGGCCTCGCGGAGGGATGTTCCCCCTTGGAAGGGCAGGTAGCTGTTCGCACTGTCTTCCTCGATTGCCGAGAGCGTTCGGCTGATCGCTATGGCCGGTGGTCGCAGATCAGTGTCGAGGTTTTCCAACCGCAGCATGGAGCTGTCGGCGAGGGCATCGGCGCGATCGCCCATGACGTCGACACCGATCCCAGGAATGTGCTGCAGGCGAGAAACGGTCATGACTGTCTCCAGGATTTCGTTCGGTGGGACTAGTTGGCGGAGACGTGGACGTGGGTGCCACCGGTGATCGCGGTGAGCTGTGCGAAGGTCAGCGGCATGACGGTGTGCGGGGTACCGCCCGCAGCCCAGATCGTTGCGTACGACGCCAATGTGTTGTCGATCACGGTCTTCACCGGTTCCGGGTGCCCCACCGGGGCGACCCCGCCGATCGCCTGTCCCGTGACGGTTCGGACCTGCTTCGGCGTCGCCATCACGATCGCAGCCGCGCCGAGCTGGGCGGCGAGGACGTCCGGGTCCACGCGGTGCCGGCCGCTGGTCATCACCAGAACCGGTTCGTCGTCGGCGAGGAACAGCAGGCTGCTGGCGATCGCGCCAACGTCACAGCCGAGCGCCGCCGCCGCCTCAGCGGCGGTGCGAGTTGAACCCGGCAGCTCGCGCACGCGAGCGGGGATCCCCGCGTCAGTCAGGTGCTGCTGGACGACCCTGCTGCGCTCGGGCAGACGCTGATCATCAGTCATGGTGGGCGCTTCCTTCGTCGGATGTGGTGTGGTCGGGGTAGTGCATGAGCAGGACGATCTCGGCAGCATCGTCGAGCGCCTCGAACTGGTGCGGAACATCGCCCGGATAACGCAGGCTCTCGCCTTCCCCCAGCTCGCGTTCAGCTCCCGCCGGGCCGACGAGGACGCGGCCTTGGACGACCGTGACGGTCTCCTCGACCCCCACCGCGTGGGAGTGAGACCGCTGCCGACTTGCCGCGAGCGTCGCTCGGTAGAACTCGACCAGACCGGTACCGACGGTCCAGCGGCCAAGAAAGACCGCCGTGACCGACGCCCCGGCGATGCTCTGATCACCGGCAGTGCCGTGGCCGGACAGCAAGGCTCCCAGAGGTGCGTTCAGTGCTGTGGTCAGCGCGAACAAGGTGTCGAGCCGAGCGCCACGCCGATCGTTCTCCAGCTCGGAGATCGTGCCCTTGCCGACGCCACTCAGCCGTGAAAGCTGCGACAAGGAGACACTGCGATCGTTGCGGAGCTGTCGCAGTCGTGAGCCAACGGACTCGTCCATCACACCACCGTTCTGTTAACAGAACGATATGCTGATGTCCCCGCTCTTGCAACTCAACGCGCATGCTCCGCGCACTCTGATTGGGCCCCACGCTCAACTCCAGACCAATCGATGGCGCCGTGTCCGTAATCGGTCGTTCGTGAGACGCCCTTCGATCTCAGCGCGAATGTGAGCAGCAGCCCTGAGTGGCGTAGTCCTGGCATCGCTCTGCGGCGCGTCAACCCATGGCGCGGCCGGATCCGGAGTGAACGCGGCTCAGTGCCTCGTGAGTGCGGTGGTCGCTCGTCGTGCTGCAGCGAGCACGGTATCGGCGGGGCTGTGTTGCAGGTCGCCGAGCCGGAGTGTGGCGCTGATGGTGTCGAACGCGAGCTGCGCGTAGAGGCGATCTTCGTCGCTGGCTTCGGCGCCGAGTATTTCGTCGATGAGTCGGCCGTATCCGTTCTGGATCGTCTCGGGGCCGTCGGAGAGCCGGCGTAGCTCGGCCTGGTTTGCTCGAGCGAAACGGAGCCGGTCGAGTCGTTCTGGTGTGGCCTGATCGATCCATCGCAGCGCGGCGCGCTGGAGCAACTTGTCGTCCTTGGGCTGCTCGCGGACCCAAGCCAGGAGTTCGTCGAGTTCCTGGCCGCGTTCACCGAATAGAGCCAGCAGGATCGCGTCCTTGTTCGGGAAGTGGTGGTACAGCGACGACTTCGTCATCCCGAGCTCTTCGGAGATGTCCCGGATGGAGGTGCCTTCGAATCCGCGTTCGGTGAAGAGGCGTTCCGCGACCGAGAGAATCTTCGCCCGTGTCGCGATGCCTCTCGGCCGGGGCGTGATCCCGGCTTCGGTGGTCGTCATGGCCTTGGTCCTCCGCCCTGATCCTATGGTCTCGCCTGGGTGGTCTCGTGGTTCACGATGCGGCTGGAGCCGTCGGCACGGCACACGTGAGCGCGAAAGCGAGCTGTTCGAGTTGGAACGCGTCGCCGACGGCGTGGAAGTCGATGCAGTGCCCGGCGGTAGACACGACTCGCGCGTCGACGGCCGGTGAGCTCGAGAACAGCGCGGCGTACTCGTCGAGGGGCTGCTGGTCGGCGACCCAGAACATGTCATGCTCGCCCTGCCGGATGTGGACGGGGACCGTGATGCGGGCACCCTCCTCCGCGGCGAGCACATGCCAGGTTCGGGCGAAGTCGGCCAGTTCGAGGTCGGGTGTCAGCGAGTCCGCGTCGTGGCCGAGCGCCGGCATGTCGGCCCGGAGAGCCCAGTCGGGACCGAACATGGCGAAGTCCTTGAACTTCGCTGGCGTTGCGACGAGCTCGTCGTCCGGGTCTTCTTCCGGCTGCTGGTCGGCGTCATCCTCGTCGTCAGGGCGCAGGGTGACACCGGAGACGGCGACGCCGAGCAGCGGCCATGTGGGCTTCCTGCCGGCCAGGGTGACGGCGACAGTGGAGCCGATGGAGTGCCCGATCAGGACGACTCCCGCCTTCTCGGCGCCGTGCTGCGCCCAGAGCTCACCGATCAGGTGATCGAGGGCTTCGGCATTGTGGATGATGATCGATCCGTCGTGTGAGACCGGGGTGCTGCTGCCGTACTCGGGACGGTCGATGGCGATCGTGGTGATGCCGTTGCGTGCTGCTGCGTCGAGGAGGGAGTAGCCGTCGACGTCGAAGTACTTCGATGTGTAGGAGCCGCCGTGGAGGGCGACGAGCATCGGCGCTCCCGGCCGTGGCTCGTCCGGGATGCGGATGAGTCCCGAGAAGTGCATACCGGTTGCGGGGCCGTCGGTGGTGATCATGTGGTCGAGAGAGATCGTCTGGGTCATGGTGTGCTCCTTGAACGGTGCTGGTTGGTTGGGCTTGGGGGCGTGGTTAGTTCAGTGCTCGGAGGTGGTCGGCCCCGTGGCTGTCGCGGCGGGTGCTTGCGCGGCGACGCGAGCCGAAGTTGCTCGGAGTGGGACTTCTTTGATCAGCAGACTGAGGATCAGACCGATGACGGCGAGACCGGCCGCGATGAGGGCTGCGAGATCCATGGCGTGCGCGAATCCGTTGAGGAACGGTGCCGCAAGGGCTGGGTCGAGTTTGCTCAGGAAGCTGGTGTCGGCGAGACCGCCGCGAATTCCAGATGCGAGGACCTGCCCCTGCTCGGGGTGTGCTGCGATTGCGGCGACGAAGCTTGCGGAGGAGCGGGCGTGGTCGTATGCGGCGGTGATGGCGCTGGTTGCCGTAGCGAACAGGATGGAGATCAGGAGGGCGGTCCCGGCGGTTGCGCCGACGTTGCGGAAGAACGTACTGCTCGCGGTGGCGACGCCGAGGTCGCTGATCTCGACGGAGTTCTGCAGGATCAGGATGATGGTGTTCGCCGTCGCTCCGAGTCCCACACCAACCAGGAACATCAGAACGTCAACGAAGACGAGTGAGGTGTCTGGCGTCACCGTGGACAGGCCGAGGAAGGCGACGACCTGCACGGCTGCACCGAAGACGGGGAACACCTTGGTGCGTCCGGTGCGTCGGACGATTCGACCAATGACAATCGAGGTCGCGCTGATACCGAGGACCATCGGGATGAGCAGGAGCCCAGACTGCGTGGGGCTCGCGCCGCGCACGATCTGGAGGTAGAGCGGCAGGACAGCGAGTGCGCCGATCTGCACGGCACCGGTGACGAACGTGATCAGCACCGGCACGGTGAACTTTCGCGTTCGGAACAGTCGGAGGGGTAGGAGGGCGTCCGGTCCCATGCGGTGCTGCCACAGGAGGAAGACTGCCGTGGCGATGCCACCGACGGTGCAGCAGAGCACTGATGCGGTTGAAGTCCAACCCCAGTGGCTGCCTTCTTCACCGGCGAGGAGGAGTGGGACGGTCGCGACGACGAGGAATCCGGCGCCGACGAAGTCCATGCGGCGCCGGATGCTGGAACGCTCAATTTTAAGTGTGCGGGCGACGATGACGAGGGCAGCGAGCCCGATGGGGATGTTCACCCAGAACGCGAACCGCCACCCCGCGATGGGACCGATACTCGCCGTGTCGGCGAAGAAACCGCCGACGAGGGGGCCGAGGACGCTGGAGAACGCCATAGTGCCGGCAAAGTACCCCTGGTACTTGGAGCGCTCACGCGGCGGGATGATCGTGCCGGTGATCGCGAACGCCAGCGACATCAAGCCACCGGCACCGAGACCCTGCAACGCGCGGAACGCCGCGAGCAGCGGCACCGACGTTGCAAGCCCGCAGAGGGCGGAGCCGATGAGGAAGATCGAGATAGCCGTCATGTAGAGCGGCTTGCGTCCGAAGACATCCGACAGCTTCCCGTAGATGAGGGTGGTGATGGTCGAGGTCACGAGGAACGAGGTGGTGACCCATGCGATCTGGTCAAGTCCCCCGAGGTCGTCTCCGACGGTGCGGGCGGCGGTCGAGACGATGGTCTGGTCGAGCCCAGACAGCAGCATCCCGAGCAGCAGGCCGGACAGAACGCTCATTGTCTGGCGGTACGTCATCTCGCTCGAGGCGGATGGTGGTGTCGGTGTTATGAGCTGTCCCCTTCCATAACTGAACGATCGTTCGTTCTGCTAGCCACGGTAACAGAACGATCGTTTAATCACAAAAGCGGTGGATGCGCGTGCCCGAAAACGATGGCGGGTTCAAGGGGTTGTCGCGCCACCATGATGTTGGCGGAGGGCCTTGATGGGTGCGGACGGGGTTGTCAGTCGAGCAGCAGGACGTGCTCTGGGAACGGCGGCGGAGGGCAGGAGAGCCCTTGCGGGTGATCGCCCGTCAGCTCGAGGTGCCGCGGCGGCGACTCCTCGGCTTCCTGGAGTCCACGGGCGGAGTGAAGCCGCCGGGCCGGCAACGTGCCCGGCGGCATCTGAGCCCGCAGGAGCGTGAGGAGATCTCCCGCGGGCTTGCAGCTGGGGTGAGCTGGGGTATACCCCAACTGGACGGCGGTGGCGGCTTGCTGACCTCTATTAGTCCGACAGTCTTACGGCACGCACGCCGTCGACCGTGACGGCGACGATGCTGGCCAGGTCGGCAGCACTCGCGCCTGCGCGGTCCATCACCGCTAGAGCCTGATTCGTGCCGACGACGGAGAGGGCCAATACCCCTGGTTTCAACGTCCCACCCTCTAGGGCCGCTTCCACGCGCTCTCGTTGTCGTTCGAGGAGCGCGCGGACGTGCATGCGGCTCGTGTCGTCGAGCGTCGGCGCGGCCATCGCCGAGAGCGCGATGAGGCACCCGCCCGGCAGGTCGGGATCGGCAATGCGTGCGAGCACCACGTCGAAGAACGCCTGGATCGCCGCGGCGGGATCGGAGTGCCCGGCCAATGCCGCCTCGTACTGATGACCAAACGTGTCGGCATAGCGGTCGAGCGCCCGGCGGAACAGCTCGGGCTTGCCTCCGAACGTGCCGTACAACGATCCCTTACCGAGCCCCGTCGCCGTGACGATGTGGTCGAGCGATGTCTCCGCGTAGCCACGCTCCCAGAACAGGGCCATCACCGTGTCGAGCGCGCCGTCCACGTCGAACTGCTTCTTCCCCGCCATCAAAACCTCCGGATTCCAGTGTAACCAAGCTTGACCGATCAGTCCAACTATGTTGGACTGATCGGACCAACATGAATGCCGACGGCGAGGGAGCACCCACGATGACGACCATCACCCCACGAAAACGAAGCCGAACGACCTCTCGACGGAGCACCCGCATCGGTTTCTGGCTGGTCGCCGCGGTCTATGCGGTGGCGATGATGGGCGGCACTCTGCCTATCCCTCTCTACCGGTTCTGGTCGGCGTCGATGCATTTCGGGGCGTTTGGCACGACGGCGATCTTCGCTGTCTACGCCTTCGGTGTTCTCGTTTCGCTTCTCGTTTTCGCAACCCTGTCGGACGAGCTCGGACGCCGCCCGGTTCTCATCGGCGCTCTGATCGTGCTCGGCATCAGCACCGCCGTGTTCCTCGTCGCCGGGGACCTCACCGGTCTCCTGATCGCCCGGTTCGTGTTCGGCCTCGCCGCCGGCGTCATCACCGCCACCGCGAACGCCGCCCTGGCCGAGCTCGCCCGGAAAGACAAGCCGCAGGCCCCGTCGACCATGTCGACGGTGGCGAACATGGGCGGCCTCGGGCTCGGAAGCGTCGCCGCCGGCACTGTCGCACGGTTCTTCTCCGACCCCACGCACGAGGTGTTCTGGTGGTACCTCATCGTCCTCGGCCTCGCGGTGATCGCCGTCATGGCCGTCCCCGAGACCGTGAAGAGAGAGACTGGACTGCGCCTTGAAATCCGGCGACCATCGCTTCCGGGCGGCCACGACCGGCGGATGTTCCTCGGGATCCTGGGCCTCGTCCTCGCCGCCTTCGCCGTCAACGGCATCTTCTCCTCGCTCGTGCCCGCCTTTGTCCAGAACCGGCTGCACATCGACGACGCGTTGGCCTCGGCGGCTCTGGTCAGCATCGTCTTCTTCGCCGCCCTCCTCGCTCAGGTACTTCCGCACCCGCGCATCGCTGACGGGCCCCTCGCCGGGCCGGTGATCCTGATCGCTGGCTCCATCGTCTTCGAAACCGGAGTTCTCGTCGGATCCCTTCCTCTGTTCGTCGTTGGCACCGTCGTTGCCGGCGCCGGTGTCGGCCTGGTGTTCGGCCGCGGCATCGGCATGACACAGCACCTAGCAGACCCCGAACGGCGGGCCGACATGGTCGCGACGTACTTCCTGGCCGCCTACATCGGTTCGACAGTCCACGCTCGGTCTCGGCATCTTGAATCAGACCCTCGGCACCACGGCGTCGACGCTCATCCTGTTCGTCGTCATCGTCGTCATCACCGCGATCGGCAGCGGTCTCGCCGCCTGCCGAGCCCGCCGATAGCAAATCCCCACCCACGAAAGGCATCCATATGACCGAGCCCACCAGCACCCGCACCGCCCTCGTCTGCCCCGGCAGCGTCGCGACCGTCCCCCACCTTCCCGCCGGGTTCACCGACCGCTTCACGAGCACCCTCGTCGACACCGGCACTGTTCGCTTGCACGTCGTCACCGGTGGAACCGGCCCCGCCCTGCTGCTCCTCGCTGGCTGGCCGCAGACCTGGTACGCCTGGCGGCACGTCATGCCCGCCCTCGCCGAGCACTTCACCGTCATCGCCGCCGAACCCCGCGGAGTCGGGCTCTCCGACAAACCCGACGGCGGCTACGACACCGGCACGCTCGCCCATGACATGGTCAACCTCATGGCCGTCCTCGGCCACGACCGGTTCACGATGGTCGGCCACGACATTGGGATGTGGACCGCCTACGCCATCGCGACCGACCACCCCCAAGCGCTGGACCGGGTCATCGTCGCCGAAGCCGCCATCCCCGGGCTCACCCCGTCCGCCCCCATCTTCAGCAACGACCTCGTCAACTCCAAGCTCTGGCACTTCGGGTTCAATCGCCTCCCGGCGCTGAACGAGATCCTCGTGCGTGGCCACGAGTACGAGTTCTTCTCCGAGCAGTTCCGCACCAAGGCCGCCACACGAGACGCGCTGCCCGAGCATGCGATCCACGAATACGTCGACGCGATTACCCGCGATCCCGCGGCCCTGCACAGCAGCTTCGAGTTCTACCGGGCTCTCGAGACCACCATGGCCCAGAACGTGCAGCGACAGCTCGCCCCGATCACGATCCCGATCCTCGCCATCGGCGGAGCCCTAGGCCTAGGCGAAGGTGTCGGCACCACCATGCGCCTTGCTGGCACGAACGTCACCACGCTCCTTATCAACAACGCGGGCCACTACCCTGCGGAAGAGAACCCAGAGGCCTTGATCGAGGCCATCCTGAACTTCCGTTAGCAACCGTGATCACTAAACGCGTCACGCACGCTGGTGGCCACCACCGTTCTGTTAACAGAACGATATGCTGATGTCCCCGCTCTTGCAACTCACCGCGCATGCTCCGCGCACTCTGATTGGGCCCCACGCTCAACTCCAGACCAATCGATGGCGCCGTGTCCGTAATCGGTCGTTCGTGAGACGCCCTTCGATCTCAGCGCGAAATCGGCGCGCCGCAGTCTCACGACCCGTGTCCGCGATCTATGTACCGAACCCGACCTTCGCGTTACAGTTCCGGCATGGCATCGGTCGGGTACGCGCGGGTCTCAACGCGGGAGCAGCACGCGGAGGGGCAGACCGATGTCCTCGACACCGCCTATTGCGAGAAGGTGTTTGTCGACCATGCCTCCGGCACGCTCGCGACCACGCCGGCGCTCACCGAGGCGCTCGGCTACCTCCGACGTGGCGACACCCCGGTCGTGACCAAGCTCGACCGACTGGGACGGTCGGTGAAGAACCTGAAGCAGATCGCCGATGAGCTCCACGACTCAATGTCGTCCGAGACGCCGGTGTGAGCGCCGCGTCCGGATACCTCCTCAGCCGACCCACACCCGCCGAACTCCTCCCACCCACCGGGCGGATCCGACCCGGGCCCGCGGGCGCATAGAGCCCCTCTGCCGCAATATCGCCGCCATTAGCCTCCCGGAGCGGGCGAGCCCAGCGCGCTTCGTAGGTCTGCGGTTTCGAGCAACCGACAGAGCGCAGCACCTTGAAGCACTTCCGCACGGCGCTGCTGATGCCGCGATGCCGCGATGTGTCGATGCCGTCGTCCGGCGGTGCCTACCCGGAGTGGTTCATGCCGCAACGGTTCGCGAAGTTCGGACGGAGCCAAGCGTTCCCGGGGCAGTCCGCATCCCAGCGCCTGAGTCGTCTACTGCGTATACCGTACGTTGGGGAAACCTTTTATTGCGTGAACGACTGCGGGGGTGACACACTTCGGTGCCGGCTGACGAAGACCGGCGATGACGAAAGCGACACGCCATGCGCAGCAGCTACCTGCCGATGACCGGCCCGTCCCGCACCGGGCTGACCCACGGCCACGTTGGTCTCACCAACCCGACCATCATCGAGGCGTACGCGTCCCGCCGCGCGGAGGACCCGTCCTTGCTCAGCTCGGGTGTTGGCCCGTCCTACGCTGACTTCTTCGGACAGCAGCTGCTGTACTGACCTGGCACTGAACACCAAAAAACGCATCTGCACGACTTTTGAAAAACAACTGAACAACAATGCACTGCTAGGAGCACTCCGTGCCGTTAACCGTCGTCCGCCGTGAACATGCCCACCTGTATGCACGGGAACCGCGGTCGAAGGCCGCGAAGAACGCGGTGCAAGCGTTGCTGCGGTTGCAGCACGCGGAGGAGCAGCAACTCGAACGAGCCCGCATCGAGAGCGGCTTGTCGAAGAACGAGTTCCAGGCCGTCCGCTACATGCTGCAAGCGCACCGCGACGGCCGGGTGTTCGGGCCGAAAGACCTCGCGGTGATGCTGAACGTCTCCGCCGCGTCGGTGACGAAAATCGTCGACCGCCTCGTCACTGCCGGTGACCTCACCCGGCACGACCATCCTACCGACCGGCGGGCGCAGGTCCTGGAACCGACGGTGCAAGCGGCGAAGAAAATTGACGAAGCGTACGCCCAGTACCACCGCGTAGTCGTCGAAATCCTCGACCGACTCCCCTCGGATGAGAACGACATCCTCACCCGCCGGCTCGACGAAATCACCGACGCCCTCAACGCCGAGGACGACAAAGAACCGTTCGAAGACGAATACACCGTCAGCGACACCGACGGCATCACCGATGCAGGCGCAGCCGCTCTCGCCGGCTTCGTCATGGCCGCCGCAGGCGCAGGACCCATGCTCGGCGACGCCCGAGAAGCCCAAGCCACCGACGACGCCGATGCAACCCCGCAGACGGAGCTCTCGCACTAAGCAGCACCACCGCAGGGGCACCGTGGGCAAGCCAGACGCACTGTCCCCTTCGAGCGACCCGGTCGGAGTTTGCCCATTTCCTACGCTGCCCTCCGCGAGCCCGGGTATCGCCGGTCGCAGCGGGTAGACGGTAGCGTCCCCGGTATTCGGCTGCCCGTCCACCCTCTCCCGAAAGGTAGAGGGCGGACGGGCAGCCTTCGTCTTGTCCGCGTGGGATCCTGGCCGGGGTTAGCGGATGGCGGCCAGTCGGGGCTGTGGTAGGCGAGGCGCGGGTACCCGGTCAGCATCCGCTGTTCGTCGACGTTCCCGACGTCGTGGTCCCAATCTCGTCGGCCGTCGTCGCCCTCCGCCACGCCCTCCATCAACCGGACCCGCGCGTTCGATGCTGCGACGCAGTCACGTTGGTAGTCGGTCATGCTGCTGACGGCGCCGGCTTTGTCGAGCCATCGTCGAACCAGTCCGGCCGCTGGGCCACGAGGTTAACCGCCACCCAATCCGCACCCCGTTCGACAGTGGCGCGTCGGTCTGCACGCGGACATCGACCCGCGACGGATGCATCATCCCGCCCTGGACCCCGAACGCGTCCCCCAGGACACTCGTCTCGAGGTTCAGCAGCAACGACCCGTCCCACACCTCATGGACAGCGCGGACAACAGCGGCGGCAGCAGCAGGGTCGTCAATCACGTCGACACGGTAGTGGGAGCCGCCGACTCATGCTGCGCCGGGCGCGCCCCGTCCACTGCCCGGCCGGACCGCGTGATGTCACACCGTTGGGTTCTGCGGCTCTCGGAGCCTTTCGTCGAACTCCTGCAGACGGCTCGGCATAGTGGTGGGCTTCTGGTGGTTTAGCAGCTCAAGGGGTGGAGGCGTCAGTGGGCTGCGCAGAGGCGGTGTTGCTGACGCCGAGCTCGCTGCTCCGGGAGAGCGTGCCGTCGCAGTACACCTCGAATGGCTCGCCGCAGCGTGGGCGGACCGCGACGCAGCGTAACCGCGCGGACGCGCGAATAGCGCCTCTGCGCCGACTTCTCCCACAACGACGAACGGCCACCCCGAGGGGTGGCCGTTCGTGTACTCAGGTGCTGGTTAGTCCCAGATGGAGATCCAGTCGTTGTCGACGTGGCCGTTGCTCGAGAGCGGCGTCGGGCCTTCACCAATGGCGGTCTCAGCCTGCAGCGTCACCCGGAACGGCATAGTCGGGACCGCCTTCGTGGTGGAGTCCAGGAGCTTGCCGTCCCAGTAGAAGCGCACGATGCCGTGGTCCCACTCAGTGATAGCGACGTGGCAAGAAGATGCCGGGGTGCCGCGTCACGGATGCGCACCGAATACGGCCGCAACGAGAAGCAGAGCCGACGAAACGACGGACTGTCCGGCGCAGCCGCAGCAGCACACGACGTTCGCGTCCAGGCGGGCTCGCGCACCGAGCTGCCGGCGGACTTCTCGTCGGTCCGAGGCCCGCGGTCGCCGCATGTACGCAGGTGTTCGGGCGGATGTCGGACACTTGGTATAGATGGCGGTTGTCCGCCCGAGCCCACCCCGTTCCCCAAGGAGATTTCTCGGCCCGCAGTCGCCGTGCCAGCCGGTGAGGGCATCACCCGGCACTTGCAGGACGGCAGCGTCATCCTCGCTGCCACCAACCCGTCGACGGGTGTGACTATCCTCGGCACGTCGAACACCGACGTCGTCGCCGCCATCATCGACGGGTACGACGCGACGGACACGCAGGAAGCGTTCCTGCAGCGGTTGGACTTCGCGGTGAAGACCGCCGCGTTCCAGCAGGGCATCCTCGCCGTCATCAGCCAGGAGGAAGGCACCCTCGACATCGCCACCGCTGGCGAGGACACCCTCACCGCGTTCTTCGCTGACCGTTCGGAGCCTGCAAAGGTGACGGAGTGGACCTCCCCGGTTCCGCTGGTGCACGTCGCGACGCACTACGAGCGGTACGGGGAACTTCCCCGCCCGACGGGTGAGAACGTGCACCTCCTCGACCCGTACACGGAGGTGACGCTGCTGCTGTCGTTGCAGGAAATGGGCGCCCTCGAGGTGTCGTTCCGTGACGAGGACTACGGGGCCTTTCGCCCCATAGCTTCCATCAGCAGCATTCGCGCCGCACCACTGCCGGTCTACTGGTACCGGCAGGGCGCGCCGCACATGGTTGTCGGGGCCGTGGTGCATCTGCCAAGAGATGGTGCGGCGATGCGAGTGGGCACCGTCCCGGGCCTCCCTCGGCTTCCCCGATCTACCGGTACCGGGCGAGCGCTTTCAGCGTGGCGAACATCTCCTCCCGCGACGGCGTCCCCCGGCATCCGACATGCGCTTCCACCGCTTCACCGAACGTGACGACGCCGTCCGTGGAGAACAGGTGGATGCGCGACGCGGTACGCCACGTCGCGCGACTCGGGTCCTCCAACGCTAAGTACAGGCGGTAGCGGGCGAACCGTCCGGCTCGCTTGGTGGTGTTCGGTCGAGCAGGACGCATCTGCGTCCCCTGTGAGCCGTCGCGTTCCCCTCGACAGATGGTGATGAGGTCGAACGCGCGCTCCGTCTCTTTCTGAGCCAGTGGTGGCGCGGTCGGATGCTGCACGGGCATGGTTCTCCTACATAGCGAAAGCTGGGGACGACCCTCGTCCCCAGTTTTCCTATGAGCGGAACGTCGGAGGTTCCCGCTGATGGCGTGGTGGCCGGCCGGGACAAACGCGCGTGACGCTGCGCGCCATCCGGTCCACATCGTCTCCGGTGCCGACGCTGCCGTGTGGCGCGCCGGGAACGAGCGCTCCATGGAGCCCGAAGGGAGGTCGAAGGTGAGCCCGAGCGCGTCGAACACCTCGGGTGGGTTGCACCAGGAGTTGGAGACGGTTCCGTTCCGCGTACTCGTTGCGGGCTGCTGCGGCTTTCTTCGCGGCGGCGATGACGCGGGTGTCCGCGCCGGTGTGGTCAGTGAGGTCGTTACCGAAGATGACCGCCCCGGTGCCATGAAGCAATCGTCGCTGCGCGCCGGTTCCGTGGCGACGGGGCGGGTATTCGCCGGCCTCCCCCGCGGCGACATTCCCTCCGTGCAGGCAGTCCTCGACACGCTCCGAGCCGCCTGCGCTTATTCTGCGACCAAGTGGGCAGCGCCCAGAAGGCGGGTTCCTTCGCCGTGACGGCGCAGTACGCCTCGAGCAGGTCGTCCGGTTCGTACCCGGCCGTCGCCGCCAGATAGGCGAACGTCGACGTCGTCGCGTACGCGAGCCCGAACGTCCACCAGACGCCGCGGCTGACGGTCACCGGGTTCACATGCATCACCGGCGGCTTCACCGTTCTCTCCCCGTACACAAGGTACCGCGGGTAGTGGCGAAGGGTCTGCAACGCTGACCGCCGCGCTGCGTGCAGCGCCAGCGCCGCCAGCCCCAGTCGGTCCCTCCCCCGCATCACCACACCCTGATGCGCTGACCAGCTCGGTAGGTGCAGATTAGTGAGCTGCGCAAGTAACTCATCGCCGGAGCGCCGCGGGTGAACGTCAGCCGATGCATCAGGAGCGCTGACGACTCCGTCAACCGCCGGTTCCCGAAGAACGGACGCAACCGCCGCACCTGATGCGGCCGACCCTCCAGCGTCCCACCGACCAGCGCCAACGCCGGCCCGTCCGTCTTCGCCGCAGTGATGATGAGCTACTCCCTAAGGCGCCGCACGCGCAACACCTAACCCGGAGCATGCGCCGAAATCACTGGAACGGATGCGGCCGTCCGAGACACTAAGTTCTCCGGAGCAGTCACCGGCACATCAATCGGCTGCTCGCTCTCTCCGTGCTGACCCGCGCAGCTGACAGCCAACCACGGCGGGGTGGTCCTGGCGCAAATGGCTGGCCTGGCGCGCCTGGCTCAACTGGCGCTGATGGCACGTATGGCTTACGCAACGGTGCCGCCGATCCGCCACCGCAGGGCGTGGCCTAGGGCGCTGTACGGCCCACAGAGCCCCTTGACCCCCGTTATGAGCCATTCACCCGTGGCGCCCCGCGTTCGAGCGCCTCCGGCCGATTCACGCTAACTGGCGCACCTGGCACACCTGGCATAGGCACGCTGCGCTCTGTGCAAAGCCACGGCGTTCGGATGCTCGTGCGCCACGTAAGCCAGCACATCTGGCGCACCTGGCGTCGCCAGAGCATCTGGCTTACGTCTATGCCATACATTCTGGCCCCGCCAGAGCCGCCAGGCGCGCCAGCCGTTCTGGCCTGCGCGTATGCCATCTCAAATGGCTCAGCCATCACGCCTGGCCCGGCTGGCCTGCGCTGCTAGACTGCGAGCGACCATCACCGGCGAACTCCGTGTTCGCGCGAGACCGACTTGCGTAGGCCAGATGCGCCATCTGCGCCTTCTTTGCCAGGTTGGGGAGGAGACCGTATGCCAGTCCCAATTGACCGCTCGTACCTGCAACGAGTGGTGGCCGTCATCAACAACAAGGGCGGGGTGGGTAAGACCACCCTGGTGTCCAACATCGGGGGGCTGCTGGCGCGCAGCGGGTGGCGGGTCCTGGTTGTCGACCTCGACCCGCAGGGCAACATCGGTGATGACCTCGGGTACGTGGACACGGACAAGGACGACAACGGGGCGGCCCTGTCTAAGTCGCTGCTGTTCGGTGACGACCCGGCTCCGCTCATCGGCGTTCGCGAGAACCTCGACGTCATCCCCGGCGGCCCTCGCATCACTGACATTAGCGACGCCCTGGGGCAGAAGATGGGCCGCGGGGGAGTAGAGACGCTGAACGCCCGACTGAGCCTGGCGACCATGCTCGCGAAAATCTCCGCCAACTACGACCTGATCCTCCTCGACTGCCCACCGAACAACGACACGATGCAGTCGGTTGCCGCTGCCGCGTCCCGTTACATGCTCATCCCTGGTCGACCCGAGAAGGCCAGCAAGAAGGGCCTGAAGTTCACCGCCGAACGCCAGGACCGGGTCCTCGACCTCAACCCGGACCTCGACCTGCTCGGCGTCATCATCTTCGACTCCAGCAAGAGCGCGTCGCGGGTCCGCAGCGACTGGGCGGCGGCCGTAGTTGAGGACCTCGGGGGAGCGGGCGCGAAAGGAATCGTGTTCGAGAACTACATCCGTCACGCCGAAGGGGTCGCCAAGGCTGCACGTGACAAAGGGATGCTGGTTCACGAGCTGGATGAGTTCGTGCAGGCATCACCGAAGTGGTACGAACGACTCCGCAAGGGGCACTCACCTGAGCCAGCCGGCCCGCAGTCCGCAGGGACCGTCGCGGACAGCCTCGTCGCTGTCACCGAGGAGTTCATCGGACGGCTGACCGCGAAGGAACAAGAGGAAGCTGCTCGCGCACAGGAGGTCGCTCGTGCCTGACCGCATTGTCTCCGCGCCACCCGCACCACCTCGGCCAGTGGGGGAGAAGCCCGCACCCGCAAGTTCCCTCATCCGAGCCAACCGGTCGCTCAGCGGACCGCCACCGCTTTCACTGCCGGTCCCGCAGGCGCAAGTCGACACGACAACGACACCTGCTGAACCTGCGGTTGAAGTATCGGAGGTCACCACCCCGGTGCTCCCACAGGCCGAGCAGCAGCATCAGCCTCCGGGCACCAGTGTGGACCTCCCTGCCGCTGCCGCAACTGTCGCGCCAGCGACCGCGTTTGTCGAGCCCGCTGGCATGCCAGCCGTGGTACAGCCCGTGGCGGCGACCGCCCCGGCTCTGGTGGTACCGACCGACGTGCAGTCACCCCAAGTCGTCGCGCCTGCAGCTGCCGATGTGTCCCCAGCTCCACAGCGGAAGCGTCGCCGGAATGCTGACCCCAAGGCTGGCAACCCGGACGACCTGTTGAAGGTCACGTTCGATGTCCGCCGGGAGGACCGGGACGCGTTCAATGCCGCGGTTAAGGCGGCGGTGCTGTTCGAGGGTCACAAGAACGCCGGCGCCTTCCTCGCATATATCTACAACCGTGAGAGGGAGCGGCTCGAGAACGACTACAACCAGGGTCGCCCCTTCGAGCGTCGAGACAAGCCCTTGCCTCGTGGTGGGTCCTTCCAGAAGAGCAGCTGAGACCGCGACCAGGGGGAGCCCGGCGCGCGAGTAGGCGCCGGGGAACGTCGGAGGATGCCCGTAGTTGTGGGGGAGTGGGCGCGACCAGGACCCCTGCGGTGCGCGAGTACAGTCCCGACACGCCGAGGTATCGTCCACTCTCGTCTGCATCTGCAGGCCATGCTTGCCCAACACGTAATCACCGAGCGGGGAGAACCGGATGACGAGCGACACCGCAGCCGCCGACACCGGCGACGAGCAGAGGGACCACGGCGACCACGCGGCCGCAACGACGTCGTCGCACAGCGAGGTGGAACCGAGACTGGGTGCGGCGATGCCGTCGCACTTCCCGAACCTGCCGTCGCCCATTGAGGTACCCCGGGACCGCGTTCGGCTACTGAACTACCGGGATGCGCTCGATGCGAACGGCGGACGCCCCCAGGACATCGCGTTCTCGGCCCGAGTCTGGGCCCAGGTGTCCCTCCCGTACAAGGATCCGGGCGAGGTTCCGTTCTGGGTGCGTCGCAACGGTGACATCACGCTGAGGGTGCAGCCGGCGGCCATCACCGACCGTGAAGGCAACGACCAGGCTGCGTACCCGTTCGGGATCCTCCCTCGGCACATCATGACGTGGATGGCCTCAGAGGCGGTGCGCACGAAGAACGAGGAGCTGATCCTCGGTGACACCATGCAGGAGTTCATGGAGAAGCTCCAAATCGAGGTGGGCGGGAACAGTCGCCGGCGTCTGGCGAACCAGATGGAGCGCGTCTTCGGTTCACGTCTCAGCGTCGAGGGTCTCATCGTCGGCGCTGACGGGCAGGGCTACGGGCAGGCGAAGGAGTACTTCCCCATCGCGGAGAGCACGCAGCTGTGGTTCAACGCACACGGCGAGCTCGGCTCGAGCGACCATCCAGGCCTCTGGGACTCGAAAATCGTGCTCTCTAAGCGGTTCTTCGACTCCATCATCGAACGACCCGTCCCGGTGGACCCCGGAGCTCTGCGCGCTCTCGGCGCGAAGCCGCTCTCGTTCGACATCTACGTCTGGATTGGGTACCGGCTGTACGACGTCAGCTACCCGACGAGGATCTCCTGGGCGGACCTGTTCAAGCAGTTCGGTTCGCAGACGAAGCGGCTTCGCGACTTCCGCACTGCGTTCGTTGCGGCCATCCGGGACATCGCCATCATCATGCCGGAGCTCCGCTTCGACCTGGAGCCGGACTACTTCGTCCTGCACCCCGGGCCCACCCCCATTGAGCAGACATCGAAACGACGGAACGTGCGCGCCCCGCGGGCTACTCGCCGGCTCCGCGCTGTCGAACCGCTTGACTCGAACGACGACGCGCCAGACGCGGGGGAGTAGCCCGAGAAGAGTCCCGCCTCGGCCGTGCTCGAGGCGCGACCAGAGTCCCCCATGACCTTAGCCGAGGCGAGCGCGACCAGAGTCCCCCGACGAGGGATTCTGGTCGCGCTGTTCGCCCTTCGCTGGCCGCGCGCGGGCTGCTGGGGGACTCTCGTCGCGCGTACCGTCGCGGGATCCCTGCGGCTGAAGGTCGGGGGGCTCTTGTCGCGGCGGCGGTGGCGAGGGACGGTCACCAGCTCCGGGGCAAGGTGCGGGGGACTCTTGTCGCGCACACCCCCCAATAAGCTCGGAGAACAACGGCTGGGGAGGGCCTCTTGTCGCGGTCTCCAGAGGATTGTCGGTCCGCTGCCTTGGCTCAGGGGGTTACCGCGCAACAGCGGTGGGGCTTCGCGGCCCCTGCCCCGCACTCAGTGGGGACTCTTGTCGCAGGCAGCTTTGAGGGGATTCTGGTCGCGCGGAACCGGCTGGGCCCCACCGTCAGTACTGCGCAGGCCGGCGACGGGCGTTGCGGGAGGGATTCTGGTCGCGCGGAACCGGCTGGGCCGCACCGTCAGTACTGCGCAGGCCGCTCCGACGGGCGTTGCGGGAGGGATTCTGGTCGCGCGGAACCGGCTGGGCCGCACCGTCAGTACTGCGCAGGCCGCTCCGACGGGCGTTGCGGGAGGGGGCCTGGTCGCGCGGA
>NZ_JAGGPH010000003.1 GCF_018613895.1 Curtobacterium sp. ISL-83
GCACCGGGCCTCCCGTCCGGCGTCCAGCGTCAGGCGTCGTCGATCAGGTCGTGGGAGGTCAGTGCCCTGCGCCGAGGTTCCCGGCGAGGCGGCCGTGGAACGCCAGGCTCTCGTCGTTGAGCCCCTGGATGTCGACGCGCTTGCCGCGGGCCTGGTACTTCGTCTCGATCGCGTCGAGTGCGGCCACGGTGGAGGCGTCCCAGATGTGGGAGCCGGACATGTCGATGATGACGAGGTCGGGGTCGTCGACGTAGTCGAACTGGGTGGTGAGGTCGTTGCTCGAGGCGAAGAACAGTTCGCCCTGCACGGTGTAGAGAGCGTGCTGCTCGCCGGTGTCGGTGGCCTCGATGCTGCGTGAGACGTTGGCGAAGTGGGACACGCGGCGGGCGAAGACGACCATCGCGGCGATCACGCCGACGATGACCCCGATGGCGAGGTTGTCCGTCGCGACGACGATGATCACCGTCAGGACCATGACGACCGTCTCGCCGACGGGCATCCGCTTCAGGGTCGACGGCTTCACGCTGTGCCAGTTGAAGGTGCCCACGGAGACCATGATCATCACCGCGACCAGAGCAGCCATCGGGATGATCGCCACGACCTGACCGAGCGCCACGACCAGGACCAGGAGGAACACACCGGAGAGGAAGGTCGAGATCCGAGTCCGCGCGCCGGAGGCCTTCACGTTGATCATCGTCTGCCCGATCATCGCGCACCCGCCCATGCCGCCGAAGAACCCCGATGCGATGTTCGCGATGCCCTGCCCCAGGGCTTCACGGGTCTTCCGGGAGCCGGTGTCGGTGATCTCGTCGACGAGCTTCGCGGTCATCAACGACTCGAGCAGGCCGACGACCGCCATTGCGAGCGCGTACGGCGCGATGATCGTCAGCGTTTCGACGGTCAGGGGTACGTGCGGGATGAACAGCGTCGGGAGGCTGTCGGGGAGCTTGCCCTCGTCGCCGACACGCGGGATCGCGATCGAAGCGATGACGGTGACGAGGGTCAGGACGACGATCGCGACCAGTGGTGCCGGGATGGTCTTGTTGAGCCTGGGGAACAGCACGATGATCGCGACGCCGACCGCGCCGATGGGCCAGACGAGCCACGGGACGCCGATGATGTTCGGCAGCTGCGCGGTGAAGATCAGGATCGCGAGGGCGTTCACGAACCCGGTCATGACCGACCGGGGGACGAACCGCATCAACTTCGCGGCGCCGACGGCGCCGAGGATCAGCTGGAAGACGCCGCCGAGGATGACGGTCGCGATCAGGTAGTCGAGGCCGTGGTCCCTGACGACAGGCGCGATCACGAGGGCGATGGCTCCGGTGGCGCCGGTGATCATCGCGGCGCGGCCGCCGGCGAACGAGATGACGACGGCCATCACGAACGCCGAGAAGAGCCCGACGCGGGGATCGACGCCGGCGATGATCGAGAACGAGATCGCTTCGGGGATCAGGGCGAGGGCGACGACGAGGCCGGCGAGTGCCTCGCGGACCAACAGCCGCGGGCTTCGCAGCGCGGAGAGGACGGTCGGACTGGTGTGCACCTGCACGGGTACGGGTTGCGTGACTGTTGTCACGGTTCTCCTTCGGTGAGCGGCGGGCGCTCTGCACCCGCGGGAAACGTCGTGGGGCGCGTCGTCGCGCACGCCGGCTTCGAGGAGGCCAGCATGACCCGGAATCTTCCGTTACGGAAGATTTGGTACGCTGTGACCCTACCGCAACGGAAGGGTTGGAGCGCAAGTGGTCGACGACGACACCCCAGCAACGGAGCAGCACCTGATGCACATCGGCGAGGTCGCCGAGCGGACGGGGCTGTCGATCAAGTCGATCCGTGAGTACGACACTGCCGAGGTGCTGCACCCGTCCAGCAGGACAGAGGGCGGTTTCCGCCTGTACTCGGAAGAGGACGTCGAGTGGCTGCTGATGGTTCGACGGATGAAGCCCCTCGGGTTCTCCCTCGCCGAGGCTGCGATCCTCGTCGACGCGGTCCGGGTCCTCGACACTGCAGAGCCTGGCGTCGACGTCGCCGCGGTGCGATCCCGCGTGGCGTCCTTCGTCAGCGACGCCGAGGTCCGCCGGGAACGTCTGCAGGCGCAGCTGGGCATGGTGGACGAGCTGCTCGACAATCTCCGGGCGCGGGGCGGCGGAGCGCGATGACCGACAGCCGCACCAGCGAACGCCTCCCGCGCCTCCCGTCGACACGCGTCAACGTCCGCGACCCGCGCCGAGCCACCACCTTCGAGAGCCAGGACCCCATGCCCGTCTCCGCGCCCAGGTCTTCGCGCCCACAGTGTCCTGTTCCGTGACCGGGGTCGACGGCCGCGAACGCGCTGAGCAACGCCCCGTCCGCCGAGGTGGCATGCGGGTCTGGGTCATCCCGGTGGTCGCTGCCGGGCTCATCTCCGCTATGACGTTCCCGGGGCAGACAGCTGGCCTCTCCGCGTTCACCGACCCGCTGATCCGTGCGCTGCACGCTTCACGCACGGAGATCTCGACCAGCTACCTCATCGGGACCCTGCTCGGGGCGCTCGCCCAACCCCTGTTCGGCCGAGCGCTCGACCGTTGGGGTGCCCGACGCATCGCGATCCTCGTGACCCTAGCGTTCGCGCTGATCCTCATCGCGGTCAGCTTCGCCGAGGGCATCACCGGGCTCACGCTCGGCTTCGTCGGCCTCCGGATGACCGGTCAAGGTGCGCTGAGCCTCGCGGCCACGACGGCGATCGCCCGCGCCGTGCACCACCGACGAGGGCTCGCGCTCGGGATCACCAGCGCCATCGGCAGCGGTGGAGTGTCCCTGGCACCGATCGGGATCGAGCACCTCCTGCTCAAGGTCGGCTACGCGAACACGTGGCGGTGGGAAGCAGCCGCACTGATCCTCATCGTGATCCCGCTCGCGCTGTTGCTGCCCCGCCCGCGCGCGGCACGCACCGCGACCGGTTCGGTCGTCGTCGTCGATGGGTGGACGGCGAAGGAGGCGGCCCGGAGCGGCATGTTCTGGGTCCTCGCCGGCACGGTTGCGACGTCGAGCATGCTCGGCACCGGGCTCGCTTTCCACCAGATCGCCCTGCTCGGACAGCAGGGCCTCACGCCGATCCAAGCGGCGGCGAACTTCCTGCCGCAGACCGTGACGAGCCTGCTCGCGACACTGCTCGCCGGGGCACTGGTGGATCGACTCCCACCGAAGCTCGTGATGTGCTTCGCGATGCTCACGCTCGCCGCCGCGATGCTCATGCTGCCGCTCGTCTCGACGACCTGGTCGGCGACGCTGTACGGGCTCGTCCTCGGAGCAGCCGGCGGCAGCCTCCGCGGCATCGAGGTCGCCACGTACGTCCGCTACTACGGCCAGGCCAACATCGGCTCCATCCGCGGCATCGCGATCGGGATCGCCATCGCGTCGTCAGCCCTCGGTCCGCTCGCTCTCGCCGCGGGTCACGACATCACCGGGACGTTCACGACCCCGGTCACGGTCCTGGCCGCGATCCCGGTCCTGATGGCAGTCCTGGCGCTCATCGTGCGCACCCCCCGTCGCCAAGCGCTGGCGTTGGACCTGCGCTGACTCTCCGTCGCGAGCGGCGCTGGTTCGAGCGCGATGCGGTTTGCCTGAGGCGGTCCGTGCGCGCCCCGCACACGAGCCGGCAGGGCACCATTCAGGCGAGCAATGCGGGGAGGTCGACCAGTGTGTGGACGGTGAAGTCCGCAGGCGTGAACGCTCCGGGCCACGGTGTTCCGTTCCGGTCGACGTACGCTGTCCGGAGGCCAGCGCGTCGAGCGCCGTGGAGATCCCAGGGATGCACCGCGGTCAGCACCGCGTCACCGGGCGCGATGCGGATGATCTCGAGCCCCCGCAGGTACGCCTCGGGGTGCGGTTTCCACATCGAGGTGTCCTCGACGCCGATGCATCGTTCGATCGAGTGGGCGACCCCCGCGCGTTCGAGCAGCGCCTGGGCGTTCGAAGCGGAACCGTTGGACAGGGTCACGATGCGGTGCCCGGCCGACGCCAACGCGGCGATGCCGTCGGCGATGTCGTCGTGGGGTGGCAGCTCGGCGAACGCGGTGAGGATCGCGTCAGTCGCATCGTCGGCCCGCCGGTGCAGCGTGTCGGTCTGGGAGAGGAGCCCGACCAGGACCGCGCGCGCCACGTCCGTGAACGATCGGGTGTCGCCGGTGATCATCAGTGCGAAGCCGTCACGGAGGGTGGCGGCGAACCGGGCCTGCGCCAGCGACGACGGCACGCCCTCGGCCTCGAATGCCGGGGCGAGCGCGGACAGGTCGGAGATGGTCTCGTTGACGTCGAGCACGATCACGGGGAGGTCCATGAGCGGGACGGTACGCCGGTGGTCCCCGGCAGCGACCCCGTGCAGGTCGTCCGTCTCAGCGGATCCCATGGCGAGCGGGGCGCGCACGCGCGCCGTGACGGACGGGAGGCCCGGTGCCGGTGTGTCAGGCGTCCGGTGTCAGGCGTCGACGACGACCGCCGTGATCACCGGCGTCCGCCGGTGACGGCGGAGGAACCAGCGCTCCAAGCCGTCGGCGATGGCCCGCTCGGCCCCGGCGCCGTCGAGGTGTCCGCGGTTCGTGGCCTCGGTGATGGCCTTCGCCGCGACCTGCTCGGCGTGGTCCATCCAACCGGCTTCCTCGACGAAGCCCTTCGGCAGGAACTCGACCGGGTCGACGAGCTTCTGCGTGCCCTCGTCGAAGATGCCGAGGACGGTGATGTGGCCTTCTTCGGCGAGCGACAGGCGGTCCTTCAGGGCGTCCTCGGTGGCGACGCCGATCGTGGTCCCGTCGACGAAGACGTACGGCGCCGGGATGCGTCCGGCGATGCGGGCCTTGCCGCGGTCGAGGTCGACGACGACGCCGTCCTCGACGACGAGCACGCGGTCCTCGGGGACCCCCGTGCGGACCGCCAGCTCGGCGTTCGCGACGAGGTGCCGCCACTCGCCGTGCACCGGCAGGACGTTCTTCGGCTTCACGAGGTTGTAGCAGTAGACGAGCTCACCGGCGCTGGCGTGCCCGGAGACGTGCACCTTCGCGTTGCCCTTGTGCACGACCGTCGCGCCCCAGCGGATGAGGCCGTTGATCACGCCGTAGATGGCGTTCTCGTTGCCCGGGATCAGGGAGCTCGCGAGCAGGATCGTGTCGCCCTCGCCGACCTTGATGATGTGCTCACGCCGGGCCATCCGCGACAGGGCCGCCATCGGCTCGCCCTGGGACCCGGTGCAGATCAGCACGCTCTTGTTGTCGGGGAGCTTGCCGAGCTGCTTGAGGTCGACGACGAGCCCCTCCGGGATGTGGAGGTAGCCGAGGTCGGCGGCGATCCCCATGTTGCGGACCATCGACCGGCCGACGAACGCGACCTTCCGGCCGTGGCGCTTCGCAGCGTCGAGGACCTGCTGGATGCGGTGCACGTGGCTGGCGAAGCTCGAGACGACGATCCGCTTCGGGGCCTCGCGGAAGACGCGGTCGATCGCCGGGCCGATCTCGTGCTCGGCGGTGGTGAAGCCCGGGACCTCGGCGTTGGTCGAGTCCGTCATGAACAGGTCGACCCCGGCGTCACCGAGCCGCGCGAAGGCGTTCAGGTCCGTCAGGCGGTTGTCCAGCGGGAACTGGTCCATCTTGAAGTCGCCGGTGTGCAGCACGGTGCCGGCGCTCGTGCGGATGGCCACGGCGAGCCCGTCCGGGATGGAGTGGTTCACGGCGACGAACTCGAGGTCGAACGGTCCGGCGTCGTGCCGGTCACCGGCGGCGACCTGGTGTGTCACGGGCGTGATGCCGTGCTCCTGGAGCTTGGCGGTGATGAACGCGAGCGTGAGCTTCGACCCGATGATCGGGATGTCCGGGCGTTCCTTCAGCAGGTACGGCACCCCGCCGATGTGGTCTTCGTGCCCGTGGGTGAGGACGATGCCGTCGATCTGGTCGAGGCGGTCCCGCACGGCGGTGAAGTCGGGGAGGATGACGTCGATGCCCGGCTGGGTCTCCTCGGGGAACAGCACGCCGCAGTCCACGACCAGCAGCTTGCCGCGGTGCTCGAACAGGGTCATGTTCCGACCGACGTCACCGAGTCCGCCGAGGGGGGTGACGCGCAGGGCGCCGCGCTTCAGGGGCGCGGGCTTCTTGAGGTCGAGCGCGTGCTGGGGAGCTGGCATGGTGAGTGGTGTTGCCTTTCGTCAGTGGGTCCGGCGCGGACCAGACCAGGTGTCCAGCGTAAACGGAGCGTGTGTCGTTCCGCGCGGGGGCGCGACGGCGGCGACCTCGTCGGGCCGCCGCGGGGCTCCGGGTCAGTGCCCTGCGCCGAGGTTCCCGGCGAGGCGGCCGTGGAACGCCAGGCTCTCGTCGTTGAGCCCCTGGATGTCGACGCGCTTGCCGCGGGCCTGGTACTTCGTCTCGATCGCGTCGAGTGCGGCCACGGTGGAGGCGTCCCAGATGTGGGAGCCGGACATGTCGATGATGACGAGGTCGGGGTCGTCGACGTAGTCGAACTGGGTGGTGAGGTCGTTGCTCGAGGCGAAGAACAGCTCGCCCTGCACGGTGTAGAGCGCGTGCTGCTCGCCGGTGTCGGTGGCCTCGATGCTGCGTGAGACGTTGGCGAAGTGGGACACCCGGCGGGCGAAGACGACCATCGCGGCGATCACGCCGACGATGACCCCGATCGCGAGGTTGTCGGTCGCGACGACGATGATCACCGTCAGGACCATGACGACCGTCTCGCCGGCGGGCATCCGCTTCAGGGTGGACGGCTTCACGCTGTGCCAGTTGAAGGTGCCCACGGAGACCATGATCATCACTGCCGCGAGCGCGGCCATCGGGATGATCGCGACGACGTGGCCGAGGACGACGACCAGGATCAGCAGGAAGATCCCTGCCATGAAGGTCGAGATCCGGGTCCGGGCGCCGGACGCGCGGACGTTGATCATCGTCTGACCGATCATCGCGCACCCGCCCATGCCGCCGGTGAAACCGGAGAGGATGTTCGCGGTGCCCTGGGCGAGGGCCTCCCGGGTCTTCCGGGAGCCGGTGTCGGTGATCTCGTCGACGAGCTTCGCGGTCATCAACGACTCGAGGAGACCCACGACCGCCATCGCGGCGGCGTACGGCGCGATCGTCGTCAGCGTCGCGAGGGTCAGGGGCACGTGCGGGAGGAAGAACGTCGGGAGGGTGTCCGGCAGGCTGCCCTGGTCGCCGACCGTGGGGATGTCGATCGCGGCGAGGACGGTGACGAGCGTCACTGCGACGATCGCGACGAGCGGCGCGGGGATCGCCTTCGTCAGGCGCGGGAAGAGCACGATGATCGCGATGCCCGCGGCGACGAGCGGCCACACGAGCCACGGCACGCCGATGAGGTTCGGGATCTGCGCCACGAACAGCAGGATGCCGAGGGCGTTGACGAACCCGGTCATCACGGACCGGGGGACGAACCGCATCAGCTTCGCAGCGCCCACGGCGCCGAGGATCAGCTGGAAGACGCCGCCGAGGATGACGGTCGCGATGAGGTAGTCGAACCCGTGCGTCCGCATCACCGGTGCGATGACGAGCGCCACGGCCCCGGTGGCGCCGGAGATCATCGCGGGGCGGCCGCCGAGGACCGCGGTGGTGACGGCCATCACGAACGCGGCGAAGAGGCCGACCTTCGGGTCGACGCCCGCGATGATCGAGAACGAGATCGCTTCCGGGATGAGTGCGAGTCCGACGACCAGGCCGGCGAGGACCTCCCGGGTGAGGATGCGTGGGGACCGCAGTGCGGTCGACACGCTCGGACTGGTGTGGACCAGGACGGGCGCGGGCGTGATGGTCGCCATCGGATCTCCTTGCTGCGTCGACAGAGTCTTCCGTTACGGAAGAGTTCGCCGTCGACACTACCGGAACGGGAGGGTTGCCGCGTTCCGACCATCGCCGCGGTGTCCCCGATCCCGCGGCCGATCACCCGGATGCCAGGCGAGCCGTGCGCGGGGACCGTTACGATCGGGGCGCACGACGGCCGAGGGAGCACGGATGACCGAGTCGACGACCGACACCACGATGCACATCGGCGAACTCGCCGATCGCACCGGTCTGTCACACCGCACCATCCGCCACTACGACGAAGTCGGGCTGCTGCACCCCTCCGCGCGCACCGAGGGCGGGTTCCGGCTCTACACGGACGCGGACCTCACGAGGCTCCTCCTGATCCGCCGGATGAAGCCGCTCGGCTTCACCCTCGAGCAGATGAGCGAGCTCCTCGCGGTGGTCGACGCCCTCGGCGCCGACGCCACGGAGCGCCGCGAGGCAGAGCTCCGCGACCAGCTGGACGCCTACATCGCCGACACCGAGGCACGCCGAGCGAAGCTCGTCGAACACCTCGGCATGGCGGACGAGTTCCTCGGCATCCTGCGGCAGCAGGAGCGGCCCCCGGCCAAGGGTGCTCAGGGCCGGTCGGACGACTGAGGGCTTCAGCCGCCGAAACCGGAGACGTCCTCGAGCAGCGGCTCGTCCAGGGCGGTGCGGAGGACCCGTGAGCCCTCGACCACCTTGCTGCGATCGTCGTCGGACAGGCCCGCGAGCACCGTCTCCAACTCGCGTCGTCGCCTCCGGGTGACCTCGTCCACGAGTGCCCGGCCGTGCTCCGTCGCTTCGACGAGCACCTCGCGCTTGCTCGAGCTGTTCGCCCGACGGCGCACCCAGCCGCCCGCCACAAGACGGTCGACGTTCCGTGTGAGGGTCGACACGGAGACCGCGAGACGCTGCGCGAGATCGCTCGATCGCGTCGGCCCGAGTGCAGCGACGAGGACGATCAGTCGGAACTGGGGGACCGTGACGTGTTCGAGCGCCGGTGCGATCGTCCGCGCGACCACGCCGAGCAGGCCGCGCGAGGCGGCGAGGACGTCCTCGATGTCCTGCGCTCCAGAAACCACGGCTGCCTCCTCCCTCCGGCCGAGCGAGGAGCCGGGTCGCGCACTGCGATGCCGCCGGCTGGCGGACCTCGATGACTTGTAGGCGTACAACTGTCTCACACCGTCCCTTCGTCCGAGAATGGTCCAGCCGCGCTCATGGATTCCCTGCCCCTGTGGTTGCTCGTCGTCGTCTTCGTCGCCGGTGCGGCGGTGATCTGGTTCGCCGGCATCCAGCTGTCGAAGACCACCGACGTGCTCGACGACCGCCTGCACCTCGGCAGCGCGCTCGGCGGCCTGATCGTGCTGGCCGTCGCGACGAACCTGCCCGAGATCGCGATCACCGTGAGCGCCGCGGCATCGGGATCGATCGAGGTCGCGGCGGGGAACATCCTCGGTGGCATCGCGCTGCAGACGGTGGTCATCGTGATCCTCGACGCGTTCGGCAAGCGCGGGAAGGGCGTCAAGCCGATCACGTACCGCGCGGCGTCCCTGACCCTCGTGCTCGAAGCCGTCGTCGTGGTCGCGGTGCTCGCCGTCGTGATCGCCGGCAGCCAGCTGCCCGCCGGACTCGTCGTCGCCCGCCTGACCCCGGACGTGGTGCTCATCGCCGCGATCTGGCTCGTCGGCCTGTTCCTGGTCCAGCGCGCGAGCAAGGGCCTGCCGTGGCACGAGGACGGCAAGGCACCGGACACCACCACCCCGCACCTCGGTCACCGGACGCGCAAGCCCGACCCCACGAAGACGATGAGCACGGCGAAGGCGGCGGTCGTCTTCGCGATCGCGGCGCTGGCCACCCTCGTCGCCGGTGTCGTCCTGGAGCTGGCCGGCGACGCGGCCTCGTCGAAGATCGGCCTGTCCGGCGTGCTGTTCGGCGCGACCGTCCTGGCTCTGGCGACGAGTCTGCCGGAGATCTCCACGGGCCTCCAGGCCGTGAAGCAGGGCGACGACAACCTGGCGATCAGCGACATCTTCGGCGGGAACGCGTTCCTGCCGGTGCTGTTCCTGGTGGCCACGGTGATCTCGGGCAAGGCCGTGCTGCCGCAGGCGAACGCGAGCGACATCTTCCTCACCGCGCTCGCCGCGCTCCTGACCGTCGTCTACGCGGTCGGGCTCGTGTTCCGGCCGCGGAAGTACGTGCTCGGCATGGGTCTGGACTCGCTCATCGTCCTGCTGCTGTACATGGTCGGGGTCGGCGGCCTCATCGCCATCACGCTCGGCTGACCGGCGGTCGCGTGGCACGGGAGACCCGACCCACGACCGACGAAGCGGAACTCCCCGTCGCGGTGACGCACGGGTGCACCACTGGGAACGAACGACACAAGGAGGAACAGGATGCTGTTGCAGGGAAAGACGATCGTCGTCACGGGTGGGAACAGCGGGATCGGTGAGCAGATCTGCCTCGCCGCGGCGGCGGAGGGGGCGAACATCGTCATCGACTACGTCGCACACCCCGAGGCCACCGACGCACTCATCAAGAAGATCGAGGACGCCGGGGGCAAGGCGGTCGGGGTCGACGCCGACATCACCAAGGCGGCCGACCTGCAGACGATGGTCCAGACCGCCGTCGACACGTTCGGCCGGCTCGACGTCTTGGTGAACAACGCCGGGATGGAGGACCGCAAGTCCCTGCTCGAGGAGACCGAGGAGGGCTACGACCGGCTGATGGCCGTGAACATGAAGAGCGCGTTCTTCGCCACCCAGCACGCCGCGAAGCAGTTCATCGCGCAGGGCGACGGGGGACTGGTCCTGAACATCTCGAGCGTGCACGAGGACTGGCCCATGCCGGGCAACATCGCGTACTGCGTCTCGAAGGGCGGGATGCGGATGCTCGCCCGGACCGGCGGTGTCGAACTCGGTGCGCACGGCATCCGGATCGTGAACATCGCGCCGGGGGCCGTGGACACCCCGATCAACACGGCGACGACGACCGACCCGGAGAAGCTCAAGCAGCTCGACGCGGCGATCCCGTTGGGACGACTGGCGAAGCCGGAGGAGATCGCCGACGTGGTCGTGTTCCTGGCCTCGGGCAAGGCGGGCTACATGACGGCGACCACGGTCACGATCGACGGTGGCATCACGCAGGGCAGCGTCGGGCTCTGAGGCGCGACCTGCACCGAAGGATGCAGGTCCGGGAGTTCCACCCTCCGGGTTTCGGGGCGGCGCGACCCGACTCCTAGCGTTGAGGACGTCCCGTTCCGCCCTCGCAAGGAGTCCTGCATGCCGTCGATCCTCGCCCCCGTCCGTACCGGTACAGCGGTCCTGCTCGACCGTGTCAGCAAGACCTACCCGAACGGGCCGGAGACCACCACCGCCCTGGACGAGGTCACGCTCCAGGTCGACACCGGCAGCTTCACCGCCGTCATGGGACCGTCCGGTTCCGGCAAGTCGACGCTGCTGAACTGCGCCGCCGGCCTGGACGTCGTCTCCCGTGGACGGGTGGCGATCGGCGGGGTGGACATCGGTCCGATGTCGCCCGACGCGCTCACCCGCTTCCGCCGGGAGCACGTCGGCTTCGTCTTCCAGGGGTACAACCTCGTCCCGCACCTCACGATCCGCGAGAACGTCCGGCTCCCGCTCACCCTCGCGGGCGTCGGGGTGGAGGACGACCGCCTCGATGCGCTCCTGGCGTCGGTCGGCATCGGCGGACTCCGCGACCGGTTGCCCGGGCAGATCTCCGGAGGCCAGGGACAACGGGCGGCGATCGCCCGGGCACTCGTCGCGTCGCCCGACGTCGTGTTCGCCGACGAACCCACCGGTGCCCTCGACACCGCGACCGCCGACCAGGTGCTCCGGTTGCTGCGCGCGACGGTGGACGAGCGGGGCCAGACACTCGTCCTCGTCACCCACGACCCACGGGCCGCGGCCCTCGCGGATCGCGTGGTGTTCGTCGACGGCGGCCGCATCCGTGACGAGCTCACCGCACCGACGGTCGAGTCCGTCACGGCGCGCGTCCTTGCCGCCGGTCGCACCAGCACGATCGGACGCTGAGCCGTGCGCGCCGCAGTCCGCTCGTTGCTCGTCAACCGCTCGGCGCTCGTCGGGGCGAGCGTCGTCATCGCGCTCGCCGCGGCGCTCCTCGCGGTGACCGCCGCCTGGCTCGAGGCGGGTCTGCGTGACCCGCAGGCGTCCTCCTTGATCGCCGTCGGGGGGTCGTTCGCCGGGACGCTGGTGTCCATCACCGTGTTCATGGTCGCGACCACGTTCACCGCGGTGCTCCGGGAACGGCGTCGCGAGTTCGCGCTCCTCCGTGCCGTCGGCGCCACCGCGCGCCAGGTGCGGGTCATGGTCACGACCGAGGTGCTCGTGCTGGTGGCGGTGATCGCGCCCGCGGCGGCCGTCGCCGGGACGTTCGCCGCGCCGTTCGTCACGCCGCTGCTCCGGTCCAGTGGGATCGTGCCCGCCGGGGTCGGCCTGACGCCGTCCGTGATCCCGATCGTGTGCACCCTCGCCGTGCTGCTGCCGACCGGGCTGCTCGCCGCCCGGGCGGCCGCCCGCGCGTCGGCCCGGTCCAGCACCGCGGCCGCCGTCCGGGAGAGCGCCGTCGACGAGCCGGTGCTCTCCCGCGTCCGCACCGTCCTCGCGGTCACCACCGCGGCACTCGGCCTGATGGCGGCGGCCACGCCCTTCGCCGTACCCGGGGGCGTCGGCAGCGCCACCGGGGCATCGTCCGCGATCCTGCTCGTGGTCGCTGCGGCGCTCGCCGGCCCGCTGCTGGTGCAACGAGCCGCCCGTTCGGCGCTCGCCGCTCGGCACGGGGCCATCGGCATGCTCGCACTCACGAGCGCCCGGGGGTTCCCCCGTCGACTCAGTGCGGTGGTGATCCCCCTGGCGTTGCTCGTGGCGCTCGGGTCGGTGCAGACCGGCACCGCGGTCGCCGTCGAGCACGGCACGGAGCAGCAACTCCGGTCCGGCGTGCGCGCGGACCTCGTCGTGACGTCGGCGTCGGGCGTGACGCACGAACAGGTGTCGGCGGTCGAGGCCCTCCCGGGCGTCACCGCGACGACCTCCACCGGGAGCACGCAGGTGTCCGTCCGCACGGACTCCGACGACCAGGACCTCCCGGCGCTCGACGCGTTGTCGTGGGAGTCGGTGTCGATCCGGACGCTCTCGGCCGTCCACCCCCTGGTCGACCCTGCGGTCGTGGCGGGCTCGCTGCGCGGGCTCCACGCTCCCCGGACCATCGCCGTGAGCAGCGACACCGTGGCGCTCGCAGGCAAGGGAGTCGGGGACTCCGTCGAGGTCCGCCGTGACGGCGGGGCGATCGAGGCCGAGCGGATCGTGGCGGTGTTCGACCGGGGTCTGGGGTTCGGCGACTACCTCACGCAGGCGCGCCCGACCGAGCGGACCGACGCGCTGTTCGTCGAGGCGACGGGTTCCGACCGGGCGAGGATCCGGGCGGCAGTGGAGTCGATGGGGCTCCGTGCCACCGACCCCGACGGCTTCGTCAGGCGGTCGGTCGAGGCGGGGGACGGGGAGCGGCAGCTCTCGTGGGTGCTCCTCGCCGCCCTGCTCGTCCTCGTCGGGGCCGTGGCGGCGAACACCCTCGTGACGTCCGTCCGCGGTCGACGGGACGAGTTCGCCCTGCTGCGCCGCACCGGTGCCACTCGTGGGCAACTGATGCGGGCGGCGCTGGTCGAGACCGGGTTCATCGCCGTCGTGTCGATCGTGATCGGGACCGTCGCCGTCCTGCCCGCGCTGGCCGGCATCAGTCAGGGACTGGTCGGCGTGCCCTGGGCCGGGTTCGACCTCGCTGCGTGGTCCGGCTGCGCTGCGGCCGTCGTCGCCATCGCCGCCGTCGCCGTCCTGCCGACGGCGTGGCGGACAGCGCGGTCCCGGTGAGCAGGCGGTTCCCGCCGGGGCAGCGTGGCGGGCGACCGGCGCGGTGAGCGGGCGGGTGCGTTGTCACTCGGCGTGATCTCGGCGATCGTCTATGGTGACGGACGTGAACGATCGACGGCGAAGTCCCGGGAGCCAGGCTTCACTACGTGAAGCCAACCGCAACCGAGTCGTCTCCGCCGTGAAGCGCTTGGGCGGCATGACCCAGGTCGAGCTCGCGGGCGCGACCGGCCTCTCGCCCGCGACCGTGTCGAACATCGTCAAGGAACTCGTCGCGAGCGGGACGCTGCACTCCGCGCCGAGCACGTACAGCGGCCGCCGGGCGCTCAAGGTGACCCTGCCGCACGGACTCGGGATGGTCGTCGGGGTGCACGTCTCGCCGCGGCACCTCCGGGTGGCGGTCTCGGACCTCAACATGACCGTCCTCGCCGAGCGGCACATGCCCCTCGCGCGAGACCACCGCGCCGACAGCGAGCTCGACAAGATCGCCGTGCTCATCACCGACATGCTCGAGACGGTCGACTCCGACCTCAGCGAGGTGATGAGCATCGGGTTCGCGATCGCCGCCCCGATGGACGCCACGACGGGGATGACCGCGCGCGCCGGGATCATGCGGGGCTGGGACGGGCTGCGGATCGGCGCGTCCCTGCAGGAGCGGGTGCAGCGGCCGGTCCACGTGGACAACTCGGCCAACCTGTCGGCGGTCGCCGAGCTCCGCAGCGGAGCCGCGCGGGGCTGTCGGAACGCGGTCATCCTGGACATCGGCGACGGGATCGGTGCCGGCCTCGTGCTCGAGGGCCGGCTCTTCCGGGGGTCGCACGGCATCGCCGGTGAGTTCGGCCACGCGGCGGTGATGCAGGACGGCCCGCGGTGTCGCTGCGGGAGCCGGGGGTGCCTGGAGGCGGTGGCGGGGGCGCCCGCGGTCCTGGCCCGGATCCGCGACGAGGTGGGCTCGATGAAGCTCGGTGACCTGATCCTCCGCGGGATGTCCGGGGACAACACGTGCATCCGGGCGATCGCCGACGCCGGCCACGTGATCGGGACCGCCGCTGGCGGGCTGTGCAACGTCCTCGACCCGGACCGGGTAGTCGTCACGGGGGAGTTCGCCCGCGCGGGCGAGCTGCTCCTCGGCCCGATGCGACGTGCGATCGAGGCCGGGTTGATCGTCGACGTCGCCGGTGAACCGGACATCGTGCAGGGCCAACTCGGACAGGACGCCGCGGTGTCCGGGGCGCTCGCCCTGGCGATCGAATCGGTGGAGATCCCTGCCACGGCATGACGTTGTGCGCCCTCGTGACTTCCTTGCCTTCACTTCTTGACGCCAGCGAACTTCGATGGGATGCTCACTTCCACCGCCGACGATGGCGGGACCACCTGTTGGAGGACTCTCAATGAAGACAGCCACCAAGAGAGCGATCGTCGGCGCTGCCGCATTGATCCTCTCCGTCGCCACGCTCACGGGCTGCTCGAACGGCGCGGGCGCCGGAACGGGCGGCGCGGCCGGCGGAACCGGCGGGGACGCCAAGTCCGCGAAGATCGGTCTGCTCCTGCCCGACTCCGTCACCGCCCGCTACGCGAGCGCCGACCGTCCACTCTTCACGGCGGAGGTGAAGAACAAGTGCAGCGGGTGTTCCGTCGTGTACGCGAACGCCGACGGCGACGCCTCCAAGCAGCTCCAGCAGGCGCAGTCGATGCTCACGCAGGGCGTCAAGGTGCTCGTGCTCGACCCGTTCGACGGCGAAGCCGCGGCATCGATCGTGCAGCAGGCGAAGGCGAAGAACGTGCCGGTCATCTCCTACGACCGACTCATCGACAGCGCGGACCTGAGCTACTACATCTCGTTCGACAACGAGAAGGTCGGCGAGCTGCAGGGCACGGCACTCGTGGACGCACTCAAGAAGAAGAACGCCCCCGCAGGTGCCGGCATCATCATGGTGAACGGCTCCCCGACGGACAACAACGCCTCGCAGTTCAAGGCCGGCGCCCACAAGGTGATCGACGCCAGCGGCTACAAGGTGCTGGCCGAGTACGACACCCCCGGATGGGACCCCGCGAAGGCGCAGGACTGGGCATCCGGTCAGGTCAGCAAGCTCGGAGCGGACAAGATCACGGGCGTCTACGCAGCGAACGACGACACCGGCGGCGGCGTGATCGCCGCGCTGAAGTCGGCCGGCGTCAAGAAGCTGCCGCCCGTCACCGGACAGGACGCATCCCTGGCCGGCGTGCAACGGATCCTCTCCGGCGAGCAGTACATGACCGTCTACAAGGCGTTCAAGCCGGAGGCGTCGCAGGCGGCCGACCTCGCGGTCGACTTCGCGAACGGCAAGAAGCCGAGCTCCAGCACCACCGTGAAGACCAAGGGTGGAGCGAGTGTCCCGGCGACGCTCCTGCAGCCGGTCGCCGTCACCGCGGACAACGTGGAGAGCACCGTCGTCAAGGACGGCCTCTACAAGGTGACGGACATCTGCACCTCGCAGTACGCCGCGGCCTGCACCGCCGCCGGCATCAAGTGACCCCCAGGCGGCCGCCCGTGACCCGGGCGGCCGCCGTCGACCCGAGGACGACTCCGTGACATCCACCACCCCTGACATCCCCGGTTCGGTCGAACCGGTGATGTCCCTCCGCGGCATCAGCAAGCGCTTCGGTGCCGTCCAGGCCCTGAGCGGCATCGACCTCGACGTCCACCCCGGTGAGGTGGTGGCGATCGTCGGCGACAACGGCGCTGGCAAGTCCACGTTCGTGAAGATCCTCGCCGGCGTCTACACGCCCGACGAGGGCACGATCACCTTCAACGGCGAGGACGTCACCATCGCGAACCCGACGGCCGCGCAGGCGCTGGGCATCGCGACGGTGTTCCAGGACCTGGCGCTCGCCGACAACCTCGACGTGGTCTCGAACCTGTTCCTCGGGCGCGAGATCAGCCACGGCGTCCTCGACGAGGAGGAGATGGAGCGCCGCTCGTGGGAGCTCCTCCAGCAGCTCGCCGCGCGCATCCCGTCGGTCCGCATCCCGATCGCCTCCCTGTCGGGTGGTCAGCGCCAGACGGTCGCCATCGCGCGGTCCCTCATCGGTGACCCCCGTGTCGTGATCCTGGACGAACCGACCGCCGCGCTCGGCGTGGCACAGACCGCCGAGGTCCTCAACCTCGTCGAGCGCCTCCGTGAACGCGGGCACGGCGTCATCCTCATCAGCCACAACCTGGCGGACGTGCAGGCGGTCGCGGATCGCGTCGCCGTCCTGCGCCTCGGCCGCAACAACGGGACGTTCCGGATCGAGGACGTCTCCTACGAACAGATCATCGCCGCGATCACCGGAGCCACCGACAACGCGGTCACCCGTCGCGCGGCCAGCCGAACGAACCAGGAAGCGTCAGCATGAGCAACCAGAACGAGACCCTCACTGCCGCATCCCCGACGCCGTCCGCGGCCGACCTGCAGGACGAGCGTCTGCTGCGCGACCAGGGTCTCGGCGGCGCCGCGCGGGCCTTCGTGCGCCGCGTGCGGGGCGGCGACATCGGGTCCCTGCCCGTCGTGGTCGGGCTGGTCGTGATCTGGGCGATCTTCCAGATCCTGTCCCCGGACTTCCTGTCCCCGAGCAACCTCGTCAACCTCGCGCTCCAGTGCGCGGCGGTCGGCACGATCGCGATCGGCATCGTGCTCGTCCTGCTGCTCGGTGAGATCGACCTGTCGGTCGGGAGCATCAGCGGGCTCGCCGCGGCGATCCTCGGACAGGGGCTGACGACCCTGCACTGGCCGCTGTGGCTGGTGCTGGTCGTCTCGCTCGCGGTCGGGGCGGCGGCCGGGCTGCTCTACGGGCTCCTGTTCACGCGGTTCGGCGTGCCGAGCTTCGTCATCACCCTGGCCGGTCTGCTCGGGTTCCTCGGCCTCCAGCTGCTGATCCTCGGGCCGAACGGGTCGATCAACCTGCCGTTCAACTCCCCGATCGTGCAGTTCGCGTCGAACTCGTACCTGCCGCCGTGGCTCGCGTACGTGCTCGCCGCGGTCGCCGCCGGGGGGCTCCTGTTCTCGGACCTCCGGCGCGCTCGTCGCCGGGCCCGCGCCGGCCTCTCGACCGGGTCGATGTCGGTGACGATCGTCAAGAGCGTCGCGCTGCTCATCGGGCTCGTGATCGTCGCGTGGTACCTGTCCCGCGACTTCGGGACGGGGACGTCGTTCGTCTTCTTCGTCGTCCTGGTCGTGCTCATGAACTTCCTCCTCACGCGCACCCGGTGGGGCCGGTCCGTGTACGCGGTCGGCGGCAACGTCGAGGCGGCACGGCGATCGGGCATCCGGGTCAACCGTGTCTACATCTCCGTGTTCATGCTCACGTCGCTGTTCGCCACGGTCGGTGGACTCCTCGCCGCGGCCCGGTTGAACTCGGCGAGCCTGTCGTCGGGTGCCGGGGACACCAACCTGAACGCCATCGCGGCGGCGGTCATCGGCGGGACGAGCCTGTTCGGCGGGCGGGGCAGCGCGTGGTCGGCGCTCCTCGGGATCATCGTGATCCAGTCGATCTCGAACGGTCTGACGCTGCTGAGCCTCGACTCGTCGATCCGCTACATGATCACGGGCGCCGTCCTGCTGCTCGCCGTGATCATCGACTCGCTGTCCCGTCGGAGCCGCGCGACGCACGGCGCGGCGTAGTCCCCGGCGGATCCACTGCCCGGCCGGTCGCGTCGACCGGCCGGGCAGTGCCGTTCCACCACCCAGTGCTGGGACACCGCCGGCGCCGGTCAGCCCCTCAGGAACCGCCGCCGCCGGCCAGCCGGTCCTGGTCGCGTCCGTCCCAGAGGTCACCGCAGTCGATCCGTGTGGCACCGGCACGACGGAGGAACGCACCGGCCCCGTGATCCCCGGCGAGTTCGCCCATGAGCCCCGGCCAGTGGGCACGTCCGAGCAGCACCGGGTGCCCCGGGCGGTCGGCGTACACCGCCTGCGCAAGTGCGGTGGTGCGGCCGGCCGCACCACCGAGCACGCGACGCACGGCCGCCGCGGGGAGCCGCGGCAGGTCGACGAGCGTGACGAGTGCCGCCTCGACCTCTGGGTCGGCCGCCACCGCGTCGAGCCCGGCCAGCAGCGAGGCGCTCAGCCCGCGCTCCCAGTCGCAGGCGACCACGCTGCGGACGCGCGCGTCGTCGGGCAGGGCGAGTCGTGCCTCCCGGGCGGCCGCGCCGAGCACGACGACCACGTCGCTGCACCCGCCGTCGAGCAGCGCGGTCACGGCCAGCCGCACCCACGACCGGCCCTGCGGGTCGGCCACGAGCGCCTTCGGGCGCCCCATCCGGGTGCCCGCGCCGGCGGCGAGGACCACGCCGACGGTGCGCGTGGGCTCGGTCCCGTCGCCTGTCATCCACCGAGCATGGCAGTCGGACACCGCGGTCGGCCCGCCGCACCGGGTACGCGTCACCCACCGTCGCCGGATCGAAACGGCGCGGAAACACCGGGTGCCTACGGTTGACCCCACACCCAGCAGCGTGATGACCGAGGAGGCCGAGGATGAGCGACACCAGCTCGAGCCGGCCCGGGGCGGCGTGGAACCGGGGCATGATCGCGCACGGCCGACGAGCGGCAGGCACCGCCTCGCTCGTTCCCGCCACCCCGATCGGACCCCTGCATGGACCTCGTCTCCGTCCGCACCGTACGGACACCGTCGCACCGCGACGACCTCGCACTCGCACCCGGTGAGCGACCGCTCGCCGGGGGTACCTGGCTGTTCTCCGAGGAGCAGCCGGGCCTGACCGGACTGGTCGACCTGACGACGCTCGGGTGGCCGGACGTCGAGCGCACCCCGACGACGCTGCGGATTGCCGCGACGTGCACCATCGCGGCCCTGCTGCGGGTCGCGCCGGAGCCCGCGTGGCGCGCCTGGCCGCTCGTCGACCAGTGCGCGAACGCGCTGTTGGCGTCGTTCAAGGTCTGGAACGCCGCGACCGTCGGCGGCAACGTGGCCGTGGGTCTGCCGGCCGGGGCGTTCACGGCGCTGCTGGTGACGCTCGACGCGACCGCAGAGGTGTGGACCGCCGACGGTGGGGAGCGGCGGGTGCCGGTGGCGGACCTCGTCCTCGGCGTCCAGTCGCTCGACCTCGCCGACGGTGACGTCATCCGGGCCTTCGACGTGCCGGTCGCCGCGCTGGCCGAGACGACCGGGTACCGGCGGGTGTCGCTCGCCCCGTACGGCAGATCCGGGTCCCTCGTCACCGCGCGCTGGTCCGACGCCGGGTTCCTCCTGGTGATCACCGCGGCCACGCCCCGCCCGGTGGTCTTCCGGTTCCCGACCGTGCCCGACGCGGACGCCCTCGACGCAGCCCTCGGGACGCACGACGACTGGTACGACGACCCGCACGGCTCGCCGGACTGGCGGCGCGCGGTCAGCACGACCTCCGCGCACGAGCTCCGCCGCGAAGCGGCCGCCGCGGTCGGGGGCGCGGCATGAGGTTCGAGGTCGACGGCGAGCCCTTGTCGGTGACGCCCGCCCCCGGTCAGGTGCTCCGGACGCTGCTCCGCGGGCAGGGCGTGACCGCCGTGAAGAAGGGCTGTGACTCCGGCGACTGCGGGGCGTGCACCGTGCTGCTCGACGGCGTCCCGGTGCACTCGTGCATCACCCCGGCCCACCGGCTGGAGGGTCGGACCGTGACGACGGCGGCCGGACTCGGGACGCCGGAGGAGCCGCACCCCGTGCAACGCGCCTTCGCCGACGCCGCCGGGTTCCAGTGCGGGTTCTGCACCGCCGGGTTCGTCGTCACCGCGTCGACGTTCGGGCCGGACGACCTGGCCGACCGCCACCGTCGGCTCAAGGGCAACCTCTGCCGGTGCACGGGCTACCGGTCGATCGAGGACGCCCTCGACGGGATCACGAACACGACCTGCGCGGACGCCGGTGACGCGGTCGGGAGGTCGATCGCCGCCCCGGCCGCTCGTCGGATCGTGACCGGGCGCGAGGAGTACACGCTCGACGTCCGGCCGACCGAGGGCCTGCTCCACCTCGCCGTCCTGGGCAGCCCGCACGCCCACGCCCGCGTCCTGTCGATCGACACCACGGCGGCCCTCGCCCTGCCCGGTGTGCACGCGGTCCTCACCGCGGAGGACGACCCCGGCGTGCTGTTCTCCACCGGTCGCCACCAGTCGCGACTCGACGACCCCGACGACACCCGCGTGCTCGACCGGGTGCTGCGGTTCCGCGGGCAGCGGGTCGCCGCGGTCGTCGCCGACAGCGTCCGCACCGCCGAGCAGGCCTGCGCACTCCTCGTCGTCGAGTACGAGGTGCTGCCGAGCGTGCACGACCCCGACGCCGCGCGCGCGCCCGGAGCGCCGCTGCTGCACGGCGAGAAGACGACCGACGAGCACCGGATCGCCGAGCCGGGGCGGAACGTCGTCGCGAGCCTGCACGGCGAGACCGCCGACGTCGAGGCAGCGCTCGCCAGCGCCGATGCCACCGTCGAGGGCGTCTGGTCCACCCCGCGGGTCTCACACGCCGCACTCGAGACGCACGCGACCCGCGGCTCCCTCGACCGCGACGGGCGGCTGCTCCTCCGGACCGCGACCCAGGTGCCGTTCCTGGTCCGGGACGAGATCGCGCACGTCTTCGGCCTCGACCCCGAGCGGGTCCGCGTCGTCGCCAAGCGCGTCGGCGGCGGGTTCGGTGGCAAGCAGGAGCTCCTCACCGAGGACCTGGTCACCCTCGCGGTCCTCACGACCGGTCGCGCGGTGCAGTACGAGTTCAGTCGCCGCGACGAGTTCACCATCGCCCCGACGCGGCACCCGATGCGCGTCCGGGTCCGGCTCGGCGCCACGGCCGACGGCACGCTCACGGCCATGCACGTCGACCAGACGATGGACACCGGCGCCTACGGCAACCACGGGATCGGGGTGATGTTCCACTCCGTGAGCGAGTCGGTCGCGGTGTACCGGTGCCCGGCGAAGCGGGTGGACGCCGAGTCGGTCTACACGAACAACCTGCCCTCGGGGGCGTTCCGCGGGTACGGGCTCGGCCAGGTCGTCTTCGCGATCGAGTCGGCGATGGACGAGCTCGCGCGGCAGCTCGGCATCGACCCGGTGACGTTCCGACGGCGCAACGTCGTCGTGCCCGGCGACCCCCTGGTCGTCACCGACCTGCACGAGGAGACCGACCTGCGGTGGGAGGGCAGCTACGGCCTCGACCAGTGCCTCGACCTCGTCGAACAGGCGCTCGCCGACGGACCGACGACGGCACCGGCGGTCGCCGGGTCGGTACCGGCGGGACGGGAGGCGCGGGTCGCCACCACGGACGGCCCACCACTCGACGACTCACCCGACTGGGCGCACGGCACCGGGATCGCCCTGGGGGCGATCGCCACGCTGCCACCGCGCGGGCACATCGCCCACACGACGGTCGAACTCACCCCGGGTGGCCGGTACCGGATCGGGGTCGGCACCGCGGAGTTCGGCAACGGCACCACCACCGTGCACACCCAGCTCGTCGCCACCGCGCTCGGCACGACCCCGGACCGGGTGGACGTGCACCAGTCCGACACCGACGCGGCCGTGCACGACACCGGTGCGTTCGGGTCCGCCGGCGTCGTCGTCGCGGGGAAGGCGCTGTACGCGGCCGCGCAGGCCCTCCGGCAGGACCTGACCGGCCGTGCGCTGGCGATCGTCGCCGCCCGGACACCGCGGACGGCATCGGGCGTGCTCGGGCCCGCCGTCGTGATCGGACCGGACGGGGTGCAGGTCGGCGACGAGGTCGTCCCGCTCGACGACCTGCTCGCCGAGGGTCCCGCCCTCGCGCACGGCAGTCACGACGGCACCCCGCGGTCCCTCGCGTTCACGGTGCACGGTGCCCGGGTCGCCGTGCACCGACCCACGGGGGAGGTCCGGGTGCTGCAGAGCGTGCAGGCAGTGGACGCCGGCACCGTCCTGAACCCGGAGCAGCTCCGCGGCCAGGTCGAGGGCGGCTCCGCGCAGGCGATCGGCTCCGCCCTGTACGAGGAGGTCCTGCTCGATGGCGAGGGCCGGGTCCTGACCGACGCCTTCCGGTCGTACCGCGTGCCGAAGATCTCCGACGTGCCCCGCACCGAGGTGCTGTTCGCCGACACCCACGACCCGCTCGGACCCCTCGGCGCGAAGTCGATGAGCGAGGCTCCCTACAACCCCGTCGCTCCGGCCATCGCGAACGCGGTCCGCGACGCGATCGGGGTGCGCCCGTACCGGCTCCCGATGACCCGCGACCGGATCTGGGCCCTCGCCGACGCCGGAGGTGCGTGATGTTCGAACTGGCACCGCGCCTCCTGGCCGCGCTCGACACCGGGGCGGCCATCGCCGTGGCGACCGCCGTCGACGTGCGCGGCAGCGCGCCGAGCGGCACCGGCACGTCGATGGCCCTGCTCCCGGGCGGCCGCGTCGTCGGGACCGTGTCGGGCGGCTGCGTCGAAGGGGCGCTGTTCGAGACCGCCGAGGAGGTCCTCGCCACGGGCACGCCCGTGCTCGCCGGGTTCGGGTTCGAGCCGGACGGCAGTGACGACGCGGCTGAGAATCCCGACGCCCTCTGGGCACCGGCGCTCCGCTGCGGGGGCCGGATCGAGGTGCTCGTGCACCGGGTGACGCCCGACGACCACGCGATCGTCGACGCGCTCCGCACCGCCGCGTCCGGTGCCGCCACGTCGCTCGGTCTGTCGCTCGAGGCGGGCATGCTCGGCTCGGTCGTGACGCCGGCTGACGGCTGCCGGACGCGGGTGTTCACCGAGTACGCCGGCGGCCGCGCGCGCTGCATCGTCGTCGGCGCGGTCGAGTTCGCAGTCGCCGTCACCTCGATGGCCGCGATGCTCGGCTACGCGGTGACGGTCGTCGACCCGCGGCCGGTGTTCCTGACGGACGAACGGTTCCCGGCGGCGCAGGACCTGGTCGTCGGGTGGCCGCCGCGGGTGCTCGCCGACACCGCGATCGACGAACGGACGGTCGTGGTGGTGCTCTCGCACGACGACCGGTTCGACGCCGAGGTACTCGACCTCGCCCTGCGCCGCGGTGCCGGGTACGTCGGGGCGATGGGCTCGCGGTCGACGCACGAGAGCCGGCTCGAGCGCCTCCGGGACCTCGGCACGCCGGACCTCGGTCGCCTGCGATCGCCGATCGGGCTCGACATCGGCGCGACCACGCCGGCCGAACTCGCCCTCGCCGTGATGGCCGAGGTGGTGACGGTCCGCACCGGGCACTCGGGTCGGCCGCTGGTGACCGAGTCCGGGCCGATCCACGAACGGCTCGCCACGGCCTGAACCCGTGCCGGCGGCGGGACCGGGCAGCTCGCCGGTCCGGTCCCGCCGCCGATCCGCTCAGATCACGGACCCCACGATCGCGGGGAGCCGGTCCGCCTGCTGTCGGGCGACGTCCGCCTGCACCGTCCGCGCCCAACGCTGGATCCCCGTGCCGTAGGTGCCGTGCAGGGCCGCGGTGTCGATCGCCGCCAGGGCCTGGGCCCGCGCGGTCCCGGTGGTGCCGTGCAGCGCGCGGAGCGCCTTCCGGAGCGCCGCCGGCTCGGTCGCCAGTGCGGCCTTCGCCGCCGTCGCCGCGGACTCGACCTGGCTGCCGTACCCGCCGTCGAGCGCCTTCGTCTCGATCGACCGGACCGCAGTCTTCCGGTCGGTGCCCTTCTTGCCCGCGAGGGCCTTCGCGTCGGACGTCAGCGCGGACGGGACCGAGCCGAACTCGGCTCGGATCGCGCGCGGTGCGATCGCGCGGAAGAGCAGCCCGGTGGCGGCGGACGTCGACTGCGAGGGCGCCGACGGTGCCGGGGCGGGAGTGGCCGCGTTCGCCGCGGCGACGCTGCCGATCGCGATCGCGCCGACGGTCACGACACCGGCAGCGCCGGCGAGGAGACGAGTGGTGAGGGTGTGCATGGTGGTCCTTCCTCCGGCGGCCGTCCGTCGTCCGCCGAGCAGCATCCTCGCCCGGCCCCGAGGGCTTCCCGTTCGGGCCGTGTACGCGTTGTGTAAGGCGTCGCCGCGAAGCTCGTGCGAGCGGTTGACTGGGGTCGTGGACGGAACGGCGGGACTGGTGGTCGTGGTGGAGGACGACCCGGTCATCGCGGACGTCGAACGCATCTACCTCACGGACGCCGGGTTCTCCGTGCACGTCAGCCGCACCGCGGAGGCCGGGCTCGCCGCGATCCGCACCCTCCGCCCGGTGGCCGCCGTGGTCGACGTCGGTCTGCCGGACGGCGACGGCATCGACCTCTGCAAGCGACTGCGCGCGGACGAGGACTGGACCCCGGTGCTGTTCGCCACCGCGCGCGACGCCGAGGTGGACCGGATCCTCGGCATCGAACTCGGCGGCGACGACTACATGACGAAGCCGTTCTCCGGTCGCGAGCTCGCGGCACGGGTGAAGGGCCTCGTCCGCCGCAGCCAGATCGGGCTGCGCTCCGCGGTGCTCCGGGTCGGCCCGGTCCGTCTCGACGCGCGGGCCCGGGTCGTCGACGTCGACGGCGCTCCCGTGCAGCTCACCGCGACGGAGTTCGACCTGCTCGCGTACCTGATGGCGAGCCCCGGCCGGGTGTTCGACCGCGCGCAGCTCCTCTCCGCCGTGTGGGGCGTCGCGGACTACCGGGGGAGTCGCACGGTCGACGTCCACGTGGCGCAGCTGCGGGCGAAGCTCGGCGACACCGCGGGCCTCCGGACGGTCCGCGGTGTCGGGTACGTGCTGGGGGCGGGATGACGGACCGGCAGGCGGGGAGCGGGCTGACGGACCGCGCGGGGAGCGGGCTGACGGACCGCGCGGGGAGCGGGCTGACGGACCGCACGGGCGAGGTGCTCCGCGGGCCGCGCCGCGGGTGGACGGTGACCGCGCAGCTCGTCACCACCACGGTGCTCGTGGCGCTCCTCGGTGCCTTCGCGACCGTCGGCGGCGCGTTCGCGCTGGTCCAGAGCACCACCGTCCGGCAGGCCCAGCAGGACCTCCGCTCGACCATCCGCATCGTCGCGGGGGCACCCCCGGTCGAACGCGCCACGCTCGTCCGGAACCTGGACCGTGCCGGCGTCGGGCGCGTGCGACTCCTGCTGGTCCGCGCGGACGGCACCACCGTGCCGGCGAGCACCTCCGCGTCCGCCGGGGGAACCGCGTCCGTCACCACCCTCGTGCCGACCGCCGCGATCCGGACCGTGCAGCGGGACGGCACCCTGTCCACCCGGGTCCGCGCCGCCGGACAGACCTCCCTGCTCGAGGGCACCCGTGCCGGACGGGGCGACGCCGTCATCGCCGTGCAGGACCTCTCCGTCATCCGTGCCGCGGTCCGTCGGTTGGCCGGCCTGCTCGTGCTCGCGGCGCTCGCCGGAGCGGCCGTCGCCGGTGCGATCGGCGCGCTCGTGGCCCGCCGGCTGGTCCGCCCCCTCCGACGCACCGCAGCCGCGGCACGCCGCCTGGCGGACGGGGAGCGCGGGATCCTGCCGACGCCGGACCCCCACGGTGGGACGGCCGCCGAGATCACGGCCATCGACACCGCGCTCGGGGCGCTCGACGCCGCCATCACGACCTCCGAAGGCCGACAGCGCGAGTTCCTGCTGTCCGTGTCGCACGAGATCCGCACCCCGCTCACCGGGATCCGCGGGTACGCCGACGCCCTCGCCGACGGCCTGATCCCCCCATCGGCCACCGCGGACGTCGGACGGACCCTCGTCACCGAGACCACGCGACTCGACGCGTTCGTCCGTGACCTGCTCGAACTCGCCCGGTTGCAGGCCGACGACTTCCCCCTGCGCACCGAACCCGTCGACCTGGCGGCGCTCGCCGCGCAGTCGGTCGCGGCCTGGGGAGCGACCGCCGAGGCACTCGACGTGCGGCTCGTGCTGGCCCGCCCGCCCCTCGGCGATCCGGTGCCGTGTGTCTCCGACCCGATGCGCGTGCGACAGCTGCTCGACGGGCTGCTCGAGAACGCACTCCGGGCATCGCCCCCGGGGTCCACCGTGCGCGTCCGGGCCGAGGCCGACCGCACCGACACCGGTCCGGTCGCCGTGCTCGTCGTCCAGGACGACGGGCCGGGGCTCACCGACCGGGATGCCGCCGAGGCACTCGAGCGCGGCGTGCTCGCGGACCGGTACCGGAACACCCGGGCCGTGGGCACCGGCCTCGGCCTCTCCATCGCAGCGCGCCTCGTCCGCCGGCTCGGCGGGAGCATCCGCGCGTCCGCGCGCGCCGACGGGGGCGAGTTCACCATCGTGCTGCCGGCGACGCCGTGATCCCACCGGGCGGCGGACGGGAGGCGCGTGGCGGTTTGGCACCGCGACGCCGAAACCGCCCCCACTGAGGCCGCCGTTGTGGCAGAGCCGGCCGACGATGTCGCAGCGGCCCCGATCGATGTCCCAAACGCGGCTCCGGATGTCGCGTCGACGGCCGAAACCGTGCCGGACTGGCCCGCCCCGTACGTGCGGATGCTCGGCCCCGTCGACGTGCTGCACCTGGCCGGCCCGGACCGGCTGCCCGGCCGCGGTGCCGAGCTGCTGACCTACCTCAGCCTGTCTGCCCCCGTGAACGGGACGATGCTGCAGCCCCGGCGAAGGACGCAGGACCTCCAAGGGCATCGAGCTCTCAGCGGAAGCGCTCGACGATTACGCCGCGGCGGTGTCGGCGAACTAGCCGTTCGAGTTCCGCCTAGGCGGGTAGCTGCCCGAGCAGCTGGAACGCGTGCTGCGTGAGCTCCGTGCCGAGCTCGCTCGCCATCGCTGTCCCGATGGCGATGGCGATGCCGAGCTTGGTCACGATCCCCCGCACCACGGTCGGACGCGCCTGCCCATCGACCTCAACGCGAAGCTCCTCAACACCGGCAGCGAGTTCTTCACGCGTCTGATCGTTCTCGACGCGATCGAGCCGTGCGGAGATCTCGTCGACGAGCTCGCGCGCCTGGTCCTGCCAACCGATGTTGATCGTCTGATGCACGTCGCTGCTGCCCTGCGCCACGTTCGCCGGGGTGTGGAAGTGGTCGGTGTACGTCGACCCTCCGGCCGTCGCATCGTTCGTTGGCTCGTTCACGGACTTCCCTTGTCCGACGATCCACCGGCCCTTCGCCGTGGGTGAGGGCCGCAGCGGGTCCGGTCGTTGATCCGCTATCGGGCCCTTGATGAAGCGGCCCTCGTAGAGCCAATTCCCGGTTTGCTCGAGGTCGTCCTGCGTGTACGGCATCCCGAGGTAGTTCGCGCCCGTCGGCAGGAAATCATCTCCTGTCGGCGAGGCGCCGGCGTCGTGCCGATCGACAACCCACACGAGGTACTCGTCTCGCATCCGCTGCCGGCGAGCACGGACGTTGCGTCGAGCAGGCTCTAACCCCGCCCAGGCGTCCCGGCCCCGCGCCGTCGGACGCGTGTTCCACCCGCCGCTGTTTCGCCAGTCGACCGACACGTAGCCGACTCCCTCAAGATCCCGGACCCCGCTCACGCAGCTCAGTCACGGCGGCGCGGTCAGCCTCCGCGCCGAGCAGATCCTGCGGCAGCGCCTGCGGATTCGTGCTTCGCTCAGCGGCAGCCGCGATGAGCCGGCCGAGCACATCAAGCCGGCGGAGATCCTCGGGGGAGTAGTCAGCCTCGCCAGGACCCTACCTAAGAGCAGCGGCATCGTCCGAGGCTGAACGCTTCGGGCTAACGGATGGCCAGGGACGCCCTGATGGCGTCAAAGTTTGCGGCAGGTGCCTCTATGATCGCCTTATCGTTGTGCTACATGTCTGGAGAGGCTATGAACGGTCGTATATTGTTCGGAGCAATCGTCTTGATGCTCGGCACCGCTGGTTTGACTGGATGCACACAATCACCCAGCCCATGTGCCCCGTCTCCGCTCTCCACATCGTCAAAAACGGTCGCTCCCGGCGGTACCGTCATCGTCTCAAGCAGCGCCGCCGACTGCGACCTGGGTCTGGGTGACGACAGCACGTACAAGCTCACCCTGACCAGTGACAATGACGCAAATAAGCGTACACCCGGTGAAACGGCGCAGGTCCACAAGGACGGATCCTTCTCTAAGGAGATAACGATCCCGGCAAACTTCCCTTCTGGCGGTGCCAGCATTCTGGTTTCTGGAAGCGCTCTTCAGAATTGCGACGACGGAGGGTCCTGCGCGGCTTACACAACTCGGATTACGATTGAGGGGTGACCCCGGCTCCGCCGAGATCACCCCTCTTTGTCGACCTGTCTACTGGTCCGAGCTCGTTGCTTGAACCTCCTTATCGGTGAGAGTCGTGGGCAACTCGCTCTCCTGAGTGGCGATCTTGTATCGTCCGTCCGGGGCTTGCTCCCATGCGGCGTTCCCGCCGACGATGACGTACTGGCCGGTCGATTCGCCGGGCTCGAGCTCGAAGGGTTGCAGATAGAGCAGGTAGTCCTTGCCCGCTTGTAGGAGCGAAGCGAGTTCGTCCGATGTGTTGTTGGCGTCCCCGAACTGGCGAACATCCACCGTGGGTCCGGGCTCGTCGCCCGAGACGACATCAGTGACGCTGACTGTTGTCACGGTGAACGGCACATCGCCGATCGACTCGACGTGACTGCTGCCCGCTACGCCGTGTAGGACAACGGTTGCCGCCTCGTTTGCTGCCCGGAGGGTGTCCACTTCCTGGCCGTCGGCTACTGTCATGTCCCACGATTGCGACGAGGCTGACGTGGTGGACGACATGGTCGGCCGTTGCACAGCTGGTGCGGGGGAGTTGGAAGCGCAGCCCGCAAGACTGCCGGCAGCAATGCAGGCGACTGCGGCTGCGTAGATGAGGACTGGTCCCTTATTCATCGCATTTCTCACTTCTTGTACTTCTTCTTGATGCCGTTCACGTCACCGATTTTCGGGGAGTAAACCCCGCACCGGAAGCGGGTGGTGTCGCCGGGGTTCATGAGAGCGACCTTGGCGCATGGGTAATCGTCTTTGTCGTCGCCAACGTGACGAAGACCGAGGTTATGGCCGAATTCGTGGGCGGTAGTCGTCGCTTTCTGCTGGGCGGTGTAGTTCTTGAGGTAGTAGGTGTTGAGGTTGAGCGGCAGTATGCGGTTGTAGTAACCGGAAGGACAGTCGTCGAAAAATGGCGCCATGCCCGACCACTTGACATTTCCGTAGTTTTGTGCCGACACCTGGAACTGCGCGCCACTTGCAGAACTGGTCTGCGTTATGGAGATACCCAGGCCGAGGCCGTTCCATTGTGAGACAGCCGTGTTGACGGCGGTCTTGTATGCGCCGGTGACGCCGGTGTAGTTGTACCAACGGCGGTCTCGTAGCCCGCCGTGTCGGCATGCGCCGAGGTTGTAGCTGGACTTCGAGCCGGCGGCCGCGGCGTTCGCGGAGTCGTCAGGTGCGACGTTCGGGTCAGCGGTGAGGGTCCACGTCGGTGTCGTGATTACGCTGTCCGTCGACGCGCCACCCGAGGGAGCCGTGACGACGGCGTTCCAGCTGTACTGCGTCTTTGCGGCGAGTACGTCCGCAGGGACGGCCCACTCGCCTGTGGTGTCGCCGGATTCGGCCACGACAGTTCCGTCTGCGGAGCGGATCGTGTAGTCGATGAGTGCGTCAGAGGGGATTTGATCGGTGGCGGAGGTGATGGAAAGCTCCGGGGTGAGCGACGTCGTCGCTGCATTTTCCGGTGCCGGGTTGATGTTGCTCTTCGTCCAGTCGCCAAGGCCGAACTCGTATGCGGTCCGCAGGTCGGCACCGTCCGAGCCGGTCGCCACGACGGTGATGGTGTGGCTCCCACCTTCCGGCTGAAGCGTGACGGTCTTCGTTGACGACGACGTGTCAGAGCGCGTGACGGCGGTATATACGCCGTCCGCGTACAGATCAACGTTGCTGTTGCTCGAGTCCGCAGGCGCGACTTTCACCGTGCAGTTGATCTCATCTTCCGGCAGCGCCGTCACCCAAGCTCCTGCGGCGTACGGCGTCGGGCAGGTGACCGTCGGCAGAAGCGGGTTGCTATACCAGCCTTGTACGTCCACCACGTAGTTCGTTGCCTTGGCCGCATTCCGAAGTGAGATCTTCCCGTTCGCACCGAGCGGGACGGTGATGGTGTTGGTCTGGATTTCGTTGATCTGGAAGTTGATCGCCGTGGTGTTGGGCTTCGTGGTGCCCTCTGCCCAGGCATCGGCGTAGCCGTTACTGCCACCGTGCGCGACGACGAGCGTCAATACCACCGCGGAGATCCCGGAGCCCATGGCTGGAACTCCGGCGGTGCCGGCGATCTGGATTGAACGGGTTTCGTTTTCCGCCAGCGCTGTGTTCCCCGTCGCTCGCGAGTCGTATGCGCGCCCATAGGCAGGCGTGAAGGCGGCGCCGCCCTTACCGGCAGCAGTGAAGTACCCTTGCAGGTCGACGAGCAGGTTCGTGGTCGTTGAGGCGTTTGCGATCGTGACCTTCCCATCCGCGGACAGGGGCACCTGCGCCTGGATCGACGTGGTCTCCGACGGGGCATAGTGCAGCGAGTTCGCTGGCTTTGTCGCACCGGCGGCGAACGGGGTGAGGTACCCGTCGGCGGCGGTGGAGTTCACTGCGATCAGGTTCACGACTGCGCCGGAGGCACCGGTTGGCACGCCGTTGGTGCCGGCGATTTGCACGTCGATGCTCTTCCCCGGGGCGATCGCCGCCTGCGCAGCACCCGTGCCGGAGCGGGTGTCAACAATGCGTCTCGCGACGGGCACGAACCCGCCCGCGGCGATGCCGTCCGTGTTTGCCGTGTAGTAGCCCTGTACGTCGAGGATGAGGCGCGCCGAGGTCTCGGTCATGACCTGGATCGTGCCGTCCGCCCCGACTGCGACAGTGGCCGTGTTCGAGGTGTACTCGCCCGAGACGCCGTTGTAGATCAACATCGTCGATCGACCAGAGTTCGCATCGGGACGACCGATCAACGTCCCGTAACCTGTTGACGCGCCGACCGTTGCGTTCAGCGAAACTGCGCCGACCGAACCATCGTCTGGCAGGCCCGCAAGGCCGGCCACCTTGATCGACCGGTAGGTCCCCGCTTCCATCGGCGTGCTGTACCCGCCTATGCCCTTGGCCGTGTCCAGGATGCGACCGGTCGAGGGGACGAACACGCCCCCGGTTCCGGTGTCGTTCAATGCTTGTGCTGGTACGGCCGCCAGCAGCGAAGCGATGAGTGCCAACGCCCCAAGGGTGGCAACAGCAGCGCTGCGCTTCCTCGTGCGCGGAGTGTGCAGCAACGAGCGCACAGGACCCCCTAGATGAGCGAACAGCACCGATTGCTGTCCGTTTGCGCAGCTTAGGACTCAGCTGAACCACAGGCGTTACCACCCGTTCGGGGTGCACGGAAGAAAAGCCCAGATCAAAGACGGTAGTGCCGCGCTTATCTGAATCTCTCAGGTTACTGGTGATGCGTTCAGCAGGGCAATCTGCCACAGCACACGTTCATGGAATGTGTTTCGTGGACGCAGCTTCGGCGGATGCTGGACCCATGAGCAGCAAACGACCCGAGGAACGTCCGCTCGAGCGGATGGCACGGTTGATCGTCGCGTACCACCTCGACACCCTCGTCGAGCGCAGCGACGACGGCACCGCACCCGGGCAGCCCGACGGCCTGATCTACCTCCGGGACGGCCAGTACGCGCCGCTCGAGGTGGTGAGCGACCACGACGTCGCACACCGCCGCCTCAGCGACGTAGACGGGGCTGACGCTCCGGTGGTCGTGGTCGAACTCATCGGCCGCGACGATCGTTGTGCGGTCGCTGGTGTCGAGGACCCCGCGGGTCTCGCCGTTCTCGACATCAGCGCCGCACCAGGGGCAACGGATGCCCCGTAGGTCTCGCCATCGTCGGTAATCTGCACCGTGATGATCGGCGGGCACGCGGTCTCGCGGATGCGCTGGTCGATCGCGGATCGGATCGCGAGCGCGAGGTCCGGGTGCTGATCGATGAGGCGGAGCGCCTCCCGTCCGCCGTCCGTCAGAGGTCCGTGAGTTCCCCCAGGGCGTCGTAGGCGCGGGCGACCGCATCCACCCGCGCTCGTCCGGCCGGTCCGGCGGCCTCGTAGACGTCGTTGGCGATCGCGGCGACGACGGCGAACACCGCGGCCATCGAGTCGAACGCGGCGGGGGCGTCCACCGGGACGAGGATCGTGGTGGTCGCCGGTGCGGCCAGGACGGCCGCGGTCGGGTCGCCGAGCACGACGACGTCAGCTCCGGTCCCGCTGCAGTGCTCGATGAGCCGGCCCACACCGGCCGCGTGCCGCCGCACGGTCACGATGACGACGAGGTCGCGGCGGTCGAGGTCGGCGACGTCCTCGCCGAGCCGTTGCCCGGGCGCCGGGCCGACCCGCACGTCCCCGCGGACCTGGGCGAGCTGGCCGCGGAGCTGCAGGGCGACGGCGTGGGCCGCCCGCTCCCCGATGACGAGGACCCGGCGGGCGCGGACGATCCGGCGCGCGAGCCGGGGGCGGTCGGCGCGAGCGAGGGAGGCGAACCCGGCGGCGAGGTTCCTCGCCTCGACCGCGCGTTGGTCCACGTGCGCGGCGTCCTCCGCGACCCACGGGAGTCCGCTGCCGCGCGCGATCATGAGTTCCTGCCGGGCCTCCGCCGCGTCCTGGAACCCGAGCGATCGGACGAGGCGGGACACCGTCGCCTTCGAGGTCCCCGATTCCGCGGCGAGACGGCTGGACGTGCCGAGGAGCAGCAGCTCGGGGTCGTGCCGCACCACGGCCGCGACCCGGCGCTCCGCCGGGGACAGGCGTTCCCAGACGGCGTCGATGCGCCCGCGGACGTCGGTCCGGTCCGGGGTCACGAGGGGCCTCCAGCTGTTGTGCTCACGTGCTCGGCGAGGAGCCCGACCGCGACGGCGAGCGCGTCCAGCCCGAGCGCGATGTCGGCCGCGGCGACGAACTCGTCGGGGTGGTGGCTGATGCCGTCCGGGTTCCGCAGGAAGAGCATGCCGACGTCGGTCACGAGGCCGAGCGACATGGCGTCGTGGCCGGCGCGCGAGAACAGCTCGGGCGGTGTGGCTTCGCCGGTGGCCACGATCCCGGCCCGCAGCACGTCCATCAGCACCGGCGCGCAGAACACCGCGGGTGCCCGGTGGACCTCGGTCGGGGTCACGGTGACGCCCCGCGCCGAGCCGATCGCGTCGAACGCGGCGACGATCTCGTCCCAGACCCGGTCGCGGCCGGCGTCGAACTCGCCGCGGAGGTCGACCGAGAACCGGGCGAGGCCGGGCACCACGTTGACGGCCCCCGGTTCGACGGTCAAGGTCCCGACGGTCCCGACGTGCTGCTCGGCGCGGCAGATCCGTTCGACGGCGAGCGCGGCCTCGGCGGCGGCGAGCAGTGCGTCGTGCCGGCGCTCGTACGGGGTGCCCCCGGCGTGCCGGGCCTCGCCGACGGCCTCGACGGCGAACCGGCGGGCGCTGGCGATGCTCGTCACGACTCCGAGGGCCGTGCCGGCCTCGTCGAGCGACGGGCCCTGCTCGATGTGCGCCTCGAGGTACCCGAGCAGGGTCGACGGATCGACGGCTGCCCGGCCCACGGCGTCCGGGTCGAGCCCGAAGTCGGTGAAGGCCCGTCGCAGGGGAACCCCGGCGCCGTCCTCGAGGTCCCACCACCCGTCGTCCCAGACCCCGGCCACGGCGGACGACCCGAGCAGCGCCTTCCCGAACCGCGTGCCCTCCTCGTCGGAGAACGCGAGGACCTCGAGGGCGAACGGCAGCGGGCCGTCGGCGGTGAGCCGGGCGGCGGTGCGGACGGCCATCAGGACCCCGACGGTCCCGTCGTACCGGCCGGCGTCCACCACGGTGTCGAGGTGCGAGCCGAGGAGCAGGACCGGGGCGTCCGGGGTGGTCCCGTCGATGCGGCCGTGCAGGTTGCCGGCGGCGTCCTGCCACGTGCGCATCCCGGCGTCCCGCATCCACCCGGCGACCACGTCGTTCGCGCGGGCGTGCTCGGGGGACAGGTAGACGCGGGTGATCCGGCCGGGCTCCGCGGTGATCGCCGCGAGTTCGTCGCACCAGCGGACGACGAGCGTGGCGTCCGCCTGCGCCTGGTCGGTGGCGACGGGGGTCACGGTGTCGCTCCGGCGTAGACGTCGAGCGCCGCGTCCACCCCGCCGCCGTGCGGGACCGCGTGCCCGGCTCGGCGCAGCGCGTGCTCGAGGGCGGCGAGCGTCGTGACGACGGTGTCCTTCCGCGCGTTGTAGCCCATCGTCCCGATCCGCCAGACCCGGCCGTGCAGGGGCCCGAAGGACGTGCCGATCTCGATGCCGTGGTCGTCGAGCATCGAACCGCGCACGGCGTCCCCCTCGACGTCGTCCGGGATCTCGACGGCGACGACGTTGTGCATCTTGTGCGCCACGTCGCCGAACACGCCCAGGCCGAGTGCCTGTACTCCGGTGAGCATCGCCCGGCCGGCGAGTTCGTGCCGGGCGATGGTCTCGTCGCGGCCCTCCTCGAGCAGGATGCGGGCGCACTCGTGGGCGGCGTACAGCATCGACGCGGCCTCGGTGTGGTGGTTGAGGCGTCGGGGACCCCAGTAGTCGAGGATCATCCCGAGGTCGAGGTAGTTCGACCGGATCGGGTCGTCGCTGACGTCGTCGCCGGGTTCGCGGATGCCGGCCTCGACGCTCCGGCGGCCGGCGAGCACGTCGACGGCCCGGGGCGACAGGGAGACCGGGGCGCTGCCGGACGGCCCGCCGAGGCACTTCTGCAGGCCGGCGCTCACGGCGTCGATGCCCCACGCGTCCACCTCGAGCGGGTTCCCGCCGACGGTCGCGGTCGCGTCGGTGTACAGCAGGACGCCGTGCCGTGCGCAGATCGCGCCGAGTTCGTCGAGCGGTTGGTTCATGGTGGTCGACGTGTCGCCCTGCACGACGGCGAGGACCTTGGGCTTCGTCGCCACGATCGCGCGCTCGACGGCCGACGGGGTGAACACCTGCCCCCACGCGGTCTCGATCGTGTGCACCTCGGCCCCGGCCCGGCTCGCGATCTCCACGAGCAGGTGCCCGAAGCGGCCGAACACCGGCACCAGGACCCGGTCGCCGGGCGCGAGCAGGGACACGAGGACCGCCTCGATGCCGGCCCGGGAGGTGCCGTCGACGAGCACGGTCGCGTCGTTCTCGGTGCCGAACACCCCGCGGTACAGCGCCTGCGTGGCGTTCATGGTGTCGGTCATCCACGGGTCGTACTGCCCGACCAGTGGCGTGGACAGCGCACGCAGGACGCGCGGGTCGGCGGTGATCGGCCCGGGTCCCATCAGGAGGCGGGCGGGCGGGTTGACGGGCTGGGGCATCGGGGCCTTCCGGGTGGTGGTCATCGGGTCACGTCCGGGGTGGACGCCGGGGACGTGGTCCGGGCGGGTCGGAAGCCGGCAGCGGCGGCGAGGAGTGCCCGGTCGGTGTCCGCGCCGGCGACGAAGGCGACGCCGACGGGCGCGCCGTCGACGTGCAGGAGCGGGGCACTCACAGACGGCAGGCCGCCGATGCCGGCGATCGCCGTCATCCGCAGGGTCGCCCGGCGGGTCGCCAGGACCTCGGGTCCGGTCGCGGTCCGTCCCGGGGCGGGTCCCGGGACGGTCGGGAGGCACAGCACGCCTCCGCCGATCGCCGTGCGGATCCGGTCGCGCAGCTCCGGCAACCGGCGGCGCGCACGGTCCTCGTCCTCCGCGGTCACGGCAGCTGCCGCGGTGAACCGTCCGGCCACGTCGTCGCCGAGCGATCCCGGGTGCTCGTCGACCCAGCGGCCGTGGTACCGCCAGGCCTCGGCCGCCTGCACGATGCGGAGCGTCTCGGCGAGGTCGTCGAGGTCGGGCAGTGCGATGCGTCGGGTGGGCCCTCCGACCGCGTCGGTCCAGGCCATGAGGGCGCGCGCGGTGTCCGGTCGGGCGGCGTCGAGCAGTGCGTCGGACAGCAGCAGGGTGCGGTCGTCGAGGTCGGCCTGCGGTCCGGGCAGCGAGACGTCGGCCGCGGCGGCGAGCAGGTCGGGGGTCCTGGCGAGCCACCCGACCGTGTCGAAGGACTGGGCCAGCGGGAGCAGGCCCTGCCGGGACACCGCGTCGTGGGTGGTCCGGAGTCCCCAGAGCCCCTGGTACGACGCGGGCACCCGGATGCTGCCCGCCGTGTCCGTGCCGAGGCCGAGGTCCGCCTGCCCGAGGGCGACGGCGGACGCGGGGCCGGACGTCGAACCGCCGCTGATGCGCGATGCGTCGGCGCCGTTCGGCGGGGCGCCGAAGTGGGCGTTCCGGCCCGCGAGGGCGTAGGCGAACTCGTCCGTCCGTGCGATCCCGGTGACGTCGGCCCCCGCGGCGAGCAGCACGGCGACCGCGTCGGCGTGGTCGCGGGCGACCGGTGCCTCGCGCTCCCGGTCGGGGTTGCCGGCGCCGACGACCTGGCCGGCGACGTCGAACAGGTCCTTCACGGCGACGCGGACGCCGACGAGGGTCTCCGCACCGGCCCGCGGAGCGCTGCCGCGGACGAGCGGGTCGCCGACGATCCGCCAGATCGACCGGTCGAGGGCGCGCGCCCGCCCGGTGACGTGTGCGACGGCGATCCGCCAGGTGCCCCCGGTGCGGCGCCACAGCTGCGTCTGGACCCCGTGGCCGCCGCCGTCGAATGCGGACGCGCCGACCACGAGCACGGTGTCGTCGGTCAGCGGCCGGAGATCGACGGATGCGATGGTGCGGCGGGCGACGCCACCGCGACCGGCCCGGAACCGGGCGATCCGGTCGTGGCCGCGGAGCACGCCGGCGTCGTCGGACCGGATCGTGTCCGGCCCGGGTTCGAACAGCGTGTCGAGCACGGCCGTGTCGTCACGCATCAGGGCGTCCTCGTAGGCGGCGAACGCGGCTTCGAGGCCCTCCGGCCAGCGCAGGCCGCGGTCGCCCGGCCCGGTCATGGCCCGACCGCCGCGAAGTCGGCCTTGCGGATCGTGGCGTGCGACCCGCACACCAGGTCGACCACCTGCGAGATCCGGAAGTCCGTCGCCGCGCTGAGGTACGCGTACGCCAGGTGTTCGTCGACGCCCCATCGGGCCCGGAGCAGGGTGATCGCCGCCCGGACGCAGCGCCGAACCGCCTCGTCCAGGTCCGGGTCGAGGCCGGTCGGCACGAGGTACTCGGCGGTCTCGGCGAGTGGCCCGACCAGGGCGCCGAACCGGCGGAGCGCCTCGGACCGCGGCACGACGTCGAGCCGCAGGGTCAACCGGAGCGAGGCCTCCATCGCCGTGAGCGCGACCTCGCCGTCGCCCTGTGCGAAGTGCGGGTCGCCGACGTACACGCCGGCGCCGGGGACGAAGACCGGCAGGTGCAGTGTCGACCCCGCGGTGAGCAGGCTGATGTCGAGGTTGCCGCCGTGCGCGCCCGGCGGGACGGAGTGCAGCCGCTCGTCGGTGTCCGGCGTCACCCCGACGATGCCGGGGAACGGCCGCAGCGGGAAGGTGACCACCCGCGGGCCGCCCTCGACCACCGGCAGTCGGCCGTGCTGGACGCCGTCGCGGGTCACGACGTCGGCGAACACGGAGACGCTCGCCTCGGCGCGGGGGAGTTCGCCCGGCAACGCGCCGCGACCGTGTCGGTTCGAGATGACGCCGTAGGGCACCCGAGGCTCCGCGGCGAGGATCGTCACGGAGACCACGTCGCCGGGCTCGGTGCCGTCCACCGCGATCGGCCGCGACACCACGTGCGGGCCGTCGTCGGCACCACGGCGCAGCGTCCGCGTGATGTCCACGGCGTCGTCGAGCACGTCGTGCCGGGCGACGCCGTGCCGGGCGAAGAAGGCGACGGGGTCCGAGCCCTGGTCGGCGAGGATGCCCTCGTGGCTCACGGTGTCGACGGAGACGACGCTGCCCGGACGGACCGTCATCGCCGCGGGGTCGACCCGCGAGGGCAGGCGGCCCCAGAGGACGTCGTCGGGCGTGGAGCCGAGGTGCAGGTCGGTCTGCTGCCGGAGCTCAGGCACGGGCGATCAGCTCGCCCTCGACGGCGGTGACGCCCGCGTCGGCGGAGGCGATCCGTCGCCCGCGCAGGATGGTCTCGACGACGCGGCCCCGTGCCTCCAGTCCGGCGAAGGCGGAGACCTGGTTCCGGTGCGCGAGCGCGGCCACCTCGATGGTCTCGATCGCGTCCGGGTCGAACACGGCCAGGTGGGCCAGCGCGCCCGGTGCGATCCGGCCGCGGTCGGCGGTGCCCAACAGCATCGCGGGTCCGGTCGTGAACGCCGGGAGGATGCGGTCGAGGGTCAGGCCGCGGCGGGAGGCCTCGGTCCAGACGGCGCGGAAGCCGACCTGCAGCCCCGCGATGCCGCCCCAGGCCAGGCCCCAGTCGTCGACCTTGAGGTCGGCGGTCGAGGGGGAGTGGTCGGACACGACCATGTCGATCGTGCCGTCGAGCAGGCCGTCCCACAGCGCGTCGCGGTTCCGGTCGTCGCGGATCGGCGGGCAGCACTTGAACGCGGTCGCACCGTCCGGGATCGCGGCGGCCTCGAACGCGAGGTAGTGCGGGCACGTCTCGACCGTGATCGCGACGCCGTCGTCCTTCGCGGCGCGGATCATCGGCAGGGCACCGGCGTCGGACAGGTGCAGCACGTGCACCCGGGCCCCGGTCGCCCGGGCGCCGTCGATCACCCGGGCGATGGCGGAGCGTTCGGCCTCGGCGGGCCGGGTCTCGAGGAAGTCGGCGTACCGGGGGCCGAGCGCGTCATGGGGCACCAGGTGCTCGGGGTCCTCCGCGTGCACGATGAGCAGGCCGTCGATCCGGGCGACCTCCTCGATCGCTGCGCGGAGCTGGTCGGCGTCGAGGTGCGGGAACTCGTCCACCCCGGACGGTGCCGTGAAGCACTTGAACCCGAACACGCCGGCGTCCTGCAGGGTGTCGAGCGACCCCAGGCTCGCCGGCACCGCTCCGCCCCAGAACCCGACGTCGACCGCGACCCGGCCGCGGGCGCTCGCCCGCTTGACCTCCAGCGCGTCGACCGTCGTGGTGGCGGGGATCGAGTTGAGCGGCATGTCGACGATCGTGGTGACGCCGCCGAGCGCGGCGGCGCGGGTGGCGGAGGCGAAGCCCTCCCACTCGGTCCGGCCCGGCTCGTTCACGTGCACGTGCGAGTCGACGAGCCCGGGGAGCAGGACGTGACCCGCCGCGATCTGGTGCTCTTCGAGCGGGTGGCCCGGGCGAGCGTCGACGGGAGCGTCCTCCGGCAGCACCTCGGTCATCCGGCCGCCCCGGACGACGACCGCCGCCGGCCGCATCGCTCCGTCGACCCAGGCCTGCCGGGCGCGGAACACGGTGTCGGCGGAGCCGGGGGACTCGGAGGGTGTTGGCACGGGGAGCCTTCCGGGTGATGCGGGTCGGTCGGACGGGTGGGGTCCCGCGCTCGGCGGGGCTTTCCTCGAACGCTATGGAGCGGGACCGGGCCGGCCGTTTCCGCCGTGTAACGGTCGTGTGACGGCGACCTCGGGTGAAACGGACGTTCCGGCTCGACCGGCCGAGTCAGCCGGGCCAGCGCTCGAGCGCCCACCCGTCGTCGGTCCGGTGGTAGGCGAGCCGGTTGCTCGGCCCGTCGACGTCGCCCTGCCAGAACAGCATCCGCACCGGCGTCAGGGCGTAGCCCACCCAGGTCGCCGGCGGTTCGATCGCGTCGACCCGGTCCCGCTCGAACGCGGCCCACCGCTCGCGGCGGCGCTCGGGTGGTTCAGCGGCGAGCTCGTGGTCGTTGAGCCAGGCGAGCACCTGCAGGTACCGGGTCCGTGCGGCGAACGCGACCCGCGCTTCCTCATCGGTCACGGGTGTGACGTCGCCCGTGACCACGAGCTGCCGTGCCGACTCGGGCAGCAGGACCGTGACCGTGGCCCGGGGGACCGCCGACAGCTCGGCCGCCTTCCGGCTCCGGGTGTCCGTGTGGAAGTGCACCCGCTGCCCGTCGAAGCGGGACAGCAGGACGGTGCGGGCGGACGGGTAGCCGTCGAGCCCGATCGTGGACAGGGTCATCGTCGGGGTCACGCCCGACGCGGGCGTCGGCAGCCAGGACGCGGCGAGGACCAGCGGATCCGCGGGCGCGGTGCCGGTGGCGTCGACCGCGAGGTCCGTCTCGCTCACGCCGGGGGAGCCGGGTCGAACCGTGCGATCTCATGCAGCGACGCCACCGCCTCGTCGAGGGAGTGCTCCCACAGCGCCGCGCCGTACGACGCGCTCGCCCGGCTCGCGTCGCCGATCACCCCCGGCGTGCCGAAGTCGTCCGAGAGCCACCCGAAGGACACCGGGCCGCCGTTGAACGCGATCTTCTCGAAGCCGGCGACGTGCTCGGGCACCCACCGCTCCGCGCGCGACATGTCGACCAGGTCCGGGCGCAGGTGCAGGATCATCGACGTCTCCGCCGCGCCGCCGTGGATGCCGAGACCGAGCTCGTCCGCGTCCTCGCCGTCCGGCCCGGGCAGCCGCGCCAGGGTCGGCATCAGGAACGTCTTCAAGCCGTACCGCTTCCGGATCTCCCGCAGCGCCACCTGCAGCAGCGCGACGTTGCCGCCGTGCCCGTTCGCGAACACGAGCGTGCCCGCCCCGGTGAGGGCGACCGCGCGGCCGATCTGCACGACCGTCTCGAACATCGTCGCCGCATCGAGCCACACCGTGCCGGGGGCCCAGCTGTGCTCGTCGGACTTCGTGAAGGCGAGTGTCGGCAACCGCCACACGTCGAGCCCCTCCGCCGCCGCCCGGTCCACCGCCGCGCCACCGATGTGGTCGGCGAGCAGGAAGTCGGTCAACAGCGGCAGGTGCGGCCCGTGGTGCTCCACGGCACCGGTCGGCTGCACGACGATGGTGTCCGCGGTGAAGCGCGCGGCGACGTCCGGCCCGGACAGCTCCGCGAGGTTCCGCGACGCCCCGGGGGCTCCGGCGGCGCTCACTTGCCGAACCCCGGAACGGTCGGCTGGGCCGAGGCGGTGGACCCACCCGAGCGCACGAGCGACGGGTCGATCACGTGCCCCGGGTTGAGCAGCCCGTCCGGATCGGTCCGGGCCTTCAGCGCGAGCAGGTCCTCGACGCCGTGGTCCACGTAGTACTGGTGCGGGCTGTGCACGCGGACCCCGAGCTCGACGAGCAGCGGGTACCCGGCGTAGACGTCCTCCGCTCCCGTGTAGGGCGCGGTGAGCATCCCGATCGGGCCGACGTGCGCCGCCTCGATGTGCAGCATGGCGTCCGGGTACACGGCCTCGACCTCGGCGATCCGGTCGATCAGCGCCTCGCCGCCGACCTCGACGTGGAAGAACTCCGTGTCCGGGGTGTTCCGCTTCAGCCACCAGATCGGGTGGTTGTAGGACAGCATCGACACCTTCGTGGTCTGCTGCAGCCCCTCCCGGACGTCCTCGACGGTGCCGCCCGCCAGCTCGATGAAGGTCTGCGTCTCGTCGAGCGCGACGACGTCCACGATGGCGCGCAGGCTGGCGCGGTCGCCCGAGATGGCCGGGTCCGCGGGCAGCTTCGCGGCGATCTCGGCCCGGTCGGCGCTCACGAGCCGGGGCGCCGGGGTCGTGCCCCGCAGGGTGCGCACGGCCGTGAGCGCCTGCTCGAAGGTCGGGAAGGTCGCGTACACGGCCCGCCAGTCCTGCAACGGCTCGAGCCGCACGGTCGCCCGCGCGATCACGCCCGCCGTGCCGTAGGTGTGCACGAACGGCTTCGCGTCGTCCCCTTCGACGTGCACCAGCTCGGACTCCCCGGGCAGCGCGATGTCGAGCGCCGTGACGAACCCCTCCCAGTTCGACCCGTGCGAGATCGACCCGGTGCCACCGGACCCGCCGGACAGGAAGCCACCGATCGTCGACTGCGCGGTCGACGGGTACATCCAGAGCTGCTGGCCCGCGGCCGCCGCGGCCTGCTCGAGCGCGACCATCGTCGTGCCGGCCTCGGCCGTGATCCAGCCGTCGCCCACCTCGACGACGGCACGCGCACGGGAGGTGTCGAGCACCAGTCCGCCGTGCAGCGGGATGCCCTGCCCGTAGTTGCCGGTGCCCTTGCCGCGGGTCGTCACCGGTACTCCGTGCCGCACCGCGGCCTGCAGGGTGGTGGCGATCGCCTCGGCGCTCGCCGGGTAGGCGACCAGGTCGGCGAGCCCGAGGGGGAGCTGCTCGCTGAGGATGGGGCTCATCGTGGCCTCGTCGACCGAGGCCCGCTCGCGGGTCCGCTGGTCGTCGCGGACGCCGGCCTCGCCGAGCAGGTCGAGGAGTTCGGCGCGCAGCGCCCCGAGGGCAGCGTCCGGGACGGTGGGGGTGATGGTGGTCATGGCTGGCTCCGGTGGTCGAGGTGGGAGACGACGGACGGGAGGAGCGGCACGCGTCAGGTGCCGCGCCTCCCGTCCGGTGGGTGGCCGGTGGAACCGGCCGGTGCGCACGGTCGGTGCGCACCGTCAGTGCGCACCGTCAGTGCGCACCGTCAGTGCGCTCAGAAGCCGAGCGAGATCTTCTTGTCGAGGAACTCGTTCGTGTACAGGTCGCTGGCCGTGAGGCCCGCCTTCACGTGGCCGCCGGAGCCGTCGAAGATCGGCTTCGCCTTCGCGATGAACGCGGTGACGCGGCTCTCGTCGAGGTCACCGACGTACCCGTTGCTGCCGTCCGTCGCGACGTGCAGGTCCTTCATCTGCTTCGCCGCGAACGCGCCCACCTTGGAGTCGTACGTCCAGCCGTTGTTGTACTGCTGCACGAGGTTCGTGATGAGGTCGTTCGTCGCGCTCGGGGACTTCAGGTAGTCGACGTCCGCCTGCTGCATCACCGGGACGAGCTTCTTCAGACAAGGGGAGAGCTTCGACAGGTCGGCGGCGCGGACGGACATCGTCTCGGGGTACGGGTTCCAGCCCGTGCTCGAGATGAGCTTGTAGTCGACCTTCTTGCCCCAGGCCGCGACCTGGTTCTGGTAGACGTACGGCTCGGCCGTGGCGAAGCCCTGCTGCGCGTCGGTCCCGCCCGCGGCGACGAACTTCGCCGGTGTGCCGTCGTAGCTGCCGTCGAGCACGCTCTTCGGCAGGGTGCCGGACTCCTGCAGGTACGTCATGTAGGCCGCGCCGTTGAAGTAGCGGACCACGCCCTTGTCCTGCTCGAGCTTCTTGCCGAGTTCCTTGATGCTCGACACGTCCTTGTACTTCGACGGGTCGTACATGATCACCATCGGCGACTCGTCGTTCTCGGCGAACACCGCCTTGGTGGGCAGGTTGCCGGAGAACTCGACCGCCTCGTCGGTGGACACGTAGCCGAGGGTGATCGACTTGTCCTGGTACATCTGCGAGCTGACGGTCGAGTAGCCGATCGCGGGGCCGCCGGCGCGGATCTCGAGCTTGACGCCCGTCGACTTGCCGTTCGCGTACAGGTCGCCCGTCACCTTCTTGCCGGAGGCGTCGATCTGCGGGTTCGGGCCGAGCATCTGGTACACGTGGCCGTGGTCGCCCTCGGGGTTCCAGTCGGTCTGGACGACGACGGTCGCCGGGCAGACGCCGGAGAGGTCGACGGCCGGTCCCTTCGAGGTCGAGGCTGCGGCTGCGGCGGTCGTGGTGGCGCTGCTCGCGGTGCCGGCCGCGCAGCCCGTGAGGGCGAGCGCGGTGAGGCCGAGCGCTGCGGTGGCGACGCCGAGTCGGGTCGTGGTGCGCATGGGTGCTCCGTTTCGTGGTGCAGGTCGCGTGGTGCGGGGAGGGGAGGGTGCTGTGGTGGAGGTGGTGCGGGTCGACCCGGCAGGGGAGCCGGGGAGCTGTGGGAGGCGGTTGGTCCGGTCCGGTCCGGTCCGGTCCGGTGCTGCCCTGAGCCTGGATCAGCCGAAGTCGTGCCAGCGCCCGACGGCGAGGCGACCGATCAGGCCGAACACCAGGAACACGGCGACGCCGTAGAGCGAGGCGATGAGGATCGTGGCGTAGAGCTCGGGCCCCATCAGGCGTGACGCGGTGACCTGGATGAGCACGCCGAGGCCGGCGTTGCCGCGTTGGAAGAACTGGTCACCGACGATCGCGCCGATCACCGACAGGCCGGCCGAGGTGCGGAGGCCGACGAAGATCGACGGCAGCGCGGCCGGGATCTGGAGCTTCACGAGCTGCGCCCCGCGACCGGCGCGCTGCAGCTGGAACAGTTCGCGCTGTGCCCGGTCGGCGGACTGCAGCCCGAACAGCGTGTTCGAGACCATCGGGAAGAGCGCGATCATCACGGTGACGATCACCCGGCTGACGAACTCGTACCCGAACAGTGCGCCGATGAGCGGCACGAGCGCGAGGATCGGGACGCACTGCAGCACCACGGCGTATGGGTAGAGCGAGTTCTCCAGCCACTTCGCCTGGATCATCAGCATCGCCCAGATCACGCCGATCACGATCGCGATGCCGAGGCCGGCGAGGGAGACGACCGTCGTGCGACCGAGCGCACTCCAGAGGTCGTGGTCGAAGGTCGTCGGGGTGCCGTCCATCCCGGTGTCCCAGACGATCGCCTTGAGGACCAGGTGCGGGTACGGCACCAGGAACGCGAGGTGCCGGACGTGGTCGTAGTAGGCCGCGGCGGCGTACCAGACGCCGACGAGCACCGCGAAGACGACGACGGGTTGCCACCACGTGACGGACCGGCCGGTGCGACCGGGCGCGCGGCGGGCGGCGGCGCGGGTCGCACGGGCCTCGGAGACCTCCTGCAGCGTGACCATCAGCGGTGTCCTTCCCGGAGTGCGTGCGAGACCTCGCCGACGAGCGCGGCGAACTCGGCGGTGAAGCGGATGTCGGGGTCCCGCGGCATCGGGAAGGGCACGTCGAACCGGCCCACGATGTTGCCCGGGCGCCCGGACATCACCACGACCTGCGTGGAGAGGTAGACCGCCTCGGACACCGAGTGGGTGATGAAGAGCCCCGCGAACTGCTGCTCGACGAAGAGCCGCAGGAGTTCGTCGTTCAGCCGTTCGCGCGTGATCTCGTCGAGGGCGCCGAACGGTTCGTCGAACAGGAAGAGCTCCGGGTCGAGCGTGAGCGATCGGGCCAGGGAGACGCGCATCTTCATGCCGCCCGAGAGCTGCTTCGGCAGGTTCGACTCGAAGCCCCCCAGGCCGACGAGGTCGATCGCGTGCGCGGCCTTCGCGGCCCGCTCGGCCTTCGGCATGTGCCCGAGCTCGGCCAGGAGTTCGACGTTGCCCTGCACCGATCGCCACGGCAGCAGCGTCGCGTCCTGGAACACGTACCCGATCCGGTCAGCGGCGACCCCGGCGGTGCCGTCGGACGCGGTCTCGAGCCCGGACGCGATCCGGAGGAGCGTCGACTTGCCGCAGCCGGAGGGACCGACGACCGAGACGAACTGGCCGCGGTCGACGGTCAGGTCGACGCCCTGCAGGGCGACGGTGCCGTTCGGGAAGGTCATCTCGACGTTCCGGAAGTCGAGCAGCGTGTCCGTCGCGGTGACGGGGGCTGGTGCGGTGGTGGTCACGGCTACCTCGTGTTCTCGTGCGCGGGGAGAGGGGAACGGGCGGGTGGGGTGCTCGTCTCACGGACCGGCGCGGCCACGCTGCGACGGACCTCGGTGACCGCGACCAGGCGGCCACCCGAGACGACCATGCGGTCGGCGGGCGCGTTCGCGACCGCGTCGGTGACGCTGGTGGCGTCGAGGGCGACGAAGTCGGCGCGCGCTCCGGGGAGCGCGCCGGCGGCCGGGAGGCCCATCACGCTCCGGGCGCCGTCGCTCACCAGGACGTACGCCTCGTCCGGCGTCAGGTGGCCGGCGGTCACGAGGAGCGATGCGGTCTCGAAGGCGTCGGAACGGCCGACCGGGTTGAAGGGGTCGCGGACGTTGTCCGCGCCGGCGGCGACCCGGACGCCCGCGTCGAGGAGCGCGCGGATCGCGGTCAGGCCCCGCGGCGTGGCGACGGGGTGCTGCCAGCCCTGCAGGTACAGGTTCGTGATCGGCAGGGTGATGACGCCCATGTCCGCCGCCGCCAGGTCCGCGATGACCTCGGTGAGCCGCTCCGGGTGCAGCGTCCCGAGGCGGACCGCGTGCCCGGCGGAGTACTGCCGGTCGCGCGGCCAGTCCCGGACGGCGCGGGCGTAGTGGTCGAGGGTGACGGGGCCGTCGAGGCTCTCGTCGGCGTGCAGGTCCACGCCGAGTCCGCGGCGACGTGCGATGGCCAGCAACCGGTCGACATCGGCGTTCGGGTCCTCGGCGAGGTGCGGGGCGCCGCCGACCAGGTCGACGCCGAGGTCGAGCACCGCCTCGATGTGCTCGTCCGGTGCCCACGGGCCGGCGAGCGCGACCAGTTCGATGTCCATCAGGCCAGCGAGTTCGGCGCGGACCTGGACGAGGGCGCGGGCGCCGCGGGTGGCCTCGGCCACGGTGGCGCTGCCGTGGCCGCTGAGCACGTCGACGTGGGTGCGGATGGCGGTGGTCCCCGCTGCGAGCATCGCGAGCGCCTGGGTCCGGGCCCGGTCCGCGATGTCGTCGACGGTCATGGTCGCCGCGTGCTCGGACCAGGCCGCGATCGCGGACCCGAGATCGCCGAGTGGCGGGTGGATGACGTCGGCGCTGAGGGCCTTGTCGAGGTGCGCGTGCGGTTCCGCCGGCGCGGTCAGGAGGAGCCGTCCGCCGAGGTCGAGCGTGCGGTCGGCATCGGCGCGGAGGGTCCCCGCGTCGGCGATGCGGACGACGGTCCCGCCCTCGACCGCGACGTCGACGAGCCGCCCGTCGGGGAGCAGTGCTCCCCGCAGCAGGTCGAGGGGCCGTGGCAGCATCGCGTCCAAGGAGACCTCCCGATCGTGTGTCAGAATGTTGATCGCATCAACATCGACGATGCTAGGGCGGCCGTGTTTCCCGGCCGTTTCGGACGCATTGCCATGTGTGACACCCCGCCCCACCCGGAACGAGCAGCGCGGAACGACCGCGGGAGCGACGGCCGGAACGACGTCAGGAGCGCAGTGCCCAGCGACCTCATCGAGCCCGATCGGATCGTCGACGACCAGAGCAGGCGCATCGGCGGGCACATCCGCGCCCTCCGCCGCGCTCGGTCGTTGACCCTGGTCCAGCTCGCCGAACTGACCGGCCTCTCGCACCCGTTCCTGAGCCAGGTCGAGCGCGGGCACTCCCGCGCGAGCATGGTCTCGCTCGAGAAGATCGCCGGTGCACTCGCCACCAGCCAGGTCGAACTGCTCGCCGCCGGGGCTGCCCAGACCCGGACGCCAGAGGACCGCCGCCCGGAGGTGCTCCGCTCCGGCGAGGGCGCGAAGGGGCCGTTCTCGAGCGGTGAGGCCCGGCTGCTCGTGCACGGCGGACCGCACGCGTTCGAACCGCTCGAGTGGGTGGGCGACAACACCGACCTCGGCCCGTACTTCGAGCACCACGAGGACGAGTTCCTCTACGTGCTCGCCGGGTCGGTGCTGCTCGACCTCGGTCCGGACGGTGACTCCGGCGACGGCGTCCTGCGGCTCGGCCCTGGCGACTCGGCGTACTACCGCGGCCGTACCCCGCACCGGTGGTGCAGCGCCGACGGGTCGCGCTTCCACCTGGTCGTCGTCAAGGAGACCCCGCGGCTCGGAGCACCCTCGTGACCGCGTCCGGCCGTCCGGTGCGGGTCGTCGACCGCCGACTGGTCGCCGAGGACGTGGTCCTGCTCGACCTCGCGCCGCTCGACGGATCGGCCCTGCCGGCGTGGGATCCGGGAGCACACATCGACCTGGAGATCACCCCGGGCGTGGAGCGGCAGTACTCGCTCGTCGCGACCACGGCCGACGGGTGCTGGCGCGTCGCCGTGCTCCGGGAGCCGGGCGGCCGCGGCGGCTCCGCGGCCGTGCACGACGTGCTGGTCGTCGGGCAGGACGTCGTCGTCGACGGCCCGCGGAACCACTTCGGCTTCGACCCGGACCGACCGGCCGTGTTCATCGCGGGCGGCATCGGCATCACCCCGATCATCGCGATGATCTCGGCTGCCGAGGCCGCGGGCACCCCGTGGGAGCTGCACTACGCCGGGCGCAGCCGAGCACGTATGGCGTTCGCCGACGAACTCGCAGCCGCCCACCCGGACCGCGTGCACCTGGCGGTGGCGGACGAGGGCGGTCGGCTCGACGTCGCCGGCCTGCTCGAAGGGCCGAGCGAAGCCGTCACCTACTGCTGCGGACCGCGCCGTCTCATGGACGCGGTCGAGGCGGCCGCCGCACACCGGCCGCCGGGGAGTGTCCGGGTCGAACGGTTCGAACCGGCCGCCGACGCGGACGCGCCGGGGGAGGCGTTCGAGGCGGAGCTGGCGCTCTCGGGCACGACCGTCAGGGTGCCCGCGGACCGCTCACTGCTGCAGGTCGTCGAGGACGCCGGGGTGTTCGTGTTGTCGTCGTGCCGCGAGGGCACGTGCGGCACGTGCGAGACGCCCGTCCTCGAGGGGCGGATCGACCACCGCGACACCGTCCTCAGCCCCGCCGAACAGGCCGACGACCACACGATGATGATCTGCGTGTCCCGTGCCGCGCGCGGTTGCCCCCGGATCGTCCTCGAGCTCTGATGCGCTTCGGGTCGCCGCGCACGCGCGGAAGTGCGGCCCTACGGTTCAGACGTCGTAGACGCCGCTGAAGGTCCCCTCGATGTCCTCGGGATGGTACGCGCTCGCCCAACCCCGGCGGAGGCGCACGCACCCGCGGGTGAACGCGCGCTCGAGATCGAACCCGTCGCGAAGCAGGAACTGCAGCTGGAGCCCCTCGTAGAGCGCCATCAGCTGCTCCGCGCCACGGTCGGGATCCAGTGTCTGTGGTTCGCGGCCGCTCTCGACGTCGCGGATCAGGAGCCGGCGGATCGTGTCGTAGAACCGCTCGTACTGCAGGCGGTAGAACGTCGACGCCGGGTTGCCCGGGTCCGCGGACGCGGTCAGGGTGGTCATCAGGAGCCGGACGAGACGGGCGTCCACGAGGTCGTCATCGATCAGCTTCCGGAGGAACGCCACCGTGCCGGACGTCTTGCCGACCGGCAACAGTGCGATCACCCGTGCGTCGTGCCACCGGGTGATCATCACGACGGCCAAGCTCTCCCAGGTCGGGAAGTGTTCGCGTACGACGTCCGGCTCGACGCCGGCCTCGACGGCCACCGCGTCGCGGTCCGGCGTGAGCGTGGGACCGTCGCGGACGACCCGGAGTGCTGCGTCCGCGATCAGTGCCCGCACGCGGATGCGCTCCAGCTGGGCTTCCGCCTCGGTCGTCGCCTTCACGATCACAGGGTGCGCGGCGAGACGGGCGACGAGTGGCTGATCGTCCGCTCCGCCGTCGCCGACGGGCGGCAGGTCTCGCGGGTCCGGGGTGCTGTCATCCACCCGGTTCACTCTGCCGTGCCGACACCGCCCCGTCGCGTCCCAGTACGCGGGGCACGAGGCGCTGCCTCCCGTCCGGCAGTCCGGCCTGCTCCGGAAGTTCGATGTGCGCGAGCGGCGCGCCGGTCAGCTGGTGCCGAGAACCTGCTCCCATGCCGCAGTGAGGACCCGGTAGTCGTCGTCGGTCACGAGGTCGCGGACGCCGGTCGCGAGGACGGCGGACCGCACGGCCTCTTCCGCACCGTCTTTCGCGTAGGCGTCGTCGTCGACGTGCCGGAGCTGGTGCGTCGCGGCCTTGCCGGCGTCCTCTGCGGCACGGATCGCGTCGACGCGGCCGGCTTTCCCCGCTGTGTCGAGCACCCGTTCCCATGCCTCGACGAGGATCGGGTTCGTCACCACGGGGTAGTTGACCTCCCCGACGATCTCGAGGGCGAGATCCGGCTTCGGGAAGACGATGTCCTCGTTCGATTTCCAGATGGTGCCGAGCGCCTCGGCCTCCTGACCGGTCAGCTTCCCCGCTCGGTCGATCATCTGTTGCAGTTCTGGCGTGTACGTCTCGAGGGACACGATTTCCTTTCGACCGCCGCGGGCGCTGCGTGCCGACGACATCCTTGCACGGCGCATTCCGAGTCGGCCAGAGCGGCCGATGCGGCCGCAGTCGTCGCGCACCGGCGACCTGCGACCCTGTTCGCCGAGTTCGCGAGCGCACACGTGGCGGCCTCCCGCGCCCGCCCCGCTTCTCGGTTCAGAGCTCGCTGATGAGGGCCTCGAGCCGGAGCTCACCGTCACGGGTCTGCATGCCGGCACGGAGCAGCTTGTGCGCGAGCTCCGCGGCGTCAGCGGTGAACAGCGGGCCGAGGAGAGCGTTCTCGGTTGCCAGGCCCGCGCGGGTGACGGGGTTCGGAACCGCGTTCACGGCGTTCTTCACGGCGGAGACGACCTCGGGCTCGAGAGCACCGATCCTGGTCGCCAGGGCGCTGACGAAGGCATCGATCTCGTCCGCGGGGAGTGCTCGGTTGACGAGCCCGTAACGCTCGGCGAGCTCCGCGTCGACGAGCTGCGCGCCGAGCAGGAGCTCGAGGGCGCGCGCGCGGCCCACCAACGACGTCATGTACTGGGTTCCGCCGCCCCCGGCCATGATGCCCATGAGCACCTCGGGCTGGGCCTGGCCGGCCTTCCCGATCGCCGCGAACCGCATGTCGAGGGCCATCAGGAACTCGTTCCCACCACCTCGGGCGAGGCCCGTGAGCTTGCCGATCGTGATCTGCGGCAGCGACCGGACTTCCTCGTGGACGACCTGCATGAGGTTCAGTTCAGCGGGGAACTCCGCGTCCGGGTTCGCCGCCAGGGTCGCCGCTCCGGCAGCCGCCATCAGCTCGGGCTCGGTGATGAACTTCGTGTCGCCGTGGGCGATGAAGATGTCGGGGTCCGCGCTCTCGAACACGATCACCCGCACGTCGGCGTCGTCGCGGACTTGCGCGACGAACCGGCGGAGGGAGGGCAGCAGCGTGCCATCGGAGAGGTTCAGGGGCGGGTTGTCGATCGTGACGGTCGCGACGCCACCGGAAACATCGACTCGGAGGGCGGGCAGGTCGTAGGACATGAGAGCTTCTTTCAAGCGATTGATACCGGGAACGATTTGTGACACTCCGTGTCACAGTAGGCGCTTAGGCTCGAGCCTGCAAGTGAGTTGCGAAGTCGTACACTTGGTGCATGGTCGGCATGAGCACACGGGCGATCGGCCGTGCGGCGATTCGAGACGAGCTCGGGAACGTTGCGCTCGGACGGTTCCTCGACTCCGGGTTCGATCCCGTGACCTTCGACGACCTCGCCGGTCGTGCGGGTGTGTCGCGGAGCACGTTCTTGCGGTACTTCCGCACCAAGGAAGACGTCGTCCTCTACGTCTTCGATGCGCTCGGAGAGCAGATGGCTTCCGCACTCGCAGCGCGGCCGAGCGCAGAGGATGACTGGACGGCCCTCCGGGCGGCCGTCACGCCGGCGGTGGCGCTCCTGGAGGATGACGAGGCCAATGGTTTCGCTCGCATCCAGCTCGTGTGGTCGACGCCAGCGCTCTCGGCCCGGTTGCACGAGAAGCAGGCCGGCTGGCGACCCGCACTCGTCGACATCCTCGCCCGCCGGTCTGGGAACAGCGCACCGACCATCGCCCTCAGAACGCGTGCGATGGCGGCCCTCGGATGCGTCATGGTCGCCTACGACGGCTGGATCGAAAGCGGCGGAGCGGCGCGACTGGCCTCACTCGCGGATGATGCGTTCGCCGCCCTGGCGCCGCAGAACTGATCGTTGGTGGCGCCGATCGCTCGCGTCGGGTCGTGACGTCCTCGAATCCGACACTCGGACCGCGTGGACCTGGCGGTGGCGGACGAGGGCGGTCGCCTCGACATCGCCGGACTGCTCGCCGGACCGAGCGAGGCCGTCACCTACTGCTGCGGACCGCGGCGTCTCGTGGACGCGGTCGGGCAGGCCGCCGCACACCGCCCGTCGGGGTGCGCCTCCACACCGAGCTGGTCTCTTCTCGGCGGACTGCGGACAGGAGGAGGTAGGCGCTATCCTCGACCCTGCAGACCCCCTCCGCGCACGCGGGCCAAGGGGGTCTCGCTGTGTCGGGCGTCAGATCTCCTGCGGGCCGCCTCCGTCGCGTCACGGGTGGGCCCGGTTACGGGCGTTCGGTGCCCGCGAGCGGCGCACCGGTCAGCGCCGACAGGCGCTCCAACCCCGCCTCGGCGACGAGCTGCCGCGCGAGCGGACGGGCCCGAGCCACCGCCTCGTGGACGTCGACGCGCGTCACGTCGCCGTCCGCCAGGCTCAGCCCGCCGTCCACCCAGACGTCGCGCACCTCGCGGCTGCCGGCCACGAAGACGACGGCCTGGTACGGGTCGTGCACGTTCGCGAGCGCGGGGCTCTCGCCGTCGAAGACCACGAGGTCCGCGCGCTTGCCGGGTTCGAGCGACCCGATCTCGTCCTCCATCCGGAGCGCCGCCGCGCCGCCGATGGTCCCCATCTCGAACGCTTCCCGGGCGCTCATCGCCGTCGCCTGCAGGTCCCGGATGCGGGCGAGCATCGCCGCGCTCTTCATGGCCTGCAGGAAGTCCTGCGAATCGTTCGACGCCGGACCGTCCACGCCGATCCCGACCGCGACGCCGAGGGCGCGGAGCTCCGCGACCGGGGCGATCCCGCTCGCGAGGATCGCGTTCGCCACCGGGTTGTGCGCGACGCCGACGCCGTTCGCCGCGTAGCGCTCCCGGTCCTCCCGGTCGACCCACACGCTGTGCGCGGCGATCACCGGGACGCGGAACATCCCCGTCGCCTCGGCGTGGCCGACCACCGTCTTGCCGGTGCGCAGGCGTGCCGCGGTGACTTCCTCGCGCACCTCGTGCACGTGCACGTGGATGCCGTGGCCGCCGTCGACCGCGTAGGCGATGTGCTCGTCCCACGCGGCGTCGGTGTACCGGCCGATCGAGGACATCCCGACGCGGAACGTGCTGTACCGGCTGGCGTCCGCGGCCTCGCGCAACGCATCGAACTCCTCGAGGATCGGCGCCGGGCCGAAGCCGCGGTCGACGTCCCCGGACCCGAACGACACCACGCCGCGCAGGCCGAGCTCGTCGAGCGCCTGCACGACGCCAGGAGTCGCCGGTTCGCCCGGGATGGGGTCCGAGCAGAACATGTCGTTCGCAGTCGTGACGCCGCTCCGCAGCAGCTGGATGCCCTGCAGCATCGTGCCGGCGTAGGCCTTGTCGCGGGTCATCACCGGGTTCACGTGCGTGATGAGCGCGGTCAGCCACTCCCAGAGCGTGTACTGCGACGCGATGCCGGTGATCAGCCCCTCGCTGAAGTGCCCGTGGGTGTTCACGAAGCCGGGCGTGACGATGTCATTCGTGCCGCCGCGCACCGTCACATCGGGATGTGCGGCGGAGAGCTCGGTGAACGTGCCGATCGCGGCGACCCGGTCCCCGTCGAGGAGTACCGCGCCGTCCCGGATCGCAGCGGGCGTCGCGGAGGCGTCGGGGGCGGCGGTGAGCACCCAGCCGGCGCGGATCAGGGTCTGTGCCATGGGGCGAACCTAGGGGCCCGGTGTTCCGCGGGTGTTTCGGCGCGGTTACCCCTGTCTGCAGGACGGGCGCGGCGGGTCGGGACGACACGGGCCGGAAACAGCGGACTGCTACAAACGCTCCCATGCTGACCGTCACCGGTGCCCTCCGCGTCCTCGTCGACCCCCGGACCGAACGCGACGGTGACGTCGTCGTGGACGACGGCAGCGACGTCGCGAGCACCCTCGACGCCTCCGGGTGCGTCGTCACCGCCGGACTCGTGAACGCGCACCACCACCTGCTGCAGACCGCCTTCCGGACGCTCCCGGGCACGCGTGGCGTGCCGATGGCGGACTGGCTCCCGGCCATGGCCGGGGCCTACGGGCGGGTCGGTCACGATCCCGAGCTCTACGGACTGGCCGCGTCCGTCGGAGCCGCTGAGGGCCTCCTGTCCGGCGTCACGACCATCGCCGACCACCACCTGAACTGGCCCGCTGGCGGCACCACGGACGACACCGTCGCGCTCGCCGCGGCGACGGTCGACGCGGTGCGCGGTCTCGGGGGGCGACTCGTGTTCGTCCGCGGGTCGGCGCGGGACGACGCGGAGCGCGTCGCCGCCTCCGCCGAGGCGATCGTCGCAGCGCTCCTCGGCGACGACGCTGTCGGCGGCGTCGACCCGGACGGCCGACTGCAGATCGCGGTCGGGCCCGCGGGGGTGCACTCCGACGACGAGGCCGTGTTCCGCGCACTCGGCGCGGTCGCCGCCCGGCACGGGCTGCGTCGACGGACGCAGGCGAACGAGCAGGTCGACACCGCCATCGCGCTCGAGCGCTACGGACGCCGACCGCTCGACCTGCTCGAGGAGTGGGGGTGGCTCGCGCCGGACGTGAGCATCGCGCACCTCTGCGACGTCACCGACGAGGAGATCACGCGCCTCGCCGCGGCCGGCGTCACCGCGACGCACGCCCCCGGTTGCGACGTCCCGATGGGGTGGGGGATCGCCCCGGTTTCGCGCCTCGCCGATGCCGGCATCAGCGTCGGGCTCGGCACGAGCGGCGGCGGCAGCAACGACGCTGGGCACCTCCTGGCCGACGGTCGGCTCGCGATGCAGGTCTCCGCGCTCGTCGGGCCGCAGCTGCCCGCGCGGCAGGTGCTCGGCATGATGACCGAGGGGTCGGCCGCCGGTCTCGGGCGCCCCGAGCTCGGGCACCTCGACGTCGGGAGCGCGGGGGACCTGTGCGTGTGGGACGTCTCCGGGGTCGCCGACGCGGGGGTCGACGACCCGGTCGCGGGGCTGCTCTGGGCCTCGCCGGGGCGGCGGCCCCGGCACGTCGTCGTCGGTGGGCGCGTGGTGGTGCGGGACGGGAGGCTCGTCACGGCTGACGAGCGCGAGCTGGCGGCCAGTCTCGGGGAGCGGCTCCGGCGGACGCCGGCCCGGGTCTGAGGGTGGGGCTGGGGGCTGGGGGCTGGGGGCTGGGGGCTGGTGGCTGGTGGCTGGAACGAGCGTTCCAGCACAGCCACGGCGGGGGTGGTGCGGCTGACGGACCGCGACGAGTGCCCGTGACCTGCCGGAGACACGGCCGAAACACGCGACTGTCATCCTCCGGACATGGACATCTCCGAACTGGACCGGCTCGCCGCCGCCGACGCCGGCGTGCTCGTGCGCTCGTGGGCGGCCGTGCCGAGGTGGGTCGACGCGGTCCTGGCCGCCCGGCCGTTCGCGTCGGTCTCGGACCTCGCCGCGACCGCGGACCAGCTGGCCCGGACGTGGTCCGACGACGAGGTCGCAGCGGCCCTGGCCGACCACCCGCGGATCGGGGACCGGCCGACCGGCTCCGGGGCGAGCGCTGACGCGTCCCGCGTCGAGCAGTCGTCGTCCGCCGACGCCGAGCCCGAGACGGCGGCCGCGATCCGCGAGGGCAACGCCGCGTACGAGTCCCGGTTCGACCGGGTGTTCCTGATCCGTGCCGCCGGGCGTTCCGCCGACGAGATCCTCGCCGAACTCCGGCGTCGCCTCGGGAACGACGACCTGGCCGAGCGCGTCGAGGTCGCCGACGAACTCCGGGCGATCGCGCTGCTCCGACTCGAGCGGACGTTCGCGTGAGCCACCTGACGACCCACGTGCTGGACACGACGCACGGCCGCCCCGCCGCCGGGATCGCGGTGACCCTGCGCGACGCCGACGGGGTCGTCGTCGCGCGCGGGACCACCGACGACGACGGCCGCATCGGGGAACTCGGGCCGGAACGGCTCGCCGAAGGGACCTGGACGCTGTCGTTCGCCACCGGGGCGTACTGGGCGGGTCTCGGCATCGCGGCGTTCCACCCGCGCGTCGACGTGGTGATCACCGTCCCCGGCGCCGACGAGCGTCACCTGCACGTCCCGCTGCTCCTCAGTCCGTTCGCCTACTCCACCTACCGAGGGAGCTGACCCCGCATGACCGACACCAGTACCGCCGCTGTGCCCGCTGCGTCCACCGATCCCGCTGCGTCCACTGTTCCCGGTGTGTCCAGCGATTCCACCACGTCCACCGTTCCCGCCACGTCGACCACGACCGTGCACCTCGGGGACAACCAGTACGGCAAGGCCGAGGTCCGTCTGGTCCGCGTGACCCGGGACACCCCGCGGCACGAGATCGAGGACCTGACCATAACGACCCAGCTGCGCGGTACCGCGCTCGCCGACTCGTACACCGACGGCGACAACGCGAAGGTGGTCGCCACCGACACGCAGAAGAACGTGGTCTACGCGTTCGCCCGCGAGCACGGCGTGCACAGCCCGGAGGAGTTCCTGCTCCGCGTCGGACGCCACTTCACGACGGCGTTCGACTGGTACGACGGCGCGACCCTGTCCGCCGAGCAGCACGCGTGGGAGCGCATCGCCGTGGACGGCCACGAGCACGACCACGCGTTCGTCCGCGCGGGCCGGGGTACCCGCACCGCAGTCGTCCAGATCGACGGCGACAGCACGCACGTCATCGCCGGCGTCACCGACCTCACCGTCCTCAAGTCCACCGGCAGCGAGTTCCACGGCTTCCCGCGGGACGGGTACACGACGCTCGCCGAGACCGACGACCGGATCCTCGCGACCTCGGTGACGGCACGCTGGCGGTACACACCGGAGGCCGTGGCGGCGGGCATCGACTACGACGAGCGCTACACGGCGATCCTGGACCGGATGCTCGCGACCTTCGCCGACCTGCACTCACTCGCCCTGCAGCAGACCCTCTTCGCGATGGGGCGGACCGCGATCGAGGCGTTCCCGGAGATCGCCGAGGTCCGCTTCGCGATGCCGAACAAGCACCACTTCCTCGTCGACCTGACGCCGTTCGGCCTGGACAACCCGGGCGAGGTGTTCTACGCCGCGGACCGGCCCTACGGGCTCATCGCGGGCACGGTCGTCCGGGACGGCGTGGCCGACGCGCCCGCTGCCTGGAGGTCGCTGCCCGGATTCGTGTGACGTCCGTGATGAGATGTCCCTGGCGTGGATCTGGAGCGATGTCCGACAGGCGGGCTGCCCGGGAACGCCCCAGCCACCTCGTGATTGGCTGGAGGAACTGGAACGACACCCGCGTTCCGGTCGAGCGCAGCGTGAGGACGTACGGCCCGTGACACAGACAGCACCATCCGGATACATCGCGACCCGACCGGCGGCACCCGGCACAGGCAGCGGGACGTCGACCTACTCGGGACTGTTGCGACAGGTCAAGGACCAGGGGCTGCTGGAACGGCGCACCGGGTTCTACTGGGCCGTGTTCGTGGTGCTGATCGTGGCGCTCGCGGGGAGCTGGGTGGCCTTCGCCGCACTCGGACACTCGTGGTTCCAGCTCATCGTCGCGGCCGTGCTCGGCGTGCTGTTCACCCAGTTCGCGTTCCTCTCGCACGAGGCCGCGCACCGCCAGGTGTTCGCGTCGAACACCTGGAACGACCGCACCGCCCAGTGGGCGGGCACCTTCCTCGCCGGGGTCAGCTACTCGTGGTGGATGAACAAGCACTCGCGGCACCACGTCAACCCGAACACCGTCGGCAAGGACCCCGACATCTCGTTCGAGGCGCTGTCGTTCCGCGAGGAGGACGCGGCCGCCAAGCGCGGTTTCCTCCGCTGGCTCGTCCAGCGTCAGGGGTACGCGTTCTTCCCGATGCTGCTCCTCGAAGGTGCCAACCTGCACTGGCAGTCGGCGCGGGTGCTGGCGGACGTCAAGGAGCTGAAGGGCCGTCGCATCGAGGCCGCCCTCTTCCTGCTCCGGTTCTGCATCTACCTCGGGGTGCTCTTCTGGTTCCTGCCCGTCGGCATGGCGTTCGCGTTCCTCGGGGTCCAGCTCGCGGTGTTCGGCCTGTACATGGGGGCCTCGTTCGCGCCGAACCACAAGGGCATGCCGGTCATCCCGCACGACCAGAAGGTCGACTTCTTCAGCCGCCAGGTCCTCACGTCGCGGAACATCCGCGGCGGTTGGTTCATGCTGCACTTCATGGGTGGGCTGAACTACCAGATCGAGCACCACCTCTTCCCGAACATGCCCCGCCCGCAGCTCCGTGCCGCACGGACGCTCGTGCGCGAGTACTGCGCGGACCTGGACGTCCCGTACGTCGAGACGACGCTCGTCGACTCGTACCGGATCGTCGTCCAGTACTTGAACCGCGTCGGCCTCGCCGCCCGGGACCCGTTCGACTGCCCGATGGTCGCCGAGCGTCGCATCCGCTGACCTGACGACTCCGCGCCCGGACCCGCACGAACCGCACGAGCCTGGAGACGACGTGTTCGAACGCACCGTCCTCGACGGCGTCACCCTCCGGCCCCTGGAGACGTGGCACGCCGAGGATTTCGCAGCGCACCTCGACCGAGCGAGGGAGCACATCCGCCCCTGGGTCGGCCCCGCGTTCGTCACCGACACCGTCGCCGGTGCACGCGCGACCCTGCAACGGTACGCAGACGCGACCGCTCACGACGGTGCCCGCATCTACGGCCTCTGGGAGGACGGAACGCTGCTCGGTGGCGTGATGTTCACGACCTTCGACGCTGCCTGGGGCACGTGCGAGATCGGCTGCTGGTTGGAACCCGCAGCCGAAGGACGAGGCCTGGTCAGCGCAGCGGTGCGCGTGCTCGTGGACTGGGCGTTCACCGCCCGCAGCATGGAACGGGTCGAGTGGCGGTGCCGAACCGACAACACGCGCAGCATCGCCGTCGCCCGGCGGCTGGGGATGCAGTCCGACGGGGTGCTCCGGAGCAGTTGGGTCTTCGCCGGGCAGCGCTACGACAAGGAAGTGTTCTCCGTCCTCCGGCAGGAGTGGTCGCAGCGCCTCTGATCGAGACGGGGTGACGGCGGCAGGATCAGGTCCGCCGCGTCCACCGCACGGTGACGAACAGCGCGACGACGACCGCGACGGCGACGAAGGCCGGCGCGCCGCGTCCACCGAGCGGTGCGGCGGCGCCCGCGAGCAGCGCCAGGATCGGCGCGTCCAGGGCCCACAGCACCCGGATGAACGGCATCGGGTCACCGATCGCCGACGGCGCCGGCGTCATCAGGAACACCGGCGACGGACCGCGCAGGGCGTTGCTGACCTTCGTGCCCGCGACGACGAGCGGCAGCGCGATGCCGGCCCAGACCAGCACCGGCAGCGACGCGGGTGCGACGACCGCGCCCGTCACGATCGCGGTCCCACCCGCGACGACCAGCGCCGCGGCCGTCGGCAGCACCGTGTGCAGCGCGACCAGCTGGCCGTCCTCGATGCCGTAGAGCGCCAGGTCACGGGCCACCTGGGCTGCGTGCTGCAGCCCGCGGGTGAACGCACCGAGGCCGACGAACAAGAGGATCGCGGCGAGCATCCCGAGGAGCGCACCCCCGGTGGGCACCACCGTCGCGACGACCAGGGCCAGTCCGGACGCGGCGAGCGTCACGACGCCCGTCACCAGACGGGCGGGCATGCGCACCGCCCCGACGAGGTCGCGGACCACGAACACGACCCAGAGGCGCGCGCTGCCGACCACGGCGCGCAGTCGTCGGCCGGCGCTCGGTCGTGCCTGGTAGGTCTCGGCCACCGCGGTGAAGTCCATGCTGATCGCGTGGGCGACGGCCAGCTCCCACGCGGCGGCCTGGGCGGCGAGGGTCTCGGTGCTGATGCGGTCGAGCAGCCACGGGACCAGCACCAGACCGGCGATCGCGGCGACGGCGAGGAGCAGGTCGGCCGGACCGACCCCGGTCGACGTGGACACCCAGGCCCAGGGCCACGTCGACCGGCGGCCCGCTTCGACCGCCGCCGCGATGAGCGCCAGGATCGCGAGTGCTCCGGCGACGCGGGGTGCCGCCTGTCCCAGGAGCCAGCACGCGACGGTGACGACGCCGATCAGGGCACCGCGGATGCCGACGTCGAGCACGGCGCCCGGCGTCACCAGCCCGCGGGACCCGATCGCCGAGCCGAAGAACACGGCCACCCCGCCGCCGACCACGACGGCGATGACCACCGCGGCGATCATCCGCGACCGGAAGACCGTCCGACGTGGCAGGTCGCTGTCCGCGAGCGCGTGGGCGAGGAACGGCGGTGCCACCGCCGGCCCGCGTGTCGTCCCGGTGACGAGCGCTGCCGCCCAGAGTCCGAGGACGACCGTGCCGGCGGCCGTCGCCGCGACGGGCGACGACAGCGCCGTCGTCGACGCGGCCGTGGCCGCCGCGGTCCACGCCGCCCGGAGGACGGGCGTCACGACGATCAGCGACAGGAGGACGAGCGAGTACGCGATGTAGGCCCGGTCGCCGATGCTGCGGTGCTGGCGGGCCCGCCAGATGCCCGTGGCCGCGCGGAGTCTCGCGGTCACCGACGCGCGTCCAGGTCGAGGACGCGGTCCGCCAGTCCGTCCGCCAGGGCGGTGCTGTGCGTGGCGACGACGAGGGTCGCGCCGGCGTCGCGGCGGCGGCCGAGCACCCGACCGACGACGTCGAGCCGGTCGGCGTCGAGTCGTTGCTCCGGTTCGTCCAGGACGAGCACGTCGAAGGGCCGGGCGAGCACCAGCGCGAGCCCGACGAGCTGTTGCTGGCCGGTCGACAGCTCGTGTGGGAACCGCCGGACCAGACCCTCGAGACCGAGCGAGCCCAGCGCCTCCGTGGCGCTCGCCTCGGCGATCCGTCGCTCCTCGAACCAGGTCGCCGCGACCAGTCGCACGTGGTCCTCGACCGTCAGGTCCGTCGCCATCGGGGGCAGCCCGACGAGCGCGGCGACGCTGCGCCGGAAGGTGCGGTCCCGGCGGGCGACGGGACGACCCGCGATCGTGACCGTGCCCGACGTCGGCGTGCGCATCCCGGCGAGCACCCGCAGCAGGGTCGACTTCCCGGCGCCGTTGTGGCCCCGGACGATGAGCGCCTGACCGGGGTCGACCCGCACGCTCGTGCGGGGGAGCAGGGTGACGTCGTCGACCTTGACGACGAGATCGGTGACGCGGATCATCGGTGCTTCTTCCTGCGGGTGGACGGGGTCTGGGCGGGGCATCGGGTGGCCCTCACCGGAGCGCGGGGAGGACGACGTCGTCCACGACGGCGACGAAGAACGCTCGGTCGACACCGGTCGGGGACGTGCCCAGCCGGTGGGTGCTCATGGCGGGGATGACCTCGGCGAGCACCTCGACGCGCGCTCCGGCCTGCTCGGGCACCCGTCCGCGGTCGAGCGCACGGAGCAGGAGCCGCCGGTAGATCTCGACGTAGGGCTCCGCGATCTCGGAGCGGACCGCGTCGGCGAGCCGTGCCGAGCTCCGGGCGGCGGTCGCGAGGCCGGCCAGCACCGCGAGCCGGCGATCCGCGCCGCCCAACCACGGGGAGTCGATGACCGCGAGCAGGTCCGCGCGCAGGTCGCCCCGGTCGGGCAGGGCATCGACCTCGGGCGGGCGTCCAGCGGAGGTGACGGCGGCGAGCACGAGGTCCTCCTTCGTCGCCCACCGGCGGTACAGCGTCGTCTTCGCCTTCCCGGTGCGAGCGGCGACCTCGTCGAGGGTGACGCGGTCGTACGGGTGCTCCGCGAGGAGGTCGAGCGTCGCCGCCAGGATCACCGCGTCGCTCGATCGGTCCACGGGACGACCGCGGAGCGGCGTCGTCGGCGGGGCATCCGCGCGCGGGGGAGTGGTCGGCACGGTCCCAGCGTAGGCCAGGCGTGCAATTACGCTACGACCGAGTAGCGTAATGCGTGCCGAGTGTCGCTGAGCAGCGGCCGGGCAGAGGAGCAGGACATGCAGATCGACAACGCCGTGATCGTCATCACGGGCGCTTCATCCGGCATCGGGGCGGCCACCGCGCGGGCTGCCTGGGCCGCCGGGGCCCGGGTCGTCCTGGCCGCGCGACGGACCGACCGCCTCCAGGCACTTGTCGCGGAACTCCCGGGAGCCGTCGCGGTGCGGTGCGACGTCACGGACGCGGCCCAGGTCGCGGCACTCGCACAGGCGGCGGTCGAGGCGTTCGGGCGCATCGACGTCCTCGTCAACAACGCCGGACAGGGCCTGCAGGCCGAGATCGAGGAGATCGCGTTGGATGACCTCCGCGCGGTGCTCGAACTGAACCTGGTGGCACCGTTGGCGACCATGCAGGCCGTGCTGCCCGCGATGCGCCGACAGGGGGCCGGCAGCATCGTCAACATCAGTTCCGGGACGACGTTCGCCGACGTGCCGGGGACCGCGGGCTACGTCGCGTCGAAGATCGCCCTCGAGCGCCTCTCGGCGATCGCACGCAACGAGCTCGAGGGGACCGGCATCACGGTGTCGACGCTGATCCCGTTCGCGACCGACACCGAGTTCCTCTCGGCGATCCGGGCGGGCCGCGCCGACGCCGAGGCGATGACGGCCGGCGCCGTGTTCGACCCGCCGGAGCGCGTCGCCGAGGCGGTCCTCGAGCTGGTCGCGACCGGCGTGGCACGGATGGACCTGGTGCCCGCGGCCTACGGTGGCTCGCGCTGACCATCCCGGTCGGCGCGGGACGACCCCGGCAGCTGTGAGATCGCCCGGCTCGGGCCCCCGGGACAGCCAGAAGCCGCTTCCGTGTGCGTCGCCTGCGAGCGCGCCCCCTCGCACGGTGCGAGGATGAGCGACGGCCGCCGCCCGGGCGGCCGGAGACGGAAGTGACGAGCGTGACCGAGACCCGCTCTCAGGCATCGACCACCGACGCAACGGACGACGGCGGACACGGACCGACGCGGGGCGTCACCGTGCTGGCGCTCGCCGCGCTCGGCGTGGTGTTCGGCGACATCGGTACGAGCCCGCTGTACGCACTGCGCACGGTGTTCACGATCGACAACGGCCTCGTGAAGGCCAACCAGGAGGACGTCTACGGCGTCATCTCGATGATGTTCTGGAGCATCACCGTGATCGTGTCGATCAAGTACGTCCTGATCCTCATGCGCGCCGACAACGACGGCGAGGGCGGGGTGATGGCGCTCGCCGCGCTCGCCCGGCGGCTGTACGCCAAGCGCCGCGGGGGAGCGGTCATCTTCCTGGTCATCGGGATCGTGGGGGTCTCGCTGTTCTACGGCGACTCGGTCATCACGCCCGCCGTGTCCGTGCTCTCCGCGGTCGAGGGCCTCGGGACCGCCGCTCCGTCGATCGGGCACCTCGTCGTCCCGATCTCGGCCGTCATCCTGGTCATCCTGTTCGCCGCGCAGCGGTTCGGCACCGGCAAGGTCGGCAACCTGTTCGGGCCGGTGATGGTCCTCTGGTTCGTCGTCATCGCCGCCGCCGGTGTGCCGCACATCATCGCGCGTCCGGGTGTCCTCCAGGGGCTCTCGCCGACGTGGGCGATCGCCTTCCTGTTCGCGCACCCGTACATCACGTTCGTCGCGATGGGCGCGGTCGTGCTGGTCATCACCGGTGCCGAGGCCCTGTACGCGGACATGGGGCACTTCGGGCGCCCCGCGATCCTCCGCGCGTGGTTCTTCGTGGTGTTCCCGGCCCTGGTCCTGAACTACCTCGGGCAGGCGTCCCTCGTCCTGAGCGACCCGACCGCGGCGAAGGACCCGTTCTTCCTGCTGTTCCCGAACGCACTGCAGATCCCGGTCGTCGTCCTCGCGACCGCCGCGACCGTGATCGCCAGCCAGGCCGTCATCTCCGGTGCGTTCTCGCTCACCCGTCAGGCCGTCCAGCTCGGGCTGCTCCCGCCGCTGACGATCCGCCAGACGTCGCGTCGCGAGAGCGGCCAGATCTACCTGCCCGCGGTGAACCTGCTGCTGTTCATCGGCGTGCTCCTGATCATGTTGGCGTTCCGGTCGTCCGCGAACCTGGCCACGGCCTACGGCGTCTCGGTCACCGGCGCACTCGTCGTGGACAGCCTGCTCCTGCTCCTCGTGGTGAAGCCGCTCTGGCGGTGGAAGACCTGGAAGGTCGTCACGGCCGCGGTCGTGTTCGGCGGTCTCGAGCTCACCTTCCTCGCCGGCAACCTGTCCAAGATCCTGCACGGCGGGTGGGTGCCGCTCCTGATCGCCCTCGCCGTCATCACGGTGATGACGACGTGGCGCCGTGGTCGGCAGCTCGTGCAGGACGAACGGAAGGCCCGCGAGGGCTCGCTCGCCGACTTCATCGAGCGGGTGAACGGTGAACACATCCCGCGCGTGGCCGGGGTCGCGGTGTTCCCGCACCCGAACAAGGAGACCACCCCGCTCGCACTCCGTGCCAACGTCGAGTACAACCACGTCATGCACCGGACCGTGCTGATCGTGTCCGTCCTGACCGCGAACGTGCCGCACGTGCCGCACGCGAAGGCGTTCTTCCGCGACGACCTCGGCTACGAGGACGACGGCATCGACCACATCACGATCAAGTTCGGGTTCTCGGACGATCAGGACCTGCCGAAGGCACTGCACGCCGCCTGCCTGACCGAGGTGCTCGACATCGACCCGGAGGAGATGGAGCGCGCGTCGTTCTTCATCTCCCGCGGTGCCCTCCGACCGACCCCGGGGCACCACGGCATGGCCGGCTGGCGCAAGAAGCTCTTCGTCGGGCTCGCCCACAACGCCGCCGACCCGGCAGCGCGCTTCAACCTGCCCGCGCAGCGCACGGTGACGATGGGCAGCGACGTCGAGATCTGACGCCGTTCGCTCCCGGCCATACGACGCGGTGACTGGGAGCGCTGCTCGTCCGCGCCGCCTACCGTTCCGGCCATGACCGACGAACGACGCCCATGACCGACGAACGACGCCGCGAACTCGGCACGTCCGACGCCCCCGTCGAGGACGAGCTGATCGAGTCCTTCGACGCCACCGTCGAGGAGGGCGCCGAACGACTCCAGCGGACCCTCCGGGCCGTCGTCATCACCGGCTTCTTCGGCGGGCTCGAGGTCGGTCTCGGCGTGATGGCGTACCTCGCCGTGCTGACGGAGACCGGGAACCACCTGCTCGCCGGGTTCGCGTTCGGCATCGGGTTCATCGCCCTGCACCTGGCCCACAGCGAGCTCTTCACCGAGAACTTCCTGATGCCCGTCGCCGCGGTCGTCGCACGCGAGGGCACCGTGCTGCAGCTGGTCAAGCTCTGGGGCGGCACCCTCGTCGCGAACCTGGTGGGCGGCTGGTTCTTCATGTGGCTGGTCGTGCAGGCCTTCCCGCAGTGGCACCCCACGTTGTCCGAGGCGGCACACCACTACGTGGACGCGCCGTTCGGCCTGCAGAGCATCGTGCTCGCGGTGCTCGGCGGCAGCACCATCACCCTGATGACGCGGATGCAGCAGGGCACGGACTCCGACCCGGCGAAACTCGTCGCGGCCGTGGCGGGTGGGTTCCTGCTCGCGGGGCTGCAGTTGTTCCACTCGATCCTGGACTCGTTGCTGATCTTCGGCGCGATCCAGTCCGGCGCGAACCTGACCTACGGGCAGTGGCTCGGCTGGTTCGGGTACACCCTGCTGTTCAACCTGCTCGGCGGGCTCGTCCTCGTGACGGCGCTGCGCCTCCTCCGCACGAAGGAGCTCATGCAGAGTCGCCGCCGGGAGGCCCGTGACCGGCCCGAGCGCGCCGCGAACGAACAGACCGGGGCCGGCCCCGACACCGACGCCGGCCGCTGACGCACCCGACCGCGCGTCCGCCAGGTGTGACGGTCCCCGGGCAACCCCGCGCAACCCGGCGGAACCCGGCGGAACCCGGCGCGCGCCAGCGCCGTCAGCGCGCCAGGACCGTGAGACGTCCCGCCCCCACCGGCAGGACACCCGCCCGGTACTCGAGCACGACGCCGTCGTGGTCGCCCGGGGCCACCCGGACGCTCGCGGCACCGAAGCGCCACACCCGGTTGTACAGGTAGACCCCGATCTCGGTCCCGCCGTCCACGGGAACCGCCCACGTCCCGGTGCCCCACTGCGCCGGGTGTCCGACGCCGTCGATGGTGACGGTCGGCCGCGCGAACCAGGTCGCCCAGGGTCGTCGGAGGCGCAGCTCGACGCGGCGCTTGGTCGTCCCGGACGGCAGCGATGGATCCACGACTGACGAACCTAGCGCGCCCCGACGGCGGGGCCCCGCACAGCAGAACGCGTTTTCCGGACGGTTCCTCCTAACGGCACCCGACCCGCGTGCCGATACCCCCACGCACACGGCATCCCCGCCGCCACGCCCGCACGATCCGTGACCGGTCCGTCCGGCACGGGCTCGCACCCAGGAGGCTCACCGCAATGAGGACCCCGATCGTCGTCGCCGTCACCGCCGCCCTCGTCACCGCCGGCGCCGTCACCGCGGTGACACCCGCCCCGTCGTCCGCCGCCACCGTGCCACCGTCGTCCCGCGCGACCGCCACCGTCACGAACCCGACGACGCTGCCGGTCGGGAACACCACGACGAACGGCCGGGTGTGGAAGCAGTCGTACCGACAGGACTTCACCACCGCTGCTCCGCTCGGTTCCGTCGGCACGAAGTACCCCGGGATGGGCACCTACAGCGGGTTCGGCGACACCAGCGGCAAGGGGCGGTACGCGCCGGACAAGGTCCTCAGCGTGCGTGGTGGGGTCCTCGACTTCGCGGTGCACTCCGAGCACGGGCAGCCCCTGGTCGCCGCGGTGATGCCGGACGGGTACGCGCCGCACACGACGGGCCGGGTGACGATCCGCTACAAGACGACGAAGACGGACGGCTACAAGTTCGTGGGCATGCTCTGGCCGTCGAGCGACGACTGGAACGAGGGCGAGGTCGACTGGCCCGAGTCGGACCTCGGTGACCGTCCACGTCCCGCCTCGGCGGTCCCCGGCACGGAGACCCCGCTCGGGATGCGCTTCGAGCCCGGCACGCAGATGTTCGCCCCGACCGACACCACCGGCTGGCACGACGCGACGACCGAGTGGGACAAGGGCGTCGTCCGCTTCTACTGGGACGGCAAGCTGGTCGCGTCCACGACCAAGGCGGTGCCGAAGACCGCCTTCCGCGTCACCCTGCAGGCCGAGACGACGATCGGCAGCGAGCCGGTGCCGACGAACGCGGTCGGGCACGTCGACATCGACTGGATCTCGATCTGGAACTGACCGGTCGTCAGTCCAGGCAGAACTCGTTGCCCTCGACGTCCTGCATGACGATGCACGACTCGTTGATGCCGTCGGCGGTCATGCGACGGAACTGCGTGCCGCCGAGCGCGACGAGCCGGTCGCGCTCGGCGTCGAGTGCGGCGAGCCGCTCCGCCCCGGCGAGCCCGGTGCCCACCCGGACGTCCAGGTGCACGCGGTTCTTCACGACCTTGCCCTCGGGGACCCGCTGGAAGTAGAGCCGCGGGCCGACGCCGTTCGGGTCGACGCACGCGAACGCCGCCCCCTGCTGCTCGGGCGGGAGCGCCTGGTCGAACGCGTGCCACGAGTCGAACCCGGGCGGGGGCGGCGGGACCACGTAGCCGAGGACCTCGCACCAGAACCGCGCGACCCGTTCCGGGTCAGCGCAGTCGAACGTCACCTGCACCTGCCGCACCGTTGCCATGGACCTCACGATAGGCCGGTGGCCGGACGGGAGGCACGGATCACCGGACCCGCCCCGGTTCCGTGATCCGCGCCTCCCGTCTGAACGCCGCGACGGCGGCGCACGTAGGCTCGCCGCATGGCTGACTTCACCGATTCCCAGGCCGCCGTGATCCGCATCGAGCGGGCCGAGGAGGGGCGCTGGGACCTGACCCTCATCAGTGACGCCGGCGTGCGGATGGGGCACGGCGTGTACCTGTTCGACGCGTCGCAGGACGACGACGAGGACGAGCTCGAGGCGGCCGCCGAGTTCGTGCGTGACCAGGGCCTGTCGTTCGAGCGCGACGCCGTCGTCGCGGACGGCCCGGACGCGTTCTGGGCACCGCTCGTCCCGGTCGCCTGAGCGGTCGGTCCGCGCCGCCGGGTTCCCGGGTCAGGCGAGCGCCGACGCCTCGAACCCGATCAGCCACGTGACACCGACGGCGTCCTGGACGATGCCGTCCCAGTCGCCCCACGGCCGCTCCTGGAGCGGGTCGACGACCGTGCCGCCCTCGGCCAGTGCGTCGAACCACCCGCGGAGGACCTCGGGTTCCGCGGCGCCGAGCAGGGAGAACAGCAGGCCGGACGCTGCGAACGGTGCCTCACCGTCAGCGGCGTCGGCGGCGAAGAGCTGCAGGTCGCCCGCGAGCTGGCCGTGCGCGACGGCGTCGGCGGGGCCGTCCGTGCGGGAGAAGTCGGCGTAGGTGGCGATCCGGAGGTCGCCGCCGAACACCCGCTGCCAGTGCTCGAGTGCCTGCCGCGCAGTGCCGGCGAACTGGAAGTAGGGCGAGGGCCCGTGCACGTTCATGCCCGGACGATACCGCTGGCTGCGGCCCGGCGGGGCGGCCCCGGCGGCTCGTGCGGGTTTGCTCGGCCCGTGCGAGGTCGTTCCCGCGCACGGAGCCGTCACCCTCGCACCAGCCGGAGCACCTCACGGTGGGGCGCCGCGTTGCGCGCCGTTGCGCAACGCCGCACGCGCCGGAGGCCGGCTGCGTTCCCGGGGCGGGACGTGCCTCCCGGCCGGTGTCCGGACGCCGACGCGGCCGTCGTACGGCCCCGTCGACCCGTCGCGGGCGCCGTGCGCAGCACGTCGGGACACCCGCCGACACCGCGGGTTCCGCCGTCGGCGTCACAGGAGACGGCGTATTCGAGATACCGTTTGACCATGAGCACGGACACCGTTACCACCACCGAAGCAGCCGACGACGGGCCCGTGGTGACCTTCGCCGACCTCGGCCTGAGCGACGCTGTGCTCAAGGCCGTCAAGGACATCGGCTACGAGACCCCTTCGGCCATCCAGGAAGCCACCATCCCCACGCTGCTCGCCGGCCGCGACGTCGTCGGCCTGGCGCAGACCGGAACCGGCAAGACCGCGGCCTTCGCGCTGCCGATCCTGTCCCGCATGGAAGCCGGCAGCAAGGTGCCACAGGCCCTCGTGCTGTCCCCGACGCGCGAGCTCGCGCTGCAGGTCTGCGAGGCCTTCGAGCAGTTCGCCTCGCACATCCGTGGCGTGCACGTGCTGCCCGTCTACGGCGGTCAGGCGTACGGCGTGCAGCTGTCCGCCCTGCGCCGCGGCGTCGACGTCGTCGTCGGCACGCCCGGCCGCATCATGGACCACATCGCGAAGGGCACGCTCGACCTGTCCCAGCTGAAGTACCTCGTGCTCGACGAGGCCGACGAGATGCTCAAGATGGGCTTCGCCGAGGACGTCGAGACGATCCTCGCCGAGACGCCGAAGGAGAAGCAGGTCGCGCTGTTCTCGGCGACCATGCCGTCGCAGATCCGCCGCATCTCGCAGCAGTACCTGAACGACCCGGCCGAGATCACCGTCAAGACCAAGACGACCACGTCGGCCAACACCACGCAGCGCTACCTGATGGTGTCGTACCCGCAGAAGGTCGACGCACTCACCCGCATCCTCGAGGTCGAGGACTTCGAGGGCATGATCGTCTTCGTCCGCACGAAGAGCGAGACCGAGAACCTCGCCGAGAAGCTCCGCGCCCGCGGGTACGCCGCCGCCGCCATCAGCGGTGACGTCGCCCAGGTGCAGCGCGAGCGGACCGTCAACCAGCTCAAGTCCGGCAAGCTCGACATCCTGGTCGCCACGGACGTCGCCGCCCGCGGCCTGGACGTCGACCGCATCACGCACGTCGTGAACTTCGACATCCCCGTCGACATCGAGTCCTACGTGCACCGCATCGGCCGCACCGGGCGTGCCGGCCGCAAGGGCGACGCGATCAGCTTCGTCACCCCGCGCGAGCGCCGCCTGCTCGCCGCGATCGAGAAGACCACGCGCCAGCCGCTCACCCAGATGACGCTGCCGACGATCGACGACGTCAACGAGACGCGCCTGACCCGCTTCGACGACGCCATCACCGCGGCGCTCGAGCAGCAGGACCGCATCAGCGCGTTCCGCGACATCATCGCGCACTACGTCGAGCACCACGACGTCCCGGCCGACGACGTCGCCGCCGCGCTCGCCGTCGTGTCGCAGGGCGAGGACCCGCTGCTGCTCGACCCGAAGTCGGACGAGCTCCGGAACCAGGTCGACCGCGACAGCCGCCGCGCCGAGCGCCCGCAGCGCGACGACGACCGCGGCGCCCGGTCGGACCGCGGCCCGCGTCGTTCGGTGCCGATGACCGCCTACCGGATCGAGGTCGGCCGCCGTCACCGCGTCGAACCGCGTCAGATCGTCGGCGCGCTCGCGAACGAGGGCGGACTGCGCCGCGACGACTTCGGCTCGATCCAGATCCGCCCGGACTTCTCCGTGGTGGAACTGCCCGTCGACATGGACCCGGGCGTGCTCGACCGTCTGGCCCAGACCCGGATCAGCGGCAAGCTCATCGAGATCAAGGCCGACCGCCGCAGCGGAGGTGCGCGTCGTCCCGAGGGCGACCGAGACCGCGCTCCCCGGTACGACCGCGACGAGCGCTCCGAGCGCAAGCCGCGGTACTGAGGCGCTGATCCAGCCCGGACGGGCTGATCGCAGACGGGAGGGGCGGTGCCGGCTGGCACCGCCCCTCCCGTCTGCTGCGTGCGGGCCGGTGAGCCGCTCCGTTGCGGGGTCACGCACACCCGCCGCACGATCCCCGGTCCATGTTCCGACGGTCAGTCGCGCGGTGATTCGATGCTCAGAGCCGCGGTGCAACCCCCGCGGACGAGGACAGGGGATCGAACGTGTTCAGAGCAGTACTGACCGCCGCAGCCGCGGTGGCGCTCGTCATCGGGGGAGTCGCGCCCGCCTCGGCCGCCACAGCCGCCTCGGTGCCCGGAGCACCGACCGCGGTCGCCGTCGCCGCATCGGCCGACGGCGCGACCGTGACCTGGAACGCGCCCCGGACCGGCGCGAAGGTCACCGGCTGGCGCGTCGCCGTCACGCCCGCCGAGCGTCAGCCGGACCACGGCGTCGACCGGCTGCCGGCATCGGCCCGGTCGGACCGGTTCGGTGCCCTCGGCGCCACCACCACCTACCGCTTCACCGTCCGGGCCGTCGGTGCCCGTGGCACGGGCCCCGCCGTGACGGTGCAGTACCACGCGCCGGCCCCCGTGCAGACGGTGGAGTCCCTGTACGGCCTCGACGCGGCGGACAACGTCGTGCGGTTCCCGACCAGCGGCTCCGAGGCACCGACGACCGTCGCGCCGGACGGGCAGGGCTTCACGGCGGACGACGTCGGCGACGTGTTCGTGCCCTCGGCGGACGGGACGTCGATCCTGGAGTACCCGGCCGACGGCAGTGCCCCGAGGACGCTCGCGGCCGGCCTGCACCTCACGGCGGACCTCCGCTCGGACGTCGCCGGCAACCTGTACTGGGTCGACGCGGTGTCACACGCCATCACGAAGCTCCCGGTGACCGGAGCCGCGCCCGTGCGGGTGCTCCCCTCGGCCGGTGCACAGTGGGTCGTCGGGCGGGACGGCACCGTCTCGACGGCCAAGCAGGGCTCCACGTCGACCACGGTCGTGCAGGTCAGCCCGCTCGGGAAGACCACCACCCGTGCGATCCCGGAGACCGGGTACCGGTCGCTCGCAGCAGTCCTGCCGGACGGCGCCGGGAACCTGTACTTCGACTACTTCTCCACGGGTGCGTCCGGCTACAGCGGCTGGATGGCACTGCCGGCGGGCGCGACCGACGTCGTCTCCGCCGAACCGCGCACCGCGTTCGAGTACGGCGCCACGAACGGCGACGGACTGCTGATCGGGCAGTCCGCCGGCTGGTGTGCCGCCCCGGCCGACGCGCGTCCCGGCGGCTGCACGGCGGACAAGACCGTCACGCACCTGGTCTCGCGCCTGGCCGACGGCACGACCACGGAGCAGACCACCAGTGGTGTGACGTCCGAGGGACGCGGCGTGCACCTCGGTGCCGCGGACGAGGCAGGGGACCTGTTCTTCACCGTGGGCAGCGGGCCGACGCCCGGCCTCTGGCGCCTGTCGGCCACGGGGGGCGCCGCACGCCAGCTCGCGACGACGCAGTACCAGCGGTTGCTCGTCATCTGAGCTGACCACCCGACGGACGGGAGGCGCGGTGCCAGCTGGCACTTGGGCCCACGCCGGCCGGTTCCGGGCAGACGCGCCAGCGGCTGTCCGGCCGTGCCCGGTGGGGAGCCTCCCGTCCGTCCCGGCGCACGTGCGCAGGCCGGCCGGCCGATCCCTCAGGCCGCCAGGCCGGTCACCGTGCGCTCGCAGACCTCGTTCCAGAGGGTGGGCTCGAGCCCGAAGTGCGCCCGGGCGGCCGAGTCGTCGAGCACGTAGGGCGCGTTCCACTGGTACGAGAGCTCCGACAGTTCGCGCATGAACGGCACGACCAGGCCCATCGCCCGGATCATCCCCGCCGGCAGTCGTCGGATCGTCACCGGCGGCTTCCCGGCCACCCGCAGCATGTCCGTGAGCGCCTCGGCCTGCGACCGCGGGGCGTTGGACGGCACGTTCCACGTCCGACCGTGCGCGGTCTCGTCGAGCGCGGCCGCGACGAGGGTCCGGGCGACGTCGCCCACGTCGGTGAAGCTGTGGGGCTGGTCCGTGCGGCCGATCATGGTGACCGCTCCACCCCGCAGCGCCGTCGGGAGGACCCGGGTCACGTGGCCGTTCGCGCCGATGCCCGGTCCGACGTAGTCCGCCGGTCGGACCTCGACCGCACGGAGTCGTCCGGCGGTGTGGGCGGCCAGTGCGTCGGCCCACATCCGCGCGCGGAGGACGCCCTTGTGGTCGGTGGCGGCGTCCGGAAGGCCCTCGTGCATCGGGCCGTCGACGGGACCGTACGGGTACAGGTTCCCGGTGATCGCGTAGACGGCGCCGCTCCGTTCCGCGGCCGTGAGCAGCGCGGCGGCGAGCGGCGGCCAGACCCGGTCCCACTGCGTGTAGTCGCCCGGGTTGGCGCAGTTGTACAGCGCCGCGGCCCCGTCGGCGACCCGGGTGAGGGCCGTCGCGTCGGTCGCGTCGAGGGCCAGGTGCGTCACCCCGTCCAGCCCGGTGTGTCGGCCGGAGCGGGTGACGACGACGACCTCGGCACCGCGGTCGACGAGCCGGGTGGCGACGGCACGGCCCACCGGGCCAGCACCGACGACGACGTGACGATCGGACATGGTTCCTCCAGAGCTGTTTGCGAGAGCACCGCTCTCGCTCTCAGTGTGGACGCGATCGGAGCCAATTGCAAGAGCAGTGCTCTCGATTGTGTGCACTGCTCTCCCGTGCCACGCTGGTCTCATGGCGGAGAAGGCACCCACGGCGCGGGAACGCGCGCGCGCCAGCGTGCACGCGAGCATCCTGGCGGCGGCGCGTGAGCGACTGACCGTCGAGGGGCCGGCGCAGCTGAGCCTGCGCGCCGTCGCCCGTGACGTGGGGATGGTGTCGTCCGCCGTGTACCGGTACTTCCCCAGCCGAGACGACCTGTTGACGGCGCTCCTCGTGCTCGACTACGACGAGCTCGGGAGCGCCGTCGAGACGGCCGAGGCACGCCACGACCGCCGCGCGGTGGGAGCACGGTGGGTCGCCGCCTGCCGTGCGATCCGTGCGTGGGCGCTCGGGCACCCCGGTGACTTCGCGCTGCTCTACGGCTCCCCGGTCCCCGGGTACGTCGCGCCGCAGGAGACGATCGTGCCCGCGGTCCGGACGACGCGTGTGCTCGTCCGGGTGGTCGTGGACGCCTGGGCAGCCCGAGCGGATGGGCACGGGCACGGGCGCGGGCACGATCCCGACGGCGGGCGGGGCGCCCGGTCGGCACCCGCCACCGCCCCCGGAGCGGTCGCCACCGCCGTGGCCGACGCTGCACGCTGGGCGCGGAACGAGGGGTTCGGCGACGACCTGCCGGACGAAGTCGTGCTCCGGACGGTCATGGCGTGGACGACGGTGTTCGGGGTGCTGTCGTTCGAGCTCTTCGGGCACGCCGTGGGCTCGGTGTCCGACGGCGACGCCTACTTCGACGAGGTCGTGGCACGGCTCGCCGACGACCTCGGCTTCGCGGCGGACTTCGGAGCACCCGCGCTCCGCTCGGGGGCCGTCGGCTCCTGAGGTCGCCGAGCGCTGTCCTCCCCACGATGTCCGTACTCGGCGTTCGTCCCCAGATCGGGGCGCGGCGCTGACACGGAGGCCCCCGCTGCGGTAGACAATCCTGTACGTGCCCACCCACCAGGGCGCGACCATCAGGAAGGGTGTCGATGACCGCGCTCGACGTCACCCGACAGGACCGCCGTCGGCTCACCACCGGCACGTCCCGTCGGCGCCTCGTCACCGTGCGCGTCGCGGCACTCCTCGCGTCGCTCGCGGGCCTGGACTACATCGTCTGGCGCTGGACCGCCTCGGTGAACTGGCACTCGTGGTGGATCGCCGTCCCGCTCATCCTGGCCGAGACGTACAGCGTCATCGACTCGCTGCTCTTCGCGCTCGGGGCCTGGCGACTGCGGGAACGCGGCGAGCCCCCCACGAAGCCGGGTTCCGATGTCACGGTGGACGTCTTCATCACGACCTACAACGAGCCCGTCGAGATGGTCGAGCGGACCGCGCGTGCCGCCAAGGCGATCACGCACCCGCACACGACGTGGATCCTCGACGACGGGAACCGCCCCGAGATGCGCGCAGCGGCCGACGCGCTCGGGGTCGGCGTCATCACCCGGGGTGCGGACTGGGTGGACCGCCCGCGGCACGCGAAGGCGGGCAACCTCAACAACGCCCTGCTCGCGACCCAGGGCGAGTTCCTGCTCATCCTCGACGCCGACCAGGTCCCGGAACCGGAGATCCTCGACCGCACGCTCGGCTACTTCAAGGACCCGCGGATGGCCCTCGTGCAGACGCCGCAGTGGTTCGAGAACGTCTCCGCAGCGGACCTCCTCGGCAGCCAGGCGCCCCTGTTCTACGGGCCGATCCAGCAGTCGAAGGACGGCTGGAACGCCGCGTTCTTCTGCGGGTCGAACGCTATCCTCCGGCGGGAAGCCCTGATGCAGCTCGGTGTGACACGTTACGTACGCGAAGTCGAGGCGTCCGTGCAGCGCACGATCAAGACGTCCCGGACGCTGCTCGGCCGAGCGCGCGAGACCGAGACGGACCCGCGGGTGCTCGCCGCCCTCGACGAAGCAGCAGCGGTCGTCGACCACGCGCGCGACCAGGTCGCGGCCGGCGAACCGCTCGGTGACGTCACCTTCCACTTCCAGCGCGGCATCGATGCGATCTCCTACCGCTTCGCCGCGGACGACCTGGCGTCGGTGCGACAGGACCTGCAGGAGCTCGCCGCGATGTCCACCGAGCCCGACACGTTCGCCGGTCTCGACGACGCCGCGCTCGACGTCCTGGGGCGGCGCGACGCCTCGCCGGTGGCAGCGATCGAGGCCATCGCCGTGCTCGCCAGGGCCCTCGACGTCAACCGTGACGACGAAGCGCAGCCGATCATGCCGCTGGCGACCATCTCCGTGACCGAGGACATGGCCACCGCGATGCGCCTGCACGGCCTCGGGTGGAAGTCGGCGTACCACGACGAGATCCTGGCGGTCGGGCTCGCCCCGGAGGACCTGCCGACCATGCTCGTGCAACGGCTCCGGTGGGCACAGGGCACCATGCAGGTGTTCTTCCGCGAGAACCCGCTCCTGCAGAAGGGCCTGTCCTGGGGGCAGCGCCTGATGTACTTCTCGACCATGTGGAGCTACCTGTCCGGCTTCGCGGCGATCGTCTACATCGCGGCACCGGTCCTCTGCCTGTCGTTCGGGGTCATCCCGGTCCAGGCGTACAGCGTCGACTTCTTCGCCCGCCTCATCCCGTTCCTCATCCTCAACCAGCTGCTGTTCTGGGTGGTCGCGGCCGGCCGCCCCACCTGGCGGGGGCAGCAGTACTCGCTCGCGCTCTTCCCGGTCTGGATCGAAGCCGTCACCAGTGCGTTCGAGAACGTCTTCCGGGGCAAGCCCCTGGGGTTCCGGGTCACGCCCAAGGTGCGCGACAGGACCGAGCAGAAGCCCCGCTGGGACCTCGTGAAACCGCAGCTGTACGCGATGGGTGCGCTCGCCGCCGCCCTGGTCATGATCGGCATCCGGTACCTGTCCGGGCAGGCGTCGGGCATCGCGCCCCTCGTGAACACCGCCTGGGTCGTCTTCGACCTGTTCATCTTCAGCATCGTGATCCGGGCCGTCCGCTACCGGGGACCCGTGGACGTCCAGTCCGAGCACGTATCGAGCACCGCAGGAGGACCACTGTGACCGCCGCACGCACGTCGTTCGAGATCGCCGCGACCGTCGGGTCTCTGGACGAGGTCCAGGACCGCTTCGCCGCGTGGTGGGACGGACTCGGCATCGACGACGTGCGGCTCCGCTTCGGCCTCGAAACCGCGTTGGCCGAGGTCGCGGCGAACATCGTCGAGCACACCCTCCGGACCGACCGCGAAGCCGGACGGCGCTACACGGTCGAGCTCGACGCGACCGAACACGAACTCATCGCCGTGCTCAGCGACAACGGTCGGCCTGTCGACGTCGACCTCAGCGCGGTGACGATGGCGGACGTGCACGAAGAGAGCGGACGCGGTCTCGCGCTGGCGATCGCCGCGCTCGACCGGCTGGAGCACCGGCACGAGGGCGGACGGAACATCTGGACGCTTGCGTGCGCCCGTTGAGGCGCCGCACGGTCCGAGCGGTCGCACTCCTCGTCGCCATCGCGAGCCTGGTCCTGGGTGGCGTGCTGCCGGCTTCCGCTGCGGCCGCCGGGTCTCCTTCCGACCGGCCCAGCGCGGGGACGACGTGGTTCGGTCCGGACCTCGACTGGGGTGCGGACGCTCCCGACGGGTACGCCGGACGGCTGGGGGCGGTCCCGTCGATCTACGGCGTCGAGATCGGCTACCCGGTCGACCGCACTGCGGAGCGGCAGCTGCTCCGGTCCGCCCGTGCCGCTGCGACCCAGGGCGCGGTGCTCACGGTCAGCCTGGAGCCGAGCGTGTCCCTCGGCAGTCTCACCGCTGCCGACGCCCGTCGCGCGAACCACCTGTTCGAGCAGCTGCACGCGCAGTACGACACCACCGTCCTCGTCCGCTTCGCGCCGCAGATGAACGGCACGTGGGTGCGGTGGGGGCAGCAGCCGACGCAGTTCCTCCGGGCCTTCCGCGGGTTGGCGTCGACCGTGCACGCCGGCACCTCGAAGGCCGCCATGGTGTGGGCGCCCTCCTACGGCGCCGGGTACCCGTTCGGTGACTCGGCCGGGCGGCTGCGCGACCTGTCCGCCGCCGACGTGGCCAGGCTCGACACGAACGGTGACGGGCAGCTCACCGCGGCGGACGACCCGTACGCGCCGTACTGGCCAGGGGCGTCGAGCGTCGACTGGGTGGGTCTGTCGATGTTCTCGTTCGGCAAGGGCAAGGCCACGCAGGCAGCCGGCAGCGAGGTGTCCCTCTCCCGCAACGAGGTCCCGGCCGCCGGCGAGGTCCAATCGCGCTTCGACGAGACCTGGGGGTACCAGCGACGGCAGCCCGAGGGCACGTTCTACGACCGGTTCGCCGCCGGCGAGGACCTGCCGATGCTCCTGGACACCGGTGCGCTGTACGACCCCTCGTTGCGCGGTGCCGACCAGCTGCAGGTCGAGCAGGGCTGGTGGCGGCAGGTCATCGCGGCCGTGCGGGACAAGCCGCTCGTCCAGGGCATCACGATCATCGAGGCGCATCGGCGTGAACCCGAGGCCGGCAACCGCATCGTCGACTGGCGGCTCACCGGGGTGCCGGCGATCGCGCACGCCTTCCGCGCCGACCTGCGGCAGGCGGACCGGTTCGTGTTCGGTCCGGTGACCGAGCGGGTGACCGCGAAGGACGGCGCGGCGGCGACGAACCAGCAGTACGACACCGGCGGCGACCAGATGGCGTGGATCGTCTGGTGCGCGGCCGGCCTGGCCGCGGTGTTCCTGCTCAGCGGGCTGGTCGGCCGGCTCATCCCGAGCTGGCGCTACCCCGACGACGGGAAGCCGGGGCGCGACCTGCGTCTCGACCTGTTCCGCGGGTTCATCATCCTGGCCGTGGTGATCACGCACATCGAGATCGGTGGCCCGTACTCGTACCTCACGCTGCACGCCGTCGGTGCGATCACGGGCGCGGAGATGTTCGTGTTCCTGTCCGGGATGGTCCTCGGCATGACGTACCCGTTCGCGATCAAGAAGTTCGGCGAGTGGGCCGCTGCGGTCGGTGCGTGGAAGCGCGCCCGGAAGCAGTACCTCGTCACCCTCGGGGTGATCGCGGTGGTCTTCGCGATGAGCTTCATCCCGTTCCTGCACACCGACGCGATCACGACCTTCACCGACCGGGGGACGGGCACCGGCGGTGTCAGCGCCGAGGGTCGGGTCTACGACCTGTACCCGAACGCCGTTCAACTGCTCGCGTACCCGCCGCCCTGGTACGCGATCCGGCAGTTCCTGCTGCTCGAGATGGGCCCGTGGCCGTTCAACATCATGGGGTTGTTCGTGGTGCTGAGCCTGTTGATCCCCGCGTTCATGTGGGTGATCCGGCGGGGGTTCTGGTGGGCGCTGCTCATCGTGAGCTGGGCGCTGTACGTGTTCCAGGCGCTCAACCCGGCGTTCCGTCCGCTCAACTCGCAGTTCGAGGCCGTCTTCCCGCTCCTCACCTGGCAGGTGGTCTTCACGCACGGACTCGTCCTCGGGTACTACCGGCGGCAGATCGTGGGTGCGCTGACCGGACGGCTCGGCAAGGTGCTCATCGGGGTCGGGATCGGCGGGTACGCCCTGTTCCTGGTGTACGTGTGGGCCGGCCACCACTTCGGGTTCACCCCGGCGCCGTTCCCGTCCGGCCTGTACGAGACGCTCTACAACAACGCCTACCAGCGGGTCGACCTGCAGTGGGGGCGTCTGGTCGACATCGCGTTCTTCGCGATCGTGTCGTACGCGATCCTCACGGTGTTCTGGAAGCCGATCGCCGGGGTCATCGGCTGGCTGTGGATCCCGATCGGGCAGGCGAGTCTCTACGTCTTCGTCTGGCAGGTCTTCTTCGCGCTCGCGATCGCGTCGATCCCGGGGTTGGACTGGAACGACTTCTGGATCGGCTTCGCCACCCACTCGCTGCTGATCCTGCTCGCGTGGTACATGGTGCGGAAGCGCTTCCTGTTCTCGATCATCCCGCGCTGACGCTGACGCTGCTGGCGCAGACGGACTGGAGGCGCGGTGCCAGCTGGCACCGCGCCTCCAGTCCGTCGTCAGTCGGGTCGTCGGCCTGTTACCCGGAGACGGGCGCGGCGGCGGGCGCGAGCGCCGCGCGCACCGATGCCCACGCCGCGAGCCGTTCCCGGACCGCGTCGTGCCGCTCGGCGCGGAGCGCCTCGGCGTGAGCCGCTTCGAGGACCTCGTCGATGACGATCCGTCGACCGCTCCGGGCGGAGGCGATCGCCGCCTCCACCATCGTCAGGCTCATCACGTTGCCGTGCACCTCGCCGTCCGGGACCTCACCCGAGCGGACCGCGTGCACGAACGCGGCCAGTGAACCCGCGATCTCGTTGCCGACGCTCGTCGCGTCGGCCGGCGCCCCGGGCACGCCGTCGAGGTCGCTCGACGGGTCGTGGTCGCCGTCCCACAGTGCCGTGCCCGCCGCACCCGAGGCGCGCCAGTCGCCGTTCCACGAGGTCTCCGCACCCGGAGCGCACCACGAGCCGTCGTAGACGTACCGGACGTCGTCCTCGAACGTGAACACGGCGGCAGCGGCGGCGTCTCCGCGGTACCAGGACCACGACGGGTTCCAGGACTCGCAGTACACCGACACCGGATCGCGTTCCAGCACGTAGCGGGCGGAGTCGAACGCGTGGATCGCCATGTCGAGGAGCAGGACGTCGTCCATCGCCTCGCGGAAGCCGCCGAAGTGCGGGGCCTTCGCGAAGCGGGTGTTCAGCCCGCCCAGGGCGCCGAGCCCACGGACGTGCTGCCGGAACGCGACGAGCTGGTCGTTGTAGCGCCGTGACTGGGACACCATGAACAGCTGGCCGGTCGCCTCGGCCGCGGCGGCGAGGGACAGCGCCTCGGCGACGGTCTGCGCGGCGGGCTTCTCACCCAGGACCGGCAGCCCGGCGTGCAGGGCCTCGAGCGTCACCGGGTGGTGCGCGACCGGGACGGTGATGTCGAGCACCGCCTCGGCGCCGGTCTCGCGGGCGAGGGCGGTGAGGTCCCGACCGACCGGGATCGACGCGTCGCCGGCGAGTTCGGCTCCGGCGCGCGCGGCGTCGAGGTCGAGGTCGACGATGCCGACGAGCTCGACGTCCGGGTCGGCGGCGACGGTGCTGAGCCACGCGCGGCCCATCCCGCCCGCGCCGACCTGCACGACGCGCAGGGCGGTCACGCTTGCGCCCCGGCTGCTGCGGGCTCGTCCACGGGTGCGTCGTCGAACGGGCCGCGGTAGTGCTGCCCGTCGAAGTACTCACCCAGCTCGTAGCGGCGGAGCGTCGGGATCTCGCGCTCGCGTTCGGGCCGTGCCCACTCGGTGGCGTTCGCGATCACGCGGCGGACGTCGGGGTGGTGGTAGACGGGGAAGTCCTGGTCACCGGGGGAGAAGTAGAAGATCTTCCCGAAGCCGCGGCGGTACGTCATGCCGCTCCGGAACACCTCGCCGCCGGTGAAGCCCGAGATGAAGACGAGCTCGTCGGGGGTCGGGACGTCGAAGTACTCGCCGTACATCTCCTGTTCCGGGATGACGATGGGGTTCGGGACGCCGCGCGTGATCGGGTGCTGGGGGTTCACGGTCCAGACGAGTTCCTGGTCGTGCTCGCTCCGCCAGCGCAGCGTGCACGTCGTGCCCATGAGCTTGCCGAAGATCTTCGACCAGTGGCCGGAGTGCAGCACGATGAGGCCCATGCCGGAGAGCACGTGCTTGTGCACGCGGTCCACGACGGCGTCGTCGACGTCCTGGTGCGCCGCGTGGCCCCACCACGTCAGGACGTCCGTCTCGGCGAGGACCTCGTCGGTCAGCCCGTGCTCGGGGTCCTGCATCGTGACGGTGCGGACGACGGCGTCCGGCAGGTGTTCGCGGATGCCCGCGGCGATCGCGCCGTGCATGCCCTCGGGGTAGCGCTCGGCGACGTGCTGCTCGACCTGCTCGTGGACGTTCTCGCCCCAGACGGTGATGCGCAAGCGGGTGGTGGTGTCGCTCATGTCGTTGGTTCTTCTTCCCTGTTCGGGGTGGTTCCTGGTGTGATCGGTTCGTTCGGCGCCGTCCTGCGGCGGGTCCGGCGCGGCCTCCGGCGCGGTGGGTCCGGCGCGCTCTCGAGCGCGGTCACTTCACCGCTCCGCCGAGGGCGCCCGCCGAGATGTACCGCTGGGCGAAGATCAGGAGCACGGCCGCCGGGAGGGACGCCAGGACCGACGTCGCCATCACCGGACCCCAGTCGGTCACGTTCGACCCGATGTAGTTGTAGATGCCGAGGGTGATGGGCCGGACCGCGGTCGTCGACGTCAGGGTGAGCGCGATGAGGAAGTCGCCCCACGCCCCGAGGAACGTGAACAGCGCCGCCGTGACGATGGCGTTCCGGCTGATCGGGACGACGATCGACACGAACGCCCGGAAGTCGCTCGCCCCGTCGACCAGGGCGGCCTCGACCAGGCTCGGCGGGATCGACTCCATGAACGCCCGCATGAGCAGGATCGCGAAGGGGACCTGGACGGCGCTGTCCGCCAGGATCAGCCCGATGTAGCTGTTGAGCAGTCCGACGGAGTTGAACAACGTGTACAGGGCGTTCGCGATGACGATCGCCGGGATCATCTGCGTGATGAGCAGCACGAGCAGGAAGACCCGCGTGCCGCGCATCCGGAACCGGGCGAGTCCGTACGCGGCCGGTGTCGCGACGAGCAGGGTGAGCACGACGGTCCCCAGCCCGATGATCATGCTCGAGACGAAGTTCTGCCCCTGTTGCTCGAACGCCGCCTGGTACCCGGCGAAGGTCGGGCTGAACGGGAACCACGTCGCCGTGGCCGCGCCCGAGGTCGCCTGCAGGCTCGTGTTCACCATCCAGTAGACGGGGAACACCATGATCGCCAGGAACACGATGCCGAGGATCGTCAGCGGGATGCCCTTGACGCTGCCGCGCGGCCGGGGGGCCTTCGTGCTCCGCCGGGTCGTGATCGCGCGGGTGGCGGTGACGGTCTGGTTCGCGAGTCCGACGCTCATTCGTCGACCGCCTTCCTGGAGATCGCGATGTACACCATCGCGAAGACGAACGAGACGACGATGAGCACGTTGCTCACCGCGGCTCCGATGCCGAACTGGAAGTTGATGAAGGACTGGTGGTACGCGTTGGTCGCCAGGGTCTGCGTCGAGTTCGCCGGTCCTCCGCCGGTGAGCCCGAGGATGATGTCGACGACCTTCAGGGTGTAGACGACCCCGAGCACGATCACGACGCTGACCACCGACCGGATGCTCGGCCAGGTGATGTACCGGAAGGCCTTGAACCCGGTGGCGCCGTCGAGCGAGGCGGCCTCGTACAGCTCCGGCGGCACGGACTGCAGGCCGCTGTAGAGGATGGTCGTGTTGAACGGGATGCCGAGCCACACGTTGACGCCGATCACGGCGATCAGGGCCAGGCTCGGGCTGACCAGCCACGGCACCGGGGCGATGCCCACGACACCGAGCAGCTGGTTCAGCGCGCCGCTGTCCTGGTCGAGCAGCCACTTCCACACCGCGCTCGAGGCGATGAGCGGCAGGAGCCACGGCAGGAGCAGCAGCCCGCGCAGGAACCCCGAGAGCGGGAAGTGCCGCCGGAAGAACAGCGCGAGGGCGAGGCCGATGACGAACTGCAGGATGATCGACCCGGCGGTGAACAGCGCCGTGTTCACGACGCTCGTCGCGAAGACCGAGCTCTGGAACACCGAGATGTAGTTGCCGAGCCCGACCCAGGGGGCCTCACCCGTGAAGAACGTCTTGGTCGTGTAGTCCTGGAAGGACATCACGATGTTCTTCGCCACGGGGTAGCCGAAGAACAGGGCCACGAACACCGCGGCCGGGACGACGAACAACCACCTGGTGGCCGCGGCCCGTCGCCGGGCCCGGCGTTGGCCGGGTCGTGGTGGTGGGGTCACGGGCAGGGACGTCCGTGGCCGGGTCTGTGTTGAGGCGCTCACGCCGGTTCCTCTCCTTCACCGCCGGGGGGAGCCGGCCGGACGGCCGGCTCCCGGTGTTGCTACTGGCTCTGCGACTGCGCCTGCTTGAGCGCTGCCTCCGGGTCGGCCTTGCCGGTGAGGGCGAGCTGCACGGCGGTGTAGATCTTCGTGGCGGCCTTGGGCCAGTCGGGTCCGAGCTCCCCGGTCCGGGCACGGGCCGTCTGCACGGTCGTGACGAACGAGGCGACCTGCGGGTGGCTCTTCGCCCAGGTGGCGCCGGCGTCGATGTTCGTCGGCACGTTGCCCGTGACCCCGGCGATGACGTTCTGCATCTTCACGGTGTTGAGGCACCCGACGAACTTGCCGGCGAGCTGCATGGTGTCCTTGTTGCCCGTCTGCGGGACGGTGAACGCCTCGCCGCCGAGCGGTGCGACGGTCGCGCCGCCGGTCCGGGTCGGGATCGGGACGCTGTCGAACTCCAGGCCCTTGGCGGCGTTCAGCAGGGGGAGCTGCCACGGGCCGTTGATCATCATGGCTGCCTTGCCGGCGATGAACTGGCTGTTCACGTCCGCCTGCGCCCAGTTGATCGAGCTCTTCGACAACGAGCCGTCGCTCTGCAGCTTCTCGACGAACTGGAGTGCCTGCGCGGCCTCCGCCGTGGCGATGTTCTTCTCGTCGCCACCGTTCGACCAGAACATCGGCAGGAACTGCCACGTGCCCTCGTAGGTGTTGATGTTGCTCATCGCGAACCCGTAGGTCTTCCCGCTGGTGAGCTTCTTCGCGGCGGCCTGGAGTTCGTCCCACGTCTTCGGCGGCTGGACGCCGGCGGCCGCGAGCATCTTCTTGTTGTAGTAGAGCGCGATCGAGTTCGTGACCGGCTGCAGCCCGTAGAGCGCGCCCTTGTAGGTGTTGGCGGCCTTGACGCCGGGGACGTCACCGTTCGCGTTCAGCCCGTAGGTCGACAGGTCGGACAGTGCTCCGGACGAGGCGATCTGCTGGACGTCGGGGTTGTCGAGCATCAGCACGTCCGGCAGCGTCTTCGAGGAGGCCTGCTGCAGCACCTTGGCGATGAGTCCGGCGCCGGCGACGTGGTTGATGGTGACCTTCGCACCGACCGTCTTCGCGCACTGCTGGTACACGGGGTTGTAGCTGGCGGCGTAGTAGTCCTCGATCGTGAGGGTCTTCCCGCCGGAGGCCGCCGACCCGGAACCGGAGCACCCGGTCAGGACGAGCGGGATCGCGGCGACCATCGCGACGGCGCCGACGAGGGCGCGCAGCCTGCGCGCCGGGGAGGGGAATCTAGGCTTCATTGCGTAGCTCTTCTCTTGACGGGTGCATGGTCAGGCACGCATCGACGAAGCCGCGGACGTCATCGTCGCTGTGTTCCTTGGGGCGAGAAGCTAACAGAAAAGCGCTTCACCTGTAAAGCGCTTTTCTCCATATGGGTGGAAGCTATGGTGGAGAGAGCTCGGCGGACCCGACCGCGCGGCAGCACGCGTGCCGCCCGAGCGCGACCCACCACCACCCGAGCAAGGAACGACATGGCCACGATGCAGCAGGTCGCCGACCGGGCCGGCGTCTCGATCGCCACCGTGTCCTTCGTGGTGAACGGCACCAAGTACGTGACGCCGGCGACCACGGCCCGGGTCACCGCCGCGATGCGGGAGCTGAAGTTCCGCAACAACGTCGTCGCGCGGGCGCTCGCGAGCCGCCGCACCCGGATCATCGCCCTGCTCTTCCCGACGACCGGCAACCGCTTCAGCCCGACGACGTCGGACTTCTTCATGAGCGCGGCCGAACGCGCGTCGGAGCGCGGTTACCACCTGGTGCTCTGGCCGGTCGACCCGGCGGGGGACGACCTCGACGACCTCGTGTCCGGCGGCCTCGTCGACGGCGTGATCCTGATGGAGGTCCGGATGGACGACCCGCGGGTCGCCAAGCTCACCGACCTCGACGTCCCGTTCACCCTGATCGGCCGGACGCGGGACAGCAGCGGCCTGCCGTACGTCGACATCGACTTCGAGACGACGATCGAGGACAGCCTCGACCACCTGGAGGACCTCGGGCACCGTCGGTTCGGGTTCGTCCTCGAGAACCTCGACGACACCCCGATGGCGGGCTACGCGCCGCACCTCCGCGCGCAGAGCACCTTCGAGCGCGCGATGGTCGACCGCGGGCTCGAGGGCGCGGTCGTCTACGCCGGCCCGGGGAGCGAGGGAGGGCGGGAGGCCGCGCGCGAGCTGCTCGAGGTCGCGCCGGACGTCTCCGCGGTGCTCATCATGAAGGACGACTCGTCCGCGGGGCTGCTGGTGGGCCTGTACGCGGCCGGACGACGGATCCCGGAGGACGTCTCCGTGCTGAGCATCGCGTCATCCGGTGCGGCGGGGGACCAGCACTACCCACGGCTGTCCACCATGGTGGCCCCGGGTCGCGAACTCGGCACCCGCGCGGCCGACGCGCTCATCGACCAGCTCGACGGCACGAGCGTCGAACTCCCGCACTTCCTGCTGCCCTGCGTGCTGCGCTCCGCCGAGTCCACGGCCGAGGCTCCCACCGAACCGCACCGCGGCCCGTGACGGACGGGAGGCCCGCGGCGGGGTCGCCACGAGCCTCCAGTCCGTCATCCGGCCGCGTCGAGCGACCGCGGTCACGTGATCAGTGGCGCCGCGGGTCCCGCGCGGTGTCGGTGAAGAAGTCCTCGTAGAGTCCGGTGCCGTCCTGCAGCTCACCGAACTTCCACTGCTTGCGCATCCGACGGAACGTCTCGATGCGCACCGGGTCGATGCCCGGTTGCGATTCGTACTGGCCCATGGGTTCCTCCCCGTGCTCCGGCCCCCGATCGGGGGTGTTCGGGGTCGACGCTACGGACGGGACGGGTCGGCGTCCGGCAAGATAGGTAGGGAAGTTACCTAACTGCGCTTGTTGGACAAACCGCCGGAGGGTGCGCCCGCCCGCCCGTAGCCTGCCGTCAGGAGTTGGGGGCGCCGTAGTCGAGGGCCGCGATGACGCGGTCGATGACACGGACGTACTTCACTCGTTCGCGCTCGGAGAAGGAGGACAACAGCTCGTGCAGATGCTCGGTGGTGCTGTCCATCGCGGCGGCGTAGTCGCGGCGGGTGTCCTCGCTCAGCTCGATGAAGCGGCTGCGTCCGTCGTCGGGGTTCGGGACGCGACAGAGGTGTCCGGCTCGCTCCAGGCGGTCGACGGTCCCGGTCACGGCCGGTCCGCTCAGTCCGAGGTGCGTCGCGAGGTCCTTCACCCGGACCTGGCGTTCGGTGGCCTCGGCCCGCGCCACGAACTGCAGCACGGTGAGGTCCGCGCCCGTGACACCGAGGCGGTCGCGCAGACGGTGTCGGAGCGCGCTCATGGCCGTCTCCAGGCGGGTCAGCGCCGCGGTCAGGTCGATCTCGCTCATTCGGTCGCCCCCTCGGTGCGCCTCGACTCGGGCAAACCCTACGCTGCCGTCATCCCTCAACCGTATCCACATAACGAACGGGTGTTCGTCATCCGGACAACCGGGCGGAAGGCCGCGTCCCGTGGCTGAGACGATCCCGTTCCCCGCCCAAGCCGACGATGTCGAGCCGGTCCGCTTCGAGTACGCCGGCGCCGACCCGGACGGTGCGGTCCGTGACCTCGGCGGGGTGTACGACGGTCGCCACCTCCTGGCGCGTCGGACCGCTGCCGAGTTCGGGTACCGGTACACGGCCATCGGCGACACCGACCTGACGATCCGGCGCTCCCAGATGCACGGGTTGATGCGTGGGGTGGTGCCGCCGAGCGACGACCACGTCGTGACGTGGATGACCGACGGTTCGGGGGACTTCGACGTCGACGGGATCCGCGTCGACCTGCCGGTCGACGAGCCGATGCTCGTGCCGGCCGGCTGCGAGGTCGTCTTCGCCGTGACCGATTCCGACCAGCGCTTCGTCCACCTGGACCGGGACTTCGTGCAGCGCATCGCGGCCGTCCGGTTCGCGCTCGACGACCGACCCCTGCGCTTCGACCCGCGCCGCGCGCCCGTGCCCGAGGCGCTCCGGCCGTGGCAGGGAGCCCTGGCCGCCCTGACCCGCGCGCTGCGGTCGGCCGGCCCCGAGTCCGCCGAGTGGGACGCTGCCAAGACGGCTGCCGTGCAGGTGTTCCTCGACATGTTCCCGCCGCAGCTCGACCGGCTGCCGGCCGTGCTCGGGCTGGCGAAGAACGCTCGTCTCCGCGCGGCGGTCGAGCACGTGCACGCGCACGCTGCCGAGGACGTCACCGTCGCGGAGCTGTCCGCGGTCGCCGGGCTGAGCGTCCGGTCGGTGCAGGAGTCGTTCCGGCGGGTCTTCGACGTCTCGCCGCTGACCTACCTGCGACAGGTCCGGTTGGACCGGGTCCGCGACGAGCTCCTCATGCTCGACCCGTCCGCCGGGGCCGTCGGCGACGTCGCCCGACGGTGGGGCTTCGCGCACCTCGGTCGGTTCTCGGCGGCGTACCACGAGCGGTTCGGGGAGTACCCGAAGCAGACGCTGCGGCGCTGACGGGCTGGTCGGGCCGGCCACGAGTCGGACGGGAGGCTCGGAACGCCGCCGTCACGCGCCTCCCGGCGATCCATGGCCGAGCCGTGGCCGGGCCGGGGTCGGCCCGGTGGCGCCCTCAGCGCCGGGTGTCGGTGGGCACCACGGCCGTGCTCTGCCGCACGCGGAGCGTCGTGGCGAGCCGCACGTGGGCCGACGTCGGCTCCCCGCGCAGCATGGTCAGGAGCATCGCGACGGCCCGGCCGCCGAGCTCGGTGAGCGGCTGCGCCACCGTGGTGAGCGGCGGCGTGGTCATCGAGGCCTGCGGGACGTCGTCGAAGCCGACGACGGACAAGTCCTCCGGGACGCGGAGGCCGAGTTCGGCCGCGGCACGGAGCACACCGACCGCCGAGGAGTCGTTCGCCGCGAAGACCGCGGTGGGGCGGTCCGGTTCGGCGAGGAGTGTGCGGGCGACCTCGGCGGACTGGTCCTCCTGGTAGCCACCGGCACGGACCAGGCGCTCGTCGACCGTGATGCCGGCGTCACGCAGGGCCTGTCGGTACCCGGCCTCGCGGAGTTGGGCGGACGCCAGGTCGGCACGACCGTGCACGTGCGCGATCCGGGTGTGCCCGAGGGCCAACAGGTGCTCGACCGCGCTGCGGGCCCCGCCCTCGTTGTCGGCGTCGACGGTGGCGTGTCCCTCCGGACCGGTGTGCGGGTCGATGGCGACGACCGGGATCGACGAGCTCGAGAGCGCGGTGGTCGGGGTGACGACGATCGCGCCGTCGATGAGCGTGCCCGAGAGCCGGGAGAGCGACCGGCGTTCCCAGCCCGGTTGGTCCGCGCCGGTGACCAGGCCGGCGTAGGCGAGCAGCTCGTAGCCGGTGCCGGAGGCCGCGCGGGAGATGCCGCGGAGGAGCTCGGTCGAGAACGGCTCGAACTCCGGCACGAGGATGCCGACGACCCCCGTCCGTGAACTCCGCAGGCTCCTGGCGACCAGGGAGGTCTCGTAGCCGAGTTCGTCCACGACCTGCTGCACGCGGAGCATGGTGGCCGCCGCGACACCGTCACGGTTGTTGATCACCTTCGACACCGTCGGGATCGAGACACCGGCGGCGCGTGCGACATCGGCGATCGTCACCCGCCCCACGCTGGGCTGTGATCCGAAGGCCGTCTCCATGTGCACACCGTACCGCTGGCGCGCGCTCCATCACGAATAGAAAACGTTATCGATATCGATTGACAAGCCCCCGGTCCGCCTGGCACGCTCTCCGCAGCGGCAGTCGATGTCGCTGAGTCAACGACGACACCGAGGAGTTCCACGATGACGAGGAAGATCCGCGCCGCGACAGCCATCGCGCTGATCGGGGCAACCGCGCTGCTGGCCACCGGCTGTTCCGCCGGCGGCAACGGCGCATCAGGAGACGGCAACGGCAAGGTCTCGATGACCTTCTGGCACAACTCCACCACCGGTCCCGGCAAGGCGTTCTGGGAGACGACGGTCAAGGACTTCGAGAAGCAGCACCCGAACGTCACGATCAAGATCCAGGCGATCCAGAACGAGGACCTCGACGGCAAGCTGCAGACCGCCCTGAACTCCGGTTCGGCGCCCGACGTGTTCCTGCAGCGCGGCGGCGGCAAGATGAGCGCGATGGCGAAGGCCGGGCAGCTCATGGACATCAGCGGCTCGATCGGGAAGACCGCGAAGTCCGAGATCAGCGACGGCACCTTCAAGGGCTACCAGCTGGACGGCAAGACCTACGCGATGCCCGTCGACGTCAACCCCGAGGGCATCTGGTACAGCCAGGACCTCTTCAAGCAGGCCGGCATCCAGGGCACGCCCACCACCATGGACGAGCTCAACGCCGACATCGCCAAGCTGAAGGCCGCGAACATCCAGCCCGTCGCCGTCGGCGCGAAGGACGCCTGGCCCGCCGCGCACTGGTACTACAACTTCGCCCTGCGCGACTGCAGCGAGTCGACCCTGAACCAGGCCGCGAAGACGCTGAAGTTCACGAACAGCTGCTGGAAGCAGGCCGGGCAGGACACGAAGACGTTCTTCGACACGAAGCCCTTCAACGACGGCTACCTGACCACTGCCGCACAGCAGGGCGCAGGCAGCTCGGCCGGCCTCATCGCCAACCACAAGGCCGCCATGGAGCTCATGGGTGCGTGGGACCCGGGCGTGATCTCGTCCCTGACCCCGAACGCCAAGCAGCTGCCCGACCTCGGCTTCTTCCCGTTCCCGTCGGTCTCCGGCGGCAAGGGTGACAGCGCCTCCATGATGGGCGCCGTCGACGGCTACTCCTGCTCGGCCAAGGCCCCGCAGAAGGAGTGCACGGAGTTCCTGAACTACATGACCGAGCAGCCCGTGCAGGAGGCCTACTACAAGGCCTTCGACGCGATCCCGGCCAACAAGTCCGCGCAGACCGTCGTGACCGAGCCGTACCTGAAGACCGTCCTCGCGGCGTACAACAAGGCACCGTTCGTCTCGAACTACCTGGACACCGTGTACGGGCAGAACGTCGGCAACGCGCTCAACACCAGCGTCGTCAACCTGCTCGCCGGCAAGGGTTCGGTCTCGGACATCGTGAGCACCGTCAACCAGGCCGCGGCCAAGGGGTAGCGGAACCGATGGCCACCTCCCTCGCTCCCCGTCCGCCCCGCTCGGGCGCGCGGACCGAGTCGGGGACCAGCACGACCGGGGCCGGCGACACCACGTCGCCGGCCCCGGTCCGCCGGTCCCGGACCCGCCGCATCGACGCCCGCGGTCGCGTCGAGATCGCGCTGCTGGCCGGACCGGCGACGATCATGTTCGTCGCGTTCGTCATCCTGCCCGTGATCCTGGCCGCGTACTACGGCTTCTACAAGTGGCAGGGCTACGGTCCGCCGACCGACTTCGTCGGGCTGGGCAACTACAAGATCATCTTCACCGACCCCGACTTCCGCGGCGTGCTCTGGCACAACGGCATCATCGTCGTCGGGTCGCTCCTGGTGCAGGGCCCGATCGCGATCATCCTCGCCCTGCTCCTCAACCAGCGGATCCGCGGCCGTGGCCTGATCCGCGTGCTCATCTTCCTGCCGTACGTCATCTCCGAGGTGATCGTCGGCACCGGGTGGAGCCTGATGCTGCAGGGCAACGGTGCGGTCAACGACCTGCTCCGCACCGTCGGTCTCGGTGGCCTCCGCACCGACTGGCTGTCGAACCCCGACATCGCGATCTGGACCCTGCTCGGGATCATCTCGTGGAAGTACATCGGCTTCGCGGTCATCCTGTTCCTCGCCGGCCTGCAGAGCATCCCGGACGAGCTCTTCGAGGCGGCGCAGCTCGACGGTGCCAGCTACTGGCAGATCCAGCGACGGATCACCCTGCCGCTCCTCGGCCCGACCGTCCGCATCTGGGTGTTCCTGTCGATCATCGGCTCGCTGCAGCTGTTCGACCTCGTCTACATCATCTGGGGCCAGTACATCGCCTCGACCGCTGGCACCTCGACCATGGCGACGTACATGGTCGCCAACGGCCGGAACTCGGGCAACTACGGGTACGGCAACGCCGTCGCCGTCGTGATCTTCGTGCTCTCGCTCACGATCGCCCTGGTCTACCAACGCTTCGTCCTGCGCCGTGACACCGCCGGGGCCCTCACCGAGAAGAGCAGCCGATGACCGCCACCAGCGTCCGGGCCGCCGCACGCCAGCGTCCCCCGTCGCGCCGCCGCCCCGCCGACGACGCTCCCTCAACCCGGCCGCAGCGGAACCTCGGCACCTACTTCATCGCGCTCGTCTTCATCGCGGTGTGCGTGGCCCCGGTCGCCTACATCGTGATCGGCGGGTTCCGCACGAACTCGCAGATCACGTCGAGCCCGGCCGGGTTCCCGTCGCCGTGGGACTTCGGCAACTACGCCGCGGTGCTCAGCAGCGGCGTGTTCTGGCAGGAGCTCGGCAACTCCGCGATCGCCGCCGTCACCACCACGATCGGCGTCGTGGTCCTCGGCCTGATGGTGAGCTTCGTGCTCGCCCGGTACGAGTTCCGCGGCCGCGGTGCGCTCTACAGCCTGTTCGCCGCCGGTCTGATGTTCCCCATCACCGTCGCGATCACGCCGCTGTACCTCCTGGTGAAGGACCTCGGCCTGACGAACACCCTGGCCGGGGTGATCCTGCCGCAGATCGCCTTCGCGCTGCCGACGACCGTGATCATCCTGGTGCCGTTCCTCCGCGCGATCCCCGAGGAGCTCGAGGAGGCCGCGTCGATCGACGGCGCGAGCAAGCTCGGCTTCTTCTTCCGGATGGTCGTGCCGCTGTCGCTGCCGGGCGTGGTCACCACGGGCATCCTCGCCTTCATCGGCAGCTGGAACAGCTACATCCTGCCGCTGTTCATCCTGAACGACGCGGGGAGCTACACGCTGCCGCTCGGGGTGCAGGCGTTCTCGTCGCAGTACTCGGTGGACACCGCCCGGGTGCTGGCGTTCACGTCGCTGTCGATGATCCCGGCGCTGATCTTCTTCGCCGTCTTCCAGAAGCGCATCGTCGGAGGTCTCACCGGGGCGGTCAAGGGATGACCACCACGCACGCGACCACCGGCGCGACCGCCAGCACCACCACGAACACGACCGGTCCGGACGCGACCACCGGCACGACCGCCACCGGCCTGCCGGACGCGGCCACGGGCCTCCCGTCCGACCGCGTCACCGCCCTGCTGGCGGAGATGACCCTCGAGGAGAAGACCGCGCAACTGGTCGGCTACTGGCTCGACCAGAACGGCGTCGTCGCCCCGATGCAGGGCGAGATGGCCGCGGCCCAGGACGGCGCGAGCCTGACCGAGATCACCCGCGACGGCATCGGCCAGTTCACCCGCGTCTACGGCACCCGCCCCGTCGAACCCGACGAGCGCGCCGCCTGGCTCTGGGGGGAGCAGCGTCGCCTCAAACGGGAGACGCGGCTCGGGATCCCGGCGCTCGTGCACGAGGAGTGCCTGACCGGGCTCGCCGCGTGGAAGGCCGCGACGTTCCCGACCCCGCTCGCGTGGGGTGCGGCCTTCGACCCGGAACTCGTCGAACAGGTCGGAGCGGTCATCGGCCGCTCGATGCGGGAACTCGGCGTGCACCAGGGCCTCGCACCCGTGCTCGACGTCATCCGCGACCCCCGCTGGGGTCGGGTCGACGAGTGCATCGGCGAGGACCCGTACCTCGTCGGCACGATCGGCACCGCGTACGTCCGCGGCCTGCAGAGCGCGGGCGTCGACGCGACGCTCAAGCACTTCCTCGGCTACTCGGCATCGGCTGCCGGACGCAACCACGCGCCCGTGCACGCCGGGTCCCGCGAACTGGCGGACGTCTTCCTGCCGCCGTTCGAGATGGCGCTGCTCGACGGCGGTGCCCGCTCGGTGATGAACTCGTACGCCGAGATCGACGGGGTGCCCGTCGCCGCGAACGCCGCGCTCCTGACCGACCTGCTGCGCGACCGACTCGGCTTCGACGGCACCGTCGTCGCCGACTACTTCTCGATCGCGTTCCTCGAGGTGATGCACGGCTCAGCCGCGGACCGGGGCGAGGCCGCCGCCATGGCGCTCGAGGCCGGGATCGACGTCGAACTGCCGACCGGGGACGCGTACCTGGCGCCCCTCGTCGAGCGCGTGCGCGACGGCTCCGTGCCCGAAGCGCTGGTCGACCGCGCCGTGCTCCGGGTGCTGCGGCAGAAGGAGCGGCTCGGGCTGCTCGACCCCGACGTGTTCGAGGACGAGCCGCCGACCGACGTCGACCTGGACTCCCCGGAGCACCAGGACCTGGCACGTCGGCTCGCGGCACGATCGCTCGTGCTGCTGGCGAACGACGGGGTGCTGCCGCTGGCGGGAGCACAGCAGGACGACGCAGCGCCTGCGTCGGCGTCCGTCGCCGCCCGCCCGCGCGTCGCCGTGATCGGCCCGAACGCCGACCGCGCCGAGGCCCTGCAGGGCTGCTACTCCTTCGCGAACCACGTGCTCGCCACGCACCCCGACCTCCCGCTCGGCTTCGCGATCCCCACGGTCCGCGAAGCGCTCGAGCCCCTGACCGACGTCCGCTACGCCCCCGGCTGCACGGTCACCGGTGACGACCGCTCGGGCTTCGACGCCGCCGTCCGTGCCGCCACCGCCTCCGACGTCGCCGTGGTCGTCGTCGGGGACCAGGCCGGGCTCTTCGGGCGCGGCACCGTCGGCGAGGGCAACGACTCGGAGTCCCTCGACCTGCCCGGCGTCCAGCGGGAGCTCGTCGAGGCGGTCGTCGCGACCGGCACCCCGACCGTGCTCGTGCTGCTGACCGGGCGCCCGTACGCGATCGGGTGGGCGCTCGACGGCGACCAGCCGCGGCCCGCAGCGGTCGTGCAGGCGTTCTTCCCGGGTGAGGGCGGCGGCCTCGCGATCGCCGACCTGCTCACCGGACGTGCCGACCCGTCGGGACGCCTGCCCGTCTCGATGCCGCGGTCGGCCGGTGCGCAGCCGTACTCGTACCTGCACCCGCGACTCGGCGGTCCGTCCGACGTCACCGCGACGGACTCCACGCCCGTCCGGCCGTTCGGCTTCGGGCTCACCTACACGACGTTCGAGCACGCCGACCTCGTCGTCGACGAGTCCGTGACGACCGACGGCACGTTCGAGGCGTCCGTGACGGTCCGCAACACCGGGACCCGCGCGGGCGAGGACGTCGTGCAGCTCTACGGACACGACGTCCACGCGTCCGTCACGCGGCCGGTCGTGCAGCTGCTCGGCTACGCGCGGGTGGCGCTCGCCGCGGGGGAGTCGGTCCGCGTGCGGTTCCGCGTCCCCGTCCAGCGCTTCGCCTTCACCGACCGCGCGATGCGCAAGGTCGTCGAACCGGGGGACGTGCAGGTGTGGGTCGCGTCCCACGCGGGGGCGTCACGGCCTGGAGGCGCGGTCGACTCCGGTGGGATCGTCGCGTCCGGCGACGGTCCGGCCCGGCACCCCGTTCCCGGGTCGGCGACGGAGCGGGCGACGCTCCGCGTCACCGGAGCCGTTCACGAGGTCGGGATCGCCGACCCGCGGCTCGTGACCTGGTCGGCGGAGTGACCCGAAGCCGGTGAGCTCGGCTCCGCCGCCGCGCCCGTTCGCGGACTACGCGCGGGGGCGGCGGCGGTAGCGGACGTGGGTGGCGAGCGGGGAGTGGAGCACCTCGACCGGCTCGAAGTCGAACGACTGCGAACCGTCGAAGATCCGCTCCCCGCTGCCGAGCAGGACCGGCACGATGTCGAGCGTGAGCTCGTCGATCACGTCCGCGGCCAACGCCTGCCGGACGGTGGAGGCGCCTCCAGCGATGTCCACACCGTTGCCGTCGGCGACCTCGAGCGCCTGCGCGTACGCGGCGTCGAAGCCGTCGGTGACGAAGTGGAACGTCGTCCCGCCCTCCATCACGATCGGGTCGCGCGCATGGTGCGTGAGGACGAAGACCGGTGCGTGGTACGGCGGCTCGGCGCCCCACCAGCCGTCCCAGGCGTCGTCCCACTCACCGCGGATGGGTCCGAACATGTTCCGGCCCATCACGTAGGCGCCGCGCGGGCGCATCAACCACGCGGCCGCGGCCTCGTCGTCGGCGGTGGCGCCGGGTGCGCCCATGTGCCAGCCGTGCAGCTCACCGCCGCGCTTGCCGAGCGGGTGCTCGCTGCTCTGGTCGGGCCCGGCGACGAATCCGTCGAGCGAGATCGACATGTGGCAGGTGGTGTCGGACATCGGCGTCTCCTCGGGGTGGACGGGTTCGGGGTACACGCGGTGGTGCGGCAGCCGCCAGCCTAGGCCCGACGCCTCGCGTAGCGTCGACGCCATGACCACCACCGTCCTCGTCGCCGGCGCCACCGGTGATCTCGGCGGGCGCATCGTCCGCTCGCTCCTCGAGCACGACGTCCGCGTCCGTGTCCTCACCCGACCCGAGAACACGTCGGCCGACGGGCTGTTCTCCGATGACCGGGTCGAGATCGTCCGCGCCGCGTACACCGACCCCGCTGGCCTCCGCACGGCGCTCGACGGCGTCGAGGTCGTCGTCTCAGCGGTCAGCGGCACGCGGTCCGTGATCGTCGACGCGCAGCGGGCCCTGTTGGCAGCTGCCGTCGCCGCGGGCGTCCCGCGGTTCGTCCCGTCGGACTACTCCGCTGACTACCGCTCGATCACCCCGGGCACGAACCGCAACTTCGAGCTGCGCCGCGAGTTCGCCGCGGACGTCGACGCGGCGCCGATCCGGGGGACCAGTGTCCTGAACGGCGCGTTCACCGACATGCTCACCGGGCAGGCGCCGCTCATCCTGTTCGACCGCCGGAGGGTCCTGTTCTGGTCCTCGGCGGACCAGGTGCTGGACTTCACGACGAAGGACGACGTCGCGAGGACGACCGCCCGGGTCGCCCTCGACTCGGGTGCACCCCGGGTCGTGGAGGTCGCTGGTGACCGGGTCACCGCGAGGAGCGTCGCCGCGACGATGTCCCGGCTGACGGGCACCCGGTTCGGGCTGCAGTGGGCGGGGACCGCCGGCACGCTCTCCGCCATGGCGAAGGTCGGGCGACGCCTGGGTCGGGACGACGACGAGCCGTTCCCGGCGTGGCAGGGGATGCAGTACTTCGTGAGCATGTTCAGCGGCGAGGCGGAACTCCGCCACGTCGACAACGACCGCTACGGGCAGGAGTCCTGGACGAGCGTGCGAGACGTGCTCGCTGCGCACCTGGGCGCGTGACGGTGCGAACGCGCTAGGCCCGCACCGTGCCGGGACCGGGCTCGTCCGCGTCAGCCTCGGCATCGTCCGGGTGGGCCAGGACGGTCACGGCCTCGTCGAGCAGGGCGTTCGCCAGGTCGTCCAGCACGGCCGCCAGGTCCTGTCCGTGTGCGTCGCTGACGGCCAGGAGGAGCGTGGAGAGTCGGCCGCGAGCGTCGTCCACCACGCGGGTGCCGGCCGGGGTGAGCCGGATCAGTGAACCGCGGCGGTCTGCCGGGTTCGGTCGGCGCTCGACGAGCCCGGAGGCCGTGAGCCGGTCGACCATGTTCGTGACGGCTCCGGAGGTCAGGCCGAGGAAGCCGGCGAGCTCGGTGGGGGTCGAGTACCCGGTGTCGCTGATGAGCATGAGCGCCCGGAAGCCGGTCTCGTGCACGCCCGCCCGCGCGCTGAGCTGTGCGACGAGGCTCGCGTGCGCCCGCGTGACGGCGTCGAACGACACGAGGAGTCCGTCGGCGGCAGCGTCGCCGAGGTGAGGATCGCGCTCTTCCGGCACCGTGCCTCCCGTCCGTCCTGCGGCAGCCCCTGCCGCTCGCTCGTGGTGAGTGGCATCGCCGCGTGCTCACGGTACCGGGCGTCCGGGCTCTGACGGGTGCCCCACGGCGGGGGTGCGGCCGTGTCCCCCTCTCTGGGGACCTCGGGGGACTGGCGAAGTGCGTGAAGGACTGGCTATCTTGATGATCAAGCAATTCGGTACTCGAAATTGCAGATCGTCTTCCTACGAACAACGAGGTATCCCGTGTCGAACCAGCACCGCATCTCCCCGCTGAAGCGTCTCCGCTTCGCCCCCGTGGCGCTCCTCGCGGGCATCTTCGCCGCCGTCCTGCTCTCCCTGTCGCTGACCGGCACCCTCTCCGGGTTCGCCGCGAGCATCACCAACAGCAGCAACTCCGCCGGCAGCGGCACCCTGATCATGCAGGAGCAGAACGCCGGCGCGACCGTCACCTGCAACAGCACGGACAACGGTTCGGTCTCCACGAACTCCGCCACCTGCGCGACCATCAACAAGTTCGGCGGCAGCACGACGATGACGCCGGGCAACACGGTGAACACCGCGATCTCGATCAAGAACACCGGCACCGCGACCGCCTCCACCTTCACGCTCGCTCCGGGCACGACCTGCACCCAGTCGGCCAACGGCACGGCGAACGGCACCGCGACCGACCTGTGCGCCAAGATGAACCTCGTGATCACCTCCGGTGCGACGACCGTCTTCTCCGGCACGCTCGCCAGCTTCGCCGCTGCACCGGCCTCGGCCTTCACGATGCCCACCGCCCCGGCCGCCGGCGCCTCCGTCCCCTTCAACTTCGCGGTGACGCTCAACTCCAGCGCCGGCAACACCTACCAGGGCCTCGCCGCTTCGGTGCCGATGACCTGGACCTTCACCGCCTGATCCACCCCGCTCGTCCCACCCCCGGGCGGCGCTTCGACCAGCACCACGTCGAAGCGTCGCCCACCCCCGTGACCGACCCGGACACCTCGGAAGCAGATCATGAGCCAGACCACCGCCGTCCCGCTGAGCGGGATCCTTCCCCGCCCGGTGCTGCGCGGCCGGTCCGTCACACGCTCCGAGACCGTCCTCGCCTGGTCCGTCGCCGCCGTCGCGGCCGTCCTGCTGGCCGCAGCAGTGTTGTTCCTCACCGCCGGCGGCAAGATGTTCGTCGTCGAGACCCCGTCGATGGGCGAAGCGGCCCCCGTCGGGACCCTGGTGCTCGACCTGCCGGTCGACGCGGCCTCGCTGCATGTCGGGGACATCGTCTCCTACCGGGTGCCGGCCAACCCCGACGTCACGTACACCCACCGCGTCATCGCCGTCGGACCCACCGGCATCCACACCCGCGGTGACGTCAACGGCGCGGTCGACCCGTGGACGCTGACCCAGGAGAACCTGGTGGGCAGCCCGGTCCTGATGGTCCCGCACATCGGGTGGCTGTTCCGCGCCGCACCGATCCTGCTCGTCGGCACGCTCCTGATCCTCGTGCTGACCAGCCCCTTCGCCGATCGCGTCACCCGCGGGTCACTCCGCATCGCCGGAGGCGCCCTCACCGCCGCGTACGCCGCCTTCGTGCTCAAGCCGTTCGTGGCCGTCACGACCATCACGAACACCGCCACCCCGCACCAGGTGCACGCGACCGTGATCTCCTCGGGCATGTTCCCCGTGCGCATCGACGCCCACGGCGGCAGCAGCGTGCACCTGGTCAGCGGCCAGGTGGGTCGGGTCACGATCGACCAGCTCTCGGCGAACGGGCACTACGACCTCACCTCCTCGATCGACCTCGACCCGGCCGGCTGGGCGCTCCTGATCGGCATCTGCCTGATCCCGCTCGTGCTGTGCCTGGCGATCGGTCGGGTGCACCCGGTTCGGGCATCATGAAGCCCGTGAGGTTCGAACGGCTCCGCGACGGCAAGGTCATCGCGCTGCTGCTCGTCGTCGCACTCGCCGTCGTCGTGCTCCTGGCCCAGTTCGCGCCGACCCGGTCCGCGTTCAACGCGAAGCTCACCGACAACGGCGACTCCGCCGGAACCGCCCAGTACTTCACCTGCTCCGCAGCCGTCGGGGCGGACATCGGCTCCGCAGTGTTCGCCTACCGCCTCGGGGAGGCCTCGAACGCGACGAACGCGACCGACCAGTCCGCCAACCGTGCGAACGGCACCTACCAGGGCACCATGACCGCGTCGACGCCGTCGCCGAACGCCTGCCCCCGCGACGCCGGGACCTCGTACCTGCTGAACGGTTCGACGAGCTTCGTGGCCACGCCGACCGCCGTCACGAACCCCACCACCTTCAGCGAGGAGGTCTGGTTCCGCACCACCGTCGCCGGCGGCATGCTCATCGGCTTCGGCAGCAACCAGACCGCCTCCTCCGGCCAGCACGACCGGCAGATCTACATCAACACGAGCGGCCAGCTCGTCTTCGGCGCCTACAGCGGCACCACCCAGGTCGTCACCTCACCCAAGGCCTACAACGACGGCGCATGGCACCACGTGGTGTCGACGATGTCCGCGAGCACCGGCATGCGGCTGTACGCCGACGGGGCGCTCGTGGCGTCGAACGCGACCTACACCGCGCCCGAGAACGCCACCGGGTACTGGCGCATCGGGTACGACACGATCAGCGGGTGGCCCGGGGCGCCGAGCAACTACTACTTCACGGGATCGATGCGGTACGCGGCGGTGTACAGCACGGTGCTGACGGCGGCGCAGGTCAGCGCGCACGCGACCGCGGGGCGGTGACCGTCCGGCAGTGACGGTGCGATCGCTGTCTGCCGCGGTGCTCGGTCAGCCTGGAGGCGCGGCTTCCGTCCGGCAGGCTGCTGACGTGATCCATCGGCGCGTGCCGCCTGCAGTCCTGCGGGTGCTCACGGCCGAGAAGAGGAGCCGCGACGCGCCTCCAGCGGGCGCGACCGACGGGCTCAGCTCGGGAGCGCGCTTCGTCGTCCGCCGTTCGCGGACACGACCGCGCCGTTGACGTAGCTGCTGCGCGACTGGACGAGGAACAGCACGACCTCGGCGATCTCGGCCGGGTCGCCGATGCGGCCTCGGGCGGTCGTCTTGTCCAACGCATCACCGGCGGCCGCGAGCATCGATTCCGTTCCGAGCGTGCGGACCGGGCCGGACGCGACGGCGTTCACACGGATGCCGTGAGCGCCGAACTCCGTGGCCCAGTAGTGCGTGAAGACGTCGAGGGCGGCCTTCGATGCCCCGTACACCGCCCCGACCGACGAGGAGGTCGTCGCCGCCCCCGAGCTGATGTTCACGATGGCGCCGTGGTCCTGCTCGATCATGTGCGGGACGAGGGCTGCGACCAGCTGGAAGGGTGCGCGAGCGTTGATGGCGAAGTGCCGGTCGACGCTGTCGACCGTGGTGCCGAGGGTGGAGGCGAGTTCGAAGATGCCAGCGTTGTTGACGAGGATGTCGACCGCGCCCGCCTCGCGCGCCAAGCGCTCGACGTCCCGAGCATCCGCGAGGTCCGCAGCCACGAAGCGCGCCGAGCCTCCGTTGCCGGTGATCGACGCGACCAGCTCCGCTCCCCGCTCGGGGTTGCGCCCGTGCACGATGACGGTGGCACCGTGCTGCGCGAGCAGCTCTGCCACCGCTCGGCCGATGCCTGATGTTGCTCCGGTGACGAGGGCTGTCTGCCCGGTGAGATCCGACACGGTTGCTCCTTCTGGGTTGATTGTCCCAATCGTTGCACAGTTTTTGGGACGCTCGACCCATTTTCGCGAGCGGATGGGATCCGGGGAGCGCAGTGAGCGATCGTGCTCCGGTTCTGGATGGATGGACGAGCCGCGAGCACGGGACCGGTTCGGCCGCCGGGCAGTCAGTGTTGCTGCTCGCCCGCGAACGACTCGAGGTAGGCGAGGGCGGCGTTCATCGACGCTCGCATGGGCGTCGCCGTCTGCATCGTCTGCCCGAGGAGGGTGCCCCCCTGGAGCGCGGTGAGCAGCACCAGGGACAGTTCCTCGACATCAGCATCCGGGCGGAGGGCGCCCCGGTCGCGCATGGCTCCGATGCCGTCGCGGAGCAGCGACTGCAGACGCACGAACGCAGCGCAGAGCTCCTCGCGCGTCTGCTCGTCTCCAGGGCTCGCAGATCCTGCCAGCATGGCCAGCGTGCAGGCGCCGTAACCGCTGCCGTGATCCAGGTTCTCGACCGCGGCATCAGCCCACGCTCGGAGCGCATCCATGCTGTCGAGCGCCCGCAGCATCGGGTGTCCAGCCGCCATCTCCGACTCGGACTGGTGGTTGATGACGGCCCGCACGAGCGCCTGCTTGCTGCCGAAGTAATGGGACAGCTGCGATCCGCTGACGCCCGCGGCCTTGCGGACGTCATCGGAGCTGGTACCAGCCACGCCGAACCGACCGATGAGTGTCGCGGCGGTCTCGATGATGTGTGCCTTGGTGGCCTGGCCCTTGCTGGTGATCACGCCTCGAGACTAAGCCAGTTGGGACGAGCCACCCACTTGTCGAACTGCTGGTGCACGTCGCCGAACGGCCCCTCGGGAGGTGCCGAGCGCGAACCGCCGCACGGTGCGTGGCGGTCGAGCCGTATCCTGACTCCCTGCTCGCCGACGCCGGGGAGGACACCGAGATCCCGGGCCAGCCGCCCACGGAAGGAACCGCAATGAGCATGGAAGGCGCGGCCTGGAGCTCGCTGTACAAGATCTCGACCGCCAGGGACGACAAGCACGGCTTCTCCCGTGCGTCCCTGCGACGGATCATGACGTTCGCCGTGCCGTACCGGTCCAAGCTGCTGGTCTTCATCGCCCTCTCGGTCGTGGGTGCGTTCCTGGCGGTCGCGACGCCGGTGCTCGCCGGCCAGGTGGTCGACGTCATCGCCGCCCGGGGTGCGGCCAGCACGATCGTCCGGCTCGCCATCGTCATCGCACTCGTGGCCGTGGGGGACGCCGCCGTGTCACTCGCGACGCGCTGGTACTCGGCGCGGATCGGCGAAGGTGTGATCCTCGACCTCCGCACCGCTGTCTTCAACCACGTGCAGAAGATGCCGATCGCGTTCTTCACCCGCACACGGACGGGCGCCCTGGTCAGCCGCCTCAACAACGACGTCATCGGTGCGCAGCAGGCGTTCAGCGGCACGCTGTCCGGCGTGGTCACGAACCTCGTGGCGCTGATCCTCACCCTTGCGGTCATGCTCAGCACGTCCTGGCTCGTGACGGTCCTCGCCGTGGTCATGCTCCCGATCTTCCTGGTGCCCGCCCGCCGCATGGGCAGCCGCCTCGCCGCGCTGCGCCGCGAGGCCGCGGACCACAACGCCGCGATGAGCACGCAGATGACCGAGCGGTTCTCGGCCCCCGGCGCCACCCTCGTCAAGCTGTTCGGCCGGCCCGACGAGGAAGCCGAGGAGTTCCGCGTCCGCGCCGCCCGGGTCCGCGACATCGGCGTCCGGAGCGCGCTGCTGCAGTTCGTCTTCGTCACCGCACTCACCCTGGTCTCCGCGCTCGCCCTCGCGCTCGTGTACGGGCTCGGCGGTTCCCTCGCGCTCGGCGGCGCGCTGAACACCGGTGACGTCGTCACCCTGGCGCTCCTCCTCACCCGCCTCTACGCGCCGCTCACGAGCCTCGCGAACGCGCGGGTGGAGATCATGAGCGCCGTGGTCAGCTTCGAGCGAGTCTTCGAGGTCCTGGACCTCGAACCGCTGATCCAGGAGAAGCCCGACGCCGTCACGGTGCCCGACGGCCCGGTCGCCGTGGAGTTCGACGACGTCCGCTTCGCCTACCCGTCGGCGGACAAGGTGTCCCTCGCCTCGCTGGAAGAAGTGTCCACGCTGGACACCCGTGGCGGCGAGGAGGTCCTGCACGGCATCTCCTTCCGGATCGAGCCGGGGCAGACCGTCGCCCTCGTCGGCACCTCCGGTGCCGGCAAGTCCACGATCGCGCAGCTCCTGTCGCGCCTCTACGACGTCGACAGCGGCGCCGTCCGCCTGGCTGGCGCCGACGTCCGTGACGTCACCTTCGCCTCCATGCGGCACAGCCTGGGCATGGTGACACAGGACGGTCACCTGTTCCACGAGACCATCGCCTCCAACCTGCGCCTCGCGCGGCCGGAGGCAACCGACGATGAGGTCTGGGACGCGGTCCGCCGCGCGCGGCTCGAGCCGCTCATCCGGTCCCTGCCGGACCAGCTCGACACCATGGTGGGGGAGCGTGGCTACCGGCTGTCCGGGGGTGAGCGCCAGCGGATGACCATCGCGAGGCTCCTGCTCGCGCAGCCACGCGTCGTCATCCTCGACGAGGCGACGGCGGCGCTGGACTCCACGTCCGAGGCCGCCGTGCAGGCGGCGCTCAGCGAGGCGCTCGCGGGACGGACGGCGATGGTGATCGCGCACCGCCTCTCCACCATCCGCAGCGCCGACATGATCCTGGTGGTCGAGGACGGGTCGATCGTCGAGCGCGGCACGCACGAGGAGCTGCTGGCCGTCGGTGGGCGGTACGAGGAGTTGCACCGGACGCAGTTCGCGGTGCAGCAGGACGTCGCGGCGGACGAGGAGACGCTGAGCGGCGCCGAGTCCTCCGCCGGTTTCCAGTAGCCGATCGCCAGGTCCTGTCGAAGTCATGGTCGAACGAGGTCGCCGGACACGTCCCAAAGCCGTTCTGCTGCGTCGGGGTCGAGCGCCCACGCCTTGACGCCGTGGGGGTGATCGGCGAGCGAAGCGTCGTCGGGGACCGTGTAGGCCTCTTGCGCGTCGTCCAGGTAGTGCCCGCCGGTATGGGCGAACTCCGGACGGACCGCCGCGACGACAGTGGTCGCGGCGCCCTGCCCGACGGTCTTGTAGGAGAAGAGTCCGGCGGCTTCGGCGGCGTCCAGCGAAGCCTTCTGCCTCGGCGTGAAGTCCCGTTGGAGTCCGGTCACCACGCCGCCGGGGTTGACCGCGTTCGCGACGATCCCGTCCGACTCCCACCGGCGGGTCGCTTCGACCGTGAAGAGCGAGTTCGCCGTCTTCGCCTGCGCGTACGCGAGTTGTGGATCGTAGGGGCGGTGGTCGAAGTGCAGGTCGTCGAAGTGAACTCCGTCGCGCATGTGTGCGGTGGAACTCAGCGACACGATGCGAGCGCCGCCGTGCTGTGCAGCGCCAGATGCGAGAGCACGATGCAGGCCCACGGAGAGCGCGAAGTGCCCGAGGTGGTTGGTCGCGAACTGCAGCTCCCACGCTTCGGTTGTCCGCTGGAGGCCTCCGGTGACGATTCCGGCGTTGTTGACGAGCAGATCGAGTGGTCCGTCCCATCGCTCCACGAACCGGGACACCGAGGCCTGGTCGGCGAGGTCGAGCGTCGCGACGTGGAGTTGTCCTCGCAACCCGGATGCCGCGAACTCGTTCGCTGCGCTGCGGCCAGCCGCTTCGTTCCGGACAGCCATCGTCACCTCAGCTCCGGCAGCGGCCAGCGCCCGTGCGGTCTCCCTGCCGAGCCCGGAGGACGCTCCGGTGACAATGACCCGGAGCCCGTCGAGGACGACATCGCGGAGCACGTCGTCAGCGGTGCTTGCGGGGGTGAAGGGCGTGACGATCAGGGAAGCAGACATGCGTCTGACTATACGCACTTGTCACAGTCTGTATAGTGCGTTTCCTCACTGGTAGAGTGTGGGCATGCCTGAACGCGTTTCGTCGGCCGAAACCGGGGTTGCCCGACGAGACGCCGTCCTCGACTCCGCCATTCAGGTGTTCGTCCGGTTCGGGTACCGCAAGACCTCCATGGACGACGTCGCACGGGCGGCGGGCCTGTCACGTCAGGGCTTGTACTTCCTGTTCGACTCGAAGCCCGTGCTGTTCCGCGAGGCCGTGGAGCGAGCACTCGAGCGCGACCTCGTCGTCATCGCCGAGGTGCTCGAGGACGGGCGTCCACTCCAGGTCCGGCTCCTCGCTGCGTTCGAGCGCTGGGCTGGCTCCTTCATCGGACCACTGACTGAGCAGACGATGGGCACGCGCGATTTCGATCCCGCGCTGCTGGGCCCCGTGCTCGACACCGCTCCGCGGCGGTTCCGGGACCTCATCACCAGGGCGATCACAGACGAGCACCCAACGGACGCCGCCGACCGCGCGAGCACACTGATCAGTGCTTCGATCGGTGTCAAGCACCAGACCTCATCGCGCGAGCTGTACGCCCAGTCGATCGAGATCGCGATCGACCTCATCGTCGGTCCGCGCCGAGCTCGAGGAGCCGCTCAGTGAGGGACGTACTCCGCGACGATCACCACGAGCTCGGCGCGTAGTCCTTCAGGAAGACCCCGAACACGTCCTCGCCCGCCTCCCCGCGAACGATCGGGTCGTAGACCCGGGCTGCCCCGTCCACGAGATCGAGCGGCGCGTGGAACCCCTCCTCCGCCAGCCGGACCTTCGTCGGGTGCGGTCGTTCGTCGGTGATCCACCCGGTGTCGACGCTGGTCATCAGGATGCGATCGGTCTCGAACATCTCCTGCGCGCTCGTGCGCGTGAGCATGTTCACCGCGGCCTTCGCCATGTTCGTGTGCGGATGGCCCGGCCCCTTGTAGGCACGGCCGAACACGCCCTCCATCGCGCTGACGTTGACGACGTAGGTGCGACGCGCCTCGCTCGCCGCCATGGCGGGGCGGAGCTTGGAGATCAGGATGAACGGCGCCGTCGTGTTCGCGAGCTGGACCTCGAGCATCTCGAGCGGGTCCACCTCGTTGACGTGCTGGGTCCACGAGTTCTCGTCGTGGAGGTCCGGGATGAGACCGCCGGCATCGATCGCGGTCCCCATCGCGTGCCGTTCGAGCGAGCTCGACCCCGGAGCCATCGCCTGCTCCGTGAGCTGGTCCGCACGGGCTGCGGCGGCTGCGAGGATCGGGTGGGCGGTCACCGAACGCGCGAGCGCCTGCGGGTGCTGGTCGTTGGTGTGCCCGAAGGTGACCAACTCGGGGAGCGGTCCGTCGGGGAGCGGCGCGAGCTCCGCGTCGACGAGGGGCTGGTACGCCCCGGGGGAGCGGCGCACGGTCTGCGTCGCGTTGTTGATCAGGATGTCGAGGGGCCCGGCCGCCGCCACGTCCTCGGCCAGCCCGATCACCTGTGCGGGGTCGCGCAGGTCGATGCCGACGACCTTCAGTCGCGACATCCAGTCGGCGGAATCCGGGAGGCTCGTGAAGCGTCGGACTGCATCTCGCGGGAAGCGTGTGGTGATGGTGGTGTGCGCACCGTCGCGCAGCAAGCGCAGTGCGATGTACATGCCGATCTTCGCTCGACCGCCGGTGAGCAGCGCCCGCTTGCCGGTCAGGTCGGTGCGGGCGTCACGCTTCGCGTGACTCATCGCAGCGCAGGAGGGGCAGAGCTGGTGGTAGAACGCGTCGACGACCGTGTACTGCTGCTTGCACATGTAGCAGGGGCGCGACTTCAGGAGGGTGCCCGCGGTGGACGCCGCCGTCGAGCTGGTGATCAGCACGCCGCGGGTCTCGTCGTCGATCCGGTCCGCGGCACCCGTGGCGGTCGCGGCGATCACACGGCGATCTGCGTCGGCGATGACCGCTCGCTTCTCGAGCCGGTGGGCGCGCTTCACTGCCTTGAACATCTTCGCCGTCGCCTGCCGCACGCGGATGAAGTCCGGATGCGTCTCGTCGATCGCGGTCAGCTGCTCGAGGACCCGGAGCGTCGTGTCCAGGTCCGCGGGGGCGATACCGGTGGGGTCGGGGAGCTCGGAGGTCACACGGGATTCTACGCCGGGCGTCCGATCCGCGAGTGCCCCTTGACCGGTCACTTGTGTTTTGCAAGTATCTGCCCATGAGCCTCTTCATCAGCTGTCCGGTCGAGAGCGTCGAGCGCACGACCGCCTTCTACACCGCCCTCGGGTGGGCGCTCAACGCCGAGATGTCCGACCACAACGTGTCGTGCTTCGCGATCGCCCCGGACCAGTACGTGATGCTCACCAGCCGTGAGGCGTACGCCGCCGTCGGGGGTGTCGAGGAACTCATCGGCGGACCCGACACCCCGTCGAAGGTGACGGTCTCGTTCGACCTCAGCAGCCGCGAAGCCGTCGACGAGCTCGTCGAGCGCGCCGGCGCCGCTGGCGGTCGGGTCGGCGACACCGACGACTACCCCTTCATGTACCAGCGGCAGTTCGACGACCCGGACGGCTACCACTACTCGCCGTTCTGGATGAAGCCGGACGTCGACGCGACCGCGTGAGCGACCTCGCTGCGGCACTCGGCGTCGTCGGGCCGCGGTGGGCGCTGCTCATCGTGGAGCGCCTGCTCGACGGTCCCCAGCGCTACGGCGACCTGCACCGCGACCTCGGCGTGCCGACGAACATCCTCGCGACCCGCCTCCGCGAGCTCGAGACGGCTGGCGTGCTGACCCGATTGCCCCTCCGGCACAACACCCGGGCCTACGCGTTGACCGAGCGCGGGCAGGCCCTGCGCGACGCGATCCTCGCGCTCGGACGGTGGGGTGCCGCTGCGGAGTAGCCCGCGGACGGCACAGATCAGTGAGAGTCGATCATGCCTCCTCCGACGAAGGTGGAGTGCACCGTGTCGTCGGTGAGGTTGCAGGTGTACATGGCCCACGGGTCGGTGTGACCGTCCGTGAACTGCTTGATGGGGTAGACGAGCATGTAGGTCCCGCGAACAGTCCTCCCGACCGGGTGCTCGGTGAACTGCAACACGACGTTCGCGTCATCAGCGCCGATGTTGCACTCGTCGTAGATGTGCTGGGCCAACGGTGAGACGGTCGGTGTGGCCGCTGCCGGCGCCGGCGGTGTTGCCCGCGTCGGCGTCGGTGCCTGTGCCGGTGCCGGTGCCGGTGGTGCTGTCGGTGTGGGGGAGGCCGTCGCGGGCGTCGAGCGCGGCGTGGCGCTCGCTGTCGGACGCGGTGCGGGCGGCGATGACTGAGCGGTGGGTGCTGCTGCAGCGCACCCGGCGAGGGCAGCCATGACGGCGCACGCTGCTGCCGTCGTGAGGGCGAAGCGGGGAAGGGTGTTCATGAGCGGCGACTCCTTGCGTCGGTTGCGGGGTGCTCCTGATGAGGAGTGTCGGGAGTTGCCGTGTCCTGACAGATCACCGCTGGCGGGTGCGCACGCCGTGATCGGTCACGGGTACTCCTGACCGGGCCTGCCGGCCTGCGTGCCGTGCCTCCAGATCTGATGCCGGCGTCGTCCGAGCCCCAGTAGCTTGGGAGGGTGTCCCTCACCGTTCGCGCCGCGCAGGTCGCTGATGCGGCCGGAATAGCTGCCGTCCACGTCCAGGCGTGGCGTGAGGCGTACGCGCACCTGATGCCTGCGGACTTCCTCGCGTCGCTCGACGAGCAACGGCGAGCGTCCGGATGGCGGCAGATCCTCGCTGATGGGATCACGGACGTGTTCGTCGCGATCGACGGGACGACGACCATCGGGTGGGCTTCAGCCGGACCGGGACGGGACCACGACGCCGCTCGTGCTCGCGAACTCGAAGGCATCTACGTCCTCGCTTCCGCGTACGGCACGGGAGCCGGGCAGCGGTTGCTCGACGCTGCGGTGGGAAACACGGGGGCGTACTTGTGGATGGCCGACGACAATCCCCGGGCGGAAGCCTTCTACCGTCGCAACGGGTTCGAACGTGACGGCGCCGTCAAACAGGAGTCCTTCGGGCCTGTCAGCCTTCCCGTCGTCCGCCTGAGCCGCTGACCCTGCGGGCAGGCGGCCCGCGCCGACTGTCGGGCGTCAGGTCCACTCGCCGGCCGGCACCTCCAGGGCTGCTCGCCCGTGCTCGGTGAGCGGGATGGCGGCCAACGCCGTCAGGCCCACCGTCGTCAGCTTCGTCCGAGCGACACCGGATCCGCCGAGGATCGCCATCCCCTCGATCAGGGCGACGAAGTAGGCACCGAGGGCTTCCGCGTCGGCGTCCGCCTGGATCTCGCCCGCCTCTTGCCCGTCGCGGATGCAGGCCTGGTAGTGCCCTTGCATGTCGTCGAAGGTCTTCAGGACCGATGCGGCGACGTCGGGGTCGCTGCTCGAGAGCTCCATCGCGGCCTTCGCGAAGAGCGATGGCTGCTCGCGAGCCGATCCGTAGGTGACCGCGACCTTCAGTAGCTGGGTGCGGATCCGGACGAGGGGGCTGTCCCCGTGGTGGAGCGCCTCGAGCGCAGCGACCGCGTCTGCCGTGTCGCTGAGCAGGACTCGCATGAACAGCTCCTTCTTGCCACCGAACGCGTTGTACAGGCTCTGTCGCCCGAGCCCCGTCGCTGCGACGAGATCGTCGATCGAGGTGCCGGCGTACCCGGTCCTCGAGAAGGCCTGGTTGGCCGACGCGATGACCTCGTCTTCGTTGAACGCGCGTGGCCTCGGCATGCGGACTCCTGTTCGCGGTGAGCGCACCGCATCGGTTGTTGACTGATTGGTCCAGAACGGCGTACAGTTCTTGACTGATCAATCATAAACCGTGTTCGGCTGCGGCGCAGTCCCCGTGCGATCGCGCACGGCGGACGCCGTCCGCAGGGACACCACTTCGAAGGAGCCGACGAACCATGACTGCACACCCTCGATCAGACGGCTGGCCGATCCCGCAACGGCGGGCGTGGACGGCCATCGCCGCGATCTCGTTCGGATCGCTGGCCCTCGTGATCTCGGAACTGCTCCCGGTGGGCATGCTCTCCGACATCGCTGGCGGACTGCGGGTCTCGGAGGGCACTGTGGGCCTGACCGTCTCGATGCCGGCGCTCGTCGCGGCGGTGTCCGCCCTCGTGCTGAACGCCACGACCGGGCGCCTCGACCGCCGACACCTGCTCCTCACGTTCGGCGTCCTGTTCCTCGCCGCCAACGCGCTGTCGGCGCTCGCTCCGAACTTCGCCGTGCTCTTGATCGCACGTGGCCTGCTCGGCGTGGCGATCGGCGGGTTCTGGTCACAAGCGGGAGGCCTCGCCACCCGGATCACACACCAGCGCGTCGTCGGGCGTGCGACCGCCTACATCTTCAGCGGGATCTCGGTCGGCAGTGTGATCGGTGTCCCGGCCACCCAGTTCCTCGCGACGGTCGTCGACTGGCGAGCGGTGTTCTGGTTCGCCACCGCGTTCGCTGCCATCGTCGTCGCCGCGCAGGTCGTCGCGTTGCCGGCGATCCCCGGGCCCGGGAAGGCCTCGCTCGCAGCGCTTCCCCGGCTCGTGTCCCGCGGACCGGTGATCATGCTCGTCCTCGGGACGGTGTTCGCCATGGTGGGGCAGTACGCGGCGTACACGTTCATCGAGCCGTACTACTCCGGGACGTTGCGCACGCCTCAGGCGCTGATGAGCACGATCCTCGTGCTCTACGGCCTCGGCGGCATCGTGGGCAACTTCGTCGGCGGCGCACTCGCGTCGCGGGCCACTCGCCTGGCGACCATCGTCGTCCCCGCCGCCCTGGCCGTGGTCCTCGCGGCGACGCAACTGCTCACGGCCGCGCCGGTCGGACCGGTCGTGGTCACCGTCCTGTGGGGCTTGGTGGCCGGCGCCGCTCCCGTGACCCTGCAGAACTGGGCGTTCCGAGCTGCACCGGACGCCCCGGACGGCGTCTCCGCGATCCTCGCGTCGTTCCTCCAGGCCGCCATCGCGGTCGGGGCGGCCGTCGGAGGCGCGATCGTGAACGCCGGTGGGGTGTCAGCGGCCATGTGGTCGGGTGCCGCCCTGGTGCTGGTCGCAGCCGTGATCGGGGCCTTCGCGCGGTTCGCGCCGACGCCTGCGACGGTCACGGCCGACGTGGCACCGAAGGTCGACGAGCTCGCTCGCTGACCCGTGGGCAGCGGCGCGGCGCCTCGACCCCGCCACGTCGTTGCCCTTCCGTCGCGGAGGGCAGCGGTCACGTCGCGCGGTTCGGGGATGGGCGACCACTCGGCGGGGCGCTCGGTCCGGTACGGAGGCGGGCGACGACCGCGGCATGGGGCCGGGGCTTCGGCTGGGACCCGGTCCGCGTGTGCGTCTCCACGGCATCGAAACCGGCCCTGTCCAGCTCGGCGTGCATCTCGTCGAGCGACCACCGGTAGGCGGTGGTCACGGCGTGGTCGAATGCCTCGGTGTCCGGACCGACGAAGAAGCCCACCAGCAGCTCGCCGCCCGGTCGGAGCACCCGGGCGAACTCGTGCAGCGGAACACGGAGGTCGCCAGGCTCGTGGTGGATGAGGGAGTACCACGCCAGGATTCCCCCGACGCTGCCGGGTGCGGCATCGATGTCCTCGAGGTTCCCCAACTCGAACCGTGCAGCGGGGTGGTGCCGGCGGGCGGAGTCGATGAACTCCGGCACACGGTCGATTCCTCGGACGTCCAGTCCGCTCGCCGTGAGGTGCGCGGTCCAGTGACCGGGTCCGCACCCCGCGTCGAGCAGAGTGCCCTCGACGCGCTCGGCCCAGCCCGTCACGAGGTGCACATCCGACGGGTGGACACTCGCCATGGAGCTGAGGCGTGCGATGTACTCACCAGCGCGCCGCGAGTACGCGTCCTGCACCTCGTTCGTCACGAGGAGCACCTTACGGCGGTCGCCGTCCTGTGAGCGCCGGGTCAGGGACGCGATCCGGGCCTTCCCGTACGCTCCGTCTCGTGCCCGCGATCCAGACCCTCGCTCCGGGGACGCCCCTCGCCGACCGGATCGTCCGCGAGTACTTGTCCGACGTTGCGTCGCGCTGGTACGGACGGTCAGCGAGCCCCGAGGAGGTCGACCAGGCGCTCCGTGACGAACCGTACGACGATCTGAAAGGCAGCACCGGGGTGTTCCTCGCCGCGATGGAAGACGGACTCCCGATCGGTTGCACCGGGATCCGCTTCCTCGACGGCGTGGCGGAACTCACGAAGGTCTTCACGGTCCCGAGCCATCGGGGTCGTGGCGTCGGTACACGCATGCTCCGTGCTGCCGAAGGGGTGTGCCGAGCACGGGCGATCCACACCGTCCGGCTCGACACGCGCGCCGAGCTCCCGGAAGCCTGCGCCCTCTACGAGCGGAACGGCTTCGAGCGGATCGACGCCTTCAACGACGACCCGTACTCGGACCGCTGGTACAGCAAGCGGCTCTTCGTTCGGTGACCGACTACTGGGTGACCCCGAGCTCGGCGTCGATCTCCGACGCGAGCGCCGCCACGAAGTCGTCGATGTCCTGCTCCGAGGTGTCGAACGAGCACATCCAGCGCACCTCGTTGCGGCTGGCGTCCCAGTCGTAGAAGCGGAAGTGCTTCCGGAGGCGGTCGGCGACACCGGCGGGCAGGGTCGCGAAGACGCCGTTCGCCTGGGTCTCCTGGCTGAACCCGACGCCACGGATCGTGCCGTCCGCGACGCCAGCCTCGAGCGCGCTCCGGAGGCGAGCTGCCATCGCGTTCGCGTGGCCGGCGGAGCGCAGGTACAGGTCGTCGGTGAGCAGCGCGATGAGCTGTGCCGAGACGAACCGCATCTTCGACGAGAGCTGCATGTTGAGCTTGCGGAGGTAGTGCAGACCCTCCGACGCGTCCGGGTTCAGGACCACGATCGCCTCGCCGTAGAGCATCCCGTTCTTGGTGCCGCCGAAGCTCAGCACGTCGACGCCGGCATCGGTGGTGAACTCGCGCAGCGGCACACCGAGCGACGCGGCGGCGTTCGAGATGCGCGCGCCGTCCATGTGCAGCTTCATGCCGAGCGGGTGGACGTGGTCCGCGATCGCCCGGATCTCGTCGACCGTGTACGCGGTCCCGAGCTCGGTGGTCTGCGTGATCGACACGGCCAGCGGCTGCGGACGGTGCTCGTCGCCCCAGCCCCAGGCTTCGCGGTCGATGAGCTCCGGCGTCAGCTTGCCGTCCGGCGTCTCGACCGTCAGCAGCTTGATGCCGGCGACGCGCTCCGGAGCGCCGGCCTCGTCGGTGTGGATGTGGGCGGTCGAGGTGCAGACTACGGCTCCCCAGCGCGGCAGCATCGACTGCAGCCCGACGACGTTCGCGCCGGTGCCGTTGAACACCGGGAACACCTGCGCCTGCTCGCCGAAGTGCTCGCGGAAGACCTCGTGGACGCGTGCCGTGTAGACGTCCTCGCCGTAGGCGATCTGGTGGCCGTTGTTCGCGGCCGCGATCGCGTCGAGGATCTCGGGGTGCACCCCGGCGTAGTTGTCGGAGGCGAAGCCCCGCAGGTCCAGGTCGTGGAGTTGGAGGGTCACTGCTTCATCCTAGGTTCGGAGGGTTCGAGCGGGATCCGGGCGCCGTTCACCGCGGCCGGCTCGGTGTCCCAGAGGCGGACGACCTCGTCACCGAGGCGCGCTTCGAGGCCCGCGAGCGTCTGCACGACGAAGATCGCGGCGGCCGCCTGCGGAGCGGACTTCCGGAACCCCTGGGCGATCGCCCGGACCCAGGCGTCGGCCGCGGCCTTCGCGGCTGCGTAGTTCGCACCTCCGGCCGGGGGGGAGGCGACGGCGGTGGACGACACGATCGCGAGTCGGCCGGCGGGGGAGGCGACGAGGTCGTCGAAGAACTCCCGCGTGGTGTTCCGTAGCGTGCGGAAGGCGCGGTCGAAGAAGTCCCAGTCCTCGTCCGACTGTCCCGCCAGGCCCCCGCCCCCGCGCCAGCCGCCCACCAGGTGCACCAGTCCGTCGACGCGGCCCGACTCCTGGCGGATCTGCGCTGCCAGGGCGGCGACCGCATCGCGGTCGGAGAGGTCGCACGTGCGTGTGGTGACGCCCGGGACCGACGCGCGGAGTGCCTCCAGTGCGTCTGCCCTGGTGCCCACTGCGATCACCGCCGCTCCGGCCGCCGTCAGGGCTCGCGCGACGGCCTCGCCGCTGGCGCTGGTCGCACCAGCGACCAGCACCAGTCGGCCCACGAGTGGTCCGTTCGCGGTCACGCGGCCACGCCGGCCGGTTCGGCCATGCCACTCAGGCCGGTGATGCCGGCCGTCGACTCGATGACCTTCGCCATCTTCTTGTTGAGCGCCTCGTAGAACATCGACAGCGGGAACTCGTCGTCCAGCACCGCATCGGTGTAGCCCTTCGGCGGCCCGGCGAGCGTCTCCCCAGGCAGACCACGCGCCCAACTGGAGGCTGGGTGCGGCGTGAGCGTCCGGCTCACCATCTCGTAGGCGGCCAGCCAGTGCGCGGCCTTCGGCCGGTCGATGGAGCGCCAGTAGAGGTCGTTGATCGCATCGCTCAGCGCGATGACGACGTCCGGCACCTCGTCCCAGTCGATCGTGAGCTGCGTGTCGGTCCAGTGCAGGACACCGTGCTGGTGCATCCACGCGAACAGCAGCTGGCCGCCGAGCCCGTCGTAGTTCCGAACGCGGCTGCCGGTGATCGCGAAGCGGAAGATGCGGTCGAAGATCACCGCGTACTGCACGAGTCGCGCGTGGTCGCGGATCGACCGCTGCGCCTCCGACAGCTCGGGATCGGGCATCGCCGACAGTGTGCGTTCCAGGCGCACCGACTCGCGGAACGCGGTGAGGTCGCACCGCAGCTCCTCGAGCGAGTACAGGAAGTACGGCATCCGCTGCTTGATCATGAACGGGTCGAACGGCAGGTCACCGCGCATGTGCGAGCGGTCGTGGATGATGTCCCACATCACGAAGACCCGCTCGGTGAGCTGTTGGTCGTCGAGCATCGCGGCCGCGTCGTCCGGGAGCTCGAGCTTCGTGATCTCCGCGGCTGCGCGGACGACCCGGCGGTACCTGGCTGCTTCGCGGTCCTGGAAGATCGCGCCCCACGTGAACGACGGGATCTCGCGCATCGCCACCGTCTCGGGGAACAGCACCGCCGAGTTCGTGTCGTAGCCGGGCGTGAAGTCGACGAACCGCAGCGCGACGAACAGCTTGTTGCCGTAGTCGCCAGCCTCGAGCGCAGCGATGAACTCCGGCCAGATGACCTCGACGAGGACGGCCTCGACCAGGCGGTCGGAGCTGCCGTTCTGCGTGTACATCGGGAAGACGACCAGGTGCCCGAGCCCGTCGACGCGGTGCTGCTGCGGCTGGAACTCGTTCAGCGAGTCGAGGAAGTCCGGCACCCCGAACCCCTCCGCTGCCCATCGCTCGAAGTCGCGCTGCACGGCGTCGAGGAACGCCGCATCGTGCGGGAAGAACGGCGCGAGTTCGGCGATCGCGGGGACGATCGTGGCGACGTGTTCCCCCGCGGCCGGGTGGTCGGACGCATCCGGGACGGAGCCGTCCTGTGTCTGCAGCGGCCGCAGCGCGACGACGGCCTGCTTCAGGCGGAGCCATGCGGGGTGCTGGGCGACCTCGCGCACCGAGCGGACGTCCTCGACGACCTCGGGTTCTCCGACGATGGCGTCCTGCGTGAACTTCTGGACGAACTGAGACATGTCGAACCTCCCGTCATTGGGCCGGCGGCGGAAGCCGCGGAAGGGATCGGGCGTGGAAGCCAGATCCTTCTAGGAGCCTAATGAAATGCCGCAGACGCATTCTTGCCCGTCACGGCGTATTCCTGCGTCGTGGTTCGGAGCGCGCAATGAACCGTGGGGTTCGCGCAATGGTTCCACCGTGGCCGTCGATCCGCCTCCGCGGGTGGTCGAGATCACTGCTGCTCGCGCGCGCGGTACGCCGCGGCGTCCTCCCGCCAGCGCTGTGCTTCCACATCGAAGTCCGGGATCGCGTCGATGTCCGGGCCGCCGACAGCGTAGTGCTCGACGATCGCGGCATTGGCGGCTTGTCCGATCCGGGCGCCCCGGGACACCATCCGCGCCTCGTACTCGTGCACCGCATCTCCGAGGGGTGTTCCTTCGTCGACTGCGGAGAGAACGGCCCGGGCGAGCTCCGCACCGTCGAGGAGTGCGAGGTTGACGCCGTTGCCTCCGAAGGGTGACATCACGTGTGCGGCGTCGCCGAGGAGTGTGATGCCGTCTCGGTGTTGCCATTCGGTCGGTGTCGGGAGGGCGAAGATCGGCCGGTTCGGCAGCGTGCCCTCGCTCTCGTCGATGATGCGGAGGAGGGTGGGGGAGAAGTCTGCGAAGCGTTCGCGGAGCGCCTGACGGACGCGATCCGTGTCGGTCGTCTGCGTTCCGTTCGCGTCCACCACCCCGCCGCGGCCGTCGGCGATCCCGAGGCCGGCGGATGCGAGCCAGTCGAGCTCGGCGCGCATCGAGATGTACCCGCGGACGACGTCGCCGCTGTTGCGCTGAAGCACGAGCGTTCGGCCGTCACCGTTCGCCCACATGTGTCCGTCGCCGACGAGCGCCGCGATCTCGGGGTGCTGTTCGGACACGCGTGTGAACAGCGCGTCGACGAACGTGACGCCGGTGTACGCCGGGACGGCATCCGTGAGTGCGGCCCGGACGCGGGACCATGCTCCGTCCGCGCCGATGACGAGGTCGGCCGAGTCGGTCGCGCCGTCCTCGAAGGTGATGACGCCGGCTTCGACCGCGGCGACCCGGGCGCCCCAGCGGATCGTGCCCGGGAGGAGGGACTCGGCCAGCATCCGTCGCAGCTGGGCGCGGTCGATCTCCGGCGCCGCCGTCTCCCCGGCGTCGGGGGCCTGCTCGGCCAGGACGGTGCCCGCAGGGTCGAGCAGGCGATGCGCCTGTCCCTCGGGTCGAGCCAGTGCCGCGAACTCCCGCGTCAACCGCGCGTCCTCGATCGCGATCTGTCCGCTGTCCGCGTGCAGGTCGAGCGTCCCGCCCTGGTCGCGGGCGTCGAGTGAGGCATCGGCGTCGTACACCGTCACGGACAGGCCGCCGAGTTGGAGGACGCGGGCGGCGAGCAGGCCGCCGGGGCCTGCTCCGACGACGGCGATCGTTGGGTTGGTTCTGAAGTGGGTCATGAGTGGCTCCGATCTGTACTTACCGAACGATCGTTCGGTAAACGAGACTCTACTTACCGAACGATCGTTCGGCAAGTAGAGTCGTCGCATGGCCGACACGACCTCGCGGAGGAGCGGAAACGAGACGAGGGCGGAGATCCTCCGCACAGCCCTCGAGCAGTTCACGGAGCGCGGGTACGAGGGCACCTCGATCCGGGACCTCGCCGAGGCCCTCGGCATCACGAAATCGTCGTTGTACTACCACTTCGCCAACAAGGAAGCGATCGTCCGGGCTCTCCTCGACGGTCGACGGAACGAGATCGACGAGCTGATCGCGTGGGTCGACGAGCAGGAACCCGGCTCGGATCTCCTGCGACGGGCCGCGCTGCGGTGGGTCGAGTCCACTGGCCGCGAACGCGTGCAGGGCATGCGGTTCGCCCACGCCAACCGGCCGATCATGCAGAAACTGGCCGCCGAAGGGGACGACCGTCGGTCGTGGTTCGATGCCGTCGTCGACCGAGTGCTGCCACACGGGACATCGCGAGCTGAGCGGCTCCGCGCGCAGATGGCCTTCGACACCGTGAGCGCTGCCCTCTTCGCTGCCCAGGGAACTGCCGCATCGGACGACGACGTGCTCGAAGCTGCTCGGGAAGCCACCATCAGGTTGACAGCGCAGTAGAGGTCCCTGCTCGGACCGGTGTTCCGGACGTCACAGGGGTGGACCGCTGACACGGGGTGTCGTAGACATGCCCCATGGGGAATCCGAACGGGCTCGGCGAGTACCTCCGCATCCGCCGCGGCCTGGTCCGTCCCGGGGACGTCGGCATCCCCGTCGGGCAGGAAGTCCGGCGCGTCCAGGGGCTGCGTCGAGAGGAGGTCGCGATCCTCGCGGGCATCAGCACCGAGTACTACCTCCGGCTCGAGCAGGGGCGTGAGACGCATCCGTCCGACCAGGTACTCCGCGCGCTCGCCCGGGCGCTGCAGCTCGACGGGCCGTCGACCGCGTACCTGTGGGACCTCGTCCACGCCGCCGAGCTGGTCCCGGTGCGAGCCGGGGGTGCGGCCGACGGCGACGTGCAGACGCTCATCGACTCGTGGACGGGCACCGCGGCGGTGGTGCACAACCGGTACCTGGACGTCCTCGCGACCAACGCCCTGGCCCGGGAGCTCAGCCCCAACTACCGGGTCGGTGTGAACAACCTCGTCTCGCTCCTCACCGACCCCGCCGACCGGGCCTTCCACGAGGACTGGGAGGGGCTGAGCGCTCGGTCCACCGCACTACTGCGCTCGATGATCGGTCACCGGGCGGGCGACGCGCGCCTCGCCGCACTGGTGGCCGAGCTCTCCGCCGCGAGCACGTCCTTCCGCGAAGCGTGGGAGCGGAACGACGTCACCTCCTCGACGGCGGGGGTGCACGTGCTCCGCCATCCGAGGGCAGGGCGACTCGTGCTCCGCTTCGTCCGGTTGCCCGTCCCCGACACGGACGGGCACACGATCTGGACCTACCATGCCGAGCCGGGCACCCCGAGTGCCGCGGCGCTGTCGAGCCTCCTCCCGGCGAGCTGACCCGGCCGACGCCCCTCGGTGGTAGTGGCGGGGCCAGGCTGCGGTCTCCACCACAGCGCTACGTTCGCGCCATGGAACTCAACCTGAGCGGCAAGGTCGCCGTCGTCACCGGCGCGAGCAAGGGGATCGGACTCGCTGTCACGAGAGCGCTCGTGGACGAAGGCGTCCGCGTCGTCGCGGGGGCACGCACCATCACGGACGAACTCGTCGCGCTCGCCGACTCCGGCCAGGTGCTGGCCGTCTCCGTCGACCTCTCGGAGGCAAGAGGACCTGCTGCACTCGTCGGTCACTGTGAGCGGTTCGGCGGACTCGACATCCTCGTCAACAACGTGGGCGCGGTCACTCCGCGCACCGCCGGCTTCCTCGCCGTCACCGACGAGGACTGGTCCCGGACGCTCGGGCTCACGCTCATGGCGATGGTGCGGACCACCCGCGCTGCGGTGCCGTTCCTGCTCGAGCGCGGTGCGGGGAACGTCGTGACGATCGCCTCCGTCAACGCCTACCTGCCGGACCCCGGGGTCGTGGACTACGCCGCCACGAAGGCGGCCGTGTGGAACCTGTCCAAGTCGTTGTCCAAGGAGTACGGACCGCAGGGACTCCGGTTCAACACGATCAGCCCAGGGCCGGTGTCGACGCCGCTGTGGCTCGGCAAGGGCGGTGTCGCCGAGACCATCGCTGCTGCGACCGGGGTGTCGCCCGAGGAGGTGCGCGAGCAGGCCGTCGCGGGAGGTCCCTCCACCGGCCGGTTCACCGAACCGGAGGAGGTCGCCGACCTCGTCCTCCTCCTCGCCAGCGCGCGGGCGGGCAACGTCACCGGCGCGGACTTCCTCATCGACGGCGGACTCACCAAGGAACTCTGACCGTTCGGACCCGGACGGAACTCGAACCCACCAGCAGGAGCACTCATGCCCAAGACACCCGTCGTCTTCATCCACGGCCTCTGGATCCACGCCACAGCGTGGCAACCGTGGATCGACCTGTTCGCCGAACACGGGTACGAAGCGAGCGCGCCGGGGTGGCCAGGCGACTCCGACACGGTCGAGGCCACCCGAGCGGATGCCGATCGGCTCAACGACGTCGGCATCGAAGCGATCTGTCGCCACTACGCGGACCACATCGAGACGCTCACCGCCAAGCCGATCGTCGTCGGACACTCCTTCGGCGGCCTCATCGCCCAAGAGCTCCTCGCGAACGGGTTCGCAACCGCTGCGGTCGCGATCGACCCAGCCCCGATCAAGGGAGTCAAGAGCCTGCCGTTCTCGCAGCTCCGCTCTGGCCTGCCGGTGCTCGGGAACCCGGCGAACAAGCACCGGACGGTGTCCTTGACGGCGAGTCAGTTCCGGTACGGATTCGGGAACGCCATCAGCGAGGCTGAGTCTGACGCCCTCCACGCGGCGTGGACGATCCCCGGCCCGGGACGCCCCTTGTTCGAGGACGCGACCGCGAACTTCGTCCGGAACTCGCCGGCGACGGTCGACACCCACTCCGCCGTGCGCGGGCCGCTCCTCCTCATGTCCGGCACCGAGGACCACACCGTCCCGAAGTCCGTGACCCAGGCTGTCCACCGTCTGTACGCCGACAACCAGGAGTCCGTGACCGAGTACCGGGAGTTCGAGGGACGCGGGCACTCCCTCACGATCGACTCCGGCTGGCGCGAGGTCGCGGACGCGACCCTCGAGTGGTTGGCATCGAAGGACCTCCACAGCGCGCCGACAGCCGTCGACGCGAGCTGACCCCTGGGAGGAGCGCGTCAATGCCCAGCCGACGGACGGCGCTCGCCGTGGCCATCCTCGCGTCGTTCATCGCCTTCCTGGACGGCTCGATCGTCAACGTCGCACTGCCGGCCATCGCCGCCGAACTGGGCGGCGAGGTCGGGACCCAGCAGTGGGTGCTCGACGGGTACCTCCTCACGCTCGGTTCCCTCATCCTGCTGACCGGCTCCCTGGCCGACTCCCTGGGCCGGGTCGCCGTCCTCCGTATCGGGTTGTGCGTGTTCGGCCTGGCATCCGTGGCGTGCGCGCTCGCGCCCAGCGCCGGACTGCTCATCGGTGCCCGCGCGGTCCAGGGCGTCGGAGCGGCGTTGCTCGTCCCGACGTCGCTGGCGCTGATCACAGCGGCGTTCCCCGGCGACGAGCGGGGAAAGGCGATCGGTGCGTGGACCGCGTGGACGAGCACCGCGTTCGTCGTCGGGCCGCTCCTGGGCGGAGGCCTCGTCGACACCGTCGGATGGCGTGCGGTGTTCGCGATCAACGTGGTGCCGATCGTCGTGGCCCTCGTCCTCCTCCGTGGTGCCCGCGACGCGACCGGCGGACGAACGCGGAGGATCGACGTGCCGGGGGCTGCGCTTGTCGCCGTCGGACTCTCCGGCTCGGTCTTCGCTCTCATCGAGCAGGGCGGGTCGGGGTGGCTGCAGCCACTCGTGATCGTGCCGCTCTGCGTGGGCATCGTCAGTCTCGGAGCGTTCCTGTGGTGGGAGCGCCGTGCGCCGGCGCCCTTGTTGCCGCTCGGGCTCTTCCGGGACCGGGACTTCCGGTACGGGAACCTGGTGACCGCGGTGATCTACGCCGGGATCTCGCTCGGGCTGCTCGTGCTGGTGTTGTACCTGCAGGAAACTGCGCACTACCCGGCGACCCTCGCGGGCCTCGCAACGCTGCCGGTCGCGGTCGTCTCGCTGTTCCTCTCGCGCCGGATCGGTGCCGCCGCCGGCCGTCACGGCTCTCGCTGGTTCGTCGCAGCGGGCTGCACCATCGCCGCCGGCGGCTTCCTCCTCATGCTCGGTGCGCGGCCTCCCGTGCAGTTCTGGTGGCAGCTGCTGCCGGGGCTGCTCGTGTACGGCATCGGATTGGCCACCACCGTCTCACCGCTGACGACTGCGGTGCTCTCCGCGGTGCCCGTGGAGCGAGCGGGTGTCGCGTCTGCCGTCAACAACGCGGTCGCTCGGATCGCAGGGCTCCTCGCGATCGCGTTCCTCAGCACCGTCACCGGTCCTGTCGTGGACACGGCCGGCCTCCACCGGGCCCTCGTGGTGACCGCCGGGCTGTTCCTCGTCGGCGCCGTCATCGCCGCCGTCGGGTTCAGTCACCGAGTCCCGCGTGCCGACATCCCGGCGGCTGCCGTCGCGAACTGCAACGACCGCGGTGTCGTCGGCAGCATCCGCTCCTGAACAGCGCACACGACGTGCCCGATCAGCCGACCATCGTGTGCGTCGGGTTGAGACCGGCGCACACCGCGATGCAGATGTACGCCGCCACCACCGCGTCGACGACGCGCAACGCCCGCTCCCTCCAGCGAACCCCGAAGGCACCGGTGATCGCCTACTGGACGCTGATGCGTGGCGTCCGGGTTTCTCCGCTCCGGGCCAGGAGGTCGAGCGCGCTGGCCGCAGCTGTTCCCGGACGCGCGGTGTACATCAGCATCCGGTGCCCGGAGTCGTCCGGCGGCGTCAGCACTTCGAAGTCCAGGTCGAATCCACCGACTTCCGGGTGCTGGAACGACTTCGACCCGGACACGCAGTTCTTCACCGGGTGCTTCGCCCACAGGTTCCCGAACTCCGGGCTCTTGACCGTCAGCTCGCCGACGAGCGCAGTCAGCTCGGCGTCCTCCGGACTCTTCCCGCCGAGGACCCGGAGTGATGACACCGCACGGACTGCTTCCTCCTGCCACCGCGTGTAGAGCTCGCGGGTGTGCGCGTCGAGGAACAGCAGGCGGGTCATGTTCGGCCGGTCAGCGATGCGCTCCGGGCTGTCGAAGTCGAGGTGACCGGCGACGAGACGATGTCCGAGAGCATTCCATCCGAGGACTTCGCTGCGCTTGCCGATGATCACCGCAGGTGTCCCCGCGAGCGATGTGATGAGCCGGATCGTCCCTGCGCGTGCGTGGTCGGGCTTCGACGCCGTCTTCCGCTTCGGTGTCGAATGCTCGGGGCGCGCGAGGTTGAAGAGGTGCGCGCGTTCGTCTGCATTCAAGTTCAGTGCGCGGGCGATTGAGGCGATCACCGCCTCGGAAGCGTTCGTGCTCAGCCCCTGTTCGAGCCGTGAGTAGTAGGTCGGGCTGACGCCGGCGAGCATCGCCAACTCCTCGCGTCGAAGCCCCGGTACCCGACGCACACCGTAACCCTGCAGCCCGACGTCTTCGGGCTGCAGGGCGGCGCGACGGACGCGAAGGAAGTTCCCCAGTTCGCTCGGACCGTTCATCCACTCATTGTGGGGCGCCTAGACCGTCCTGTCCTGTCACTGGCAGTGACAGGCGCGGCGGGGTGTGGCTGTTCCTTCGTCGCGTCGCAACAGTTGCTGCAGGCGATCACCGCCGCGAATCCGATCCGCCCGCGAACGAAGGAAGGGTCACCGTGACCACGGAACAAGCAGCACAGCAGACGACGCCCGCACCGCCGACCGAACCGGTCATGACCGCGAAGCAGCGCGTCGCACTGGTCGTCCTCCTCACCGCGAGCTTCACCCTCGCCGTCGACTTCTCGATCCTGAACGTCGCTCTGCCGACCATCGGGGCCGATGTCGGGTTCGCGCTCGAGAACCTGCAGTGGATCGCAACCGCATTCGCGCTCTGCGCTGCAGGGTTCACGCTCCTGATGGGACGGGTCGCAGACATCGTCGGCCGGCGCCGCATGTTCCTGATCGGCATGGTGCTGCTCGGAGCCGGGTCCCTCGCTGGTGGTCTCGCCACCACCCCGACGCTCCTGCTCGTCGCCCGTGTCGCACAGGGGTTCGCGACAGCCATCGTCGTCCCCGCGGCGCTCGCCCTCCTGCTGAGCGCCTTCCCGGAAGGCAAAGCGCGCGACAAAGCGCTCGGGCTCAACGGCTCGCTGATGGCTGCCGGGTTCACCACCGGTGCGATCCTCGGTGGACTACTCACTGACCTGCTGTCATGGCGGTGGGCGTTCCTGATCAACGTCCCCGTCGCCATCGGTGTGCTCGTTGTGGCACCGATGGTCCTCAAGCACAGTCGCGCCGCCCAGCGGACGCGCCTCGACGTTCCGGGAGCCATCACGGTGACGCTTGGCCTCCTCGCGTTGGTCTTCGGTCTCACGACCGCCGCTGAAACCTCGTGGACCGATGCCGTCGTCCTGAGCTCCTTCGCGGTCGCCGTCGCGCTCTTCGTGGCATTCGCATTCATCGAACGACGTGCCGCGTTCCCACTCGTCCCACTGAGCATCCTCCGACGCTCAAGCGTCTCCTGGGGCAACCTCGCCGGAATGCTCGCGTTCGTGACAGAGACGTCCCTGGTGTTCCTGCTCACGCTCTACCTGCAGAAGGTCCTCGTTTACACCCCGCTCCAAGCAGGGCTCTCGTTCGCGGTGCTCGGCATCGGCACTGTCATCGGCGGTCTCGTCGGCCCCCGCGTGATCGGACGCTTCGGGAACAAGGCCGCCATCGTCGGCGGGTTCCTCGTGCAGGGAGCGGCGACGCTTCCGCTGGTCCTCATCGGCGCTGCCGCGTCGTCCATCTGGTTGGTCCTCGTTGCGACGTTCATCGGGGGAGTGGCGAACCTGGTCGTCATCGTCGGCTTCATGGTCACCGCGACGTCAGGACTCCCCGACGATGAGCAGGGTCTCGCGACCGGGCTCACGACCATGAGTCAGCAAATCGGCATCACGATGGGCACACCGATCATGAGCGCGGTCTTCACCGCGGTCACGTTGGCGAGCACCGCTCCGAAAGGCGAAGCGGTCCTCGCCGGTGTCACGACTGCCATCTGGGTCAACGGTGGGATCTGCATCGCCGCCGCTGTCACCGTGGTGTTCCTCCTGCAACGCCGGGAAACGGATCGAGGAAAAGGCCGGGCACGCCCGGCATGCTGACCTGCTCTGTGTGGATCAATCGATGGTCGAACTGGACAGGTGGCCGTCTCGGACCGCGTCAGGAAACGGCCGAGCCCTCCCACACGTCCGTCATCGGCGACCGTGAGTGAGCACGATCGCTGCCTGCACAGCCCAGGTCAGGAGTCCGGCGAACCCGAGCAGGACGCCCGACAGGAAGACGACACCCGCGCCGATGTTCGGATCGCCCGCGGCCGTGTTCGCGTTCGACGACCCTCCGAGCGCGGTGAGGACGAACCCGCAGGCAAGCAGGATGGTGCTGGTCAGCGATGTGCTGGAGCGAGGGCGCATTCTGCAAAATTAGCCGAGGAGAAGCGGTACATCGCTTTCGCAGCAGCAATCTCGTCTCGATGCACGAAGGGCCACCCCGCCGGGGTGGCCCTTCGTCACTCGACAGTTCAATCCCAGATGGAGATCCAGTCGATGTCCACGTGGCCGCTGCTCGACGCGGGGACGGTGCCCTCGCCGATGGCCGTCTCAGCCTGCAGAGTGACCCGGAACGGCGTGGTCGGCACGGCCTTCGTCGTGGATGCGACGAGCTTCCCGTCCCAGTAGAACCGGACGATGCCCTTGTCCCACTCGGTGGTCGCGACGTGGTAGCTGGTCGTGTCGGAGTCGGCGAACATCTGCGTGGAAGGTTGGAACGACATGCCGCCGTTCGAGAAGGTCCCGGGGACGGCGGAGGCGGGGCGGGGGGTTCCACCGAGGTCCGCTTCGGGCCAGTCGATCTCACCCTCGTTCCAGTTGTCGCTCGAGGGCCACATCATGCCGACGAACTTGTACCCGTCGGTGTTCGTGGTCTTGTACCGGATGGAGACCCGGCCGGTGGTGTGCGGGGCGTAGTCGTCGGGCAGGACCGCGGCGACGAGCGGCTGCCCGTTCTCGGAGTGCAGCCAGAAGTCCAGGTTGCCGTTCGCGACGCTCAGGACCTTGCTCGGGCTGTACTTGCCCTGCCCGGACGTGTCGGAGTACCCGTCGTAGGCGCCCATCGACGGGTACTTCGCGGCGACCTGTCCGAGTGCGGCGGGGGTGGTGAAGTCCTGTGCGTAGGTCTGCTTCCAGACGCGGCCGTTGGACGCGACCGAACCCGTCGGGAGCGCCGTCGACGTGTCGCCAGCGGGGGCGCTGCTGACCGGCGGGAGCGCCGGGGCGCCGCCGGGAGCGGTGACGCTCACCGTCTTGCAGCCGCCGACGCCGGTGTTCCCGCCCCGGCCGACGTTCACGCCGACGACGCACACGCTGTGGTTCCCGCCTGATGCCGGCACCGTGGCACTGAAGCCGTGGTTCGGTCCCGCCGACGGGTACGCGCGGCCGACGTCGGGTCGCGCGGCGGAGGCGGTGACGGTCTGCACGGTGACGCCGTCAACGCGGACCTGCACCGCGATGGGGGAGGCGGTGTCGGGATCGATCGCCCACCCGCTGAGGGCGATGCTCGACGCCGAGGTCGTGGCAGTGTCGAGCGCACCGATCGGGGATGCGTTCGGGACGGTGACGGTCGAGCAGCCCAGCGAGGCGCTCTTGGTCCCCGCCTTGGTGAACGCCGTGACGCACACCTGGTCCCGCCCGGCGGGGGCGTTGATGGTCGTGGCGAACCCGTGCGCGGCTCCGAGCGAGGGGTACGCCGCCGCGACGTCCCGACGCGCGGCGGAGGCGACGATGCTCGTCGCGGCACCGTTGACGGTGATGGTGACCTTGGTCGATGCGGTGGTGCTGCTGTCCGCTGCCCACCCGCTGACCGTGACGCCGCCCCGGACCGGCGTGACGGCGTCGAGGTGCCCGCGAACGGCTGCGGTGGACGCGGTCGCCGCGTTGGCCGGGAGGGCGAACGCGGTACCGGTGAGGATGACGATGGACACGGATGCGGCAACGAACCCTGAACGACGATGACGCATGGTGGTAGACGTTCCCCTGCTCGTACGGTGCCACTCAGCCCTGAAGAGTGGGGGCCGGTGAGGCCCTGCAGGGGACGCTATGCGACGGCCGTCGCCCGGTCAGCCCCCCGGTTGTGGGGCTACTTCGGCCCGCTGGTCCGTGCTGCCCCGCCGTGACCGGCCGCACGCGGGACGCCGTGATCACCCCGGCGTCGCCTGCTGCGGAGGTGACGACGCCGACCGGTCGAGCGTCGCCAGGTACTCGGCGTTGCCACGGAGCGCCGGTTTGTACCGGTTGACGTCCTCCGAGTCGACGTGGTCCGCGATCAGCGACAGCAGGCTCGCGACGGCCGCCGTCGCACGCCCGTCGGCCTGCAGGCTCAGGGCCTCGAAGGCGCCGAGGGCGACGGAGTCGGGGAACGCTGCACGCCCCTCCGCGAAGACCGCGAGCGAGTCCGCGATGCGCCCGGTGTTCCGGAGCGTGCTGCCGTACTGCAGGAAGCAGCGCCGCCGCAGGTCGCCGTGCAGGCCCTCGCGCATGGCACGTTCGTAGAACTCGAGCGCCGTGGGCTCACGACCGGCGGTGTCGTACGCGCCGGCCAACTCGTAGAGCACCCGGGCATCGCGCGGGTGTTCCTCGTACAGCGCCTGCAGTGCAGCGATCGTCGGCGCCATGTCGTCACGGTCACGAGCGGCGAAGAGCCGATCGAGTTCCTCGTCGAGTTCGCCGCGCACGTTCCCGCCACCGTCCATGTCGACACGGTAGCGCCCGGCGTCGGGCCGGGGAGCGACGAGCCCGGCGGACACGACGTGGTGCTACCGTCCAACCATGACGGACGACCGATCGGCTGCGCAGGGCCGAGCGCGCCGCGACCTCGTCGCGTCGCTCGTGGGGGTCGTCGGCTTCGTCGTCCTCGGGACGATCGCTGCGGTGCTCGGTGCCCACAGCCTCCTGACCGTCGGCATGTTCGTCCTGGCCGCGGTCGCCGCGGGGCGAGCGCTGGTGGTCTGGCGAGCGCGGCCAGCGCGCCGCTGACGGACCCGCCCCCGACCCCAGCACCCGCCGCGCCCCTCAGACCCGCCCCGCGCCCCCGGACCCGCCGCGCCCCTCAGGCCCGCGACGCCAGGAACGCCGCCTGCCGCTCCCAGTGCCGGAAGCCGCCTCCCTCGTGCCCGTTGTACGGGTACACCTCGATCGCCTTGTCCTCGGAGCCGATCGCGTTGTAGGCCGCGAACGTCGTCCGCGGCGGCACGACCTCGTCCATGAGCGCGACGGAGAACAGCGCCGGAGCGGAGATCCCAGCAGCGTGGTTGACGCCGTCGAAGTAGGCGGCGGTCTCCCACACGGTGTCGGCCAGGTCCCGGTGCACGGACAGGTACTGCGCGATCTCCAGGTACGGGCCGCCGACGGCCACGTCGGTGCCGTGCTCCCAGTCGCACAGGAACGCGACCTCGGGCAGCACCGCCACGATCGGTCCGGTGTACGCCTCGACGAGTGCGGCCGCGGCGATCGCGATGCCGCCGCCCTGGCTGCCGCCGGTCAGTGCGATGCGGGACGCGTCGACCCCGGGGAGGGTCCGGACTGCGTCGACGAGCCGGACGGCGTCGGTGAACACGCGCCGGTAGTAGTGGTCGGCGGGCGACGTGATGCCGTTCGTCATCCAGCCGCTCTGGTGCGGCACGGAGCCGTGCGGGTCCGGGGTGTCGCCACCGGAGCCCCAGCCGCTGCCCTGTCCGCGGGTGTCCATCACGACGTGGACGTAGCCGGCCAGCGCCCACGAGACGCGTTCGCCCGGCAGCCCCCGGCCGCCGCCGTACCCGAGGTACTCGACGACCACGGGCAGGTCCGCGTCCGCCGAGCCTGCCGGTCGCGAGACCCATGCCCGCACGGGGTCGGCCGCGAAGCCGGGGAAGGTCAGGTCCTCGACGACGAGGGCGCTCACCGGGGTCGAGGCGGGCGCCAGCGTCGGCGTCGCACCGGCATCGGCAGCCGCCTGCCGGGACGCGGCGATCGTGTCGGCCCAGAAGGCGTCGAAGTCAGCGGGGCGACGGACCTCCGGCGTGTACGCGCGGAGCTGGTCGAGGGGCAGGTCGGTCATCGGCATGGGGTCCTCCGGGGACGATGATGCCCCCGGCGCCGTCTGCACGGACGCCGGGGGCGGGGTGTGTCGGGTGCGCGGTGGTTCAGCGAGCCACGGCGCGGTACTGCTCGAGCACCGCGGGATGCGGGTCGGCGGGGATGACGGTCGTCGCGATGCTCCACGCCGGCAGGGAGCCGTTCAGCGCCCACGCCGCCTGACGCGCGGCACCGGCGGCCACGTACTCGCCGGGTTCGGGCAGCTCGACGTCGCGACCGAACACCTGTGCGGCGACGACACGGACGGCCTCGTTGCGTGCCGCCCCACCGATCAGGAGCAACCGGGACACGACGGTCCCGGTGTCCTCGACCGCGGCGAGCCCGTCGGCCAGGGCGCACAGCATGCCCTCCACCGCCGCGCGCGCCAGGTGCTCGCGGTTGGTCGTCCCCGGCGTCATCCCGACCAGCGACGCGGTCGCGTCGGGGCGGTTCGGCGTGCGCTCGCCGACGAAGTACGGCACCAGGACGAGTCCGTCCGCGCCGGCCGGGGCGGCCAGCGCCAACGCGCCGAGCGCGTCGTGGTCGACGCCGAGCAGGCCGCCGATCACCTCGAGCACGCGGGCCGCGTTGAGCGTCGTGACGATCGGGAGGCGCGACCCGGTCCCGTCGGCGAAGCCCGCCACGGTCCCGCTCGGGTCGTGCACCTCGGCGTCGGTGACCCCGAAGACGGTGCCGCTCGTGCCGAGGGACACCGCGACGTCACCCGGGCCGAGTCCGAGGCCGAGCGCTGCCCCGGCGTTGTCGCCGAGTCCGGCGCCGACGATGAGGCCCGCGGGCGCGACGACGTCACCGGGCAGCAGGACGTCGACGTCGAGCGTGCCCATCGCCTCGTCCGGCTCGACGACACGCGGCACCACGACCGCGTCCTCGTCCCCGGTCTCGGCCGTGCGCATCGGACGCCCGAGCGCGAGCTCGAACAGCTCCGGGTCGTACTCCCGGCGCACCGGGTCCCAGTAGCCGGTGCCGCTGGCGTCCGAGCCGTCGGTCGCCAGGGCGTCGAGGTCCGGACCGAGCCGGCTCTCGTCCGCGGGACCGTACCCGCGCAGCCGCCACGACAACCAGTCGTGGGGGAGCGCGACGGCCGCGACGCGGGCCGCGTTCTCGGGTTCCGCATCGCGGAGCCACCGCAGCTTCGTGCCGGTGAACGAGGCCACCGGGACCAGACCCGTCCGGGCGACCCATGCCTCCCGGCCGAGCTCGTCGACCATCTGCGCGGCCGCGTCGGCACTGCGGACGTCGTTCCAGAGCAGCGCGTCGCGGACGACGTGTCCGTCGGCGTCGAGCGCGACCATCCCGTGCTGCTGCCCGGCGATCGCGATCGCACCGACCCCGTCGAGTCCGCCGGCGTCCGCGATCGCGGCGCCGAGGGCGTCCCACCAGTGGCGGGGGTCGACGGACGTGCCGTCCGGGTGAGCCGCGCGGCCCTCCCGGACGACGGCGCCCGTCGACGCGTCACGGACGGTGACCTTGCAGGACTGGGTCGAGGAGTCGACCCCGGCCACCAGTGCGCCAGCCGCGACCTCAGCCACGAGCGCCCATGAGGTGCTCCATCGCGAGCTGCTGCAGCTTCACGAAGCCGAAGCCCTTGCCGCCGAAGTACGCGTCGGCGTCGAAGTCCTCGTACGCCGAGCGGTCGGCCAGGAAGTCGTCGTACGACTCGCCCGGGTTCAGCGTCGGGGTGCTGAGCTCGGAGACCTTCGAGGCCTCGAGCGCGGCCTGCACCTCGGGGTCGGCGCGGAACGCCTGCGCACGCTCCTTGAGGAGCAGGTACATGCGCATGTTGGCCGACGCGGAGTCCCAGACGCCGGTGATGTCCTCGGTGCGGCTCGGCTTGTAGTCGAAGTGGCGCGGGCCGTCGTACGCGGGGCCGCCCTGCGGTGCACCGTGCTCGAGCAGGTCGACGAGCGAGAACGCGTTCTGCAGGTCGCCGTGACCGAAGACGAGGTCCTGGTCGTACTTGATGCCGCGCTGGCCGTTCAGGTCGATGTGGAAGAGCTTGCCCTGGTAGAGCGCCTGGGCGATGCCGGCGGTGAAGTTCAGGCCCGCCATCTGCTCGTGGCCGACCTCGGGGTTGATGCCGAACATCTCCGGACGCGCGAGCGTCTCGGTGAAGGCGATCGCGTGGCCGAGGGTCGGCAGGAGGATGTCGCCGCGGGGCTCGTTCGGCTTCGGCTCGATGGCGAAGCGGATGCCGTAGCCCTTGTCGGTGACGTACTGGGCGAGCAAGTTCACGGCCTCGCGGTAGCGCTCGAGGGCGGCCTGCACGTCCTTCGCGGCGTCGTACTCGGCGCCCTCGCGGCCACCCCACATCACGAACGTCGACGCGCCGAGCTCGGCGGCGAGGTCGATGTTGCGCAGGACCTTGCGGAGCGCGAAGCGGCGGACGTCGCGGTCGTTCGAGGTGAAGCCGCCGTCCTTGAAGACGGGGGCGGAGAACAGGTTCGTCGTCACCATCGGCACGACGATGCCGGTCGCCTCGAGCGCGCCCTTGAGGCGGTCGATCTGCGTCTGCCGCTCGGCGTCGGTCGAGCCGAACGCGAAGAGGTCGTCGTCGTGGAAGGTCAGGCCGTAGGCGCCGAGCTCGTCGAGCTTCTCGACTGCCTCGACCACGTCGAGGGCCGGGCGGGTGGGGCCACCGAACGGGTCGGACCCGTTGTAGCCGATGGTCCAGAGACCGAAGGAGAACTTGTCGTCGCGGGTGGGCGTCGTTGCCATGATGGTCACCGTTCGTCGTCGAAACAAAATGTTGCCGCGCCCAACATAAGCGGTAGTGTTGGCCAAGGCAAGGACGTGATCGCAAAGGAGCGAGCGGATGGCACAGGGACCACTTCGAGTGGCGATGGTGGGACACGGCTTCATGGGAGCCGCCCACTCGCAGGCCTGGCGGACGGCACCCCGGTTCTTCGACCTGGCGGTCGAACCCGAGATGAGCGTCATCGTCGGACGGGATCCCGGGCGGACCGAAGCCGCGCGGCAGCAGTACGGCTGGCGCGCCGCCTCCACCGACTGGCGCGCGGTCGTCGCCGATCCGGACATCGACGTCGTGGACGTCGTCTCGCCCGGGTCGTCCCACGTCGAGATCGCGATCGCCGCCCTCGAGGCCGGCAAGCACGTCCTGTGCGAGAAGCCCCTCGCCAACACCGTCGCCGAGGCCGAGGCGATGACCGCGGCCGCGACGGCCGCCGCCGAGCGCGGCGTCCGCGCGATGGTCGGGTTCAGCTACCGCCGGGTGCCGGCCATCGGTCTGGCCCGCCAGCTGGTGCAGGCCGGGAGGCTCGGGACCGTCCGCCAGGTCCGCGCGCTCTACCTGCAGGACTGGTTGGCCGACGCCGAGGGCCCGATGACGTGGCGGCTCGACAAGGCGCTCGCCGGGTCCGGCTCGCTCGGCGACATCGGCGCGCACGCGATCGACCTGGTTGAACACGTGACCGGCGCGGCGCTCGGGTCGGTGTCGGGCACGCTCGAGACCTTCGTGACCGAGCGGCCGCTGCTGGCCGACGGCGTCGGACTCTCCGGCACGGCGTCGACCGAACGCGGGCAGGTCACCGTCGACGACGCGGCGTTCTTCCTCGGGCGGCTCCGCGGCGGCGCTGCCGACGGCGCGATCGGCACGTTCGAGGCCACGCGCTACGCGACCGGCCGGAAGAACGGCCTGACACTCGAGATCAGCGGCTCGGACGGCGCGATCCAGTTCGACCTCGAGTCGATGAACGAGCTGCGGTTCTACGACGCCACCGCGCCCGCGGGGGAGCAGGGCTTCCGGCGGATCCTCGTCACCGAGCCCGAGCACCCGTACATGGCCGCGTGGTGGCCGACGGGGCACCTCATCGGGTACGAGCACACCTTCAGCCACCAGGTGAAGGACTTCGTGGACGCGATCACGAACGGCACCGACCCGTCGCCCTCGTTCGCCGAGGGGCTCCACGTGCAGCGGGTGCTCGATGCTGTCGAACGCAGCGCTGCCGACGGCAGCAGCTGGACGGCCATCCCGTGAGCGACGCCGACCACGAACCCGTGACGGACACCGCGTCCGACCCCACGTCCGCCCAGGAGGGCACCATGCAACGCCAGGCACTCGTCGTCCGCGGCGGCTGGGACGGGCACCAGCCCGTCGAGACGACCGACCTGTTCATCCCGTTCCTGCGCGACCACGGCTTCGACGTCCGGGTCGAGGGGGCCCCGGCGGTCTACACCGAGCAGGACTACATGGACACCGTCGACCTGGTCGTCCAGAACAACACCATGACGACCATCACGGCCGACGAGTTCGCCGGCCTGCAGCGCGCCGTGCTGCAGGGCACCGGCATGGCGGGGTGGCACGGCGGCATCGCGGACTCGTACCGCGACACCGCCGACTACCTGCACATGATCGGCGGGCAGTTCGCCCACCACGCCGGCAAGCACCCGTCCGAGCGCATCGGCGAGCAGTCGGACAACTACATCCCGTACACCGTGCACATGACCGACCTCGGGCACGAGCACCCGATCACGCAGGGCATCGAGGACTTCGACCTCGTCACCGAGCAGTACTGGGTGCTGAGCGATGAGTACAACGACGTCCTGGCGACCACCACGCAGGGGGCCCGCTCGTGGGACGCCTGGAACCGTCCGGTGACGTCACCGGCGATCTGGACCCGGCAGTGGGGCGCGGGGCGGATCTTCGTCTCGGCGCCCGGCCACCGCGTCGAGGTCGTCGAGTCGCAGCCGCTCCGGACCGTCATCGAGAGGGGACTCCTGTGGGCAGCCCGCTGAACGACCAGCCGCTGAGGGTCGGCGTCGTCGGCGTCGGGAACATCAGCCAGCAGTACTTCGAGCACTTCCCGGTGCTGCCGAACCTGGAGCTCGTCGCCGTCGCGGACCTCGACGTCGACCGTGCCGCGACGGTGGGGGCGACCCAGGGGGTGCGCGGCACGAGTGTCGATGACCTGCTCGCCGCCGACGACGTCGACGTGGTCCTCAACCTGACGATCCCGGCTGCGCACGCCGACGTCGCGACCCGCGCGCTCGCGGCCGGCAAGCACGTCTACGGCGAGAAGCCGCTCGCGATGTCCACCGCCGAGGCTGCGCCCGTGCTGGCGCTCGCCGCCGAGCGGGCGCTGCGGGTCGGCAGCGCGCCCGACACCGTCCTCGGCACCGGGATCCAGACCGCCCGGGCCGCACTCGACGACGGGCTCATCGGCGATCCCGTCGGCGCCGCGGTGTCGTGGAGCGCCCCGGGGCACGAGCTCTGGCACCCGGCCCCCGCGTTCTACTACCAGCCCGGCGGCGGCCCGCTGTTCGACATGGGGCCGTACTACCTGACGAGCCTGGTGCAGTTCTTCGGTCCCGTCGCGCGGGTGAGCGGCAGCGCGCGGCAGTCCAGCCGTGAGCGGACGATCGCAACCGGGCCCTTCGCCGGCGCGCCGATCCCGGTCGACGTCGACACCCACGTCGTCGCCGTCCTGGAGCACGAGAACGGCGTGGTCTCCACCCTCACCGTCTCGTTCGAGGTCTGGGCCACCCGGGCACCGCTGTTCGAGGTGCACGGCACCGCCGGCAGCCTGGCGGTCCCGGACCCGAACCGGTTCTCCGACCCGGTGTCCGTCGCCACGGCGGACGACCGCACCTGGCGCGAGCTGCCCACGACCGCCGGGTACGCCGACGCCGGGCGCGGGTACGGCCTCGCCGACATGGCGCGCGCGATCGCGACCGACCGCCCGCACCGTGCGTCCGGCGACCTGGCGTTCCACGTGCTCGAGGTGATGGAGGCCATCGCGACCGCCGGCCGCCAGCACACCGTCGTGGACGTGCAGTCGCGCGTCGACCGCCCCGCGACCGTCCCGGCGGGCGCGCGCCCCGAAGACTGGTGAGCCGCACCGTGCACCCGACCGACGCCGTGCAGCGCGACCACCGCAGGAAGGAAGCATCATGACGGACTCGACCCGTGCCTCCCGGCCGGTCACGCTGTTCACCGGCCAGTGGGCCGACCTGCCCTTCGAGGAGGTCGCACGGCTCGCCGGCGAGTGGGGCTACGACGGACTGGAGATCGCCTGCTGGGGCGACCACCTCGACGTCCGGCGCGCCGCGACCGACCCGGAGTACGTCGCCGACCGCAAGGCGATCCTCGAGCGCAACGGCCTGCAGGTCTGGACGATCGCGAACCACCTGACCGGACAAGCCGTCTGCGACGACCCGATCGACCAGCGACACGAGGACATCCTCGCGCCGCACGTGTGGGGCGACGGCGACCCGGAGGGCGTGCGCCAGCGTGCGGCCGAGGAGCTCCAGTGGACCGCTCGGGCCGCAGCGGCGCTCGGCGTCTCCACCGTCACCGGGTTCTCCGGCTCGTCGATCTGGAAGACCGTGGCCGGGTTCCCGCCGGTGCCCGCGTCGATGATCGACGCCGGCTACCAGGACTTCCACGACCGGTGGTCGCCGATCCTCGATGTGTTCGAGGAGGTCGGCGTGCGGTTCGCGCTCGAGGTGCACCCGTCCGAGATCGCCTACGACTACTGGACGGCAAAGCGAACGCTCTCGGTCTTCGCCGACCGGCCGGCGTTCGGGTTCAACTTCGACCCGTCGCACTTCGTGTGGCAGGACCTCGACCCCGCGGCGTTCCTGCTCGACTTCGCCGACCGGGTGTACCACGTGCATTGCAAGGAGTCGGTGAAGCAGCTCGACGGCCGGAACGGACGGCTCTCGTCGCACCTGCCGTGGGGCGACCCCCGGCGCGGGTGGGACTTCGTCACCGCCGGGCACGGCGACGTGCCGTGGGAGCGGGTGTTCCGGGTGCTCAACCACATCGGGTACGAGGGGCCGACGAGCGTCGAGTGGGAGGACGCCGGCATGGACCGACTCGTCGGGGGGCCGGAGGCGCTGGCCTTCGTCCGTCGGCTCGGTACCATCGCCCCGCCGGACGCCGCGTTCGACGCCGCGTTCTCGCGCTCGCGCTGACCGGCGCGCCGCGGGGCCCGAGCGCCGCCGCCCGCCACCGCGGCCCGTCGCCCACACCAGGAGGAACCCATGGCACGACCGGCCACCACGACGCCCGGCAACGCGGCGCGGCTGCTCCGCATCGTGCACGAGGACGGGCCGACCACCCGTGCCGAACTCACCCGGCGCACCGGGTTGAACCGGTCGACCACCCTGGCACTCGTCGGGGACCTGGTGGAGCGGGGCCTCGTGCACGAGGGCGCGGGCGCGGCGGCTGGTGGCACCCCGGCCGGCCCGGTCGGCGGGTCCGGCCCGGCGACCGGCACCGGCGTCGGTCGCCCGAGTGCGGTCGTCCGGGCGTCGCCCGACGTCCTGGCCGCCGCCGTCACGGTCGAGGTCGACGCGGTGACGGTGGCCCTCGTCGGACTCGACGGCAGCATCCGGGACCGTGCCGTCGCCCCGTCCGACACCGCCCCCACCGCCGCGGAGGCCGTGGACACGATCGCCGCGCTCCTCGCCGACCTCACGGCACGGCACGGCGCCCGCCCGGTCGGGATCGGCGTCGCCGTGCCGGGCACGGTCCGCGTCGAGGACGGCACCGTCCGGTACGCCCCGCACCTCGGCTGGCACGACGAACCGCTCGCCGAGCCCCTCGCAGCACGGACCGGCTTGACCGTCCGCGCGGCGAACGACGCGAACAGCGGCGCCTGGGCCGAGCGACTGCACGGCAGCGGACGCGGTGTCGACGACCTCGTCTACCTCAACGGCGGCGCGAGCGGCATCGGCGGCGGCGTCATCAGCGGCGCCCGTCCCCTGAGCGGTGCGGCCGGGTACGCCGGCGAACTCGGACACACCTTCGTCGCGGCGAACGGCGTCCGTTGCCACTGCGGTGCCGTCGGGTGCCTCGAGACCGAGGCCTCCCGCGACGCACTCGTGGCGGTCGCCGGTGTCGCGGCGGACGATCCCGCCGCGCTCGCCGCGGTGCTGGCCGAGGACCGGCCCGAGGTCGAGCGGGTCGTGGACCGTCAGGTCACCGCGCTGGCCACGGCCCTGCGCAACGCGATCCACACCGTCAACCCCGAGGTGGTCGTGCTCGGCGGGTTCCTCGCGGTGCTGTTGGAGCACGTCGGGGACCGGATCGAGACGGCCGTCCGGGCGCAGTCCATGGCCGCGATGACCGAGCGGCTCCGGATCGTGCCGGCCGCACTCGGCAACGACGTCCTGCTGCGGGGGGCGGCCGAGATCGGGTTCCGTGACCTGCTGCGCGACCCCGCCGGGTTCGAGCAGAGCCCGAGCCCGAGCCCGACCCCCGCCCCGAGCCCGCTCGCGACCGACCAGCACACGACCGACGAGCCCGCGACCGACGCACCCCCCATCGACCCGTTGCGCGACCCCGTCGGGGCCGCCGCGCCACACACCCCCGAGGGCCGCGCCGACGCGGCCGAGGAAGCGAGCACCGCATGACCACCGCACCCACCGACCAGGCCCAGGACCAGCACGAGCACGAGCACCAGCGCGTGAGCGTGCTCCTCGGCACCGAGGACCTCACCATCGAGGAACGCCCCGTCCCCACAGCCGACCCCGGTGACGTCCTCGTGCAGGTCGCCGCCGTCGGCGTGTGCGGGTCCGACGTGCACTACTACCGGCACGGGCGCATCGGGGACTTCGTCGTCGACCAGCCGCTCGTCCTCGGGCACGAACTCTCCGGCACGATCGTGGCCGTCGGCGACGGTGTCGACCCCGCACGCGTGGGGGAGCGGGTCGCGGTCGAACCCCAGCGTCCGTGCCACCGCTGCGCCCAGTGCCTGGCCGGCCGCTACAACCTCTGCCCGAACATGCGCTTCTACGCGACGCCCCCGGTGGACGGCGCCTTCGCCGGGTTCGTGACGATCGAGTCCGAGTTCGCGCACACCCTGCCGGACTCGGTCTCCTTCGAGGCGGGTGCGCTCCTGGAGCCGCTCTCCGTCGGGATCGCCGCCGTGCGCAAGGCCGGCATCGTTCCCGGCTCGTCGGTCCTCATCGCCGGCGCGGGCCCGATCGGGGTCATCTGCGCGCAGGCGGCACGGGCCTTCGGAGCGTCCCGCATCGTCGTGAGCGACCTCGTGCCCGAGCGGCGTGAGCGTGCGCTGACGTTCGGCGCGACCGAGGTCGTCGACCCCGTCGCCGTCGACATCGCCCGTGAGCTGCCGCCGTTCGACGCGTTCATCGACGCGAGCGGCGCTCCTCGTGCGGTCGCCGACGGCATCCGCGCGGTGGGGCCGGCGGGCGCGGCCGTGCTCGTCGGGCTCGGCAACTCCGAGATGGTCCTGCCCGTGGAGCACATCCAGAACCTCGAGGTCACCGTCACCGGCATCTTCCGCTACACCGGCACGTGGCCGGTCGCGATCGGGCTGGTCGCGTCCGGGCAGGTCGACCTCGACTCGCTCGTCACCGGACGTTTCGGCCTGGACGACGTCCGCGAGGCGCTCGAGAGCGACACCGACCCCGCGTCGCTCAAGTCCGTCGTCTACCCGAACGGCGTCCCCGCGGTCTGACGCGCCGCCTCGGCCCGGTGCGAGGTTGATCGCTCGGTGCGCGGAACCAACCTCGCACCAGGCGGCCAACCTCGCACCGGCACACGCGGTGCGCGGTGCGCGGTGCGCGGCGGCCGACGGGAGGGGCGTGGCGGGGCCGCCCCGTGCCTCCCGTCCGCCGCGCGGCGACGCGGGACACCGCTCCGCCACCAGGACGCGCTACGGTTCGCGCATGACGGCTTCACCGACGGCGGCCGCGGCTGCGCCCCAGCGCACCGACCGCCGTGCCCTCGTGTCCTGGGCGCTCTGGGACTGGGGGTCGGCGGCGTTCAACGCCGTCGTCACGACGTTCGTCTTCAGCACCTACCTGGCGAGCCGAGCGTTCGTCGACCCGACGCTCGTCGCCGACACCTCGGCCGCAGGCCGGGCCGCGGTCGACCGGGAGCTCGCGCACAACGCCGCCGTCGTGTCGACGACCCTGGCCATCGCGGGCATCGTGGTCGCCCTGATCGCGCCGGCGATCGGCCGACTGGCCGACTCGACCGGCCACCGGAAGCGTTCCGTGCTGATCGCGACCATCGGCGTGACGCTCTCGATCGCGGGCATGGTCTTCGTCGCACCGAGCCAGCCGTTCCTGCTGCTCGGGGCCGCGCTCCTCGGCATCGGCACGATCGCGTACGAGATCGCCTGCGTCGGGTACAACGCGATGCTCGGACAGGTCGCGCCCGGCGAGCGGACCGGCCGGGTCTCGGCGATCGGCTGGGCAGCCGGCTACTTCGGCGGCATCGTCCTGCTCGTGGTGCTGCTCGTGCTCTGCATCCAGGACTTCGGCGGCGACGGCGTCGCTGGCCTGCTCCGGTTGCCGGCGACGGTCGCCACGGGGCAGTGGGACGTCCGGGTCGCGATCGGCATAGCCGCCGTGTGGCTCGCCGTCAGCTCCGTCCCGCTGTTCCTGACCGTCCCGGAGGCCGCGCCGATCCGCACCGGCCGCGGTACCGTCCTGTCGGCGTACGCGGACCTCGGTCGGGACATCGCGCGGCTGTGGCGGGAGCGGCGGAACGTCCTGGCGTTCCTGCTCGCCAGCGCGGTGTTCCGGGACGGCGTGGGGGCGGTCTTCACGTTCGGCGGGATCATCGCGGCACAGGTGTTCGGGTTCAGTGCCTCGCAGGTGATCCTCTTCGCGATCGCGGCGAACGTCGTGGCCGGTGTCGCCACCTTCGCCTCGGGCCGACTCGACGACCGGTTCGGGTCGCGGGCGCTCATCCTGGTGTCGCTCGTCGGGTTGTCGGTCTGCGGGATCGGCGTGTTCCTCGCCGGGACCGCGACGGAGTGGTTCTGGGTCCTCGGGCTCACGCTCGCGATCTTCGTCGGACCGGTGCAGGCGTCCTCGCGGGCGTACCTGGCACGGCTCGCCACACCCGGGCGCGAGGGTGAGCTCTTCGGCCTGTACGCCACCACCGGGCGGGCGGCGACGTTCCTCGCCCCGGCGTTGTTCGGGCTCGCCGTGACGATCGGCGGGTCGACGCGGTACGGCATCATCGGCGTGGTCGTCGTGCTGGTCGCCGGGCTCGTGCTGATGGCGTTCGTCAAGCCGGAGGGGCGCGCGCTGCGCTGACGGGCGCGCTGCGCTGACGTGCGCGCGCTGCGCTGACCGGTCCGAGTCGGCGGATGGCCGAGTCGGACGGCCTGGAGGCACGGGGACCGTTCCTCCACAGGCCGCGGTTCTGCCCGTGGTTGCCTACAGGGCCGTGTTCGCGCGGCCGCCCGGAGCGCCGGTGCGCCAGGATGGACCCATGACCGACCAGCGGATCGCCGTCGTCGTCCTCGCCGCCGGGCAGGGCACGCGCATGAAGTCCTCCACCCCGAAGGTGCTGCACCGGCTCGCGGGCCTGCCGCTCATCGCACACGTGCTGCGGACCGCGTCCTCGCTCGAGCCCGCACACGTCGCCGTGGTGGTGCGGCACGAGCGCGATCGGGTGGCAGCCGAGGTCACCGAGCGAGCGCCGGACGCGATCATCGTCGACCAGGACGACGTCCCCGGCACGGGGCGTGCGGTGCAGGTCGCCGTGGACGCGCTCCCGGCCGACTTCGACGGCGCCGTGGTGGTGCTCTCGGGCGATGTGCCGCTCCTCGACGCCGCTTCGCTCCGTGCCCTGGTCGACGCGCACGTGTCCGGGCGGAACGGGGCCACCTTCGTGAGCGCCATCGCCCCGGACCCCACCGGCCTCGGCCGGATCATCCGCGACGCGGCGGGTGGCTTCGCGGCAGTCGTCGAGCACAAGGACGCGACCCCCGAGCAGCTCGCGATCACCGAGGCGAACGCCGGCATCTACGCGTTCGACGCGGCGGCCCTCCGTGCGGTCCTGCCCTCGCTGACGACCGCGAACGCCCAGGGCGAGAAGTACATCACCGACGCGCCGACGCTGATCGCCGGGCGTGGTGCCCGGATCGACGTCGTCACGCTGACCGACCCGTGGCTGGTCGCGGGGATCAACGACCGCGCACAGCTGTCCGATGCCGCCCGTGAACTCAACGCCCGCATCGTCCGCCGACACCAGCTCGCCGGCGTCACCGTGCAGGACCCGGCGACGACGTGGATCGACCTCGACGTCACGATCGAACCCGACGCCGAGATCCTGCCCGGCACCCAGCTCATCGGCGCGACCGCGATCGCGTCGGGTGCCGTCGTCGGTCCGGACACCACGCTCCGTGACACCGAAGTGGGCACCGGGGCGATCGTGAACCGGGTGGACGCCACGCTCGCGGTGATCGGTGACGGCGCCTCGGTCGGACCGTTCGCCTACCTGCGACCGGGCACGATCCTCGGGGACGACGGCAAGATCGGCACCTTCGTCGAGACCAAGAACGCCGTGATCGGCCGGGGCAGCAAGGTGCCGCACCTGTCGTACATCGGCGATGCCGAGGTGGGCGAGGACTCGAACATCGGGGCGAACACCATCACCGCCAACTACGACGGTGTGCACAAGCACCGGACCGAGGTCGGGTCCCACGTCCGCACCGGCTCGCACAACGTGTTCGTCGCCCCGGTTAGGATTGGGGACGGGGCGTACACCGGCGCCGGAACGACCGTCCGCAAGGACGTTCCGGCCGGGTCGCTCGCGATCAGCTACGCCCCGCAGCGCAACACCGACGGATGGGTCGAAGAACACCGACCCGGTTCGCCGGCGGCCGAGGCTGCTCGGCGTGCGCACAGCGAATAGATCCTGGCGACCTTCGGGTCGTCGAACCGACCCCTCGCGGGTCAGGGAGTGAGTACGGCACGTGTCCGGAATCAAGACAACCGGCCAGAAGCGACTCGTCCTCGTCGCTGGGCGAGCACACCCGTCACTCTCGGCTGAGATCGCGGAGGAGCTCGGCGTCGATCTCGTCCCGACCGACGCCCGGACGTTCGCGAACGGTGAGCTCTACACCCGCTTCGACGAGTCGGTCCGCGGGTGTGACGCCTTCGTCATCCAGTCGCACACGGCGCCGATCAACGAGTGGATCATGGAGCAGCTCATCATCGTCGATGCGCTCAAGCGTGCCTCGGCGAAGCGCATCACCGTCGTCGCGCCGTTCTACCCGTACGCCCGTCAGGACAAGAAGGGCCGCGGCCGCGAGCCGATCTCGGCCCGCCTGGTCGCGGACCTGTTCAAGGCCGCCGGCGCGCACCGCATCATGAGCGTCGACCTGCACGCCGCGCAGATCCAGGGGTTCTTCGACGGCCCCGTGGACCACCTGTTCGCCATGCCGGTGTTGCTCGAGCGGTTCCAGGAGATCCTCGACCCGACCACGCTGACCGTGGTCTCGCCCGACATGGGGCGCGTCCGGGTCGCCGACATCTGGTCCGAGAAGCTCGGCGCGCCGCTCGCCATCATCCACAAGCGTCGTGACCCCCTCGTCCCGAACCAGGTCACCGTGCACGAGATCGTCGGCGACGTCCGGGGCCGCGTGTGCCTGCTCGTCGATGACCTGATCGACACCGGTCGCACGATCGCGAAGGCGGCGGAGGCCCTCAAGGAAGCCGGCGCGACCGGCGTCGTGGTCGCCGCGACGCACGCCGTGTTCTCGGACCCGGCCACGGAGCTCCTGCAGAGCGAGTTCATCGACCGGGTCGTCGTCACCGACACGTTGCCCGTGCCGATGGAGAAGCGGTGGCCCCGGCTCGAGGTCCTGCCGATCGCCCCGCTCATCGCCCGCGCCATCCACGAGGTCTTCGACGACGGGTCCGTCACGTCGATGTTCGACGGCGCCGCGTAGCGCAGGCATCGACCACATGGGCCGAGCCGTGGAACGCAGGGGCACAGCCGACGGCGCACACCATCCCGTGTCCGTGTCCGTCGCCGTGACGTGTTCGTCGGAAGTGACCCGTGGTGACCCCGTCGCCCCGTGACGCGCTGGCCGCTCGACTCCGGGCGGCCGGCAGCGTCTTCGCCGAGGACGAAGCCGACCTGTTGCTCGAGGCCGGCGACGGTGATGCGGTGCGGCTCCGATCGCTGCTGCAGCGGCGCCTCGGTGGGGAACCGCTGGAGTACGTCCTGGGCTGGGCGGCGTTCGACGGGCACCGCATCCGGGTCACGCCGGGGGTCTTCGTGCCGAGGGCGCGGACGACCGTCGTGGTGAAGCAGGCTGCCCGACGGCTGTCGCGCTACGACCGGGTCGTCGACCTCTGCTGCGGCGCGGGGGCGATCAGCGTGGCCCTGCTCGGACGGGTCGGCGCGTTGGACCTGGTCGCGGTGGACGTCGACCCGGACGCGGTCGAGGTCGCGGCGGAGAACGTCGGGGATCGTGGCATCGTCGTCGCGGGGGACCTGTTCGCGCCGTTGCCCGATCGGTTCCGCGGGGTCGTGGACGTCATCGCGGTCAACGCGCCGTACGTGCCGACGTCGGCGATCGCGATGATGCCGACCGAGGCACGCGACCACGAGCACCGGGTGGCGCTCGACGGGGGGACCGACGGCCTCGACCTGCACCGACGGATCGCGGCGGAGTCCGGTGTGTGGGTGCGTCCGGGCGGGGCGGTGGTCATCGAGGTGTCCGTGGCGCAGGCTCCGGCATCGGCCGAACTGTTCCGCGCTGCGGGCTTCGTCGTGTCAGTCGAGTCGGACGTCGACGTCGACGGGACCTGCGTCGTGGCGACCCGACCGTCCTGACCGCGCGGCGCCAGCCGAGCACCGTCTCGTCGGCGTGGACCGACCCACCCGCCCGCACCGTGCCTCCCGACCGCACCGCGGAGCGAACCAGCCAGCGCGCGAAGGGACCAGCGAGCAGACCTGACTGCGCGCGAACCTGCCAGCGCGCGGACGGTCAGCTCGCGCGGACCGTCACCGTGTGCCAACCCGAGGCGCCGTTCGGCGCCGGCGGCCGCTCGACACTCGTCTGGACCTCGCCGTCCGCGCTGATCGCCCGGACCTGGATGCGGTGCGAGCCGGCGTCCGGCGTCCACCGGAACACCCACTGCCGCCACGTGTCCGCCGACACCGAGTCGGCGAGGGTCGCGTCCTGCCAGGACCCGTTGCCGATCCGCACCTGGACGCCCCGCACACCCACGTGCGGCTGCCAGGCGACACCGGCGATCGCCACCTGCTTGCCGGCCTCCACCGTCGAGCCATCGCGGGGCGTGTCGACCCGCGACTCGAGCTTGACCGGGCCGCGCTCCGACCAGCCACGCGGCGTCCAGTACCCCTGGGCGTCGGCGAAGCGGGTGACCTCGAGCTCGGTGACCCACTTCGTCGCCGAGACGTACCCGTACAGGCCCGGCACCACCATGCGGACCGGGAACCCGTGCTGGGCCGGCAGCGGCTCACCGTTCATGCCCACCGCGAGGATCGCCGCGGTCCCCTTGTCCTGCAGGACGTCCAGGGGCGTCCCGGCGGTGAAGCCGTCGATGCTCCGCGAGAGGACCATGTCGGCGCCCGCGTGTGGTCCGGCGCGTTCCAGGAGTGCGCGGATCGGGTAGCCCAACCACCTGGCGGTGCCGATCAGGTCGCCGCCGACCTCGTTCGAGACGCAGCTCAGGGTCGCGTAGTGCTCCTCGAGCGGCAGCGCGAGGAGCTGGTCCCACGTCAGCACGACCTCGTGGTCCACCGCGCCGTGGATGCGGAGTTGCCACGTTGCCGGGTCGACGGACGGCACGCTCAACGCGGTGTCGATCCGGTAGAAGTCGGCGTTCGGGGTCACGTACGGGGTGATCCCCGCGACGCCGAGTGACGCACCCGCCGGGACGGACGCAGCGGGCGCCGCGGCGCGCGGCAGCCGGATGGCACGGCGGGCGGCAGCGGCCGCCTGCATGGCGGACGATCCGAGCCGGGAGGCGGTGCCCACCACGACCGCGAGCCCCGCCGCGGTGACGCCCCAGACCAGGAACGCACGGCGCTCGGTCGAGGCTGGTCGGGGTGCGGCCGAGGGGACGGCGGCTGCGGCCTCCCACCGTCGGAGTCGTCCGGTCAGGACCCGGAGGACGATGACCGCCGCCGCCACACCGAGCACGGTGGGTGCGCCGTCCAGGGAGCCGCTGCCGGACCGCGTCGTCACGGCGAACAGCGCGAGGACACCGCCGATCGCGAAGACCAGTGCGCCGAAGGGGGGACGGGCGCGCTCCAGGATGCCGGCGCCCGCGCTGACCACGGCGACGATGGCTGTCATCAGCACGAACAGGGCGACCTTGTCCCCGGTCCCGAACAGCGCGACCATGAGGTCCTTCGCAGGCGGCGGGGCGAGGTCGATGACCGCGGACCCCACGGCGACGAGCGGGCTGCCGGCACCACCGAGGAGCAGGGCGCCGAACTCGGCGAGACCGAGGAACGCGGCTGCGGCCACGAGGCCCGCGGCAGCCGCCCAGCGGCGGGGACGTGCCGGCACCACGACGTCCGGCGTCCGCACGGGTCCGCCCTGGCGACCAGTGCTGCTGCCCGAGGGGTCACCGACGCCTCGGTCGCTCACGGGTCCTCCGGTCACGGGTCCTTCGGTGGCGGCGCCCTCGGTCATGACCCGAGGCTAGAGCCGGACTGCCGCAGGACTGCTGACAGTCGTGCATGCACCGGGGCACGTGGTCGTGCCGGCGGTTCGGGCGTGCGTTCCCCGGCCCTCCAGAGACCGGCGGCCATCGGGCGTGCGAGGATCGGGGCATGGCGAGGCATCCGGACCGTGCTCCACGGCGGGACGGCGCGCGCGGTCGCGGGCCGGCCGATCCGGTGCGGCGACTCATGGTCGTCCGGTGGGTCATCGTCGCCGTCTGGCTCGCACTGCTGGTCAGCCGCGTCCTGGTCGTGGCGTTGGCGCCGCACACCGACCTCAGCTTCTTCGCCATCGCCGAGGCCGTGTCCATCGCGCTCGGGGTGGCGCTCATCGTCGTCGCGGTGGTGCGTGCGCAGACGATCCGACGGCGCCGACAGGACGAAGCCCTGGCGCTCGCGATCCGGCGCATCGACCCCACGGTGTGGCTGGTCCCGGCGGCGCCCACGGCCGAGCTCCGGGCGGCGATGGAGGAACTCCGGGCCGAGGTCAGCCTGGGGGAGCGGGTCACCTGGGCGTTCGGCGCGACCGAGGCCTCCCTGTGGGAACTCGACGAACGGCGTGCGACGCGGCTGCTCGTGATCCGGTGGAGCCGGATGGTGCACGTCGGGCTCGAGGACCGGACCCCGGGCGAGGGGCGACGGGCGTGCGCCGTGGCGTTGCACTACGTGCGGATGGACGACTCCCCGGCGGTCGCGACGTTCTTCGTGCGGGCGGCACCCGGGTCGAAGCGACTGCTCGGGCGGGGACCGAAGCTCGAGCGGCTCGTCGTGGACCTGGCGCGCGAGCGCATCGTCTCGTAGGACGGGGTCGGCTCGTGCGCAGGGCCGGAAGGCCCCGCCGATCGGCAGGGCCTTCCGGACGTGTCGTCCCCGCGGACTAGTGCGTCGACGGCTCCTGTTCGACCTCGCGGCGGTCCTCGTCGGACCAGAGCGTGTGGAACGTCCCCGGCTTGTCGATGCGCTGGTAGGTGTGCGCGCCGAAGAAGTCACGCTGACCCTGGATGAGCGCGGCGGGCAGCCGGTCGGACGCCAGCGCGTCGAAGTACGACAGCGCGGACGAGAACCCGGGCGCCGGGATCCCGGACGCGGCTGCGATGCCGACGATGCGACGCCAGGCGGCTTCACCCTCGGCGACGGCGTTCGCGAAGTACGGGTCGACCAGCAGGCTCTCGAGCTCGGGGTTCTCGTCGTAGGCCTCGACGATGCGGTTGAGGAACTGTGCGCGGATGATGCAGCCGCCGCGCCAGATCTTCGCGATGTTGCCGAGGTCGATGTCCCAGCCGTACTCCTTCGCCCCCGCGATGATGAGGTCGAAGCCCTGCGCGTACGCGACCACCTTCGAGGCGTACAGCGCGGCCCGGACGTCGTCGGCGAAGGTGTCCGGGACCTCGGCGATCGCGGGGCGCGACTGCACCGACTGCTGCACCGCGGCGCGCTGGGTCGGCTTCGACGACACGGCCCGGGCGAAGACCGCTTCGCCGATGCCGGACACCGGGATGCCGAGTCCCACCGCGTTCTGCACGGTCCACACGCCGGTGCCCTTGGAGCCGGCCTCGTCGCGGATCACGTCGACGAGCGGCTTGCCGGTCTCGGCGTCGCGCTGCTTGAGGATCTCGGCGGTGATCTCGATGAGGTAGGACTCGAGGTCGCCCTTGTTCCACTCGTCGAACACCTTCACCAGGTCCTCGACGTCGAGACCCCCGGCGCGGCGGAGCAGGTCGTAGGACTCCGCGATCAGCTGCATGTCGGCGTACTCGATGCCGTTGTGCACCATCTTCACGAAGTGTCCTGCGCCCCCGGTGCCGATGTGCGTGACGCAGGGCTCGCCCTCGGCGACGGCGGCGATGGACTTCAGGATCGGCCCGAGGGTCTCCCAGGCCTCCTTCGAGCCGCCGGGCATGATCGACGGCCCCTTGAGCGCGCCTTCTTCGCCACCGGAGATGCCGGTGCCGACGAAGTTCAGGCCGCGCTCGCTGAGGTCGTGCTCGCGGCGGATGGTGTCGTGGAAGTTCGCGTTGCCGCCGTCGACGATGATGTCGCCGGGCTCGAATCGGTCGGCGAGCTGGGAGATCACGGCGTCGGTGCCCTTGCCGGCCTGCACCATGATGATCGCCGTGCGGGGCTTCGAGAGCGACGCGACGAACTCGTCGATGTCCTTCGACGCGATGAACCCGACGTCGCCGTGCTCCTGCAGCAGCTCCTCGGTGCGGGCGTACGTGCGGTTGTAGACCGCGACGGTGTTGCCCTCCCGACTGGCGAGGTTCCGTGCGAGGTTCGAGCCCATGACGGCGAGGCCGACCACGCCGATGTTCGCCTGTCCGTTGTTGTCTGCCACGAAGGTCTCCTTTGTCCTGACGTCTTGCCGACCAACCTATGCACCGCGCCCTGGAACCGCACCGGTGTTACGGGATCGTGTGGAGAGCGTTCACCCGGACGCCTACGGTGGAGGGATGACCGATCGCGCCGTCCTCCCGCCCGTGCTCGTGATGGGTGTCTCCGGGTCGGGGAAGACCACGATCGGCGAGGCGGTGGCCGTCGCCCTCGCCGAGCGCGGCCAGCCGACCACCTTCGTCGACGCTGACGACCTGCACCCGGCCGCGAACAAGGAGAAGATGCGCCGCGGCATCCCGCTCACGGACGAGGACCGCTGGCCGTGGCTCGACGCCTGCGCCGCGCGGATCGTCGCGGTCGAGGCGACCGGTTCCCGGTGCGTGATGGCGAACTCGGCACTGCGACGTGTCTACCGGGACCGACTGCGCGCCTCCGTCCCGGACCTCGTCATCGCCTTCCTGGACGGGTCCCACGCCCTGATCGCCGAGCGGCAGGCACACCGGCACCACGAGTTCATGCCGCCGTCGCTGCTCGACTCCCAGTTCGCGACGCTGGAGCGTCCGCAGCCGGACGAGGCCGCCGTCGCCGTGTCGATCGCGGGACCGGTCGACGACACGGTGACGGCGATCCTCGCCGCGCTCGAGGTCACTTCCGGCTGAGCTCGGAGAGCCGCGCCCGGTACTCCTCGGCACCGATGTCGCCGCGGGCGAACCGGTCCGCCAGCACGGAACGGGCGTCGGCGAGTGCGCGCCAGCTGCCCCGTCGGAAGACCCCGAACACCAGGAAGACGACGAGGAACACGACGAAGAAGAACGCGGGGAAGACGAAGAACGGGAACCCGGCCCCGCCGTGCCAGTAGGGGCCGGCTGCGGTGGTGGCTGCTGTGGTGAGTGACGTGATCATGGTGACCTCCTGGTCGGTTGCTGGTCGCTCGGATGCGACCGCTGGTCGCTGTGCTGCGACCGTTCCAGCGTCGGTCCTGGAGGCCCGTCACGCGTCCGCCGCCGAGGCCCACTTCCGCCTGCTCCCGCCGTCGTACAGCGGCCCGTCCTCCACAGGCACCTGCGCCCGGGGGAGTAGTCCACAGGTCGTGCGCTCGCCCGATGTCGCCGGGACCACGCGACCCTAGGCTCGACCCATGCACAGCGGACCGAGCTCGACGACCCCGGACGAGGACACGCCTCGGCCGGACGGCCGTCGACGGTTCGGCAGGTTCGGCCGGGTCCTGCCCGTGGCGCTCGTCCAGGTCCTCGGGACGCTCGGGGCCTCCCGCTTCACGGGGTCGGCGGCCGGGGGTGGGCCGCCGTGGGCACGGCACGTCGTCCTCGGGCCGGTCGACGCGGTCGCGGTCGGTCCCGTCGCACTCGGCCTGCTGCTCGCCGGCATCGTGCTGCTCCCGTGGCGGTGGCGATGGCCGCGCGCGGTGCTGGTCGGCACGCTCGTCACGACCGTCGCCTACGCGGTCGTCGTGAGTCCGCGGGGGCCGTTCGTCGCGGCCCTGACAATGGCGATGGCGAACGCGTGGCTCCGCGGGCACCGGTGGGCGGTCGGCGTCGTCGCGGCGATCAGCGTCGTCACGCTGCCCGCCGCGGACCTCGTGCTCGGCCGGTCGCCGGCGCTCGACCCCAGTGCGGTGCTGCTCGCGCTCGCGTGGGCCACCGTGACCATCGCCGTGTCCGAGCTGGCTCGGGTCCGCATCGAGCGGGTGGCCGAGCGTCGGCGTCAGCGGGTCGAGGCCGAGCGTCGCCGAGCCGAAGCCGAACGGGTCCGGATCGCCCGTGAACTCCACGACTCGGTCGCGCACGCCATGTCGCTCATCAACCTGCAGGCGGGGGTCGCGCTCCACCTGGGCTCCGACCTGCCGGAGCAGACGCAACAGGCACTCGGGAACATCCGGGACGCCAGCCGGGACGCCCTCGTCGAGCTGCGGACGATCCTCGGCGTCCTCCGCGCCGTGGACGCCGACGCGTTCGGATCCGACCGCGACCCCACCCCGGGGATGGACCGGATCCCGGCGCTCGTCGAACGCGCCCGTGCCGCCGGCGTGGACATCGCCGCGACCGTCGCTGGCGATCCGGGTCGTCTCGACGCCATCACGGACCGGAACGGGTTCCGCATCGTGCAGGAATCGGTGACGAACGTCATGAAGCACGCTCCGGGCCACCGCGTGGTCATCACCGTCGACGTCGGGCCGGACGTCGTCGACCTGACCGTCAGGGACCACCCGGCGACGACCCGACCACCGCGCGCCGGGGTGTCGCAAGCGGGACCAGCACTCCCCGGGCCGACCGCCGGGCTCCCAGCCACCGGTCTCGGTCCGACCGGCAACGGGATCATCGGCATGCGCGAGCGCGCGGACGCCGTCGGTGGGACCCTCGCGGCGGCGCCCACGGCCGACGGCGGGTGGCAGGTGACCGCGCGCCTGCCCGTCCGCGGACCCGTGGCCGAGGCGACCGCCCGGGCCACCACCTTCCCCGACACCGGAGCCACACGATGACGCCACACCGCCCCGCGACACCCGAGGCGACCATCCGGGCCGTGCTGGCGGACGACCAGGTGCTCATCCGGGCCGGACTCCGTGCACTGGTCGAGGCAGAGCCCGACATGGTGGTCGTCGCCGAGGCGGGCGACGGGGACGCGGCAGTCGACGCAGCTCGCGCCACGCAGCCGGACGTCGTCCTCATGGACATCCGGATGCCGGGCACGGACGGCCTCGCTGCGACGCAGCGGATCTCCGCCGACCCGGACCTCGCGGCGGTGCACGTCGTCATCCTCACCACCTTCGAAGAGGACGACTACGTGTTCGAGGCGATCCGCGGCGGCGCTGCGGGCTTCCTCGTCAAGGACACCGAACCGGCCGAACTCCTCCGGGCGATCCGGACGGTCGTGGCCGGCGACTCCCTGCTGTCGCCCCGGGCCACGCGGTCCCTGGTGGAGGCGTACGCCACCCACGCGACGTCGACCTCGCTCGCGCCGGAGCTCGACGTCCTGACCGACCGCGAGCGTCAGGTCATGCAGCTCGTCGCCGCGGGCCTCACGAACACCGAGATCGCGGCCCACCTGTTCGTCAGCCCGATGACCGCGAAGACCCACGTCTCCCGGGCGATGATCAAGCTCGGCGCCCGCGACCGCGCCCAGCTGGTCGTCTTCGCCTACGAGACCGGCCTGGTCACGCCGGGGTGGCGCCCGTGACCCGCCTCCTGATCCGCCGTGGTATCGCAGTTGATACCATGCCGCCCATGGCCATGACACTGCGGTTGGACGACGCGGAAGCTGCGGCGCTGCGGAAGCGGGCAGACCTCGAAGAACGGTCGATGCAGGACATCGCCCGCGCGGCCATCCGCGAGTACATCGAGCACCACAGCCGCAGCGATCTGATCGATTCGGTGCTGGACACGCAACTGCCGCGATTCGCGGAGGCCCTCGACCGACTCGGACGATGATCCACCTGACCGTCGATGACGCGCTCCACATCGCGCGTCGCACGCTCGGGCCGGACGTCGCTGTCCGCGATGTCGGCCTGATCGAGGCGGCGATGGTCCGGCCCGCCGCGTCGATCGGCGGTCGTGACGCGTATCCGACGCTGCTCGAGAAGGCCGCCGCGGTCGTGCACTCCACGGTGCGGAACCACGCGCTCGTCGACGGGAACAAGCGTCTCGGACTCATGGTGCTCGTGGTCTTCCTCGAGGTGAACGGCAGGGGCTTCCTCGCCTCGAACGATGCCGCGTACGAGTTCATCGTCGCGATCGCCGACGGGCGACTCGACTCGGTCCCCGAGATCGCCGCGGTGCTCGAGGACCTGGTGTCGTCCAGCTGATCCCGCACGGCGAGGAACGGCAACTGACGCCACCCGCGCCCGCGGCTGACCCGGCTGCCGCAGCGGGTCTGATCCACCTACAGCTTGAACGTCGCCTTCGGGATGTCCGACACGATCCGCCGTGCGGTGCGCACCGCGTCCTCCTCGGAGATCTGGTGCGTCACCACGAGCGACGCCAGGTACGCCGCATCCGCCCGCCGCGCCATGTCGTGCCGCGCCGGGATGGAGCAGTACGCGCGGGTGTCGTCGATGAAGCCCGACGTCTTGGTGAACGACGCCGAGTCGGTGATCGCCGCCCGGTAACGCCCGATCGCCGCCGGGGTGTCGATGAACCACCACGGGGCTCCGGCGTACACGGCGGGGTAGAAGCCGGCGAGCGGCCCGATCTCCCGCGAGAACACGGTCTCGTCGACGGTGAACAGCACGAGGTGGAACCCGGGTGCGGTGCCGAACGCGTTGAGCAGCGGCCGGAGCGGCTCGGTGAAGGACCCGACGGCGGGCAGGTCGTGCCCGGTGTCACCCCCGAAGCGCGCGAGCGTCGGCTCGTGGTGGTTCCGGATGACGCCGGGGTGCAGTTGCATCACCAGGCCGTCCTCGACGCTCATCTCGGCCCAGCGGTAGAGCATGTCGTGCCGGTAGGCGACGGCCTCCGCCGCAGTCACCGTACCGTGCAGGGCGGCCGTGTGGATGCGCGAGCGCTCGGCGTGCGACAGCGGGTGCGACCCGGCGTCCAGCACACCGGTGTCCGTCGCCGTCGCGCCGTGCTCGATGAAGTACCGCCGCCGCGCGCGGAGCGCCGCGAGCAGCCCGTCGTGGGTTCCCGTGTCGATGCCGGCGGCCTCGCCGATCGACGCGACCACGTGCCTCCAGTCCGAGCGGGACGGGTCGAACACGGCGTCCGCGCGGAAGGTGGGGACCACCCGCCCGGTGAACGAGGGGTCGGCAGCGAGCCGCGCGTGCGCGGCGAGGTCAGCCGTCGGGTCGTCGGTGGTCGCCAGGACCTCGATGCCGAAGGCGTCGAACAGGGCACGCGGCCGCATCCGCGGCTCCTGGAGCAGCGCCGCGATGTGGTCGTACTGCTCGTCGGCGTTCGCCGCATCGGGTGCGGTGTCGAGCCCGAAGACGTCGTGGAGCTCGCTCTCGAACCAGAACCGGACCGGGGTGCCGAGGAAGTCGTCCCAGTGCTCCGCCAGCTGCCGCCAGGCGTCGCGGCCGGGAGGCACGGGTCGCCCTGACGACGCATCCGCGCGTCCCAGCGCCTCCAGCGGGACGCCGTTGGCGTGCAGGAGCCGCAGGACGTAGTGGTCGGGTGTGATGAGGAGCGATGCCGGGTCCTGGAACGGCTGGTCGTCCGCGAGCAGGGCCGCGTCGACGTGGCCGTGCGGCGAGATGATCGGGGCGTCGCGCACGGCCTCGTAGACGGTGCGGGCGACGGCTCGGGCGCCGGATTCCGCGGCGAACAAGCGGTCCGGGTGTGGCGCCAGGGGCGTGCCGGTGCGGGCGTGGGTCATCATCGACTCCTTCTGGGGTCCGCCCTCAGGCGGAGCGGGGTGCGGGGGTGGGGGCGGAGGCGGGAGCGGTTCCGGGCTCGGGGGCCGGCCCGGTGGACTCGCGGACGGTGAGGTGCGTGGGCAGGGCGACGGCCCCGTTCGGCTGCTCGGTCGGGACGTCGTCGGCGGGGATGGCATCGAGCCGACCGAGCAGCATGCGGACCGCGACCCGCCCCGCCCGCTCGATGGGCGACGTCATCGTCGTGAGCGGCGGGTTGCAGAAGTCGGCACCGAAGATGTCGTCGCACCCGACGATGCTCATGTCCTGCGGTACCCGCACCCCGCGTTCGCGCAGGCGGGTGAGCATGCCGATCGCGATGAGGTCGTTGAAGGCGATGCAGGCGGTCGCTCCGGCGTGCACCGCGGCGTCGGCGGCGGCGGCACCGGAGTCGACGAAGGGGGCGTGCGGCCCGATCCGGGCGACGCGGAGGCCCAGACGCCTGCCGGACCGGACGAGCGCCTTCCACCGGCGCTCGTTCGACCACGAGCTGTCCGGGCCGGCGACGTACAGGATCTCCCGGTGCCCGAGCGAGGCGAGGTGCTGGACTGCTTGTTCGACCCCGCCGGGGGTGTCGATGAGCACGGACGGGACCCCCGCGGGTCGACGGTTCAGGACCACGAGCGGCGTGCGCTCGGCGAAGCGGGCGATCTGGGCGTCGGACAGGCGCGAGGCGGTGAGCACGACGCCGTCCGCCTTGCCCGCGATGGCGGTGAGCGCGGCGGTCTCGGCCTCGGCGGACTCCTCCGTGTCGACGAGCAACTGGGTCCACCCGGCTGCGGCGAGCTGGTGCTGCGTGCCGCGGATCACGTCGAAGTAGAAGGGGTTGGTGATGTCCGACACCAGGACCGCGACGGCCCGGGTCCGTCCGGACGTCAGCGCGCGCGCCTGCGAGTTCGGCACGTAGCCGAGCTCTCGCGCCGCCTGCTGGATCCGTTGCTGGGTCGCCTGGTTCACCCGGTCGGGCAGCGACAGCGCGCGGGACACCGTCGAGACGGCCACGCCGGTCGCGTCGGCGATGTCCCGGATGGTCACCCGCCTGGTGCGCTCGAGCTCGTTCACAGCGCCGACCGTATTCCGCGTGGCAACAAGTGGCAACCGGTTGCCGGACGTTTGCCACCCGCGGAACAGTGGTGCCCACGCCGGGGGCACCGCCACCGGGACCCGGGATCGCAGCGTCGCACCCGGGTGGAGGTCTCGAGGAGGAAACCCCCGCATGAGCACACGAGGACTGAGGGCACGCACCCTCGCCGGTGCCGTGGTCGTCGTCGCCCTCGCCGCGCTGTCCCTGCAGGGGTGCGCCGTGGTGAACGGCAGCGGTGACGACCCGAACACCCTCCGCGTCATGATGGCCGCGGACACCACCTACCCCAAGCAGCGCAAGCAGTGGCAGCAGGACACCGCCGCGGCGTTCAAGCGCACCACCGGAGCGGACATCCAGTGGGAGACGTACTCCTCCGCGCAGGAGGAACTGACCGCGATCCAGACGAGCGTGATCTCCGGCCAGGGCCCCGACGTCTACGCCATCGGGACGACGTTCACCCCGACGGCGTACGCGACCGGGGCGTTCGTCGAGATGGGTCCGGAGCAGTGGAAGGCCGTCGGCGGCAAGGACCAGTTCGACCCCGCGTCCTTCGGGATCTCGGGCCCGAGCCCCTCGAAGCAGATCGGCATCCCGTTCGCCAGCCGTCCGTTCGTGATGGCGGTGAACAAGGAGCTGCTCGCGAAGGCCGGCATCACCGAGATGCCCACGACGTGGGACGAGCTGACCGCCGACGCGAAGGCGACCACGAGCGGTGACGTCCACGGTCTGGCGGTCGCCTACGCCGACGGGTTCGACCCGTGGAAGTTCATCTGGGGGATGGCCCAGAACGCCGGGAACACGATCGTGGACGGTTCGACGGCCGAGATCGACAGCACGGCGGTGGAGAACGCCTACCGCACCTACTTCGACTGGGTCACGAAGGACGGCGTCGTCGACCCCGCGGCGATCGGCTGGAACAACCCGCAGGCCCTCGCCCAGTTCACCGAGGGGAAGGCCGCGTTCTTCCCGATGACGACCACCACCGCGATCAACTCGTTCCGTGGCACGCCGGTGGACGGCAAGTACGCGTTCGCCCTGCTCCCGACCGTGCCACCCGGCGCGACCGAACGGCCGGCCGACGGCATCGACGCCGCGAGCATCCTGTCCGGCGACAACTTCGTCGTCGCGGACTACGGCACGAAGCAACGCCTGTCGTTCGACTTCGTCAAGCAGGTCAGCACGCCGGCAGCGCAGCTCGAGTACTACCGCCTGTTCGGCAACCTGCCCACGAACGCCGCCGCCGCCGCGCAGCTCGCGGGGGAGAACCCCCAGCTGGCCCCGATCATCCAGGCCGGCAAGCGCTCGAAGCCCACGGCCTTCACGGGCGCGTGGTCCGACATCCAGCTCTCGCTCGTCGACGTCGTCGTGCAGTCGATCCCGTCGCTCAAGGGTGGCGGCGTCAGCGACGACCAGCTCCGGAAGCGCCTGCGGCAGGCGCAGAAGGACGCCCAGTCCACGCTCGACCGGCAGAAGAACGGAGGTCTGTGATGACCGCCACCGAGACCAGGCGCGCGACCGCGCAGGCGCCACGGCCCGTCCGACCGCACGGCACCACGCCGTTGTCCCGGCGGGAACGCCCGCTGTGGATGCTCCTGCCCGGCGGGATCCTGATGGTCGCCGTCATCGTGGTGCCGCTGCTCGTGGGCGTGTACATCGCGATGCTCGACCTCGACCAGTACACGCTCCGCCAGTGGTTCAGCGCGCCGTTCGTCGGGCTCGGGAACTTCGTCGAGGCGATCACGGACTCCCCGCTCCTGCACTCGGTGTGGATCTCGGCCTCGCTGGCGGTCCTCGTCACCGCGGTCACGGTCCCGATCGGGGTGGCCGCCGCGATCTCCACCCAGAACCGGTTCCCCGGGCGCGGACTCGTCCGGTCGATCTACCTCATCCCGTACGTGCTGCCCGCGTTCGTCGTCGGCACGTTCTTCCGCACGATGCTCCAGCCGCAGGGCGTGGTGAACGCGGTGCTCGGCACCGACGTCCTCTGGTTGAACGGTCCCGCGTCCTACTGGGCCCTCGCCAGCGTGATGGTGTGGACCAGCTGGCCGTTCGTCTACCTGCTCTCCCTGGCCGGACTGCAGGCCGTCGAGACCGAGGTGCACGAGGCGGCAGCGCTCGACGGGGTCACGTGGTGGGCGAAACTCCGGTACATCGTCTTCCCGTACCTCCGCGGCCCGCTGTCCCTCGCGGTGATCATCTCGGTCCTGCACAACATCAACAACTTCACGCTGCCGTTCGTCCTGTTCGGGATCCCGCTGCCGTCCAGCGTCGAGGTGATGCCGGTCCTGACGTACATCGCCAGCTTCCAGTCGTTCCGCTTCGGCTTGTCCGCCGCGATGGCGATCTGCTCGCTCGTGATCGTCGCGATCCCGCTGTTCGTCTACCTGCGTGCCGTGCAGCTCGACACCGGTGACGACGCCGGGCCGAACCGGAAGCAGCGTCGGGCCGACCGCGCGACGCTCGCCGGCCCGACCCTGCCCGGCCCGACCCTGCCCGGCCCGACCCTGCCCGGCGAGGCCCTCGCCAGCCCCACCGCCGCTGACCTGGACGGAGCCCGCGCATGACCGCCTACGACACCACCCGGACCCGAGCCACCGCGACGCTGACCGAGAGCATCACCGCGCCGCACGGCCGCGGCCGGAAGCGACCGTACGACACTGACGTCACCCGACTCCTGCCGCGTTGGCTCCTGATCGTGGTGATCGCCGTCATCGTCGCCTTCATCGCGGTGCCGGTGCTCTACGTCGTCTTCGGCTCGGTGAACTCCGACGTCGCCGTCGCCCGCGGCGAGTACTTCCCGTCCGAGTTCACGCTCGCGAACTACGTCGACATCTGGTCGACGGTCGGTCTCGGGCAGGGACTCGTGAACTCGATCCTCACTGCGGGGGCGGTGGCCGTCGCCAGTGCCGCGCTCGCGGTGTCCACGGCGTACGTGCTCGTCCGGTTCCGGTTCCTCGGTCGCCTGACGATCCTCCGCGGGCTGCTCGCCCTGCAGTCGATCCCGGGCACGCTCCTGCTGCTGCCGGTGTTCGTGGTGTTCTCGAACATCGCGAGCGCGACCGGCGTGCAGATCATCGGGACCCGCTGGGGGTTGTTCGTCACGTACCTGACGTTCGCGCTGCCGTTCTCAACCTGGGTGATGGTCACGTACCTCCGGGGACTGCCGAAGGAGCTCGAGGAGGCCGCCCGCATCGACGGCGCCTCGTCGACCACGATCCTCACGAAGATCCTCCTGCCACTGTCGTGGCCGGGGATCGTCGTGTCCGCGATCTTCGCGTTCCTGCTCGGGTGGAACGACGTGCTCTTCAGCACGATCATGACGACCCCGAACACCCGCACCGTCGCGGTGGTGCTGCAGGTGCTCGGTACCGCCCAGGAGGGCGGGGCCGTCCCCATCTACGGCCAGATGATGGCCGCCTCCATCGTGTGCGCAGTGCCCGTCGTCGCGCTCTACCTCGTCTTCCAGCGCTACCTGGTCGGCGGTCTCACCGCCGGTTCGGTCAAGTAGCGCGAGTTGTCCACAGACAGCCTGGAGGCGCGGCGCAGCACCGCCTCGCGCGCCAGGCTGGTCGCATGAAGGGAATGCAATGACCCAGCCCAGTTGGGAACTCTCCGGTTTCGGCGACGAGATCGACGCCGATCCGATCGTCCAGGTCGCGGTCCTCCAGGCGCTCGGCGCCAGCGCGATCGAGGTCCGGAGCGCCTGGGGGGTGAACGTCGTCGACCTCGACGAGGACCAGCTCGCCGGCCTCCACCGTCTGTTCGAGGAACGCGGGCAGACCGTGTCCGCCATCGCGTCACCGATCGGCAAGGTCTCCGTCGACGAACCCGTCGAACACGAGGTCACTCGGCTCGGTCGCGCGATCGCCGCAGCCCACGCGCTCGGCACGACGAACATCCGGATCTTCTCGTTCTACTTCCCGGGCCGCACGCCGGACGCCGCACGTGACGACGTCCTCGTGCGGATGCGGGCACTCGCCGACCTCGCCGAACGCGAGGGCGTGACCCTCCTCCACGAGAACGAGAAGGAGATCTACGGAGACGTCCCCGCCCGGGTGCTCGACGTGGTCGAGAGCGTCGGGTCGCCGGCCCTGCGACTCGCCTGGGACAACGCCAACTACGTGCAGTGCGGCGTCCGACCGTTCACCGACGGCTGGGCCCAGCTCGCGCCGTACGTCGACTACCTGCAGGTGAAGGACGCCCTCGCCGCCGACTCCTCGGTGGTCCCTGCGGGGCAGGGCGACGGCGAACTGCTGCGCACGCTCACGGCCCTCCGCGACGCCGGGTACACCGGGTACGCCTCCCTCGAACCGCACCTCAGTGACGTCACCTCCCTCGGCGGGTTCTCCGGCCCCGCGGCGTTCGGCCGTGCGGCCCGCGCCTTCCGCACCCTCACCGACCAGATCGGAGTCACCCTGCGATGACCGACACCACCACCACGACCCCGCTCAAGCTCGCCGTCGTCGGCGCGGGCGTCATCGGACGCCACCACGCCGCGGTCGCCGTGCACCACGACGGACTCCAGGTCGTCGCCCTCGTCGACGCGATCCCCGCCGCGGCCACGAGCGCCGCCGACGAGATCGCCGCGATGGGCGTGCCCCGCCCGATCACCACCGAGACGATCGAGCAGGCAATCGCCGCCACCGACATCGACGTCGTCGCGATCTGCTCGCCCTCGGGCATGCACGTCCAGCTGGCCGAGGCCGCACTGGCCGCGGGGAAGCACGTCGTCATCGAGAAGCCCCTCGACACCACGATGCCCCGCGCCCGGCAGATCGCGGCGCTCGCCGCAGCCGCACGGCAGCGCGGCCTCGTCACGAGCGTCATCAGCCAGCACCGGTTCGACCCCGCGTCGGTCGCCGTGGCCGGTGCCGCGCACGACGGGCGCTTCGGCACGGTGACCTCGGGGGTCGCGAGCGTCGCCTGGTACCGGTCGCAGGGCTACTACGACTCCGGCGACTGGCGGGGCACCTGGGCGCTCGACGGCGGTGGCGCGGTGATGAACCAGGGCGTGCACACCGTCGATCTGCTCGTCTGGGCACTCGGGCGTCCGGTCGAGATCTCGGCACAGACCGGGCTGCTCGCGCACGACCGGATCGAGGTCGAGGACACGGCGGTCGCCACCGTCCGGTTCGCCTCGGGTGCGCTCGCGGTCATCCACTGCACGACGGCCGCCTACCCGGGGCTGTCCGCGCGCTACGCGGTGTACGGCACGCACGGGTCCGCGATCGTGGACGACGACCGGCTCGCGTACTTCCACGTCGCTCCGGACGCCGCCACCCTGGAGTCCGCATCGACGACCGCGAACGCGACGGCGGTCGCCGGCGCGGTGGATCAGAAGGCCGACGTGGTCCCGCCGGAACACGTGGTCGGGGGCCCGGCCGAGCCGGACCACTTCGCCGCCGGGCACGCCCGGCAGTACACCGACATCGTCGCGGCGGTCCGAGAGGGCCGGGAGCCCGGCGTGACCGTCGACGCCGCACTCGTCTCGCTCGCCACCGTGCGCGGCCTGTACGTCAGCGCCACCCTGGGCCGACCGGTCCGGATCGACGACGTCATCGACGGGGCCCACGACGACGTCGTCCCGGTCGTCGGCGCCCACGACACGGCCGAGGGCACCGCCGCCGCCACCGCCACCACCGGCGCCACCGCCACGACCGCCACGACCGCCGCGACCGCCTCGACCGAAGGAGCCACCCGATGAAGTTCTCCGTGTTCACCGCGTCCACCCCCGACTGGACCCCGGAGCAGGCAGCGACGATCCTCGCCGAGCAGGGCTGGGACGGCATCGAGTGGCGCATCGTCGACGACCGTCCGGACGACGGGGCCGAGGTCCCGTCCGAGCCCGCGTTCTGGGTCGGCAACCGGTCGACCTGGCAGTTCACCGGCATCCAGGACCGCGTCGGCGAGATCGCGCGGATCACCGACGCCGCGGGGCTCGAGTACTCGGGCATCGGCGGCTACCGGCAGGCCTCGGACCACGACGGCGTCGAGACCATGCTCTGGGTGACGTCCGAGCTCGGTGCGCGGCAGGTCCGGATCACGATGCCGATGTACCGGCAGGAGCGGGAGCACACGGGGGAGACCTACCCGCAGGTCTTCGACCGGACCCGGGCGGACCTGGAGTGGGCGGTCGCCCGCGCGGCCGAACTCGGCGTCAAGGCGCTGGTCGAGCTCCACCACATGACCATCACCCCGTCGGCGTCGGCGGCGCTCCGGTTGCTCGACGGCCTCGACCCGGCGCACGTCGGTGTAATCCACGACCTCGGCAACCTCGTCATCGAAGGGCAGGAAGACCACCTGGCCGCGTTCGAGCTCCTCGGCCCGTACCTCGCGCACGCCCACGTCAAGAACGCACGGTGGGTCGACACCGGGGACACCCGTGCCGACGGCAGCAGCATCTGGCAGAACGAGTGGGCGCCGCTCCGTTCCGGGCAGGCGTCGGTATCCGACTACCTCGACGCTCTCCGGCAGGTCGGGTACGACGGGTGGGTCACGATCGAGGACTTCTCGACCGACCTCCCGCTCGAGGCGCGCACGGCCGACAACCTCGCCTACCTCCGCTCGCTCGTGCCGGTGCCCGCATGACCCGACGCCCCGGCATCGTGCACGTCGGCATCGGGGCCTTCGCCCGCGCGCACCTCGCCTGGTACACCGAGCACGCCACAGGCGAGCCCTGGGGCATCACGGCCTTCAGCGGTCGGTCCGCCGGCGCCGCTGACGCCCTCGCGGCGCAGGACGGGCGGTACACGCTCGTCACCCGCGGCCCGGACGGTGACACCGCGGAGGTGCTCGACGTCCTCGTCGCAGCACACCCGGCCGACGACGTCCGTGCGCTGCGGGACGCGGTCGCTTCACCCCGGACGACGATCGTCACCCTGACGGTCACGGAGAACGGGTACCGCGACGGCTCGTCCGTCCCGGAACGCCTGGTCGCCGCCTTGGCCGCTCGTCGGGACGCTGGCGGGGGGCGCATCGCCCTGATGAGCCTCGACAACCTCACCCACAACGGCGCCGTGCTCGGCGACGCCGTCCGCGCGGCGGCGGCCGACCCGGCGCTGCGGGACTGGATCGACGCGTCGGTGTCGTTCCCGTCGTCCATGGTCGACCGCATCACCCCGGCGACCACGGCGGACGACGTCGCGTCGATCGCGGCGCTGCCGGGTGCACTGCCGGACGACACCGTCCCGGTCGTCACTGAGCCGTTCGCCGAGTGGGTGGTCGAGGACGCGTTCGACGGGATCGAGCGACCCGCGTGGGAGACCGCCGGCGTCCGGGTCGTGGCCGACGTCACCCCGTACGAGCAGCGGAAGCTGTGGCTCCTCAACGGCTCGCACTCCCTGCTCGCGTACCTCGGCCTGCAGCTCGGGCACGAGACGGTCGAGCAGGCGATGGCCGACCCGTTCTGCCGCGCGGCGGTCGAGGACCTCTGGGACGAAGCCGCGCGGGAACTCCCACTGCCGGACGCCGAGGTCGTCGAGGCCCGGGCGGCGCTCGTCGCCCGGTTCGAGAACGCCCGCATCCGCCACACCCTGCGCCAGATCGCGGGCAGTGGCTCGCAGAAACTCCCCGTCCGCGTCGTCGACGTGGTGCGGCACCGGTTCGACCGCGATCCGTCCACCGGGATCGGCCCCGGCGCCGCCACCGCGATCGCCGCGTGGTGGCTGCACCTGACGACCCAACCCGAGCTGGCGGACGACCCCGGCGCGCCCGGGCCAGACTCGGACGTGCACGACGTCCTCGGCGTGATCGCGCCCGACCTCGACACCCCACCCGTGGTCGCCGCCGTCTCGGCAGCGGCGGACCGCATCCGCACCGCGGCGGAGACACGCGCCGCGTCCCCCGAAGGAGCCCGCGCATGACCGAGACCACCAACCCCGCCGCTCCCGTCCCCGGCGCCCTCGACGACCGCAGCACCGCGGACGCCACGGCCGGGCGTCCCGACACGTGGGCGTCCTCGGACCGCGGACAGCTCATCGACCGCGCCGAGGTGATCGTCACCAGCCCGAACCGGAACTTCGTCACGCTGAAGATCACCACGGCCGACGGCGTCACCGGACTCGGCGACGCGACCCTGAACGGCCGCGAGCTCGCGGCGGCGGCGTACCTGTCCGAGCACGTCGTCCCGCTCCTCCTCGGTCGGGACGCCAGCCGGATCGAGGACACCTGGCAGTTCCTGTACCGCTCGTCGTACTGGCGCCGTGGGCCGGTGACCATGGCGGCGATCGCGGCGGTCGACATGGCGCTCTGGGACATCAAGGGCAAGGTCGCGGGGATGCCCGTCTACCAGCTGCTCGGTGGCGCCTCGCGCACGGGGCTCATGGCGTACGGACACGCCTCGGGCAAGGAACTCCCCGAGCTCTTCGACTCCATCCGGGAGCACCAGTCCGAGGGCTACCGGTCCATCCGGGTGCAGACGGGTGTCCCGGGCCTGGAGTCCATCTACGGCATCGCGTCGAACAAGACGACCGAGGGCAACAGCGGCGTCCGGTACGACTTCGAGCCGGCGCAGCGCGGGGCCTACCCGGCGATGGAGGACTGGGACACCCGCGCCTACCTCCGGCACGTGCCGACGGTGTTCGAGGCCGTCCGCAACGAGTTCGGTCCCGAGCTGCCGCTCCTGCACGACGGGCACCACCGCATGACCCCACTGCAGGCCGCGAAGCTCGGCAAGTCGCTCGAGCCGTACGACCTGTTCTGGCTCGAGGACTGCACCCCGGCCGAGAACCAAGAGGCCCTGAAGCTCGTGCGGCAGCACACCACGACGCCGCTGGCGATCGGCGAGGTCTTCAACACGATCTGGGACTTCAAGGACATCATCCGCGACCAGCTCATCGACTACGTCCGCGGCGCGGTGACGCACATGGGTGGCATCTCGCCGCTGAAGAAGACGATGGACTACGCCGCGCTCTACCAGGTGAAGTCCGGGTTCCACGGGCCGACCGACATCTCGCCGGTCGGGCTGGCCGCCCAGATGCACCTCGGGCTCGCGATCCACAACTTCGGCATCCAGGAGTACATGCAGCACGGTCCCCAGACGAACCAGGTCTTCCGGCAGACCTTCACCTTCACAGACGGCTACCTCCACCCCGGCGACGAGCCGGGCCTCGGCGTCTCCCTCGACGTGGACGAGGCGGGGAAGTACCCGTACGAGCAGGCGTACCTGCCGTTCAACCGCCTGGCCGACGGCACCGTCCACGACTGGTGACGTGCCGAGGCCGCTCCGCTCGCGTCGTGCGGGCGGAGCGGCCTCGTGGTGACGGACGGTCAGTCCTGCGCCCGACGAGCGCGACGCCGTACGAGGACCATGCTCAGCCCACCGATCGTCAGCAGCACGAGCGCGGCGGAGGCGATGGGGACGACCTCGGCGCCGGTGAAGGCGAGCGCGCCCTGGTGCGCCGTGCCGGCAGCCTCGTCGTCCGCCGTTCCCTGATCCGTGATGCCTGCGTCGGCATCGCCGCCGACCCCAGGGGGCTCGGTGTCGTTGCCGGGGTCGGTTCCGTCATCGTTGCCGGGGTCGGTCCCGTCGCCGTCGCCGTTGCCGGGGTCGGTTCCGTCGCCGTCGCCCGGTCCCGAGCCGTCGCCAGGGTCGACCACCGGCGGCTCGGGGTCGTCGCCGACCGTGAAGCGGACGGGAGAGGCCGAGGCAGATGTCCCGTCGACATGACGAAGCTCCGTCTGCAGCTCGTAGGTCCCGTCGGGCACGCCGGAGACGTCGACGTGCCACGCACCGTCCTGCAGCAGCCAGCCCGAACCGAGCGCGTACCCGCCGAAACCGGTGTGCCATTCCGTCTCGAAGGCGTTCTCGTCGCCCGACCGTGCGACTGGTCCAGGGATGCGGTGCGTCCGGGCGCCGTCCCGCACCGGGGAGATCGTGAACGACAGCTCCCGTTCGGCGGTCCCGGTCCCGGTGATCCTGAGCACGCCGTCGTGTCGACCGAGGGTAGTGTCCGGCCGCGGACTCGTCACGGTCGGTGCGTCGATCGTCGCACCGACGACCTCGATCTCGACGTCCTGCTGCCCGCTCTGGGCGCCGTGGACCGTCAGGGTCCTCGTGCTCGCGGGGGTCGCGGCTGTGAAGCGCCCGTCGATCCGCACGCGCCCTCGCTCGTCTGCCGTCGTGCGCGGGGCGAGCAGCCCCTCACCCTCGAGTGTCACCGTCTCGCCCGGGCTGTAGTTGACGCCGAGGACCGTGAAGTCCTTCCCGGCGCGGACCAGCTCCGGTGCCCCAGCGACCGCGCCCCGCTCTCGGTCCTCGGCAACCGCGGCGAACGCGTTCACCAGTCCGGCCCCCGAGTCGGCCGGAGTGCCGAGGTCGATCGCTTGGTCGCGCAGCATCGCCCGGACCTCGGCGGCAGACGCTTCCGGGTGCACCGAGCGCAGCAGCGCGGCCACGCCTGAGACGTGCGGCGCCGCGAACGACGTCCCGTCGACCAGCGCCCATCCACCGATGACGTCGCTCGCGGTTTGCTGGCCTGGTCCGCCGATGTCGATCGACCCCTCGCCGTGGTTCGAGAAGATCGCGCGTGGGTAGCCTGCGGCGTTGCGGAGTGCGGACACCGTGACGACGGCGTCGTGCTCGACGGGGTAGGAGCGGCACCCCTCGGAGACGTCCCGGCGGAACTCCCTTGGGCCGTCGACAGGGCTGAGGTTGTCGACGGTCTTGTGCGCGAGGTCGTACGACTCGTTGCCGGCGGCTGCGACCATCACGACGTCTTCGCGGTCGGCGTGGTCCATCGCTCGACGCAACGCCTCAGCCACGGGGGCCTGGTCGGGATCGCCGTCACACCAGAAGTGCCAGGGGTACACCCAGTAGCTCGCCTGCGCGACCTCGAAGCCGTGGCGCGCTGCCCACATGTAGGCGCACAGCGACGACTCCGCGTACTGGTCGATGCGGACGGAGGCGAGCGTCACCCCCGGCGCGACGCCGACGATGCCGGTGCCGTTGTCGGCGGCGGCGACGACTCCCGCGACCGCGGTCCCGTGCCACGGGGTCCCGACCTCCTCAGGACCCCAGGCTGCGGGGGACTGGTCGGGGAGCCCGTCCGCGGAGCAACCCACCGACAGGGAGGGGTCGACCTGTCCCGCGAGGTCCCGATGCGTGACGTCGATGCCGCTGTCGATGATGCCGACGACGACGTCCTTGGACCCCCGCTCGATCGACCGGGCGGCCGAGGCGCCGATCGCGTCGTTCCCCCACGACCCTGTCTGGCCGGGGTCGGCGGGCAGCTCGGCCGCGGTCTCCGCCGACGATCGGGGCGCGTTCCGGCGCATCGCAAGGAGGGGGCTGGTCCGCGTCGGGCCAGCGGACTGCACCCCTATGGAGTCGCGGATGCGAGCGAGGAACGCAGCGCGATCAGACTGCGCGGTCACGACGCCGATCTCGGGGTACGTGCTGAGCACCGAACCCCCGGCGGCCTCGACGGCCCTGGTCGCCGTGTCCACAGCGCCGGCACCGGCGGCGGTGTTCACGACGTAGTTCATTCGGTCGCCGTCCTCGAGGTGCAGACCGGAGCGCCCCGTCGGGGTGGCCACCGCTGCTGAGGCGAAGAGGGGGGTCAGGCACAGGGCACCGACCGCTGCGGCGACGGCGGCGGCAAGTGGTCGGCGATGAGGGGGATGGCTGCGATGCTGCATGGAACTCCATTCTCTGAAATAGATATATGAGTGTAGGGTCTGATGACGCCGCGGGAGACGCCCGGGCATGCTGGCTCTGTGGAGTTCGCGGAGGTGGCGAGGGAATTGCTCCTCGTCGCGCCCGCGGACTTCGTGCGGGAACGCACCGCCCGGCAGCGGGCGACGCGCGGCGCCGACCGAGCCCTCGCGACCGCGATCGGGAAGCTCCGGAAGCCCGCACCCGCGGCGTGGGTCATCGACCTCCTGGCCCACGAGGGCGCCCTCGATGACGCCGTCGCCCTCGGACCCGCCCTGCGCGAGGCACAGGCCAGCGCCGACCCCGGGCAGATCGCGACCCTCCGGCGCCAGCGCTCGCAAGTGATCGACGCGCTCGCGCAGGCCGGGGCAGCGCTGGCCGAAGACGCCGGACACCCGCTCACCCCGGCGGTCCTCGACCAGGTCCGGGCGACGATCGAGTCGGGGATGGCGGACCCGCACGCCGGTGCCGCGATCCGATCGGGATTGCTCCTCCGGGCGCTGGAGAGCGTCGGCTTCGAGGACGTCGACCTCGACGATGCGCTCGCCGACCCGGACGCGGTGCCCGAGGCCTGGCGGGGGAGCGACGCGCCTCCGATCCCGATCACCGCGGCGAAGCGTGCACGACGCCGGTCCCGTGCCACCGGTCCGTCCAGAGGGACAGACGCAGCGACCACCGCGCCAGCAGACGAGCCGAGCGCGGACGCCGAGCCCGCACCGGACGCCGAGCCCCCGCGGGCCGACGACGCACAGCCAGATGACGAACCGCCCCTCGACCGCGGCGCAGCCCGCGCCGCCGAGACCGCCGCACGCCGTGCCTCCCGCGAGGCCGACACCGCGCTCGACGACGCGGAGTACGCCCTCGAAGCCGCCGAGGAGCGCCGCGCCGACCTCGAGCACCGCCACGACGACCTCGCCCGTCGTCACGACGACCTCGAACGCGAGCTGCGTGCCCTCGAGCGCCAGCAGCAGGACCTCGAGGACGAGCAGGCCGCCCTCACTACCGAGACCGAACGGCTGGAGCGCGCCCGCGACGACGCCGAAGCCGTGAGCGACCGCGCGCGGGACGACCTCGACGCAGCACGACGCGCCCGCCGCCCCAGCGACTAGAACGCATCACAGGCACGCACACCCCACCGCGACGACGTACGACGCGCCCAACGCGGCCTGGTAGTGTTGCTGACTGACTTCGGCGAGGGCTGCGTACGCGCAGCCGTGATCGACGCAGTGGGAGACCCGGCCCGTCCTGGGAACGCCTCACGCGTGCACGCGTTCGAGTTGCAACACCACAGACCCCATGACGCCGGACCGACGGCGTCGACCCCGAGACCAGGAGACACCATGGCCGAGAACACGAAGCTCCAGGCGGAAGTCCGCACCAAGTTCGGCAAGGGTGCTGCCCGCAAGATCCGCGCGGCGAGCAAGATCCCCGCCGTCATCTACGGGCACGGCACCGACCCGCTGCACGTCTCCCTCCCGGGCCACGAGACGATGCTCCTCGTGCGTCAGGCGAACGCCATCGTCGAGCTCGACATCGACGGCACCGAGCAGCTCGTCCTCGTGAAGGACGTCCAGCGTGACCCGGTGCGCCAGATCATCGAGCACATCGACCTCGTGGTCCTCCGCCGCGGCGAGAAGGTCACCGTCTCCGTGCCCGTCGTCGTGCAGGGCGAGTCCTTCTCCGGGACCATCCACGTGCAGGAAGAGTCCTCCCTGTCGCTGCTCGTCCTCGCGACGGCCATCCCGGAGCACATCGTCGTCGACGTCGAGGGCCTCGAGGACGGCACGCAGATCCGTGCCTCCGAGATCACCCTGCCGGAGGGCGCCGAGCTCGAGACCGACGGTGACGCGATCGTCGTCTCGATCGTCACCCCGCGCGGCACCGCCGACGACGACGCCGCTGACGCAGCCTCCGCCGAGGCGGGCGCCGAGTCCGGCGCGTCGAGCGACTCCGAGTAAGACACCTCCCAGGACATCTGGCCGGCGGTGATGGTGCAGTGCGCATGAGCAGCACGCTGATCGTGGTCGGGCTCGGGAACCCCGGGCCCGACTACGCCGGCAACCGCCACAACGTCGGCCAGATGGTCCTCGACGAACTCGCGGCCCGCATGGGCGCGACGTTCAAGAAGCACAAGACCCCGAACCAGGTCGCCGAGGGGCGCCTGGTGCCCGGCGGCCCGAAGCTGGTGCTGGCCAAGCCCGGCTCCTTCATGAACACCTCGGGCGGCCCGGTCTCGGCCGTCCTCGGGTTCTACAGCGCGTCGCCGGACGACCTCGTCGTGGTGCACGACGAGCTCGACCTCCCGTTCGACACCGTGCGGCTCAAGGGCAGCGGTGGGCACGGCGGGCACAACGGCCTCCGCGACATCATCAAGGCGACCGGCACGAACGAGTTCGCCCGCGTGCGGATCGGCATCGGCCGACCCCCCGGGCGCCAGGACCCGGCCGACTTCGTGCTCCGGGACTTCTCGCCCACCGAGAAGAGGTCCCTGCCGAACCTGCTGGCCGACGGCGCCGACGCGGTCGAGGCCATCGCCGAACTCGGCCTGCTCGGGGCGCAGCAGCGCATCCACGCGCCGTCCTGACGCCGCCACCGACCACCGTTCGCTGACGCCCCTCCGCCCTGGCACGCGACGTCGGGGCCTGGTCCCGGCGACCGGCGTCCGCAGCAGCACACCTCGGCCTGGAGGCGCGCCCGGACCCCGCCCCGCACGTCCCGTTCGCGACGCGCGGACCGGGCAACGGCTGTCGGGGGCCGCCGGTACCATGGGCTGAGTGACGATCTCGGGCATCATCCCTGCGCTCACACGCGCCTCCGCGTTCGATCGCGCCCTCCGCGCCGCGCCTCGTGACGCCGACTTCTCGGTCGTCGACGGCATGCGCGTCCCCCTGCTCGCAGCCCTCGTGGCCGAGCGGCACGGCCCGCAGTGCGTCTTCGTGATCACCGCGACCGGGCGTGAAGCCGAGGCGGTGCGTGACGCCGTCGGCAGCTACCTCCCCGACGCCGACGTCCTCGAGTTCCCCGCGTGGGAGACCCTGCCGCACGAGCGCCTCAGCCCGAGCCCGCAGACCGTCGGCACGCGGATCGCGACGCTCCGCACCATGGCCGCCTGGCAGGACGCCGCTCCCGCCGACCGCCGGACCACGATCGTGGTGGCCAGCGTCCGGGCAGCGCTCCAGCCGATCGCGGGCAACCTGACGTCCCTCGCGCCCGTCGTCCTCACCACTTCCTCCCGCGGCAACGACCTCGGCCAGATCGCCGGTCAGCTCGTCGACCTCGCGTACGCGCGGGTCGACCTGGTCACCCGGCGCGGCGAGTTCGCCGTCCGCGGCGGCATCCTCGACGTCTTCCCGCCGACGGCCGACCACCCCGCCCGTGTCGACTTCTTCGGCGACGAGATCGAGGCGATCAAGGCGTTCTCCGTGGCCGACCAGCGCACGACCGACACCGACCTCGGCTCCATCGAGCTGACGGCGTCCCGCGAACTCCTGCTCAGCGACGACGTCCGGCAGCGTGCCCGCGAGATGCTGCACGAGTTCCCGAACCTGTCCCAGATGCTCGCGAAGATCGCCGAGGGGATCCCGGTCGAGGGCATGGAGTCACTGGCCCCCGCCCTCGTGCAGGACCTCGTGCCGATCACCTCGTACCTGCCGCCGGACGCGACGATCGCGGTGTTCTCACCGGAGCGGGTGAGCGGCCGTGCGCACAGCCTGGCCGAGACCAACACCGAGTTCCTGCAGGCGGCGTGGAGCGCGGCGGTCGCCGGTGCCCAGGCACCCATCGACCTCGACGCCGGCAACTTCCTGACCGTCCAGCAGCTCAAGAACGCCCGCGGGCAGCGCACCTGGTGGACGGTGTCGCCGTTCGACTCCGGGCTCGACGAAGGCGACGAGCAGCGCGTCCTCACCGACGCCGAGGCCGCGGCCGAGGCGGGCGAGTACGTCCGCGTCCGCGCCGAGGCCATCCCGAGCTTCGCCGGCAGCGCCGACGGCGCCATCGCGCACGTCAAGCAGCTCACCGACGACGGGTGGGCCGTCGTGGTGACCGCCCAGGGCCAGGGACTGGTCGAACGGGCGGTGCAGGTGCTCGCCGACGCCGGGGTCGCAGCCCGTGCCGAAGCCGTCACCGGGCCTCCCGAACCGGGTGTCGCCATCGTGACCACCGCGACCGTCGAGCACGGCTTCGCCATCCCGGATCCGCGCATCGCGGTCCTGAGCGAAGCGGAGTTCTACGGTCGGACCGCCCAGCAGGGCGCCCGTACCGTGAAGAAGTTGGCGAGCCGGCGCAAGAACGTGGTCGACCCGCTGCAGCTCAAGCCGGGCGACGTCGTCGTGCACACCACGCACGGCATCGGCAAGTTCGTCGAGCTCGTCAGCCGGGAAGTCAGTTCCGGCGGACGGAACGCCGTGAAGACCCAGCGCGAGTACCTGGTGCTCGAGTACGCGCCGTCGAAGCGCGGTTTCCCGGGCGACAAGCTCTTCGTGCCCACCGACCAGCTCGACCAGCTCTCCCGGTACGTCGGTGGCGAGTCCCCGACCCTGTCGAAGATGGGCGGCTCGGACTGGTCCGCGGCGAAGTCGAAGGCGCGGAAGGCCGTCCGGGACATCGCGGTCGACCTCGTGAAGCTCTACTCCGCGCGGATGGCGTCCCGCGGCCACGCGTTCGGACCGGACACCCCGTGGCAGCGCGAGCTGGAAGAGGCGTTCCCGTTCGCTGAGACGCCCGACCAGCTCACCACGATCGACGAGATCAAGCGCGACATGGAGAGCCCGATCCCGATGGACCGGCTGCTCTCCGGGGACGTCGGCTACGGCAAGACCGAGGTCGCGATCCGTGCCGCGTTCAAGGCCGTGCAGGACGGCAAGCAGGTCGCGGTCCTCGTCCCGACCACGCTGCTCGTCCGGCAGCACATGGAGACGTTCCAGGAGCGCTTCGCGGGGTTCCCAGTGCACCTCCGCGCCCTCAGCCGGTTCCAGTCCGAGAAGGAGACGAAGGAGACCCTCGCGGGCCTCGCGGACGGCACGGTCGACATCGTCATCGGGACGCACCGGATCCTGTCGCAGAGCGTGGCCTTCAAGGACGTCGGACTCGTCATCATCGACGAGGAGCAGCGCTTCGGCGTCGAGCACAAGGACCAACTGAAGAAGCTCAAGACGAACGTCGACGTCCTGGCGATGTCCGCGACGCCGATCCCGCGCTCGCTCGAGATGGCCGTCACGGGGATCCGCGAGATGTCCACGCTCGCCACCCCTCCGGAGGACCGCCACCCGATCCTGACGTTCGTCGGCCCGCAGTCGGACCTGCAGGTCGCGGCCGCGATCCGTCGTGAGCTGCTCCGCGAGGGGCAGGTGTTCTACGTGCACAACCGCGTGAAGGACATCCAGGGCGTTGCGGCGCACCTCGCCGAGATCGTCCCGGATGCCCGCATCGCCGTCGCACACGGGCAGATGGCGGAGTCCACGCTCGAGCAGGTGATGGTCGACTTCTGGGAGCGCCGGTTCGACGTCCTGGTGTCGACGACGATCATCGAGACCGGGCTCGACATCGCCAACGCGAACACGCTCATCATCGACAAGGCGGACAAGTACGGGCTGTCGCAGCTCCACCAGCTGCGCGGACGTGTCGGGCGTGGACGGGAGCGTGGCTACGCGTACTTCCTCTACGACGCCGAGAAGCCCCTGTCCGAGACCGCGCAGGACCGCCTCGAGACGATCGCCGCGAACAACGAGCTCGGCGCGGGCATGCAGGTCGCGATGAAGGACCTCGAGATCCGCGGCGCGGGCAACCTGCTCGGCGGCGAGCAGTCCGGGCACATCGCGGGCGTCGGCTTCGACCTGTACCTCCGGATGATCGGCGAGGCCGTGTCGCAGTTCCGCGGTGACGTCGCCGAGGGGCAGACCGAGCTCCGGCTCGAGATCCCCGTCGACGCGCACATCCCCGAGGACTACGTCGAGTCCGAGCGGCTCCGGCTCGAGGCGTACCAGAAGCTCTCCGCGGCGTCGGCGCCCACGGCGCACCCGGACGCGATCGACATGGTGCTCGACGAGCTCACCGACCGCTACGGGCAGCCGCCGCAGGCCGTGCTCACCCTGGTCGAGGTCTCGCGCCTCCGCCGGATGGCGCAGCAGGTCGGCCTGTCCGACGTGGTCGTCATGGGATCGAACCTGCGCGTCGCGGGCAAGGAGCTCGCCGACTCCGCGCAGGTGCGCCTGAAGCGCATGTTCACCGGCGCCAAGTGGTTCCCGCAGCAGAACGCGACGAGCATCCCGGTGCCCCGCCCGCACGGCGAGGCCCTTCCCGACGACGCGCTCATCCAGTGGGTCGAGAGCATCCTGACCGCCGTCTACGGGGCGTCGAAGTCCCCGGCGGAGGCCTCCGCCGCCTGACGGCGACCGCCCGGCGTCACCAGCTGGCGGACGGGAGGCGCGGTGCGGGTCCGCACCGCGCCTCCCGTCCGCCGTCCGGTTGCCGTCGCGCACGGCTGCGCGCGGACCGGGGTTCCACACGGTGAACGACGCGTGCCCGGGCGGAACCTGCACGTGAATCCGTTGCGTGCGCATCCTTCGACAGAGCACGCGGTGATCGGCGCGCGCATCCTCGGATGATGCACACGCAACCGTTGCGTGCGGATGCTTCGACAACACATGCGGCGAACGACGCGTGGATCGACGAACGATGCTCCTGCGGGACGTCGGCCGACACGTCGGGACCGGCCGCCGCTCCGAGCGCGGACCGTCCGCGGCTACTCGGTCGCTTCGGCCTCGGACAGCTCGTGGCGCGCGCGGTACTGGCGTGCGCGCAGGCTGACGACGACGGCCGACGCGACGATGGCGATGCCGGATCCGACCAGGACGGCGAGCACACCCTCGTCGAGCACTTCTGCGTTGCGGGCGAACGCGAGCTCGTTCATGAGCAACGACACCGTGAACCCGATGCCACCGAGCACCCCCACGGTCACGATCGACCAGAACGACAGCGTCGAGCGTCCGGGACCCCGGAAGGCCCGTGTGGCGATCGACCCGAACAGGGTGATGCCGAGGACCTTCCCGACCGGCAACGCGATCACCACGGCCCAGAACGTGGGGGAGAGCTGCCCCAAGCCGACCGAGGGCAGCACGACGGCGGCCGACGCGAAGGCGAACACCGGCAGCACGATCGCGTTCGACCACGGCTCGACCCGCTCGTGCAGGACGTGGCCGGGTCGTCGGGGCAGCACGAGACCGAGCGCGACGCCGGCGATCGTGGCGTGCACACCCGAGTGGTACACGAGCCACCACGTCAGCACGCCGAGCACGAGGAGTCCGGCGATGAGCGGGCCCTGGCCGCGTCGGCCCGGCTGCAGGCGTCGGGCGAGCACCCAGAACAACGCCACCGCGACGCCCGCTCCGACCAACGCCCCGAAGTCCGTGTCGCGCGCGAAGACCACGGCGATGATGACGATCGCGATCAGGTCGTCGAGCACCGCCAGCGCCAACAGGAACACCCGGAGGGTCGAGGGCAGTCCGCGGCCGAACACCGCCAGGACACCGAGCGCGAAGGCGATGTCGGTCGCGGTCGGGATCGGCCACCCGTGCTGGTACGGCGTCCCGGTGGTCACGACCAGGTAGATGCCGGCGGGGACCAGCACACCCCCGACCGCGGCGATCGCCGGGATGACCGCCGTGCGCGGGTTCGCGAGTTCGCCGGCGACGAGTTCGTGCTTCAGCTCGATGGCGACGAGCAGGAAGAAGACCGCGAGCAGGCCGTCGCTGATCCAGTGCGCGACCGAGAGGTCGAGCCCGACCGCGGCCCAGGGCGCGTGCGCGTCGAGCAGGTGTTCGAGGCCGGGGCCGAGCGGCGAGTTCGCCACGACCAGGCCGAGCACGGCGGCGGTGAGGAGCGCGACAGCGCTGAAGCGAGGGGAGCGGACGAGGGCTTGCATGGTCCTCCGGTGTCGGGGATCGTCTGACGGTCCGTCGACCAGACTTCCCGACACGCCTCGACCATCGTACCGGCTCGGATCTGCCGCCGCCCTGTCGGGGTCGCCCGCGGTGGTGCGTGCGACCATGGCCGCATGACCGCCGTCTCGGACCTCGTCGCCGTCGTCGACCGCTTGCTCGCGCCCGACGGTGGATGCGTGTGGAACCGCGCGCAGACCCACGCCACCCTCGCCCGGTACGCGGTCGAGGAGGCCTACGAACTCGTGGACGCCATCGACGACGGCGACCCGGCTGAGATCCGCGAAGAGCTCGGCGACGTCCTCTACCAGGTGGTGTTGCACGCGGGGTTGGCGGGGTCGTTCGACCTCGAGGACGTGGCAGCTGACGCCCGCGACAAGATGATCCGCCGGCACCCGCACGTCTTCGGGTCGGAGCGTGCCGACACCGAGCAGGAGGTCGTCCGTGTCTGGCGCGCAGCGAAGGCCGCGGAGAAGGCCGCGCGGACGAGCGCGTTCGACGGTGTGCCCCGTGCGATGCCGCCCCTGGAACGGGCGGTGAAACTGCTGGAACGCCTGGAGGAGCGTGGGGACGTGGACGCGGTCGTCGCCTCCGCCACCGCGTCGGTCGGTGCGCGGCACGCGGACTTCGACCCGGACCCGGACCCGGACGCGGTGGCTGACCCGGACGCAGCGGCGCACGCGGTCGTCGCGTCTGGTGCGTCGTCGGGCGGTGCTGACGTGGTTGATGGCGTGTGGGGCGCGGCGGTGCTCGCGCAGATCGCGGCGGCCCGGGGGAGCGGCATCGACCCGATCGCCAGCCTGCGGGCGGCCGTGGCCGCGCTGGAAGCTGCGGGTCGCGCGGCCGAGTGAACGCCCGAGCGGTCGTGGCGGTCGCTCGTCGTCCAGAGGGCTCGTCGTCCAGAGGCACGTCGTCCAGAGGGCAGGGGAGCGGGCGGCCTCCTCACCTGAAAAGGAGAGCGGGCGTCCTCCTAACCCGAAAAAGGAGGACGCCCGCGAGCGGGCAGACGATGTCACCAGGGAAAAGAGACATCGTCATGGAGCCCGCTCGAACCCGCGGGGCACACTGCAGCACGGTGCCCACGCGGCCGGCCAGCGAGTGGATCAGGCACTCGCCCCGCCGGGGTTCTAGATTGAAGATATCAGTAGGTCGGGACGGGTGCAAGTCCGGATCGACGGTCTGCCAGAATTGACCGCATGGCGACGACCGTGACGGCTCCCCGTGGCATGCGTGACTTCCTCCCGGCCGACAAGGCGCGGCGGGAGCACGTCCTGGGCGTGATCCGCAGCGTGTACGCCCGGCACGGGTTCGACGAGATCGAGACCCCCGTGGTCGAGGACGCGTCGCGACTGCACTCGGGCCTCGGCGGCGACAACGAGAAGCTCGCGTTCGCGGTCATGAAGCGCGGACTGACGACCGAGGACCTCCGGACCGCGCCGGCGCCGCTGGACCTCGCCGACCTCGGGCTCCGGTTCGACCTGACGGTGCCGCTCGCCCGCTTCTACGCCTCGCACCGCGCCGAGCTCCCGAGCGTCTTCCGGTCGGTGCAGATCGCCCCGGTCTGGCGAGCCGAGCGGCCGCAGAAGGGCCGGTACCGCCAGTTCGTCCAGTGCGACATCGACATCCTCGGCGAACCCGGGCAGCTCGCCGAGATCGAGCTGATCCGCGCGACGGCCGACGCGCTGGACGCGCTCGGGATCGCGGGCACCACGATCCGGATCAACGACCGCCGGGTCCTGCTCGCCCTGCTCGCCTCGTGGGGCATCACGGACCCCGCAGCGGCCGATCGTGCGCTCATCACCATCGACAAGCTCGACAAGATCGGCCCCGACGGTGTCGCGGCGGAGCTCCGGACGACGACGGGTGCGGCGCTCCCCGGGCTCGAGGGCACGATCCGGTCGCTCGAGTCGGCCGACTGGGAGTCCGTCGCGGGGGCGGCATGGCTCGACCCTGAGGCGTTCGCCGACCTGGAGCGGTTGCACGCGGCGCTGCCGGGGGTGGACCTGCGCTTCGACCCCACGCTCGTCCGAGGGATGGGCTACTACACGGGCACGATCTTCGAGGTCGCGCACCCCGACTTCGGCTACAGCCTCGGCGGCGGGGGACGCTACGACGGGATGATCGGACGCTTCCTCGGGCAGGACGTGCCCGCGGTCGGGTTCTCGCTGGGCTTCGAGCGGCTCGTGGACCTGGTGGCGCTGCCCGAGGTCGCAGCGGCGGACGCGGTCGTCCTCGTCCACGACCGTGACGTCGACCCCGCGCGACTCGCCGACCTCAAGGCGCAGACGCTCGGCCGGCACCAGCGCGTGCGGCTCGAACGGCGCACGAAGAACATGAAGAACCTGCTCGCGGGACTGGCCGAGCAGGGCTTCACGGCGTTCGCTGCGGTGGGCGCGGACACGAGCTCCGTGGAGGACCTGGAGTTCCGTCCGCTCGCGTGAGTTCTCCACACGTGCACGTCACGGTCGACAACGCGTCCACTCGGCCTCGGTAGGATCGAACCCGCATTCACCAACCGAACGTGTAAGGGGTACCCCGTGGCCGTGATCGATGCCGTAGGAGCACGCGAAGTCCTCGATTCCCGAGGCAACCCGACGGTCGAGGTCGAGGTCCTCCTCGACGACGGCGTCGTGTCCCGTGCGCTCGTCCCGTCCGGTGCCTCCACCGGCGCGTTCGAGGCGTACGAGCTCCGTGACGGAGACAAGTCCCGCTACGGCGGCAAGGGCGTCCTGAAGGCCGTCGACGCGGTGCTGGACGAGATCGGCCCGGCGCTCGAGGGCTTCGACGCCACCGACCAGCGCCTCGTGGACGCCGCGCTCATCGAGCTCGACGGCACCGAGAACAAGTCGCGCCTCGGAGCGAACTCGATCCTCGGCGCCTCGCTCGCCGTGGCCCGCGCTGCCGCCGACTCGGCCGACCTGCCGCTGTTCCGCTACCTGGGCGGACCGAACGCGCACACGCTGCCCGTGCCGCTCATGAACGTCGTCAACGGCGGTGCCCACGCGGACACCAACGTCGACATCCAGGAGTTCTTCCTGGTGCCCTACGGCGCCGCGTCGTTCTCCGAGGCGCTCCGGTGGGGCGTCGAGACCTACCACGCCCTGAAGGGTGAGCTGAAGAAGCAGGGCCTCGCGACCGGCCTCGGTGACGAAGGTGGCTTCGCGCCGGAGCTCGCCTCGAACCGCGCCGCGCTCGACTTCCTGCTCGCCGCGATCGAGAAGGCCGGGTTCACCCCCGGCAAGGACATCGCGCTCGGCCTCGACGTCGCCAGCACCGAGTTCTTCGCGGACGGCAAGTACACGTTCGAGGGCAAGCAGCTCTCGAGCGAGGAGTTCACGGCCTACTTCGCCGACCTGGTGCGCGACTACCCGCTCGCCACGATCGAGGACCCGCTGGCCGAGGACGACTGGGCCGGCTGGAGCCACTTCACCGCCGAGCTCGGCGACAAGGTGCAGATCGTCGGCGACGACCTGTTCGTCACGAACCCGAAGCGTCTGCAGCGGGGCATCGACGAGAAGGCCGCGAACTCGATCCTCGTCAAGGTGAACCAGATCGGCACGCTGACCGAGACGCTCGACGCGGTCTCCCTCGCGCACCGTCACGGCCTCACCTCGATCCTGTCGCACCGCTCGGGTGAGACCGAGGACACCACGATCGCGGACATCGCGGTCGCGGTCGACGGTGGCCAGATCAAGACCGGCGCCCCGGCCCGGTCCGACCGCGTCGCGAAGTACAACCAGCTGCTCCGCATCGAGGAAGAGCTCGGCGACGCCGCGGTGTACGCCGGCCGCTCGGCCTTCCCCCGGTCCGCCGCGCTGTAGCACGCAGATCGCTCCACGAGACGCCGTCCTCCTGCCGGGAGGGCGGCGTCTCGTCGTTCCCGGTCGGCTCGCGCGCGGGTCGAACGGGCACGACACGCCGCAGGTCGTCCCATGAGCGGGTCCGAATCGGCCCGCTCGCAGTCCCCGGGCGACGATCCGTGCCCGCTCGACGCCGTGCACGGGGCGTGGTGCGCGACCACCTGCCGGGCCGGGCGGGTCTGGCGGTGGTGGCCACCGCCTCCCGGCCGACCCCGCGGCCAGCGTGACCGACGGGTCCTGAGAGGCGGCCGGACGGCCGCGTGCCGACCGCCCCCGTCGTCGGTCCCGGGTTATCGTCGTGACGTGTCCAGCCAGAAGCCCCGCGTCCGCCGCGTGCCCGTCGTGCTGCCCGAGGGCGCCACCGCCGAGCAGCCCTGGTACCGCTCGATGCGCTTCTCCGGCTTCAGCCTGCTCATGCTCGCGATCATCGTGCTGTTCGTGGTCGTGCTCGCGCCGTCCCTCCGCACCCTCATCCAGCAGCAGGAGCAGATCACGCAGCAGGAGCGTGCGGTGGCCGCGCAGAAGGCCGACGTCGCCCAGAAGAAGAAGGACGTCGCGCGCTGGGACGACCCCGCCTACATCGAGGCGCAGGCTCGTGACCGGCTGCTGTACGTCTACCCGGGCGAGGAGAGTTACCTCGTGATGGGGGCGGAGAACGCGAAGGCCTCGCGTACCCCGACCACCGCGTCCGGTACCCCCGTCAGCTCGACGGTGCAGACGCCGAAGGTCGACTGGGTCCAGTCGATGTTGGCCTCGGTGCTCCAGTCGGGACTGACGACCGAGACGAAGCAGGAACTCGTCGCGCCGGAGGTCCCCGGCGCAGCGACGGGCGCGGGCACGGGTAAGTAGGGGGCGAGGAGGGGGCGAGGAGCGATCGGCGGCGATCCGGCAGTCGCCGCCTTCGCGGCCCCCGTACCCGAGCGTCGTCACGACGGTGCGACGCACCCCGGGACTCCGGTAGGCTCACCTACCCGTGACGACCCCTCCTTTCGACCCGCCCTCCGAACGCGACATCCAGGTCGTCTCGGCGCAGCTCGGACGACCGGCACGGGACGTCATCGGGATCGCGGCACGATGCGTCTGTGGCAACCCCACAGTGGTCTCCACGAAGCCCCGACTGTCGAACGGCACCCCGTTCCCGACGTTCTACTACCTGTGCCACCCCGCGGCCACCGCTGCGCTCAGCACCCTCGAGGCCAACCAGGTCATGCCGGAACTGGCTGCCCTGCTCGAGGACGAGACCACCGCGGCCGCCTACACGGCCGCGCACGAGTCCTACCTCGCCGATCGTGAATCGATCGAGCACGTCGACGAGATCGTCGGCATCAGCGCGGGCGGCATGCCCACCCGCGTGAAGTGCCTGCACGCCCTCGTCGGCCACGCCCTCGCCGCCGGTCCCGGCGTCAACCCCATCGGTGACCTCGCGCTGGAGCGCGCGTCGTGGTCGCCCTCCCGGTGCGAATGCCGGGCGTATGATGGCGGTGCAGACGCTGGAGTCGGGGCGGGTGGCGGCGAAGTCTGACTCGACGCCCGGCCAACCCCATCCAAGGAGATCATCCCCCGTGCCCAAGATCCTCGTCGTCGGCGGCGGTTACGCCGGTTTCTACACCGCCTGGAAGCTCGAGAAGCACCTTCGCCAGGGCGAAGCCGAGGTCGTCATGGTGGACCCGCTGCCGTACATGACGTACCAGCCGTTCCTGCCCGAGGTCGCGGCCGGCTCGATCGAGCCCCGCCACGCGGTCGTCTCGCACCGCCGCCACCTCAAGAAGACCCGGGTCGTCACCGCGAAGGTCACCGCGGTCGACCACGCCTCCAAGACGGCCACCATCACGCCGACCATCGGCCCGGCGTGGGAAGAGTCCTACGACCAGATCGTGATGACGGCCGGCGCCGTCTCGCGCACGTTCCCGATCCCCGGTGTCGCGGACGAGGCCATCGGTCTGAAGACCATCGAGGAGGCCGCGGCGATCCGCGACAAGATCCTGACGAACTTCCACAAGGCCGCGAACCTGCCGGCCGGTCCCGAGCGCGACCGCCTGCTGACGGTCGTCGTCGTCGGTGGTGGCTTCGCCGGCATCGAGGTCTTCGCCGAGCTGCGGTCCTTCGTCACCGACCTGCTGAAGAGCTACCCGCAGCTGTCCTTCGACGACACGCACTTCCACCTGGTCGAGGCCATGGGCCGCATCATGCCCGAGGTGTCCCTCGAGACCTCGCACTGGGTGCTGAACAACCTCGCCGAGCGGGGCGCCACGGTGCACCTCGAGACGCAGTTGGCCTCGGCCGTGGGCGGCGTCTGCGAGCTCAAGACCAGCGACGGCGCGATCGAGGCCATCGAGTCCGACCTGATCATCTGGACCGCCGGCGTCATGGCGAACCCGATGGTCAAGGGCACGGACTTCCCGCTTGAGCAGCGCGGGCGCATCCGCGTACAGCCCGACCTGCGGGTCGTCGACGACAACGGCGTGATCGCCGACGCATGGGCGTGTGGCGACGTCGCAGCCGTGCCGGACCTGACGGGCGGCGGTGTCGGCGGGTTCTGCGTGCCGAACGCCCAGCACGCGGTCCGTCAGGCGAAGCAGCTCGCCAAGAACCTGGTCGCGGTCCTCCGCGGCGAGGCCACGACCGACTACAAGCACGAGAACCTCGGCGCCGTCGCGGGCCTCGGGCTCGGCATCGGCGTGTTCCAGTCCGGCAAGTTCGCCATGAAGGGCTTCCTGGCCTGGGGTGCCCACCGCGGGTACCACGGTCTGGCCATGCCGTCGTGGGAGCGCAAGTGGCGTGTGATCGGCGACTGGGTCGGCGGGTTCTTCCTCGGGCGTGACATCGCCTCGCTGGACGACCGCGAGACCCCGCGCGCCGCGTTCGAGGCCTGGGCGTCGCGTCCGAAGCCCGCCGCCGAGGCTCCCGCCGCTCCGGCTCCGGAATCCGGCACGCCCGCCGGTGCCGCCGGTCCCGCGTACGCCACCCCGGCCGAGGACGTCTCGAAGCAGGCCCAGCCGGTCGAGGCCGACGCCAAGTAGGCGTTCCCCGCACCGCTCGACAGGCGGCCACCCCTCGTGGGTGGCCGCCTTCGTCGTCGGTAGGCTGTTGCGGCCCGCCCCCGTGGCCCAATCGGTAGAGGCATGCGACTTAAAATCGCCGAGTTGAGGGTTCGAGTCCCTCCGGGGGTACGCCCGCGGCACTCGCCGCGGCCGCCGCGCCCGCGGCACTCGCCGCGCCCGCGGCACTCGCCGCGCCCGCGGTGGCCAGTACGATCTCCTGCGTGGTCGGACTCGGAAGCGCACTCGCGAACCTGCGGAACGCCGCACGTCGACCCGAGGCACACGTCGAGGTGGTCGACGGCGAGACCGTCCCCGTCGGCATGCTCCTCGGCACGCTCGGTGCCCTGCTGCTCGACGCCGGCAGCTCCGTCACCGATGTCCGTTCCGCCCTCGAGAAGGCGCGCGATGCCTCCGGGGTCGGCCCGACACTCGCGATCGGGGTCCTGCCCGCCCTCGTCATGGTGAGCGAGATCGCCACCGGCGCCGCCACGATCGTGAACGCCGAGGGCGTGGAGTTGTCCTCCCGCCAAGCCGCCCGGGCGAACCGCCTCGTCCTCGGTCTGGAGAGCGGGTCGATCGCCCTCGCCGAGATCCCGGCGCGCGTCCGCGCCATCCGCGCCGGCACGGTCCCGCCGCCCGCCCTGCCCTGGATCCTCGGCAACGCGCTGACGTCCGCGGGGCTCGCCGTCGTGTTCCGCTGCCCGTGGTCGGCCATCCTCGTCGCGCTCGGCGTCGGCGGGCTCGTCGGCGTGATCGGCCTCCTGCTCCGTCGGTTCCGGGAGGCCGTCTCGATCATCCCGTTCCTGGCCGCCTTCGCCTCGACGACGGTCGTCGGCCTGGTCGCCGCCGGCACCGGGTTCGACCACGTCCCGCTCTTCGCGGTGTGCGCCCCGGTGGCGGTGTTCGTCCCGGGTGCGCTCATCACGAACGCCCTGCTCGAACTCACTGCGGCGGACATCGTCACCGGGTCGTCACGGCTCGTGCAAGGGCTCATCATGCTCGGCTTCATGGCCGCCGGGATCGCGTCGGGCAGCGCGCTGACCGGCCTGCACGTGGACCCGTCCTCGGCGGCGCTCGTCGGCGAGGTCGCGGGCGTCGGCACGGACCTCGGCGGATGGGAGGCCGTCCCGTCCTACTGGGTCTCGTGGGTGGCCGTCGTGGTGCTCGCTGTCGGCCTCGGGTTGGTGTTCCGGTCCGGCTGGCGCCTGACGCTCGTATCGGTCGCGGTGATGGTGACCGCGTACGCCCTCGTGAGCGGGATCACGCCCGTGTGGGGGAGCGTCGTCGCGACCGGCGCCACCGCGGCGCTGCTGTTCGTGGCGACGCGGCTGCTCGAGCGGCTCGTGCCCGCGATCCCGGCGACGGTGTCGTTCTTCCCGGCGTTCCTGTTGCTCGTGCCGGGAACGGTCGGCCTGGTGGCCGTCGCGACGTTCGACCCGGACGCACTCGCGACGCCGCTCGCGACCTTCGTGAGCCTGTGCATCGGCACGAAGATCGGCGGCCTGCTGCCCGGTCTGTTCGCGCGCTCCGCACCCCACCGCACGGCCGGCTGACGCCGACGGACCACCGTCGGACGGGAGGTGGGCCCCACCAGCCGGTACCGGCGCACCGCGCCAGCGGGGTGACGGCCGAGACTGGAGGGACGGTGCGGGCCCGCACCGTGCCTCCCGTCCGCTACGGCTCGATCAGGCGACCCGCCTGGTCGTCCTCGGCCGCCGTCGCCTTGGCGACGTAGTGCACCTTCTTGCCCGTCGCGTTGTACGGCAGCTCGTCGACGAAGCGGTAGCGGCGCGGCCGCTTGTAGCGGGCGAGGCCCGGGTGGGTGCTCGTCCACTCCTCGAGGACGGTGGCGGCCTGCACGTCGTCCTCCGGCAGCCGGCCGGGTGCGCGGACGACGAAGGCGATGACCACCTCGCCCCAGCGTGCGTCCGGGATGCCGACCACGATCGAGTCGGCGACGCCCGGGTGCTCCTGCAGCGCGGCCTCGACCTGGACCGGGTGCACGTTCTCGCCGCCGGAGATGATCATGTCGTCCTTGCGGCCGACGATCGTCACCCGCTCGTGCTCGTCCCAGGTCGCGAGGTCGCCCGGGTAGAACCAGCCGTCGGCGAACTTCTCCGCCTCGATCCCCGGGTTCCGGTACGAGTAGCCCGACTTGACGGTGCGCACGGCGAACTCACCGATCTCCGTGCCGTCCTTGGCGACCGTGTCCGTCGGGGCGGCGAGGCGGTCCTCGTAGACGCGGACCACGGCGACGTCGTCGTCGGTCGAGGCGCGGCCGGTGGAGCCGGCGCCGTCGGGGAAGTCCTCGGGACGCAGGAAGGTGTTCCAGAAGGTCTCGGTGGTGCCGTACCCGTTGAAGATGCGGGGGGAGAGCAGCTCCTGGTAGCGCAGGGCGGCGGCGCGGTCGAGCGGGGCGCCCATCGTGACGATGCCGTGCAGCGACGACAGGTCGCGCGGGCGAGCCTCCTGCGCGTCGGCGAGCTGCACGAGGTTCGGCGGGGCACCGATCAGGAACGTGATGTGTTCGGACTCGACCAGGTCGAGCACCTGCTCGGCGTCGAACTGGCGGAGTGTGGTCAGCTCGGCGCCGACGTAGAACACCGGGTTCGGGCCGCCGGAGAACAGCCCGCCGCGGTGGAACAGGGGGGACATGTTGAGCGTCTTGTCGAACGGGCTCAGCGGGAAGTGCATGATCACGTCGTGGGCGCTGAGGACCTCGACCAGGCTCGGCAGCGGGACGGGCTTCGGACGGCCGGTGGTGCCCGAGGTGTACAGGCGGGTGGTCTCGTCGTAGGTGCTGCGGGGTTCGGTCGCGGCGAGTTCCTCGGTGGTCACGGGGTCGGCGGCGAGGAGTTCCCCGAACCCGTCCGGGGTGCCGGTGCCGCGGGTGTTGCCAGGGTCGTCGGTGTCGCTCGTGTGGTCGGGGTTGCTCCCGCGGTCGGCGTCGCCGACGGTGACGACGTGCAGCGGTCGGTGCGGCGACGTCGTGAGCGCGGCGGTGATGACGTCGGTGCGGGCCACGTCGTGGACCAGGAGCACCGGAGCGGAGTCCTCGATGATGAAGGCGACCTCGTCCGGCGCGAGTCGGAAGTTCGTCGGCGAGAAGACGGCACCGACGCGGTGGCACGCGAGGTACAGGATGGCGAACTCGGGGGTGTTGAAGAGCTCGACCATGACGACCGAGCCCCGCCCGACGCCGTGGCGGACCAGCCAACCGGCGACCCGGTCGACGTCCGCGCCGAGCTCGGCGTACGTCCACGAGCGGTCGGTCGCGGGCTCGCGGAGCGCCGGGCGGTTCGCGAAGCGGTGGGTGTTCCGGGCGAACCCGGCGGCGTAGGTGAAGCTGCTGTCGAAGACCGCGCGGAACCGCGTCGGGTCGTAGTCGGATCGGGTTTCGGTCATCATCGCTCCCTGGCACGCTGGCGGAACTGGCACGCTCGTGGGGGACGGTCACGCACCGGTCGTCAGCGTATCCGGCGCGGAGGACGTCGGGCCGGTCCGAGCGCGGGGTCCTGTGCGGTCGGATCCGCGCGGACTGTGCACGTGCGACCGAATGTCCGGTGTGCGTGGCTCGGGAATCGGCCGTGAACGTGGGCCCGTGCGGAGCGGCGGCCCGGGCCCTCGATAGACTCCTCGATGGCCACCACGGTGGCCGCACAGCACCCGCGGTACCCGAAGCACGAGGGAGTACGAGCACATGGACACCGGACTCATCACGACGCTGATCGTCGTCGGAGTGGTGGTGGTGGTCATCCTCGTCGTCATCGGGATCTACCTCTGGGTGACGTACCACTCGCTCGTGGCGCTCAAGGGCCGGGTCGACCAGGCGTGGGGCGAAATCGCGCTGCAGCTCGAGCGGCGGGCCGAGCTGATCCCGACGATCCTCGACACCGTGCAGGGGTACGCGAGCCACGAGAAGGGCGTCTTCGAAGCCGTCACGAAGGCCCGGACCGAGACCCTCAGCGCAGGGGACGCCGCACAAGCCTCCAGCGCGGAAGGCCACATGCAGAAGGCGCTCAAGAGCGTGTTCACGGTGGCCGAGGGGTACCCGCAACTCCAGTCCAGCCAGGCCTTCCTCGAGCTCCAGTCCGAGCTCGTCGCGACGGAGGACAAGATCCAGTCCGCTCGTCGCTCGTACAACGGTGGCGTGCGGGAACTCAACACGAAGATCCGGGTGTTCCCGAACTCCGCGTTCGCGAAGAACCGCGGGTTCACGCCGGCGCAGTTCTTCGAGACGAACGAGCCTGCGGCGATCGCAGAACCCCCCCGCGTCCAGTTCTAGGCCGCCGCACCCGCGCCACCCGGCGGCATCGGGTCCTGCCCGTCAAGCGACGGGTGACGGCTCCGGCGCAGCCGGGACATCGGGGTCGTCCGCTGACTCGTGCGGGACGAGCGGAACGCCGAGCGCCCCGGCGAGCGCAGCCGCCGCCGTCCCGCGGTCGGTCACCTCGAGCCCCTCGAGGCCCTGCCACGCGGCGGTCCGACGCAGTGTCTCGGCCAAGCGCTCGGGGTCGACGGTCTCGCCCGGCTCCTGCCACGCCGTCCGCACCCGCAGGACGCCCCGCTGTCGGTCGCTCTTCAGGTCGACCCGCCCGACCAGCCGGTCGTCCTGCAGCACGGGCAGCACGTAGTACCCGAAGACCCGCTTCGGTGCCGGTGTGTAGATCTCGATCCGGTAGTGGAAGCCGTACATCCGCTCCGCGCGACGCCGGAACCACACGACGGGATCGAACGGACTGAGCACGGCGTCGGCCGTCACGTGGCGGGGGACCCGAGCGTCGGCGTGCAGCCACGCGGCCTCTCGCCAGCCGTCGACCCGGACGGGCAGGAGCTCACCGGCGTCGGTGAGGTCCGCGATCGCCGCGGCCGTGTCGTCCGCCCGCAGTCGGTAGTAGTCGGCGATGTCGGCACGCGTGCCCACCCCGAGCGAACGGGCGGACCGTCGGACGAGTTCGACGACGGCGGCGGAGCGCGACGGTGCGGTCTCGAGCGTGCCGGGCGGGAGGACCTGGTCGGGCAGGGCGTACACGCGCTCGAAGCCCGATCGTCCGGCGGTGACGACATCACCCCAGCGGAACATGAGCTCCAGCCCGAGCTTGACGTCGCTCCACCCCCACCACGGCCCACGACGGACGTTCGACTCGTGCTCGACCTGGCTCGCCGCCATCGGACCTTCTGCTCGGAGGAGCGCCTGGAGCTCGCGCCGTACCCCTTCGGTCCGGACCACGGACTCGACGTGCGCGGGTCGAGCATCCCGCTCGCGCAGCGCCTCCATGCGCCAGCGGAAGAGCGGCAGGTCTGTCCGGGACACGAAGGCGGCCTCGTGCGCCCAGTACTCCGCGTACGGCCCCCGCTTCGTCATCGTCAACCGGTCGAGCGTGCCCTTGTCGTACGCGCCGAGGCGCGCGAAGAGCGGGAGGTAGTGGCTCCGTTCGAACACGTTGACCGAGTCGATCTGCAGCAGACCGAGCCGCCCGATCCCTGCGGTCAGGCCGCGAGTGGACACCCCGGTGCCACTCGGCGGCCGACCGAACCCCTGGGCCGCGAGGGCGATGCGACGGGCCTCGTCGGCGGAGAGATCGGTCCTGACCATGCCCCGACGCTATCGACTGGCTCCGACACCGCTCCCCGGAGACGTATGCCGCATGTGGAACCTGTCAGGCAGCACGCCGGTACAGTGGCGGCATGGCTTGGGGCAAGAAGACTCATCCCGACCCCGTGGTCGAGGACTCGGTGCCGATGGGCATGCGGATCGCAGGATCGTTCTCGTGGCGCATCCTGGTGGTGGCCGGGGTGATCGGGCTCTTCATCTGGCTCGTCACGATCTTCAGCGAGATCCTCGTCCCGTTCCTGGTCGGCGTGGTGGTGTCGGCGCTCCTCGTGCCGTTCTCGAACTGGCTGCAGCGGCGGCACGTGCCGAAGTGGCTCGCGATCGTCATCAGCCTGCTGGCCGGCCTCGCGGCGATCGGCGCCCTGATCTGGCTCGTCGTCGACCAGGTCATCGCGTCCTACCCGTCGCTGCAGGACCGCGCCGTCTCGCAGTTCGGCAACATCAAGCAGCTCGTGTTGAACTCGGGCCTCGGCATCACGCAGAAGGACGTCGACGGGTACCTCACCGACGGCACGAAGTGGGTGCAGGACCACTCCGGATCGATCCTGTCGGGCGTCGCGAGCGCCGGGTCGAGCGCGACCCACGTGTTCGAGTCCCTGTTCATCATCCTGTTCACCAGCATCTTCCTGCTCATCGACGGCAAGAACGTCTGGCGCTGGACCGTCCGGCTGTTCCCGCGCAAGGCGCGTGCCGCGGTCGACGGCGCCGGTGTCGCCGGGTGGATCACGCTCACCAGCTTCATCCGCGTGCAGATCCTCGTCGCGTTCGTCGACGCCCTCGGGATCGGCATCGGCTCGTTCATCGTCGGCCTGTTCTTCGGTGGCATGCCCCTGGTCATCCCGATCGCGGCCTTCGTGTTCCTCGGGTCCTTCATCCCCGTCGTGGGCGCGATCGTGACCGGGTTCCTCGCGGTGTTCGTCGCCCTCATCTTCAACGGCCCGATCGCCGCGGTCCTGGTGCTCGGCGTCGTCCTGCTCGTGCAGCAGATCGAGGGCCACGTCCTGCAGCCGCTCGTGATGGGCAACGCCGTCAAGGTGCACCCGCTCGCCGTGGTGCTCGGCGTCACGGCGGCGTCCGGTCTGGCCGGCATCCCGGGGGCGTTCTTCGCGGTGCCGCTCATCGCGACGCTCAACACCATGGTCACGACGATCGCCAGCGGTCGGTGGCGCGGGCTCGACTCGAACCACGTGCTCGAAGCGACCCCGAAGCACGGACAGCACGGCGAGGTCCAGCTGATGCGGCGTCGGCGCCACAAGGTCGGCGACGACGTGCCGGCGCCCGGCAGCGACAAGCAGCCCGCCGCGGTCGAGGGCACCGCCAGCACGAACTGACCGGCCCGCACGAGCCGGCGCACGGCACCAGCCAGCACGCTCGGCGCGAACCGCCCGCACGCGGCAGCACGAACCGGCAGCCCCGGCAGCACGAACCGGACGTCACGGTTTCGTCTTGTCCTCCCCGAACCGCGATGATGGGGGAGTGACCGACATCAGCGCACCCCAGCCCCAGCTCGCCGCGTTCCCGACGCTCGCGGACATCGAGGCAGCGCGCGAGACCATCGCGGGGGTCGCGCGCGTCACCCCGATGGAGACGTCCCGGTTCCTGGCCGAGGTGCTCGGCTCTCCGGTCCACCTGAAGTGCGAGAACCTGCAGCGCACCGGGGCCTACAAGGTGCGCGGCGCGTACAACCGGCTGTCGACCCTCACTCCCGAGCAGCGTGCTGCCGGGGTCGTCGCCGCCAGCGCCGGCAACCACGCCCAGGGCGTCGCCTTCGCCGCCCGCGAGCTCGGCATCCCCGCGACGATCTTCACGCCCGTGGGCGTCGCCCTGCCCAAGCTCCAGGCCACGCGCCACTACGGTGCCGAGGTCGTCCTGCGCGGCCACTCCGTGGAAGAAGCCCTCAGCGCCGCGAAGGACTTCGCGAACCGGACCGGCGCGGTCTTCATCCCGCCGTTCGACCACCCCGCCGTCATCGCCGGCCAGGGCACCCTCGGCCTGGAGATCGTCGACCAGGTGCCGGACGTCGACACCGTCATCGTCCCGATCGGCGGAGGCGGCGTGATCGCGGGCATCGCGCTGGCGGTGAAGGGCCTCGCGGAGCGCCGCGGGCGGCCGATCCGCGTGATCGGGGTGCAGGCCGAGAACGCCGCCGCCTACCCGAGCTCGATCGACGCGGGGGAGCCGGTGACCGTCGTCACGAAGCCGACCATCGCCGACGGCATCGCGGTGGCGCGCCCCGGCGACCTGAACTTCCCGATCATCCGCGACAACGTGGACCAGATCGTCACCGTCTCGGACGACGACACCGCGCGGGCGCTGCTGGTGCTGCTCGAGCGCGCGAAGCTCGTCGTCGAGCCGGCAGGCGCGGTCGGCGTCGCGGCGATCATGTCCGGTGCCGTGACGGACACCGGGCGCACGGTCGTGTTGCTGAGCGGCGGCAACATCGACCCGCTCATGATGGAGCGCGTGATCACCCGCGGCCTCGTCGCGGCGGCCCGCTACATCGGCGTCCGCATCATGCTGCCGGACCGCCCCGGGCAGCTCGCCCGCGTCGCGCAGGTCATCTCGGACGCCGGCGCGAACGTCGTCGAGGTTCTGCACACCCGGCACGGCCAGGGGCTCGTCATCAACGAGGTCGCGCTCGACCTGTCGATCGAGGCGCGCGGCCCCGACCACGCGCAAGAGGTCATGAAGCGGCTGCACGAGGCGGGGTTCCAGCCGGAGCTGCTGGAGCGCTGACGCGCCATCAGGAGGACGGGAGGCCCGTGGCGGCGCCGCACGGGCCTCCCGTCCGACTACGAACCAGAAAACCGACGTCGAACCAGGTGGTGACCTGGTTCGACGTCGGTTTCGTGGTTCGAACCGAGTGCTCAGCGCGAGCGCTCAGCGCGAGCGCTGCGCGCCGCGCCTACGGCTCGTAGCGCTCGACCTTCGTGACCTGGACGGCGATGTCCTTGCCGTTCGGCGCCGTGTAGGTGGCCTTGTCGCCGGCACGGAGCCCGACGATCGCCGCTCCCACCGGGCTGACCGGGCTGTACACCGTGAGGTCCGAGCCCTCCGCGACGATCTCGCGGTTGCCCACCAGGAACGTCGACTCGTCGCCGGCGATCACCGCGGTGACGACCGTGCCGGGCTCGACGGTGCCGTCGAACACCGCTTCGCTCACGGTTGCGTGCTTGAGCAGCTCGGTGAGTGCTCGGATGCGGGCCTCGATCTTGCCCTGCTCGTCCTTCGCAGCGTGGTAGCCGCCGTTCTCCTTGAGGTCGCCTTCTTCGCGAGCGGCCTCGATGCGGCTCGCGATCTCGATGCGCGCCGGACCGGAGAGCTGCTGGAGCTCCGCCGTGAGACGGTCGTGCGCCTCCTGCGTGAGCCAGGTGGTCTGCGTGTCGTTGCTCATGTTCATTCCCTTCGGCCAGTCGCTCCGTCGGGAGCCGTAAAAAAGGAGACCGGCCGGGCGGCCGGTCTCGAATGGCGAATCACGACAGTCTAGGGAACCCAGCAGTCGTGGATCAAGCCGGTCACACCACGTGTCGTCGTGTTCACGTCGGTGGTGACGTTCCGCGTCCGGTCGGCCGACTTCGGGAGCGTGATGACCTTCCAGCCCACGATCGTGAAGGACTTGTCGAGGACCTGGACGGCGCAGCGTGCGGTGGTCCCGGGGTCGACCGAGATCTGCGAGTGCACGGCAGCGCGGTGCTCCGACACGATCTGGTAGCCGACGTCCTGGGAGTCGAGCCCGTGGTTCGCCTGGTCGAGTCCGGCCCAGATCACCCAGGCGCCGAACACGACCACCACCGCGATGGCGGCGATGATGGCGATGACCCGCGATCGGCGCTTGTGACCGGAGGTCCGGCCGTAGCGGTCGTCCAGGGTCGCGGCCGCGCCGGCGGTGGGTGCGGACGACGTGGCGGCAGTGGGGTGCAGCGGTTCGGACAGTTCGGGGCTCCCGGGGTGATTATCCTGATCCCAGGGTAGTTCACGCCTCGCTGTGCGCTGCCCGCGTCCACGTGCTCACCCCACCCCGCTCACGATCAGTGAGGAACACCTGTGCCGTACCGCCTGATGGCCGTCCACGCCCACCCCGATGACGAGTCGAGCAAGGGGGCCGCGACGGCGGCGAAGTACGTCGCCGAGGGCAACGAGGTCCTGGTCGTCTCGTGCACCGGCGGGGAAGCCGGCGACATCCTGAACGACCAGCTCGGCGAGCCGGCCACGAGCCGCGCCCACCGGGACATGGCCGGGTTCCGCCGCGGCGAGATGGCCGCTGCGCAGGCCGCGCTCGGCATCGACCACGTGTGGCTCGGCTACCACGACTCCGGGTTGCCGGACGCCGAGAAGGGCGAGACCGTCCGACCGGGCACCTTCTCGACCGTGCCGCTCGAGTACTCCACCGAGGCGCTCGTCCGCGTGGTCCGACGCTTCCGCCCCCACGTGCTCGTCACGTACGACGAGAACGGCGGCTACCCGCACCCGGACCACATCCGGACGCACGAGGTCTCCGTCGCGGCCTGGACCGCCGCGGCCGACCCGGACGCGTACCCGGCGGCCGGGGAGCCGTGGTCCATCGCGAAGCTCTACTACGAGCGCACCATGAACCCGCGGCGCTTCCGCGCGATCTACGAGGCGATGCAGGAGCACGAGCCGATCAGCCCGGCCATCGAGCAGCTCCGGGAATGGGTCGAACGGTTCGCGGACCGCCCCGACCTCGCCACGACGCACGTCGACGTGCACGAGTACTTCGACGCCCGTGACGCCGCACTCCGCGCCCACGCCAGCCAGGTCCCGCCGGACAGCGCCTTCTTCTCGTTCCCGAACGACCTCCTCGCGACGGTGTGGCCGACCGAGGACTACCAGCTCGTCGAGGCCCGCGTGCCGACCGAGCTCCCCGAGTCCGACCTGTTCGCGGGCATCCCAGCCGACAAGGACACCACCGCGTGAGCATCATCACGGCCGTACTCGCCGCGAACCCCAGTCCGAGCCCGACCTCCGTGGTCCCGGACGTCAACGTCACGCCCGGGGTCGCCGGCTTCGTCGCGATCGCGCTCGTCGCCGTCGCGACGATCCTGCTCCTCGTGGACATGACCCGTCGCATCCGCCGGACCCGCTACCGGGCGGAGATCCGGGAGCGCCTCGAGGCCGACCTGGCCGAGGGCGGGTCGACCACGGACGAGTCGGCGCGTCGCGCCGACGAGCACGGGCGTGCCGACGTCGGCGACGACACCGAGCGCGGCTGACGGAACCAACAGGCGGACGGGAGGCGCGTGGCCAGCTGGCCACGCGCCTCCCGTCCGCCTGTCGGTCTGGTCTCGACGGCCGCAGGCCTGCCGCTCGCGCGGCGCGAGCTCAGCGCACCGGGTGGAGCGCCACGACGAGCACCCCGGCCCACTGGGCCGCGAACGCGACCACGGTCAGCGCGTGGAAGACCTCGTGGAAGCCGAACACCGTCGGTGAGGGGTCGGGCCGCTTGAAGCCGTAGACGAGCGCGCCGAGGACGTACGCGACACCGCCGGACAGCACGAGCACCGTCATCGGGACGCTCGCGGCGAAGAACTGCGGCAGCAGGCCGAGCGCAGCGCAGCCGAGCACCAGGTAGATGGGGACGTAGAGCCAGCGCGGCGCCCCGATCCACAGGACCCGGAACGCGATCCCGAGGACAGCGCCCGACCACATCACCCAGAGCACGACGACCATCAGCGTGTGCGGGAGCGCGCAGATCGCGACCGGCGTGTACGTCCCCGCGATGAGCAGCAGGATGTTCGTGTGGTCGATGCGCTTCAGGACCGCCTTCACCCGCGGCCGCCAGGGGAAGCGGTGGTACGTCGCCGAGACGCCGAACATCGCCAGGGACGTCGCGGTGAAGACCGCGCAGCCGACCTTCGCGGCTGTGCTGTCAGCGAGCGTGATGAGTACGATGCCCATGGCCAGGGCGAACGGGAAGGCGCCGAGGTGGATCCAGCCCCGCCAGGCCGGCCGGAGGTCGTCCGGGGTGGTGTCGGCGTCCTCGGTGAACGGGACGTGGGGGATGGTCGCCGTCTCGCGCTCGTCGTGCATCCTCCGAGGGTATGGCCCCTTCCCGGACGCTTGCAGGACGGGGCTGGGACGTTTGCAGGACGGGTCCCGGACGCCTGCAGGACGGGTCCCGGACGGCTCCGGGCCACCTCGTGCCGGAGGTGCGCTGCGGTCCGGTGCACTACGCTCGTCCCCGTGACCGGCACGGCGGGATGGGCAGGACGAGGCATCCTCTACCGTGCCTACCAGAGCCGGATCCGCCGCCAGATCGAGGACGCCGCCAAGCCGAAGCACGTCGCCATGATCGTCGACGGGAACCGACGGTGGGCGAAGCAGCTCGGGCTCGAGTCCGCCGCCCACGGGCACCGTGCCGGGGCCGCGAAGATCCCGGAGTTCCTGACCTGGTGCGACGACCTCGGCGTCCAGGTCGTGACGCTCTACCTGCTGTCGAGCGACAACCTGACCGGTCGCGCCGGCGACGAACTCGAGCAGCTCGTCGGGATCATCGCCGACCTCGCGAGCACGCTCTCGGACCACCGCGACTGGCGTGTCCAGCACGTCGGGGCGAACGAGGGACTGCCCGAACCGCTCGTCGACGCGCTCGTGCGGGCCGAGCAGCGCACGGCGGACCACACCGGGCTGCACATCAACCTCGCCGTCGGGTACGGCGGCCGGCGGGAGATCGCCGACGCCATGCGGAGCATCGTCCGGGCGCACGGGGAAGAGGGCGGCACGCTCGACACCCTGGCCGAGGTGCTCACGCCCGAGCTCATCGGGGACCACCTGTACACGCAGGGTCAGCCGGACCCCGACCTGGTCATCCGGACGTCGGGCGAGCAGCGGCTGTCGGACTTCATGCTGTGGCAGAGCGCGCACAGCGAGTTCTACTTCGTCGAGGCGCTGTACCCGGACCTGCGCGAGGTCGACTTCCTGCGTGCGGTGCGTGACTTCGGGTTGCGGTCCCGGCGCTTCGGGGGCTGAGGCGGCGGTTCGCTCCCGCGGTTCTCGGTCGGGGGTCGCTCGTCCGGTTCTCGCCGGGTTCCGCTCGTGCGCTTCCCGGCTCGGGTTCGCTCGCGCAAGAGCGTCCCAGTACACTCACAGGGTTTCGTTCCTGAAAGGTGCACCCTGTGAACATCGACGAGCGCATGCCCATCGAGGAGTTCGGCGCGGGTTTCGCCGAGGACCCCGGCTACCTCGACCACGCGGCGTTCGGCCCCGTGCAGACCGCCGTGCTCGAGGAGCAGCGTGTCCTCGGCACGATCCAGGCGCACATGCGTTTCGGCGCGATGGACACCCTCGACGAGCAGGACGTCCGGGTGCGCACCGTCGCGGCGCGGCTCGTCGGCCGTCGCGAGGACCAGGTCGTCTCGCAGACCGCCACCACCCCGGGGCTGCTGCACACCGCGTTCGGTCTGACCGGTGGCGTGCTCGTCTCCGCTGACGAGTTCCCGTCGCTGCCCCTCGCGCTCGCGAGTGCCGCGTCGGCGACCGGTGGCCGCGTGCAGCCCGTCGTCATCGAGTCCGGGGCGGGGTGGATGACGCCGGACCTCATTGCGTCCCGACTCGGCGACGACGTGACCGCGGTCGCGGTGTCGCTCGTGGACTGGCGCACCGGGTACCTCGCCGACCTCGAGGCGATCCGCGACGTCATCGGCGACCGGCTGCTCATCGTCGATGCCATCCAGGGCTTCGGTGTCGTGGACGCCCCGTACGAGGTCGCGGACGTCGTCGCCACCGGCGGCCAGAAGTGGTTGCACGCGGGGTGGGGGACCGGGTTCACCGCGTTCAGCGACCGTGCCCTGAACCGTCTCCGTCCGGCGCTGTCCGGACCGCACGGGACCACCGGGTGGCCGCTCGACGTCCCGTCCGTCCGCCCCGGAGCCGCCGGCTACCAGATGACCCGGATCGACCCCGTCGCACAGGCTCGGCTCGCGGTGTCCCTCGACCGGTTGACGTCCGTCGGGGTCGCGGCGGTGCAGGAACGGGTGTCCGATCGCGTCGAGCGCGTGTTCGACATCGCCGACGAGTTCGGCCTGTCCGTGGAGTCCAGTCGTGACCCGCGTGAGCGAGCGGGCATCGTCGTGCTGCGGCCGCCGCAGGGCAGGCTCACCGCGTTGTCGGCCGCGCTGCACAACCACGGTGTCACGGTGACGACGCGGCTCGGGGTGGCCCGGGTGTCGGTGTACGCGTCCACCACGGACGAGACGCTCGACATGTTCCGCGACGCCTGCGTGTCCTACGCCACGATGCAGTAGCTGGCCAGCCAGCTGGACCAGCGCCGGGCGCGCGCCGCCGCGGACGGGAGGCGCGGTGCGGGCCCGCACCGCGCCTCCCGTCCGGCAGCGCGCAGCGCCGTTCACGCGACCGTAACCTGGCGAACCGCGTGTCGCTGGCGGTGCGTCGCGGAGCGGACGTAGCTTGACCACATCGGGCATCGCGCCCGATCGAAGCGGCCACAGTCGGTGCTTCGGGACCCGCTCCACGGCCGCGTCGAGGACAGTGACCGGGCCCGTCGCGGCCCGGGGATGGAGTGGTCGTGACCTCTCAGAACGTCTCTCGCGGATCGTCGTCCTCCTCGTCGCAGCACGCTGCTGCGACCGGCCGGACCGCGGACTCGTCCACGTCGGTCGCCCAGCGCACGTACGTGCTCGACACATCGGTGCTCCTCAGCGATCCGCGGGCCATGTTCCGCTTCGCCGAGCACGCGGTCGTCCTGCCCGTCGTGGTCGTCAGCGAACTCGAGGCCAAGCGGAACGACCCGGAGATCGGGTACTTCGCACGGCAGGCCCTGCGGATCCTCGACGAGCTGCGGATCGAGCACGAACGCCTCGACTTCCCCGTCGCGGTCGGCGACGGAGGGTCCCTGCGCGTCGAGCTCAACCACTCCAACCAGTCGGTCCTGCCGTCCGGGCTGCAGCTCGGGGACAACGATTCGCGGATCCTCGCGGTCGCGATGAACCTGGCGAACGACGGCCTCGACGTGGTCGTCGTGTCGAAGGACCTCCCGCTCCGTGTGAAGGCGTCGTCGATCGGCATGGCGGCGGAGGAGTACCGCGCCGAACTGGCCGTCGACAGCGGGTACACCGGGATCGCCGACCTGCAGGTTTCGGGAGAGCAGATGTCGGACCTGTACGAGCAGGAGGAGATCAGCTCCGCCCAGCTCCGCGACGTGCCGGTCAACACGGGGGTCGTGATCCACTCCGAGCGCGGTTCGGCGCTCGGTCGGGTCCGGACTGCCGGGAGCGTCGCGCTCGTGCGGGGCGACCGCGAGGTGTTCGGCCTCCGCGGGCGGTCCGCCGAACAGCGCCTCGCGATCGACGCGCTGCTCGACCCCGAGATCGGGATCGTCTCGCTCGGTGGCAGCGCCGGGACCGGGAAGTCGGCGCTCGCGCTGTGCGCCGGGCTCGAGGCCGTGCTCGAACGACAGCAGCACAAGAAGATCATGGTGTTCCGCCCGCTCTACGCCGTGGGCGGGCAGGACCTCGGGTACCTGCCGGGTGACGCCAGCGAGAAGATGAACCCGTGGGCGCAGGCCGTGTACGACACGCTGGGCTCTGTCGTGTCGGACAACGTCCTGGACGAAGTGGTCGAGCGCGGCCTGATCGAGGTGCTCCCGCTCACGCACATCCGCGGGCGGTCCCTGCACGACGCGTTCGTGATCGTCGACGAGGCCCAGTCGCTCGAGCGCAACGTCCTGCTGACGATGCTCTCGCGGATCGGGCAGAACTCGCGCGTGGTGCTGACGCACGACGTCGCGCAGCGGGACAACCTGCGGGTCGGGCGGCACGACGGCGTGGCTTCGGTCATCGAGCGGCTCAAGGGGCACCCGTTGTTCGCGCACGTGACGCTGGTGCGAGCGCTCGGCGATCGCGGCGCTCGTGACGGACCTGCTGGACTCGCCGGACCTCGTGTAGCGCGGCGGCCGCTGCGGCGGCGGAGCGGCGCGGCGCGGCGGCGACGGCGGCGCTGCGGCGGCGGCGCCGGGCTGGCCGCGGCGTCGAACCACGAAACCGACATCGAACCAGCCGTCCGGGCCGGTTCGATGTCGGTTGCGTGGTTCCACAAGGCCCGACGTCAGGCGACGCCGGACGGGAGGCGCGGTGCCAGCGGTTGCCGTGCCTCCCGTCCGCACGGAGTCGCGGGATGTGGTGCCGCGAAACGCGCGCGTGGCCGCGAGACGCGGTGGAACGCGCGAGACGCCGCCGAAACCGGCGGCGTCTCGCGTGCGTGCCGGAGTTTCGCGTGGACGCCGGCGTCTCGCGGCGACGTCGTCTCGGCGACTCCGGCGCGCTGCGCGGACGCCGGCCGCCTCCGGCCGTTCGCGTGGAGTCGCGCGATGGAGTGCTCGAAACGCGCGCGTGGCCGCGAGACCCTGCGGAACGGGTGAGACGCCGCCGAAACCGGCGGCGTCTCACGTGCGTTCAGGCGTCTTGCGTGGACGGCGGCGTCTCGCGCGAGCGCAGGCGTCTCGCGCGGGCGCAGGCGTCTCGCGCGGGCGCCGGCGTCTTGCGTGAGCGCCGGCGTCTTGCGTCGACGCCGCCACCTCGCGGCGACGGCGGCGTCCTGCGACCGTCAGCGCGGGGAGGCGACGTGCGTCAGTTCGGGTGCGTCATGCTGAGGACGTCGAGGGCACGGTCCAGTTGCTCCTCGGTGAGTTCGCCCCGCTCGACGTGACCGAGGGCGATGACGGCCTCGCGCACGGTGATGCCCTCGGCGACGGCGGTCTTCGCGACCTTCGCAGCGGCCTCGTACCCGATCACGCGGTTGAGCGGCGTGACGATGGAGGGCGACGACTCGGCGAACGAGCGTGCACGGTCCAGGTTCGCCTGCAGCCCGTCGATCGTCTTGTCCGCCAGGACCCGCGAGCTGTTCGCGAGCAGGCGGATCGACTCGAGCAACGCCGTGCCCATGACCGGGATCGCCACGTTCAGCTCGAACGCACCGGAGGCCCCCGCCCAGGCGATCGTGGCGTCGTTGCCGATGACCCGCGCGGCGACCATCAGGGTGGCCTCGGGGATGACGGGGTTCACCTTGCCCGGCATGATCGACGACCCCGGCTGGAGGTCGGGGATGTGCAGCTCGCCGAGCCCGGTGTTCGGGCCGGAGCCCATCCACCGCAGGTCGTTGTTGATCTTCGTCAGGCTGACCGCGATGACCCGGAGCGCACCTGAGGCCTCGACGAGCGAGTCGCGGGCTCCCTGGGCCTCGAAGTGGTCGACGGCCTCGGTGATGGGCAGGTCGGTGTCGGCCGCGAGCTGGGCGATCACCCGCTGCGGGAAGCCCTTCGGCGTGTTGATGCCGGTGCCCACGGCGGTGCCGCCGAGCGGGACCTCGGCGACCCGGGGGAGTGTGGCGGTGACGCGCTCGATGCCCAGGCGCACCTGGCGGGCGTACCCGCCGAACTCCTGCCCGAGTGTGACCGGGGTGGCGTCCATCAGGTGGGTGCGGCCGGACTTCACGGCGTCAGCCCACAGGCTGGCCTTGGCCTCGAGCGACTCGGCCAGGTGCTCGAGCGCCGGCACGAGGCTGCGGATGAGGGCTTCGGTCACGGCGACGTGCACCGACGTGGGGAACACGTCGTTCGAGGACTGCGAGGCGTTCACGTGGTCGTTCGGGTGGACCGGTGAGCCCGCGATCTCGGACGCCAGGGTCGCCAGGACCTCGTTCATGTTCATGTTCGACGAGGTGCCGCTGCCGGTCTGGTAGACGTCGACCGGGAACTGGTCGTGGTGCGCACCGCCGATGATCGCGTCCGCGGCCTGCGCCACGGCGTCCGCAACCGTGGGCTCGAGGATGCCGAGCTCACCGTTGACGATCGCCGCCGCGCGCTTGATCCGGGCGAGCGCGACGATCTGCGCCGGCTCGAGCCCGCTCCCCGAGATGGGGAAGTTCTCCACCGCGCGCTGGGTCTGCGCGCGGTACAGCGCCGACTTCGGCACCCGGACCTCGCCCATGGTGTCGTGCTCGATGCGGTAGTCGCCGTCGGTCTCGGTCGCGGTGGTGTCGGTCACGTCGTCGTGGTCCTTCCTGGGGTGGTCACCGGCCGCGGTCGCGCCGGCTGCTCCGTGCCCACGAGGTCACCGCGGGCACGCGTCGTGGCGGTCGGTCAGGCCTGGCCCACCACGGTGTCGATGGCGACCTCGCCGGTCGTGAGGTCGTAGGTCGCGCCGACGACGGCCAATCTACCCTCGGCCACGGCGTCGGAGACCACGCCGGACCGCTCGATCACCTGACGGAGGGTGGCCTCGAGGTGTGCTGCGCCGACCGACTCCTGCGGGACGTCCGGGTCGGTGGCACGGACCTTCTCGACGCTCGGGGCGATCGCGTCCACGAGGACCTGCAGGTGCGGGGCCGGGACGGGTTCACCTGAGCGCGCGGCCGCGACGGCACCGCACTTGGTGTGGCGGAGGACGACCACGAGCGGCGTGCCGAGGGCGACGACGGCGAACTCGATCGAACCGAGGACGACGTCGTCCACGATCTGCCCGGCGTTGCGGATGGCGAAGAGGTCACCGATGCCGGCGTCGAAGACGTGCTCGAACGGCACGCGGGAGTCCGAGCAGCCGAGGACGGTGGCGAAGGGTGCCTGCGAACCGGTCAGCTCGGTGCGGCGGTCGGGATCGATGCGACCCGTGCGGCGCTTGTCGGCGGCAAAGCGGGCATTGCCGTCGACGAGCAGGCGGAGTGCCTCGGACGGGGTGGACGCGGCGCGGTCGGGCATGGGACTCCTCGGGTCGGGCTTCGGGTGGGGCTTCGGGAGGGGGAGGCTCGGGTGTGATGAACGGGTCAGGTGCCGAGTTCGCGGGCGACCGCCGTGGCCACCGTGCGGAACGAGGCGTCGTCGGCCGTCCCGGACAGCACCACCGTGTTCTTCCCGAACACCGACACGAGCGAGTAGACGTGGTTGCCCGCGTCCTTCCCCTCGGACCGGCGGTCGTACACGGTCCACTTCGTGCCCGCGATCGTCCGGGACCCCGTCGCAGCGTGCTGGTCGAGCTGGTCGGACACCCACGACGCGTTGGCACCGATGCCCTGCTGCAGGCCGATGAACTGCACGTCGGGGGTGAGGAGACCGACCGTCCAGACCTTGACCCCGTCGGTGGTCTTGTCCCGGTAGTCCGCCCGGTTCGAGGTGAAGCCCTTCGGCAGCACGGGTGCCGCGAGGGTCACGCCGGGGACGTTCGCCTGTGCGGCGACCTGCCGGTAGTCCACCGAGCGGTCGACGCTCTGGTTCGGCCGGACGACCACCGCGACGAGGAAGAGCACGATCCCGAGGGAGGCGATCAGCGCGAGGACGAGGTTGAACGCCGTCTGGTGCTGTCGACGAGCGGTGCGAGCGGCGTCCTTGCGCGCCCAGGTCTCCTCGGCCGTCTCGGGACGTCCGAGTTCGGCGACGATGGGGCGTCCGTCTGCGTCGGTCATCGTGCCGATCCGTCCGACCCCGCCGCACTGTCCGCTGCTTCGGACGCGGACCGAGCGGCATCGAGCCGTGCGCGCGCACCCACGAGCCAGGACTCACAGCGTGCCGCGAGGGCCTCGCCCCGCTCCCACAGGGACAGCGATCGCTCGAGCGTCGCCGACCCCTGCTCGAGCTCGGCGACAACGCGCACGAGTTCGTCGCGCGCGGCTTCGTAGCTCAGCGACTGGATGTCGGTCTGCTCGGGTTCCTGCTGGGATGGCACGGTCCGATCTTACCGAGCGCCCACCGACCTCCGGTCGCGACCGATCCGCCTGTGGAGAACGTGCGCGGGGCGGTGGACAGGGGATGCATCAGACGCCGTCCGGACCCGGCCCGTCGGGTTCGAGCGTGCCGGTCGCGGTGCCGGCCCCGAGCGTGACGTGCACCGCCGTGGCACCGACGAGTTCTGAGGAGTCACGGACGACGGCGCCGTCGGTGGTTTGCACGATCGCGTAGCCGCGACGCAGGGTGTCCCGCGGCGACAACGCGCGGAGCCGGGCGGTCAGGTGGCCGACCTCCGCGTGGGACCTTTCGATGCGGCGGTCGAGGAGTTCACGCGACCGGGACAGGTCGCGCGCGACCTCCTCCGCCCGGGTGTCCACCAACCAGGCCGTCGAGGCGAGGGCGGGCCGGGACCGCAGGGCGGCGATGCGGTCCGCCTCGACCGACAGCGTGTGTGCGAGCCGCAGCCCGAGCCGTGCCCGTGCCTGCCGGACGTTCGCGAGTTCCTCGGCGACGTCCGGCACGACCCGCTTCGCCGCGTCGGTGGGGGTGGAGGCCCGCAGGTCGGCGACCTCGTCGAGGATCGGCCGGTCGGCTTCGTGTCCGATCGCGGACACGATCGGCGTCGACGCGGCTGCCGCGGCACGGACGAGTCCTTCGTCGCTGAACCCGAGCAGGTTCTGGAAGTCGCCGCCACCACGGGCGATGATGATGACGTCCACCGTCGGGTCGGCGTCGAGCTCGAGGATGGCTGCCGTGACCTCGCGGACGGTGCGGTCACCCTGGACCGCGGCGTGCACGGTCCGGAAGGAGACCTGCGGCCAGCGCAGTTGCGCGTTCCGCAGCACGTCCTTCTCGGCGTCGGAGTCCTTCCCGGTGATGAGCCCGATCCGGTGCGGCAGGAACGGCAGGCGCTTCTTGCGAGCGGGGTCGAACAGGCCTTCCTCGGCCAGGGTCCGCCGCAGTCGTTCGAGCCGTTCGAGCAGGTCGCCGAGTCCGACGTGCTTCATCTCGACGACCTGCATCGTCAGGGAGCCGCCCTTGACCCAGTAGTTGGGCTTGACGGCGGCGACGACCCGGTCACCCTGCTTGATGTCCGCGGGCACCCGGCTGCGCACGCTCGACCAGATCGAGAACGACACGGTCGCGTCGACGTCGACGTCCTTGAGCTTGCCGTAGACGTTGCCGCCGGCGACGTTCCACTGGGTGATCTCGCCTTCGACCCAGGCGGTGCCGAGCCGGTCGATCCAGTCGCGGATCTTGGCGCCGAGCAGCGCGACCGGCCAGGGGTTGTCGGCCGTCGGCGGGCCCTGTTCGATCGCCATGTCGCTCCTTGTCGTGCGGGACGTCCATGCTGCCCGAGACCGGTGACAGTGGGCGCTCGACGTGTTGTCCACAGTCCTCGCGTGCACCCAGGTCGTGTGCCGTCCGCTCACCTATCATCGGGGACGTGACGATCACCAACGGCCACACGGTCCCACTGGCCCCACCGCGGGTGCACGCGGCACGCGGGCGACTGCGGGACGAGCCGGTGTCCGGCACCAAGAAGGTCCTGCTCGCCGCTCCCCGCGGGTACTGCGCCGGCGTGGACCGCGCGGTCGTCGCGGTCGAGAAGGCGCTCGAGCAGTACGGCGAGCCCGTCTACGTGCGGAAGCAGATCGTCCACAACGTCCACGTGGTCTCCACCCTCGAGCAGCGCGGGGCCGTCTTCGTCGACGACGTGTCGGAAGTCCCGCGCGGCTCGCACGTCGTGTTCAGCGCACACGGCGTCTCGCCCGCGGTCGTCGCCGGCGCCGCCGAACGCGACCTGCACGCGATCGACGCGACCTGCCCGCTCGTCACGAAGGTCCACCGCGAAGCCTCCCGGTTCGCGAAGGCGGACCGCACGATCATCCTCATCGGCCACGCCGGTCACGAAGAGGTCGAGGGCACGATGGGCCACGCGCCCGACCAGACGATCCTGGTGAACGGCCCGGCCGACGTCGACGCGCTCGAGGTCCCCGATCCGGACAACCTCGTCTGGCTGTCCCAGACCACGCTGAGCGTCGACGAGACGATGGAGACCGTGCGGCTCCTCCGCGAGAAGTTCCCGGCGATCGAGAACCCTCCCTCCGACGACATCTGCTACGCCACCCAGAACCGCCAGGTCGCGATCAAGAAGGTCGCCCCCGGCGCCGACCTGGTGATCGTGGTCGGGTCAGCGAACTCGTCGAACAGCGTCCGCCTGGTCGAGGTCGCGCTCGAACACGGTGCGCGTGCAGCACACCGCGTCGACTACGCCGAGGAGATCCGGCAGGAGTGGCTCGACGGCGTGCAGACCGTCGGCGTCACGAGCGGTGCCTCCGTCCCCGAGGAACTCGTCGCCGAGGTGCTCGAACAGCTCGCGGACGCCGGGTACGGCACGGTCGAAGAAGTCGTCACGGCCCACGAGGACCTGATGTTCTCGCTGCCCAAGGAACTCCGGACCGACGCGTCGGGCAACCCGACGCGCGGCCTCGGCGGGCGCCGCCGTTGAGCGACGAAGCGTCGGAGCGCAGCGACGGGTGGGGTTCCGTGCCGCCGAACGGGTCGGCCCACGTCGCCGACACGGTGTCCGGCCGGGAGGCCCTGGCCGACTCGCCGACGTCGGCGACCGGTGATCGGAATGGTCGCGTCCACGGCCGTCCGGCTCCGCAGTACGGCGAGTACGCGCCGGAGGGGTGGGTGAACCCGGTGCTCGTCGAGCAGGAGCGCCTCGCGCAGGAGCAGCGCTCCCGCGCGCTCCGGGAGCAGGCTGCGACCGAGGCCGCCGAGGGCTTCGCCCGGAGCCGCGCCCAGAGCCGTGCCCGGAGCGGTGTCCGGAGCGCCGACCGCTCGCAGACCGGTCACGAGTCGACGGCGTCACGGTCCTCCGACGGTGCCGGTGCCGATGCTGGAGCGACCCCACATCCCTTCGGTGCCTCGTCGCTCGACTTCGCGGTGACGGTGGGACTCCTCGCGATGGGACTCTGGTCCGTGCTGCAGGCGCTCGCCGTCGGGATGGTCGCGTCGACGACCCGGGCGTACGTCGCGCAGCACTACACGGCGTTGGCGGACCCGGCCGGACTGTCGCCGGCAGCCGTCGTCCGTGCCGTCGTGATGGTGCTCGCGTTCGCCCTCGTCATGTGGTGGTCGATCCGCCGACTGCGCTCCCGCCGCTGGACGTTCTGGGTGCCGCTGGTGGGTGGTGTCGTCGCCAGCATCCTCGGGGCGGTCCCGCTGGCGATCGTCATCCTGCACGACCCGCACGTGGCGTCGTACCTGCCGGGAGCCGTCGGCGGCTGATCCCGACCGGCGGTCACCCCGGGTCGGACGCCAGGACGGCGCGCATCTGCGCCAGGACCGCCTCGATGTGGTCCGTCAGCAAGGCGCCCCGCTCGTCGGCGAGCCACGCTTCGATCGCCGTCTGGATGGTCTCCACGGTGATGCCGGCGAGCACGCGGGCGGTCAGCGGGTCCTCACCACGGCGGAGGAAGCCGTCCTCGACCGCGACCCGCAGGTCCGCCTGCTTCCGCAGGTCGCGTTCGCGCAGCGCCGGCTCGGCGTCGATGATCTGCCTGGCCGCCCGCATCTCGTGGCGTCGGGGCTCGAACCGCTCCGCGGCGAGCTTCTGGAGGCCCTCCGACAGCAGCGCCATCGGGGGGACGCCCGCGGGTGCGTCGGCGAGCATCCGTGTCGCGATCGTCGGGATCTCGTCGTCGCCGAAGAACACCTCGCGCTTGTCGCTGAAGTGGCGGAAGAACGTCCGCTTCGTCAATCCCGCGCGTTCGACGATGTCGGGCACGGTTGTCGCGGCGAAGCCCCGTTCCTCGAAGAGTTCGAGCGCAGCAGCGCGGAGTCGTTCCCGGGAGTCCGGCGCCCATCTGGCCATGGATCCAGACTAGGCGATGACACCCGGTGTCGTCACCCGCTACAGTGAGGGCACCAAGTGTCATCACTCGTGCAGAAAGGCATCACTCGTGTCGCAGAACTCCGCCGCCGTCCTCCGCGCACCGCGGGCTCGGCTCGTCGTCGAACCCGTCGCGATGCCGGCCCCCGCCGCCGACGAGGTCATCGTCGAGGTGCGAGCCGTCGCCGTCAACCCGGTCGACTGGATCATCCAGGGCACCGGTGTCGTGACCTACCGGTGGCTCGGGTTCCCGGCGGTCCTCGGCTCCGACGTCGCGGGTCGGGTCGTGGCCGTCGGGTCGGGCGTCACCCGCTTCCGCGTGGGTGACCGGGTGTTCGGCCTGGCGACGGGGACCGACCGCGGTCGCGACCCGATGCACGAGGGAGCCTTCCAGAACCACGCCGCGCTCCTCGAACGGCTGACGGCGCCGATCCCGGACGGGGTGTCCGACACCGAGGCCGCGGTCCTGCCACTCGGCGCGTCCACCGCCGCCTGCGCCCTGTTCCAGCCCGCGCACCTCGGCCTGACGATGCCAGGTGCCGGCCCGGCCACCGGCCTCGACGCAGGCCCCGGCGCAGATCCCGGTGCGGGCCGTGGTGTCGTCGTGGTCTGGGGCGGCTCGACGAGCGTCGGCATGAACGCGGTGCAGCTCGCACGGGCCGCGGGCTACGACGTGGTCAGCACCGCATCACCACGGAACGCGGACCTCGTCCGGTCGCTCGGCGCCGACGTCGTGGTGGACCACAACGACCGGGGCGCGGTCGACGCCCTCGTCGCGGGGATCGCCGGTCGCCGGGTCGTCGGCGCGGTCGCGCTGGGGACGACGTCCGCAGGGGCGTGCCTCCAGGTCCTGCGCCGGACGGGAGGCACGGTGATGGCGATGGCGAGCACCCCGGTCTCGCTCGAACACCTCGCCGGGCGTGGACGGTTGTTCCCGGCGATGCTCCCCGTGTTCGGACGGATCGGGCTGACGATGGCCGGCCTCATGGGCCGCGCGCGACTCGCAGGGATCCGGACCGCGTTCGTCTGGGGGAGCAGCCTGCGTGACGACGAGGTCGGTCGACGGCTCTGGGGCGACGTCCTGCCGGCCGGACTCGCCGACGGCAGCCTCCGTGCGGTCCCGGAACCGCTCGTCGTTGGTGCCGGGTTGGAGGCGGTGCAGGCCGGCCTCGACCGACAGCGTGCCGGGGTGTCCGCGCGGAAGGTGGTCGTCACGCTCTAGGAACCGGTGCCGGTGCGGCCGGAGCGTCACCCAGCGAGGAACGCCGCCACCGCACCGTGCAGCCCGGCGAGGTCGTCGACGTGCACGAGCTCCCGCACCGAGTGCATCGACAGCAGCCCGACGCCGATGTCGATCGTCGGGATGCCGAGCCGTGTCGCCGCGATCGGGCCGATCGTCGAGCCCCCGGGGATCGTGTTCACGTTGACGAACGGCTGCCACGGCACACCCGCCGTGTCGCAGGCGGCGGCCCAGACGGCTTCGCCCTTCGCCTCGGTCATGTACCGCTGGTTCGCGCTGATCTTCAGCAGGGGGCCGCCGCCCGGCCGCGGTCGGTTCGTCGGGTCGTGCTTCTCCGGCTGGTTCGGGTGCACCAGGTGCCCGGCGTCGCTGGACAGCAGCCAGGAGGCGCGGAACGCCCTGGCAGCGTCCGACCGGCTGGCACCGAGTCCCTCCTGCACCCGGCCGAGGACGTCCTCGAGGAACGGCCCACCCGCGCCGGACGGCGACGACGACCCGATCTCCTCGTGGTCGAACGCGGCGAACACGGGGATGTGGTCGCCGTCCCCGGGCGCCTCGACGATGCCGCGGAGTCCGGCGTGCACGCTCGTCAGGTTGTCCATCCGTCCTGAGGCCAGGAACTCCCGCTCGATCCCCAGGCGCGCGGGCGCCTGGGTGTCGGCGAGGAAGAGGTCCGACGACACCGCGTCCCCGACCCGCGCCCGGAGCCACGCCACGACGTCGGTGCCACCGGCGTCGCCCGCCACGCCCACGACCGGCAGGGTGTGTCGCTGCCGGTCGATCTCCTTGCCGTCGTTGACCCCGCGGTCCAGGTGGATCGCGAGGTTCGGGATTCGGGCGACGGCGTCGGTCGACACCAGCCGGACCGTGCCGTCAGCATCGACGACGCGGCCGGCGATCCGGAGGTCGCGGTCGAACCACGTGGAGAGCAGGGCGCCGCCGTAGACCTCGACGTTGAGCTGCTCCCAGCCGCCGCTCCGGACGCCAGGGTTCGGCTTGATCCGGAACCCGGGGGAGTCGGTGTGTGCGCCGAGGATGCGGAACGGTGTCGTCGGGACCGCGCCGGCCGGTAGACGCCAGGCGATGACCGCACCGTCCCGCACGACCACGTACGCGCCGGGTTCGGTCGGCCAGGCATCGAGCTCGGACAGCTCGGTGAAGCCGGTCGAGACGAGCCGGTCCCGTGCCGCCGCCGCCGCGTGGAACGCGGTGGGGGACTCGGTGACGTACTGGGCGAACTCGGAGGCGATGGCGTCGGCGGTCACCCGACCATCGTGGCACGCGACGAGCGCGCTCACGGCGACCCGCGCCTCCCGGCCGAGACGCGCGCGTCCACGCGAGACGCCCGCGTCCACGCGAGACGCGCGCGTCCACACGAGACGCCCGCGTCCACGTGAGACGCCCTGCCGAACGCGAGACGCCGCCGGAACCCGCGGTGTGTCGCGGGAACGGCGGCGTCTCGACAACGCGCGGGCGGGTCCGGCCAGCCGGGTCCGGCCAGCCGGATCAGCCCAGCCGGATCAGCCCAGCCGGATCAACCCTTCGTGTGCCCGGCCGAGCCGAGCACCGTCGCAGCCTGGACGACCCGGGCCGCCATCGCCGACTCGGCGACCTTGCCCCAGGCGCGCGGGTCGTACTGCTTCTTGTTGCCGACCTCGCCGTCGACCTTCAGCACGCCGTCGTAGTTCCGGAACATGGAGTCGGCGATCGAGCGCGTGAACGCGTACTGCGTGTCCGTGTCGATGTTCATCTTGATGACGCCGTTGCTGACGGCCTCGTGGATCTCGTCGTCCGTCGACCCCGACCCGCCGTGGAACACGAGGTCGAGGGGGTTCTCGCCGGTGCCGTGCTTCGCCTGGATCGCGTCCTGGATCTCACCGAGGAGTTCCGGGCGCAGCTTCACGTTGCCCGGCTTGTAGACGCCGTGCACGTTGCCGAAGGTGAGCGCGGCGATCCATCGGCCCTGGTGCCCGAGCCCGAGGGCCTCGACGACCCGCTCGACGTCGTTCGCGGTCGTGTAGAGCGCGTCGTTCGTGCCCTCGTGCTGGACCCCGTCCTCCTCGCCGCCGACCACGCCGATCTCGACCTCGAGGATCGCGTTGATGTTCCGGGTCTTCTGGATCATCGTCTTCGCGATCTCGATGTTCTCGTCGAGCGGGATCGCCGAACCGTCCCACATGTGCGACTGGAAGATCGGGTTGCGGCCCTGGCGGACCTCTTCCTCGCTCGCGGCGATCAGCGGAAGGACGAAGCCGTCGAGGGCGTCCTTCGGGCAGTGGTCGGTGTGCAGTGCGACGGTGATGTCGTAGTTCTTCGCGACCTCGTGGGCGAACTTCGCCATCGCGAGCGCGCCCGCGGCCCGGTTCTTGATCGTCTGGCCGGCGAAGTAGTCCGCACCACCCGTGGTGACCTGCAGGATGCCGTCTGAGCCGGCCTCCGCGAGGCCCTGGAGGACCGCGTTGATGGTCTGGGACGAGGACACGTTGACCGCGGGGTAGGCGAACTTCCCGGCCTTCGCTCGTTCGATCATCTCGGCGTACTGTTCCGGCGTTGCGATGGGCACGGGATCTCCTTCGACGTAGTGGTGTCCTCGCCGATCGTAGTCAGGTGCGGCCGGGAGGCGCGGTGCGGGTTCCGCGGGACGGCTCCGGTCGACGTGCACGTCCGTTCACCGCACCGCTCCCGACCGGCGGCGTTCCGCCGCCCGTCGGTAGGCTGGCGGCCGTGACTCCCACGACTGAGACCGGTGCCCTGTTCCTCCAACCCGACCGCAACCTCGCCCTCGAGCTGGTGCGTGCGACGGAGGCCGCAGCGATCCGTGCGCAGCCGTGGATCGGCCGCGGTGAGAAGAACCTCGCCGACGGTGCGGCGGTCGACGCGATGCGGAAGTTCCTCGGGACGGTGAACTTCGACGGTGTCGTCGTGATCGGTGAGGGCGAGAAGGACAACGCCCCGATGCTCTACAACGGCGAGCACGTCGGCAACGGCCACGGACCCGCCTGTGACATCGCGGTCGACCCGATCGACGGCACCTCGCTCACCGCCGCCGGTCGCCAGAACGCCATCTCGGTCATGGCCGTGTCGGACCGCGGGTCGATGTACGACCCGTCCGCCGTGTTCTACATGGACAAGATCGCCGCCGGGCCCGAGGGCCGCGGTGTCCTGGACCTCGAGAAGCCCATCGGCGACAACATCCGCGCGCTCGCCGCCGCGAAGGGCAAGGACCTCGAGGACATGGTCGTCGCCGTGCTCGACCGTCCCCGGCACGACGAACTCATCCGCGCGATCCGAGCGACCGGAGCGGGCACCCGACTCCTGCTCGACGGTGACGTCGCGGGCGGCATCGCGGCGGCGCTGCCCGGCTCGAACATCGACATGTGCGTCGGGGTCGGTGGCACGCCGGAGGGCATCATCACGGCGTGCGCGATCAAGGCGCTCGGCGGGGTGCTCCTCGGCAAGCTGCAGCCGAAGGACGACGAGGAACGGCAGAAGGCGATCGACGCCGGGCACGACCTCGACAAGGTCCTCGACCAGGACGACCTGGTGACCGGGGACAACACGTTCTTCGTCGCGACGGGGGTCACCGACGGCGTGCTCGTCGACGGCGTCCGACGTTCGCGCGGGGTCATCCACACGGACTCGCTCGTGCTGCGGTCGCGGTCGAACACGATCCGCCGGATCCAGGCTGACCACCGTGCGGAGAAGTGGTTCTGATCGGCGCAGTGTGGTTCTGATCGCGCAGTGTGGTTCTGATCGGCGCAGTGCGCTGCTGATCTGATCCCGTTCCGCTCCTGACCTCCGGCGTGTACATCGCACGCCGGAGGTTCTCAGTACCGGCATGATGTATTTCACTGCACCCTTCCCGGAATCGGAGGTCCCGTCGGGGCCGGCCGGGGGAGTGCAGGAAGAAGCACATGCGATCTGGATTCCGCATCACCGCGGCGACTGCGATGGCCGCAGCCGTGGCCGCTGGTTGTCTCGTGCCCTCAGTCGCGGGCGCGGCGACCGGTGAACCGGCGCCGTTCGGTTTCGTGACCACCGTCGACGGCGAGACGGACAAGGCACTCGATCCCGACACGGGACAGCGCCAGCACCTGGCGCACGACGACACCCCGGTGATCGCCGTCAAGGCGAACCGCGCGGCGCACCTCGAGGTCGTCGAGGACGGTCACGTCGTCTGTGCCACCGACGTCACCGCCGGGGGGATCTCCGACTGCGGTGGTTCGCAGTCGTTCCGTCCCGGGCTGCACATGCTCCAGGTCGTCTCTCGGACCGACGGCGGGGCCACGACGGACGGCCAGGCGTTCCAGGTCATCACCCCGGTGGCCTTGCCCACCGACGTGCGCGCGGCGTCCCAGGTCGGCAACACGACGGTGACGGGCCGTGCGCCGACCGGTGACGGGTACACGGTGCAGGCGGGAGCGAACGGGCGCGATGTGTCGGGAGCGGTCGCGGCTGACGGCTCGTTCTCCCTCGAGGTGCCCGACGCTCCCGTCGGGTCGACGGTCCGGGTGCGCGTCGGCAAGCCCTTCGAGTGGAGTGACACGGTCCGAGTCACGGTCACCGACGGATCGGATGCCGGTGCCGCACCCGTCGTTGCACTGCCGTTCCCGGGCATCGTGGACGCCGGGTTCACGATCGGCGACCGCGGGGATGGCGGCGCGACCCCGGAGCCGGGTGACGACACCGCCGTGGCGCCCCCGGCAGGTGTCGACCCGGGCTTCGGGATCGGCGTCGGGGTAGCCGCACCGACCGACACTCGCGTCGCGTTCGAGAACGGGAACACCGTCGTCAGCGGGTCGACCAACGGGCACCACCTGCTGCAGCTGCACTGGGCGAACGGGTTCAACATGCTGTCCCAGACCCAGGACGATGGCTCGTTCCGGGTCGAACGGCCCGGGCTCTGGTCCGAAGCGGTGTCGATCAAGCTCGGTCACGCCGGTGCCGACTGGAAGAACCTGCCGTCGTACGACCTCGGCGCACCGAGCAACGACGTCGCCACACCGACGGACGGGATCGTCGATGCGGGGTTCGGGATCGGCGACCGTGGGGACGGCGGAGCGTCCGACGACACCGCGGTGGCGCCGCCCGGATGGGTCGACCCGGGGTTCGCGATCGGCGACGGTGGCGACGGTGGTGAGCCGGACGACACGGCGGTGGCTCCGCCTGCCGAGGTCGATCCGGGCTTCACCGTGGGCGCCGGTGAGGACGCGGCGGCGGCACCGAAGAACCTCCGGCTCGAGAACCCGAGGCTCAGGATCGCGACCGTGCTCGGGGAAGTGGAGCCCAACCGGTCCGTTCGCGTCGACTGGAACGGGGACTGGACGGAGAACATCCGCTCGGATCGCACCGGGAAGATCGAGAACACCCGGGCCGGGATCTACACCCGCGGCGTGACCATCCAGGTGGCTGACGCGTCGGGGAGCTTCGACGGCGCCAAGGTGTACGACGTCCCCTTCGCCGAGGACGTCGAGGTGCCGCTCGCGCCGGCGCCCACCGATCTCGCCGTGGTGTTCACCGAGTACGGGTCGACGGTCGTGACCGGGCGGACCGACGGGGAACGGGAGATCCGGGTGACCTTCGCGGACGGTGGATGGAACCAGAAGCCGTCCGAGCGCTCGGGCGAGTTCGGCATTGCGCTGCACGGGGAGCACCCCGGTCCGGTACAGGTGCAGATCGCGAACGCCTTCGGCAGCTTCGACGGTGCCGTGACGTACACGATCCCGGGGATCTGAGCGCTCGAGACGCCCCCGAACACACGAGACGCCGCCGGATCCGGCGGCGTCTCGCTCGTTCGGGGGCGTCTGGCTGGCGCGGCGGCGTTTGGCGGGCGCGGCGGCGTCTGGCGGGCGCGGCGGCGTCCAGGGGCGCGGTCAGTCGGCGTCGGCGGCGCCGACGAGCTCGGGTGCCGTGAGCAGGCGGGGCTCGTCCTCGATCGAGGCCGGGTCGGCGATGACCTTCGACTCGTCGAGCAGGGACAGACGGCGCGCACTCGGCAGCACCTGGCGCTCGAGGGACCCCACGAACCGGTTGTAGTCGACGACCGACCCGCGGATGGAACGACCGAGCTTGTCGACGTGCCCGGCCATGGTGGACAGCCGACCGTAGAGCTCGCGCGAGACCCGGAACAGCTCGTGCGCCTCTTGTGACACGACGTCCTGCTGCCACGAGAACGCGACGGTCTTCAGCACCGACCAGAGGGTCACGGGCGACGCCAGGGCGATCCGCTTCCGGAACGCGTGGTCGAGCAGGCCGGGGTCGGCCGCGAGGGCGCTCGAGACGAGCGACTCGGACGGGATGAACGCGACCGTGAGCTCGGGGGAGGCGTCGTACCCGGTCCAGTACTCGCGCGCGGCGAGGGCGTCCACGTGCGCACGGAGGGCCTTGACGTGCTGCGCGATGAGCTGGTCGCGCCGAGCTCCCTCGGCGCCGGTGGCCGTCGCCGGGATCTCGGACGCCTGCAGGTACGCCGTGAAGGGCACCTTCGCGTCGACGGCGATCGTCTTGCCGCCGGGCAGGTGGACGACCATGTCGGGCCGGGCCGTCCCGGTCGACGTCGTCACCGAGGACTGCACGTCGAAGTCGACCCGTTCGAGCAGGCCAGCCGCTTCGACCACGTTCCGCAGCTGGGTCTCACCCCAGACGCCCCGCGTGCTGTTCGACGAGAGCGCGCTCGCGAGGGTGTCGGCCGTCGCGCGGAGCCGTTCCTCGGACTCGGCAGCGGACCGCAGCTGCGCGGAGAGGGCGCCGTACTGCTCGCTGCGGGACTGTTCGAGCTCCGCGATCTTGGTCCGCATGACGTCCAGCGTCTGCGCGACGGGACTGAGCGCCGACAGGACCTTCGACTCGTTCTGGTTCCGGGCGGCGTCCGCTCCGTGCATGCGCTGCACGAGGTGCTCGAGCTCGGCCGACCGGCGCTCCAGCGAGTCGACCTGCCGTCGGTACTGGGCATCCTGGGCCTCGAGCCGTTCCTCGGCGTCCTGCCGGGCCGACGCGAGCTGCGCGCGCAGCGCGTCCGCGGTGGCGTGCGCGGCCGCGGCGTCCGCGCCGGCGCGGGAGCGGGCGAGGGACCAGGCGACCACGGCACCGACGGCGACGCCGAGGAGGAGGCCGATGACCAGGGCGAGGATCTGCATGCCGTGACCTTGGCAGAGCCCACCGACACCGCGCCTCCCGGCCAGATCCTGCCATGTCATGACATTAGGGCAAACGAGGTGTACAGTCGTGGACGTCCGCCGATGACGCCGCACGGAAGGTCCACCACGTCGCATGACGACCGAAGCTCCCCACGCCTACGACGTGATCACGATGGGACGCGTGAGCGTCGACATCTACCCGCAGCAGACCGGCCCGCTCGAAGACGTCGCGACGTTCTCGAAGTCCGTCGGCGGCAGTGCGACGAACGTCGCCATCGCCGCCGCACGCCACGGTGCGGACGCAGCGGTCATCACCCGGACGGGCAACGACCCGTTCGGCCGGTACATCGCCCGCACGCTGCCTGAGTTCGGCGTCGCGAACGCCTTCGTCGAGACGGTCGAAGGCCTGAACACCCCCGTGGCGTTCTGCGAGATCTTCCCGCCGGACGACTTCCCGCTGTACTTCTACCGGGCGCCCAAGGCCCCGGACCTGATGATCACCGCGAAGTCGCTGCCGTTGCACGAGATCGAGCGGACGAGGATCTTCTGGACGACGGTCACGGGCCTCAGCGAGGAGCCGAGCCGGCAGGCGCACCACACGGCGCTCACCGCGCGAACCGCAGCGCAGAACGCGACGAAGATGCACACCGTGCTCGACCTGGACTACCGGTCGGTGTTCTGGTCGTCGCCCGCGGCCGCCACGCGAGAGGTCGCCGTCGCCCTCGAGCACGCCACCGTCGCCGTGGGCAACCGCGAGGAGTGCGAGGTCGCGGTCGGCGAGACCGATCCGGTCCGCGCTGCGGACGCGCTGCTCGAGCGCGGCGTCGAGGTGGCCATCGTCAAGCAGGGCCCCAAGGGCGTCCTGGCGAAGACCCGCGACGAGTTCGTCGAGTTCCGCCCGCACCACATCGACGTCGTCAACGGCCTCGGATCCGGCGACGGTTTCGGCGGCGCGCTCACGCACGGGCTGCTCGAGGGCTGGGGCCTCGAGCGCATCCTCGCCTTCTGCAACGCGGCCGGCGCCATCGTCGCCACCCGCTTCGAGTGCTCGACGGCCATGCCGACGAGCGTCGAGATCGACGCCTTCATCCGGGACAACCCGGCCGAGGGCACCAACCACCAGGAGAAGACCCATGCCTGAGATCAGCAGCGCTGACTTCCAGCGTCTCCGGGACCTCCGGGCGGCGCAGCCCGAGGCGGTCAAGGAGACGCTCGACGCCCGCCGCAAGCGGAGCCTGCTCGGCGAGGACGGCAAGCTGTTCATCGTCGCCGCCGACCACCCGGCCCGCGGCGCGCTCGCCGTCCGCGACGACGAGTCGGCGATGGCGGACCGGTACGACCTGCTCGAGCGGCTCGTGGTGGCACTCGGCCGTCCAGGCGTCGACGGGGTCCTCGGGACCCCGGACATCCTCGAGGACCTCGCCCTCCTCGGCGCCCTCGACGACAAGGTGGTCGTCGGGTCGATGAACCGCGGCGGCCTGCGGGGCGCGACGTTCGAGATGGACGACCGCTACACCGCGTACTCCGCCCGGGCGATCAAGGACGACGGGTTCGACTTCGCCAAGCTGCTGGTCCGGATCGGGCTGGACGACGCCGGGACCGCACCGACGCTCGAGGCCACCGCCCGTGCCGTCAGCGAGGCGGCTGCCCTGCGGCTCCCGATCATGCTCGAGCCGTTCATGTCCGCGTGGCAGGACGGGCGGGTCGTCAACGACCTGACCGCGGACGCCGTGATCACCTCGATGGCGATCGCGGCCGGACTCGGCGAGTCGAGTGCCTACAGCTGGCTGAAGATCCCGGTGGTCGACGACATGGAGCGGGTGATGGCGGCCACGACGCTGCCGACGCTGCTGCTCGGTGGCGACCCGGCATCGCATCCGGACGAGACCTACGCGAGCTGGGCGCACGCGCTCGCACTGCCCGGTGTCCGCGGGCTGGTCGTCGGGCGCACGCTGCTGTACCCGTCGGACGGCGACGTCGCTGCCGCCGTCGACGTCGCTGCAGGACTCGTCCACAGCCTGGAGGAGCGTTCCGGGTTCTCCACAACAGCTCACGTCAGCGCCACGGCGCGTGACGACCGCGCGACGATGAACGCGTCCATCTCGGAAGGAAGCAACGCATGACCACCACGGAGACCGCCACCACCACGGTCGGGCACTGGATCAACGGGAAGCACGTCGCGTCGGCATCCGGCAACACCGCGCCGGTCTACGACCCGGCCCTCGGTGTGGCGACCAAGCAGGTCGCCCTCGCGAACGACGACGAGATCCAGGCGGCGATCGGCAGCGCCACGGCCGCGTTCCCGGAGTGGAGCGACCTCTCGCTCGCGAAGCGCCAGGCGGTCATGTTCTCGTTCCGCGAGATCCTGAACCGCGACAAGGCCGAGCTCGCCGAGATCATCACGAGCGAGCACGGCAAGGTCATCGACGACGCTCTCGGTGAGATCGCTCGCGGGCAAGAGGTCGTCGAACTCGCGACGAACATCCCCAGCTTGATGAAGGGCGAGTTCTCCGACCAGGTGTCGACCGGCATCGACGTGTACTCGATCCGGCAGCCGCTCGGCGTCGTCGGGATCATCTCGCCGTTCAACTTCCCGGCGATGGTGCCGCTGTGGTTCCTGCCGATCGCGATCGCCGCGGGGAACACGGTCGTGCTCAAGCCGAGCGAGAAGGACCCGAGCGCCGCGATGTGGCTGGCCGAGAAGTTCCAGGAAGCCGGCCTGCCCGACGGTGTGTTCAACGTGCTGAACGGTGACAAGGCGGCGGTCGACGGGCTCCTGACGAGCCCGGACGTCCAGTCGATCTCCTTCGTCGGATCGACCCCGATCGCGCAGTACGTGTACGAGACCGGCACGAAGCACGGCAAGCGTGTGCAGGCGCTGGGCGGTGCGAAGAACCACATGCTCGTGCTGCCGGACGCCGACCTCGACCTCGTCGCCGACAACGCGATCAACGCCGGCTTCGGGTCTGCCGGGGAGCGCTGCATGGCGATCTCGGTCGTCGTCGTCGTGGAACCGATAGCGGACGAACTCATCGCGAAGATCGCGGAGCGCGCCGCGACGCTCCGCATCGGTGACGGGCGGCGCGGCTGCGACATGGGCCCCCTCGTCACCGAGCAGCACCGCGACAAGGTCGCCTCGTACATCGAGGTCGCAGAGCAGGACGGTGCGGTCATCGTGGTGGACGGCCGCACCGTCCGACCCGACGGCGACGAGAACGGCTTCTGGCTGGGCCCGACGCTCATCGACCGGGTCCCCACCACCAGCCGCGTCTACACCGACGAGGTCTTCGGTCCGCTGCTCGCCGTCGTCCGTGTGGAGTCCTACGCCGAGGGCCTCGCGCTCATCAACGCGAGCCCGTACGGCAACGGCACCGCCATCTTCACCAACGACGGTGGCGCTGCTCGCCGCTTCCAGCGTGACGTGCAGGTCGGGATGATCGGCATCAACGTGCCGATCCCCGTCCCGGTCGCCTACTACTCGTTCGGTGGGTGGAAGAACTCGCTGTTCGGCGACCACAAGGCGTACGGAGCCGACGGCGTGAGCTTCTTCACCCGCCAGAAGGCCATCACGAGCCGGTGGGCAGATCCATCCGAGCGGGGTGGTCCGTCGCACGGCGGCATCAACCTCGGCTTCCCGTCGAACAACTGACGGCCAGCATGACGAACGACAACTGGTTCATCCGCGCGGGGAGCCGTCCGGAGGACGGCTGGACCGACGTCGTCGACGGTCGCGTCGAGGGGTGGGCGCACACCGGTCTGCGGACCGGCGCCCTGTCCGACGGGGGCGAGTTGCGCCTCCCGGCCGACGTCGTCGAGCGCATCGTCGTGCCCCTCGCCGGCTCGTTCCACGTCACCTACGAGGGCGTCGCCGGGACCGGCGACCAGGCCCTGGAGGGACGTGGCAGCGTGTTTGACGGACCGACCGACGTCCTCTACCTCGGCTCTCGAACAAGGGCACGGATCACCGGAAGCGGGCGACTCGCGGTCGCGGAGGCGCCCACTGACACCGTCAAGCCGACCACGTACGTGCCTCGCCAGGACGTGCCGGTGGAGCTCCGGGGCGCGGGACAGTCCAGCCGGCAGGTGCACAACTTCGGTACACCCGCCGCCCTCGACGCCGCGGAGTTCATCGTGTGCGAGGTCATCACCCCGGCCGGGAACTGGTCGTCGTACCCGCCGCACAAGCACGACACGAACGTCCCCGGCGCGGAGTCGGACCTCGAGGAGATCTACTACTACGAGTCCGCCGTGGCCCGTGGAGTCCAGGCGCCGGCGTCGGCCGACCCGTTCGCGCTGCACCGGACCTACGCCTCGGACGACCGCCCGATCGACGAGTTCCGCCAGGTGCGGACCGGCGACATCGCGCTCGTGCCGTACGGGTGGCACGGCCCCGCGGTCGCCGCCCCGGGCTACGACATGTACTACCTCAACGTGATGGCCGGGCCGGACCCGGAACGCGTCTGGAACATCCTCGACGACCCGGCCCACGGCTGGGTCCGGCAGCTGTGGGCATCGGAGTCGATCGACCCGCGCCTGCCCTACCAGAAGGAGCCGACCCGATGACCGCTGTCCGCCGCATGACCGTCGGCCAGGCACTCCTCGAGTTCCTGGCCAACCAGTGGACCGTCGACGGTGAGGCCCGCGAACGCACGATCCCGGGTATCTTCGGCATCTTCGGGCACGGCAACGTCGCCGGTGTGGGGCAGGCGATCAAGCAGCTCCATGTCGAACAGCCGGGTCTGCTGCCGTACCACCAGGCGCGCAACGAGCAGGCGATGGTGCACGAGGCCGTCGGGTTCGCACGCATGCACCGCCGCCGCGCCACGTACGCCGCCGCTGCCTCGGTGGGACCGGGAGCGGCGAACATGCTGACCGGCGCCGCCCTGGCCACGACGAACCGGCTGCCGGCGCTGCTGCTGCCGTCCGACACCTTCGCGACGCGCACCACTGACCCGGTGCTGCAGCAGATCGAGATGCCGCACGACACGTCGCTGCAGGTGACCGACGCGTTCCGACCGCTCTCGCGGTACTTCGACCGTGTCGAGCGTCCGGAGCAGCTGTTCTCGATCGCGCTCGCGGCGATGCGGGTCCTCACCGACCCGTCTGAGACCGGCGCCGTGACGATCGCCCTGCCCGAGGACGTCCAGGCCGAGGCGTTCGACGTGCCGGAGGCGTTCCTCCAGCCACGCGAGTGGCACCTCCGTCGTCCGCTGCCCGAGCACGGGCCGCTCGCCCGAGCGGTCGCCGCGATCCGGAGCGCGAAGCGCCCGGTGATCGTCGCCGGTGGCGGGGTGCTCTACTCGGGCGCGGAGGACCAGCTGCGTTCCTTCGTCGAGGCGACCGGCATCCCGGTCGGCACCTCGCAGGCCGGGGGCGGGTCGCTCGTGTGGGACCACCCGCAGTCCCTCGGCGGCATCGGGGCGACGGGCACCGCGGCCGCGAACGCGATCGCCGCGCAGGCCGACGTCGTGATCGGCATCGGCACGCGCTACAGCGACTTCACGACCGCGTCCCGGACGGCGTTCCAGAACCCGGACGTCACCTTCGTGAACATCAACGTCGCTGCGTTCGACGCCTACAAGCACGGTTCGCAGCTGCCCCTGATCGCGGACGCACGGGAGGCACTGGTCGCCCTGACCGACGCGCTCACCACTGACTCGTCCTACGCCGTCGACGCCGGCTACGCGGCCGAGATCGCGTCGCGCAAGGCGGAGTGGGACGCCGTCGTCGACGCCGCGTTCGCGCCGTCGGGGCTCGACCTGCCCGGGCAGGCCGAGATCATCGGCGCGGTGCAGTCCGCATCGGACCCGCGGGACGTCGTGATCCAGGCCGCCGGGTCGCTCCCCGGTGACCTGCACAAGCTGTGGCGGGTGCGGGATGCGCTCGGCTACCACGTGGAGTACGCGTTCTCCTGCATGGGCTACGAGATCGCCGGAGGCCTCGGCGTCCGGCGCGGCGCCCCCGACCGCGACGCGATCGTGATGGTCGGCGACGGCTCGTACCTCATGCTGCACACCGAGCTCGTCACCGCGGTCGCCGAGGGGCTGAAGATCATCGTCGTGCTCATCCAGAACCACGGGTACGCGTCGATCGGGCACCTCTCCGAGACCGTCGGCTCGGAGCGGTACGGCACGCAGTACCGCTACCTCGACGAGACCCAGTCGTTCGAGAACGGCGAGCCCCTGCCGGTCGACCTCGCAGCCAACGCCCGGTCGTACGGCGTCGACGTCATCGAGGTCCAGCCGGGCCCGGACAGCATCGAGCAGCTCACGGCCGCGGTGCGCCAGGCGAAGGCGAACGACCACACGACGCTCATCCACATCAACTCGGACCCGCTCCGCTACGCACCGGACGGTGACGGCTGGTGGGACGTGCCCGTCGCACAGGTCGCCACGCTCGACAGCACCCGGACCGCCCGAGCCGTGTACGAGCAACAGGTCGCCGCTCAGCGACCGCTCCTGGGCTAGGCCCGGCCGGCCGTGCACCCTCTCCTCCACACCGGGGCCGCGCCCCAGAAAGCGACAGCGACGTCATGACCGACACCGCCACCCCCATCGACAGCGCCGCGACCGATGCGACGGCTGCCTCCATCCGGATCGGCACCGCGCCCGATTCGTGGGGCGTCTGGTTCCCGGACGACCCGAAGCAGGTCCCGTGGCAGCGATTCCTCGACGAGGCGCAGGCGGCGGGGTACCGCTGGATCGAACTCGGCCCGTACGGGTACCTGCCGACCGATCCCGCACAGCTGCAGGACGAACTCGAGTCGCGCGGGCTCCAGCTCTCCGCGGGCACCGTCTTCACCGGCTTCCACAAGGGGGACGACCAGTTCCAGCGGGCCTGGGACCAGGCGGTCGCGGTCGCCGGCCTCGCGGCGAAGCTCGGGGCCGAGCACCTCGTGACCATCCCCGACCTGTGGCGCTCCGACGCGACCGAAGAGGTCCTGGAGTCGCGGACGCTGACCGACGAGCAGTGGGAGCGTCTCGGGAAGGGCCACGACCAGCTCGGCAAGGCTCTGCTCGAGGAGTTCGGCGTGCACCAGCAGTTCCACACCCACGCCGACAGCCACGTCGGGACCTACAAGGAGACCGTGCGCTTCCTCGAGGTCACGAACCCCGAGTACACGAACCTCTGCCTCGACACCGGGCACTTCGCGTACTACGGCGGCGACAACCTCAAGCTCATCGCTGAGCACCCCGAGCGCATCGGGTACCTCCACCTGAAGCAGGTGGACACCGATCTGCTGTTCGACGTGCTGAAGAACGACGTCCCCTTCGCGACCGCGGTGTCGCAGGGGATCATGACCGAGCCGCCGCACGGCACCCCGGAGCTCGCACCGATCATCGAGGCCGTCGCCCGGATCAACCCGGACGTCTTCGGCATCGTCGAGCAGGACATGTACGGCTGCTCGGTCGACGCCCCGGGCCCGATCGCCGAGCGCACGTTCCAGCACATCTTCGGATCCACGTCCGCCGCCCGCGCCCTCTGACGCCCTGACCACCACACGGGAGACCACCATGAGCAGCACCGAGAACCTCCGCGTCGCCGTCGTCGGCGCCGGCATGATGGGCGCCGACCACGTCCGCCGCATCACCGCCACGATCTCGAACGCGGACGTCGTCGCCGTCGTCGAGCCGGACGAAGCCCGCGCTGCTGCCGCCGCAGCCCTCGCGCCCGGTGCGATCACCGCGGCGTCCTTCGACGAGGCCCTCGAGCGGACCGAGATCGACGGCGTCATCATCGCGACGCCCGGCTTCCTGCACGAGCCGATCCTCGTCACCGCCCTCGAGCGCGGCCTCGCCGTGCTGTGCGAGAAGCCGCTGACCACCAGCGCCGCCGACTCGTTGCGGATCGTCGAGCTCGAGCAGCAGCACGCCGCCCGCCCGGTGATCCAGGTCGGGTTCATGCGCCGCTTCGACGCCGGGTACAAGGAACTGCGGGCGCTCCGTGAGTCCGGCGCCAACGGGGCGCTGCTCGCACTGCACCACGCACACCGCAACCCGACCACGCCGCCCAACTTCAGCGAGTCGATGCTCATCCACGACTCGGTGATCCACGAGATCGACATCATCCCGTTCCTCACCGGCGAGGCGATCACGAGCGTCGAGGTGAAGAAACCGCGGAAGAACTCGCTCGCGCCCGCCGACCTGCCCGAGCCGCAGTTCGTGCTCTTCACCACCGAGTCCGGCACCATGGCGATCGTCGAGATCAACGTGAACGCCCAGTTCGGCTACCAGGTGACGACCGACGCGGTGTTCGAGTCCGGTGTCGCCTACATCGGCCGCGACACCGCGCCGACCATCGTGTCCGCCGGCGTCTCCGGTCAGGGCGTCACCCCCTCGTTCAAGGAGCGCTTCGGCGCGGCCTACGACGAAGAGGTCCAGCGCTGGGTGGACGCCGCTCGTCTCGGGGGCATCGACGGCCCGAGCGCCTGGGACGGCTACACGGCGTCCGTCGTCGCCGAGGCCGCGGTGCGTGCCCAGCAGTCGGGTGCGAACGAATCCGTCGAGTACGCGGTGGCCAAGCCGTCGTTCTACGCCGAGGCCGTGACCGAAACCGGCGCTGCACACGTGCTCACCGAGGCGTGACGCCCGTGCCGAAGATCGCCCTCGACCCGACGCCGTTCCACCACGACCTGTCCCTGCTCGAGTTCCCGCGCAAGGTGGCCGACCTCGGGTACGAGTACCTGCAGCTGACCCCGCACAAGGACTTCATCCCGTTCTACCGGCACCCGAAGGCGGACGACGACCTCGTCGACGCGTTCGCGGCGGCGTGCAAGGACGCCGGCGTCCAGGTCGCGAGCGTGCTGCCCGTCCTGCGCTGGTCCGGCCCCGACCGTGAGGCCCGCGACGCCGCGGTCACGAAGTGGAAGCGCGTCATCGAGATCACGAAACGGCTCGGCGTGGACACGATCAACACCGAGTTCTCCGGCCGCCCGGAGCTCGCCGAGCAGTCGGAGGACCAGTTCTACCGGTCGATGGAGGAGCTCCTGCCGATCATCGAATCCGCCGGCATCCGGGTGCTCATCGATTCGCACCCCGACGACTTCGTCGAGGACGGGCTCGAGGCGCTGCGGGTCATCCGCGGCCTCAACTCGAAGCAGGTCGGGTTCGTGTACGTCGCCTGCCACACGTTCCACTACGGCGGGAACATGGCCGAGATCATGGACGCCGCCGGCGACGCGCTGCAGCTCGTGCACGTCGCCGACGCGTTCGACCACCGCCGGTCCCACGGCCTCCGCTACATCTCCAACCCGCCCGGCAACTCCGCCCGAGTGCACCAGCACCTGCCGATCGGTCAGGCCGACGTCGACTTCGACGCCTTCTGGGCCGGGCTCCGCCGCATCGGGTTCACCGAGCGCGACGACACGATCGCCGTCTCCAGCGTCTTCGCCGAGGACGAGCACGCCGACGAGGTGTCCCGCTTCCAGCTCGACGCCATCACGAAGGGACTCCACCGATGACCAGCACGATCGAGAACCCGGTGTCCGCCGACACCGACCCGCGTCCCGTCACCCTGCAGGCCGCCGAGCAGACGCCCACCGCGCTCTGGAACGACTCGGCTGACCCGCACGAACTCGCGACCGCGATCACCGAGTACGGGGCCGTCGGCGCGACCTGCAACCCGGTCATCGCCTACAACTGCATCAAGCAGGACCCGGCGACGTGGGAGCCGCGCATCCGCGCGATCGCGGCGGAGCACCCGACCGCGGGGGAGTCCTGGATCGGCTGGAAGGCCGTCGAGGAACTCTCCATCGCCGCGGCCGAGCAGCTGCTGCCCGCGTTCGAGGCCTCCGGTGGGCGGAACGGTCGACTCTCGATGCAGACCGACCCGCGCCTCCACCGTGACGCCGACGCGCTCGTCGAGCAGGCAGTCCGGTTCTCGCAGCTCGCGCCGAACATCATCGTGAAGATCCCCGCGACGAAGGTCGGCATCGCCGCGATCGAAGCGGCCGCGTACCGGGGCGTCTCGATCAACGCGACCGTGTCCTTCACGGTGCCGCAGGTCGTCGCGGTCGGCGAGGCCATCGAGCGCGCACTCGACCGTCGCGCTGCCGACGGGCTGCCGGACCAGGAGTTCGGGCACGTGGTCACCCTGATGGCCGGACGCTTCGACGACTGGCTGAAGACGGTCGTCAAGCGCGATCACGTGATGATCGACCCCGGGTACCTGGAGTGGGCCGGCGTCGCCGCGGTGAAGAACGCCTACCGGGTGTTCCAGCAGCGCGGGTTCCGCTCGAGGGTGCTCGTCGCGGCGTTCCGCAACGCGCTGCAGTGGTCCGAGTTCCAGGGTGGCGACCTCGTGGTGTCCCCGCCGTTCCAGTGGTCGAAGGACATCAACGACAACGCGTACCCGTTCCGTCCGGACGCCATCGACGACGAGGTGCCCGCACACGTGTTGGACGCCCTCCGGAAGGCGACGCCGGAGTTCGCCCGCGGGTACGACGTCGACGGGATGACGATCGACGAGTTCGACCGGTTCGGCGCGACGGTCACGACGCTCCGACAGTTCCTCGACGCGGACGCCAAGCTCGACGCCCTGGTCCGCGACGTCCTCGTGCCGGCGGCATGAGCACCGGCGGTACGAGTGTCGGTGGCGGGAGCGCCAGCGGCACGAGCGCACGCGGCACGAGCGCCAGCGGCGCGAGCGCGAGCGCGAGCGCGATGGACACGATCGGCGTCGGCCTCATCTCGGTCGGCTGGATGGGGAGACTCCACTCCCGCGCCTACCGTGCCCTGCCCGACCACTTCCCCGAGCTGGGCGTCCAGCCACGGCCCGTGGTGGCAGCCGACCCCATCGACGCCGCCCGCGAACAGGCCACCACGCGGCTCGGCTACGAGCGCGCCGTCGCCGACTACCGCGACGTCCTGCAGGACCCCGACGTCGACGTCGTCTCGATCTGTTCGCCGAACTTCCTGCACCGCGAGATGGCGATCGCGGCAGCCGAGGCGGGCAAGCCGTTCTGGATCGAGAAGCCGATGGGCCGGTACGCCAGCGACTCCCGGGCGATCCACCAGGCGGTGCAGCGCGCAGGCATCGTCACGAGCGTCGGCTTCAACTACCGGCATGCCCCGGCCATCGAACGGGCGCGTGCGCTGGTCCGGACCGGTCGCCTCGGCCGGATCACGAACGTCCGCGGCAGTCTGCTCGCCGACTACTCGTCCGACCCGGCGGCCCCGCTCACCTGGCGGTTCGAACGCGAGCGCGCCGGGTCTGGTGTCCTTGGTGACCTGCTGTCGCACGGGCTCGACCTGGCGCAGTACGTCGTCGGGCGCATCGCGAGTGTGACGGCGCTCGCCGAGACCGTCATCACGGAACGGCCGGTGCCCGGAGCCGGGATCGTCGACCGGTCCGCGGCTGCCACGGGGGAGATGCGGCCGGTCGAGAACGAGGACTACGCCGCCCTGCTGTTCCGGTTCGAGGACGGCGCTGTCGGCACGATGGACTCGAGCCGCGTGATGCACGGTCCCCACGCCGAGTACACGTTCGAGGTCTACGGCACCAGGGGTTCCGTCCGGTGGGACTTCCAGCGCCTCAACGAGCTCGAGGTCTCCCTCGACGGGCAGGAGCTCGCCGGGTACGCCACCCACTACGTCGCTCCCGGGGACGGCGAGTTCGGACGGTTCCAGCCGGGTGCCGGCACCGCGATGGGGTACGACGACCTCAAGACCATCGAGGCGGCCCAGTTCATCGCCAGCGTCCGGCGCGGGGAGCAGCTCGCACCGTCGGTCGCCGACGGCCTGGCGGCTGCGTCGATCGTGGAAGCGGCGGAGGCGTCGCTCGCCGACGGGGCGTGGCACGAGGTGGCGCGCGTGGACGGGCCGCTCACGTACGGCGCCGCGACGCCGGTGATCTAGACGGACAGACGGACGGAATGACGGGAGGCTCCCCACCGGGCACGGCCGGACAGCCGCTGGCGCGTCTGTCCGGTACCGGCCGGCGTGGGCCCAGGTGCCAGCTGGCACCGCGCCTCCCGTCGTTCTGCTGTCGGTTGGTCCGTCAGGGCTGATACTATGTCCTGACAAAGTCCAAACGCAGCCAGGAGGCACCATGCCGCTCGTCCGTATCGACCTCACCACCGGGCGCACGCCCGAGCAGGTCCGTGCGATCGCCGACGCGATCCACACCGCCATCGTCGACCAGTACGGCATCCCGGAACGCGACCGGTTCCAGATCGTCACCGAGCACCCGGCGCAGCAGATCATCGCCCAGGACGCCGGTCTCGGGTTCGAGCGCACGGACGGCGTGGTGATGATCCAGGTGTTCACGCAGCGGGGGCGGAGCGACGACGCGAAGACGGCGTTGTACGCGGCGATCCACGACTCCCTCGCGGCGATCGGTGTGGCCGGCGAGGACGTCTTCATCGGCTACGTCGAGAACGGCCCGCAGGACTGGTCGTTCGGCTTCGGCCGGGCGCAGTACGTCACGGGCGAGCTCGGCGTCCCGTCCGCCGCGTAGTCCGCGGGCGGCGCGGCCGGGAGGCCGTTCCGCCTACTTGTCGACGAGCGTGACCTCGAACGAGTAGCGGTCCGGCCGGTAGCAGTGCACGCCGTACTCGACGGCCCGCCCCGACGCGTCGTACGCCGTGCGGCTCATCGTCAGCACGGGGTCGCCGTCCTCGATCTCGAGCAACGTGGCCTCGTCGTCCGTCACCGCGCGGGCGCCGATCCGCTGCTTCGCCACCCGCATCGTCACCCCGCGGGAGCGGAGCAGCTGGTAGAGCCCGTGCGCCTGCAGGTCGTCGTCGGTGATCTCGAGGAACTCCGGCGGCAGGAAGTTCTCGAGGATCGCCATCGGGACGTCCGCGGCGAAGCGCACGCGCCGGATGTGCACGACGGTCGTCCCGGGCTCCACGCCGAGCGCCTCGGCCACCACGTCGGAGGCGGGGACCTCGCTGCGTTCCAGGAGCTTCGTCGCCGGCTGCTGCGACCCCTGCGCGAGGTCGTCGTACAGGCTCGTCAGCTCGACCTTGCGGGTCACCGGCCCGTGCACGACCTGCGTGCCGATCCCGCGACGGCGAACCAGCAGGCCCTTGTCGACGAGGTCTTGGATCGCGCGCCGGATCGTGGGGCGCGACAGCCCGAGTCGCTCACCGAGTGCGATCTCGTTCTCGAGCCTCGCTCCCGGCGGCATGGCTCCGGACCGGATCGATTCCTCGATGCGCGAGGCTACCTGGAAGTAGAGCGGCATGGGACCCGACCGGTCCAGGTCCATGAACAGGTCGGACGGCAGCTGGCCATCGTTGGTCATCGCGGTCCTTCAGCAGTGCGGGCCGGCAACGACGCCGGACAGGGATTGTCGTGACAATACCACCGGGCGGTCGGCGGCCCGGGGCTCCGCCGCGCAGAGCGGAGTGCCCGGCGTCAGCCCGCCGGACGGTCGAACGTCAGCGCCATCGGGCGGTTCGACAGCCGCGGCTGGCGCGCCGGACGGGGCTGGTCGGCAGTGCGTGGTGCCTCGTCCCGGGGGCGCACCGGCGCGATGGTGACGCGGGTCGCCGCCCCGAGGGCCTCCACCGTGTCGGCCCCGTGGTGCCCGGCAGCGTGCACGACGATCGCCGCGCAGGCCTCGGCGTCCGCAGCGGCGTCGTGGTGCTGGAACCCCTCGAACCCGGCCGCCGATGCGGCGCTCGGCAGGCGGTACGAGTCGAGCGTGTACGTCTTGCGGGCCACCGCCAGCGAGCACATCGAGTGGTGCTCGGCCAGCGCAGTGCCCGTCGCGGAGCAGCCGCCCGCGATCACCCCCATGTCGAACCGGGCGTTGTGCGCCACCAGGACGTCTCCCTCGGCGAAGGCGACGATGTCGGCGTACTGCTCGGCCCATCCCTTCGCGTGGAGGACGTCCTCGGCGACGATGCCGTGGATGCGCGTGTTCCACTCGAGGAACGCGTCGTGGCCGTGCGGCGGTCGGATGAACCACGAGGCCCGGTCGACGACCCGGCCGGCGCGGACCTTGACCAGCCCGACGGAGCAGGCGCTGGCGGGCGAGCTGTTCGCGGTCTCGAAGTCGATCGCGGTGAAGTTCAACGGCACGCGTCCGATCGTCGCACGGGGTTCCGACATCCCCCGTGGTTGGGGTCGGCGTTGCGCCGTCCGATCGTTACGGTGCCTCCATGACCCCTTCCGCGTGCCGTCCTCTCGTCCTGGTGCTCCAAGGCGCCGGGTACGGACAGCAGGCACCGCTCCTGTGGTGGACGCGCTCCATCGCGGACCAGCACCGCGCCGAGGTCATCGCTCCGGACTGGACCGTGGACGAGCTCGCCCGGGCCGACCCCGTCGCCTTCGTCGAGGACGCGGTGACGGATGCGCTCGGTGGCCGAACGCCCGACCTCGTCGTCGCAAAGTCGTTCGGGTGCTTCGCGCTGCCGTGGGCGGTGCGGAACGGCATCGACGGGGTCTGGCTGACCCCGGTCCTGACCCGTCCGGAGGTCCTCGGTGCGTTGCTCACTGCAGGGGACGGATCGGTCGCAGTGGGTGGGGGCGCTGATGCGCTGTGGGAGCCGTCACGGACCGCGACGACGAACGCTCGCCTCGTCACAATCGCTGGGGCCGACCACGCGCTCGAGGTTCCAGGCGACTGGCGGCGCTCCCAGCGCCTCCAGTCCGAGATCCTCGACCTCGTGGATGCGCGGATCACCGCGCTGGTCCGCTGACCGCCGCTCGCCGTATCCTCGCGGCATGGGGGAAGACCGCGACATGGACGACCTGCTGGCGGCCGCCGATCCGGTGGAGGCTCCGCCGCGCACGGCGCGCCGTGCCGTCGGCCTCGCCGTCGCCCTGCTCGGCGCAGCCGGTGTCATCGCGGTGACGCTCACCGCACTCTGGAACGCGGTGACCGCAGCGGTCGTCCGCGCGGCCATCGAGAAGTGGGCCGGCTACTGACGCAGCCGGACTGGAGGCACGGGTCGGCCCCGACAGGCGGCCGCCGGTAGGCTGTCCTCCCGTGGCTCTCACCATCGGAATCGTCGGTCTCCCGAACGTCGGCAAGTCGACCCTGTTCAACGCCCTGACGAAGAACCAGGTCCTCGCCGCGAACTACCCGTTCGCGACTATCGAACCGAACGTAGGCGTGGTCAACCTGCCCGACCCGCGCTTGGACCAGCTCGCGGAGCTCTTCCACTCGGAGAAGACCGTGCCTGCGCCGGTGTCGTTCGTCGACATCGCCGGCATCGTCAAGGGTGCGAGCGAGGGCGAGGGCCTCGGCAACAAGTTCCTCGCGAACATCCGTGAGGCCGACGCGATCGCGCAGGTGGTCCGGGGCTTCACCGACGACGACGTCGTCCACGTGGCGAACAAGGTCTCCCCGAAGGACGACCTCGAGGTCATCAACACCGAGCTGATCCTCGCCGACCTGGAGACCGTCGACAAGGCGCTCCCGCGGTACGAGAAGACGGTCAAGCTCAAGCAGGCCGAGCCGATCGTGCTCGAGACCGCCCGCGAGGTGAAGGCGGAGCTCGAGAAGGGCACGCTGCTCTCCGCGACCACGATCGACCTCGAGCCGATCAGGGAACTCGGGCTCCTCACCGCGAAGCCCTTCATCTTCGTCTTCAACGTCGACGAGGCGATCCTCACCGACGAGGCCCGCAAGGCCGAGCTGGCCGCGCTCGTCGCTCCCGCGAAGGCCGTGTTCTTGGACGCGCAGGTCGAGTCCGAGCTGATCGACCTCGACCCGGAGGACGCGCAGGAGCTGCTCGAGTCCACCGGTCAGACCGAGTCTGGGCTCGACCAGCTCGCGCGCATCGGGTTCGACACCCTCGGGCTGCAGACCTACCTGACGGCCGGCCCGAAGGAGTCCCGCGCGTGGACGATCGGCAAGGGGTGGAAGGCTCCCCAGGCTGCTGGCGTGATCCACACCGACTTCGAGAAGGGCTTCATCAAGGCCGAGGTCATCTCATTCGCCGACCTGATGGAAGCCGGCTCGATCGCCGAGGCCCGTGCGCATGGCAAGGCCCGCATCGAGGGCAAGGACTACGTGATGCAGGACGGCGACGTGGTGGAGTTCCGCTTCAACAACTAGAGGCCGCCGACTCGTCTCTGACTGTCGGTTCCATCGGCTAGGCTGATACCAATCGACCCCCTCCCAAGCCTCTCAGCGATGCTCAAATGGGAGGGGCCTTTTCGTTTCGAGGTGCCCCGTGAAGCCGAGCCTGTCGTGGGATGAGCAAGTCGCCCTCATGGTCAGCCGGGGTCTCACCGTCGCGGATGAGTCGGACTGCGCGCGGTTCCTGGCGGGGTCGAACTACTACCGGTTTTCCGGCTACGCCAGGTACTTCCAGAGAGCCCCGCACCTCGGTGATGACGAATTCCGGTCGGACATCACCTTCGAGCAGATCCGCGCTGTCTACGACGCGGACGAAGCGCTGCGCATCGCCCTCGTCCGGCCGCTTGCCCAGGTCGAGCTCATGCTTCGTTCGCACGCCGCCCGAGCCATATCCGACGAGCACGGTGCGTACGTCCGCTACCTCGAAGAAGACTTCTACACCGACGTCGGGGACCGTGAGCCCACCGTCGAGTCATGTCTGCGCGACATCGACCGGAGTAGGGATCGCCACATCCTGCGCTACCGGCATGATGACGGCAAACGCGCACGATACAGCAAACTGCCGGTGTGGTCTGCTGTGGAGGCCTGGTCTTTCGGGACACTGTCGAAAGCTATCGAGCGAGGGAGCCACGGATCTCTCGCGGATTCCGTCGCGTCGAGCATCGGGATTGCCAAGGCAGGCTTCGCGTACCGCGTGAGGGCGCTCGTGTACCTCCGTAACCGCTGCGCCCACCACAGCCGGCTCTGGCACCACTCGATCATCGATGCGGGGCCCACGCCGAACAACGTGCGGGGCAAGGCCAAGAGACTCGTCGGTCAGTTCGGCCCTCGATCGGTGATCGACGTCATCGCGTCTCTCGATGACATGACGTTCCGGGGCGGAGTGGCCGATCCTTTGCTGCCGTGGCTGGTTGAGCGTCATGATCAGGACTCAGACTTCCGGCGAGGTCTGGCAACACCGGAGGGTCCGCGGGACCACTCGGCCGGAACAACGTGAGCCTGCGGAGGCATGTGGTTCCGTTGCTGACGGTGGTGGAGGTCGGCTTCAACAACTGACGGCCCCATGGAGACTGGGATCCAGCGGCTTTCAGGATGCTGCTGAACTCCGGCGCCGGCCACGTCGAGAACGTTCGCGCGCCCGGCCCCTCAACCGGGGGTGGGCGTTTTCGTCGTCCGAGTGGATGATGCACGCATGGGTCTCATCTTCCGCAGCCGGCGCAAGGTCGCTCCCGGCGTCACTGCAAACGTTTCGAAGCACGGCATGTCCCTCAGCGAGAAGGTCGGCCCTGTTACGTTGAACAGCCGCGGCCGAGTCACCGTCCGGCTCGGCAAGGGCCTCAGCTTCCGGTTCGGCCGTCGCTAGGCTTCGATCATGTACAACGGTTGGCGTAACGCCCTGCTCGCCATCTGGATCTGCCTCGCCGTCGCCGCGGCTGCACTGGCTGCGATCGGAATCATCATCGCGAGTCGTGCCCACGGCGACGTGGCCATGCTCACCGGCTCGAGCGCTCTCTTGGCAGGCGCGGGGATCTGCGCAAGCAGGGTGTTCTTCTTCCTGCTGCTGTGGATCGTCATCAGCGCGATCGTCCTCGAGCACGAGAAGACGAGGCGGGTGCTGCGCGGTCTGAGCTCGGGCCGGGACTGACGACCTCGTCCGCAGAACTCCCACAAGCGGGCGACCGCGCACGGCACTTCGCACCACGTCGATCCGGGGTGGATCGGCGGGCGCACAACCCGACGACCTGCGGCAACAAGCTGGCCAGGCTTCCGCTTCCTCCTCGGACAAAGCGATGCAAGCGGAAGCAGCCTCCGGCGAGGGTGCCATGGGCACGTTTCACGGCGAGCGAGCTGCAGACGACCCTCGAGCACCACCATTGCACTCGGGCCAAAGCGCACTGTCGGTGTGCCGAACACAACCCGGACCAGTACGGCCCCGCGCTAGGTTGGTCCGCAGCCCAGTGCCCCAGGAGGCCCCATGTCGTACCCCGTCGACTTCGTGAACGTGTCCACCGTCGGTCTCGAGTCGTCGCCGGTGGTCGAGGCCCTCGCCGGTCTGCGTGCCAACGAAGCCCGCTACTTCAAGAACAAGTACGACCACGTCTTCACGACGGAGCCCGCGTCCGAGGTGCCGGAGCTGGTCGAGTACGTCGCCCGGGTCCTGCAGGAGCGCGACATCGTGATCGCATCTCCAGCGCTCGAAGCGACGCAGTTCGAGGTCGGGGGTGTTCGCTGGACCTACGTGTTCTACGAATCCGGCCTGTCGATCAACGTGCTCTACGCGCTCGAGCCGGGCGGCAAGCGGGCTGTCGGCTTCAAGCTCTCCGACGGCATGGAGATCCCCACGGAGTTGGCGGAAAAGTTCAAGTTCGCGCGCCAGAAGTCGAAGCTCGCCGGGACCATCCGCGGCTCGTTCTTCGTCATCAAGGGCGAGTACCCCTGAGTTAGCGCGGATCGCGGGGTCAGTTGGCCCGATCAGTCCGCAGAGAGTCCGCAGAACGGTGCGACGAGCGCATGAGGTTCGCGGCCGCCGCTCGTGTGCGGTCCTCGGCGTCGGCCCACAGGTGGCTGTAGGTGCTCAGCGTTGTTGAGGCGTTCGCGTGCCCGAGCGCGCGCTGCACCGTGACGACGTCGGCTCCGTTCGCGATGAGGCCGGACGCGTAGTAGTGCCTCAGGTCGTGAGGGGTGAGGCCGGAGATGCCGGCGCGCTCGATCGTCTTGTTGAAGTGCCAGCTCAACGAGTCAGGGTTCGGTGGTCGACCAGGCATCAGCCAGCCTTCGTCACCGTGCACGCCGACGGTCGAGACGTGTGCCGACAGGAGCTCCACCAACTCATCGGGCAGGGGGACAGGCCGCTCGCTGCCGTGCTTCGGCGGCTTTACCACCAGCTTCCCCGGCTCGTTCTGCACCTGGCGCGTGACCTGCAGCGTCCGCTTGAGGAAGTGCACGTCGCCGACCTGCACGCCGGCCACCTCGCCGAGCCGTAGCCCGGCGAACGCAGCGAGCGCGACGAATGGCTTGAACCAGTCCTCCGCTGCGTCGAACAGGTCCCCGACCTGCTCCGGAGACGGAATCCTCATCGCCGCCTGCGCACGCCGCAGCCGGGGGAGTCGGACCCCCAGTGACGGATCTGACGAAAGAAGCCGATCCATGATCGCTGCTCGGAGCACAGTCCGGAGGTTGCCGATCCTGGTCCGGACTGTGCCCGGGGCGTATCGGGCCTCCATCGACTTCACCCACGACTCAACGTGTGATCGGCGGATTCGGCCGAGCTCGGTGTCGGCGAAGCTGCAGTCCTTCAGCATCGTGTCGAAGTTCGACCGTGTCGACGTCGCCCACAGCTGCCGGGCTGACCAGTCGTCGTAGTACGACCGCAGAGTCACCTTGGCCGTCTTCGGGTCCACGTAGGTCCCAGTGATGACCGACGACGCCACCTGATCAAGCCATGCCTGTCCGTCACGCTTCAGCTTGAAGTGCCTCGAGTGCTCTTTGCCTTCGTCGTCCCGGTAGCGGGCTCTCCAAGTGCCGTTCGGGCGCTGCCTAATGCTCGTCATCATCATCCTCGTCTAGTGCATCGACGACGCCGTCGGCGACGGCATGAAGCACGTTGCGCATCAGTTCCGCACCAGCCTTTGTTGTCAGGACGAGCTCCGGACCTTCAACCTCCGTGTTCGCACGCCACCGCGCGGCCACCCATCGCAGGTAGGAGTCCGCATCGCGCGGCTGATCGAAGCGCTCGTCCCGGGCAGCTTCGAGGACCCTCGGCTCGTTCTGCACCTGGTAGTGGATATCAGCGAGTGCGTGAGCAGCGGCGAGACCTGCTTCTTCGAACGCTTGGAGGGTGATGTCTACGAAGCGGCGCTGCCGCGCGAAGATCTGTTCCGGCGTTTGAGTGTCTTGTACCAGGTCGCTCAAGTCCAGGTTCAACACCTGCGCGATCGTCAGCGCCTCCGTCAACCGGACGGACCGGGTGCCCTTCTCGATGCGGGAGACAGCGGAAGCATCCACCGGCATCCCTGCTTCGGTGAGCAGCTCGGCGAAGGCGCGCTGGGAGATCTCGCGTGCTTGGCGTGATTCAAGGACCGCGCGACCAAAGAGCTGGTCCGCGGTCAGTTCGTCGTTGTCCACATGACAACGCTATTGCATAGAGCACAACTTCCGCTATGCTTGCTCTCACAGCCACAACGTTGCACAGACGCAACCGGAAGGATCTTCGAACGATGGAAGCACTGATCGTCCTCCTGACACTGGAGGAGACGGCCGAACGAATCCGCCGCTCACCAGCGGCGCTCCGCTACATGATCCACAGGGGCACAGCGCCTCGATCTGCACTCCTCGGGGGGCGTCGGTTCTTCAAGGAGGCCGATGTCAACGCGTGGGTCGAAGCGGCATTCGAGAAGGAGGCCTCCTGAACCTCCCAGATCGCGCGATCGACGACAGCCTCGCGCCCCCTGCCTACGGCGACCCAACCGGCGAAGAAGCCGTCAGGAACATCCTGATCGGGGCTGATTGGTCGCCACACGCCGACTGGAAGCTGGTCGGTCCCTGGCGTGACGACAAGCAGCCGATCTCGGTCCTGCTTGATCCACGCCTCGCTCTTGAACTGATGCGATTCCTCGGACGCCAAGCCGAGGTCAAGCACAGCAGAAGCGGTCGGAGCGTTCGCGCCCGGCTCAAGAAGAAGGCCCCAGGTGCGCCAACACCCGGGGCCGAGTCCAACAAGTAACCATCACGAAACCGAAGGACGAAGACATTGTCTCTCAACAACACGATCATCTCACGCCCTACTGACATCCCCGCAAGCGCCCCTTCGGGGGTCGACGTCGCGACCCGGGTGGGTACGCCAGCACTCCAAATCAAGGGATGGCACCACAAGCAGTGGAAGCACCCCGACCCGAACAACCTGTACAGGGTGATCACCGAGCACCGGACCTACGAGGACAATGCCGAGCAGGTCGTAGCGATGCCCGACGCCACGACTTGGGGGCACCTGACACCCACCGAGTACCAGCTCACGACCACTCCCGGCTTCCAGTGGGGCGACTTTCCCGAAGACCAGATCAGCAGCCGACCGAACGAATTCGTCATGACGTACGTCGGACTGTACAAGCTCGTTGGCTACTCGATGGACCCGTGGGAAGGCCTCATCACCGCGAAGTTCGAGCGGGTCGAAGGTGACGCCTGATGTCGGATGTCATCCAGCTCGTGAGCCTCGAGTACACCTCGCAGGGGATGGCCGAAGTTGTCATCGACGCTCAACCAAGCCAGTTCAGTGACGGATACGCCATCGTTCTGACGCCCTCGGATGCGCTTCGGCTTGCGCACGCGATCGTGGCCCGTGTGGTGGACCGCAAGGCGCAACCGCTAGCCATTCCGCTTCTCGCTCCGACGCTGCAGCAGGTGGCTGCCTGATGGGCGTGGTGAGGACGTCATCGGGGCACATCGAGGTTCTGAGCGAGGCGAGCGGCGTACAGGTCCACGCAAGTGGGGCGCTGACAACGCTGACGCCCGATGAGTCGCGCCGGCTTGCAATCTGCCTGCTCGAAGCCGCACAGGATGCCGAGCGACCGGAGCCGCCCGAGTGGCCGTGAGCCATTCCGGCACCAGGAAGCCCCCGACCCCTCAACAGAACGAGGGCGAGGGGGCTTTCTCGTACCCGGCTCAAATTCGACTCACGCCCCATGCCGAGCGCTATCTACATCAGCTTGCCACGGACCTTGCTGCCGGCTTCGTGGAGTTTGCGCAGCTCTCGCCAGCCCTGCGGGAGCTGCACGTGTTCGCGTTCGAGCAGGGCAGGGCATCGCTTCAGCCCGAACTCGACCACGCGAACGCGGAGGCGGACCGTCTGTACGCCGAGCTCGTTCGACGTCCACCTTCCCGCGATCAGGACTCACTCAACGCCTCGCTTGAGGCGCTCAAGCATCGCGGCGCTGAAGCCGCAGCCAAACGAGCGGCTGAGATCCGCGCCCAGATCTACTCCGGACAGGAGACCAAATGACCGTACCCAACAGCAGATTCGATGCCCGGTGGCTCGAAACTCAGAAGTTCCCGCCCGTGCAGTACGTCGTTCCCGAACTCATTCCCGAGGGACTGACCTTGCTCGTTGCTGCGCCGAAAATCGGCAAGTCGTGGATGGTGCTTGGTCTGAGCATCGCCGTCAGCCTCGGTGACAAGGCATTCGGATCGATCCCAACCGGATCGCCCCGCCCCGTGCTCTACCTTGCACTCGAGGATGGGCAGCGCCGCCTGCAGCAGCGCATGCGCTCGCTAGCGCCGGAGTTCTGGTCCCCGCTACTTCAGTTCCAAGTCGACCTCGAGCAAGACATCGTTACCACCGTCGCGAACTACTTCCAGTCGCACCAGGACGCGGTGGTCGTCCTCGACACGCTCGGAAAGGTGCTTCCCAGCACCGGGAGCACGCAGACGCAGTACGCGGCCGACTACCAGTTCATGGGAGCACTCAAGAAGGCGTGTGACGCCGTTCCAGGGTCAAGCCTGATTGTGGTGCACCACACGAGAAAGGCTGGTGGCGAGGACTTCCTGGACGCCGTGAGTGGCACCCAGGGCATCGCGGGCGCAGCGGACACGATCTGTGTGCTCCGACGTGATCGGAAGGATCAGGGCGCAACCCTGCAGGTCACCTCCCGGGACGCTCGCGAGGGCGAGTACGGCATGACGCTCGCCGACAACGGGGCTTGGTCCATCATCGGTCGGTCGCTGAAGGATGCTGCTGCGTCTGCCCAGCTGTCACGGACCACCGCAGGGCTAAGCGACCGAATGACGGAAGTGATCGAGCTCGTGTCCGCTCACCCAGATGGCGTTCGAGCAGCCGACGTCGCTGCGCAGCTTTCTATGGACGAGAAGATGGCCGGCACTTACTTGGGGCGTGCCTTCGATCAGGGTCGCTTGGCTAAGCCGACACGAGGGCTCTACACCCCCCTTGGAAGTGTGGAAAGTGTGGGAACAGAGTCTCATTCCCACGCTCTCAACACTTTCCACACGCCCCTAGGGGCGTTGGAAGTGGGTGCGGCATTAACCCGATCACCGTCGCCTGCCCTGACTGCTCAGCCGCAGTAGTCATCGACATCAGCGGCCCCGGCATCGCGCACGTGACCCTCGAACACGACGACACGTGCCCGCGGCTCAATCACCCAGCCTTCGGGCTCACACACGGAATGTGACAGACACGACATGGACACCACCACCTGGGCGGAAGACTTCGCCAACCAGCTCGAGCACGCGTGGCACAACCAAGCGTTCGACGAGGGTACGCACGCTGACCGAATCATCGATGCGGTCGCCGGGTTCATCATGGCGGTTGAACTCGCAGCAGCCACCACCAACGACGAGATCCTGGACGTTGTGAGTACGCACCTAGCGGTGACCGCTGGCCCCGATGGGGATCACGACACCACCGATCTCCTTCATGCGGCGATCCTCAACCTGGCCGTCACGTTCCTGAAACCAGCACTCGACGTGCTGCAAGGAAATGAGTACGACGTTCGCGGTGTCGCGCAGAAGATGAAGGAAGTCATCCTCGCATTCAACGAGGACCGCTGATGAGTTACCTGCTGGGGGATGACGGACCAGTTGCCGTCATCCCCGGCAGGGTTGCGCGCCTAATCGAGCGCGTATTCCCTGACATCAAAGACCTGCGAATTGCCGCACGCGGAAGTGACTACTCGACATACCAGGCGCTCGACGCGCTTCACCGTGCGGCTCTTGCTTGGAGAACTACCGCAACCGGAAAAGCTCAAGAACCCGAGCGGGAAAGTGCGAGACGATCTTTGTGGATGAGCAGCACGCAAGCGGCCGCTTACCTTCACATCGGTGAACGAGCAATCCGGGTTGCATGCGCACAACAGCGCATCCCCGCAGAGAAAGTCGACGGACGTTGGCGCATATCTGTCATCGACCTTGAGAACTACAAAGCAGCCCACGAACAGGAGCGGCCATGACCACGGAACAGCAGACCCAGGCGGACACTATCCGCAACAAGTACAACGCAGACATGAACAACATCCGCGGTAATCGCACCCTCAGCGGCGATGGTAAGCGCGCTGCCATCGCGAAACTGTACGTCGACACCTCTGCCAGCCTCGACGCTCTCGCGGACGAGCAGACCGGCAACGGAGCCGCACGCGCAGCAACCCTCGAGCGCACGGTGTTCGGCCTTCCGGTCAACGCACCAACGGCCGACGTCGTGTCTTACCGCGACGCACTCGATCGGGTCAGCAGCATTGAGCCCACCAACCCACGTGCCGGCGAGCTGCTTACCTCGATGTACAAGACCGCGAAGCTGAGCGGTGACAGCATCCTTGGCAAGGCCATCCTCCTTGCAGCATTCGACAACCGAAACGTGGATCTCATCAACGAGTACATTGAGGACAATCCCTCGTTGGACGCGGCGATCAGTGAGCTATGGGATGTGCGGTTCGCCAACCGAGTCGACCCGACTGCCATGTGGATCTTCCACCTGCCGAAGCCCGATGAGTTCGCCAATCTTGACGACGTATCCATCCGAGCAATCGCGGCCAGCAAGAGCACCGCGACGGCCTGACGGGCACACCGAAACCCCTGGCAGGAGGGGTCCCGTCCGGATCGCTGCCGGACCTCCGGGGCGTGGACCCTTCTCTCCCCACTCGAAAAAAGGCCGGGTTCGGCCGATGAAGTAGCAACGTAGCCCGCCGGGAACACCCGGGCGTGAACGAGAGATCGTGCATGCCCGGGTAGGTGGGCTGCTTGGCGTGCCTGATTTCTCCTTAGCCAAGGAGAAGAGTTTTGGCCGATAGAACAGTACGAGTAACAATCCGCGCGATCACCGCGGACTACATGGCTGGCATGGAGAAGGTCCGTAAGGCTACTGAGCAGACGTCGACTGCGGCGCAGAAGCTCGAGAAGCAGGGCCAAGCGTTCGAGAAGGTCGGCGCTGGGATCACCACAGTCGGCCTCGCTGCGGCTGCTGCTGTCGCTATCGCGGTGAAGTCGTTCGCTGACTTCGACGCGCAGATGTCTCAGGTGCAGTCCCTCTCGCACGCTACGGCGTCTGAGATGGACACGCTGCGGAACGCAGCTCTGACGATGGGTCAGGGCATCGGGTTCTCGGCGACTCAGGTGGCTGAGGCTGAAACGGAGCTCGTCAAGGCGGGTATCGGCGTCAAGGACATCATGGGTGGCGCACTGAAGGGTGCGCTCGACCTTGCTGCTGCTGGCCAGATCGACGTAGCTCAGGCGACGGAGATCGCTGCGACGGCGATGACGCAGTTCGGCCTGTCGGGTAAGGACATCCCGCACGTTGCTGACCTGCTGGCGGCGGGTGCGGACAAGTCTCTTGGTGGCGTTAAGGAGCTCGGCGATGCGCTGAAGCAGTCCGGTCTGGTGGCGGCGCAGTTCGGCCTGTCGGTGGATCAGACGGTGGGTACGCTCGCTGAGTTCGCATCTGCCGGCCTGATGGGTTCCGATGCTGGTACGTCGCTGAAGCAGATGTTCCTGCAGTTGGCTACGCCGTCGAAGCAGGCTGCTGAGGCGATGAAGCAGTACCACATCAGTGCGTACGACGCGAAGGGCGACTTTGTTGGTATCGCTGGCCTTGCTGGCGAGCTGCAGTCCGGGTTTAAGGGTGTGGATGCGGCGTCTCGTGATGCTGCTCTGGGTATCATCTTCGGTTCTGACGCGATCCGTGCGGCGAACATTCTGTACAAGGATGGCGCGAGCGGGAACGAGAAGTGGATCTCGTCTGTCGATGCTGCCGGGTTCGCGGCTCAGCAGGCGGCTGGCAAGACGGACAACCTAAACGGTGACGTCAAGAAGCTCGGTGCGGCGCTGCAGACGGATCTGATCAAGTCTGGTTCCGCGTCGAACGACGTCCTTCGTTCGGTGACGCAGAACGTCACCTCGCTTGCGAAGGCGTTCGGAGACGCACCGTCCGGGGTGCAGGCGACTGCACTCGGCCTGACTGCTGTCGTTGCGGCCACTGCTCTTGCTGGTGGCGGCTTCCTGTCGATCGTTCCGAAGATCGCTGCGGCTCGCTTGGCGATGCAGCAGATGCAGCTCTCGGCAGGCAAGCTCGTGAAGGGCTTTGCTGCTGGCGGCGCAATCGCTCTCGGGCTCTATGCAGTGACCGCAGCTGTCGCGGGGCTTGGGAAGGAAGCGCAGCTGACGGATACGCAGATCGCGAAGCTGAACGCATCGATGACTGCTTCGAACAAGAAGTCGTTGGACCAGCAGTTCACTGGCGGCGGCGGCATGTTCGACATGATCGGCACGAAGGTCACGAACGCCAAGCAGGCTCTCGACAGTCTCACCGAGGGCATGGGGCCGGTGAACGTTGCTGCGGGGAAGATGTTCGACAACGTGGCCCAGACAGGCATGTCTGACACGGCGACCCGGTTCGCTGCCCAGTTCAAGCAGATGGGTACGGTGCTCTCCACAACCGCGGAGAGTGACATCGGTTCTGCGACGAAGGGCTTCAGCCGTCTAGTCGCGGAGATGGGTGGCGGCCGTGACACTGCGAAGCGGCTGCTTGACCAGATGGACCCGTACAAGGCGCAGCTGACCGAGCTGGCCGGCGCTCAGGGCAAGACCCTCTCCGAAACGGAGCTCCTGAACTTGGCGCAGGGTAAGGGGAAGCTTGCCGCTCAGCTCGCGGCGGAGTCGACGCAGAAGCAGAAGGAACAGCTGGCACAGTTGTCGGGTGTCGCTGCGCAGGCGAGTGAGGATATCAGTGCCCTCGCGGATAGCATCCGCAGTTTCGGTTCGACGCAGCTTTCGGTGGAGCAGACTGAATCTGATTTCCAGGCTGCGATCGATGACGCGACTCAGGCACTGAAGGACAATGGCGTTCAGATCGACAAGAACACAGGCTCTATCGACCTGAACTCCGAAAAGGGCCGCGCGAACGCTGCAGCCCTCCGTCAGATCGCCTCGGATGGTATTGCTGCGACTGCTGCTATTGCAGAGAACGGTGGCACGCAGGCTGATGCTGCAGCGAAGATGCAGAACACGCGGGATGCGTACATCCAGGCTGCTCAGACGTTCGGTCTGACCAAGGATCAGGCGTCAAAGATGGCGGACCAGCTGCGGCTGATCCCTGCGAATGTCAAGACGCTGTTTTCCGGACTCGTCGGGGGGCAGACCTACAGCTACGTGCTCGGCGCGCGCAACCCCGAGACGAACACAGTCGGAGCGAGCACATCCGTGTCCATTCAGGTGGACTCGGGGACCACGTGGGGACCGGGGAGCATCGAAGTGCTCGCCGTACCCTCTGCGCCGATCAACGGCACGGCGCTCTACACACGGTTCGACAGCACTCACCTGTCGAAGTGGACTGCTGCGCGCGCAGCAGTCGCTGCTGGAACTGGGAACTGCAAGGTGCTCGTCATCGGCGACTCCACCGCGTTCGGATACCCCTCAGGGAGTCTGCAGCAGTCCTGGTCCCACAAGGTCGCGCAACGCCTCGTCACGCGTGGCCTGGCCGCACAGGATGGTGGAACTACCCCCGGCCTCAGTGCTGGCGACAACCCCCGCTACACGGCAGGAACAGGATGGCCGTCTGGAATCCTCTACGGCTTCGGCGCGCAGGGATGGCAGTACAACAGTCCTGCGGGTGCTCTGCAGTACGCGGACCCCTTCATCACTGCTGACACGTTCGACGTCTACTTCGTGCGCGGCAGCGGCGCGACCAGCATCACCCTGCAGATCGATAGCGAAACCGCGTCCACGTTCGACACGACGGGTACGACGTCGATCGGGAAGATCAGCATCGCGAGCACGACTGCATCGACGGCACACACTCTGAAGATCACCGCAGTCGGGACGGGCGCGATCCTGTTCGTCGAACCGTGGCTGTCGACCAGCAAGCGCATCCGGGTCGCGAACGCGGGCGCTCCGTCAACGAACTCGCTCACCTGGGCGAACGGCGTCGGCATCTTCAGCGCGGCGATGATTCAGGCGTACCAACCCAACCTCGTCATCTGCCTGCTCGGCGCGAACGACGCTGTCGGCGGCTACACCGCGAAGAGCGTCGTCCAGAACATCGGCGTGCTTGCAGCTGCCGCAGCATCGGCCGGCGCTGACTTCATCGACATGTCATCCGTCCCCTGCCAGATCCTGTCCGAAGCGGCCCTGCAGCAGCAGTACGCGATCCGCACCCGATACGCCACCTCCTACCCGTTCATCGACATGAACCAGGAAGCGGGCACGTGGGTGAACTGGAACAGCCTCGGCTACATGGGCGACCTGCGACACCCCAACGAGGCGGGGATGGAGCGGATCGCGACGCTCGTTGAGGCCGGCCTTGCACTGGTGTAGCTACCTGAGGGGCATCCTTCTGTCTGGCTGGTTGCGCCGTCCTGCCCTAGTACAACCCAGCATGTACGGGTACCGTGTGCCCATGCAGTCCACCAGAGCCGAACCGAAGCAGGCGGACGTCCAGCTGGACGGACAAGCTCCGGACGAGGAAGTCATGAAGCTCGCGTCGCTCATCATCCGTGAGGATGCGGAGCTTCTGCGCCGACTGGCGTGACAACTCGAAGGATCAGCCTCGAGGCTGCGCGCCAGATTGCGTTGCAAGTCGGCGGCGGGGCGATGACTGACGAGGGAGGGGTCCGAGGGATTCTTGCTCGGCCCTTCTCTGGTCATATCGATGGTGAGTTCTTCCCGACTCTCTGGGATAAGGCTGCGGCGCTCCTCCACGGTTTCGCAACCACGCAGTATTTTGAAGACGGCAACAAGCGAACCGCCTGGGTGATCAGCCAAACGTTTCTCCGGTTGAATGGCGTTCGTCCTCTTCCGGTGGCCCCAATTCATTCAGAGGTGCTGATGCTAGCGACCGCGGCAAATGCGCTGGAAGTCTCTCACATATCGGAGTGGCTTTTTTCCGAGAGTGGCGTGCGATTCGATGATGTTTACGATGGCCGAGTCGAGTTCATGTTTCTCGCGGCTGGGGCAGAGCATGATGAATCTGGCGCAACGTTAAGTGCATGGGGACTCGGGCTCGCGGGTTATGTCTTGCCGGACTTCGATGGCACGGCTGTAACGCTCCGCCTTGCCGTGTGCACGAGAATCCATTGGACGACGGAGGACGATGGCGTCGACCACGAGGTGACAGCCCGAATAGTGGAGCACGTCGAGCAGGCCGGAACTGAAACGATATTGGCGAGCAATTCCTATTCACAAATGCCTGTCATTCAGAGCGGGCATCAATATCAGAAAAGCGAGCGGATACCTGCCCTCGTGCGGATGTATCTAGAACCGGAGTTTGTCAAAGTAGGTAGCTACGAGGTGCAGCTATTGATCGACGGAGAGCTGGCTGCTACGAAGACGTTCGCTTTCAACGCCTGGGAATCGCAAGATTTGGATGGCCCCATCGGGGAATAAGCGAGGGCCGAAGGGACTTTTTCTAGCCGATGGTGAGCTGGATGCCGTCCGTCAGGTCACCGCGAGTGAAAGACCGTTCCCCGCGGGCTTCGTTGCCGGCGTGCACCGAGTAGATCTTGGACCCTAACGGGACGTCCTTGATGCGGAACGGGTACTCGCATCGGGACTCGTAGAGCTTCGTGCTGCCAGTCGGCCCTTTGACGAGTAGACCGTCACCGAGGTCGCCGATCGCAACCTTCTTATCTGAGGCGTCCGAGACGACTACCTGCGCGCCAGACGTGATGTCGTCGTAGCCATCGCGAGACACGCACGCCTCACCCAACGTCGCTCCATCGCCGCCTTGTGCCGCGATGGTTGCGCTGATGTCGATCGGAACAGATATCGTCCCGCTCGCTACGAAAGCCGTCGGTGTCGGAGTCGACTCGGCTCCGATGTGCCCATTCACGGCGCACCCTGAGAGGACGAGAACCGCGAGGACGGGTAGCGCTAGAGATGCGGTCTTCATGACCCCGATTGTAGGTTGAGAGCCGGTTCGCGAGAAGCCCTCATATGCGGGACATCTGAGCACGAGTGGCCTGTGCTCGTTGACCCGCCCGACCATCAAGGGCCCCCCGTCTCGGCGGGGAGCGCTCGGTCCTGTTACGGTCCAGACGTGAGCTTGCTCTTTGGACCCAAGGTGAACCAGGTCGGCGTTGTCGCTGAAATCAGACCGATGCTGTTCGACATCGAGGTTGTGGCAGAAGTATGTGCCGTGCTGAAGCGGCACCTAGCGGACGCAGATGCGCGGCATATTGCGGCCCACGCTGGACCGTCGCCGAGCACCCCTCTACCGTCTACGGCTGAGCCGATCACGGTCGAGCTGTCTGCTCGGACACCGGAAGAGCGGACAGAAATCGTGCCCATGAACGAGGTCGTCAAGCTCTCGCGAATGGCGAGAAAGAGACTGGCCGTTACTGGCGGGGGTGCTCGTATTGATTTCCGCGCGGACCAGGCCCCAGTCGTGTACGTCAACGCGGGCGTTGGCTTCGATGCTGCAGAAGCAGCCGAGCTTACAACGGAACTAACTCAGCTCTTGATCCGAGAAGGACGCGCCCGCCCTCAATGGCGGAGATGGGCGCTCGGCTTGCCGATCTTCCTGTTCGTGGTCATCGTCGCGGCCTGGGTTTGGGTCTGCGTCGCAGAGACACCGCCGCTGCCGCTCTTGGTATTTGGCACGCTCATCACAGCATCCGTTGGCGTAGGAAGCGTTGCCATGTCCCGGTGGCAGCGCAGACGCGTGCACCGCTCCGGAACTGGGCATCGATTCCGCGAATCGTCTCGTGAAAAACTTCGTGACGCATTGGCCCAGTGGAAAGTAAATGGGCTGGTCGCCCTGATTGGCGCGATTATCGGTGCTATTGGTACCTACTACGCCACGATCGGCGCGAGTTGAGTCAAATGCGCGTTGGGGAGACGTGGGCGTACCGAACGGGACGGGAGTCTTCCTTTTTCCATGAGGCGGTTGTGCTCGCTGTCGGAGACAAGCGCCCACTCCGTGTCCGGATTGAGCTCCTTGCCGATGAGTGGCAGGGAGAGCGCCGCTGGGTCCCACCGGCTCGCCTCGAGGTGCTGTGGGAGGACCGCCACGAGTACATCGAGTTCGATCGACGGCTCCGGGCTGTTCAAGCTTGGACCCCGGAGCGGCTCGAACGGCGTACCGCAGAGCACGTCTTCATCAAGCTGATCCCACTCGAGATTGCCGAATTCAACGCGGACGTCGGCGGCACCAGCGTCATCCACGACGTACCGGCCACGGCGCGGCTGCTGGGGCTGTCTCAGGACGAGTTGAGGGCAGATCCCGCTGTGCTCCACGACGGTGAGCTGATCGTCCCGTGGCCGACCACAGAGCTCATGGTCCGGACTGCTGCCACGAAGTTCCCCGACAAGCTGCTGACGGAGATCGAGGCCGAGGAACGCAAGCTCAACGAAGACATGCTCAACGGCACGGTGCTTACTGACCTCGAGGGGAACGACCATCACCTAGGGCCAGTCGAAGTTCGCGCGATGTTCGAGAAGCACCGCCGGCCCCACCTCGACAAGCTGCGCGAGTGGATCGGCGTCGAGCGCGCCACCGACATGCTCGAACGACGAGAGCTGCTGATCCGTCTCGGACAGGCCGCGAGCGTGGCTGGCCGTGCCCTAGACGCGCTCGAGCCGTCGCAGAAGCGCATCGTGGCGAAGCTCCGCGGAGAGCTGGCTGCCGCCTTGGATGGCGTGAACACGCTGCCGCCGAGTAGCCCGTAGTCGCAGACATGCCCGATGTCTTGGACATCCCAGCGCCGAGTGGCTGCCCACGTACGTTGCACCCGTGGAAGACATCTCGATCAGCGAAAGAGCCCTCGACGTTCACGGCCTCGCGTCGTGGCTTGGCATCTCCACGGACAAGGCGTACCAACTCGGCAACGACCCCCTGTTCCCGTCCTTTCGTGTTGGCAACCGCCACCGCTTTTGGCCCTCCGAGGTCAAAGCCTGGACGCAGCAGCCACGCGATGCGTGGAAGCAGTCAGCCCGTTCCCTGGGCCGCAAGCGCAAGCGCGATGGAGACGCCCCGTCGCAGCTCCGGCGGATGCGCTCGTAGTCCGCAGCTAGTCCGCAAAACTCCCATCGCGCCGCACTTCGCGCCAACGCTCGACACCATGTAGAACCGCGCAGAATCAACGATGACACCATCCGGCAACAACGGGCACCCGAGATCCGGGATTTCGTCATCAAGGGTGAGTACTGACCGGAGCGCTCAAAGGGGCTCGGCCTCGTCCAGGACGTGCACGAAGTACTCGTCGTCCAGGTCATCGGTCAGGACGTCGACGGCGAACCCCGTGAGTTCCTCGACGGCGTGTGCGAAGCCGCCGAGGTCGAAGAGCGAGGCGTCCGGTCCGAGCGTCACCAGGAGGTCGATGTCGCTCCGCGGGGTGTCCTGGCCACGGACGACGGAGCCGAAGACCCGCACGTTCGCCAGGTGGAAGCGATGTGCTTCGGCGACGATGTCGTCGGCATGCACGACGAGCGGGATGCTCGGGCGGGTCTGCGCGGCAGCGAGGACACAGGCAAGCGTTTCCGGGTCGGGGCGAGCGGCCCCTTCCTCGTACGCGGTCAACGCGCCCTCGCCGATGCCTGCCAGACGCGCGAGCGAGGCCGCGCTCACGCCGATGTCACGGCGCGCGGCACGGAGCAGCGCCGAGGCGCGATGTGTCTGCACGACGGTCTCCTCTCTCCTGGGCGATCAGCACTGCCCTGGCCGCGGAACGCACACCCTGCGGCCCGCGCGCAGCCCGTCGCCCTACCGTGTTGGACGAGGGAGGCAACGTGAAGTACATCAACTACGAGGGCAGCACCATCCTGACCGGTGACCTCATCGCGGACGCGGTGATGGACTACGCGGCAGTTCTCGGTGCGAACGCCCGAACGGACACGGTGGCCGTCCCGGCGGTCGCGCCCGACGGTGCGATCACCCACACGACGGTGCTCGTCGGACCGTCGAGCGAGATCGTGGTCAGCGAAGCGCCGGACGACGAGCTGGAACCCGAGGACCCGGTGTTCATTCGACACCTGCGTGATGCGGCGATGTTCGTCGGTGTCGAGCAGCCGGTGAACGCCGACGGAGGGCGCCGCTTCGTCGGTGCCGACGAGTCGGACGACCACCCAGCGGGGGACTGACCGCACACCAGCGGTACACGCGACGACGACGAAGCGCCACCGGGATTCCCGGTGGCGCTTCGTCGTTCTGGTGGATCAGGCGGCGAGCAGGAGCTCACCGGCCGCGACGTCCTGCGCCTGCAGGAGCGTCCGGCTGGCCTCGCCGCGCCAGGAGCGTCCGGGGACGGTCCAGCCGGTCTCGCCGTGGACCTCGACGCGGGCGCCGGGGATCACGGGGGTGTCGAGGCCGTCGGCGGCGATGCGCACGAGGTACTCACGGCCGGTCCACACGTCCTGGACGGGGAACTCGGCGATGCGGTCGGGGGTGGTCGTCGGAGCCGCGAGTGCGGTTCCGATCACGGTGATGCGTTCGTTGTTCGTCATGGTGCTGTACTTCCTGGTGATTCGGGACCCAGGCAACTCGGTGGCGGCAGGACGTCTCAGTCCGCCGTCCGCATCGAGTGCGGGGCGTGCACGTCGCGTTTCGACGTGCGGCTCGTCCGGTGGGATCGAGCTGGTCTCGTGGGAATGCGGTCCGGGATGGATCGGCTTCGAGACGGGTTGGTGTGCGCGAGTCAGATGGGTTCGCAGCAGTGCACCAAACGAACACTATACGGCAGGACCGACAGAACGTCCAGTGTGGCCCGCGAAGGAACGGGCGACGTCGGTCAGGAGGCCAGGAACGCGTCCCAGCGTGCGCCTCCGGCGGCGACGTTGCCGGACCGGTCGAGGCGGGCTGCGCTGGAGTCAGGCTTCCGACCCGCCTGCTCGTGGACGAGTCCGTCGAACGCCGCGGAGAAGTCGAGACGCGGTACGGCGGCGGTCACCGCGCGCAGCGACTCGGCGGGCAGGAGGTCGAATCCAACGCCGGAGACGTCCAGCGAGGTGGCGACCTCGAGCAGGTGCCCCTCCACGTCCATCGCCCGGTCGACCGCGGTCCACATGTGCCGCTCGACGACCTCGCCGACGCGGCGGGCCCGGACCGCATCCCATCCGGCTCCGACTGCGAACACTGAGCCGACGGCGCCGCCGGCGTCCTCGAAGGGCACGGTGTGGGCGTCGAAGGACGGCGTCACGCCGAGGTCGTGGAGCATCGTCGCGACGAACAGCAGCTCACGGTCGGGGTCGAGGTCGATCGTCGGTGCGAGGAGCGACGCCCACGCCCACGAGCGCAGGCAGTGGTTGACGAGGGCCGGCGACGACCAGGCAAGGACCACGTCGAGGGCACGAGCGGCCACGGGGGAGGGGGGTGCCAGCAGCGCGTCGACGTCCAGGCTCATGGCACGACGCTAGCGCGTCGCGACCACGGGGCGGACGGGAGGCGCGTGGCGGCGCCGCCACGCGCCTCCCGTCCGCCGGTTGCGTCAGTTGAGGGTCGGGGTGTCCTCCGGCACGACCCCGCCGGCGTACAGGTCGGTCGCCAGGTCCCGCAGGGCCCGCAACGCGACGCGCTGAGGGAGCGGGCCGTAGGAGATCCGGGCGACGCCGAGTGCCTGGTACTCCGCCGCGGGCAGGGCGCCCGGCAGGCCGATCACCGAGAGCTTGCCACGGCCGAGCCCGGCGACGAGCCGTTCCACGACGTCCCGCTGGACGGCACCGGGGACGAAGACGAGCGCGGCCCCGTTGTCCAGGAACGCCTTCCCGCGGGCGATCGCGTCCTCGATGCTCGCGTCGATCGGACGGTCGCCCCCGCGCACGATCGCGTCGGTGCGGGCGTTCAGCTGGAAGTCGACGCCCGTTGCCTGAGCGGCAGCGGTGATCGCGGCGACCCGGGCGACGGCCTCGTCGAACGGCCGCAGCCGGTCCTCGACGTTCGCGCCCACGATGCCGGCGGCGATCGCGAGCCGGATCGTCTCGGCGGGGTCCTCGTACCCGTCGTCCAGGTCCGCGGTGACCGGCAGGTCCGTCGCGCCCGCGATCGTGGCGGCGCCCGCGATGGCGAGGTCGAGGGGCATCGTGCCGTCGGCGTACCCGAACGACGCGGCGATCGAGTGTCCGGCGGTGGCGATCGCCCGCGTCCCGGGCAGGTCGCTCACGACCTTGGCGCTGACGGCGTCCCACACGTTCACGACGCGGAGGATCTCGGGGGCTTCGTGCAGGCTCTTGAGGGTGGACGCCTTGTCGGCGGTGCTCGTGGTCATGCCGCCGAGCGTAGGCGGAGCCGCCGACGCCGTCCGGCCGACGCCGTCCGGCCGACGCCGACCGGCCGACGCCGTCCGGCCGACGCCGTCCGGCCGACGCCGTCCGGCCGACGCCGTCCACCCCGCGCCGTCCGCCCCGCCGGACGCCACCCGAAGACGACGCGGGATGACGCGTGGAGTCGCGCCGTGCCTCCCGTCCGATGCATGCTGGGACGCATGGCGCACGACGAGGAAGACCCGGTCGGCACGCTGCGCGGGGTCCGCACGAGCATCAAGTGGACGCGGTACGCGCCCGATGTCCTGCCGCTCTTCGTCGCGGAGATGGACCACGACGTCGCCCCGGCGATCCGGCAGGCCCTCATCGAGCGCGTGCAGCAGTCGGACCTCGGGTACCTCGACGGCCCCGGACCGCTCGCGCCCGCGTTCGCCCGGTTCGCCGCTGACCGGTGGGGCTGGGAGCTCGATCCGTCGCGGGTCCACCTGGCCACCGACGTCAGTGTCGGGATCGTCGAGACGCTGCGGCTCGCGCTGCCCGACGGCGGCCGGGTCGCGATCACGCCGCCGGTCTACCCGCCGTTCTTCGAGCTCGTCCACGAGGCTCGATGTCAGGTCGAGGAGGTTCCGCTGCTCGAGCGGTGGGGCGTCTACCGGCTCGACCTCGACGGGCTCGAACGGGCGTTCGCGAGCGGCGTGGGCGTGTTCCTGCTCTGCAACCCGCACAACCCGATCGGTCTGGTGCACGACCGTGCCGACCTGGAGGCGCTCGCCGCCCTGGCCGCCCGCTACGACGTGCTGGTGATCAGCGACGAGATCCACGCCCCGCTGACGCACCCCGGCGTGCAGTTCACGCCGTTCGCCCTCGTCGCTGAGCCGGTCGTGGCGCGGAACGTGTGCGTCACCTCGGCGAGCAAGGGGTGGAACCTCGCCGGGGTGAAGTGCTCGATCATCGTCGCCGGGGACGACCGGACCGCGGCGCTCCTCGACACCCTGTGGGAGGAGGTGGCGTGCCGGACGAGCATCCTCGGGCTGCACGCCAACCTCGCCGCGTTCACCCTGGCGACCGACTGGCTCGACGATGTCGTCGCCCGGATCGTCGCGAACGAACGGCTGCTCGCGAAGCTCCTCGCCGAGCACCTGCCCGGTGTCGTGTACTCCCGGCCGCGGGCGGGGTACCTGGCATGGCTCGACTTCCGGGGCATCGGACTCGGCGACGACCCCGCGGTGCCGCTCCGGGAGCACGCGTACGTGGCGCTGAACTCGGGGCTGGGGTTCGGGTCCCAGGGGCGCGGGTTCGCGCGGCTCAACCTGGCGTGCTCGCCGGACACCCTGCGCGAGGCGGTGCTCCGGATCGCCGCGGCGTACCCGTCGAGCACGCAGGAGGCGCTGGTCTGGCACACCGCCTGATCGGCGGGCTGCGCGCCGGCCTGGAGGCGCGGGTCGCGTCCGGCGGGTCGGCACGCGTCCGCTCGGTGGTGCTGCTCTGCGAGCGGCCCGTCCTCCACACCTGCGGAACCGTGGAGCGCTGTCCACCGATCCCGTCGTCGCGGACCTTCGAGGTCGCTGGAGCCGACACCGTCGATTCATGCGAGCCCCTCGATCCCCTCTGCCTATTTCCGATAGACAAGCTTGCCCAGTCGCGGTTGGACAGCTACCGTGAAGCGGGCGGTGCTCCTCGAACGCTTGGAACGGGCGGCGCGGGGGAGAGGCGTCGACTTCCGGTTCGACCGCCACGGCGGCAACCACGATCTCTTCCTCTTCGGGGCACTGAAGATCGCTGTTCCACGACATCGCGAAGTACGAGAACGAACCGCGCAGTCCATCCTCCGGACCTGCGAACGAGAGAGGGGCGGCCAGGCATGAGTCGACACACCGTGCGAGCCGAACGGGATGGGCGGTACTGGGTCATCCTGATCGATGGAGAAGTGCGGACCCAGGCGCGGCGCGAGCGCGAGATCGAGATGATGGCGCGGGACTGGCTGTCGTTGATGCTCGACCGAGACGCGGACTCCTTCGAGCTCGACATCGAGATCGCGATGCCCGAAGCAGCTCGTGCGCACCTCGAGCGCGCCCGGGTCCTCCGGGAAGAGTCCGAGCGCACTCGCGTCGAAGCAGCCAGGGAGACAGCAGCCGCAGCGCTCGTGCTCCACGAATCAGGGCTCACGGTGCGGGAGATCGGACCGCTGCTCCACGTGTCGCACCAGCGCGCGCAGCAGCTCGTCGCCGCGGCGCGCTGAGCGGGCCGACGGGCGCCGATCCGGGTGCGGCTCGCTCAGTCCAGGTCGAGCGCCATGTGCACGTCGGCGCGGACGAAGGGGCTCGGCGCGACCTCGTCGTGGCCGAGGTGCCGGAACCCGAACGCCTCGTAGAGGTGCACGGCGCTGGCGAGACGCGCGTTGCTCTCGAGGACGACCCGGCGGGCACCGAGCGTGCGCGCACGCTCGAGTGCGACGGCGATGAGCTGCCGACCGGTCCCGTGGCCCTGGTGGTCCGGCGAGACCGCCATCTTCACGAGCTCGACGACCCCCGGAGCGACGGGGACGATGCCGATGCAACCGATCACGGTGTCCCCGAGCCGCGCGACGAACGCGGCGCCGCCGGGCTCCACGATCTGACCGACGGGGTCCCCGAGGAGCTTCCGGTCCTCGTCCTCCAGCGTGAAGAACCGGGTGATCCACGCTTCGTTCAGCAGGCGGAACGCCTCGGCGTCGGCGGTGGTGGCGATGTCGGTGATCAAGAGGGTCGGCATGACGTCGGGCATAGCTCCATCCTCTTGCCGGGGACCAGTCAGGTCCAATACTCGTTCACGCTGATCGATAGGCTCGATGCATGAATCGGGTACCCGACGTCGACCTCAAGCACCTGCGGGCGTTCCTCGCGGTCGCCGACGAACTGCACTTCGGCCGTGCCGCTGACCGTCTCCGGATCGCCCAGCCCGCGCTGTCGCAGCAGATCCGGCGGACCGAGCGCGAACTCGGTGTCGACCTGTTCGTCCGGACGTCGCGGAGCGTGGCGCTGACGCCCGCGGGTCGGGTGCTGCAGGGACGTGCGCGTTCGCTCGTCGAGCTCGCGGAGCGGGATCTCGACGAGGTCGTGCGGGTCGGCCGCGGCGAAGTCGGTCGGCTCGACGTCGGGTTCGTCGTGTCGGCGCTCCCGCTCGGACCGATCGAGCGCGTGCAGGCCTTCCGCGCGCGCTACCCACTGGTCCAGGTCGGCCTCACCGAGGGCTACAGCTCGCGGTTGCTCGCCCGGCTCCTCCGGGGCGAACTCGACCTCGCGATCGTCCGCGATCCGGACCCGGACCCCGCCGTGCGGTTCCTGCCCTTCCGGTCCGAGCGCTTCGTCGCCGCGGTCCCGCGCGGGCACCGGTTCGCGCACCGAGCGTCGATCCGCGGCGCCGAACTCGTCGACGACCCGTTCGTGTTCTTCCCCCCGGAGGCCGGCACCGTCGCGACCGAGCGGAACACGGCTCCGGTCATGACCGCCGGGCGACGGCCCGAGGTCGTGCAGGAGGCGACGACCTGGGCCACGGTGCTGCACCTCGTCGGCGCAGGGCTCGGTGTGACGGTCGCCCCCGAGAGTGCCACCCTGGCGGCGCCGGACACCGTCGTGCTGCTCCCGCTCGAGGGCGACGAGCACCGGAGCGAGCTCGTCTGGGCGATGCGCGCCGACGACGATCGGGAGATCCTCCGGAACTTCGTCGCCGCGACCGAGTGAGGCGCAAGGGCCCCACTCAGCCCAGGGGCAGGACCGGGGCCCGCTGGTCGCCGAGCTCGTCCTCGTGCCACGGTCGCGACCCCCGCAGGGTGAGTCCGAGTTGCACGAGCACGAACGCCACGTGCGGTTCGACGTCCGGGTCCCACGGCCCCTCGACGCCCAGTCCGAGGGCCCCGAGTTCATCGTCGGCCTCGTCGCGGAGGCTGAGACGCCACCGGCCGTCGCCCTCCTCGGTGACGACCGCCCACCGCGCGCTGCTGAACCGCATCGCGCCACCGTACTGCGGGAGCGCGTGGCCGACCCTGGACAGACTGGGCATCGGTGGCTAGATTGCTAGCATGGTAGCCAGCGCATCGAAGGTGCAGTTCAATGTGTACCTGCCCGCGGACCTGGTCCGGGACCTCAAGCACCGCGCCATCGACGAGGGCGTGTCCCTGTCGGCGCTCGTGGAGCGCATCGCTGCCGCCTACGTGTCCGACTCCGAGGGGGGAACCCGATGACGATCACCGTGCAGCAGATCCAGTACACGACCGAACCGGACGCGTGGCACGCGCTCGCGGTCGCACTCGGACTCGACCCGGTCCCCGGCGGTGACGACTCATGGTCGGAGTTCGCCGGCGACGGCCTCCTGGCGGTGCACCGTGTGGCGACCACCGCGGACGAGCGGACCGAGATCACCCTGCGCACGGACGACCTCGACGCGCTCGCGGCGACGCTCACCACGGTCGGAGCGGTCTTCCGACGCGTCGACACCGACGACCTCGGGACGATCCTCGTTGTCGACGCGCCGATCGCCTGCACCGTGACGACGACGTCCGCGGCCGTCGCGTCGGCGGTGTCGGCAGCGGTGTCGGCGGCGTCCGCTTCCGGATCGGGCCTCACCGTCCTGCCCGTCTGGTACGGCCAGGACCTCGACGGGCCGGCCGCCGTGCTCGAGGCACTGTCGCTCCGACGACGGCTGAGCTCGGACAGCGGCGTCTGGATCGACTTCACGGCCGCGGGCGGAGGTGGCGTGGCACTGCACCGTGCGGACCGGACCGGCGTCGAGCTGTCGTTCGAGTACGGCGGTGACCTCGACGCACTGGCCGCGCGCCTCCGGAGCGGCGGCTGGACGGGGTCGGTCGTCGACGAGGCGTACAACCGGACGCTCCGGGTCGCCCGTCCGGACGGCCCCGACCTGTGGGTGAACGGTCGCCAGGACGACCTGTACGGCTACACCCGGGCGATCTAGTCGGTCTTCGCCACGTCTGCGGTGAAGTTCTGCACGCGCTGCAGCAGCGCTTCACCGCGCATGGCGATGGTGGCCGGCGGGTTGAGGTGCGGCGGCGCCGTGCGGATGAGCAACGGGCAGCCGAGGTCTTCGCAGATGTAGGTCCCGATGGTGTTGCCGTTCCGACCGGCCTCGCCCGCGCGGGCAGCCGAGAACAGACGGACCTGCGTCGCGGGCTGCGGCGAGTGGCAGAACGAGCACATCGCGGCGATCCCGGGGCGGAGGGACCCGCCCGCGGACCGGACGACGATGCCGACCGGTCGGTCGTCGATCCAGGACACGACGTACCCGCGGCGCGCGGCCTGCGGGTCACGCCAGCCGAGGAACTCACGGTCGTCCCAGAGCGTCTCGTGCAGCCCGGGGATGGGCAGCTGCGCGAGCTCTTCGGGGGTCGCGTTGACGAACGACGAACGGATGTCTGCTTCGGTCAGTGGCTTCACGGTCCCATCACCATATGCCCCGCCACCGACGCGGGCCTACTGCAGCCGGGAGGCGCGGATCACCGCGAGCGCGCTCGTCTCGTCGGCGACGAGCAACGCCCGGCGGACCGCGTCGCGGCTCACGCGCCGCGCCGCGGCGTCGTCGGCCGCGAACTCCACGAGGACGCGCGTGGAGCGCGCCATGGCGCGCGCCCCCGGTACCCACGGGACCGCACGCTCGATCGACTCGGCGATCCCGACGGCGACCGCGTGGTGCTGGGACAGGTGGGCGCGTTCGTGGGCGACCACGGCCTCCAGTTCGTCGGTCCGGAGGCGGTCCGCCAGCCCGGTGCTCACGAGCACGCCGCCGGACCTGCCGGGGACCGCACAGGCGAGCGCGTGGTCCGCCTCGACGAGGGCGACCAGCGTGCCGTCGACCTCGCGGTGGGGAGCGGCACCGGACCGGATCGCCGCGCGGACGGCCTCGTGCTCGGGGCCGGGGCGGACCCGCACGGCGATCACGAACGCGAGCACGGCGAGCAGGGCGACGCCGAGGTTCAGGCCGTGCGTGGGGGAGTCGCCGAGGCGGAACGGGTCCGTGACCGGGCGGTTCGCCACGACGACGAGCGCGATGCCGACGACGAACCCGACGACGCCGACGAGCACTGCGACGGACCACGACACCAGGGCCGTCCGGGGGCGGTCGATCGTCCATGCGGAGCGTGTCAGGACCCGCGGAGCGACGACCACGACCGCGAGGGCGAGTGCGATGAGCACGACTCCGACGACGACCACGGTGCCGCTGTCGATCAGGGACGCGGTCGGGCGTCGAGGGCGCGGCGGAGCACGTCGAGGTCGTCGGAGGCGAGCGACCCGGTGAACTGCAGCAGGGCGGCCTCGCGATCGGTCGCGGCGGCGAGGGCGTTCGACATCAGCGATGCCGTCTGTTCCTCGCGGCTGTTCGCGGCACGGAACGTGAGCGGTGCGTCGTCGTGCTGCTGCCGTTCCACCTGGCCCTTGCGGCCGAGCCGGTCGAGCACGGTCAGCACCGTGGTGAGCGCCGGACGGGGTTCGGGGAACGCGTCGAGGACCTGGCGCGCGGTCAGCCCGGACCCCGCGGACCAGAGGGCGTCCAACACCGCCTGTTCGAGCTGCCCCCGGGGGCGCGACCGCTGTCCTGCCATCCGGGCATTCTACGAGACGTCGAACGGCTGCCCGGTTCACATGCTCGAAACGCGGGATCGGTATGCTCGTGCCCGACAACTGAACACGGCCGCGCATCCGCCGCGGGAGACGCCGAGCACCACGCCACGAGCACCACCGGGCGCGTGCACGGCACCGAAGGAGCAATCCCCCCGTCAATCTCTCAGGTCCCACACCGCAGCGGACAGGCCACTCTGAAAAGCAGACGTACGGTGCCCACCGGGCCGACGGCGTCTCGCCCACGGTGAAAGCCGCGGACCTCACGGGCCGCGGTGAAACTCTCAGGCACATGACAGAGGGGGAGTTCCACCCGACGATGGTCGTCGGGCCCTGCCGATGCCAGGAGAACTCCACGATGCGTTCGTCCCCCCTCGAACCCGCGCACGAAGCCGCCGGTGCCACCTTCACCGACTTCGCCGGGTACCGCATGCCCGTGCGCTACTCGTCCGACCTCGCCGAGCACCACGCCGTCCGTCAGGCCGCCGGTGTGTTCGACCTGTCGCACATGGCCGAGATCGGTGTGACCGGTCCCGACGCGGTCGCGTTCCTCGACCACGCGCTCGCCGGCTCGTTCGGCGCGATGACCGTCGGTCGTGCGAAGTACTCGCTCCTGCTCGCGCCGGACGGCGGGATCCTCGACGACCTCGTCGTCTACCGGACGGACGAGCACGTCTTCCTCGTCGTCGCGAACGCCGGCAACCGCGACGTCGCGGTGACCGCGTTGACCGCGCGTGCGAACGGGTTCGACGTGCTGGTCTCGGACGACTCCGACACCACTGCGCTCGTCGCGATCCAGGGCCCGGCCGCTGCGGGCACGCTCGACGCGCTCATCGTCGCCGACCGGCTGCAGCCCGAGACCCCGCTCGACGAGCTGCGGTACTACCGGGTGCTGCACGCGACCTTCGACGACGCCGACGTGCTCATCGCACGGACCGGCTACACGGGCGAGGACGGGTTCGAGATCTACTGCGACCCGGCCGCCGCAACGGCGATCTGGGACGCGCTGCTCGAGGCCGGTGCCGACCGTGGAGTGGTGCCCGCCGGGCTCGCCGCCCGGGACACCCTGCGGCTCGAGGCCGGGATGCCGCTGTACGGACACGAGCTCGACACGAGCGTCCGCCCCGCCCAGGCCGGCCTCGGGCGCGTCGTCGCGGCCGAGGGCACCTTCGTCGGGCAGGACGGCGTCGAACCGGCCCCCGACGCCCGGGTGCTCGTCGGCCTCGTCACCGAGGGCCGCCGTGCTCCCCGCGCCGGGTACGAGGTCCTGCTCGACGGCGCGGTCGTCGGCGTCGTCACGTCCGGCGCGCTCTCGCCGACGCTCGGCCACCCCGTCGCGATGGCGTACGTCGAGCCCACCGCCGTCGCCGCCGCGACCGACGGGGGACAGGTCCTCCACATCGACGTCCGCGGGACAGCGATCCCCAGCACCGTCACCGCGTTCCCCTTCTACCGCCGCCCTCAGAAAGGCTGAGCCCATGACCGACCAGACCGCACTCCACTACACCGCGGACCACGAGTGGCTGCTCGTCGAGGGCGACACCGTCACCGTCGGCATCACGGACCACGCCGCCGAGCAGCTCGGGGACGTCGTCTACGTCGAGCTCCCCGCCGTCGGCACCGCGACCACCGCCGGCGACCAGATCGGCGAGATCGAGTCCACCAAGAGCGTGGGCGAGCTGTTCGCGCCCGTCAGCGGCGAGGTCGTCGCCGTGAACGACGCCGTCGTGGACGCACCCGACACCGTCAACCAGGACCCGTTCGGCACCGGGTGGCTCGTCAAGCTCACCCTCGGTGACGCCGGCCTGCCCGACGGTCTGCTCGACCACGACGCGTACCGGGCGTCCATCGCATGACCGCCCGCGACCAGCTGTCCACGGACACGGACACGGACAACCTCCAGACGACCTTCGCCGACCGGCACATCGGGACGACCTCGGCCGACCAGCGCCTCATGCTCGAAGCCGTCGGGCAGCCCTCCCTCGACGCCCTCGTCCGTGCTGCCATCCCCGCGGCGATCCACGCGGCACCGGTGACGCGGTCCTCCATCCCGGCCGCGATCGGGGAGACCGAGGCGCTCGCCGAGCTCCGTGCCAAGGCGTCCCGCAACACGGTGCGGCGCGCGATGATCGGGCTCGGCTACCACGGCACGCACACGCCCGCGGTCATCCAGCGGAACGTGCTCGAGAATCCGAGCTGGTACACCGCCTACACGCCGTACCAGCCGGAGATCTCGCAGGGCCGACTCGAAGCCCTCATCAACTTCCAGACGATGGTGTCGGACCTGACCGGCATGGCGACGGCCGGGGCCTCCATGCTCGACGAGGGCACCGCCGTGGTGGAGGGGATGCTCCTCGCCCGCCGCGCCTCCAAGGTCAAGGGGGACGCGTTCCTCGTGGACACCGACCTGCTGCCGCAGACCCGGGCGCTGCTCGACCACCGGTCCGACGCCGTGGGCATCGAACTCCGTGGGTTCGACGTCGCGGCCGGCCCGACGGACGACCAGCTCGTCGGCGCGTTCGGCGTCGTCCTGCAGTACCCGGGCGCCTCCGGTCGCATCGTCGACCCGACCCGCACCATCGAGCGCGTCCACGCCGCCGGCGGCATCGCGGTCGTCGCGGCGGACCTGCTCGCGATGACGCTGCTCGCCAGCCCCGGTGACCTCGGGGCCGACGTCGCCGTGGGCACGAGCCAGCGCTTCGGCGTCCCGCTCGGCTTCGGCGGCCCGCACGCCGGCTACCTCGCCGTCCGCGCCGGACTCGAGCGGCAGCTCCCCGGCCGCCTGGTCGGGGTGTCGTTCGACGCCGACGGGCAGATGGCCTACCGCCTGAGCCTGCAGACGCGCGAGCAGCACATCCGCCGCGAGAAGGCGACGAGCAACATCTGCACCGCGCAGGTGCTCCTCGCCGTGATGGCCTCGATGTACGCCGTCTACCACGGGCCCGAGGGCCTCCGCTTCATCGCCGACCGCGTCGCCCGGACGACGTCCGCGCTCGCCGCGGTCGCGACCCGTGCCGGTGTCCAGGTCGTGCACGCGGGGTACTTCGACACCCTCACGCTCCGTGCGCCCGGTCGGGCCGAGGCCCTCGTGACCGCCGCCCGCGACGCCGGGTACCTGCTGCACCTGGTCGACGCCGACACGTTCCAGGTCTCCGTCGACGAGACCACCACACCGGACGACGTCGCTGCCCTGGCCACGGTCCTCGGTGTCGACGACGTGACGGTGCCGGAGACGGAGACGGAGACCGCCGTCCGGGACGCGACCACGGGTCTCCCGTCGGCCCTGCAGCGGACGAGCGAGTACCTGACGCACCCGGTGTTCAGCGCCCACCGCAGCGAGACCCGCATGATGCGGTACCTCAAGCACCTGGCCGACAAGGACTACGCGCTCGACCGCGGCATGATCCCGCTCGGCAGCTGCACGATGAAGCTCAACGCGGCCACCGAGATGGCAGCGGTGACCTGGCCCGAGTTCGCCGCGATCCACCCGTTCGCCCCGCAGGAGGACGTCGCGGGGTACCTCGACATGATCGGCGACCTCGAGACGTGGCTCGCCGAGGTCACCGGGTACGACACCGTGTCGGTGCAGCCGAACGCGGGCAGCCAGGGCGAGCTCGCCGGTCTGCTCGCGATCCGCGGGTACCACCGCGCGAACAGCGACGACCAGCGCACCGTGTGCCTCATCCCGTCGAGCGCGCACGGCACGAACGCCGCGTCGGCCGTGCTGGCGGGCATGACGGTCGTGGTCGTGGCGTGCGACGAGAACGGCAACGTCGACCTCGACGACCTCCGCGCACGGGTCGACGCGCACCGGGACAGCCTCGCCGCGCTGATGATCACCTACCCGTCCACCCATGGCGTGTACGAGCACGACATCCGCGAGATCTGCGACGCCGTGCACGACGCCGGCGGCCAGGTGTACGTCGACGGGGCGAACCTCAACGCGCTCCTCGGGAAAGCCCGGTTCGGCGACTTCGGTGGGGACGTCTCACACCTGAACCTGCACAAGACGTTCTGCATCCCGCACGGTGGGGGCGGTCCGGGCGTCGGGCCGGTCGCGGCGAAGGCGCACCTCGCACCGTTCCTGCCCGGACACCCGTTCGCGCAGCAGGCCGACCGTCGGACCGGTGCGGCACCGTCCGGAGACCCCGACCGACTCGCGCACGCGGGCGGGCCGGTCAGCGCGGCACCGTACGGCAGCCCGAGCATCCTGCCGATCACGTGGACCTACGTCCGGATGATGGGGCTCGAGGGCCTCACCCGCGCGACCGAGGTCGCCGTGCTCGGCGCGAACTACATCGCGGCTCGCCTGCGCGATGCGTTCCCCGTGCTGTACACGGGCGAGTCCGGGCTCGTCGCACACGAGTGCATCCTCGACCTGCGCCCGATGCGCGAGTCGACCGGCATCACTGTGGACGACGTCGCGAAGCGTCTGGTCGACTACGGGTTCCACGCGCCGACCATGTCGTTCCCGGTCGCGGGCACGCTGATGGTCGAGCCGACCGAGAGCGAGGACCTGGCCGAACTCGACCGGTTCGTCGACGCGATGCTCGCCATCCGCGCCGAGGCGTCGGCCGTCGAGCGCGGCGAGTGGCCCGCGGACGACAACCCGCTCGTGCACGCGCCGCACACCGCGGCGTCGGTGATCACGGGGGAGTGGGCGCACGCCTACTCACGGGAGCAGGCCGTCTACCCGCTGCCGGGCATCAGCGGGCGGAAGTACTGGCCGCCGGTCCGTCGGATCGACCAGGCGTACGGCGACCGCAACCTGGTGTGCGCGTGCCCCCCGGTGGAGGCGTTCGCGTAGCGGCTCGGGCCGCCCGGGCCGGGCCCAGCCGGGCCCAGCCGGGCCCGGCCCGGCCCGGGCTGGCTCGCGCCGGCCCGCGGCCGAGCGCCGGCCACGGTCCGGAGCCGAGTCTCTCGGGGTGCGCGACGGAATGCGTGCCCACGGGCCCGCGTCCTGCCGCGGTGCACGAGACCCGGGTCATCGACCACGGCGCGGACGGGAGGCACGGGGCGGCGGCGCCCCGTGCCTCCCGTCCGCCGCGCGGCTCAGCGCACCGGCAGGTGCTCGGCCCACCAGGCGAGCACGTGCTCGAACCGCTCCACCCGGTGCTTCGGGCGTCCGGAGCGGGACAGCTCGTGTCCCTCACCCGGGAAGACCAGGAACGACGCGTCGACCCCGGCCCGGCGGAGCGCCACGAACTGCCGGTGTCCCTGCTCGATCGGGCAGCGCCAGTCCTCTTCGGAGTGCGCGACCATGAACGGGATCGTCACCTGGGACGCGTACGTCAGGGGGCTGCGCCGACGCTGCTCCTCGGGGTCGGCGCCGACGTAGGCATCCGCGAAGAACCAGCCGATGTCCGAGCTGCCGGCGAACGAGTCCCAGGCGTTGACCGCTCGCTCGCTCCACGCGGCGGCGAACCGGTCCCCGTGGTGCGCTGCCAGCCAGCTCGTCATGAAGCCGCCGTACGAGCCGCCCATGATCCCCACGCGGTCCCCGTCGAGGTCCGGGCGTTCCAGCGCCGCGTCGAGGAGCGCCAGGACGTCGTCGACGTCGACCGTCCCCATCGCCCCGATCACGGCGCGCCCGTGCTCGAGCCCGTAGCCGGCCGAACCGCGGGGGTTCCCGATCACGACGGCGTACCCGGCGGTCGCGTACACCTGGGCCTCGTCGAAGAACGCCCACGTGTCCTGCCCGAAGGGTCCGCCGTGGACGACCCGCAGGACGGGGTGCGGGCCCTCGCCGTCGGGCAGGACCACCCAGCCGTGCACGGGGGTGCCGTCCGGCGAGGTGCCGGTGACCTCCTCGATGCGTCGGACACCGCCGGCCCGGGCAGCGGCGCCGAGGTCGGTGAGCGCGTGGCCGGCGCCTGTGTCGGTGCCGGGGCCCGTTCCGGCAGCGCCCGAGGCGGCCAGGTCGACCACCACCGCCTCCCCGGGGGTCTCCGGCGTCGCGACGGTGGCGAGCAGGACGTCCCCGTCGACCGCGAAGTCGGACACGACGGTGTGGCCACCGAGGACGACGGGGAGTGCGTCCAGACCGAGCGGCGCGGTGGTGGGCGTCGGCACGCGCCGGATGCCCACGGTCCCGCGGTCGAGCACCGCGACCAGGACGTCGTCCCCGTGCACGACCGGAGCGCCGGTGACGTGGACGCTCTCGCGCGCGGTCAGCGGGACGGCAGCAACATCGCTGCCGGCCCCGGTGCCGGTGCCGAGCCGTGCGGCCCAGAGCCCCTCCGGCTCCCCGACCAGCTGGCCGTCCGCGTGCGACGCCCCGACGAAGTACACGGTGCCGTCGCCCGCGAACACGCTGGCGCCGGCCGACCCTTCGGTCCGCACGGCCAGCGCGAGTCGGCCGTCGGAGGCGTCGACGCGGTACAGGTCCTCGTCGTGGGTCTCGCGGGCGCCCAGGTCACGAGGCGCGGCGACGAGCAGCGCCGTGCCGTCCGGGAACCAGGTGGGGGCGTCGAGGGAGCACGGGGCGCTCGTGAGCGGCGCCGACACCAGGGCTGCACCGGGGTCGGTGACGTCCACGACCACGATCTGCTGCGGGCGGTCGAGCAGGTACCCGGTGCCGTCGACGTGGAAGTCGAGGCGGCTGATCAGCCGCGGAGCCTCGGCGGCCGGTGTGCTCGCGCCGTAGCGGCCGGGCTCGGGGAACCGGGCGGTCGCCGCGACCCGGGTGGAGTCCGGCGACCAGACCGGCGAGCCGGCGCCCAGGGGGAGCGCGGTGAGGACACGCGCCTCGCCGCCGTGCACGGGCATGACGGCGAGCTGTGCCCGTCGGGTGCCGTGCTCGTCCTCCACTGCGCGGAGGAACGCGAGCCAGCGGCCGTCCGGGGACAGGGTGGGCGCGGAGTCCCGGTCGCCCGAGGTCCACCGTTCGGTGCCGGAGGCGGTGACGCGCTCGATCGTCGAGCGGTACGTGTCCGTGTCGAGGTCGGGCCGGGACACCGCGACGAAGGCGGTCCCGTCGGTGCGGGGGTCACCCACGACGGTCGGTGCGGACGGGATGGTCAGGTGTGGGATGTCGGTGGCGAGCACCCCGCCACGCTACGACCCGCGGTTCGCCCGGCGTTCACCTGAGCGTCCCCGGCGCGTTCCGCGGCGTTCGCGTGCCGCGCAGGACTGTTCAGAAACCATTGCACCGTCAAGCCCATGCGTTGCGTATGACACCGTCCTGACGCAACGAACAGCAGTGTCACGCAACGATCCGCCGTCCACGTTTCCGATGTGTAACAACTTCTCCGGAGATTTTGGGGCCTCTCCGACGTGCACCTATGGTTCTTGCGAACGCGCCGGTGAGCTGTGCCTCCTGGCTGTTCGATCACATTCCATCAGGAGGATCACACCAGTGAACATCACCAAGAAGCGGGGACGCCAGCTGCTGGGCGCCGTCGCGCTCGCCGGGGCGGCCGCTGTCGTCCTCGCCGGCTGCACCACCACTCCGAGCGCAACCGAGACTGGTTCGGCGTCGAACAAGACCCTCACGGTCGCGCAGGTCAACGAAGTCACGTCGTTCAACTACAACACCCCCCAGGGCAACCTGGACATGAACGGCATGATCAACTACATGACCCAGCCGCAGTTCGTGACGCTGGGTTCGGACTACAAGATCACGCCGAACCCCGACCTCGGCACCATGAAGAAGATCAGCGACGACCCGCTGACCGTCAAGTACACGCTGAACAAGGACGCCAAGTGGTCTGACGGCAAGGAGATCACGTCGGACGACCTGCTCCTCGGCTGGGCGCAGGCCTCCGGGTACTACGACTCCGCGACGCAGGACGCCGACGGCAAGGTGACGAGCGGGACGCAGTACTTCTCCCTCGCGTCTGCTTCGCCGTTCCAGACGGAGTACCCGTCGGACATCACCAAGACGTCGATCACGCTGAAGTACAAGCAGCCGTACGTCGACTGGAACCTCGTCAACCCGATCCAGTTCCCGGCGCACGTCGTCGCGTCCGAGGCCGGTACGACGACGAGCGACCTGCTCAAGGCGCTCAAGGACACCCCTGCCGGCAACCCGGCCAAGCCGGCGCCGGCGAACGCGACGCTGAAGAAGGTCGCGGACTTCATCAACACGGGCTACGACAAGACCAGCCTGCCGAGCGACAAGAAGCTGCTCGTCTCGGGTGGCCCGCTCATGGTCTCCGCCTGGACCCCGAAGCAGTCGATGACCCTCGTGCCGAACCCGAAGTACACGGGCAGCCACAAGGTCAAGTTCGGCAAGCTCGTCGTCCGCTTCATCGGTGACGCCAACGCCCAGGTGACGGCACTCCAGAACGGCGAGGTCGACGCGATCCAGCCGCAGGCCTCCGCGGACACCGTCAAGGCCCTCGACGCCGCCTCCGGCGTCAAGGTCGAGGAAGGGTCGCAGGTCGCCTACGACCACCTCGACCTGAACTTCGGCTCGTCGGTCTTCAAGGACGAGAACGTCCGCAAGGCGTTCCTGCTCACCATCCCGCGTGAGCAGATCCTGAACTCGATCGTCACGCCGATCAACAAGAACGCCAAGGTCCTCGACTCGCAGCTCTACCTGCCGGGTCAGAAGGGCTACGAGGAGTCGGTCAAGAACAACGACTCCAGCGACTACTCGAAGGTCGACATCGCCAAGGCGAAGCAGCTCCTGAACGGCGCCACCCCGTCGATCAAGATCCTGTACAACACCGAGAACCCGAACCGCGTGGACACGTTCCAGGCGATCCAGTCCTCGGCCGCCAAGGCCGGCATCAAGGTCGTCGACGGCGGTTCCGCCCAGTGGTCCTCGCTCCTCGCGGGCGGCGACTACGACGCATCGATCTTCGGTTGGGTGAACCCGGGTGCCGGCAACGCCGCGATCCCGCAGCTCTTCCAGACGAACAACTCGGGCAACTACAACAAGTTCGCCGACCCCGAGGCCTCGAAGCTCGCCGTCGCGACGCAGTCCACGCTGGACGAGTCGAAGCTCGACACCCAGAAGCAGCAGATCGACAAGATCGCGTTCGACAAGGCCTACGGTCTGCCGCTGTTCCAGAGCCCGGGGCTCTTCGCCACCGGTTCCAAGGTCAAGGGCGTCCAGTACTTCGGCGGCCAGACCGGTATCTTCTGGAACGTCTGGGACTGGACCAAGTAACCTGACCGGTCACTGAACCCAGCTGGATCTCCAGCAAGAACACCGCACCACCAGCAACAGAACACGAGGGGCGCCGGACTCGACGAGTCCGGCGCCCTCCCGTGAGCCGGGGCCCTTCCCGGCGCCGCACTGCGCTGCCGAACACGGCATCAGTGCGGGACCCACTACCCTTGCTGCTCGGGCCGCCCGATCGGGTGCCCAGCCGCACGATCCACCACACCGGAGAGGCACCCATCGCCCATGGTGAGTTTCATCGCGAGACGGATCCTCGTCTCGGTCCTCATCCTCATCGCCGCGTCGTTCATCATGTACAACCTGGCGGCGATCGCGGGGAACCCCCTCGCTGATCTGCAGAGCAGCAACTCGCCGAACCGCGATCAACTGATCGCAGCGCGGACCGCGGCGCAGCACCTCAACATCATCCCGCCGCTGCGATGGGGTCTCTGGATCACCGGCGTGGGGAAGTGCGTGATCGGTCAGTGCGACCTCGGCACCACGTTCCACAACCAGCCCGTGGCGCAGCTGCTGCCGCAGGCCGTCGGCTCGACCATCCAGCTGGTGACGTTCTCGTTCATCCTGGCGATCGTGTTCGGCATCGGTCTCGGCGTCGTGACCGCCCTCCGCGTGTACTCGGGCTTCGACTACTCGATCACGCTCGTGAGCTTCTTCCTGTACTCGCTGCCGTCGTTCCTGATGGCCGTGCTGCTGAAGTCGTTCATCGCGCTCGACTACAACAACTTCCTGGCGGACCCGAAGATCCCACCGGTGAACCTCGTGCTCATCGCGATCGTCGTCGGGTTGATCGTCCAGCTCATCGTCGGCGGCATCCTCAAGCGGCGGGCGATCGTCTTCGCCGTCAGCGCCGTGGTCACCGCCGGGATGCTCCTGCTCATGCAGGCCATCGGCTGGTTCACGAACCCGTCGCTCGGCCCCGTGTTCGTGATCCTGTTCAGCGCCGGGATCGGTCTGGCGATGGTCGCACTGCTCGCCGGCACGAAGAACCGTCGTGCGTGGCTCGTCGCGGGGATCAACGTCCTCATCGCGATCATCTGCTACTTCGCCCTGCAAGGCCTGCTCAACATCTCGTCGGGCGGCACGATCTTCATCCTGGCGATCGTCACGGTGCTCGTCGGCCTCGCCACCGGGTTCTTCCTCGGCGGGCACGACCGCGGGCTCATGATGCGCATCGGTGCGCTCACCGCGTTCCTCAGCGCCGGCGTGATCCTGCTCGACCGCTTCATGCGCTCCTGGCTCGACTACACGAACAACTACGTGTCGCGCCCGATCGCGACCGTCGGTTCCTCGACGCCAGGCCTGACGGGCGACTTCTGGATCTCCGGGATCGACACGTACACGCACCTGCTGCTGCCGACGATCTCGCTCCTGCTGATCAGCTTCGCGAGCTACACGCGGTACTCACGGTCCGGCATGCTCGAGGTCCTCGACCAGGACTACGTCCGCACCGCACGGGCGAAGGGCCTGCCGGAGCGCACGGTCATCGTCCGGCACGCGCTGCGGAACATGCTCATCCCGATCGCGACCCTGGTCGCCACCGACGTCGGTGCGCTCCTCGGTGGTGCGATCATCACGGAGAACGTGTTCGCGATCTCCGGCATGGGCAACCTGTTCAACTCCGGACTGTCGATCACCGACGTGAACCCGGTGATGGGGTACTTCCTCGTCATCGCGATCACGGCCATCGCGTTCAACTTCCTCGCCGACCTGGCCTACTCGGCACTCGACCCGCGGGTGCGCGTCCGATGACCGGTCGCACCCACCGCAACGACGCAGGACGCACCGCCGCGACCGTCCACGGGACCACGGCAGCGCACCACCGGGAGGACATCCGATGAGCACGATCCAGGGCGCACCGCTCGAACCCAACATCGGCGACGGCATGGACGCCGGGAACACCCCGAACTCGCAGGAGAAGCAGCTCGGCGAGAGCCAGGGTCGCATCATCCTCCGCCGCTTCCTCGCGAACCGGCTCGCGGTCGTGGCGCTCGTCGTCTACGTGCTCGTGCTCGTGTTCGCCGTGTCCGCGGTCGGCCTCGGCCCGATCCCGGGATGGTGGCACTACTCGTACAAGGCGCTCGCGACGCTGCAGAACGGCGGCGCACCGACGTCGGACCACCCGTTCGGTCAGGACCGCATCGGCAAGGACTACTTCGCCCTCACGATGCGGGGGATCCAGAACTCCGTGCTCGTCATGCTCGTCATCGGCTTGTTCGCGACGCTCATCGGCGTGGTCATCGGCGCCATCGCGGGGTACTTCCGCGGCACCGTCGACGCCGTGCTCATGCGCATCACCGACATCTTCATCGTCATCCCGGCGATCGTGATCGGTGCCGTGGTCGGCAAGACGGCGAACGGCCTCGGCGCCTGGGGCCTCGCGCTCCTGCTCGGCCTGGTGTCGTGGATGGTCATCGCCCGTCTGGTCCGCGCCGAGTTCCTGTCGCTCCGCGAGCGTGAGTTCGTCGAGGCGGCGCGGGTCGCGGGTGCGTCCGACGTGCGGATCATCTTCCGCCACATCCTGCCGAACGCGATCGGCGTGATCATCGTGTCGGCGACGCTCCTCATCGCCTCCGCGATCCTGCTCGAGACGGCGCTGAGCTACCTCGGGTACGGCATCAAGGCGCCGGACTCCTCGCTCGGCCTCCTGATCAGCGAGAACCAGTCGGCCTTCCAGACCCGGCCGTACCTGTTCTGGTGGCCCGCGTCGTTCATCGTGCTGCTCGCGCTGTGCGTGAACTTCATCGGTGACGGCCTGCGCGACGCGTTCGACCCCCGCTCGAAGCGGTTCAGCCTCCGCAAGACGCGCGAGCCGGCGAACACGTCCGGCTCGGAGATGATCAGCGCGTGACGTCCCCGACGGTTCGTCTAGATCGCGGCGATGGCGAACCAGCCACCGACGCCCGTCGCCACGAGCAGCACGAGGGACACCCAGTGCACGCGCACCGGCACGCGCACGGTGGCAGCGGTGCCCAGTTCGATGGCGCCGCGCTCGCGGAGTTCGTCCCAGCGGGACCGGACCAGGTACGCGGCGTCGCCCGACGCGGTGGCCAGCAGGTCCCCGGCTCGACGGTTGCCGTCCTCGGCATCCGGGACGCCGGTGCCGTGACGCTGCTCCTGTCGTCGGGCCATCGAGACGCCGATGCGGCCGGGCGCCGGGGCGGCCCAGACGGACACGCGCCGGTTCGGCGTGACGAGCGCCAGGGCGAACCGGGTGTCGACGTGCACGAGCGCCGCCCACGGCAGGCGCACGGTGTGGAAGACGTTGACGACCTCGATGCCGTCGTCGTCGACGCGCATGGCCGGACGCCACAGCGCCACCCAGCCGAGCAGCACGCCGAACGCCGTCGGGACCAGCGCGAGGGCGAACGCCTTCCCGGTGCCGGCGTTCACGGTCGTCGTGACGAACAGCAGCGCGACGATCGCCCACAGGGCGATCGCGAGACCGCGGTTGAACCTGGACACGAACACATCGCGCGTCGTCGGGGAGGCAGACATGCCTCCATCGTCGCAGGTCGTCGCCTGCTTCTCCGCCGTCAGCGCACTTCCCACCCCACCCACGCGGCCGTCACGAACGGCCGGGAAAGGACCGGACGTCGTTGAGCACGCCCGTCTCCGCGGCCACCACCCCGGCCGCCACCAGGACCCCCGTCGTCAAGGTCTCCGCACTCGACGTCGACTTCGCCGTCGACGACGTGTGGACCTCCGCCGTCAAGCAGCTCTCGTACGAGATCCACTCGGGCGAGGTCCTCGCCCTCGTGGGTGAGTCCGGCTCCGGCAAGTCGGTGAGCTCCATGTCGATCCTCGGCCTGCTGCCCCGGAACGCCCGCGTGCGCGGCTCGATCGAGTTCCAGGGCACCGAGCTCCTGGGACTGCGGTCGGCGCAGCTCCGCGAGTACCGCGGCAAGGAGATCGCGGTGATCTTCCAGGAGCCCATGACGGCCCTGAACCCGGTCTTCACGGTCGGGTCGCAGATCGTCGAGACGATCCGCATCCACTACGGCATCTCGCCGAGCGAGGCCAAGGTCCGCGCCATCGAGCTCCTGACGATGGTCGAGATGCCGGACCCGCAGAAGGCGTTCGACTCGTACCCGCACCAGCTGTCCGGTGGGCAGCGGCAGCGCGCGATGATCGCCCAGTCGATCTCATGCGACCCGAAGCTCCTGATCGCCGACGAGCCGACGACGGCCCTCGACGTGACGGTGCAGGCCGAGATCCTCGACCTCATCCGTGACCTCGCCGCCAAGCTCGGTAGCGCGGTCCTCCTCATCACCCACGACATGGGCGTCGTGGCCGACCTCGCCGACCGCATCGTCGTGATGCAGCAGGGCGTGGCCGTCGAGACCGGCTCGGTGCGCGAGGTCTTCTCCGCGCCGAAGGACCAGTACACCCGCACCTTGCTCGACGCGGTGCCCCGCCTCGGCCAGGCCGGTGAGGTCGCGATCGACCTCACCGAGACGCTCGCCGCGGTCGTCGAGCAGGACACCCCCGTGCACGTCAACGAGACCGTCACGCACACCGAGGCCGTCACCACGCTCGGTCCGGCCGTGCTGGAGTTCCAGGACGTCGTCATCGAGTACCCGGGCCGCGGCCGCGTCAAGGCGTTCCGCGCCATCGACGGTGTCGACCTGTCGGTGCACGAGGGCGAGGTCGTCGGCCTGGTCGGTGAGTCCGGTTCGGGCAAGTCGACCCTCGGCCGTGCCGCCATCGGGCTGCTGCCGATCACCTCGGGCACCCTCACGGTGTCGGGCATCGACCTGTCGAAGCCGACGCGGTCGCTCGTGCGCCAGGTGCACCAGACCGCCGGCATCGTGTTCCAGGACCCGTCGTCCTCGCTCAACCCGCGCATGACGATCGGCCAGTCGATCGGCGAGCCACTGCTGCTCGGCAAGGGCATGAAGGGCCGCGAGCTCGAGCGCGAGGTCGAGTCCCTGCTCGAGGCGGTCCGTCTGCCCACGGCCTACTCCACGCGGTTCCCGCACGAGCTCTCCGGCGGCCAGAAGCAGCGCATCGGCATCGCCCGAGCGCTCGCCCTGCGGCCGAAGCTGCTCATCGCCGACGAGCCGACCTCGGCCCTCGACGTGTCGGTGCAGGCGACGGTCCTCGAGCTGCTCAAGGACCTGCAGCGGGAGTTCTCGTTCGCCTGCCTGTTCGTCACGCACGACCTCGCGGTCATCGACGTCCTGGCGGACCGGATCGCCGTCCTGCACCACGGCCACCTGGCCGAGGTCGGCACCCGTGACCAGATCCTGCGCGACCCGCAGGACCCGTACACGCAGCGGCTCATCGCCGCCGTGCCGCTGCCGGACCCGGACGTCCAGCGCGAGCGTCGCGAGCTCCGCCGGAAGATCCTCGCCGCCGGCTCGGACGAGTAGCCGACCGACCCGGACCAGCCGACCGACCCGGATCCACCGGTCAGCACGACCACGAGGCCTCCGCCGTCATCGACGCGGGGGCCTCGTGCACGCGGTCGGACGGGAGGCACGGCTCGCCCCCGTCACGCCGGTGCGGCCCGCCAGACCGTGCCGTCAGGGCGTGCAGTGCGTGAGGTCGTGCAGCCCGTCAGCCAGCACAGCCCGTCAGCCGGCGCAACCCATCAGCGTGGGCGGCCGGTCGCCGAGCGGCGCGCTGCGGTCAGAGCCGACCAGCGGCGGCGGTCGCGACGACGCCGAGGACGATCATGGCGGCCACGGTCCAGCCGTGCACGCGGTGGGTGATCGGCGCAGCCGTCACGGTCGCCGGAGGTGGGCCGTCCTGCGGTGCGTCCGCGGGCAGGTGGGTCCGCATCTGCTCGGCCGCCGCCTCCACGGTCAGCGGGACCGGGTGCCTCCCGTCCGCCGCGGAGCGGGGTGGGTCGAGTCGGAGGCGCGCCGTCGGTCGGGTGGCGAGCCAGGTGCGGCGGACGCCCTCGCTGGTGACGACCTCGATGCCGTACTTGGTGCGGATCTCCGTCACGCGGCGCCACGAGTAGGTGCTCGCACGGCGGACGTCGACGATGCGCAGGTGCTCGTCGGTCAGCTCGAAGCGCGGGCGCCACAGGACCGCCCAGGCGACGAAGGCGATGAACACGCTCGGCACGGCGGCCAGCCACGGGGAGCCACCGCGGACGAGTGCGAGCGGGACGAGCGCGACCGCGGCGATCCAGAGGACGACGGCGAGCAGGCGCATGCCGGGGGCGACGATCGTGGTGGGCACGCGCGACATCGTACGGGGCCGGTGCGTTCGCGCCCTGGTGGGACGTGGACCCGGCCCGGACGTGGACTGGCCCGGACGTGGACCCGGCCCGGACGTGGACGCGTCCCGGACGTGGACTGGCCCCGACGTGTGCGAGAGTGCCTCCCCGGGAACGCCCGGGGAGCGGGTGTGACACACCAGCACGTATCTCCGGACGACCCGATTCCCCGGGGAGGCAGATCCTGGGTGGACCTCTCGTGTGCACAATCGTCGCCGGGCCCCCGTTCGGGTGTCAAGCCCCGGTGCCGAGAGTTTCAGGAAACGGACACGCCGACCTACGCGACGAGCTGCTCGATCTGTCGGCGGATGGTCCGGGCCTTCGGGAACCGCAGTCCGACCAGGCCGACGTGCCGCCACCGGACGACGCCGTCCGGACCGATCACGAAGACCGACCGGCGCAGCCCGATGCCCGGCGCCTGCACCCCGTAGGCGCGGATGACGTCACCGCTCGTGTCGCTCAGGAGCGGGAAGGTCAGGGAGGCGTCGCGGGCGAACTCCTCGTGCGAGTCGAGCGCCTGCGGGCTGATGCCCCACACGAGCGCACCGAGGTCGCCGAAGTCGTCGAGTTCCTCCTGGTAGCTGCAGAGCTGGGCGGTGCAGACCAGGGTGGCGTCGCCCGGGTAGAAGGCGAGGACCAGCGTCCGGCCGATGGCGGCGGACAGGTCGTACTGGTCGTCCGTGCGGCGTCCGGCACGGACGACCATGCCGGGCAGGGTGAAGGACGGCGCGGTGTCGCCGACCTCGGGGATGCTCATGCCCGCCACGGTAGGGGAGCGGCCCTCGTGCGGTTACGGTCTCCGCTGTGCGTTCTCCGGACCACCCCACAACTGGGGGCGCGGTGCGCGCAGACCGTCCAGGCGGGAGCTGCTCGTCAGCGGAACAGCTGCGGGAACGCGTGCGCCACCCAGGGGTACCCGACGAACACGGCGGCGTCGAGCAGGCAGTGCGTGATCACCAGCGGCAGCAGGCGCCCCCACTTCGTGTAGATCCAGCCGAAGACCACGCCCATCACCGCGTTGCCGATGAACGCGCCGAAGCCCTGGTACAGGTGGTAGCTCCCGCGCAGCAGGGCGGTGGACAGGATCACTTGCCAGCGTCCCCACCCGAGCTCCCCGAGCCGTGCGTACAGGTACCCGATGACGATCACCTCCTCCTGCAGCCCACTCCGGATCGCGGAGAGCAGCAGCACCGGGATCGTCCACCAGTACGAGCCGAGGGCCGCGGGGTCGACGTTGACGGTGATGCCCAACGCGCGGCCGGTGAAGTACAGCGCGAGGCCCGGGATCCCGATGCCGAGCGCGATGAGGGCCGCGCCGCCGAGGTCGGGCCGGACCCGGAACCGGTCGATCCCCAGGCGGGACAGGTGCGGTCGGGTCGTGCTCCAGAGCAGGTAGGCGACGAGGGCCACGGGCGCGAGGTCGACCGCGATGCCGAGGAGCTGCCGCGCGAGGTCGACGTACTGCACGGTCGTGGTCGACGTGTTGAGCGCGGTGGACTGCTTGCCGAGCGGTGTCGTCTGGGACAGGTCGTCGATCAACTGCAGGATCGAGTAGAGCGCGCTGCCGCCCAACGAGAGCAGCAACACGATGGTGATCTCGACCCACGTTCGCCGACGGCTCATTCGCTGTACTCCTCGGGGTTGCGGACTACCGGTAGACTGGCGTGTCGGGCATTCTGCCCGCGGGCGTGGTGTGTCAGAGACCACCGGCCCGACACTCTCCAGAAATTAGAAGGATGTCCTGTATGGCGCTCGCCACCCGGTCCGACCTGCGCAACGTCGCCATCGTGGCACACGTCGACCACGGCAAGACCACCCTCGTCGACGCGATGCTCACGCAGACCAACTCGTTCGACGCCCACTTCGAGGGCGAAGACCGCATGATGGACTCGAACGACCTCGAGCGCGAGAAGGGCATCACCATCCTCGCGAAGAACACGTCGGTGCTCTACAACGGCGTGCACGCGAAGGAGTTCGGTGCCGGCGGCCCGATCACGATCAACGTGATCGACACCCCGGGCCACGCCGACTTCGGTGGTGAGGTCGAGCGCGGCCTCTCCATGGTCGACGGTGTCGTCCTGCTCGTCGACGCGTCCGAGGGCCCGCTGCCCCAGACGCGCTTCGTGCTCCGCAAGGCCCTCGCCGCGAAGCTCCCGGTGATCCTGCTCGTGAACAAGACCGACCGCCCCGACTCCCGCATCGACGAGGTCGTCTCCGAGTCGCAGGACCTGCTCCTCGGCCTGGCGTCGGACCTGTCGGACGAGGTCGACGACCTCGACCTCGACGCGATCCTCGACGTCCCGGTCGTCTACGCGTCCGGCCGCAACGGCGCCGCGTCGCGCAACAAGCCGGCCGACGGCACGCTGCCCGACAACGACGACCTCGAGCCGCTGTTCGAGGCCATCCTGCAGCACGTCCCGGCGCCGAAGTACGACGACGAGCACCCGCTGCAGGCGCACGTCACGAACCTCGACGCCTCGCCGTTCCTCGGTCGCCTCGCGCTGCTGCGCATCTTCCACGGCACCATGAAGAAGGGCCAGACGGTCGCGTGGGTCAAGCACGACGGCTCCGTCGTCAACGCCCGCATCACCGAGCTCCTCATCACGAAGGCGCTCGACCGCTACCCGGCCGAGTCCGCCGGCCCCGGTGACATCGTCGCCGTCGCCGGCTTCGACACGATCACCATCGGTGAGACGCTGACCGACCCGGAGGACGTCCGCCCGCTGCCGACCATCACGGTCGACGCGCCGGCGATCTCCATGACGATCGGCACGAACACCTCGCCGCTCGTCGGCAAGGTCAAGGGGCACAAGCTCACCGCTCGCATGGTCAAGGAGCGCCTCGACCGCGAGCTCGTCGGCAACGTCTCGCTCAAGGTCCTCGACATCGGCCGTCCGGACGCCTGGGAGGTCCAGGGCCGTGGTGAGCTCGCGCTCGCCATCCTGGTCGAGCAGATGCGTCGCGAGGGCTTCGAGCTCACCGTCGGCAAGCCGCAGGTCGTCACCAAGCGTGACGAGAACGGCAAGCTGCAGGAGCCGTACGAGCACATGACGATCGACACGCCGGAGGAGTACCTCGGCGCCATCACGCAGCTCATGGCCGCCCGCAAGGGCCGCATGGAGAACATGACGAACCACGGCACCGGCTGGGTGCGCATGGAGTTCATCGTCCCGTCGCGCGGCCTGATCGGCTTCCGCACGTCGTTCCTCACCGAGACCCGCGGCACCGGCATCGCGAACGCGATCTTCCACGGCTACGACGAGTGGGCCGGCGCGATCCAGACCCGGATCAACGGCTCGATCGTCTCCGACCGCTCGGGTGTCGTGACGCCGTTCGCGATCACGAACCTGCAGGAGCGCATGTCGTTCTTCGTCAACCCGACCGAAGAGGTCTACGAGGGCATGGTCATCGGCGAGAACTCGCGCGCCGACGACATGGACGTGAACATCACCAAGGAGAAGAAGCTCACGAACATGCGGTCGGCCAACGCCGACACGTTCGAGTCGATGACCCCGTCGCGCCAGCTCTCCCTGGAGGAGTGCCTGGAGTTCGCCCGCGAGGACGAGTGCGTCGAGGTCACCCCCGACGCCGTGCGCATCCGCAAGGTCGAGCTCGACGCCTCGGCCCGCCAGCGCTCGTACGCCCGCCTGAAGCGTCAGGACGCGTAAGCGGTCAGCACCATCCGGGAGGCTCGCCTCCCGTCCGACGGCCCGGTCACCTGTGCAGGTGGCCGGGCCGTCGGCCGTCCGGGCTGATCCGCACCACCCGTCCGGGTCGGCGTCACCGCCGAGGGATACGGTGGAGTGGTGACTCTCGATCTGCTCTCGCTGTACCAGGACCTGCACGCCCACCCCGAGCTCGGCTTCCAGGAGCACCGGACCGCCGGCATCGTCGCGGACCGCCTCGCCGAGATCGGCGGCATCGAGGTCACGACCGGCATCGGTGTGACCGGTGTCGTCGGCGTGCTGGCCAACGGAGACGGGCCCGTCGTCTGGCTCCGCGCGGACATGGACGGCCTGCCCGTGCAGGAGCGCACCGGGCTGCCGTACGCCAGCGAGTACACCGGCCGCGACGAGGACGGCACCGACGTCCCGACCATGCACGCCTGCGGGCACGACATCCACGTGACGTGGCTGCTCGGCACGCTGGAGCGGCTCGCCGCCACCACGGACGACTGGCACGGCACCGTCGTCGCCGTGTTCCAGCCCGCGGAAGAGGTCATCTCCGGCGCTCGCTCGATGATCGACGACGGCCTGGTCGAGCGCTTCCCGAAGCCGGACGTCGTGCTCGGTCAGCACTCGGCACCCGCACCGGTGGGCGTCGTGGCCGTCGGCAGCGGCCCGGTGATGGCGTCGAGCGACCGCCTGACGGTCACGTTCAACGGCCGCGGTGCCCACGGGTCGGCCCCGCAGGCGTCCCTCGACCCGATCGTCACGGCAGCGTCCGCGGTCGTCCGGTTGCAGACCGTCGTCGCGCGCGAGGTCTCGCCGAGCGACGCGGGGGTCGTCACGGTCGGCAGCTTCCACGCCGGCACCCGGGCGAACATCATCCCGGACCAGGCGGTCATCGAGATCTCCACCCGCGCCCGGAACGAGGACACCCGCGCCCGGATCATCAGCTCGATCGAGCGGATCGTCCGTGCCGAGAGCGAGGCCGGGGGACTCGCCGCACCCACGATCGAGCGCGCACCCGGTGCCGAGGTCACGGTGAACGACCCGGAGGCCGCCGCCACGGTGCTCGAGGCCCTGCGCGACGCCGTCCCGGACGCTCGCGACCTGGAGATCGGACTCGCGATGGCGTCGGAGGACGTCGGCCAGCTCGCCACCGCGGCGGGAGCACCCCTCGTCTACTGGTTCACCGGCATCACCGACCCGGACCTGTTCCGCCGCGGGGAGGAGATCCCGAGCAACCACTCGCCGTTCTACGCTCCGCTCGCCGAGACGGCGATCCCGGTGGGCGTCGACGCGTTCGTCGCCGCCACGCGCGCCTACGTCGCCTGACGCGCGCCGACGTCGGCTGACGCGTCCGTGCGTCGCCTGATGCGCGTCCCTGCGGGGGTGGGCGCGGAGGCCCGTGGTGACCAGCGTGATCCACGTGACGTTCTCAGGGAAATCGCCCCGTCCCTCCCGGCTCTGCCGCTAGCGTGACCGCATGCGCTCCGCACTGTCCACCCCCCTGATCGCCGCCGTCGCCGCCGGCATCGCCCTGGCCGGCCTGACCGGCTGCTCCTCCGAGGCCGTCCAGCAGGCGACGGACCTCGGGTCCTCGGTGGCGTCGAGCGTCGCCGAGAGCGTCCACGGCGTCGACGGCAAGGCGATCCAGGACGGCATGGCCTCGGTCGCCGGCGGGATCGACGGCGCGCTCGACACCGCGCTCAAGGGTGCCCACGTCACGTCGGACGGCAAGGTGCCGGACGGGTTCCCGTCGAAGGAGGTCCCGCTCGTCGACGGCACGGTCCTCGGCGGTGGCAGCGGCCCGAACGGTTCGGGCTGGGTCGCGCAGGTCCGGCCGCGCTCCGTCGGCGACTTCGCGGCCGCCACGCAGCAGCTCGCCACCGCCGGCTTCACCGAATCGGCCAAGCGCGCCGACACGACGAGCGCGTTCGGGCTGTTCCGGAGCGACGCGTACCGCGTGGTGCTGACGTTCTCGCAGGGCGACGGCGGGGTCACCGCCACCTACATCGTCACGCCCCGCTGAACCCGTACGCTGGTCGGTGATGTCGAAGGCCCCCGTCACCCGCCCCGAGCGCGTCCTGTTCGTGCACGCCCACCCCGACGACGAGACCCTGTCGTCCGGTGGGACGATCGCCACCCTCCTCGAGCGCGGCGCCGAGGTCACCGTCCTGACGGCGACCCGCGGTGAGCGCGGGGAGATGCTCACTCCCGCGCTCGCGCCCCTCGCGGGCGACGGACCGCGTGTCGCGCGCCACCGGGAGACCGAGATCGCCGCAGCACTCCGAGCGCTCGGCGGTCCCGCCCACCTGTGGCTCGGCGGACCGGGTGCCCGCCCGACCGACCTGCCGGAGCGGCGCTACACCGACTCGGGGATGCAGTGGGGTGCCGACGGCCGCGCGACCGCCGCTGACGACGCCCCCGCTGACTCGCTCACGGCCGCCGACATCGGTGAGGTCGTCGACGACGTCCGAGCGGCCATCCGTTCCACCGGTGCCGACGCGGTCATCAGCTACGCCGACGACGGCGGGTACGGGCACCCCGACCACGTCCGGGTCCACCACGCCGTCCGGTACGCCGCGAAGGCCGAGGAGGTCCCGTTCTCGATGATCGTCGACCCGGCCTCCGGTGACGCCGACGTCACCGTCGACGTGCTGCCGGTCCGGGCGAAGGTCCGTGCCGCCGTCGAGCAGTACCGGTCGCAGGTCACCGCGGACCCGGTCGACCCCCGTGACCCGCGGGCGCTGACCTGGGTGATGCCGCACGGCGTCCGGCAGGCCGCGCCGTCGGTGGAGGCCTACCGGCACGCCGACGCATCAGCCGCTCCGGCACCGCAGACGTACGCGGAGCTCTCGACGCAGGGCCGGGTGACGGCGCTCGTCGTCGCCTTGGTCGCGGGGCTCCTCGTTGGGGCCCTCGGGACGGTGACCCACCAGCAGACGATCGGCACGTTCCCGGTCGGTCTCGTGCTCACGACGCTCATCGTGGTCGGCCTGACCGTGGGTGTCCGGCTGCTCTTCCGGTCGCGGGGGATGGTCGCGGCGATCGGGATCGGGATCATCGTGGCGACGCAGGTGCTCGTGTCGGTGGGCGGTCAGAGCTCCCCGCTCGTGCTCGCCAACGCCGCCGGGTACGTGTGGACGTTCGCGCCGGCCCTCGTCACCCTGTTCGCACTGGCGTGGCCGGACCTCTCCGGCATCCGCGCCGCCCGTGCCGCGGAGGCAGCCCGGTCAGGGTCCGCCTCGTCCCGCGGGTAGACTCGACCACGCTCAGTCCGAAGGGAGCACCCCAACCGTGACGTACGTGATCGCCCAGCCCTGTGTGGACGTCAAGGACCGTGCCTGCATCGACGAATGCCCGGTCGACTGCATCTACGAGGGTGACCGCTCGCTCTACATCCACCCCGACGAGTGCGTCGACTGCGGTGCCTGCGAGCCGGTCTGCCCGGTCGAGGCGATCTACTACGAGGACGACCTGCCCGACCAGTGGGCCGACTACTACAAGGCGAACGTCGAGTTCTTCGAGGAGATCGGTTCTCCCGGTGGGGCGGCCAAGGTCGGCGTGATCCACAAGGACCACCCGGTCGTGCTCGCCGAGCCCGCGCGCGGCTGAGGACACCGCCGGTGGCGCTCGACCTCCCCGACTTCCCGTGGGACCAGCTCGTCCCGTTCAAGGAGCGTGCCGCCGCGCACGAGGGCGGCATCGTCGACCTCAGCGTCGGTTCGCCGGTCGACCCGACGCCCGCGGTCGTCCGGACCGCCCTGGCCGAGGCCACCGACGCCCACGCCTACCCGCAGGTCGCCGGCACCCCCGCCCTGCGTGAGGCGATCGCCGCCTGGTACGGCCGCCGACAGGGCGTACAGCTCACGCCCGAGCAGGTCCTCCCGACCATCGGGTCGAAGGAGTTCATCGCCGGGCTGGCGCTGTGGCTCGGCATCGGCCCGGGGGACACCGTCGTGTTCCCGGCCGCCGCGTACCCGACGTACGAGTTGGGGGCCGCCCTCGTGGGTGCGTCCTCGCTCGCCTCGGACGACCCCGACGAGTGGCCGGAGTCGACCCGGCTCGTCTGGCTCAACTCGCCGGGCAACCCCGACGGTCGGGTGCTCTCGATCGAGTCGCTCGCCGCCGCGGTCCGCCGTGCGCGCGAGCTCGGCGCGGTCATCGTCGGTGACGAGTGCTACGCCGAACTCGGGTGGGAGCCGCCGTACGACACCGCTCCGACGCCGACGATCCTCGACCCCCGCGTCGTCGGGGACTCCCTCGACGGCGTCCTCAGCGTCTACTCGCTGTCGAAGCAGTCGAACCTCGCCGGGTACCGGGCCGCGTTCGTCGCCGGCGACGCTGCCGTCCTGGCCGAGGTGCTCGCGATCCGGAAGCACACCGGCATGATGCCGCCGCTGCCCGTCCAGCAGGCCATGATCGTCGCGCTCGAGGACGAGACCCACGTGCAGCAGCAGAAGGCGCGGTACCGTGCGCGCCGGAACATGCTCCGACGGGCACTCGAGACCGCCGGGTTCCGCGTCGACCACAGCCAGGCCGGGCTGTACCTGTGGGTGACCCGGGGCGAGCCGGCACTCGACACGGTGGCGTGGCTCGCCGACCGCGGGATCCTCGTCGCGCCCGGGACGTTCTACGGCACCGCCGGGGCCGAGCACGTGCGGGTGGCCCTCACCGCCACCGACGAGCGGATCGCTGCTGCCGCGCAGCGGCTCGCGAGCGGGCAGCGGCTCGCTGCCTCCTGACGTCCAGCACCGCGCCCGTCCGGATCGTCCCCGCGGTCGAGCACCCGCGCACCTGTGCGCGGTGACGGCTCCTACAGGGCCCTCACCGCGCCTCCCGACTGCTTCGACCCCGTCTTCCGGGCTGGACGCAATCCGTGGTTCCCACCAAATCGCAACCTCCCCGATGTGCACGAGCGACAGAGGCCGCGATTAGGCTGTCCTCGTGACTGACACTGCCAACGACGCTCAGAAGACGGCCACACCGCCAACCACGCCCGTCCCCGTGAGTCCCGCCGCCGAACGCGGCGAGACCGCCACGCTGACGTTCCCGGGGGGCACGGCGGAGTTCCCGATCCTGGCGAGTGTCGACGGCGCATCCACCATCGACATCTCGACGCTCAAGAAGCAGACCGGGCTGAACACGCTCGACTACGGCTTCGTGAACACCGGCTCGACCAAGAGCGCCATCACCTACATCGACGGCGACCAGGGGATCCTGCGCTACCGCGGCTACCCGATCGACCAGGTCGCCTCCGGGTGCACGTACCTCGAGGTCGCGTGGCTCCTCATCTACGGAGAGCTCCCGACGGCCGACGAGCTCGCGGGCTTCGATGCGCGGATCCGCCGCCACACCCTCCTGCACGAAGACCTCCGTCGCCTGTTCGATGCCCTGCCGCACTCGGCCCACCCGATGTCGGTGCTGTCGAGCGCGGTGAGCGCGCTGTCGACGTACTACGAGGACGACATGGACGTCGACGACCCCGAGAAGGTCGAGCTCCAGACCGTCCGGCTGCTCGCGAAGCTCCCGGTGATCGCCGCGTACGCGCACAAGAAGTCGATCGGGCAGGCGTTCCTGTACCCGGACAACTCGCTGTCGTTCGTCGACAACTTCCTGCGGCTGAACTTCGGCACCATGGCCGAGACGTACCAGCCGAACCCGGTGCTCTCGAAGGCGCTCGAGCGGCTGCTCATCCTGCACGAGGACCACGAGCAGAACGCGTCGACCTCGACCGTGCGGCTCGTCGGGTCGACGAAGGCGAACATGTTCGCCTCGATCTCTGCGGGCATCAACGCGCTCTACGGGCCGCTGCACGGTGGCGCGAACGAAGCCGTCCTCGAGATGCTGCAGCAGATCAAGGACTCCGGCGAGCCGGTGTCGCGCTTCGTCGAGCGGGTGAAGAACAAGGACCAGGGCGTGAAGCTCATGGGCTTCGGGCACCGCGTCTACAAGAACTACGACCCCCGCGCGAAGCTCGTGAAGGAGTCCGCGCACGAGGTCCTGGAGTCGCTCGGGGTGCAGGACGACTTGCTCGACATCGCCATGGAGCTCGAGCAGATCGCACTCGAGGACGAGTACTTCGTCAGCCGCAAGCTCTACCCGAACGTCGACTTCTACACGGGCATCATCTACAAGGCGATGGGCTTCCCGCCGCGGATGTTCACGGTCCTGTTCGCGATCGGGCGTCTGCCGGGGTGGATCGCCCAGTGGCGTGAGCTCAACAACGACCCGCTCAACAAAATCGGCCGCCCGCAGCAGCTCTACGTGGGGCACCCGGAGCGGGACCTGCCCGCGCGCTGACGCGCGGCGCGGCCCGTCGGGGCGCACCGCGCCCCGGTGCCTGCATCGCGCTCCGTCTCTGCGGGGCGCGATGCGCGTTTCGGGGCGCAGCTCGCGCTGCGCTGTGCGGCGCGCTCTGGAGGCGCGGCGCTGGCCGGCGACGTCCCTCCCCGTCCGGCGCACGGCGCCCCGGTGCGCGCATCGCACCCCGCGCCTCCGGGGCGCGATGCCCGCGCGGGGCGCAGCTCGACGGGGCCGCCACGCGCCTCCCGGCCCTGACGCGCTACGCGTGCAGCGCGGTGTTCAGCTGGATGCCCTCGCCCCGGCGCTGCAGCGCCTCGACCGCACCGGTCACGGAGTTCCGACGGAACAGAATGTTCGGGGCACCCGAGAGCTCAGCGGCCTTCACGGTCTTCGCGGTGCCGTCCGGGTTCGGCGCAGCACCGACCAGGACCACCTTCGTGCCCGCCGTGACGTAGAGGCCAGCCTCGATCACGGAGTCGTCCCCGAGCGAGATGCCGAGCCCCGCGTTCGCGCCGAGCAGCGCGCGTTCGCCGAGGGACACGCGGAGGGTCCCGCCGCCGGACAGCGTGCCCATGATGGAGGCCCCACCGCCGATGTCCGTGCCGGCCCCGACCACGACGCCCTGCGAGACGCGGCCCTCGATCATCGCCTCGCCGAGCGTCCCGGCGTTGAAGTTCACGAAGCCCTCGTGCATGACGGTGGTGCCGGGGGCGAGGTGCGCGCCGAGTCGGACGCGGTTGGCGTCGCCGATGCGGACCCGGTCCGGCACGACGTAGTCGACCAGGCGCGGGAACTTGTCGATGGCGTGCACTGCGATGCCGGCGCGCTGCAGGGACGGGCGCAGCCGGGCGAGCGTGTCGGGGTGCACGGGCCCCGCATTCGTCCAGGCGACGATCGGCAGGTGGGCGAACACGCCGTCGAGGTTCACCTCGTTCGGGCGGACGTGCAGGTGGCTCAGCAGGTGCAGTCGCAGGTACGCGTCCGGGGTGCTCGCGGGGGGCGCGTCGACCGTGATCACGGTCGTCACGGCCTCGATCCGGACCGCGCGGCGGGGGTCGTCGCCGACGTGGGCGCGGAGCGCTGCGGGGACGGCGGCCTCGGTGTCCGGCAGCGGTCCGAGGTGCGTCTCCGGGTACCACGTGTCGAGCACGGTGCCGTCGGCGGCGATCGTCGCGAGGCCGTGGCCCCAGGCGGAGGTCGGGCGGGCGGTGCTGGTCGTCTCGGTCACCGGACCAGGGTACCGAGGCGCCGGACGCGACCACCGACCGACCGGACGGACGCTGCGTGACGCACACCGAGCCTCCCCGCCGGGGCCAGCGCATCGCAAGAGGCGGCGGCTAAGGTGACGGCATGCCGGAGCCGCTCGACCTCACCGCCTCGTCCATCGACATCACCCGCGCGATCTGCGACATCGAGTCGGTGTCCGGCGACGAAGGACCGCTCGCCGACGCGATCGAGGCCGCCCTCACGCCGCTGACGCACCTCGAGGTGATCCGCGACGGTGACAGCATCGTCGCGCGGACCCACCTCGGCCGTGACCGTCGGGTCGTCATCGCCGGGCACATCGACACGGTCCCGCTCAACCACAACCTGCCGACCGAGTTCCGGACGACCGACGACGGCACCGAGATCCTCTGGGGCCGCGGCACCGTCGACATGAAGGGCGGTTGCGCGGTCCAGCTCAAGCTCGCGTACGACCTCGTCGCGCCGTCCGTGGACGTCACGTGGGTCTTCTACGACCACGAAGAGGTCAGCGACGCGCTGAACGGGCTCGGCCGTCTCGCCCGGACCCGTCCGGAGCTCCTCGCCGGGGACTTCGCGATCCTCGGTGAGCCGTCCGGCGCGCAGATCGAAGGTGGCTGCAACGGCAACCTCCGTGCCGAGATCCGCACGTTCGGCAAGCGTTCCCACAGCGCCCGGAGCTGGATCGGTGACAACGCGATCCACAAGGCCGCCCCCATCCTGGCGACCCTCGCCGCGTACGAGCCCCGGACCGTCACGGTCGACGGGCTCGAGTACCGCGAGGGCCTGAACGCCGTCGGCATCAGCGGCGGCATCGCCGGCAACGTCATCCCCGACGAGGCCATGGTGCACATCAACTACCGGTTCGCGCCGTCGCGCAGCGCGGACGAGGCGGTCGCCCACATCCGCGAGCTCTTCGACGGGTTCGACGTCCAGATCGTCGACCTCGCCGCCGGGGCCCGCCCCGGACTCGACGCGCCGCTCGCCGAGGACTTCGTCGCCGCGGTCGGCGGGCCGGCGCCGCGCCCGAAGTACGGCTGGACCGACGTCGCCCGCTTCTCCGCCCTCGGCGTGCCCGCGGTGAACTACGGCCCGGGAGAGCCGACGTACGCGCACCACGACGACGAGCAGGTGGCCGTCGCACAGATCACCGCGGTGGAGGACGGCCTCCGCCGGTGGCTGACGGCGTGACCACGGACGGCGGCGTGACCACCGACGGGTCCGGCGCGACGGCGACCGGCTCGTCGAGCGCCGTCCCGATCGGCTCGGCGCGGTCCACCGCCGCCGTCCGCTGGCGTGCGCGGTACCGGGTCGTGCCCTGGTGGGTGCGCATCACCGTCGTGTACGTCCTGTCCCGGGTCGTCACCGGCGTGCTGCTGGCGTCCTTCGCCTCGGTGCAGGCCGCGAACCCGTTCACCGGGCCGCGACCGTCGTCGTTGGCGTTCGCGTCGATCTGGGACGGCGCCTGGTACCGGCTCATCGCCGCCGGCGGCTACCCGTCCACCCTGCCGGTCGACGCCGCGGGACACGTCACCGAGAACGCGTGGGCGTTCATGCCGGCGTACCCGTTCCTGGTCCGTGCGCTCATGGTCGTGTCGGGGGCGTCCTTCGAGGTGGTCGCGGTCTCGGTGTCGCTGCTCGCCGGCTGGGGCGCCGCGCTGGTGTTCCGACGGCTGATGGGGCAGTTCCTCGAGCCCGGTCGTGCCACCTTCGCCACGGTCCTGTTCTGCGTCGCCCCCGTCTCCGCGATGTTCCAGGTCGCCTACGCCGAAGCGATGGGCTTGTTCCTGCTGCTCGTCGCCCTGCTGCTCATGGTCGACCGGCGCTGGTGGACGATGCTCCCCGTCGTGCTGCTGCTCGGGATGACCCGCCCGACAGGCCTGGCGTTCGCGCTGCTGGTCGTGGTGTTCCTCGGCGCGTGGGCGATCCGGCCCGCGTGGGTCCGGGAGCGCGAAGCGCTGCGGATCCGGACGGTCGTGCCGCCCCTCGTCGTCGCAGTGGTGTCCGGCCTGGTCGGGCTCGCGTGGCCTGCCATCGCCTGGGCCGCCACCGGGGTGCCGAAGGCGTACACCGACACCGAGATCGCGTGGCGGTCGGCCTACATCCCGTGGCAGGAGCTCGTGCCGTTCGCCCCGTGGGTGCAGGGCTTCGGCTGGTGGTTCCGGCAGCCGGCGGGGAACATCCTGCTCGTGGTGGTGCTCGTCGGCTTCGCGGCCTTCGTGTTCCAGCCGGCGGCCCGTCGGCTCGGGCTCGAACTCCGGCTCTGGGCCGTGGCGTACCTGGTGTACCTGCTGGCGGTGTTCTTCCCGCAGTCGAGCACCTGGCGCATCCTGCTGCCGATCGCGCCGCTGCTCGGGATCGTCGCGCTCCCGCGGTCGCGCGTGTACCGGGTCGCCCTGGTCGTGCTCGCCGTCGTGCTGCAGTGGACGTGGATGTACTACTGCTGGTGGGTGAACGGGTACGACTGGACGCCGCCGTGATCGCGGCGCCGCGCTGCGTCCGACGCGCGTCCGCCCAGCGTCTGCGCTGGGCTCGCCCTGCGGTCGGCCGGGAGGCCCGGTGTCAGTCCTCGGGGTCCGTCCGGTCCGGTGCGTCCGACCCGGCCACGGTCGACCCGGCGGGGACCGGGTCGCCCGGTCGCCACGCCGCCGCCGCCGTGACCATCGCGTTGACGGTGGCGATGAACGGCACGGCGAAGAACGCCCCGACGACCCCGGCGATCGTGGTGCCGGCGGTCACCCCGAGCACCACGCCGAGCGGGTGCACCTTCACGGCGCTGCCGGTCAGGAACGGGTGCAGGACGTGGCTCTCCAGCTGCTGCACCAGGACCACGATGCCGAGCATGGCGAGCGCGGGCACCCACCCGTTGAAGACGAGCGCGATCGCGACCGCGACGATGCCGCCGACGATCGCACCGACGACCGGGACGAAGGCGCCGAGGAACACGATCACGCCGATCGGGATCGCCAGGGGCAACTGCAGCGCGAGCGCGCCGATGACGATGCCGAGCGCGTCGGTGATCGCGACCACGAGCTGGACGCGGATGAAGCTCGTCAGGGTCTTCCACCCGGCGTGACCGGCGACGTCGAGGCGCAGGCGTGCCCGGCGCGGGAAGATCCGCACGACCCACCCCCAGATGCGCGGACCGTCGATGAGCACGAACAGTGTGGTGAACACGATGATGAACAGGCCCTCGACGACGTGGATCGCGCTGGATCCGGCGGCCTGGAAGCCGGACAGGATCGTCGACGAGTGCGCCTGCAGGTACGACACGCCGTCGGAGACCCACTTGTTCACGTCGTGCGCGGTGATGCCGAAGGGCTCCGTCGCGAGCAGGATCTGCACCGACGCGACGCTGTGGTGCAAGCGGCGCTCGAGCGACGGCAGGTCGTACCGGATCTGCGCCGTGACGATGAGCGCCAGTCCGCCGATCACGACGACGATCGCCAGGAAGCACGACAGCACCGCGGTCCACTTCGGCCACCGGTGTCGCTGCAGGAACGCCGACATGGGCGCCAGCAGGGCGCTGAGGATCAGGGCGATGAGGAACGGCACCACGATGTCCTGCAGCATGACCACCAGGACGACGACCACCGCGATGGCAGCCACCACCACGAGCAGTCGCCACGAGAACGCTCCGGCGACCTGCATGCCGATCGGCACGGAGTCCTCGGGACGCTGAGCTGGCCTCGGACGCTGCGCGGAGCGGATGTTCGGCATGCTTGCAGACTAGGGTCGCGAACCGCGAGATGGGGGCGATCGACGCGCCTCAACCTGCGCTGTTTCGCAGTTCGCCCTCCGGTACGGGATAATGGGCGGGCATGTACTGCACGAAAGGGGACATCTGATGGCAGCCATGAAGCCGAGGACCGGTGACGGGCCGATGGAGGCTGTTAAGGAGGGTCGACTCATCGTCGTGCGGGTTCCGCTCGAGGGTGGAGGCCGCCTGGTCGTCTCGGTCAACGATGCCGAGGCCAAGGAACTCCACGACGCACTCGCAGAGGTCGTCTCGGCCTAGTACGTCGAACACACCACAACACCACACGACAGGGCCCGGAGCACGTACGCTCCGGGCCCTGTCGCGTGCTCGCTCGTCCGCGGGCACCCTGGCGGACCCTGGCCGCCGCCCTGTCGGGGGGCGTGGGCAAGATGGTGTCGTGCCGAGGACCCGTCTGCCGATCCGCCGCGTGGAGGAGTACGCGCCGGACCCCCTCCCGCGCGCCGTGTGGCCCGGGACGCTCCCGCCAGTGCGCCAGCTCCTCGACCAGGGACTCGACCTCGCCCCGGTCACCGTGTTCGTCGGGGACAACGGCGTCGGGAAGTCGACCCTGGTCGAGGCCATCGCGATCGCCTTCGGGATGGGCGCCGAGGGCGGTTCGACGATGTCCGGGCACGCGACACGCCCGAGTGAGTCCTCGCTCTGGGAGCACCTCGTGCTCGTGCGGGAACCCGGGGCGCCGAAGAGCGGGTTCTTCCTGCGCGCCGAGACCATGCACGGGCTCTTCACGTTCCTCGAGCAGCACCCCGGCAAGCGGCCCGAGCCGGTGTTCCACGAGCGCAGCCACGGCGAGTCGTTCCTGGACTTCGTGATCGACCGGGCGCAGTGGCCGGGCCTCTGGGTGCTCGACGAGCCCGAGTCGGCGCTGTCGTTCTCCGGCTGCCTGGCCCTGATCGGACTGCTGCAGTCCATCGTCGAGACGGGCGTCGGGCAGGTCGTGCTGTCGACGCACTCGCCGGTGCTCGCGGCGTTCCCCGGCGCGGTGGTCCACGAGGTGGGGGAGTGGGGCCTCCGCCGCGTCGACTGGCGCGACCTCGACCTGGTCCGCAACCAGCGGGCGTTCCTGGAGTACCCGGAACGGTACCTGCGGCACCTGGCCGAGCCGGACCTCCCCGAGGAGACGCCCGACGGGACGAACCGAGCCGACGGGACGAACCGAGCCGACGGGACGAACCGTGCCGACGGGACGAACCGTACCGACGTGCCGTGACCGACTACGCGGTGACCTTGGTCATCTGGAGCAGCCCGTCGCCGGCCGGGGAGAGCGCACTCCGCACCGCACCCGAGGTCGACACCTCGGTGAGCAGCAACCGGAAGTCCGTCGTCGCACGGTCCCGCTTCACCGGGTCCGCGACCCGTCCACGCCACAGCGCGTGCGGGACGAGCACCGTGCCGCCGAGCCGCGCGAGCCGCAGGCCGTGCTCGACGTACTCGATGACGTGTTCCGGGTCGGCGTCGACGAGCACGACGTCGTACGAGGCCTCGTTCATCCGGGGCAGCACCTGGTTCGCACGCCCGGGGATGAGCCGGATGCGGGACGGCGCGGTGCCGGCCGCGAGGTAGGCGTCGCGCGCGAACTGCTGGTGGTCGACCTCGACGTCGATCGTGGTGAGGGTCGCCTCGGGCGCGCCGCCCAGCAGGTACAGGCCCGAGACGCCGAGGCCGGTGCCGATCTCGATGATGCTCGATGCCCGCGAGGCCGCGGCGATCACCGCGATCTGCGCCCCGATGGCAGGCGAGATCGCTTCGACCCCGAGCTCCAGGGAGTGCTCACGAGCACGGGCGATCGGCTCGGATTCCGAGACGAGGTCCTCTGCGAACTTCCAGTTCGACGCTTTCTCTGACACGCACACTCCGTTCGGGGGTCAACTCTACGGGTGCGGCGCAGTGGGACGGGTTACGCTCGTTTGCGTGTCCATCGACTTCAACAAGATCCTGATCATCGGGATCATCGCGGTCCTGTTGCTGGGTCCGCAGCGGTTGCCGATGTACGCACAGAAGCTCGCTGAGTTCGTCAAGGCCGTCCGGCGGTTCGCCGACACCGCGAAGGACCGGATGCGCGAGGAGATGGGCCCGGACTTCGACGACGTCGACTGGCAGAAGCTCGATCCGCGTCAGTACGACCCGCGCCGCATCATCCGCGACGCCCTGCTCGACTCGGCCACCGGTGCGACCGCCACATCCGTGCAGGCCGCCCAGGTCACCGCGTCACGCGTGCGGGCCACGGCACCGCTGGTGCCGCTGGCCGAGGGGGAGGCCGCCCCCTACGACTCCGAGGCGACGTAGCGTCCGCCGTCGCACCGGACGGACACGTCGCACCCGGACGTACACGTCGCACCCGGACGGACACCGTCGCCGTCCTGACGGACACCGTCGCCGTCTGACGGACAGGAGGCGCGGTGCCAGCTGGCACCGCGCCTCCCATCCGTCGGACCGGGTCGGTCCTACTTCAGGTCCGCGATGAAGCGATCCGTCCACGCGAGGGCCGGCGCACTCGGGACCGAGCTGCAGGTCGAGGACGCGGTCGTCGAGGAGCACGGCGTGTCACGGTCGAGCGACCAGAAGTGCAGCCCGGCGAGACCGTTCGTCTTCGCGTAGGCGGTCAGGGTGTCGACGTCCGCCAGGGTGAAGACCTCGTCCGAGGCGTCGTTCACCCCGATCATCGGCGTGACCTCGATCTTCGACGGCGCGATGCCGTAGGTGTGCTCGAGGTTCTTCACGGCCTGGATGGACGACTGCCCCATCTCGCAGGTCGACCCGGACAGGACGCAGTTCGCGGTCGTGGCCCGGCCGAAGTCCATCGTCATGAGGTTGACGGTGTAGTTGGTCAGGCTCGACGCCTTGATCGCCTTCACCGTCGCGTCACCCGTGCTGTTCAGTCCGCCGTACGAGCCGTCGGAGGCGGCCAGGGTGGCGAGCGTGAACGAGAACCGCATGCCCGGGTACTTCGCCTGCGCGAGCGCCGCGGCGTTCACGAGGTTCTGCACGTCGGCGGCGGACTGCCCGCTCTCGATGTCGAAGTCGACGCCGATCATGTGCGGCGTGGCGTACCGGGCGATGAACGACTGGAGCGCCGTGCCGGAGCACGTGAACGAGCCCGCCGCCCCACCGGTGCTGACGATGTAGTTCACCCCGGCGGCGTCGAGCTTCGGGATGTTGGCGCTCGCGAACGCGTCCGCGGCGACACCGCCCCAGTTCTCGCTGCCGCACGTGCCGGTCGCGAAGGCGAGGGTGATCGCCTTCAGGCCGGGTTCGCGGGTGGACACCAGGCTGTTGCTCGACCCGACGACCGGGATGCGCGACCCGGTGACGGCGGTGTTCATCACGTTCGTGTTCCAGTCGAGGTTCACGGTGACGTCCTTGTAGGGGCTGAACACCAGGCCGCTCGCGGTGCCGCCGCTGCCGCCGGTCGAGCCACCGCCCGTGGAACCGCCGCCGGTCGAGCCGCCGCCCGTGGAGCCGCCGCCGGTCGTGCCGCCGGTACACGCTCCGGTCGAGGTCCACGGCTGTCCGCTCCCCGTCGCACCGGCGTGGGTGGCCGGCTCGTCGCCCTGCGTCCACCAGTTGGCGGTGTAGTTCGTGCCGTTCTCGCTGACGGCAGCGCCGCCGCTGTACGCGGTGCCGGCACTCCAGCTCGGCGCACACGCCGGCGTGGTCGCGAGCGCTGCTGGTGCTGCGGCGAGTGATCCCCCTGCGACCACTGCCATGACGGAGGCCACGAGGCCGATCCGTACCCGGGTGTTCTTGTTCACGCGGTTCTCCTGTCCTGTGCCGAGCCACGTTGCCCGGCGGCTGCAACTCCTGCGCCCTGATTCCGCAGGAGCATTGTGGAATACCCTTGCATAATGCGCTGGTGCACTCGTGAAGTCCATGAGCGGACGCTCAGGAACGTGCAGCCGCTGCGTGCGGTGGATCGCGGCTCAGGACAAGGAGAGCCCGAGCTTCCGGCCGGACAGGCCCCGGCCCATCGTCGTGATGCCCGCGGCGATCGCGGTCAGGGCGACGGCGGCCGGGTCGTCCGGCGCACCGAGCACGACGGGCAGACCCGCGTCGCCACCCTCGCGGAGCGGTACCGACAGCGGCACGCTGCCGAGCACCGGGACGGGTGCGTCCTGCCCGCGGGAGAGCCGTCTGGCGGTCTCGGCGCCACCGCCCTCACCGAACAGGTGCAGGACGCTGCCGTCGGGCTGGACGAGCCCCGCCATGTTCTCGATCACGCCGATGACCCGCTGGCCGGTCTGGCGAGCGACGATCCCGCTCCGCTCGGCGACGTCCGCCGCGGCCGCCTGTGGTGTCGTCACGACGAGCACCTCGGCGTGGGGGAGCAGCTGGCCGACCGAGATCGCCACGTCCCCGGTGCCCGGCGGCAGGTCGAGCAGCAGGACGTCCAGGTCACCGAACCACACGTCGGTCAGGAACTGGGACACCGTGCGGTGCAGCATCGGGCCGCGCCAGGACACCGCGGTCGAGACGTCGTCGACGAACATGCCGATCGAGACGACCTTCACGTCGTGGGCGACCGGCGGCAGGATCATGCTGTCGACACGGGTCGGCCGGGGTGCGACCCCGTGCTCGTCCGTCAACCCCATCAGGCCGGGGACGCTGAAGCCGTGCACGTCGACGTCGACGATCCCGACGCGCTGCCCGGCGGCCGCGAGCGCCGCGGCGAGGTTCACGGTCACGGTCGACTTCCCGACACCGCCCTTGCCGCTCGTCACGGCGATCACCCGCGTCAGCGAGTCCGGCGTGAACTGCACGCCCCGGGGGCGCCCCGCACGCAGCCGGTCGGTCAGGGCGGCGCGCTGGGTCGGCGACATCACGGACACGTCGACGTCCACCGCGGTGACGCCGGCCACCGACGCGGCGGCGGCGCGGACGTCCCGCTCGATCGTGTCGGCGGCGGGGCACCCCACGATCGTGAGCTGCAGGTCGACGCGCACCGAGCCTCCTGGCTGGACGTCGACGCCGCGGATCATGTCGAGCTCCGTGACGGGCCGACGGATCTCGGGGTCGATCACCCGGCCGAGCGCCGCGAGGACGGCACTGCCGAGCAGCTCGGCGGCGTCAGCCACGGGCGATCGTCGGACCCGTCTCGTCGGCGAAGCCGGCGTCCGCGGCGTCGCGGCGGTCGAGCTCCTCGAGCAGGGAGCGCAGTTCGGCGCGGATGAAGTCCTTCGACGCCATGTCGCGCATCGCCAGGCGGAGCGCCACGACCTCGCGGGCGAGGTACTCGGTGTCCGCGAGGTTCCGCTCCGCGCGCTGCCGGTCCTGCTCGAACTGCACGCGGTCGCGGTCGTCCTGCCGGTTCTGCGCGAGCAGGATCAGCGGGGCGGCGTACGAGGCCTGCAGGGAGAGCACGAGCGTCAGCGCGGTGAAGCCGATCCCGGCCGAGTCGAACTGCAGGCCCTTCGGGAGGAGCGTGTTCCAGCCCATCCAGACCGCGACGAAGAGCGTCAGACCGACGAGGAACCAGGGCGTGCCCATCGCACGGGCGATGCCCTCGGTGGCGCGGCCGAAGGTGTCCCCACGGCCGTTGCGTCGACGGGTCGGCAGCACGCGCGTGCGCATGCCCTTCGGTGAGTCGAGCCGCTCCTGGCGGTTCTCATCCGTTCGTGCCACGAGTGGTCCTCCGTTCCGTCGTCACAGCCGCCTTGCGTTGGCGGAGTCGTGCTCGCGAGGCCGTGCTGGTCTCGTCCCGACTTCGCCAGTCGTCCGGCAGGACGTGGTCGAGGACATCGTCGATCGTCACCACCCCGACGAGGCGGTGGGCGTCGTCGACCACGGGGACCGACACCAGGTTGTAGGTCGCCATGACCCGGGTGACCTCGGCCGCACTCGCATCGACCCGCACCGGTTCGGTCTGCTGGTCGATGAGCGTGCCGAGCCGCTCGTTCGGCGGGTAGCGGAGCATGCGCTGGAAGTGCACGAGGCCGAGGAAGCGCCCGGTCGGGGGTTCGTACGGCGGCAGGGTGACGCAGACGCTCGCGCCGAGCGCGGGGGCGAGCTCGTGCCGGCGGATGAGGGCGAGCCCCTCGGCGACCGTGGCATCCGCCGAGACGATCACCGGCTCGGTCGTCATGAGACCACCGGCCGTGTCCGGCTCGTACTCGAGCAGCATGCGGACGTCCTGGGCCTCTTCCGGCTCCATGAGCTGGAGCAGGGCTTCGCTGCGCTCGTCGGAGAACTGCGCGAGCACGTCGGCGGCGTCGTCGGGCTGCATCTGGTCGAGGACGTCGGCGGCGCGGGCGTCCTCGAGCCGGGTCAGGATCTCGATGCGCTCCTGGTCGGGCATCTCCTCGAGCACGTCGGCCAGGCGGTCGTCGGGCAGTTCCTCGGCGACCTCGAACCGGCGTTCCTCGGGCAGGTCGAGCAGCGTCGACGCGAGGTCGGCGGCCACCAGGTCGGAGTAGGCGGCGATGACGTGCTCGGCAGACTGGGCCTCACCCGGGAGCTCGTCCTCGGTGACCTCGTTCCACGTCGAGAACGTCGTCGGGCCCTTGCCGAACGGGGACGGCGTGGTCTTCGGCTTGCGGAGGAAGAGCTGTGAGACCTCCCAGTCGCCCTGCCCGCGGTCCTCGATCGCGACGTCCTCGACGGTGGCGCGGATGCGCTCCTTCTTGATGAGGACCTTGCGGCCGAGCATCTCGGCGATCACCCGGACCTCGCCGCCGCGCTGCTCGAAGCGGCGCATGTTGACGAGGCCGGTCGTGATGACCTGGCCGGCGCCGATGGAGGTGATCCGGCCCACGCTCACGAAGATGCGGCGCTTGCCGGGGACCTCGACGATGAGGCCGACCACGCGCGGCGGATCCGCTCGGCGGTAGACGACCAGGACGTCCCGGACCCTGCCGACACGGTCGCCCGCGGGGTCGAAGACGGAGCACCCGGCAAGGCGGGCGACGAAGACCTTCGTGGCGCTCACCCGACCAGCGTAGCCCGTGGCGGTGGACGCTTCCTGCTCCGTGGGGTCGCGTGGCGCCGGGGCGGCCGACGCCGGCGACCCGTACCGGGCCCTGCTCTGCGGCCCGTGGTGTCCAGCGCGCTCGGCGCCGGGACGCGGTTGCTTCCCTGGGACCGCACGTGCGATTGCAAGCTGGTCGGTGAATGATGGCTGTGTGAGCAATCAGAGCCCGTTCGCCGGACGCACCGCCCAGGCCTTCCCGACGCTGCCCCACGGCGACGTGCTCGGCACCTACGACAGCTACCCCGATGCCCAGGGCGTCGTCGCGAAGCTCGCCGCCGCTGACTTCCCGGTGAACCAGCTCGCGATCGTCGGCAACGACCTCAAGACCGTCGAGCGCGTGACCGGCAAGATGACCTACGGCCGCGCGGCGATCGCAGGGGCGCTCAGCGGGCTCTGGCTCGGCATCTTCTTCGGCATCGTCCTGACGCTGTTCTCGCCGAGCGCGGGCGGCCTGATCCTCGCCGCCGCGATCATCGGTGCGGCGTTCGGGATGCTGTACGGGATCGCATCCTTCGCGATCACGAAGCGGCAGCGGGACTTCACGAGCGTGCACCAGGTGCTCGCCACGAACTACCAGATCGTCGTCGACCCCCAGCTCACCGGGCAGGCGCAGCGGATCCTCGGGCAGTCCGGGGCGACGCCCTCCACGCACTGGAACGAGGGGCCCCAGGTCGGCGGTCCGCAGGGCGGCGCGCCGTTCCGTGGGCAGCAGCCGTGGCGTCCGGGGCCGCCCGCGCAGAGTGGTCCGCCCGCGCAGGGCGGTCCGCACGGCGGATCCCACGCCGCGCCGCGGGACGGCTCGCAGGGTGGAGCGTACGGCGCGCCGCAGGGGTCGCCCTACGGCGGCCACGCCACACCCCACGAGCAGCCTGGAGGCACGCAGCAGCCCGGTACGCCGGCCTCGGGCGCCCAGGCGGGTGCGCCGCGCTACGGCACGAACGACGGTCCCCGGTACGGGCAGGACCCATCCGGTGCGCCGGCTGCCGGGACGCCCGCGGCACCGTCCCCCGCGTCGCAGCACCGCCCGGAGGACCCGCCCCGGTACGGCGAGCGGGTGACGGGGACCACGCCGGTGTCGGCCCCGGTGGCGGGGGACGACGGGCACGTTGCCGAGAGCGGTGCGGCGGGGAGCGCTCCCTCCGATCCTGCGTCCGACGCTCCCGGGTCCGACCGCGCGAAGGGCGACGACCGAGCCTGACCCGCTCGCCGAGTGGGCAGGACTCGCCGCTCAGGTCTGGCGAGGGTGCACGAACTGTCGCCTGGGCGTGGCCGGCGCGACACTTTCGGCACCCTCGGCGGAGCGGCTCGGGCGCGTTCCGGTGCCGGGCTGATGCCTCCGCCGGGCCCGCCGACGCCGGCGAGTGGGCAGGACTCGCCGCTCACGTCTCGCGAGGGCGCACGAGTCGTCGGCCGAGCGCGACCGGCGCGACACTTTCGGCACCCTCGGCGAACCGGCCCGGGCGCGTCGGGACCCGCCCCGCGCCTCCACCGTGCGGCCCGCGGCGGCTACAGGACCTTGGAGTAGCAGACCGACAGGGGAGCTCCAACGTACGGTCCGAAGTTCGCGATGCGGGTGAAACCCTCACGCTGGTAGAACGCGATCGCCCGCTTCTGCTCGGTCCCCGTCTCGAGGACGAGAGCCGGTGAACCGAGGTCGAGCGCGGCCTCCTCGAGTCGACGCAGCAGCGCTGTGGAGACCCCGGTGCCGCGGGACTCCGGCCGGACGTACATCCGCTTGATCTCCGTGATGCCGTCGTCGACGATCCGCAGGCCGCCGCACCCGAGGGGGGTGCCGGTCTCGTCGCGTGCCAGGAAGAACACGGCGATGGTGTCCGCCGTCGGCTTCTCACCGGGCTCGGTGTCGGCCCCGTACGCCCGGTCGATCTCGATCCGCTGCGCGGTGCGGAGCCGCTGGGCATCGGGGGAGTCGAAGTGCTCGACATCGATGGACACTGCGTTCGGGGAGACCTCGGGCGTCGTCACCCGCTCAGGCTAGCGCCCGGAGCGGGCGATCCACCCCTCCACTTCCGAGGGGGTCCTGGGGATGCCGATCGACAGGTTCTCGGCGCCGTCGGCGGTCACGAGGATGTCGTCCTCGATGCGCACGCCGATGCCGCGGAACTCCTCCGGCACGGTCAGGTCGTCCTGCTGGAAGTACAGGCCGGGCTCGATCGTGAACACCATGCCGGGCTGCACGATGCCGTCGATGTACAGCTCGCGGCGGGCCTTCGCGCAGTCGTGCACGTCGAGTCCGAGGTGGTGGCTCGTCCCGTGCACCATGTACCGGCGGTGGAACTGGTTGTCGGCCGGCAGGGACTCCTCGGCAGAGACCGGCAGGAAGCCCCACTCGGCGGTCTTCCGCGCGATGACCTCCATGGCGGTGGCGTGCACCTGCCGGAACGTGATGCCCGGCTTCACGATGGCGAACGCGGCGTCGGCGGCTTCGAGCACGGCCTCGTACACCAGGCGCTGCACGTCGGTGAAGGTCCCGCTGACCGGCAGGGTCCGCGTGATGTCGGCGGTGTAGAACGAGTCCACCTCGACCCCGGCGTCGATCAGGATCAGGTCCCCGGGCTGCACGGCGCCGTCGTTCCGCGTCCAGTGCAGGATGCAGGCGTGGGGGCCGGACGCGGCGATCGTGTCGTAGCCGACGGTGTTGCCGTCGGCGCGGGCACGACGGTTGAAGGTGCCCTCGACGATGCGCTCGCCACGGGGGTGCGCGAGGACGGCGTCGAAGTCGGCGATGACGTCGTCGAAGCCGGCCTTCGTGGCGTCCACGGCGCGGCGCATCTCGTGGACCTCGTACGCGTCCTTGACCAGACGCAGCTCGGACAGGTCGCGGGCCAGGACGTCGTCGGTCGCGGGGGAGCCGTCGGTCTCGGCCGCACCACCGACGGGGCTGCCGAGGCGGGCGTCGAGCCCACGGGTGACGTCGTCGTCGGCTTCGCGGACCAGGAGGGCGGACGCGTCGAGTCCGTCCAGGACGGCGTCGAGCGTGCCGAGGTCGGCCGTGGCGAGGCCGAGGTCCGCGGCGACCTCGTCCAGCGAGGGACGCGGCCCCACCCAGAACTCGCCGATCTCGGGGTTGGCGTAGAACTCCTCGGAGTCACGACCGGCGGTGGCGCGGAAGTACACGGTGGCGTCGTGGCCGGAACCGTTCGGCGTCATCACGAGCACGGAGCCGACGACGGTGTCGGTGCCCCACCCGGTGAGGTGGGCGAACGCGGAGTGTGGGCGGAACGGGTAGTCGCAGTCGTTCGACCGGACCTTCGCCTGGCCGGCCGGCACCACGATCGTGCGGCCGGGGTGCAGCTCGGAGATCCGTGCGCGACGCTCGGCTGCGAACGCAGCCTGCTCGCGGGGCTCGGGGAGCGGGCGGTCACGCTCGGCCCACTGCGATCCGATGTAGTCCTTGAAGGTCGAGGAACCGGGGGTGGTGGATCGGTTGCTCGTCGCGCGGGGAGTCGTGTCGGCCATGGGCCCATCATCGCACCGCCCGGCGAGCGTGCGCCGGATCGGTGTCCACTCGGCCGAACGGCCGGTCGAGGCGGCGAGCCGTGCAGCGTCCTGTGGGGCTCTTCACCTGCGGATACGATTGACGGCGTGCCAGACCCGTTCATCGACCTGCACGCCCACTCGAGCGTGTCCGACGGCACCGAGCGACCCGCCGACCTGATCCGGGCCGCTGCGGCTGCCGGGCTGGACGCCGTCGCCCTGACGGACCACGACACGACGGCGGGCTGGGCCGAGGCGTCGGCGACCGTCCGCGACCTGCCGATGACGCTCCTCCCGGGTCTCGAACTCAGCACGCGTGTCGGCTACCGCAGCGTGCACGTGCTCGGCTACCTCGTCGACCCCGACCACCCGGGGCTCGCGGCGGAGATCTCGAAGACCCGCGACGACCGGCGCGCGCGTGCGCGACGGATGGTGGACAGCATCGCGCGGGACCACGCGATCACGTGGGACGACGTCATCGCCCAAGCCACCGAGGGTGCCACGATCGGGCGCCCGCACATCGCCGACGCCCTCGTCGCCCTCGGGCTCGAGCCGGACCGCTCGGCCGCCTTCCGTGGGATCCTGCACCCCGCCTCCGGGTACTACGAACCGCACGACGCACCCAGCCCACTCCGCGGGGTCGAGCTCATCCGGGAAGCCGGGGGTGTGCCGGTGATCGCGCACCCCGCTGCCTCGACGCGCGGGATCGTCATCGACGAACCCATGCTCCGGGAACTCGTCGACGCCGGGCTCGGCGGGCTCGAGGTCGACCACCGCGAGAACCTGTCGCACGGCAAACGGACGCTCCTCGACTGGGCGGCACGGTACGACCTGTTCGTCACCGGCTCGAGCGACTACCACGGCACCGGCAAGCCGAACCGGCTCGGGGAGCACCGCACGGCGCGTACGTCGTTCGACGCGATCCTGGCCGAGGCGACCGGCAGCACCCCCGTCGTCGGCACCGGTTCCCGTCTGGCCTGACGCCCGCGGCGCTGCTGCCGGCCGGCGACCTGGTCGGGCCGACTCGGCGTGGGCGACGGTTCCCGGGCCGCACGGCCCGAGATCGGTCCCGCAGCCCGAGATCGGTCCCGCAGCCCCAGACTCGGCGTGGCGGCCCGAGACCGGGCAGTCGGGGACGACGAAGGGCCCGTCGCGGAAGCGACGGGCCCTTCGGTCTGGAGGCGCTACTCGCCGTCCGAACCGCCCTGCGGTGTCGACGCGGTCGCCTCGGCCGAACCGGTGCCGGCTCCGCGACGACGGCGGCGACGCCGCCGCTTCGCGGCGCCGTCGGTGGCTCCCGACTCGGTCGCGACGTCGTCCGCCGGACCCGTGGTGGCGTCCGGAGCCGGGGACTCGGAGACGGGAGCCGGCGCGGAGGAGTGCTGGGAGCCTCCTGTCCGGGTCCGATCACGGGACCGTGCGCGCGACCCGTCGCGGGCACCGTCTCGTGCGCCGTCGCGGGGCGGGCGGTCACTGCTGCGCTTCTCGGCGGGGGCGCCGGCCGTCGCTGCGTGCGACGAGGCGCCGGGCAGGCGGCCCTTGGTGCCGACCGGGATGTCGAGGTCCTCGAAGAGGTGCGGCGACGACGAGTAGGTCTCGGTGGGCTCGGGGATCCCGAACGCGAGGGCCTTGTCGATGAGCGTCCACTTGTGCAGGTCGTCCCAGTCGACGAACGTGACCGCGATGCCCGTCTTGCCGGCACGACCGGTGCGGCCGACGCGGTGCAGGTACGTGTCGGGGTCGTCCGGGATCGTGTGGTTGATGACGTGCGTGACGTCGTCCACGTCGATGCCGCGCGCGGCGACGTCGGTCGCGATGAGCACGTCGCGCTTGCCGGCCTTGAACGCGGCCATGGCCCGTTCGCGCTGCTCCTGGTTCAGGTCGCCGTGGACCGCTGCGGCGTTGAAGCCGCGGTCCTTCAGCTCTTCGACGAGCTTCGCCGCGGCGCGCTTCGTGCGGGTGAACACCACGGTCTTGCCGCGGCCCTCGGCCTGCAGGATCCGCGCGATGACCTCGTCCTTGTCGAGCGAGTGCGCGCGGTAGATGACGTGCTTGATGTTCGCCTGCATCAGACCCTCGTCGGGGTCGGACGCGCGGATGTGCACCGGCCGCGACATGAAGCGACGGGCCAGCGCGACGATCGGAGCGGGCATCGTCGCCGAGAACAGCATGGTGTGCCGGACCTCGGGGATCGACTGGAAGATCCGTTCGATGTCCGACAGGAACCCGAGGTCGAGCATGCGGTCGGCTTCGTCGAGGACGACTTCCTGCACGTGGGAGAGGTCGAGCATGTGCTGGCGCTGGAGGTCGATGAGCCGGCCGGGCGTGCCGACGACGATCTGGGCGCCGGCCTTCAGCTGCTCGATCTGGCCCTCGTACGCCTTGCCGCCGTAGATCGCGGCGATCGTGGTCGGCCGGTTCATCGCGGCGACCTCGAGGTCTTCGGTCACCTGGACGGCGAGCTCACGGGTCGGGACGACGACGAGTGCCTTCACCCCGGGCTCCGGCGCGGCGCCGAGCCGCTGGATGAGGGGGAGGCCGAACCCGAAGGTCTTGCCGGTTCCGGTCTTGGCCTGGCCGATGATGTCCTGGCCGGTCAGGGCGAGCGGGATCGTCTGCTGCTGGATCGGGAACGGTTCGAGGATGCCCTTCGACGCGAGGGCGTCGACGATGTCCTGCTCGATGGAGAGGTCTGCGAAAGTCAAAGAATCACCTTAGTTCTGGTGCAAGTCCCGACCAGTCTACCGACGGGCCGGTCCGACGTCTCCCGCCCCGTATGCTTGACCGGTGGTGTCGTGGTGGAACCGGAAGCGCGCGGGACAGCTCGCGACCGCGTGGCTCGCGTCGCGGAGCCCTCGCGGCGGCAAGCCCGTCGAGCGTCTCCAGCTCGACGACGTCAGCCCCGAGCTCGACGTCTACCTCGGCCAGGCCGCCTACCTGCAGCTCTCCCTCTACGAGACCATGGGGCGCGCGGGGGCCTCGGCACCGACGCTCTCCGGCCGCCTGGTCACCGGTGTGCTCGCCACGACGGCACTCGACCGGCACCGCACGATCGTCGCCGAGATCGAGCGGACCGGCGGCGACCCGGCGATCCTCATGGCGCCGCACCGTGAGGCCATCGACCGGTTCCTCGAGCGGACCAGCGGCGCGGACTGGTACGAGTCGATGCTCACCGGCTACGTCACCGCCGGCATCCTGAACGACCTGTTCGGCAGCCTCCTCCGGTCGCTGCCGGCCGACGTCCGCCAGCGGTTCCGGACCCTCTTCGACGCGCGTGAGGAACCCGCCGTCGTCGAGGAACTGACAGCACACATCGCCGCCGAGCCGGAGGTCGGGTCGCGCCTGGCGATGTGGGGCCGCCGCTTGGTCGGCGACACGCTGCTGGTCGCACGCTCCGCGCTGGCGTCGCACGCACGCGAGGACCAGTCGCGCCTCGAACCGGTGTGGACCGAGCTCATCGCGGCGCACACGCGGCGGATGGACGCGCTCGGGCTCACCGCTTGACCGCGCGCGGGGACCTCCTCGCTCCCGGTGGCTCGTGGGTACGAGCGCTGCTCGGGGGCGCAGCCATGTGGACGGCGTCCCGGATCCTCGTCACGACCATCGCGCTGGTCTCCCAGTGGGCGGCGACCGGTTCGCTGCTCGGGGGTCGGCCGTTCGCGGAGCTCCTGGCGCGGTGGGACGCTGGGCACTTCGCCGACATCGCCGCCCGCGGGTACCCGCTCGGGTCGACGGACGTGGCGTTCTTCCCCGGGTACCCGATTCTCGGCCGGGGTGTGGCCGCGGTCATCCGGCCGGTCACGTCGGATGCGGTCCCCGTCGCCATGATGCTGGTCGCCGGACTCGGAGGGCTCGTCGCCGCCGTCCTGCTCTGGCGGTTGACCGAGTCCACGGCGGGACCACGGGCGGCCTTCCTCGCCACGCTGCTGTTCGTCGTCGGCCCCTACGCGGTGTTCCTGCACGCGTCGTACTCGGAGTCGTGCTTCGCGGCGGCGGCGATCGGGGCCTGGTACTGCGCGGTCCGCGAGCGCTGGTGGTGGGCCGGGATCGTCACCGCGGTCGCCGGGACCTTCCGCGCCAACGGGCTCTTCCTGCTCGCGGCGATCGCGGTGCTCTACGTCACCCGGCGTCGGGCGGCCGGCAAGCCGGTCGTCGCGTGGCCGGCCCTCGGCGTCCTGATCGGGGTGCTCGGGTTCGCGGGCTACATGCTCGCGCTCTGGGTGCAGACCGGGCGCCTCGATGCCTGGTCGGAGGCCCAGCAACACGGCTGGGGGCGCGTGACGAGCACGCCGTGGACGGCGCTGGCGGACACCGTCCAGGCGGTGCTGCACCACCCGCTCGCCTCCGCGCGGCCGCAGTTCCTGCTCGACATCGTGTTCGCGGTGCTGCTGCTGGTGGCGGTCGGGTACTTCGTGGCGCGTCGGCGGTGGGCCGAGGCGGTGCTGCTCGGGCTGACGCTCGTGTCGCTCACGACGAGTTCGACCTACGTGTCGCTCGCGCGGAACACCCTGACGCTGTTCCCGATCTGGATCGCGCTCGCGGCGGGGGCACAGCGGCACGCGGTCGGGCGCTGGATCGTGACCGGGGTGCTCGTCGTGGGGGTCGTGCTGCTCACGGCGAACACGCACCAGTTCACGCTGGGAGCCTGGGCGGACTGAGCACGGTGCCAGCAGGCGACCTGATCGTCAGGCGCCCTGTGCCTTCAGCCGCTCGAAGAAGTCGCTGTCCTGCGCGGCCCGGCGTCGGCCGAGCACCCACTCGACGACCAGGGCGACGACGCCCGCACCGACGAGGGCGACCACCCAGATCCAGCCGCCGTCGTACCGCCAGCCGGCCCAGGTCAGGGCCTCCCACAGCACGGCGGCCGCGGTGCCGCCGACGCTCGGACCGACGAGGACCCCGCGGGTCCCGTGCCAGGGCAGGACGACGTGCGCGACGGCACCGATCAGGATGCCGCCGAGCACGGCGAAGAGCAGTTCCACGTGTCAGGCGACGAAGCCGATGCGGCGCGCCTCTTCGGCGCCGACCTCGACGTAGGCGAGGGACGCGACGGGCACGATGAAGCGGCGCCCCTTCTCGTCCTGGAGCGCCAGGTGGGTCGACTTCTCGGTGAGGGCTGCCGACACGGCCTTCTCGATCTCGTCCGCCGTCTGGGCGGTCTCGAAAGCGATCTCGCGCGGGCTGTTGATGATGCCGATCTTGATGTCCACGAGCACAGCGTATCCGAGCACCCCCTGGCTGCATCCGCCGTTCGCCGCGGGCGCACACCCGACGACGACCGCGCGCGTCGAGCCGCCGTGTCGGCCGTCCTCGGTACGGTACGAGCGTGCCGCAGACCACGCTGATGCCAGCTCCCGCAGACGCGGGCATCGCACGGCCGCTGGCGGCGGACCCGGGGCAGCAGGCGGTCCTCGACCTGCCCGACGACCGGCACGCCGCCGTCATCGGCGCCCCCGGTACGGGCAAGACCACGACGCTCGCGCGGCTCGTGGCACGCCGTCTGTCCCGCCCCGACGCGATCACCCCTGACGGCCACGCGACGGTCCTGGCGCTCACCTCGGCGCGGACGGCGGCGACGGCCCTCCGCGACCGTCTCGCCGCGACCGTCGACCGGGTGATGCCGGGCGCGCTGGCCCGCACCGTGAACTCCCTCGCGTTCCAGATCGTCCAGCACGCCGCGGCGGCGCAGGGGCAGGAACCACCCACCCTGCTGACCGGCGGCGAACAGGACCGCATCATCGCGGACCTCCTGGCCGGACACGAGACGGACGGCACCGGGCCGGACTGGCCGCAGCCCATCACGGCGACGGTGCGCGAGCGCGCCGGGTTCCGGACCGCGCTCCGAGACGTCATGATGCGCGCGGTGGCGGCGGGGGTCGAACCCGACGACATGCGGGAGCTCGGCGACGACCGCGGCCGACCGGAGTGGCGTGCCGTGGCCGACTTCGTGGACGAGTACCGCTCCACGGTGACGTCGTTCCGCTCGACCGGTCTCGACGCGGCCGAGCTCGTGGCGTTCGCGACCGCGGCCGTGCTCCGCGGCGAGATCCCCCCGAGCGTCGCTGCGCTCCGGCTCGTCGTGGTGGACGACACCCAGGAACTCGTCGAGGGCGAGATCGCGCTCCTCGGGGCCCTCGCTCGGTCGGGCGTGCAGATCGTCGCGTTCGGCGACCCGGACATCGCGTCGTCCGCCTTCCGCGGAGCCGAACCAGACGTGCTGGGACGGCTGGCCGGGCGCCTCGGGGTGTCCCGCGTGGACGAGGTCGTCCTCGGCACGGTGCACCGGCACCCCGAACCGATCCGGCAGCTCGTCTCCGCCGTGACCGCCCGCATCGGCGCGGCAGCCGCTGGCCGCCAGCGCTCCGCGGCGGCGAGCGACACGGACGCCCGTCACGACGCCGTCGTCCACCTGGAGGCCCCCAGCCGGTCCGCGCTCATCGTCGCGGTGGCGAGACGCCTCCGTGAGCACCGTCTGCTCGACGGGGTGCCGTGGCACCGGATGGTCGTCGTCACCCGGAGCGGCGCGGCGATCCCGGAGCTCGTGCGGGCGCTGTCGGTGGCCGAGGTGCCCGCCACCGCCGGAGCCGCACCCGTGCGCCCGCGGGACGACGGTGCCGCTCGTGCGCTGCTCGACGCCGCGGCCGTGTCGCTCGGTGTCCTGCCGCTCGACGCGGACCTCGCCACGGCCTTCGCCACCGGGCCGCTCGGCGGCCTCGACACCCTGGCGATGCGCCGTCTCCGGCTCGCGCTGCGCCGTGAGGAGCTCGCGGGCGGGGGGACCCGTACGGCCGACGAGTTGCTCGTCGACGCACTCGGCGCACCGGAGCGGCTGGCGACGGTCGACGCCGGCTTCGCCCGTCGCGCGACGCGGCTCGCCCGCAGCCTGGTCCGGGCCCGTGCGGACGCCGGAGCGGGGGCGAGCATCGAGGAGATCCTCTGGGGGTTGTGGGAGCGGAGCGGCCTCGCGGGCGTGTGGGGTGGACAGTCCGCCGCCGGCGGGGTCGGTGCCGGCGAGGCCGACCGGCACCTCGATGCCGTCGTCGGGCTGTTCACCGCGGCCAAGCGCTTCGTCGAGCGCACGCCGGATGCCCCGGCCCGGGTGTTCGTCGACGACCTCCTCGGCGCTGACCTGCCCGAGGACTCGATCGGGCCCGACCGGACCGGCGGGCGCGTCCGCGTGCTGACGCCCTCGGCGACCATCGGGCTCGAGACCGACGTCGTCGTGGTGCTCGGGTTGCAGGACGGGGTCTGGCCGAACACCCGCGTGCGGGGCAGCCTGCTCGACCCGGACGGACTCGTCCGTGCCGCCGCCGGCACCGACCACGAGCCGATCGACGACCGCGCGGCCGTCATCGCCGACGAGCTCCGACTCTTCGCACGGGCGGTGTCCCGAGCGACCACCCAGGTGGTCATCGGCACCGTCGCGAACGACGACGAAGCGCCCTCGCCGTTCGTCCGGCTCGTCCCCGTGCCACCCGACCGGCAGCCCACCGTGCACCCGCTCTCACTCCGCGGACTCGCCGGGTCACTCCGGCGCCGGGTCGTCGCGAATGGGGACCACGAGGCTGCTTCCGCGCTCGCCCGGCTCGCCGAGGCGGACGTCCCCGGCGCCTCCCCGGACGACTGGTACGGCCTGGCCGAGCCGACGACCGACGAGCCGCTCGTCGACCTCCTCGCCGAACCGGCACCCGAGCACGAGGACGGTGAGCCGGTCGCCCCGACCGTCGCCGTGTCGCCGTCGCGGATCGGCACGTTCGAGACCTGCCCGGTGCACTGGTTCGTCCAGACGTTCGGCGGCGGTGCGCCGAGTCCGGCCATGGGCATCGGCACGATCGTGCACGAGGTCATGGAGCACGCGGACGCCGTGGACGTCGAGTCCCTGTGGGAACGCGTCGAGGCCCGGTGGGACGAGCTGACGTTCGAGTCGCCGTGGGTGGCCGACCGGGAGCGTGCTCGCACCCGCCGGATGATCGAGGGGCTGAGCGACTACCTCCGCACCTTCGCGAGCGCCGGCCGTCGGTTGCTCGGCGCCGAGACCTCGTTCGCCCTGGTCACCGGGCCGGCACGGATGCGCGGCAGCATCGACCGGATCGAGATCGACCCGGACGGCCGCGTCAGCGTCGTGGACCTGAAGACCGGCCGGTCGATGCCGAGCGAGAAGAACGACATGCCCGAGCACCCGCAGCTCGGCGCCTACCAGCTGGCAGTCGAGGACGGTGCGGTCGAGGGAGTGCCCGCCGGGTCCACGATGGCCGACGCCCGACTGGTGTTCGTGCAGAACGCCCGCGGCGGCCGCGCGTACTCGGAGCGGACGCAGCACGCCTTCGACGTCGAGTCCCGGGACGCGTACCGGGAGCGGCTGCACACGGTGGCCAGGGGGATGGGCGGCCGCACGTTCACCGCGAACGTCGACGACCACTGCGAGAAGGCCCGGACCGGGGTCGAGTGCCGGATCCACGTGGTGGGAGAGGTGACCTGGTGACCGACGACCAGCTGCTGGAGGTCAGCGCGCTCGGCGACGCACCGGACGGCGAGACCGCCACACGGATCGACGCCCACGCGGTCGCGGACGCCCTCGGACGGCCCCGACCGACGGACCAGCAGCGTGCCGTGATCGAGTCCCCGCTCGTCCCCGCACTCGTGGTGGCCGGGGCTGGCAGCGGGAAGACCGAGACGATGGCGTCGCGGGTGGTCTGGCTGCTCGCGAACGGGCTCGTCCGCCCGGACCAGGTACTCGGCCTGACGTTCACCCGGAAGGCCGCGGGGGAGCTCTCCGTCCGGATCAACGACCGGATCCGCGCGCTCGAGGACGTCGGCCTGATCATCCCCGGCGACGCCTTCGAGGCTCCCACGGTCTCGACGTACAACGCCTTCGCGAACGCGGTGTTCCGTGAGAACGCGCTGCTCGTCGGTCGGGACGGCGAATCACAGGTCCTCACCGAACCGTCGGCCTGGCAGCTCGCCCGCCGGGTGGTGGTCGCGGCCCGCGACGATCGCCTCGCCGGGCTCGACCGTGACGTCGACACCCTCACCGCCGCCGTCGTGGCGCTCGCCGGAGCAGCGTCGGAGCACCTCGTGGACCCGGCCGACCTCCGCCGCTTCGCGATCGAGTTCAGCGAGCTGGTCGAGCTGCCCGGGAGCAGCCGCGGCACGCCGTACAAGGCCGTCACCGACGCCGTGGCCGCGATCGGGGCCCTCGAGCCACTCGCCGACCTGGTGGCGGAGTTCCGTCGGCAGAAGGTGGACCGCGGCTTCGTCGAGTTCTCCGACCAGATCGCGCTCGCCCTCGCGGCGTCCGAGGCAGCGCCCCGTGTGGTGGCCGAGCTCCGGCAGCGGTACCGGGTGGTGCTCCTCGACGAGTACCAGGACACCTCCGTCGTGCAGACCCGGTTCCTCGCGCGGTTGTTCCGCGGGCACCCGGTGATGGCCGTCGGCGACCCGCACCAGTCGATCTACGGGTTCCGCGGGGCGAGCGCCGCCAACCTGGCCCGCTTCCCGCGCGACTTCGGCGACCCCGACACGTCGGCGCAGCCCGTGACGTTCGCGCTCTCCACGAGTTGGCGGAACCCCGTGGACGTGCTCGCGGCGGCGAACGCGGTCGTCGCGCCCCTGTCGGAGGCGTCCGAGGTGCAGGTCGAGCGCCTCACGCCGCGACCGGGCGCCGACGCCGGCACCGTGCGGGTCGTCTTCCCGGAGACGCTGCCCGACGAAGCCGCCGCTGTGGCGGCCTGGTTCGCCGACCACCGGACGGCGAACCCGGAGGCGTCGATGGCCCTGCTCCTCCGCGCCCGGAAGGACCTGGCGGCGTTCACAGCGGCACTCGGCGACCGGGCCGTCCCGTACCGGGTGCTCGGCACGGGCGGTCTGCTCCGTCGTCCGGAGATCGTCGACCTGGTCGCGTGTCTCCGGGTGCTGCACGACCCCGCCGCGGGCAACGACCTGATCCGGTTGCTCGCCGGGGCCCGGTGGCGTGTCGGCGCGAAGGACATCGCCGCGCTCCACGAACTCGCGCGGTGGCTGTTCGGGCGCGACCACACGCAGCAGCGGCTCGACGACGAGCTCACCGCGGCGTTCCGGGCGTCGGTCGCGGCGGGCGAGCACGGGTCGGTCGTGGACGCCCTCGACTTCGTCGCAGCGGCACCCGACGACCACGGCGCGCTCGAGGGCATCAGCCCCGCCGGTCGAGCCCGGATGCGGGCACTCGGACAGCAGCTCGCCGCTCTGCGCACCCGCGCCGGCGGCGACCTGGTCGACTTCGTCACGCTGGTCGTGCAGGAGATGCGCCTGGACATCGAGGTCGCCGCGCACGAGCAGGGGAGCGCCACCTTCCTGGACGCCTTCATCGACGAACTCGCCGGGTTCGCCGCGACGGACGACCGCGCGGACCTCGGATCCTTCCTCGGCTGGATCGACGCAGCAGCCCGGCGGGACGACATGGGTCCGCGGTCCGAGGAACCCGAGGCCGGCACCGTGCAGATCCTGACGATCCACGGCTCCAAGGGGCTCGAGTGGGACGCGGTCGCCGTCCCGCGCATGGTCGAGGGGGGCCTGCCCGCCCGTCCGCAGGAGGGCTCGTCCGGGTGGATCGGGTTCGGCCGGCTGCCCTACGAGTTCCGCGGCGACGCCGAGGAACTGCCGCAGCTCGCGTGGCGTGGCCAGCCCGACCAGCAGGCCGTCCGCGACGCGATCGAGGCCTTCAAGGAGCAGGTGAAGGCACGCAACGAGGACGAGGAACGCCGCCTGACGTACGTCGCCCTCACCCGCGCTCGACACGACCTGCTCGTGTCCGGGTCGTTCTGGGCCGGCGGCGTCCGACCCACCGAGCCGAGCCGCTACCTGCACGACCTGGTCGACGCGGGCGTGCTGGACGGCGCGGCGATCCCGGAGGCCACCGAGCACGAGGTGAACCCGCTGGGCGACGCCGGTGGCACCCAGTCCTGGCCACACCTGCCGTTCGGGCAGCGCGAGGCCCGCGTGCGGGCGGCTGCCGAGCGGGTCCGGAACGCCAACCCCGCCGCCGCCGGACGCTTCGCCGCGGACATCGACCTGTTGCTCGCGGAGCGCCAGGCCGCACGGTCGGCCCGGCACGCGGTGGTCGTCCCGCACCGTGTCCCCGCGTCCGGCTTCAAGGACTACCTGTCCGAACCCGACCGGGTCGCCGAGCGACTGCGCCGGCCGATGCCGGAGCGGCCGTACCGTGCGACCCGGCTCGGGACGCTGTTCCACCAGTGGGTGGAGCAGCGGGCGCGGGGCGGTGGCTCGCTGGAGACCCTCGACGCGTGGGACGGTGAGCTCGACCTGGACACCGACGAGCGCCCGGACGCCGGACCGGAGGCCGTGGTCACCGACGACGACGCCCGTCGCCTCGCCGACTTCCAGGCGACGTTCGCGCGGTCCCCGTGGGCCGACCTGACGCCGATCGAGGTCGAGCGGGAGATCCACATCCCGTTCCTCGGGCACAGCGTCGTCTGCAAGCTCGACGCCGTCTACGAGATCGACGGCCGGGCCGAGGTGGTCGACTGGAAGACCGGCAAGGCCCCGACCGGTGCCGACGACCTGGCGAAGCGCCAGCTGCAGCTCGCGCTGTACCGCGTGGCCTACGCCGAGTTCACCGGACGGCCGATCGACCAGGTCGACGCGGTGTTCTACTTCGTGGCCGACGACCTGGAGGTCCGCCCGACCGAGCTGCTGGACCGCGCCGGACTCGAGCGCGCCTGGCAGGACGCCGTGGGGTGACCAGCGGGCTGGTCAGTGAGCGCGGTGACCCGCTGACGGAGGCACGCGTCGGGACGGACCCGCACCGCGCCTCCAGGCCGGGTGTCAGCCGTGTCGACGCTCGGTCGACGACAGCAGCTGCTCGACCTCGCCGATCTCCATCGTCTCGGGGGACACGGCCTGCAGCGGTGCGCCGCTCGGAGCGTGCACCGCGTCGACCAGGCGGTGCATCATCGCGACGGCGTCGTCGACGACCTCGGTGCTCTTCACCTGCACGCCGTGCAGCAGCCACTGTGCGGTCTCGAGTTCGTGGTGGACACGCGCGCGCTGCGCGAGCTGGCGGTCACGGCCGCCGCCGTTCGCCTCGTACGCGCTGAGCACGGTGTCGAACCCGTCCCGACGGCCGGCGAGCACCCACGCGAGGTCCTTCGCCGGGTCGCCGAGCCGCAGCTCGCCCCAGTCGACCATGCCGGTGACGACGTCGCCGTCGACGAGCAGGGACTGCGTCCCGACCGCACCGTGCACGACGGTGGGCGTGAACTGCCACAGCTGCTGGTCGCGGGCGGCACCTTCCCACCGTTCCTTGAGTGCGGCGGGCACCAGCTTGGTGGCCACCGCGCGGTCCATCACGGAGACCGCGGACCGCAGGACCTCGAACGGCGTGAGCGACGGCAGACCCGCATCCGTGACGAAGCTCGTCGGGAGCTGGTGGACCGCGGCGAGGGCGCGGCCGACGGCCGTCGCGAGCTCCGGACGTTCCGCGAGCGCGCCGAGCGTGGGGTGCACGCCCGGGAGGGAGGTGGTCACGATCGCGCGGGTCGACCCGATGGGCGCCTGACCGCGGTACTCGGCGACACCGAACGGGAGGCGCGTGCGGATCCCGGCGCTCAGTGCCCGGATGGCGACGAGGTCGGCCGATTGACGCGCTTCCGCCCGCTGGTTGCGCGGGCGACGGATCGCGAGCTCGGGGCCGTCGGCGACCCGGAGGACGGCCGATTCGTAGTCGCCCGCCGCGACCGAGCCGAGCGTGCGCGTCCCGGAGACGAGGAGTCCGGGGACGGCCGTCGTCGCCAACGCGGCTAGAGTGAACTGGGATCCCGCCATGCCCCTCAGGGTAGGTCCGCACTGCCCGACCGAGTGCGCGCCACGCTGGCCCGGACAGAGCCGAGCGAGTGCGTGCGGCAGGTCACGCGTCCGGACATCGGTGCGGTGCGCGTGTTCGAGTGGTCCTGTCCGGGTTCACCCCGTTCGGGTGTTGTGTTGGTCCCGTTCCGTCCGCCAGATCCGAGGAGTCCCGCCTGTGACCGTCGAGTTCGCCTCCCGGCTCCCGCTGTCCCGCAACGAGCTCGATCGTGACGCGGAGTTCCGCAGCACCCCCGATCTCGAGCAGGTGCTGCGCGCCGACGCGGGCACCCGGTACCTGCCGGTCCGCGGCTCAGAACTGCTGCGGAACACCGACGGCACCCTCCGCTTCGTCGCCGCGGGGCAGGTCCCCGACGGCACCGTGACGCTGTACCTCGGTCGCGCCGTCGCGGACGCGCCGGACGCCCCCGCCGGCACCCGCTTCGTCGCCGCCTTCGTGGACGCCGCGACCGCCGCGGCCATCGAGTCGTCGGACGACGACTGGCAGAACCTGCGGATGTTCGGCACCGAGCTCTCACCGCGTGACCAGGGCCTGGCGGTGGAGGCCGTCGCGATGGCGAACTGGCACGCCGTGCACGGCTTCTCGCCCCGCACCGGTTCCGCGACCGCCGTGGTGACCGGCGGCTGGGTGCGTCGCGACCCCGAGGGCCACGAGCACTTCCCCCGGACCGACGCGGCGATCATCGTCGGGGTCGTGGACGCCGACGACCGGATCCTGCTCGGGTCCAACGCCGCGTGGGACGCGAACCGGTACTCCCTGCTGGCCGGGTTCGTCGAGCCGGGGGAGTCCCTGGAGGACGCCGTCCGCCGCGAGGTCTGGGAGGAGTCCGGCGTCCACGTCGAAGAGCCCGAGTACCTCGGGTCGCAGCCGTGGCCGTTCCCCGCGTCCCTCATGGTCGGCTTCCGCGCCCGAGCCGTCGGCGGGGACCCGACGACGGCGCGACCGGACGGCGTCGAGATCCTCGACGTCCGGTGGTTCTCGCGGGACGAGATCCGCGACCGCGCTGGGGACACCCTGCTCCTGCCGGGTCGCACGTCGATCGCCCGCGCCATCATCGAGGAGTGGTACGGCGGGCCGCTGGACCTGCCGTGACTAGCGCTGCCGCCGCGGAGCCCCGACCGCCGTCGCCCGACGAACTCCTGGCCGCGCTCGACGCCGAACAGCGCACCGTCGCCCGGACCCTGCTCGGACCGGTCGCGGTCCTCGCCGGTGCCGGCACGGGCAAGACCCGCGCCATCACCCACCGCATCGCGTACGGCGTGGCGACCGGCACGTACTCGCCGAACCACGTCCTCGCCCTGACCTTCACGAGCCGTGCCGCGGGTGAACTCCGTTCCCGGCTGCGGGCCCTCGGCGCCGGCAACGTGCAGGCGCGCACCTTCCACGCCGCCGCGATGGCGCAGCTCAGCTACTTCTGGCCGGACACCGTCGGTGGCCACGCCCCGCGCATCGTGGAGTCGAAGGGCCGGATCATCGCGCACGCTGCGGACACCGTCGGCCTGCACGTGGACACCCCCGTGCTCCGCGACCTGGCCGGCGAGGTCGAGTGGCGCAAGGTCCAGATGCTCACGCTCGAGGAGTACGAGGCCGCCGCCGCCGAGCGCGTGATGCCACGCGACACCCCACCGCGCCGCGTCGTGGACCTGATGCGCGCGTACGAGCAGCTCAAGGACGACCGTCGGCAGCTCGACTTCGAGGACGTCCTGCTCGCGACCCTCGGCATGGTCGAGACCGAACCCCGGGTCGCGTCGTACGTCCGGCAGCAGTACCGCTTCTTCGTGGTGGACGAGTACCAGGACGTCTCGCCCGTCCAGCACGACCTGCTCCGGGCGTGGCTCGGCGGCCGGGACGACCTGTGCGTCGTCGGGGACGCCAGCCAGACGATCTACTCGTTCGCCGGAGCGTCGAGCCGCTACCTGCTCGGCTTCGGGTCGGAGTTCCCCCGCGGTTCGGTCGTCCGGCTGGAACGCAACTACCGGTCGACGCCCGAGGTCGTGCACGCGGCGAACACGCTCATGCGCGGCCAGCCGGGTGCGCTCGACCTCGTCGCGCAGACCACTGAACGGGGCCCGGAGCCCGAGGTCGTCCCGTGCGTGCACGACGGTGACGAGGCCCAGACCATCGCGCGTCACATCGGGTCGCTCGTCGCCGCCGGTGCCACCCACGGCGAGTGCGCCGTCCTGTTCCGTGTCGGGGCGCAGTCGGCCGCGCTCGAGTCGGCGCTCGGCCGCGCGGGCATCCCGTACCGGGTGCAGGGCGGGACGCGGTTCTTCGACCGGCCGGAGGTCAAGCTCGCCGTGCACCACATGCGCGGCGAGGCGATCCGGCAGTCCGACGACGAACTCACGCGCCGGGTCGGACTCGTCCTGCGGGTCAGTGGGTGGTCCGAGACCGCACCGGAGGGCACCGGCGCCGTCCGTGAGCAGTGGGAGGCGCTGCAGGCGATCATGGGGCTCGCCGAGGACGCTCCCGCCGGCACGACCATGCAGCAGTTCACGCAGGACCTGGTGGACCGCGCCGCGACCCACCACGAACCGGAACTCGACGCGGTGACGCTCGCGACGCTGCACTCGTCGAAGGGTCTCGAGTGGCCGCACGTCGTCATCGCCGGCGTCGCGGAGGGGCTGCTCCCGATCTCGCACGCCACGACGGACGCCGAGGTCGAGGAGGAACGCCGCCTGTTCTACGTGGGGTTGACCCGGGCACGACGCTCCGTCACCGTCACGTGGTCACGACAGGGCTCCACGCGTGGGGGCGCCCGGGTGGCGAGCCGGTTCCTGGCAGCGCTCGACACGCACACCGCGGATGTGGACGGACTTCCACCCGCTCGACGCTGAGGTCCTGGCGGTCGAACAGCACCTGCTCGGCGAGCGGCTGCTGCGTCGTCCGGGGCAGCCGCTCGACGAGCATCCGGGTGGCCGCCGCGGCGATCGCCGCCTGGCGGTAGGGCGACAGCGGTGCCGCTGGTCGGCCCCACACCTGTGCGGCGAGTGCGGGCCACGCCGGGTCGTCGTCGACGCGGCCGTACTCGACGCACTGGAGGCACGGTCCGGTCCCCGGGACCACGAACGGCCCGAGACGGATCCGACCGTCCCCGACGACCACGGCCAGGTGCGGGACGCCGCGTCGGGTCCACGCCGCGCGGAGCGCCGGGTCGACGACGTGGTCGGCCACCACCACGGCGAGTTGCGGGTCCTGCTCGGGGAGCGTGACCGGCCCGCCCCGTGGCGTGGTCGTCCTGGCCACGGTCACGCCCTCGCCCGAGAGGAACGTGGCGACCGTCTCAGCGAGTGGCCCGACACCGTGCACCTCGACCCGGGCGAGCGGCTCCGGCAGGACGTCGATCACGGCGGGGGAGGCGGCACCGAGCACGCGGGCCGCGACCTCCGGCCGACAGTCGGTCGCGGCCGCGAGACCGGACAGCGCGTCGCGCCCGGTCTCGCGCCGGAGCGCACAGAGAAACCGTTCCTCAGCGGTGGTCGGGACCGGGACGACGGCACGCACGGGATCGACCCCGAGCTGCACCGTCCCCGGATCGCGCCAGACGAACTCGAGGGTCGGATCGATGCGGATGCCCATGCCCCCACGCTCGCGCAGGTGCCCGTCGCCGTGTCGGGGCCCGGTGGATCTGTGGAGAAGTCCCCGCCGCACGTCCCGGTGAGGGGATCAGCGTGGTGGGGTGGTGCCGTCCTCGCCGTCGACGTGCCCGGACTCGTCCTCGTGCGGACGCTCGCCCGTGCTGTCGTTGAGCAGGTCCTCGAGCGCACGGTCGAACTCGTCGTCCTGTGCGGAGCGGCCGGGGTTGCGGAGGCGGAGCACGAAGGCGTCCGGGTCGTCGATGTCCTCCGACGTCGGCACCGCGTCGAAGTGCGCCCAGAGCGCGTCACGCGCCTCTGCTCCGAGCTCGTCGGACACGCGCAACCACATCGCAGCGGCCTCACGGAGCCGGCGCGGCCGGAGTTCCAGCCCGACCAGCGTCGCGAAGGCGGATTCGGCCGGGCCGCCCGCGGCACGACGGCGACGCACCATCTCGGCGATCGCGCCCGACTTCGGGAGCCGCGACGTGGCCGCGGCGGTGACGGTGTCGACCCACCCCTCGACGAGTGCGAGCATCGTCTCGAGCCGTGCGAGCGCCGCGTCCTGCTCGGCGGTCCGCGGCGGGATGAGCGCCCCGGAGGCCAGCGCGTCGCGCAGCTGCTCCTGGTTCGTCGGGTCGATCTCCGCCGCGAGTTCCTCGACCCGGTCGAACGGGATGTGGATGCCGCGGGCGTAGTCCGTGATGGACGAGATGATGTGCAGGCGCAGCCACCGGGCCGAGCGGAACAAGCGGGCGTGCGCGAGTTCGCGGACGGCGAGGTAGATCCGGACCTCGTCCGTCGGCACGTCCAGGCCCTCGGCGAACTCGGCGACGTTCTGCGGCAGCAGCGCGGCGACCTGTTCGTCGAGGAGCGGCACGCCGACGTCACCGCCGGACACGACTTCCTTGGCGAGCTGCCCGACGACCTGGCCGAGCTGGATCGCGAACAGGGCCCCCCCGACGCCGCGCATCGCCTTCGACACGTCGCCGAGCATGGCCTTCAGTTCTTCCGGGGCCCGCTGCTCGATCGCCTCGGTCAGCGCGTTCGCGATGCTGAACGCCACCGGTTCGGCGATCTGCGTCCACACCGGGGCGGTCGCCCGCGCCCACTGCTCACGGGTGTACAGGCTCGGGGTCGCGGTGAGCTCGGGGACGCTCGTGACCTCGTCGAGCCACAGCGCTGCGACCTGGAACGCCTGGTCCGAGGCCTGCGACGTCGCCGGGTCGATCGGGTGCTGGCCGTCCGCGGCGATCGCTGCGGCGCGGTCGGCGGTGACGGAGAAGTCGATCCCGTCGCCCCCGGACTGCGCGGCGCGCTGGAGCTGGCTCATCAGGTTCGCGACGAAAGCCGGGTCGTTCGGCAGACCGGCGGCGCCGGCGAGCTGCGACGGGTCGATCTGTCCCTCTCCGGACAGGAGCTTGCGGAGCATCTCCTGGAAGTCGTCGTCCGGCCCCGGCTGCGGTTCATCAGGCATGCCGACTACGCTAATCGCTGCTCCAGGGGCCGGACCTGGGACGCCCCCGTGGGAACGCCCGAACCGCTGCGCCGAGGGCGAACACCTGCGTTCTGAAAGGACCTCGCGTGACCCTCTTCGCCCCTGCGCCCCGTCGGCGTTCCCGGTCCCGGACCATCGGCTGGGTCCTCGTCATCGCCGCGGTCGTCCTCGGGCTGCTCGCGAGTGCCCTGCCGAGTCCGTACCTGATCGAGGTCCCCGGTCCCGTGTACAACACGATCGGCGCGCAGACGCAGGGCAGCGGCAAGGACGCGAAGCAGGTCACCCTCATCCAGATCGACGGGCAGAAGACCTACCCGACGGGCGGCGCGCTCGACATGCTCACCGTCGGCATCCAGGGCGACGCCACGAACCGGCCGTCCTGGACCGCCGTCATCCGCGCACTGTTCACCAAGTCCGAGGCCGTGATCCCCGTGTCCGCGGTCTACCCGACGGGCACCACCACGGAGCAGGTCACGAAGCAGGACGAAGCGGACATGCAGCAGTCGCAGCAGTCCGCCGTCGCCGCGGCCCTCGTGCAGCAGGGCTACGACCTGCCGACCGAACTGCGCGTCGGGTCCGTGCAGAAGGGGTCCGCCGCCGACGGCCGGATCGACGAGGGTGACGTCATCACGGGCTTCGACGGCACCTCGCTCGCCCGGAACGCCGACGCGACCTCGCTGCGCGATGCCGTGGCCAAGCACGGGACCTCGACCCCCGCGACGATCAGGGTCGAGCGGGACGGCAAGCAGCGGACCGTCTCCGTCACGCCGCGGAGCGAACAGGGCACCCCGCTCCTCGGCGTCGGGGTGACCGAGCACTACGACTTCCCCTTCACCGTTTCCATCAAGCTGCAGGACGTCGGCGGGCCGTCCGCCGGCATGATGTTCGCGCTCGGGATCATCGACAAGATCACCCCCGGGAAGCTCAACGGCGGCAAGCACGTCGCGGGCACCGGCACCATCAGCATCGACGGCGAGGTCGGCGCGATCGGCGGCATCCGGCAGAAGATGTACGGCGCGAAGGCCGCCGGTGCCACCGTCTTCCTGGCTCCGGCTGACAACTGCGGCGAGGTCGTGGGGCACGTCCCGGACGGCCTCGACGTCTACCGGGTCGCGACCCTCGGCCAGGCGGTCAAGGACCTCGAGACGATCGGTGCGGGCAAGAGCACCGCGACGCTCGCCCGCTGCGGTTCCTGACGACGCTCGCGCGTCGTCGAGGTGACGGGCCGGACCGGCCGCACCGCGCCTCCAGTCCGCAACCGGGGGACGGCCAGGAGGCCCGCAGCGGCTTCCTGAGCTGCCGCACAGTTTCACTGTCGGTCGCGACCCATAGGATCAACGCACTGACGGCCCGCCGCGCCGGGCCCGCCGGTTCGACACGTCTGGAGCACATCAAGTGACGACAACCTCGTCCACCTCGGGTTCTTCTCCCTCGGGGCGGCGTTCGCCGCGGGTCCCGATCGTGGTCACGATCATCGTGCTGGCCGCACTGGTGATCGCCTTCTTCATCTTCGCGAGCCTGTACACCGACTACGCGTGGTTCTCGCAGCTCGGGTTCCAGCAGGTGCTCACCACGCGGTGGATCGCGGGCACGCTGATGTTCGTGGCGGGCTTCCTGGGCATGGCGGTGCCCGTGTACGTGAGCATCGCGGTCGCGTTCCGGTTCCGGCCGGTCTACGCGAAGCTCAACTCGCAGCTCGACCGCTACCAGCAGGTCATCGAGCCGCTGCGACGTGCCGTCATGATCGGCATCCCGGTCGTCCTGGGCATCTTCGCGGGGCTGTCCACGGCGGGGCGCTGGAGCATGGTGCTCGAGTACTTCAACCGCACGCCGTTCGGCAAGACCGACCCGCAGTTCGGGTTGGACATCGGGTTCTACGTGTTCGAACTGCCGTTCTGGCGCTCGATCGTCGCGTACTCCTCGGCGGTCGTGCTCATCGCCGGGCTGGCGGCACTCGCCGCGCTGTACCTGTACGGCGCGATGCGGTTCGGTGGGCGCGAGATCCGGATCTCCCGCGCGGCGCGGATCCAGCTCGCGGTGACCGCTGCCGTGTACATCGCCCTGCAGGCCGTGAGCCTGTGGCTCGACCAGTACGCGGCACTCACCAAGTCGAACGCCCTCATCACGGGTGCGCAGTACACCGAGGTGAACGCCGTCATCCCGGGACGCGAGATCATGGCCGGCATCGCGGGGATCGTCGCGATCCTGTTCATCGTCACCGCGGTGATCGGTCGGTGGCGCATCTCGATCGTCGGGACCGGGCTGCTGCTCGTCGCAGCGATCGTGATCGGCGGGATCTACCCGTGGGTCGTCCAGCGCCTCCAGGTGAAGCCGTCGGAGCGGACCTACGAATCCGCCTACATCGAGCGGAACATCAAGGCGACACGTGATGCCTACGGCGTCTCGGACGTGCGCGAGAAGAACTACGACGCGACCACCGAGACGAGCACCGGCGCCCTCGCGCAGGACGCCCAGACCACGGCGAACATCCGCCTGATCGACCCGAAGATCGTCTCGGACACGTTCAGTCAGCTGCAGCAGTACCGGCAGTACTACCAGTTCCCGAAGGAACTCGACGTCGACCGCTACAACGTCAAGGGCCAGACCGAGGACACCGTGATCGCGGTCCGCGACATCGACCTGGCGGGCCTCAGCAGCCAGGCGAACACGCAGTACAACCGGACCTTCGTCTACACGCACGGCTACGGCGTGGCCGCGGCGTACGGCAACCAGCGTGCGAGCGACGGCAAGCCGGTGTTCCTCGAGTCCGGGATCCCGTCGAACGGGGCGCTCGGCGACTTCCAGCAGCGCGTCTACTTCGGTGAGACCTCGCCGCCGTACTCGATCGTGGGTGGCTCGAAGGGGTCGAAGAGCGTCGAGCTCGACTACCCGTCAGGGTCCGACGAGAGCAACGGCGGCAACGCCACGACGACCTACGCCGCGAACGGTGGCCCGAGCCTCGGCAACTTCTTCAACCGGCTCGTCTACGCGGCGAAGTTCCAGTCCGAGCAGATCCTGCTGTCGAACGCGGTGAACAAGAACTCGCAGATCCTCTACGACCGCGACCCGATCACGCGCGTGAAGCAGGTCGCGCCGTACCTGACGCTCGACCAGGACGCCTACCCGGCGGTCGTGGACCACCGCATCCAGTGGGTCGTCGACGGCTACACCACGACCGACGCCTACCCGTACTCGCAGAGCCAGAGCCTGCAGGACAGCATCAACGGGACCGAGTCGTCGGCCTACCGGACCGACCAGGTGAACTACATCCGCAACTCGGTCAAGGCCACTGTCGACGCCTACACGGGCAAGGTCACGCTGTACGCGTGGGACACCACGGACCCGGTGCTGAAGACCTGGCAGAAGATCTTCCCGACGTCCATGAAGCCGGTGTCGAGCATGAGCGCCGGACTGCTCGACCACGTCCGCTACCCGACCGACCTGTTCAAGGTGCAGCGGAGCATCCTCGGGACCTACCACGTCACGAACGCCAACTCGTTCTACTCGGGTGACGACGCGTGGAACACCCCGCAGGAGCCGACGACGGGGTCGTCCGACAGCAACTCCGCCACGGTCGGCGACTCGAGCACGACGACGAACGCGCTCGGCACCCAGACGACGACGAACGCCGCCAACCTGCAGGATCCCTACTACCTGACCATGAAGGTGCCGGGGCAGGGGACCGCGTACTCGCTGTACACGACGTACATCCCGCAGCAGTCGGCCGGGTCGAACAACCGCAACGTGCTCACGGGGTACCTCGCTGCCGATTCGGATGCCGGAGGCGCGGGCAAGGGCAAGAAGGGCTCCGGCTACGGCAGGCTCACGCTGCTGACGATGCCGAAGACGGACAACATCCCGGGGCCGGCGCAGGTGCAGAACCTGTTCAACTCGGACACCACCGTGTCGCAGGAGCTGAACATCCTGAAGCGCGGCAACTCGACGGTCAAGCAGGGCAACCTGTTGACGCTGCCGGTCGGAGGGGGCTTCCTGTACGTGCAGCCCGTGTACGTGCAGTCGACCTCGAGCGGTTCGTACCCGCTGTTGCAGAAGGTCCTGGTGGCCTTCGGCGACAAGATCGAGTTCGAGGACACCCTCGACCAGGCCCTGAACAAGCTGTTCGGTGGCAACTCCGGGGCCGCCGCGGGCGACTCCGGTGCGGCGAGCGGCTCCGGGTCGTCCGGGTCGGGGTCCGGTTCGTCCGGCTCCGGGTCCAGCTCGTCCGGGTCGGGTTCGACGGGCAGTGGCTCGTCGGGGTCCGGGTCGGCGTCGTCGGGGTCGTCGGGTTCCGGCTCGACGGGTTCGGGTTCCTCGGGTTCCGGTGCGGTCGACAACGCTGCCCTGCAGAAGGCCCTGTCGGATGCCAAGCAGGCACTGCAGGACCGCCAGCAGGCCTACGCGTCGAACGACCTCGTCGCCGCAGCCGAGGCAGACCAGCGCCTGCAGGATGCCATCCAGGCTGCGACCGAAGCCGAGAACGGCAAGTGACACACCGTGGCGGGGCGCTCGATTTGCGCCCCGCCACGGGCCCGTATAGGCTTATCAACGTGCCGCGGGGTGGAGCAGTTCGGTAGCTCGCTGGGCTCATAACCCAGAGGTCGTAGGTTCAAATCCTGCCCCCGCAACAAAGACGAAAAGCCTCGGTCCGATCGGACCGGGGCTTTTCGCTTGTCCGGGTGGTCCTCGGCTCCGGCTGTTCGTCGCCCGGGTGGTCGCGCCTGCCGCCGCTCACCGGGAGGTGGCCCGTCCTCTGTGGCGGCCGGATCCGCTCTTGCTCGGTTCCGCGCCATCAGCGTGGTCATCGTGGTCATCGTGGTCATCGTGGTCATCGTGGTCATCGTGGTCATCGCGGTCGTAGCGGTCGTAGCGGTCGTAGCGGTCGTCGTGCTCGTCGGGCCGAGCGCTGCCGTGGCTAGGCTCGGGCCATGGCCACCCTGACGATCGCAGCTGCGCAGTTCGCACCGACGGACGACCCGGAGGCGAACCTCGAGACGGTCCGGCTCGCGGCAGCGGACGCGAGCCGCCGGGGCGCCGACCTCCTCGTCACGCCCGAGTACACCTCCTACTTCACCGCGGACCTCGACGACCGGTTCGTCGCCGCCGCACAACCGCTCGACGGCCCCTTCGTCACGGGCCTGCAGCAGATCGCGGCCGAGGTCGGCATCGCGCTCGTCGTCGGGGTCGCCGAGCGTCTCGCCGAGGACAGCCGGTTCTTCCGCAACACCCTCGTGGCGGTCCTGGCTGACGGCTCGATCGCGGAGACGTACCGGAAGGTCCACCTCTACGACGCCTTCGGAGCACGGGAGTCCGACCGCATCGAGGCCGGCGACCCATCGCAGCTGCCGGTCTTCGAACTCGCCGGGGTGCGCGTGGGGCTGGAGACCTGTTACGACCTGCGCTTCCCCGAGGTCAGTCGTCGACTCGCTGCGCCCGAGACCGGTGCAGCGGACGTCGTGGTCGTCCCTGCCGAGTGGGTTCGGGGGCCTGGGAAGGAGCACCACTGGCGGACGCTCCTGACCGCTCGCGCGATCGAGAACACAGTCTGGGTGGTCGGTGTCGGGCAGACGCCTCCGGTCGGCATCGGCAGCTCCCTCGTCGTCGACCCGGCGGGTGTCGTCGTGGCCGCTGCCGGCGCGACTCCGGGCATGCTCGTGGCCACGGTCGACACCTTGGTGACCGAGGCTGTCCGACGGACGAACCCGTCCCTCGCACTCCGCCGCTACGGAGTCGCGCCCCGCTGATCCGCCCGCCGGCGGCTGCGGGGGATGTGCCGGTTCCGCACGCCCTCGGGCACGCCTGTCTCCTGCCGCGCGGGCGTTTCCGGCGCGCTCCGCGGACGTGCCGCGTGGATTTCACCCGTTCGGCCCGAGGCCCCGAGATCACCCGCCGCCGAGATCGCCGAGCGGGCGCTTTCCGCTCAGCCCGTCGAGGTCTGTGGGCGCCTTTCGCCCGTTCGAGGGTGGGGTCCTGGTGCGGCCGCGGGGAGTGCCCGAGCGGGCGCTTTCGGTCCGGCCGCGGGATGTGGGCGCTTCGATTCCGCCCGTTCGGCGGGAGGGAGGGCCGCGGTCGGACGCGGGGATCGCCGAGCGGGCGGTTCCTGCTCTGGCAGTGGATGCCAGGCGGCGCGTTCCGCCCGTTCGGGCAGACGCGGTCGTGGCGCCGGAGCGAGGAGTGCCCGAGCGGGCGCTTTCGGTCCGGGTGGTGCGTCTGCGAGCCCGGTTTCGCCCGCTCGCGGCGGCGCAGGAGGCGGGGGAGGGAACGGGGTCGCGGCGCGGGGGAGTCGCCTGTCCGGCCCCGCCCGAGGCGGACCTCGCGGGAAGGGCGGGACGGCCCGAAGCGGGCGCTCGGCACGGCGGATCGCGCGCGCTCGCGGTGGCGGGCGGGAGCTGCGTGCGAGGGGTGGGACGGGCCTCCCGGCCGATGGAGCGAGCGCCGGTCGCACCGAGCCCGCGGGATCAGGCGGTGCGGGTGGCCAACGTCGCGAGACGGGCGGCGGCGTCCTCGAGGACGCCGAGCCGCTTGCAGAACGCGAACCGGACCAGCGAGCGGTACCCCGGGGCGTGCTCCGGCCGGACGAAGGCCGTCACGGGGACGCCCACCACGCCCGCCACCGACGGGAGCTCCAGGCAGAACGCGCGGGCGTCCTTGAACCCGAGCGGCGCGGTGTCCGCGATCACGAAGTACCCGCCGTCCGGACGCATCACGTCGAAATCAGCGGCGAGCAGACCGGCGGCGAGCAGGTCGTGCTTCGCGGCGAGATCGGCTGCGATCCCGGCGAACACCGCATCCGAAAGCCGGAGCCCGGCGGCCACGGCCGGTTGGAACGGTGCGCCGTTCACGAAGGTCAGGTACTGCTTCACCGTGGTGATCGCGTCCACGATCGCCGCGGGTGCGGTCAGCCAACCGATCTTCCAGCCGGTGGTGCTGAAGGTCTTCCCGGCGCTCGAGATCGTCACGGTGCGCTCGGCGGCACCGGGGAGGGTGGCGATCGGGACGTGCGGGATCGAGAAGGTCAGGTGCTCGTAGACCTCGTCGGTGACGATCAGCGCGTCGTGCTCCGTCGCGAGGTCGACGATCGCGCGGAGGACCTCGGTCGGCAGGACCCGCCCGGTGGGGTTGTGCGGCGTGTTCACGAGTACGGCACGGGTCCGGTCGGAGAACGCGGCGCGGAGCGTGGACTCGTCGGGCAGGAAGTCCGGTGCGGTCAGCGGCACCGTCACGTGCGTGCCCCCGGCCAGGCGGATGAGTGCACCGTACGCGTCGTAGAAGGGCTCGAAGGTGATGACCTCGTCGCCGGGTTCGACGAACGCCAGGAGCGTCGCGGCGAGGGCCTCGGTCGCGCCGGCCGTGACGAGTACCTCCCGATCCGGATCGGCCTCGATGCCGTACCAGCGTCGCTGGTGCTCGCTGACGGCCGCGCGGAGGTCCGGAGTACCGCGTCCGGGTGGGTACTGGTTGACGCCGTCGCGGATCGCACGGACCGCGGCCTCGAGGACCTCGGCTGGACCGTCCTCGTCGGGGAAGCCCTGCCCGAGGTTGATCGCGCCGGTCGCCGCGGCCAGGGCGCTCATCTCGGCGAACACCGTCGGGGCGGGGACGCCGTCCGCTCCGAGGAGCATCGCTCCCTCGGCGGCTCGCAACCAGGGTCCTGCCTGCCGCATGTGGTTCCCTCCGAGGTGTGGACGACGATCGGTGGCGTTCAACCGTCCCCAACCTAGCGGCCGGGCGACCACGACCCGTGAACGCAGTCCACAGCGCACGCATAAGATCGCCCGAGGTTGCTCGCAGGCTCGCCATCAGCACCGCTCAGGTCGGTGCGACAGACTGCACGAGCTTGAAAGGAGCACGTCCAGCATGACCGACACCACGCCCAACGGGCACAGCGACGACATCCGTCCGGACGACGCGGCCGCGCACGCCGCCGCCGAGGACGCCGCGCAGGGGACACCCGAGGGAGCCGTGTCGACGCCGAACGGCTCCGGGACCCCTCACGATGCGGACCACACGGACGTGATCGATCCCGTACCCGCGAACGACACCGACGTGTACCCGGCCGCTGGCGAGCACCCCACCGACCGCTACACCGCGCCGTACCCCATGGTCGGTGGCGAGCAGGCGGGCGACTCCGACCAGGCATCGCAGGACGGCCAGACCTCGCAGTACGGCCAGGCGTCGGAGTACGGCCAGACCTCGCAGGACGGCCAGGCGCCGGAGCACGGCCAGACCTCGCAGTACGGGCAGGGCCAGACGAACCCCCAGGCCGCGCAGGACGACCAGCAGAGCCAGTACGGGCAGCAGACCCCGTACGGGCAGCAGAGCCAGTACGGCCAGTACGGCCAGCAGACCCAGTACGGCGAGCAGGGCCAGTACGGCCAGTACGGGCAGCAGAACCCGTACGGCCAGCAGAGCCAGTACGGCCAGTACGGCCAGTACGGACAGCACAACCCGTACGGCCAGCAGAACCCCTCCGGTCAGCAGGGCCAGTACGACCAGTACGGCCAGCAGAACCCCTACGGCGAACGTCCCCGCTACGGCGAGTACGCCCAGTCCTCGGCGCCCGCAGCAGACCACACGACGCCGTCCGCGCAGGCGCCCTCCTCGGCCACGAGCGCCTTCGGCGACGTCGACGGTCAGAACCAGCGCAACGGCCACTACTTCGGCGAGGGCTCCGGCGGGTCCGGCTCCGCGTCGGCCGCCACGACCACCACCCGCCGCAACCGCACCGTGCTCCCGATCGTCGCCGGCCTGGTCCTCGCGGGCCTGGTGGGCGGCGGCGCCGGCTGGGCGGCCGGTGCCTCCCACGACGGCGGTGGCGTCGCCACGTCGACCACCTCGCAGGGTGGCGGGAACCTCACGGTCAACGACTACAACTCCGCCACGGTCGTCACCGCGGTCGCCGCCCAGGCCACCCCGTCGGTCGTCACGATCAACGTCTCGGCCAGCAGCGAGGCGGGCACCGGTTCCGGCGTCGTCCTCAGTAAGGACGGCTACATCGTCACGAACACCCACGTGGTGACGCTCGACGGTGACAGCGGGAACGGCGCGATCACGGTCACGACGTCGGACGGCAAGATCTACCCGGGCAAGCTGATCGGGACGGACCCGACGGTCGACCTGGCGGTCATCAAGATCGACGCCACCGACCTCAAGCCGATGACCTTCGCGGACTCCTCCAAGCTCAACGTCGGGGACACCGCGGTCGCGATCGGTGCGCCCCTCGGGCTGTCGAACACCGTCACGGACGGCATCGTCTCGACGCTGAACCGCAGCATCCAGGTGACCTCGAGCGCTCCGAGCAAGGGCGGCGACTCGAACCAGGGTGGCGGCGGCAGCACCGGCCCGTTCGACTTCTGGGGGAACGGGAGCAACGGCAGCAGCCCCTCCGCGAACTCCACCGTCTCGCTCCCGGTCATCCAGACCGACGCATCGATCAACCCCGGCAACTCGGGTGGTGCCCTGCTCGACTCGAAGGGCCGTCTGATCGGCATCAACGTCGCGATCGCGAGCGCGGGCAGCTCGTCCTCGTCGTCGGGCGCGCAGTCCGGCAGCATCGGGGTCGGGTTCTCGATCCCGTCGAACCTGGTCAAGCGAGTGGCGAACGAGATCAAGGACAACGGTTCCGCCACGCACGGCCTGCTCGGCGCGAGCGTCGGTGACGCTGCTGAGGACGCCAAGGCCACCCAGATGGGCGCCCTCATCAAGTCCGTGTCCTCGGGTGGTGCGGCCTCGAGCGCGGGTCTGCAGAAGGGCGACGTCGTCACGAAGATCGGTGCGGCGACCGTCTCGGACGCGACCGACCTCACGGCGCAGGTCCGGTACTTCGCCGGCGGCACCAAGACGACCATCACGTACCTCCGTGGCGGCCAGAGCCGTCAGGTGGACGTCACGCTCGGCACGTACAAGAGCTGAGGGCTGCCGCCCCGGCTGACGGACGGGAGGCGCGGTGCCAGCTGGCACCGCGCCTCCCGTCCGTCTGCGGCGGTCCGTCACCAGCTGGCGACGCGGTGGTCGACCGCGCGTCGACCGACCGGCGGCCCGCGCAGGTGGGCATCGCGGCGTCTTGATAGGCTCGTGGTCGCTCTGCGGGGCGGTGCCGTCCGCGGTGCGTCCCCGTGCACACAGGTGATGACCCGCGAGGTACCGAACGCATGCAGACTGACGGCCAGACGCTCCCCGGCGTCTCGTACGTGATGCCGGTGCTCAACGAGGTCACCGAGGTCCGTTCCGCGGTCGCGAGCCTGCTCGAGCAGGACTACGCCGGCCCGTTCGAGGTGATCCTCGCGCTCGGCCCGTCGATCGACGGCACGAACGAGCTCGTCGGCGAGATGAGTGCGGCGGACCCCCGCATCCGCGCCATCGACAACCCGGTGGGTTCGACGCCCGCTGGGCTCAACGTGGCGATCCAGGCGTCCGTGCACCCGGTCGTCGTGCGCGTGGACGCCCACTCGGTCCTGCCGTCGGACTACACACGGATCGCCGTGCGGGTGCTGTTGGAGTCCGGGGCGGACAACGTCGGCGGCATCATGCGCGCCGAGGGTCGCACCCCCTTCGAGCGGGCCGTGGCGCTGGCGTACGGCAGCCGGGTCGGCCTGGGCGGGACCCCGCACCACGTCGGCGGCCAGGCGGGGCCCGCCGAGACCGCGTACCTCGGGGTCTTCCGCCGCGACCGCCTGTTCGACGTCGGCCTGTTCGACGAGGGCATCAAGCGCGGCCAGGACTGGGAGCTCAACCGTCGCCTGCGCCAGACCGGCGGCACCGTCTGGTTCACGCCCGAACTCGTCGTCACGTACCGTCCGCGCCCGAGTCTCCGGCGCCTGGTGCGCCAGTTCGTCGCCACGGGGCTGTGGCGCGGCGAGCTCGCGCGTCGCTTCCCCGCGAACAACGGCCTGCGGTACTTCGTGCCGCCGGCGATGGTGGCCGCGATGGCCCTCGGGATCGTGGCCGGCGTCGTCGGGGTCGTCGGCGCCGCGCTCCACAGCGGCGCGGCGTGGGCGTTGCTCGGCTTCGTGGTCCCCGCGGTGTACCTGCTCTTCGTCGTGGTCGGCGCCGTCGTGGTCGCGCGTCGGTCCGGCCTCCCGACGCTCCTCTGGCTCCTGGTCGTGCTGCCGTGCATCCACGTCGGCTGGGGCGTCGGCTTCATCATCGGTTTCCTCACCCGGACGTCCGAGCTGACCACCCACACGGGACGGTGACCCCCATGACCGACGCCACGCAGGGCCGCGGAACGACGCGCCCCACCTCGATCGCGGAACTCCGGGCCGTCACCCAGCCGGACGAGGTCCGTTCCCGGGCGAACGCAGAGCACTGGACCGCGTCGCTGTACCTGCGGGACGTGTCCCCGTACCTGACGTGGCTGCTCCTGAAGACCCGGGTCAGCGCGAACCAGGTGACCGGGCTCATGATCCTGGTCGGCTGGAGCGTCGCCGCGGCACTGCTCATCCCGGGGATCTGGGGAGCGCTGCTGGCGCTCGTGCTCGGGCAGCTCCAGATGCTCGTCGACTGCTGCGACGGTGAGGTCGCGCGGTGGCGTGGCACGCGGTCGCCCGCCGGGGTGTTCCTCGACAAGGTCGGGCACTACACGACCGAGGGGTTGATCCCGATCGCACTGGGCGTCCGGGCAGCGACCTGGCCGATCCACGGGGGGGACTGGATGTGGACCACGATCGGCTGCGCGCTCGGTCTCGTGATCGTGCTCAACAAGGCGCTCAACGACATGGTGCACGTCGCCCGGGCGAACGCGGGCCTCGACAAGCTCGTCGACCGTCGCGATGCCTCGACGGCACCCTCCGGCCGCCGGCTCGCGTCCCTGCGCCGACTCGCGCGGTACCTGCCCTTCCACCGGCTGTACCACTCGGTCGAGCTGACGATCATCGCGCTCGTCTTCGCGCTGATCGGCCTGGTGATCGGTCACCCGTTCGCCGACCGGATCCTGGTGGGAGCGCTGCTGCCGCTGTCCGTGCTGGCGCTGGCCGGGCACTTCGTCGCGATCATGGCGTCGAAGCGGGTCAAGGCGTGACGCCCGGTACCGTGCGTCGGCACGCGGTCCCGCACCGCGAACAGCCGCGCGTCGCCGTGGTCGTGCTGACCCAGGGCACCCGACCGGACGACCTGCACCGTGCACTGGACAGCGTGCTCCGGCAGCAGGACGTCGCGCTCGACGTCGTGTGTGTCGGCAACGGCTGGGACCCGACCGGGCTGCCGGACGGGGTCCGTCCCCTGGGTCTGCCGGAGAACGTCGGGATCCCGGCCGGGCGGAACGCCGGGGCCGCCCTGGTCGACGGCGACTACGTGTTCTTCCTGGACGACGACGCCCGGGTGCCGTCGCCGACCTTCCTGCGCGACGCGATCGCGTTGTTCGAGCACGACCCCTCGCTCGGCCTCGTGCAACCGCGCGTGGTGGACCCGACGGGCGCCGCCAACCCCCGCCGCTGGGTGCCGCGCATCCGCAAGGGGGAGCCCGACGCGTCGTCCCCGGTGTTCTCGGTGTGGGAGGGCGCGGTCGTGCTCCCGATGGACGTGTGGCGGGCCGTCGGGGGCTGGGGCGCCGAGTACTTCTACGCGCACGAGGGCATCGAGCTCGCGTGGCGGGTGTGGGACGCAGGGCGGCGTGCCTGGTACGCCGGAGACCTGGTCGCGCACCACCCGGCGATCGACCCCGCTCGGCACGCCGAGTACTACCGGCTCAACGCGCGCAACCGCGTGTGGTTGGCGCGGCGGAACCTGCCCGCGCCGCTCCGACCGGTCTACGTCGGGTCGTGGGCGGCGATCCAGGTCGCACGGTGGTGGAAGCACCCGGAGCGCCTGGCGACCTGGTTCGACGGGATGCGCGAGGGCTGGACGACGGACTGCGGCCCGGTGCGCACGATGGGCTGGTTGACGATCGGTCGGATGACCGTGGCCGGGCGACCGCCGATCATCTGACCCCGTCGCCGCGGCCCGTGCCACGGCGGCTGCCAGCGCGGCCGCCGGTCGGCCGTGGCGACCGCGCGTGACCTGCGGCACGCGGCGCCGACGTCCGTCCGTCGACGGACGCGGGCGCGGACGACGGGGCCGACGGCGGGATCCGGGTGGCGCGGGGAGCGGCACGGCGCTTCCCGACGGCGTGCTCACGCCGCGTACCCGCCGCCGACGAGCGACATCCGCCACAGGTACTCGGTGCGGTCGGGGCGGCGCCACCGGACGACCACGACGCCGGTGGACTCCGGGTCGGCGCCGAACACGGCGATCGAGAGACCTCGACCGGGCTCGAGGCGGCGCACCGCGAGGGGCGGGCAGTAGCCGGTGCCGAGGTGCGTGAGGGTCAGGCCGTCGACGGGTTCGTCGCCGGTGTTGAGGAGGTCGTACCGGCGCGGGGCCAGGGACCGGTCGATGGTGAACGGGACTGCGTAGGCGGGTGCTGGGTGGTGCATGTCGGAAACGGTAGGGGGAGGGTCCGACGGTGGGGGCCGTGGAGGCCGCTGGGGAGCGTGGGCTGTGGAGGGGGCTCCGGTGGACCCGGGTTGTGGAGGGGGAAGCCCGCTAGCTCTGGTAGTCGGCCGAGTACCGCGCGAGTGCCGCGTCGATGGTGTCGTCGAGCTGCAGGCGGCCCTTGTCGAGGTACAGGCCCCGCGTGCAGAAGCGCCGGAGGTCCTTGTCGTTGTGCGACACGAAGAACAGCGTGCGGCCGCCGGCGAGGAGTTCTTCGATGCGCTTGTAGCACTTCTCGCGGAAGCCCTTGTCGCCGACCGCCAGGACCTCGTCGACCAGGATGACGGGCTCGTCGAGGCGGGAGATGACCGCGAACGCGATGCGCACCTTCATGCCGCTCGAGAGGTGCTTGTAGGGGGTGTCGACGAAGTCCGCGATCTCGGCGAAGTCGATGATCTCGTCGAAGGCGTCGCGGATCTCGCTGCGGGACATGCCGTGCAGCCCCGCCGTGAGGTAGACGTTGTCGCGGACGGTGAGGTCGCCCACGAACCCGCCCGTGATCTCGATGAGGGGCGCGACGCCGGCTCCGACGTGGATCCGGCCCTCGTCGGGGAGCATCACCTGCGCGACGAGCTTCAGCAGCGTGGACTTCCCCTGGCCGTTGCGGCCGACGACGCCGATCGCCTCGCCCGGGCGGACGTCGAACGACACGTTCCGCAGCGCCCAGAACTCGTCGGCGCGCTTCCGACGGTTGCTGCCGGCGAAGAGGTCCTTGAACGTGCGGTTGGCGCGGCGGTTCCGCTTGAACCGGATCCCGACGTCGCGCACGGTGATCACCGGCGTGACCGTCTCGGATCGAACAGGCTGCTCGGTGGTCGTCATCACAGCTCCTTCAGCACGCGGTGCTCGCTCCGGCGGAACACGAAGGCACCGATCCCGAGCACCACCACCGTGGTCACCACCGACGCGCCGACCTCGAACCAGTCGAGCTGCTGCGGGAAGAAGGCGGACCGGTAGATGCCGAAGATCCCGGTCAGCGGGTTGATCGCCGCGATGGCGTGCAGGTGGTGGGGGAGGGCCTGCGAGCCGTAGATGATCGGGGACGCGTAGAACATGAAGCGGAGGACCAGCTTGACGGCACGCTCCAGGTCGCGGAAGAACACGACGAGCGGCGCGACGATCAGACCGAGGCCGAACACCAGGCCGCACTGGAGCACGATCGCGATGGGGTAGAGGACGACCTGCCAGTGTAGCTGCGCTCCGGCCGAGATCGCGAAGACCGCCAGGACCGGCAGGCTCAGCAGGAACTCGATGCCCTTCGACGCGACGATGCGCGCGACCCAAATGCTCCGGGGGATGGTGGTCGACCGGATGAGCTTCGTTTCCTTGATGAAGGCGCGTGTGGAGTCCGACACGGATCCCGTGAACCACATCCACGGCAGCAGCGCCGACAGCAGGAACACGATGTACGGATCTTCACCGACCGACCCGCGGTGGAACACCTTCGTGAAGACGAACCAGTAGATGGCCGACATCAGCAGCGGGTCGAGGATCGACCACACGTAACCGAGCGCGGACGTCGAGTACCGGACCCGGAGGTCGCGGACCGTCAGCAGCCGGAGCGCATGACGATAGCGCCGAGCGGCGCTCCGGGGTGCCGCTCGTGCGGAGGCCACGGGCGCGGTCGGCGCTGTCGCAGTGGTCACGGGGTCCCTTCGGCCAGTCCTGCCGAGGGGTTCCTGACGGTCGTTCAGGCGAACAGGTTGTTCGCGCGCTCGAGGTCCTCGGCGAAGTCGATCTCGACCGCGTAGAGGTCCGAGATGTCGACCGGCGACCAGCGTAGCCCGTCCTCTGCGATGGCAGCCTCGATGCCGCCTTCGAAGTACTCCTGGTCGTCGACGCGACCGAGCTGGCGGATGAGGGCCTGCTTGTCGGCGGCGGACACGTAGTTGATGCCGACCGCTTCACCGAGACCACCGACGACGCGCTTCGACAGCTTGGCGATGTAGCCGTCCCCGTCGATCGTGTACTTGACCTCTTCGTCGGAGACCTTCTCGGTGTTGACGCTGACGAACGAGCGGTCGACGTCGATCATGTCGGCGGCACGGACGAGTGCGCGCGGGTCGAACACGACGTCGCCGTTCATCCAGAGCACGCCGCTCTTGCCGGTGGCCTTGAGCGCACGGAGCAGGCTCTTCGACGTGTTCGTCGAGTCGTAGGACTCGTTGTAGACGAAGTTCGCTTCCGGGAACGCTTCGACGATGTGCTCGGACTTGTAGCCGACGACGATCGTCACGCGGGCGCTCGACCCGAACGCCGCCCGGATGTTGTCGAACTGCTGCTGCATGATGGAGCGGCCGTCACTGAGCTCCGTGAGCGGCTTCGGCAGGCTGCGCCCGAGGCGGCTGCCCATCCCCGCTGCGAGGATCACGATCTGCGTGGTCATGATGGTCCCTTCTGGTGTCCGCCCGCGCACCGAGGGGGTACGGGCGGGCCTCGTCGAGTCTGCTCCCAGGAGGTTCGGGTTGACCGTGAACCCGCGTGGACTGCACGATCTGCAGGGGCGGGGAACCGTCACGGTTGCCCGCCGGAGCAGGTTTCCAAGTGGTGAACACTTCGTCGTGCCCTGGTGAATCCTACGGACTCGAGGGCCGATCGGGGTACGACGCGTCGCACTTCGTACTCATTTCGTGACCCGGTACGCGGCCGGTCCCCGCTGTCCGGGGACCGTTGGTACGGTGGGGCGATGGCAGCAGGGACAGAGGACGAGGACGTGTACGCCACCTCGGACGCCGCCTGGCTGACCGAGGAGGACGAGGCCGCCGACGCGGACGCCCGGGACCGCGACGAGCGGGACGAGCGCAGCGGGGACGGGGCCGACACGGGGGACACCGCAGACGATGACACGGGGGACGGGGATGCGCGCGACGCTTCCGCTGATGAGGGCATGAGCGAGGACCGGGCGACCGCCGAGGTGGTCGAGCGTCCTGACACGCCCGAGGGGGGCCGCGAGCGGGACTCCGACACGGACGACCGTGTCGACCGCGATCCGACGCGGAGCTCCGAGGAGGCGATCGCGCTGCCGGCCCGGACCGCGCCGACGACCGCGGCGCCCCGTCCGTCGGGGACCGCTCCACGGACCAAGAAGGCCCGCGGCGCGAAGGGTGGGACCCGGCCACCCGCGACCCGGCAACCGGCCGCGCCGCCGCGCATCCCCACCGTCCCGGCCGAGACCGTGCCGACGAACCGGAAGCCGACCGACGCGGAGCCGGCCGACGCGATGCCTGCCGACGCGACGGAGGCCGACACGATGCCGGCCGACGCAACGCCGGCCGACGGGACGCCGACGGACGCGACCCTCGCGGACGCCAAGCCCGCCCCGAAGAAGCGCACGGCCCGCCAGACCCCCACCAAGCGCGCCACGGCCCCGGCCCCGCAGCAGCCGGTCGTCCTCGCGGCGCACGGCCTGGTGAAGCGGTACGGACAGACCCTGGCGGCGGACGAGGTCGACCTCGAGATCCGCCGGGGCTCGATCTTCGGCGTCGTGGGCCCGAACGGCGCCGGCAAGACCACCACCCTGTCGATGATCACCGGCCTGCTCCGTCCCGACGCGGGCACGGTCACGGTCCAGGGTCACGACGTGTGGGCCGACCCGACCGCAGCGAAGCGCAGCCTCGGTGTGCTGCCCGACCGGCTCCGGCTGTTCGACCGCCTGACGGGCGCGCAGCTCCTCTACTACTCGGCGACCCTCCGCGGCTTGGACGGTGCCACCGCACGCTCGCGCAGCGCGGACCTCGCCGAGGCCTTCGGGCTGGGCGACGCCCTCGGCCGCCAGGTCGCGGACTACTCCGTCGGCATGGCGAAGAAGATCGCCCTCGCCGCGACGCTGATCCACTCACCGCGGGTGCTCGTCCTCGACGAGCCGTTCGAGTCCGTCGACCCGGTCAGCGCCGCGACGATCACCGAGATCCTCCGCCGGTACTCGCAGGGCGGCGGCACCGTCGTGCTCTCCAGCCACTCGATGGAGCTCGTGCAGCGCACCTGCGACTCGGTGGCGATCATCGTCGGCGGTCGTGTCCTGGCATCGGGCACGATGGCGCAGGTCCGCGGCCGGAAGAGCCTCGAGGACAAGTTCGTCGAACTCGCCGGCGGCCGTGTCGTCGCAGAGAGCATGGAATGGTTGCACAGCTTCTCCGGCTGAGGGCGGACCTGCTCGCGGGCGAGGTCCGCGGCACCGCCCGTCGGTCGGTGCTCGTCGTCGTCGGCAGCCTGGTCGCGCTGGCCGTCGCGGTCGTCGTCGCCTCGCACCTGATCGGCCTCCGCGCGTCCGGTGCGGACGAGGCGCGTGCCGTCGTCGTGCCGATCGGCGCCCTGCTGACGTTCGGGTTCACGGTCGTGCCGCTCGTGGCCGGGCGGAACGACCAGTTCGACCCCCGTCGCTTCGCGGTGTTCGGCATCGGCCGTCGGCCCCTCGCGGTCGGACTGTTCGTCGCGGGCCTGGTCGGCATCCCGGTGATCGCCGTCGTGGTGGTGGCCGTGGCCCAGGTCGGCACGTGGTCCCGGGACGCCGGCACCACGGTGTTGGCGGTGCTCGGCGGCCTCCTCGCCGTGGCGACCTGCGCCCTGCTCGTCCGCGTCGGCAGTGCCCTCAGTGCGGCCACCGGCGCCCAGCAGCGGTCGCGCGACACCGGCTGGCTCGTCGCCCTCGTCGTCGTGGTGCTCGTGCTGCCCGCCGGAGCGCTCCTGTTCCCGGTGGACTGGCTCCGACCCGACGCGGCCGAGCTGCAGCGCGTCGCGGACGTCGCCGGGTGGACCCCGTGGGGCGCGGCCTGGGCCGTCCCCGCTGACGTCGCGAGCGGGCACGTCGGGGCGGGGTTCGCGAAGCTCCTGGTCGCGGTCGTCGTCGTGGCCGCCCTGGCCTGGGCGTGGTGGGTCGTCGTCGGCCGCGCGCTCGAGTCGGCCGAGGGACGCTCGCGTGCCCGCCGCTACCGGGGTCTCGGGTGGTTCGACCGCCTCGGCGCGACGCCGGCAGGAGCCGTCGCCGCCCGTGCCCTCACGTACTGGGCGCGTGATCCGCGGTACCGCGCCTCGTACCTGGTGATCGTGTTCGTCCCGCTCGTGGTGCTCCCGCTCGGGGTCGCGGGGATGCCCTGGCACTGGACGGCGCTCGTCCCGTTGCCGCTGATGGCGATCATCGCGGGCTTCCTGCCGCACAACGACGTCTCGTACGACAACACCGCCGTGTGGCTGCACGTGGCCTCCGGAGCACCCGGGTGGAGCGACCGGCTCGGCCGACTGGTCCCCGTGCTCGCCGTCGGCGTCCCGGCGATCGTGGTGGGTGCGTTCGTCTCCGCGCGCCTGGCCGGGTCCGCCGTCGCCTTCCCCGTGCTCGTCGGCGTCAGCGTCGGCGCGCTCCTGGTGGGACTCGGGTTGTCGAGCGTGGTCTCGGTGCTCCTGCCCTACCCGACCGTGCGGCCGGGTGACCACCCGTTCCAGCAGCCCCAGGCAGCCGGCGTCACCGCCACCGTCGCACAGTCCACGATGGTCATCGGCATCCTCGTGCTGACGGCACCGGCCGGTTGGCTCGGCGTCCTGGCGCTGACACGGGGAGCGCACCCGTGGGGGATGCTGACACTCCTCGTCGGGGTGCTGGTCGGCGTCGTCGTCCTCGCCGTGGGCGTGCTCGCCGGTGGTCGGCTGTTCGACCGGCACGGTCCGGACCTGCTCGCGGCCGCGCAGCGCAACTGACGCACCGCGGTGGTCGCGACCACCGCGCGACGGGAGGCGCGGGGCGGCCCCGCAACGGCCCGTCGGGTCCCGACCACCCGGCGGACGCACGGCGCGTGGCGGCCCGGGACCGGGCCTCCTGGCCGCCGTCGTACCGGTCGCACCGCGCGTACCCTGGAGCCATGAGCATGACGGAACCCGGCGGTGGCCTCGACGTGATGGACCGCGAGCTCGAGAAGCTCCTCGAAGAGGAGGCGATCGAGCCCGGCGACCACGAGCGGTTCTCGCACTACGTGAAGAAGGACAAGATCCTGCAGTCCGCCCTGAGCGGCAAGCCGGTCAAGGCCCTGTGCGGCAAGAAGTGGATCCCGGGTCGCGACCCCGAGAAGTTCCCGGTCTGCCCGGACTGCAAGGCCATCTACGAGAAGATGAAGGCCGAGTAGTCCCGATCCCGGAGACCCCGGTCAGATCACCAGGGTCGGGATGGCCGGGTCCCCGCGTCCGATGCGCGACGCATCCGCGGGGAGCTCGGCCTTCGCGGCCTTGTGGTGGGCTCGCGCCGCCTCGACACCGCGGGCGCCGAGGAACGCGGGGTCGACCTCGCCGCGTGTGACGACCGGGACGAGCAGTGGTCGTTCGTCCGCACCGACCTGGCCCGCGGTCAGCACGACCTCGGCGGTGGCGATGCCGTTCCGGAGTCGGCGGCCGGCTTCCTTCCGACCGCCGAACGTCGCCTTCTCGGCGGACTTCTTCGCCACCGGGACCCAGTCGCCGCCGTCCTCGCGGTGGGCGACGAGCTTGAAGACCATCCCCGCGGCCGGGTGCCCCGAGCCGGAGACGACCGAGGTCCCGACACCGTACGAGTCGACGGGGGCGGCCCGCAGCGCGGCGATCGTGTACTCGTCCAGGTCGTTCGTCACCGTGATCTTCGTGCCGGTCGCGCCGAGGCGGTCCAGCTGGGCCCGCACGGCACCGACGACGGACGGCAGGTCGCCGCTGTCGATCCGGACGGCGCCGAGCCGGCCGTCGGTCAGCCGGACGGCGGTCTCGACCGCTGCCTCGATGTCGTAGGTGTCGACGAGCAGCGTCGTGCCGTTGCCGAGCGCCGCGAGCTGCGACCGGAACGCCGCCTCTTCGGAGTCGTGCAGCAGCGTGAAGGCGTGCGCGGCGGTCCCCATCGTCGGGATGCCCCAGGTGCGCCCGGCCTCGAGGTTGCTCGTCGCGCCGAACCCGGCGATGTAGGCAGCACGGGCGGCGGCGACCGCGTTCCACTCACCGGTGCGCCGGGAGCCCATCTCGGCCAGTGGGCGCTTGTCGGCAGCGGAGACCATGCGCGCGGCGGCCGAGGCGATCGCGGAGTCGGCGTTGAAGATGCTCAGCGCGAGGGTCTCGAGGACGACCGCCTCGGCGAACGTGCCCTCGATCTGCAGCACGGGGGAGTTCGGGAAGAACACCTCGCCCTCGCGGTACGCCCGGATGTCGCCGCGGAACCGGTAGTCGGCGAGCCACGTCGCGGTGCTCGCGTCGATGACGGAACGGTCGCGCAGGAAGCCGATCTCCTCGTCGCCGAAGCGGAAGTCCGCGAGGGCGGTGAGGAACCGGCCGAGCCCGGCGGCCACGCCGTACCGACGCCCGTCCGGCAGACGGCGGGTGTACACCTCGAACACGCACCGCCGGTCGGCCGTGCCGTCCTTGAGAGCGGCGTCGACCATGGTGAGTTCGTACTGGTCCGTCAGGAGCGCGGTGGTCACCCCACCGACACTACTGAGGGCAGGTCCGGGAGGCCCGCACCGCGCCGTCCGCGTCCGTCCGGTCCGGTGGGTGGCCGGTCCGGCGGACGCTGCGGTCCGGTCCGGTGCAGCGCGGTCCGGCGGGTGGCCGGTCCGGGCCCGCGGGGACGTCGGTACGCTGGTCACCGTGACGGATGCACCGATCGGAGTCTTCGACAGCGGGGTCGGCGGGCTCACGGTGGCCCGCGCGATCATCGACCAGCTGCCCCGCGAGAGCCTCCGGTACGTCGGGGACACCGTGCACTCGCCGTACGGGCCGAAGCCGATCGCCGACGTCCGCCGCTACGCGATCGAGGTCATGGACGACCTGGTCGAACAGGGCGTCAAGGCCCTGGTCATCGCGTGCAACACCGCGTCCTCCGCCGTGCTCCGGGACGCCCGTGAACGGTACGAGCAGGCGTACGGCATCCCGGTGGTCGAGGTCATCCAGCCCGCGGCCCGCGCCGCCGTCAAGCAGACCCGCACCGGGCGCATCGGGGTGATCGGCACCGTCGGCACGATCGCGTCCCGCTCCTACGAGGACGCCTTCGCCGTCGCCGCCGACGTCACGTTGACGCTCGCGGCCTGCCCCCGGTTCGTCGAGTTCGTCGAGGCCGGGGACACCTCGTCCCCGGAGCTCCGACAGGTCGCCGAGCAGTACCTCGCGCCGATCCGCGCCGCCGACGTCGACACGCTCGTGCTCGGCTGCACCCACTACCCGCTCATGTCCGCGGCCATCCAGTACGTCATGGGCCCGGACGTCACGCTCGTGTCCAGCGCCGAGGAGACGGCGAGCGACGTCTACCGGCGCCTGGTCGAGCACGGGCTCGAGCGCACCACGACGGCCCCGCCGACGTACTCGTTCGAGGCGACCGGCAACGACCAGGACGGCTTCATCCGACTCGCCCGACGGTTCCTCGGCCCCGAGGTGTCGAGCGTCGGCCACCTGCAGACCGGGGCCATCACGCTGCCGCGTGCAGCTGCGCTCCCCGATGCTGCTGCGCTCCCCGATGCTGCTGCGCTCCCCGATGCTGCTGCGCTCCCCGACCCTGCTGCGCTCCCCGATCCGGCAGCGCTCCCCGGCCCCGTGGCGTGACCGGCGACCACCGGAACGACCGCACCCGCTCGCTCCACCCGCACCGCGCCTCCCGGCCGGCCTGAAAGGACACCATGACCGACACCGCTCCCGCGACCCGCATCGACGGACGCACCGCGACCGACCACCGGCCCGTCACCATCGAGCGGGGGTGGAGCGCGCAGGCCGAGGGCAGCGCGCTCATCTCGTTCGGCAACACGAAGGTGCTCTGCACCGCGTCGTTCACGAACGGCGTCCCGCGTTGGCTCGCCGGCAAGGGCACCGGGTGGGTCACCGCCGAGTACTCGATGCTGCCGCGGTCCACGAACGAGCGCATGCAGCGCGAGTCGATCAAGGGACGGGTCGGGGGCCGCACGCACGAGATCTCCCGGCTGATCGGCCGGTCGCTCCGCGCCGTGGTCGACATGAAGGGGCTCGGCGAGAACACCCTGGTCATCGACTGCGACGTGCTGCAGGCCGACGGTGGCACCAGGACCGCCTCGATCACCGGCGCGTACGTCGCGATGGTCGACGCGATCGAGTGGGGCCGCAGCAAGGGCTTCATCGGCAAGAAGGCCGTGCCGCTCACGGACAGCGTGCAGGCGATCTCGGTGGGGATCGTCGGGGGCGTGCCGATGCTCGACCTGGCCTACACCGAGGACTCGGCGGCCGACACGGACATGAACATCGTCACGACCGGCTCGGGGAAGTTCATCGAGGTGCAGGGGACCGCGGAGCACGCGCCGTTCGACCGCGACGAGCTGAACACGCTGCTCGACCTCGGGCTCGCCGGCAACCAGTCGCTCGCGGCGATCCAGCGCGAGGTGCTGGGGCTGACCGCATGACGAACCGCACGGTGGTGCTCGCGACGCACAACCAGGGCAAGGTCGTCGAGCTGCGGGAGATCCTCGGGGACGCCCTCGGCGGGGTCTCGCTCGAGGCGTACGACGGGCCGGAGCCGGTCGAGGACGGCGACACCTACGGGGCGAACGCCCTGATCAAGGCGCGCGCCGCGGTCGCACACACCGGGCTGCCCGCGCTCGCCGACGACTCCGGGATCGCGGTCGACGTGCTCGGGGGAGCGCCCGGCATCCACTCGGCCCGCTACGCCGGCACACGGGTGGACGCCGACAACATCGCGCTGCTGCTGGCGAACCTCGACGGCGTCGTCGAGCGGACGGCGGCGTTCGTGTGCGCGGCGGCGTTCGTCACGCCGTCGGGGGTCGAGCACGTGTTCGAGGCGGTGTGGAACGGCGAGGTGCTGACCGAGCCGATCGGGGACGGCGGGCACGGGTACGACCCGGTCTTCAAGCCGGACGACGCTGACCGGTCGGCGGCGCAGTTGACCCGGGCGGAGAAGAACGCGCTGTCGCACCGGTCGAAGGCGTTCCGGGGGATCGCGCCGATCGTGCGGGAGTACTTCTCGCTCTGAGCGCGGGGGTGGGGTGCGCGGGCGGCTCACGGCGGGCGGCGGGCGGCGGGTGCTGCGGTGCTGCAGTGCTGCGGCGAGACGCCCCCGTGCCGATGACGCGCCCGCGTGCTGGCGAGACGCCCCCGTGCCGATGACGCGCCCGCGTGCTGGCGAGACGCCCCCGAGTCCTCGACACTCCGCCGGATTCGGGGCCGTCTCGGGCAGCCGATGGCGTCTCAAGCGGAGCACGGCGCCGAGCGGTGTCGCGGGCGTTTCGTCGGGGCGCCGCCGCTTCCGTGAGACGCCGCGGAGCTGCCCAGACGCCGGCATATCCAGCGGCGTCTCGTCCCGCCGGCCGCGTCTCGCCGTGACGGACGCGTTCGGCGGGGACGGCCGCGTCTCGCCGTGGCGGGGGCGTCTCGCCGTGACGGGGGCGTTCCGGGTGCACGTGGCCTTCCGCGCGAACGCGTGAGGCCCGCCGAGACGGGGGCGTCTCGCGCGCCCGGTGCGCTACGGCTGCTGGGGGCCGGACTGCTCGGCCTCGGCCGCGTGCTTGGCCTTCCGAGCGCTCCGCCAGTAGTGGACGCCAGCGGGCACGACGGTGACGAGCACGGCGAGGATCAGGATCACGTCGATGTAGTTCCGCACGATGTACGCCACCGGGGGGATGTACCCGAGGACGTACCCCAGGAACGTCACGCCGAAGCCCCAGATGAACGCGCCGATCGCGTTGAAGAGCGAGTACTTCTTGTAGTTCATCCGGCCGACGCCCGCGGCGATCGGGGCGAAGGTGCGCACGACCGGCACGAAGCGGGCGAGGATCACCGCGATGGGGCCGAAGCGGTGGAAGAAGGCGTTGGTGCGGTCGACGTTCCCCTTCGAGAACAGACCGCTCTCGCGGCGCTCGAAGATCGGCGGACCGGCCTTCTTGCCGATGTAGTACCCGAGCTCACCGCCGAGGAACGCCGAAGCGCCGATCATGAGTGCGACGACCCAGATCGGGATGCCGCCGATCTGGCCGCCGCGGTCGAACGCGAACAGGCCCGTGATGACGAGCAGGCTGTCCCCGGGGAAGATGAAGCCGATGAGCAGCCCGGTCTCGGCGAACACGATCGCGCAGACGACCAGCACGGCGAAGGCGCCGAAGTGGTCGAGGATGTACTGCGGGTCGAGCCACGGGATCAGGGCGAGGGCGACGGACTGCATGGTTCTTCCGTTCGTGCGGGCGGGACACGCGGAAGGTCTCCCGCAGGACGAGGGTACCGCCCGGGCAGTCGTCGCCCATCCGTCGGCCGGTTGACATCACCAGGACCGGCAGGCCGGGACGTCCCGCGGAAGGCGGAAGGCGGAAGGCGGAAGGCGGAAGGCGGAAGGCGGAAGGCGGAAGGCGGAAGGCGGAACGTGGTGCGGAAGGAGGGACTCGAACCCTCACGCCTGAGCACAGGAACCTAAATCCTGCGTGTCTACCGATTCCACCACTCCCGCGAGCACCCGCAGTCTACGGGGCGCAGGCCGCGTGGCGGAGGTGTGCCGTGCCTCCAGGCCGGAGCCTGCACGGACGCCCGTCAGCGCAACCGGCGGGGGAGGTAGCGCGGCACGTAGCGCAGCAGGACGCCGGCACCGACGAGTCCCAGGACCCCCATCACGCCGCTCGCGACCGCGATCGTCGCGATCGCCGTGACGCCCGAGATGAGGAGCGGCGCAGCCGCGGACCCGAGGTCACCCGTGAAGCGCCAGGCCCCGAGGAACGGTGCCGGGTGGTCCCGGGGAGCGAGGTCCGCACCGAGCGTCATGAGGATGCCGGACCCGACCCCGTTCGCCAGGGACATGCCCATGGCGATGGCGACGAACCAGCCGACCCTCGCGTCGAGGTGGCCGCTCCAGGCGAGCAGGAAGTAGCTGACGCTGAGGCCGAGCATGCAGGGGAGGGCACTGGCCAGCCGGCCCCAGCGGTCCATGATCTGGCCGCTCGTGTAGAACAGCGCGAAGTCCACCGCGCCGGCGATCCCGATGACGAGCGCGGCCGTCGAGCCGGGCATGCCGACGCTGACCGCCCAGAGCGGCAGGATCACCTGCCGACCGGCGCGCATCGCCCCGATGAGGGCGGCGCCGCTGCCGAGTCGCACCAGCACGCGGTTGTGGGTGCGGAGGGTGCGGAAGAGACCGTGGGCCTCGTCGCGGACGAACTCCTCGCCGGGGAGCGCACCCGTCGAGGCGGCCGTGCCCGGCGCGGCCGGCTGCTCCGGGGCGGTCGGCTGCTCCGGCGCGATCGGCAGGTCCGGCCTGGAGGCACGGTGCGGCTTGCGCAGTCCGCGTGCGCCCGTCGCGGGGTCGCGGATCACGAGGAGGACGACCGCCGCCCCCAGGCAGCACACGATGTGGATCCAGAAGGCACTCTGCGTCGTGCCGGTGAGGTGCACGACCCCGGCGGCGAGGAACGGCCCGACGAAGTAGCCGAACCGGAACACGCCACCGAGGCTCGACAGCGCGCGAGCCCGCACGTGCAGGGGGATCGCGGTGGTCATGTAGGCGTGCCGGGCGAGCGCGAAGACCGCGGTCGACACCCCGACCAGGAAGACTCCGACGGCGAGCACCCACGGGTTCGGCGCGACCGTGCACACGAGCAGGCCGACGACGGACACCACCGCGGCGCCGATCATCGCGTTCCGTTCCCCGATGCGCGCGACGACGACGCCGGACGGCACGTCACCGATGAGCTCCCCGACCAGGATGAGCGACGCGACGAACCCGGCGAAGGCGAGCCCGGCACCGAGCGAGCTCGCCGCGATCGGGATGATCGGGATGATCGCGCCCTCGCCCACCGCGAAGAGGGCGGCGGGCAGGAACCCGGCGAGCACGACGGCTCGGAAGTCGAAGGGAGGGGTCTGGGAGGTGGCCATCGCTCGGACAACGCTACGCCGGTCCGGAGTTACCCTGGACGCATGCGTGTACTGGCGGCGATGAGCGGTGGGGTCGACTCGGCGGTGGCGGCCGCCCGAGCGGTCGAGGCCGGGCACGACGTTATCGGCGTGCACCTGGCGCTCAGCCGGATGCCCGGGACCCTCCGCACCGGCAGCCGGGGCTGCTGCACGATCGAGGATTCGATGGACGCACAGCGCGCCGCGTCGGCCCTCGGCATCCCGTACTACGTGTGGGACTTCTCGGCGCGGTTCAAGGAGGACGTCGTCGACGACTTCGTCGCCGAGTACCAGGCCGGTCGCACCCCGAACCCGTGCATGCGGTGCAACGAGCGGATCAAGTTCGCAGCGCTGCTCGAGAAGGCCCTGGCCCTCGGGTTCGACGCCGTCTGCACCGGGCACTACGCCTCCATCGTCACCGGGCCCGACGGCGCCCGCGAGCTCCACCGGTCTGCCGCGTGGGCGAAGGACCAGTCGTACGTCCTGGGCGTCCTGACCGCCGAGCAGCTCCAGCACGCGATGTTCCCGCTCGGGGGGACACCCTCGAAGGACGAGGTCCGGGCCGAGGCTGCCGCGCGTGGGCTGACGGTCGCGCAGAAGCCGGACTCCTACGACATCTGCTTCATCCCGGACGGTGACACCCGCGGGTGGCTGGCCGACCGTGTCGGCACGGCCCCCGGCGACGTCGTGGAGCGTGACGGCACGGTGGTCGGCGCGCACGACGGCGCCACCGGGTACACGGTGGGCCAGCGGCGTGGGCTCGCGCTCGGCCGTCCCGCGGCGGACGGCAAGCCGCGGTTCGTGCTCGAGATCCGCCCGAAGGACAACACCGTCGTGGTCGGACCGAAGGAGGCGCTCGACGTCTCGTCGATGTCCGGCTCCCGGTTCACCTGGGCCGGCACGGCTCCGGCCGACCCGTCCGTGCCCTTCGCCTGCGACGTGCAGATCCGCGCGCACGCCGACCCGGTGCCGGCCACGGCGCGGGTGTCCGACGGCGTGCTGGTCATCGACGTCGACGAGCCGTTGTCCGGGGTGGCGCCGGGACAGACCGCGGTGGTCTACGTCGGGACGCGGGTGCTCGGGCAGTGCACGATCGACACCACGGTGTCGGCAGCGGCGCCTGTCTCGGTCTGAGGCTGCTGCACCGGCGCTGCTCTCGACGGCAGCGTGGCTGTGGCCCGCGTCGGTGGCTCCTGGTCGGCCGCGTGGTTGCGGCGCCCGTCGGTGGCTCCTGGTCGGCCGCGTGGCTGCGGCCCGCGTCGGTGGCGCACGGTAGAACTGGAGCATGAGCGACACGACGCCCGCCGACTCCACCTTCGAGACCCTGGCACCCGCCGAGCTCGACGCGTCGCAGGCGGCGCGTGAAGTCGACCGGTTGCGTGCGGCCGTGACCGAGCTTCGGCACGCCTACTACGAAGGTAACGGCTCCACGGTGACCGACGCCGACTACGACGTCATGATGCGGCGGCTCGACGCGATCGAGCAGCGGTTCCCGGAGCTGCTGACGCCGGACAGCCCCACCCAGGTCGTCGGCGGACAGGCGCAGACGACGCAGTTCGCGCCGGTCGAACACGCCGAGCGCATGCTGAGCCTCGACAACGTCTTCAGCCCCGAGGAACTGACCGACTGGGCGCTCAAGGTCCAGCGCGACGCCGGTGCGGAACGGGTGCGCTTCCTGACCGAGCTGAAGATCGACGGGCTCGCGATCAACCTCCGGTACGAGCACGGTCGGCTCGTCTCGGCAGCCACCCGCGGTGACGGTGTGGTGGGTGAGGACGTGACCGGCAACGTCCGGACGATGGGCACGATCCCGGACCGGCTGCTCGGCACCGGGCACCCGCCCCTGGTCGAGGTCCGGGGTGAGATCTTCTTCCCGGTGGCGCAGTTCGACGAGCTCAACGCCCGACAGCGCGAGGCTGGTGAGCGCGTGTTCGCCAACCCGCGGAACGCCGCCGCCGGATCCCTCCGTCAGAAGGAAGAGGGCAAGTCCGAGGCGAAGCGCGCCCTCATGGTCGACCGGATCCGCCGGCTCCGGATGCTCGTGCACGGCATCGGCGCCTGGCCGGTCAGCGATCTCGAGCGCGACACCGAGGTCCGTGCCCAGTCCGAGGTCTACGAGCTCCTGCACACCTGGGGGCTCCCGACCGGGACCCACCACCGCGTCTTCGACACCATCGACGAGGTCCTCGGCTTCGTCAAGGACTACGGCGACCGGCGCGCATCGGTCGAGCACCAGATCGACGGCATCGTCATCAAGGTGGACGACCTGGCGCTGCACGAGGAACTCGGTTCGACGTCCCGTGCTCCGCGCTGGGCGATCGCCTACAAGTACCCGCCGGAAGAAGTCCACACGAAGCTCCTCGACATCGTCGTGAGCGTCGGGCGCACCGGGCGGGCGACACCGTTCGCGATGATGGCGCCGGCCGAGGTGGCTGGGTCGGTCGTCCGTCAGGCCACGCTGCACAACCAGCAGGTCGTGAAGGCCAAGGGCGTGCTCATCGGCGACACGGTCGTCCTGCGGAAGGCCGGGGACGTCATCCCGGAGGTCCTCGGCCCGGTGGTGGAACTCCGCGACGGTACGGAGCGGGAGTTCGTGATGCCGACGAACTGCCCGGAGTGCGGCACCCCCCTTGCCCCGGCGAAGGAGGGTGACATCGACCTCCGGTGCCCGAACGCGAAGAGCTGCCCGGCGCAGGTGCGTGGTCGTGTCGAGCACATCGCGTCCCGCGGCTCGCTCGACATCGAGGGGCTCGGTGAGGTCGCGGCCGCCGCGCTCACGCAGCCGTCCCACCCGGAGACCCCGCCGCTCGAGACGGAGGCCGGCCTGTTCGACCTCACGATGCAGGACATCGTCCCGATCGAGGTCGTCGTCCGCGACGCCGAGACGGGCATGCAGCGGGTCGAGGACGACGGCACACCGAAGCGCGTCACCCCGTTCAGCCGTGCCCGGAAGAAGACCGATCCGCCGTTCGATCCCGATGCACGCGGGGCCGACTACACCGGCGAGCCCAGCCGGTACCCGTCGAAGAACGCGTTCGAGATGCTCGCGAACATCGACGCCGCGAAGACCAAGCCGCTCTGGCGGATCCTCGTCGGGCTGAACATCCGGCACGTCGGGCCCGTCGCCGCGCGGGCACTCGCCGGGCACTTCGGGTCGCTGGACCGGATCCGGAACGCCTCCCGGGACGACCTTGCGGCGGTCGACGGCGTGGGTGGCATCATCGCGGACGCCCTCCTCGACTGGTTCGACGTCGACTGGCACCGCGAGATCGTCGAGCGGTGGGCGGCGGCGGGGGTGCAGTTCGAGACGCCCGACCACCCCGGTCCCGGGGCTGCGATGGCCGAGGGCGGGGTGTTGACCGGTGTGACCGTCGTCGCGACCGGATCACTCGAGGGGTACACGCGCGAGGGCGCGCAGGAAGCGATCCTGGCCGCGGGCGGCAAGGCGGCGTCGAGCGTCAGCAAGAAGACCGACTTCGTCGCTGCCGGTCCTGGTGCCGGATCCAAGCTGACGAAGGCCGAGCAGCTCGGCTTGCGCATCATCGACGCCGAGCAGTTCCGACTGCTCGTGACCGAGGGCCCCGGTGCCCTCGCGGACCGCTCGGAATCCGACCCGGACGACTGAATCCCGGGCATGAGCACGAATCGGTCGTGTCCGCACGCCGCGCCACGCCGTACCCCAGTCCCCAATTCGGGGGACAAGTTGCACCGAGCATGACCGAGATCGGGTCATTTTCCTTACACTCGAGAGCGCATCACCCGTCGTCTGCAGGGAGACGTCGGGACGGCCTTCCCGGGGGAGACCCGATTGTTGCTCATCGCCGCGGCTCTGCTCACCGCCTCGATGCACTCTCTCGGAGTCGTCGAGGCCCCGGTCGCGCCCACGAGCACGCCGACAGCTGTCGTCTCGCACGCCGCGGTGCTCCCCGGGACCGGAGATGCTCCCCCCGCGGTCATGACCAGGGTACAGATCGGTCCGCACGCACTCGCTCAGGTGCACGGGCCGGGGTTCCTGCGCGACCTCACCGCCGTCGCGCCGGCCGAGCTCCGGGTGGTCGACCGCGACGAGCGGGTCCTGGCCGACGCCGAGGACGACCCGCCCACTGCCCCTGACGTCGCCGCGTGGTGGGCGCGGCTCGACACCGACGAGCGGCAGGTCCTCGCGACCCTCGCGCCGTCGGTGGTGGGCAACCTCGAGGGCGTGCCCTACGCCGTGCGGGACCAGGCGAACCGTGCCGTCCTCACCGCGGGCCTCGCCGACCCGGCCACCCCGCCCGCACAGGTCGCGATGCTCGGCCAGGTCCGCGAGTCCCTCGTCGCCGGACCGGGCGCGCCGACGCGGTCGCTCATCACCCTCGACACCCGCGGGTCCGGGCGGGCGGCGATCGCGATCGGTGACCTGGACACCGCGGCGGACGTGACGGTCGTCGTCCCGGGGATGTTCTTCACCGTCACGGGCCAGATGGCGGACTTCACCGCGACGGCCAACGACCTGTACAGCGAGCAGGCGACGCTCGCGCCGCTCGCCGCGGGCGTCGGTGGCGTCACGGGTGCGGGCAGCGGGGTCGAGGAGGAACCCCGGACCGCAGCCGGTGCCGCGTCGTGCGCCGCCGTGCGGACGGCCGTCGGGGCGGGTCCGTGTGCCGGGTCACGGGCGGCCACCGGTCCGCGCGGGACGGCGTCGGGGATCGCGGTCGTCGCCTGGATGGGCTACCGCACGCCGGACCTGTCGAACATCCTGTCCCTCGGGCTCGCCGAGACGGGCGCGACGCGGCTGGAACGTGCCGTCGACGGGCTCCGCGAGATCCGTGGCGACGACCAGCCGCGCCTGAACGTCGTGGCGCACTCGTACGGGTCCACCGCCGCGCTGATCGCGCTGTCCTCCGGACGGATGCAGGCCGACAGCCTGACGGTGCTCGGGTCGCCCGGCAGTGCGGTGCGGCACGCGTCGGCCCTGGCGGTGCCCGCTGGTGAGGTCTTCGTCGGCGGGGCGCACTCCGACCCGATCGCGGGGTCCGGCTACTTCGGCACCGACCCTGGGTCCGCGCAGTTCGGGTCCACCCTCCTCGACCTGGCCGGGGGCGCGGACGCCCAGGACGCCGGTGAGGTCTTCCGCCGTCCGGTCGGCCACAACGACTACCTGAAGCCCGGGACCGCGTCCCTGCACGACGTCGCCCTCGTGGCGATCGGGCGCGGGGACCTGGTCCGCGACCCCGGACGGCACGGCAACGGTCGGGGCGAAGGCGTCCCACAGCCCTCGCCGGACATGTACCTGGTGCGGCCGCAGGACCTCCAGCAGCGCGACTGACGGGCCCCGACCCCAGGGCAACCTGTGTGCGACCGCAGCATCCCGTGGTTCCACGGCAGAACCAGTACAGGCCCCTTGCCTACGGTTCCACCATGCGAGTCGTGCGGTGGCCGGGTGCCCTCCTGATGTTCGTCGTGATGTCCGTGCTCGCGGGGATGCTCGTCACGGTCGCCGTCACGCCCGCGGTCGCCGTCGTGGGGGAGGGTGCGAGCGGTGCCGCCGCGTTCTTCGAGGACCTGCCGGCTTACCTCGACATCCAGACCCCGCAGCAGGTGTCCTCGGTCTACGCGACCAAGGGCGGCCAGCAGGTGAAGATCGCCTCGTTCTACGCGGAGAACCGGACGAACGTCCGTGCTGACCAGATGGCCCAGACGCTCAAGCAGGCCGCGGTCGACACCGAGGACCCGCGCTTCTACAGCGAGGGCGGCATCGACGTCATCGGCACCCTGCGCGGTGCTGCGGCGACGGCCGTCGGTGCGTCCGTGCAGGGCGGGTCGAGCATCACCCAGCAGTACGTCAAGAACGTCCTCGTGCAGCAGTGCGAGCAGCTGACCGGCAAGAACGCGGCGGACACCGCGAAGAAGGTCCGTGCCTGCTACGACGACGCGGCCGGTGTGACCCCGCAGCGGAAGCTGCAGGAGATGCGGTACGCGATCGCGGTCAACAAGAAGTACACGAAGGACCAGATCCTGACGGGGTACCTCAACATCGTCGGCCTCGGCGGTCGTGTCTACGGCGCGGAGGCCGGTGCCCAGTACTACTTCGGCGTGCACGCGAAGGACCTGACGCTGACCCAGTCGGCGACGCTCGCCGCGATCCTCAACAACCCGTCGAACCTGCGGATCGACGAGCCGGGGAACAAGGACAACGGCAGCGCGAACCACTACGCCGCCACGAAGGTCCGTCGTGACTACGTGCTGCACCGGATGTACGTGCACCACGACATCTCGAAGGCCGAACTCACCGCGGCGCTCGCGACCCCGATCACGCCGAAGATCACCGAGACCGCCAACGGGTGCTCGTCCGCTGCGACCGGGTACGACGCGGGCTACTTCTGCGACTACGTCCGAGCGGAGCTGTTGCAGGACCCGGCCTTCGGCAAGACGGCGCCGGAACGCATCGCGACGCTCGACACCAAGGGGCTGCAGATCCACACGTCGCTCGACCTCGACGTGCAGGGGCAGGCCCAGGCGGCGCTGTCGTCCTACGTCCCGGCGACGATGGCCGGGGTCGACGTCGGCGGATCGAACGTGACGGTCGAACCGGGTACGGGGCGCGTCCTGTCGATGGTGCAGAACACGGCCTACACGCAGTCGGACTCCCAGGCCGCGGGCTCCACGTCGGTCAACTACAGCGCCGACCAGGTGTTCGGCAGTTCGTCCGGCTTCCAGACCGGCTCGACCTACAAGGTGTTCACCCTCGCCGAGTGGCTCGCGAGCGGGCACACGCTGTCGGACTCCGTGACGACCACCGAGCACGCGTTCCCGCAGTCCGAGTTCACGAACTCGTGCATCGGGCTCGGCGGACCGGACTGGCAGGTCGCGAACGCCGAGAACGTCCCGTCGAGCATGTCGGTCCAGGCCGCGACCTCCGAGTCGATCAACACCGCCTTCGGTGCGATGGCCAAGCAGCTCGACCTCTGCAAGATCAAGGAGCTCGCCCAGGCCATGGGCATCCACCAGGCCAACGGCGCCGCGCCGGACTCGAACCCCTCGTCGGTGCTCGGGACGAACCCGCTCTCGCCGATCGACCTCGCCGAGGCCTACGCAGGCTTCGCGAACGGGGGCATCGTGTGCACGCCGACCGTGATCGACAGCGTCACCGAGGCGGACGGTACGAAGATCACGCCGAGCCCGTCCTCGTGCACGCAGGGTGTCGCGGCGGACGTGGCGGGCACCGTGGACTACGCGCTCCAGGGCGTGCTGCAGGGTGCGGGCACCGCGGCCAGTGCGAACCCCGGCGACGCGGTGCCGAAGTTCGCGAAGACCGGTACCACCGACGGTGACCAGCAGAACTGGCTGGTCGCGTCGACCACCAAGTACACGAACGCGACCTGGGTCGGGAACGTCCAGGGGCACGTCGGCCTGGCGAACTGGCCGTTCCTGCAGGGCACGACCGGGTACAGCGCGAAGTTCGGCGTCGGCCGCACGATGATGTCCTACCTCGACCAGCACGTCGGCGGTGGTGCGCTCCCGGCTCCGAACCCGGCGATGATCGGGCACGCGAGCGCCCCGGCCTCGAACTCGTCGCACGGCGGGTACGGGCAGGGGACGCAGACGCACGGGCAGACGCAGACGCAGACCCAGGGCCAGACCCAGGGCCAGGGCCAGGGCCAGGGCCAGGGGCAGGCGCAGCAGCTCACGACGCCCAAGCAGCAGACGAAGCAGCCGCCGGCGAAGCAGCAGACGCCGCCCGGGAAGTGACGGGCTGATCCCACACCACCTTTTCCGGTCCGTCGCGCTCGTGGCGGACCGGCTGTGCCGGTGGGGAGGCGCGGGGGCGGTCCCGTGAACCGGCCCGCGCCTCCAGACCGTCGGCTCCTCCACAGCGTTGTCGGGCGCGCCGGTCCTCCCCAGCCGAGCGCCCGCGTCCGCGGTGCCGGACGTCGGCAATAGACTGTTGGGCATTCCACGAACCGATCGACGGAGCACCATGCCTGACATCACGAGCGAGCAGGTCGCCCACCTGGCGAACCTCGCACGTATCGCACTCACGCCCGACGAGATCGAGAAGCTGACCGGGGAGCTGTCGCACATCGTCGAGAGCGTCGCCCGTGTCGCCGAGGTCGCGACCGACGACGTCCCCGCGACGAGCCACCCGGTGCCGCTCGAAAACGTGACGCGGCCGGACGAGGTCGGCCGCACGCTGACCCAGGAGCAGGCGCTCGCCGGTGCCCCCGACTCCGACGGCGAACGGTTCCGTGTGACGGCGATCCTCGGCGAAGAACAGTAGGCGGAAGAACAGTGACCGACGACATCACCACGCTCAGCGCTGCGGCGCTCGCGGACGCCCTCGTGGCGCGCGACATCTCCAGCGTCGAAGCCACCCAGGCGCACCTCGACCGCATCCAGGCGGTGGACGGCGACGTCCACGCGTTCCTGCACGTCAACCAGAACGCCCTCGCGGTCGCGAAGTCCATCGACGCGCGGCGGGCCGCGGGCGACGACCTCGGCGCGCTCGCCGGGGTGCCGATCGCCATCAAGGACGTCCTGTGCACGCAGGACATGCCGACGACCTCGGGGTCGAAGATCCTCGAAGGCTGGGTGCCGCCGTACGACGCCACCCCGGTCGCGAAGCTCCGCGCCGCGGGCCTCGTGCCGCTCGGCAAGACCAACATGGACGAGTTCGCGATGGGCTCCACCACGGAGTTCTCCGCCTACGGACCGACCCACAACCCCTGGGACCTCGACCGGATCCCCGGCGGTTCCGGCGGTGGGTCGGCGGCAGCGGTCGCGGCCCACGAAGCGCCGCTCGCGCTCGGCTCCGACACCGGCGGGTCCATCCGCCAGCCGGGTGCCGTCACGGGCACGGTCGGTGTGAAGCCGACGTACGGCGGGGTCAGCCGGTACGGCGCGATCGCGCTCGCGTCGAGCCTCGACCAGGTCGGCCCGGTCTCCCGCACGGTGCTCGACGCCGCGCTGCTGCACGACGTGATCGGCGGACACGACCCGAAGGACTCCACGTCCATCCCGGACGCCTGGCCGTCGATGGCGGCCGCGGCGCGTGAGGGGCTGCAGGCGGACACGCTGCGCGGACTGCGCGTCGGCGTGGTCAAGGAACTCGCCGGTGGTGACGGCTTCCAGGCGGGCGTGACCCAGCGCTTCCAGGAGACCGTCGCGCTCTTCGAGTCCGCCGGAGCCGTCGTCGTCGAGATCGACGCGCCGAGCTTCGCCTACGCGATCAGCGCCTACTACCTGATCCTCCCGGCCGAGGCGTCGTCGAACCTCGCGAAGTTCGACTCGGTGCGCTTCGGGCTGCGGGTCACGCCCGAGCACGGTTCCACCGTCGAAGACGTCATGGCCGCCACCCGGGAAGCCGGCTTCGGGCCCGAGGTCAAGCGACGCATCATCCTGGGCACGTACGCCCTCAGCGCCGGCTACTACGACGCCTACTACGGGTCCGCGCAGAAGGTCCGGACGCTCGTCCAGCGCGACTTCGCGGCCGCGTTCGAGCAGGTCGACCTGCTCATCAGCCCGTCGGCGCCGACCACGGCGTTCCCGATCGGTGAGCGCATCGACGACCCGCTCGCGATGTACCTCAACGACCTCACGACGATCCCCGCGAACCTGGCTGGCGTCCCCGGCATGAGCATCCCGAACGGTCTTGCGCCCGAGGACTCCCTGCCGGTCGGCGTGCAGCTGATGGCGCCGCAGCGTGAGGACGCGCGGCTCTACCGTTACGGCGCCGCGCTCGAGCGTCTGCTCGAGCAGCAGTGGGGCGGCCCGCTGATCGACCGCATCCCGAACCTCGACCAGAGCCAGCAGTCGGCTGCGCAGGAAGGCGTGATCTGATGGCGCAGAAGGACGCGCTCATGGACTTCGACGAGGCGATCGAGCGCTACGAGCCGGTGCTCGGGTTCGAGGTCCACGTCGAACTCGCGACGAAGACGAAGATGTTCTCGGACGCACCGAACTTCTTCGGCGGCGAACCGAACACCAACGTGACGCCGGTGGACCTGGGGCTGCCCGGATCGCTCCCGGTCGTGAACGCGCAGGCCGTGCGGTACTCGATCCAGCTCGGGCTCGCGCTCGGGTGCTCGATCGCCGAGTCCTCGCGGTTCTCCCGGAAGAACTACTTCTACCCGGACAACCCGAAGAACTACCAGATCTCGCAGTACGACGAGCCGATCGCGTACGAGGGCGAGGTCGAGGTCGAGCTGGCCGACGGCACGATCTTCCAGATCCCGATCGAGCGCGCCCACATGGAGGAAGACGCGGGCAAGCTGACCCACGTCGGCGGTGCGACCGGCCGCATCCAGGGCGCCGAGTACTCCCTCGTGGACTACAACCGTGCCGGTGTGCCGCTGGTCGAGATCGTCACGAAGCCGATCTTCGGCGCGGAACACCGTGCCCCCGAGCTCGGTGCCGCGTACGTGCAGGTCATCCGTGACCTCGTCCGGGCCCTCGGCGTGTCCGAAGCCCGCATGGAACGTGGCAACCTGCGCTGTGACGCCAACATCTCCCTGCGCCCGCGCGGGCAGGAGAAGCTCGGCACCCGCACCGAGACGAAGAACGTCAACTCGTTCCGCTCGGTCGAGCGCGCGATCCGGTACGAGATCCAGCGCCAGGCCGCGATCCTCGCCGACGGCGGCACGATCACGCAGGAGACCCGGCACTGGCACGAGGACACCGGCCGGACCTCGGCCGGGCGTCCGAAGTCGGATGCCGACGACTACCGGTACTTCCCGGAGCCCGACCTGCTGCCCGTCGTCCCGGATCCGGCCGTGATCGCGGAGCTCCGCGCTTCGCTGCCCGAAGCCCCCGTCGCCCGCCGTCGTCGGCTGAAGGGGGACTGGGGGTTCGCGGACCTCGAGTTCCAGGACGTCGTCAACGGTGGTCTGCTCGACGAGGTCGAGGCCACCGTCGCGGCCGGAGCGGCACCGCAGTCGGCGCGCAAGTGGTGGACGGGCGAGATCAGCCGTGTCGCCAACGCCCAGGACGCAGCCCCCGGTGACCTCGTGTCGCCGCAGCACGTGGCCGAGCTCATCGGGCTCGTCGAGCCCGGCGAGCTGACCGATCGTCTCGCGCGCCAGGTGCTCGAGGGCGTCATCGCGGGCGAGGGCTCGCCGGCCGCCGTGGTCGAGGCCCGCGGGCTGAAGGTCGTCTCGGACGACTCGGCCCTCACGGTTGCGGTGGACGAGGCGCTCGCGGCCCAGCCGGACGTCCTCGCGAAGATCAAGGACGGCAAGGTCCAGGCCGCCGGCGCGATCATCGGTGCCGTCATGAAGGCGATGCAGGGCCAGGCGGACGCCGCCCGCGTCCGTGAGTTGGTCCTGGAGCGCGCGCAGCAGTCGTAGCGGCGCACGTCCCACCCTCGGAACCGTGTTCCGGACACAGCACCGCAGCAACCCGCGGTGCTGTGTCCATTCCGCGGTTCCGACCACGGGGTGAGCGGCGTGGACGGGGCGGAGCTGCCGACGCGGCCAACCTGGGGACGCGTCAGCGACCCGGTGACAGGATGAACCGTGTCCGCAACGATCCGCGCCATCGGTACCGCAGTCCCACGGACCACCCTCGCGCAGGAGACCGTGCGCGATCTGTTCCGGGAACAACCGGGCCTCGCGCGCCTCGGGCAGCGTCTCGTCGGTGCGGCCTTCGACGGCTCGGCCGTCGACACCCGGCACAGCGTCCTGCCGGAGCTCGACCCCGCAGCCGGGTCGGGCGCGTTCCGTGACGCCGACGGGCACCTGACCTCCCCGAGCACGGGCACCCGGAACGACGCCTACCGCGTGCTCGCCCCACCGCTCTTCGTCGGTGCTGCCCGTGACGCGCTGACCCGCTCGGGCACGGCGGCCGCGGACGTCACCCACGTCGTGACCGTCTCGTGCACGGGGTTCACGCAGCCCGGGCCGGACCTCGACATCGTCCACGAGCTCGGCCTCAGCCCCGCCGTCTTCCGCCACCACATCGGCTTCATGGGGTGCTGTGCGGCGTTCCCGGCGCTCCGGATCGCCGCCGCGTTCGTCGAGGCTGATCCGCGCGCCGTGGTCCTCGTCGTCTGCGCCGAACTCTGCACCCTGCACGTCCGGGGCTCCGAGGATCCGGACCAGATCGTCGCGAACAGTGTCTTCGGGGACGGTGCCGCCGCCGCGGTCGTCGCTGCTGACGGTGCTGGCCTCCGCCTCGACCGCTTCACCACCGCTGTCGTGCCCGAGAGCGCGTCGGAGATGGCGTGGAACATCGGTGACGAGGGCTTCGAGATGGTGCTCTCTACGGCGGTGCCCAAGCTCGTCGGGGCGTCGGTGGCGGCAGCCGTCGCACCGCTCCTCGACACCGGACGCGCCGACGACGTGCCGCTCTGGGCCGTGCACCCCGGTGGTCGCGCGATCCTCGACCGGACGCAGGACGCACTGGGGCTGCCGGACTCCGCGATCGCGGCGAGCCGGACCGTGCTCCGCGAGCACGGCAACATGTCGAGTGCGACGGTGTTGTTCGTCCTGCGGCAGGCGCTCGACGACTGGATCGCCGAGGGCACCCCCGTGGTGGCGCTCGCGTTCGGCCCCGGCCTCACCGTGGAGTGCGCACGGCTGACCGCCGTCGCCCTGCCCGGCGCGGACACCGCGGAGTTCGCGGACGACGTGGACGAGCTGGCGAGTGGCGACCTCGCTGGTGCGCTGGTCTCGGAGCCATCGTGAGCGACCGTGGCGGACGCGAGTCGCGCCTCCCGATCGACCTGACGGTGCGCGACCGCGCCCTGCGCGAACTGATGGACGAGCCCGACTGCGACCCGCTGGCACTCGACCGCACCTTCCGGCGGTTCGCGATCGTCAACGGGCTGGTGAGCGGGTGGCGAGCCGTCTGGCGGACGCACGTCGTCCCGGCGCTGCCGCCGAACGGACGGGGTCGGATCCTCGACCTCGGATGCGGTGGGGGTGACCTCGCGCGGTCCCTCGCGCGGTGGGCGGCGAGCGACGGCTTCGACGTGGAGGTCGTCGGGGTCGACCCCGACCCGCGGGCCATCGCCGCCGCCAGCCGGTCGACGCCGCGGGGCGTGTCGTTCCACGAGCGCTCGAGCGGCGACCTGGTGACGGCGGGGGAGCGGTTCGACGTCGTCGTCTCGAACCACGTCCTGCACCACCTGGACGACGACACCCGAGCCGCGTTCCTCGCCGACTCGGCGGTGCTCGCATCGAGCCGGAGCCTCCACTCCGACATCCGACGGTCCTCGTCCGCCTACCGGGCGTACGCGCTGGCGTCGCCCCTCGTGGCGCCCGGGACCTTCGTGCGGGTGGACGGGCTGCGGTCCATCCGGCGGAGCTTCACGCTGCCCGAGTTGCAGGAGACACTGCCGGCGGGGTGGCGTGCCGAGGCGGCCGCGCCCCACCGGGTGCTCGCGATCCTCGACGCCTGACCTGTGGCGGCTGGCGGGCCCCGGTGACTCGGTCGTCATCCCTCGCACCGGCGTGTGCCACCGAGCCGCCCCCTGCGTTACGGTCGCGGTATGCCGTCCGGTCGTCTCCACCGCGTCGCCGTGCTGGTCCTCGACGGCGCCAAGCCCCTGGACGTCGGGATCCCGGCCCAGGTCTTCTCCAGCCGGCCGAGCATGCCCTACGAGGTGCGCGTGTGCGGCCCGACCGCCGGACGTGTCCGCGGCGGAGACGGCATGGCCTACGTCGTCGACCACGGGCTCGATGCCGTCGCATGGGCGGACACCGTCTTCGTCCCGGGCTGGCGAACGCCCGCCGACACCCCGCCGCCGGCATCCGTCGTCGACGCCCTGCGGAACGCGCACAGCGCCGGCAAGCGCATCGCCGCGATCTCCACCGGAGCGTTCGCGCTCGCGGCAGCCGGGTTGCTCGACGGCCGCCGGGCGACGACGCACTGGCACTACACGCGGATCCTCCGCGACCGGTTCCCGAAGGTGGAGGTCGACGAGGACGTCCTGTTCGTCGACGAGGGCACGGTGCTGACGAGTGCCGGTGCCGCGAGCGGGATCGACCTCTGCCTCCACATCGTGCGGCGGGACCACGGCGTCGCGCTCGCCAACCACGTCGCACGCCGGCTCGTGAGCGCACCGCACCGGAGCGGGGGCCAGGCGCAGTACATCGAGCGCAGCGTGCCCGAGCCGATCGACGACGCCTTCACGGACACCCGTGAGTGGGTGTTGCGGCACCTCGGCGATCCCCTGACGCTCGACGTGCTGGCCCGTCGGGCGCAGGTGTCGCCTCGAACGTTCTCGCGGCGGTTCCTGGCCGCCACCGGGTACACGCCCATGCAGTGGGTCCTGCGCGCACGGATCGACCTCGCCCGCGAGCTGCTCGAGCGCTCCGATCTCGGCGTCGACCAGGTGGCGGCGCAGGCCGGTCTCGGGACCGACGCGAACCTGCGCCTGCACTTCCGACGGGTCCTCGGCGTCTCGCCGTCGGCGTACCGCCGGACGTTCCACCACTGACGGCGCGCAGCCGGCGGCGCTCGAGCAGCCACCTGCGCGTGCTCGAACGCGGTTGGCGAGATCCTGACAGACGTTGGCAGTGCTGCCACTGGGGTCGCGCCTCCAGACCGGTGATCGTGGTCTGTGGAACGAAAGGAACCCACATGACCCGCATCGGGATCAACGGCTTCGGCCGGATCGGCCGCAACGTCCTCCGCGCACTCATCGCGCGCGGCGGCGAGGACCTCGAGGTGGTGGCCGTCAACGACCTGACCGCCGCCGCGACCCTCGCGCACCTCTTCCGCTACGACTCCGCACTCGGCCCGTTCTCGGGCACCGTGGAGGTCGACGGCGACGACCTGGTGATCGACGGACACCGGATCCGCGTCCTCGCAGAGCGCGCACCCGCCGACCTGCCGTGGCGAGCACTCGGCGTGGACGTGGTGCTCGAGTCCACGGGCCGGTTCACGGACCGCGAGGCCGCGGCCCAGCACCTCGCTGCCGGCGCCGCCCGGGTGCTCATCAGCGCTCCCGCCACCGGAGCCGACGCCACGATCGCCTTCGGTGTGAACTCGGACGTGTTCGATCCGGCCGCCCACACGGTCGTGTCGAACGCCTCGTGCACGACCAACGCGCTCGCGCCGCTGGCCGCGGTGCTCGACGACCTCGCCGGGATCGAGCACGGGTTCATGACGACGGTGCACGCGTACACGCAGGAGCAGAACCTGCAGGACGGACCGCACCGGGACCTCCGCCGAGCCCGTGCCGCGGCGGTGAACATCGTGCCGACGACGACCGGGGCGGCGAAGGCCATCGGGCTGGTGCTGCCCCGACTGGACGGGAAGCTCTCCGGCGACTCGATCCGGGTACCGGTGCCGGTGGGGTCCATCGTCGAGCTCAACACCGTGGTGGGGCGGGACGTCACCGTCGACGAGGTCAACGCCGCCTACCGCGCCGCCGCCGACGGTGCCCTGGCGGGGGTCCTGGCGTACACCGCGGACCCGCTCGTGTCGTCGGACATCACCGGGCGGCCGGAGTCGAGCGTGTTCGACTCGCTGCTGACCCGCGTCGACGGTGGGCGCCACGTGAAGGTGGTCGCCTGGTACGACAACGAGTGGGGGTTCTCGAACCGCGTGGTGGACACGCTCGGCATGCTGGCGGTCGCGGGGCGCTGATCGCGGCGCGGCCGCGGTGCGGCTGCGGGCCGGCCGGGAGGCGCGGTGCGGGCTGGCACCG
>NZ_JAGGPH010000004.1 GCF_018613895.1 Curtobacterium sp. ISL-83
CCAATTAGGAGACACGCCCTAGGTGACTGGATGTGGCACGACGCGCCGGCGCTGCTGTCGCCGGGTCGCGGGCGCGCTTGCTATCTCCTCGCGCGTCCGCCGCTCGGGGACGAGCCGCCAGATGCGGTCTACCTCACTGCCTCGCCCAGGGTGGTGTCGGATTATCGGGTCAGCGACGGGCGCTTGCGATCGTTCGAACAGGCCGTAGAGATTTTCGGCGATCGATGGGCGGGGTCCCCGGAGACCGACGTGCGTGGGACGACGACGACTTCGTCACTGCTTCGACGCGCGTCGATGACCGTCCAGCGTTCGGTTGCAGTCACAGTCGCGCCCACCTCCCGACACGTGATGGACGCGATAGAGCGACTTGGCAGCGTGAAGCAGTTCACTCAGCACATTGCTTTGCTCATGCCCGCGGAGCAGCTGTTGCTTCCGCACGCGGACCAGCTTGAGGAGTCGATCGTCGAGCGCGGTTGTATACAACTCACGGACTACTTGGACGACTGGGAAGCGGTGAGCGAGACGGAGCTCCTCGAGAACGAAGAGGCTCCGAGTCGCCGGGCGTGGCTCGTGGAGGTGCTCGCGCGAGGCCTGGAAGCTGGGACCGCTCGCCGGCTTGCTCCGTTCCGCAAGCGTCAGACGAAGGCGGAGCGGCGGGACTTCGTTGAATGGCTTGCTTCGGCTGTTCCGGGAGCCGTGAAGCCGTCCGAGCTGGAAGAAGTTCAGAGGACGCGGAACGTTGCTCCGCGCAATGCGCGAAGTCGTTCCGGTTGGAGGCCTCGTGATCGATGAGCTGCGCGCTGTTCTGCCGCCCATCTTCCTAGTGAGGCTTCCAGGTGGTCGTCGGCACGTCGATGCGGGGCGCGGTCGTGTGTGGCCCAGAAGTCCTGGTACTGGTGCAGGCGCTCGGTCCAGCGGTCTCGCTGCGGTGACCACCGAAATCCGGGCACGCCCTCCAGCCTGAGCTCTTGGTAGCGGCAGTGCGCTGCCCGCACAGCGGGGCGGCGCTGGTAGCTGAGCCGATCCACGAGACACTGCTCCTGAGTATGGGGTCGTGGCGACCGCGCCGCAGGAATCGGCATCCTTCCGTGGCGGCAGACGAAGTCGTCCAGTCCGTGAGCGAACTCGATCCAGTTCCGGATGCTCTGGGCGATTCCGGGCTCGGCGTCGCCGACGTCCGCCAGGTAGTACTCCAACCCACGGCGCTCATCGAGGCTGAGGGACCCAATCGGTTGGGTGCGGAGCGCCTCGTACTCAACGTGAAGTGCGCGGACTGCCTCGAATGGATGTGCGGCCGACATATCGGCTCCTTCCGGAGCCGTACCTCGGCTCCGGAGGCGCTATGCGCGGACGCTCGCGGTTCCGCGTGATCGTTGCGACACGCCGTTGCAAGAACCTCAGCGAAGTCGCCGTTCCCCCAGTACTGGGTTCATCACGAATCGGTAACTCCGTGACAGACCAACGTCCGCTGTCCCTAGTTCGAGGGGTTTTTCCGTCCCGTTCGCCGCGGACACCTCAATCGCGAGTTCGCCCTCGGCTTCAGCGCCGAAACGAGGAACCAGGGGTGCCGAGTTGTTCGTATGGTGGTTCGCGCGCCGGGACTCGGAACGAGTTCGGCGCCTGACTTCCCGTCCAGCGGCTCAACCAGCCGTCCGCCATCGCGCCGTGCCTTGCGTTCACATGAACGGCTACTTGGCGTGCCCAGCCCAGGAGTGAGAGATGAATCCACGCCGCCGAAACGAGCAGCCTTGCCAGGTGACGCGCGACTTCGTTCGCGCGACCGAATGGACGGCGTTCGCAGGATGAGTCAGGCCTTCAACTACTACGGACTCCGACCGAATGGAGGCGAAGCTCGCACCGGTGCGCCGTCGAAGGAGCTGAAGGCGAAAGCACGCACTTCTGGGCGTACCTGGGTGATGTGGCGCATCGGTGACGAGGAGTTCGACGCGCCCGCGACTTCGGAGATCCTTGAACTCGGGTTGTTCCATACGCGACGAGTTCGCACGCCCAGGCGCCGGCCCGACGAGCCATTCCTCACCGGGTTTTACTGGTTTAGCTCCACGGGCGAGCACGTTTGGTTCAACAGCCAGCTCGAGGCAGACGTTCTACGTCGTTTTGACCAGGCAGGCGATATCGTCGCTGTCGCTGCGCAGCCCGCCACGCTCGTGTTCCCTGATGGAAAGCATTGGCACGTGCTCGACTACCTGGTCCTCGACGATCGAGGGCGCCAGCGCGTTCTCGATGTGAAGTACGAGTCCAAGCTCGGCGACCCAGAGGTCCAGCTGCAGTTTTCCCTCACCGCCGAGGTGTGCGCGGCAATCGGCTGGGGATACGAGATTCACACGGAGCTTCCCGACCTCCTGCACCGCAATCAGCGCTTCATCATGCAGTGCAACAAGCCCTGGGATATGCCACCACGGGAGCGTGAGCTCGAGCTCGCCTCCGCTGCCGCAAACCCACTGACCGTCCTCGAGGCCGCGATGGTCCTTTGCCCCGCGGACATTGCTCTCGGGCGCACCTACTTCTACAACCTTGTCTGGCGCAACGAATGGGCCGTTGATCTGACCCAGCCCCTGAGCGACATCTCCGCCGTCTGGAAGATCCGCTGATGACCCGAGCAATCGACCTGACAAAGCCGATTCAGCTCGACGATGGCGAGTACCGGCTGGTGCAGCGCACGTCAAGCATGATGACCCTCATCAGATCTGCTGATCGCGAGGTCATCACCATGCCGTTGGGGGAGGTATCGCGTCGAGCGGCAGACGTGTCGACCACTCTCCTTGCGCTCCCTCAAAAACTCGATCTGCTGAGCCCTGCAGACCGGAAGGCAGTGCACGAACGGAACACCGAGATCGAAGAGGTGCTGTTTGGCATGCGGCCGGGCCGTAAGAAGCAGAACCCGTTGTACGACCTCGCCAAGACCACCGAGACGCAGCGGGTCGAATCGAAGGCGAATGAGCTCGACGTGAGTGCGCGAACAATGTGGCGCTGGGTAGCGCGCTACAGGGAGGATCCCGAGACGGGAGCGGCCGATCTTCGAGCTTTCCGTCAGTTCGGGCGGACCGAGAAGCTGACGGCTGACCTACGTGGTGCCTTCGCGAAGGTGCTCAACGAGTACCCCAAGAAGCAGACCGTTCGGAAGAGCGTCCTCGTCGGGTGGGTCAAGGACGAATATCTGAGGACCTGCGGCGAAGCACCGCCCGCATTGTCCCGGACTACGTGGAACAAGTATCTCGACATCATGAGCGGTCGGGTCGACGTGACGAAGCCGGCCAAGCGGCGACAGACCGATGACAGGCGACCGGACAAGCCATACCGGCCCCGCATCACGAGTCGCTCGGGTGAGCTGATCGAGATGGACACGACCAAGCTTGACGTAGACTGCCTCATGCCGAGCGGCAACCGCGGACGCATCGCTATTGCCGCCGCCATCGACGTCCACAATTCAAGTTGCCGCGCCATCTCGTTTGCGTCAATCGCGACGCGTTCAGTCGACCAGATCAGTCTGCTGGTACAGATGACGACGCAACCGGCAGACAGGCCGGGGCTGGCCGCGCATCGCGAGCGGTTGCAGGGGATGTACCCGGAACATCGGCTCCTTACCGGCGAGGAGTACGAGCGTAAGGTGCTGAACCGACCTTTTGTCTACCCGAGCCAGATCACGGTCGACAACGGATCGGACTTCTCGAGCGCTCCATTCCTCGCTGCAGCCCGACGAGCTCGGATCAGCGTCGTCTTCGCGCCCCCCGGGTCGCCGGCGAAGAAACCGCACATCGAACGCTTCAACCTCGAGATAGCGAAGTTCGCGCAGACTCTTCCCGGAAGTGTCGGCAACAGCGTGGCGAACCGCGGTGCCGAAACCCCAATGTCCGAGCTGCTCAGCTACGACATGGTCATGGCACTCGTCAGCGACTGGGCGTTCGGAACATACAACACGACGCCCGGCAACAAGCTCCATCATGATGCGTTCCCTGGGCTCGAACTCTCACCGAACGACATGCTCGAGCTGGACAGCTCGATCACGAGGACGGACCTGCTGCGGGTGCCAGTCCAGGGCGACGACTACCTCCGGGCGCTCCCGATCGACGACCGAATCCTCCAGCCCGACGGGATCCACTTCAAGAACCTCACCTACTGGTCGGACGACCTGCACCCGCTCCTCGACCTGCCAGAGCTCACTCCAGGGCTTGGAGCGCGTCGTATCCAGTTCCACTATGACGGCGACGTCCACGAGTTCATCTGGGCGATTGCACCTGATGGGTCATTGATCGAATGCGAGCCAACGGGCGTGACGCAACGGCGGACACGGCCGCACGAGCCAGAACGAGACGTAGCGCTCCGTCGCCTCTCCGACCGCGTCGCCGTCGAGATGGTGAGCGGCTTAGTTTCGGGCACGCCAGCGAAGCCGTACGTCGCTGCTGCCGTGCGGAAAGACCCGTACGCCGCACCGGTCGAGGAGCCGACGCAGTCGCGTGGTGCCTTCGATCCCAACCAGAGTCCGTTCTAGGAGGCGATTTCCGATGTACTTGTTCCGCCGTGACGCCGGTGTGCGTCAACGACTGACCCGCTTCGACCACCTTGAGGAGGTCCTGAGCAATCCAGTCCGGAGGCCTTCGCCGGCGACCCCTGCTGCTCTCGGCAACATGGATCAGATCACGAGGGCCGCGTACGACCTCGAACGGATACGCTTTCTGTCCGGCGGCGTACTCGTGAGCACCGCAGATATCGACCGAGCGCGCAAGGACCTCGCGTTGTCCATGGGGATCAACTCGGCCGCTCTTGGCATCCAATCTGGTCTTCTCGTCACCGGGGACGCTGGCGCGGGCAAGTCCACGCTGTGCCTGACGCTGATGCGTTCGATCTGGGCGGCATACACCGAAGACGGCAGCCGACCCAGCGCGGAAGGCGTGGTGCCTATCGCCTACGTTGTCACACCGCCGCACGCGACGGGCAAGCAGCTCTTGGAAGCGATCCTGAAGTTTTACGGACTGCGCGCGGTCGCAAGCGAAACGCAAGTGAAGATGGCCGAACGTGTTGTCGACGTGATGACAAACGCCGGTACTGAGATGGTCGTCTTCGACGAGATCCACCGTTTGAAGGGGCGCTCGGCGAACCTCGGCGACTCGGTCGATGTCCTTCGCGACCTCATGCTCGACGCTCCTCCCACATTCGTGCTCGCGGGAATCCGACTCGACGAAAACGCCTTCCTCGCTGGCGCCGGCGGCGACCAGGTGGAGGTGCGTTTCTCCATGACGTCCTTGCAGCGCTTCGGCTACGACGAGGCGGCCGAGCGCGATGAGTGGGCATCGCTCATCCGAGACATCGAATCCGAGCTGCCGCTGCGTGACCACAAGCGCGGAGCGCTGCAGAAGCACGCCGGAGAGCTGCACCGCCGCACCAACGGTTCGTTCGCCGCCCTGACACGCCTCATCCGGCTCGCGGCAATCGAAGCAATCATGAGCCCCCGTGTCGAACGTGAAGCAGTCACGCTTGACCTCCTTGCTGCGCAAGCGTCCGACCGTGCCAGCGACAGAGCTGCTGACCGCCTCCGCAAGTCCAAAGACCGCTTCGGGCTCCGGAGCATCCTCGACGACTTTGACCAAGAAGACGCCGCGTGACGCTTACGAACATTGCACCGCTCCCACTCCGCGTCCGGCCGCGAGGCCGGGAGACGCCCGAGAGCTACAGCAGACGGCTGCTCGAACGGCACGGTGAACGCGACGCACACCGACGGGCGCGCATACGCGATGTCCGAGAATCAATCTCGGGGGACCTGCCAGATGAAGAGCTCTGGTTCGACCACATCCTGCCGCGGCTCGCACGACGAGACTTGAGCTGCCTGCAGCGGGCCGCCTCGGTTCGGGGGCGCCACCCCGACGGCTCGTCGTGCGAGTCGTGTCCGGACGTTCTCACGGAACAGTGGATGTGCACGGCATGTGCGAAAGGGGCGTCCATCGCCCAGTATCCACACTTCCGGTCGCCGGTCTGTCGCCGTCACCGGCGCTGGGTGGGACTCTTCGGCGACGTGTCACAGCAGCACGCCGTTGACGAGTCGACTATGAAGGCCGCGCGACGGTTGCAGCGCTTGAAGCGCGACGGACGTGTCGACGCGCGGTTCTACCGGATCGTCGTCTCCGCGTTGACCACCGGAACGGGAACCACCACGGACGGACACCTCGAGGCGGCCCGGTTCGTCGACGCCGTCAACCTCATGGCGATGCTGACCCGCATGACTACACTTCCCGCGCTGTTCGACCCAAGCGCGACGCACACGCGACGCTTCGAGCAGCTCGGGGCGCTGGTCCGAGCCACCGTGCCCGACGCCTCGAACGAGGCAGTTCGGATTCTTTGGCTCTACTTGCTCCCAACCGCAGCGCGCCTCCGCGCGAGGCTCCGCGGCGAGACACCAGACGACCGATTCGCGCACGACTTCCCCCTGACCGACAACGTGCTGTCGCGCTTCCAGGACTGGTTCGGGGTTCCAGGGGGCTTCGCGGAGTATTTGCTCGCCTCTGGGGACACGATCCAGTCCGCTTTCGATGTAGGCATCGAGCAAGATCGCCGGAAAAGCGAACCCCCCGAAACGCTCGTCCTCCAAGCGTTCTGCGCTCGAGGCCATGCGGTGAACTACGGGATGTCGACTAGGCCGCGACGGAAAGCGCCGCGCTGCACGAGCTGTCAGCCGAAGCTTCCCAAGCCAGGTGTCAACGATGTCGCTTCGAAGTACCCAGACCTCGCGCATGCGATCGACCTGTCCCGCAACGCGGGACTCACTGCCTTCGATATCAACATCGGCTCCTCCAACACGTACGTGTGGATCTGCCGGAACGGTCACCCGTTCGAAGCAACGGCAGCGAGCGTGACAGGCACCGATGTGGGCTGCAGATTCTGCAAAGGAAAGGCAGTGCTCGCCGGCTACAACGACCTCCACACGACACACCCGGAACTCGCCGCCGAATGGGACGCCGCGAACAGCCTCAAGATTTCCCAAGTGGGATCTGGCGACCGCGCGATGGGGTACTGGATGTGCCCTGAAGGTCATCACGAAGTGGACGAAGCACGAGACCGCGTCGCGCGAGGCGGGTGTGGGACGTGCGAACGGGCGAGCCTCCTTGCCGCATCGAAGAGCCTCGTACAGACCCACCCGCTTTTAGCTGAACACTGGGACCGCGGATCAAACGGCCGTCGCGCTCCCGAGGATTTCACCGCAGAAGACCGCGTTGCGGTGTGGTGGTTGTGCGAGAACGGTCACGGCGTCAAGGAGCGGATCGACTTCCGAGCAAGACGCAACGCCTGCAGCAAGTGTGTCGCTCGCACCGTCTTCCCCGGAGTTAACGACGTGGCTACCACGCACCCGGCACTCGCCACGGAGTGGCATCCCTGGAAGAACACGAACGCCGGACCCGAACACTCGGTAGCGGACGCGACGCCTTTTCATTGGCGGTGCAGAGTCGCGCGACACGAGATCCAGCAGACCGTCTCCGAGCGCGAACGCGCCGGGGGATGCCCAATATGTCCGGTCGCGGATCGGCTACCGGGGATCGCCACGACCTCCACGGAGGGGCTGGTGGCCGAAGGACCCCTGGCCGTTTGATGTCGCCGGCCGCCGAGATCATGAAAGATGCCACACCTCCACTCGGACATCTCGCCGTTGCCGGCCCGACGGCGAGACATCAGTATCGCGATCCTCGTCGTCGGCGTCGCAGCTCTCTACTTGGTCGGACTCATCGTCGGGCTGACGCATCGCAATGAGGCGGTGCCCTGGGCGTCTTTGGGTCAAATCGGCTCTGCCATCAGCGCGGATGCATCAGAGGCGGCGGAACGGTTCGCGGGATGGGCGATCGCCCTCTTCGGCGCGAGCCTCGGAGGGCAAGTCCTCCTGCAGGCCGACACCCCAAGAGCCACTCTGCGGCGCGTCATTGGCGCTCTCGGCATCGTGCTCGCCATCGCCGCTTTCCTACTGGCGTCACTCACCGCTATCGGGATCAGTCAGACGAGCGCCGCCGTGTCCGCTCTCCCGTCAGTCCTCGCGGGCGGCGCAGTTACGTGGGTCCTCGGCGTCGAATGTGGCCGCTTCGTCGTACCGGACTTCGACCGTCAGCGAGCGACGACGGTCGACGCTCTGACACACATCAACGCGAAGCTCGATCGTCTCCCGCGCCCAGCCCGTACATTGCACGGCGCATACGGGACGCTTGCCGGCTGGTCCATCCTGGTCGCTCTCATCGCGCCCGTTGCTGTCGTCCGCTCGTCGGCGGTCGATTCAGGCATCGTCTTCGCGCTCGAAGCAGTCTTCCTCTTCGCGAGCCTCTCCATGTTGACGCAGCTCACAGCATCGACGATGACAGAGCCGTCGAGAGGGCGCCGAATATTGTCGCGGGGCTTTTGGTTCGCTGTCTACACCGTGCTGATTCTGTTCTCGTCGGCAGTTGCAATCCTGGTCGCGCCGGAAGCGCCCGTCGCGATTCTCGTGGCCACGACAGTCGAATTGCTGCTTCCGATCGGCTTCCTTTCATTGGCACGAGGGGTTCCTCAGCCGCTCATCGACATGTCGCTCGGCGGCGCTCTCGGGCGTGTTGCGATGCGCGATCTTGAGCGGGCACGTGAGTCAGCGCAGCGGCGCCTTGTCGAGCTGGACGAGATCCTCCAGAGACAGGGCGGGAGACGGCACATGAACGACAAGATCGCGGACGCGATCGCGGCACTCCGCAGCTGACCTGTCCCTTCGCTGGTTGGCGGAGTCGCTACGGTGCACTCATGAAGACGGTACTTCTCGACACGACGGAACTTCGCCGCGACTGGACGCTCACCGGGCTCGCGATGCGACTGCTCAGCCATGCCCGCTGGCAGAACCTTCTCGAGGTCAAGGTCCCGATCGTCTGCCTTGAGGAACTGTCCGCGCATCATGCGCGTCAGGTGGCCGAGGCGAACGAGCTACTCAGCAGGTCGTCGACCATGTTTCGGAGGCTGGGGCTTACGCCGCCCGAGCCTCCAACCATTCAGGACTACCGGGCGTACGCGGAGGAACGACTCGAGGACAAGCTTGGATTCGACCTGCTTCCGCTGCCAGAGGTGTCCCACGTCGACCTCGTTCGTCGAGCGGTCGCGCGGATCCCACCGTTCGACCAGAAAGGGAGCGGCTATCGCGACTCATTGGTCTGGGCCAACGCGGTAGCGCTGGCTCGACAAGGACGTGAGGTCATCCTCGTCACGGCAGACCGGATCTTCCAAGCAGAAGGAGGAGAGCTCCCTGCCGCGCTCGCCGCCGATCTACTTGCGGTAGAAGGAACGGTGACTGTCGTCGACGACCTGACCAGATGGTTGCTGGCCAGCTTGCCGTGGAAAGCAACGAAGATCGCGGCAGCTGTCGCGCAAGCTCAGGACAATGAGTTCAGGCACCTACTCGACTCTGGTGCTGTGCAGGACGGGATGGAGCCGACAGCCGAGCAGTGTGGGTTCGACCGTGCCCCGTACTCCTTTCGAGTTGACGACATCGAGTGGGCGTACGAGTTCGACCGTGTCGGGCCGAGTCGAACCGCGCCGAAGGCCGACCTCGTCGAGTACGACATGCGCGCACACGTGTCCTTCACTGTCTGGTTACCCGAGGGTTCGTACGTTGAAGAGGGCTGGACTGCGATGCGACTCGGCGACCGCCTCGCCGTTGACGGGGAGCTCGAGATGATCGCTCGAGTCGCGTTGTTCTTCGAACATGACATGGGGATGCAGATCGACGACTTGGACTGGCGGCGGAGCGATGGAGGAAGACCAGGACCGGGCGTCATGGCTTCTCAGCAGGATCCGATTCCGTTCGATCTCTGATTTGTCAAGAAGCTGACAAGTTCAACTGGACGCTCGGCTGATCCGACTCGCTCGAGTCTCCAGCGATCATCAGTGACAACTTCGGCTGGACACTGACAGGCACGCTGATTGCTCGACACCCGCGGGCACCATCTCGGGGAACAGGGGAACCCGTGCGCAGTCGTCGCGGAGTAGAAGGACCCATGGGACAGCTCATCTACGGCGGCGAGGTACTCGACCTTCGGATCGACGACCGAGCGCTCACACACCTGCAGATCGTCATCGTGAACATGCTCCGGCGCGACCACCGGTTCGTGTTCTCGTGGAAGGACCCCGTCACTCGCGGGGACGGACGCAGCTCGATCTGGCTGCACCCGAACGCCAACTTGCACTTCGACTTCGACGGCAGTCGGGCGCCCTCGATCAACAGGACGTGGCTCGAGCAGCTGTACGCCTCGGCCCTGTCGGGGTCCGGGCTCGTCCTGACGCCGGAGCCCCCCGACACGAGCACCGGGGCCGACTCACAGTGGTCGTCCGCGGTGTCGCCGGGGAGTGACCTCGACAGCTAGCAGACCGGCACACGGGGGTCAACGGGTTCCAGCTCCGAGGTCCGCGGAGTACGGTTCGATCATCGTGGTCGATGAGCCCTGCTCAGGGTGTGGGTGCTGATCGGACGCGGTGGGGGCCGCGGCCAGCAGCGAACGCCGGATCAGGGTGTTCGTCGACCGGTTCGTCGCCTCCCGTCGCCGCCCCGGCGTGGATTCGGGTTCCGCACCGGGGCGGCGATCACGGACTCCGAGATCAGGCGCACCCGACCGTGCGGGTGCGCGGTCACGCGGGGGTGGTATGTTGAACATGCTCGTTGCGCTGAGCCTCGAGAAGTGGACCCGAGACCCATCCGGACGGTTGGGCGCTCGGGTCTCGCGCTTTCAGGCCTCGACGACGACCAGACCAGCGCTGCATCGACGCCGCCAGTCGCCGCCTTTCGCCCACGCCCAACCGATTGCGTCCGGCATCGCCAACAGCGGCTCTCGTGTTGCGGTCTCGTGGCGGTGGGTGACCCGCACGTCGTCGGGAACGGAGCGCAGCACCTCGACCAGTCGCTGTCGGTCGTGGCGGAGGAGCGTCTCGTCGAGTTCGAAGCAGACCTCTGTGCGCACACCCGGCTGGATGCTGCGCACGAGGGCCCGGATGCAGTCGGCGCGACGTGCGAGGTCGGTGCGGCCGTCCTTTCGAGCACGGAGCACGGTCACTCCGCTGGGGAGTGGGCGTACGGTCGACAGGATCAGTCGTCTCCGGGAATCGCTCTCCTTCCGCATGTGCAGGCGAGACTGGCCCGGCAGTATCAGCTGCCGAAGTGATCGTCGCGCCGGTCCGGTGGCCCCGCTGTTCAGCGTGACCGCTACCAGCAGGTAGTCGCGGACCTTCGATTCGTCCACGAACACCACGCGTCCATCACTCGCCGGAACCGCCATCGCCGCCTCTCCACGACGTCCAACACTACATATCGGATGCGTGTCGACGCGCCAGCAGTCGATGGGTGCGCACCCAGCGTGATCGCTCAGGCGTACCGCCGCGCCGCCCGCAGTGCCGCGTCCGTGTAGGACCCGCCGAACAACAGGACGTGCAGCAGCAGCGGTGCGAGCTGGTGCAGGGCGACGCGGTCCTGCCACCCGTCGGCCAGCGGGAACTCCGCGTCGTACGCGGCCAGGACGGTCTCGAGCCGGGGCAGACCGAAGAGCCCGAGGAGCGCCAGGTCCGTCTCTGAATGACCGCCGTGCGGGTTCGCGTCGATGAGCACCGCGCCGGTGGGTTCCGCGTGGTCGGCGGGCCAGAGCACGTTCCCCGCCCAGAGGTCGCCGTGCAACCGAGCTGGCCGGTCCCCGACCAGTGCTGGCTGCGGCGACCCGAGCGTGCCGTCCTGCACCCGGTCCGCGACCCGGTCGAACACGGCAGCCTGCGTGCGGTCCAGCCCGCCGGCGTCCACGATCCGGCGCACGTAGTCGCGGATCCGGTACTCGGCGAAGAACTCGCCCCAGGACTCCGGCGCGTCCTCCGCCGCCACGAACGCGGTGCGGGAGCGCCCCATCCGGAGCGGACCGTCGACGGGGAACCCCGGCGCGGGGGCGCCCCAGTGCCTGGCCCCCGCGGCGTGCGTGTGGGCGAGGGACCGGCCGAACCGTTCGGCCTGCACCGCCGTGGGGGAGCGGTCGTCGATGCGCTCGAGGTCGAGCACCGTCGGGCTCGGACGCCCGAGCACGCGGACAATCCTGGTGCCACCGGAGGACTCGGCCTCGGCGAGCCATGCCAGTCCGGCTGCCTCGGCTGCGGCCTCCTGCGCGTTGGCGAAGGTCTTCACGTGGGTGTCGGACACCAGGCCATCCTGCCGGTCCACCGCCGTCGTGGGCTCAGACCGCGTCGACGAGCGCCCGCACCAGCGGGTGCCACGGCCGGGACATCGGACCGCTCAGCACCAGCGTCCGCGGCAACCGCGTCGCCATCGGGACCATCACCAGGCCCGGCGGCAGCATCACCCGGCCGAGCGTCGGGACGATCGACACCCCCTCGCCGCGCTCGATCATCCCGAACATCGTGCTCATCTCGCGCACCCGGTGGGCGTACCGGTACGGGGCTCCCGCGAGTTCGTGCAGGCGCTGGATCTGGTGCTCGCACCCGCCGCCGCCGGCCACCAGGCCGTCGTCGTGCAGGTCGTCGAGGGTGAGTGCCTCGGAACCGGCCAGCGGGTGGTCACGCCGGACCACCGCGGCCATCTCGTCACGGGCGACCACCACGCTGCCGGGCGGCGCGGGGGACGGGTCGACCAGGATCGCCGCGTCGACGGTCCCCCCCTCGAGCCACTCCGGCATCTCGTCGTCGTCGCCCTCGTAGACCTGCACGTCGACGTCCGGCAGGGTGACCGCCCACACGTCTCGGAGGCGGGGGAGCAGGCCCTGGCACACCGTCGGGACGGCCGCGAGGCGCAGGGTGCCGCGCGCCGTGGCGGGCCGGACCACGGCCTCCAGGGCGTCGACCGAGGCGAGCACGCTGCGGGCGTGGGCCAGCATGCGGTCGCCGAGCGGTGTCGGCGCGGCCGTGCCCCCACGGCGGAGGACGGTGCCGCCGACCTCGCGCTCGAGTCCCGCGACGGCGTGCGAGACGGCGGACTGCCCGACGCCGATCGCCGCGGCGGCGGCCGTGAACGACCCGTGGTCGACGGTCGCGACGAGCGCCCGGAGCTGGGCGACGGTGATGTTCATGCGGACTCCTCATGCGGACATGAGGGCAATGCGTTTGCCTCATGTCAGCGGCGCGGTCGACACTAGCCCACGTGAACGCCCTCGTGTACGTGCTCCTCGCGCTGGTCTGGGGATCGAGCTTCCTCTTCATCAAGGTCGGACTCGACGGGTTGTCCGCGCAGCAGGTCGCCACCGTGCGGACCGTGCTCGGTGCGCTGACGCTCATCGCGTTCCTGCTCGCGAGCCGACGCCGGTGGCCCCGGTCGATCCGGCTGTGGGGGCACCTGCTCGTCGTCGCGGTGTTCCTGAACGCCGTCCCGGCGTCGCTCGTGGCCTGGGCGGAGCAGACCGTGCCGTCGGGCCTCGCGAGCATCTACAACGCCACCACGCCGATCACGACCATGATCGCGCTGCCGCTGCTCCTCCCCGCGGAGCGGCTGCGCGGCCGGCAGCTCGGCGGGGTCGTCCTGGGCATCGTCGGCGTCGTCGTGCTCGTCGGCCCGTGGGGGCTCATCGGCGACCCGGCGGTCCTGGCGACGGTGCCCGGGCAGATCGCGCTGCTCGGGATGACCGCCTGCTACGGCTTCGGTCTGGCGTACCTGCGCCGGTTCCTGGCCGGCAGCGGGCTCGACGCCCCGACGCTCGCCGCGGTGCAGCTCACCCTGGCCGCCGTCCTGCTGCTGCTCGTCGCGCCGTTCACCGCGGCGCAGCCCGTACACCTGACCGGCGGGATCATCGCCGCGATGGTCGTGCTCGGCTGCCTCGGCACCGGGTTCGCGTACGTCTGGAACACGCGGCTGCTGCAGGCGTGGGGCGCCGCCCGCGCCTCGACCGTCACCTACCTGACGCCCGTCGTCGGGGTCGTGCTCGGCGTCCTGGTGCTCGGCGAGCGCGTGCGGTGGAACGAGCCCGTCGGGGGCGTGGTGATCCTGGTCGGGATCGCGCTCGCCTCCGGGCTGCTCTCACCGGACCGCCGGCACCCGCAGGTCGTGCTGCCGGAGCGGAGCGGTACTGGTGTCGTGGAGCCCGCGCCCCGTGGTCTCGGGCGCCATGATCTGTGACAGCACACCGCCGACCACGCAGATCGCAGCGGCGATCAGCATGCACGCCCCGATCCCGATCGTGGTGATGCCGACCGGCAGCAGGAACGTGCCGGCGGCAGCGCCGATCCGGCTGCACGCGGCGGCGAAGCCGACACCCGTCGACCGGACCTCGGTGGGCAGGACCTCGATCGGGTAGACGGCGGTCAGGTTGCCCTGCACGGCGTTCATGAACGAGAACACCGCGAAGCACAGGACGATGACGATCCCGGGTGCCGAGCCCCAGAAGCCCACGACCGCGAGTGCGACCGCCATGATCCAGAACGGCGGGATGAGCTGCCGACGTCGGCCGAGGCGCTCGATCGTCAGCATGCCGACGAACGCGCCGATCGCGGCCATCGCGTTGACGGTGATCGTGCCCACGGCGGGGTCGTGCAGCTGCAGGGACTTCAGGACGGTCGGCGCGAAGGTGAAGATCGCGAAGTACGGTGCGACGTTGCACGCCCAGAACATCGAGATGAAGGCCAGCCGCTGGCGGTTGTCCTTCGAGAACAGCACGCGGTACCCGCCGCTGCGCTGCTCCTCGGCGGTGTACTCCTCGTCGCGGAAGTACGCGTCGCCGCCCAGGTGGGCGGTGACGATCGCCCGTGCCTCCTCGGTCCGGCCGCGGGAGAGCAGCCACCGGGGCGATTCGGGGAACCCGATGCGGGCGATGGCCGTGACGACGGCGGGCAGGGCGCTCGTGACGAGGACCCAGCGCCAGCTGAGACCGAACGCGTCGATCATCACGTAGGCCGCGACCACGGCGAGCAGGTACCCGCCGTACCAGCAGACGAGCAGGCCGGAGAGCCGCCTGCCACGGTCCTTCGCGGGCGCGAACTCGGCGAGCATCGCGGCGCCGATGGAGTACTCGGCTCCGATCGCGATCCCGAGCAGCACCCGCACCACGAACAGCTGCCAGCCGTCCGCCACGAACGCTTGCAGCAGGCCGAGGACGATGAAGGCGAGGACGTCGATCGTGAACACGCGCTTGCGCCCGAACCGGTCCGTCAGCAGGCCGGCGAGCGGGGCACCGATGAAGATGCCGATCAGCGAACTCGCGCCGATGAGCCCGGCGAGCACGGGGCTGAGCCCCAGCGCGACGGTGATCGCCGGCAGGGCGACGCTGATGACCCCGAGGTCGAAGCCGTCGAGCCCCTCGCCCCAGGCGCAGGCGAAGGTCATGCGTCGCAGGAACCCCGTGCGTCCGGCTGGGGTGGTCGTGGTGCTTCGGTCGGCCATGGTCGCTCCTCGTGCGCCGCCCACCGTGGTGGCGCGCAGTGGACCGTAGGCGCGTGCTGTGCCGGGGCGGCACAGGTTGCGCGCACAGCGGTCATCCCGTGGTCGGGGAGGCGCTCGGCCTCCGGTCCGTCGCGACCGACGAGCGGGACGGGAGGCACGGTGCGGCCCCGCCGACGGACCTGCGCGGGGCGCGTGCGCCGGGGGCCCCTCCGCCGGCCCGACGGCCGCTCACCGAGCGGGGCGCACCAGGTTCGTCAGGGCGTCCAGCCGCTCGTGCACGATCGTGGCGAACGGCCGTGCCTCGCCGTCTGCGATCCACTGCGCGAAGGACAGGTGGAAGACCGTCACCGTGGTCTCGGCGGCCATGGTCGCGGCGGGCTCGGCGACGCCCCGGTCGCGGAGGGCGTCGGCCAACCGGACCTTGAGTGCGGCGAGCTTGCCGAGTTCGCGTTCGGCCAGGGCGGCGTTCGTGCTGATGATCGTCTGTCGGGTCCGGGACCACGGACGGTGGTCCTCGGGGAAGAACCCGCTCGCCGAGTCGAGCGCCCGCGTGACGAGGTCGAACGGCGGGGTGTCGGCGGGAGCCTGCTCGATGGGATCGACGAACACGGCCACGAAGTCGACCTGGCCGGCGAACAGGACTTCGCGCTTGTCGGTGAAGTGCCGGAAGAAGGTGCGCTCGGTGACCGCGGCCGCTGCGGCGATCTGCGCCACGGTGGTGTCGTCGTACCCCTGGGTGCGGAAGAGCTCCAAGGCCGTCGCCTGCAGTCGTTCACGCGTCCCGGGTTGCCACCTCGCCATCGTCGTAGTCTACTGATGACAGCGACTGACATGGAGTGCTACCGTGATGTCAGTTCATGACATCAGTGTCGTGGGCACCTGCGAAAGGACCTTCCATGCACGTGTTCGTCACCGGAGCCTCCGGTTGGATCGGCTCCGCCACCGTCGACGACCTGCTCGCCGCCGGTCACACCGTCACCGGGCTCGCCCGGTCCGACGCCTCCGCCCGAGCGCTCGAGGCGAAGGGCGTGACCGTCCTGCGCGGTGACCTCGACGACCTCGACGCGATCCGGCGCGGTGCTGCCGAGGCCGACGGCGTCGTGAACCTCGCCAACAAGCACGACTGGTCCGACCCCGCGGCCTCGAACCGCGCCGAGCGTGCGTCCATCGAGACCATCGCCGAGGCGCTCGCCGGCACCGACCGGCCGTTCGTGTTCTCCTCCGGTGTCGCTGCCCTGGCGCCCGGTCGTCCCGCGCAGGAGACCGACCCCTCGCGTGCCGTCGGACCGGACAGCCCACGCGGTGGCGGGGAGAACCGGGCGTTCGAGTTCGTGGACCAGGGCGTCCGGGCGATCGCTGCCCGCTTCAGCCCGACGACGCACGGGACGGGTGACCACGGGTTCATCGCCGCGATCGTCGCCGCGGCTCGGACGCGCGGGGTGTCCGGCTACGTCGGCGACGGCGCGAACGAGTGGGCCGCGGTGCACGTCTCGGACGCCGCGCGGCTGGTCCGGCTCGGTCTCGAGGGTGCCCCGGCTGGCACCCGCATGCACGCGGTTGCCGAGTCCGGCATCCCGACGCGGGCCATCGCCGAGGCGATCGGGGACGCGCTCGGTGTGCCCACGACCTCGATCGACCCGTCCGACGCCGTGGAGCACTTCGGCTTCATCGGGCAGTTCTTCGGGATGGACATGTCCGCGACGTCCGAGGCCACGCGCGCCCTGCTCGGCTGGGAGCCCACCGGCCCGACCCTGCTCGAGGACATCGCCGCCGGCGCCTACGCCACGGCGGACCGGGTGCTGTAGTCGCGACCCACGACGGACGGGAGGCACGGTGCGGACCCGCACCGTGCCTCCCGTCCGACGGTCCCCGCTACTCGACCTTCTGCATCTGCCACGGCTCCGGCTCGCGGTCGCCGTTCGGCCGCACGGGCCGGACGTCGCCCACGATCGGGATCGACCGCTTCCGCATGAACCACACGTACCGCACGAAGAAGTGCGTCAGCGTCGACATCCGGTTGCCGTTGCCGAGCAGGCTCGTGATGTGCACGAACACCCAGGCCAGCCAGGCGACCGGCCCGACCATCGTGATGCCACCACGCAGCTGCGCGACCGCGGCGTTCGTGCCGATCGTCGCCATCGTGCCCTTGTCGAAGTACTTGAAGCGTTCGGTCGGCTTGCCCTCGAGCACGCGCTTGACCTGCCGCGCGACGTGCTTGCCGCCCTGCAGCGCCGGCTGCGCGAGCTGGGCGAGGGCGTCGTCCTGCGCCGCGATGTCACCGGCCGAGAAGATGCGCTCGGCACCCTTCACGCTCAGGTCGTCGTTGACCTGGATGCGCCCGCCGGAGGTCTGCGGCAGCCCCCAGCCGGAGACCTCCTTGTGCGCCGTCACACCGGTCGCCCAGATGACCTGCGACGCCGGGATGACCTCGCCGTCCGAGGTCACGACGCAGTCCGGCCGGACCTCGGCGACACCGGTGTTCAGTCGGAGCACGACCCCGCGCTTCCGGAGGACCTTCGCCGCGTACCGGCGGAGGCGCGGCGCGAACGGCTTGAGGAGCTCGCCGCTGCGGTGCACGAGCGTGATGGAGATGTTGCCGCGCTCGATCTCCGGGTAGGCACCGACGAGCGCCTGGTCGCGGAGTTCGGCGAGCGCCCCGGCCATCTCGACGCCGGTCGCACCGCCACCGACGATGACGACACGGATCTCGTCTGGTCCCTGCTTCGCGGCCGCTTCTTCGAGCCGCGTGAAGAGCTCGTCGCGGATCCGGAGCGCCTGCGAGCGCGAGTACATGGAGTACGCGTACTCGTAGGCCCCGGGCGTCCCGAAGTAGCTGGTGTTCACGCCGTTGGCGAGGATCAGGTAGTCGTAGTGCAGGTGCTCGCCGTCGGACATCTCGGCCACGCGTTCGTCGGGCCGGATGCCGGTCAGCAGGCCGTGCCGGAAGTCGGCGTTCGCCTGCTTCGCGCGGAGGCTGCGGAGGAAGTACGTCACGTCCCCGGCATTCAGCCCGCCGGTCGCCACCTGGTACATGAGGGGTTGGAACATGTTGTAGACGTGCCGGTCGACCAACGTGACGCGGACGTCGGCGTCGGCGAGCTCCCGCATGGCCGCGATGCCGGCGAATCCACCGCCGACGATGACGACGTGCGGGCGGGTGTCCTGCGGCATGGTGAACTCCGGGGTTGTGCGGTCGACGGCCACCCACGAGGGTACGCCGATCACGGGGTCGGTCAGTGCACCGGTCTGGAGGCGCGGATCGCCTCCGTCAGGCGGCGAACGGCGCGTACGTGGTCAGCACGTTGCCCTTGCTCGTCACGGTGCTCTCCACCAGCCGCAGCCGCGTCGGGGGGTCCGTCGGCTCGAACAGCTTCCGACCGGCGCCCGCGACCGCCGGGTGGACCATGAGCTGCAGCTCGTCGAGGAGTCCCGCGAACAACAGGTGTCGGACGACGCTGATGCTCCCGGTCACGGCGATGTCCGCGCCGTCACGCTCGCGGAGCTCCCGGACGAAGTCGTCGAGGTCGCCGGGCACCCGCGTGGTGTTCTCCCACGACAGGTCGTCGCCGAGCGTCGTGGAGGCCACGTACTTCTCGATCGGGTTGATCCACTGCGCGAACGGGTCCTCGGGGTGCGCGGGCCACCACTCGGCCCACTCGAGGTAGCTGTTCTTGCCGAGCAGGACCGTGTCGGTGCGGGCCATCCACGTCGTCATGCCCGAGCCGAGCTCCGCGTCGAAGCTGTCGTACTGGAACCGGTACGGGTCCTGCACGACGCCGTCGACCGAGATGAACAGACCCGAGGTGACCTTGCGCATGGTCGGAGCATAGGACCGCGAGGGCCGTGTGGGCCAGGGTCAGCTGTTCGACGAGTCGTTGCTGCTGTCGCCCGTCCCGGTACTGCTGCCGGTCCCGGTGCTGCCGCCCGTCCCGGTCCCGCCCTGCGTTCCCGTGCCGGTCCCGCCCTGGATTCCCGTTCCGCCGCCGCCCTGGGTCCCCGTCCCGCCCTGCGTGCCGGTGCCGGGGTGGGGCCGGTTCCCGCCGCCCGGGAACTGCCCGATGCCGCCCCGCGGGAACTGCGACGTCTGCTGGTGGCCGCCGATCGAGTACCCCACGGCGAACCCCACGCCCCCGCCCACCAGGAGTGCCGCGAGACCGATCGCCACCGCGACGATGGGCCAGAACCACGGCGGCTTCGGGCCACCCGGACCGCGGCCGGTCTGTGGGGCCGAGCCGTACCAGCGGCTCGGGCCGTCGGCTTCGAACCGAGGCGCGTACGCCCCGGGCGGGACCGCGGATCCAGTCGTCCGGTCGCCTCCGTCGCCGAGCGTCGAGGTCGGCGACGGGGCGGCACCCCACCCGGCCGGGGTTCCGGGGTACGGCGTGACGGGGTTCGGAGGGGTGGTCTCACTCATGCCACGAGTGCACCCCCGCGGCCTGTGGGCCCCCGATGACCAACCTGCTGTCTCGCTGCGAAGCGCATCCGATGGTGCGAGGTTGATGGCCCCGTGCTCGTCGACAACCCCGCACCCGGCGATCAACCTCGCACCGGACGCATCGAGCCCGCCCCACGACCGTGCAGCACACCGCGCGTAGCCTCGGTCCGTGCGCGCGCTGGTGGAGACGATCCGGATCGATGGCCTCCCGGTGCGGTTGCGCACCCTCGCTCCCGCGGGTCGGGTCCGGGACACGCTCGCCCCCACCGTCGTCCTCGTGCACGGCATCGGGATGTCGCACCTGTCCTTCACCCGGACCCAGCGCGCACTCGCCCGGACCCACCGCACCATCACGGTCGACCTGCCCGGCTTCGGCGGACTCCCCGCCGCGGGTCGCCGGTTGTCCGTGGAGGAGCTCGCCCGGGTGGTCGTCGGTGCCCTGCGCGCCAAGGGCATCGTGGACTGCGTCCTGGTCGGGCAGTCGATGGGCACGCAGGTCGTGACAGAGGCGGCGCTCCGGCAGCCGGACCTCGTCGCAGCCGTCGTGCTCATCGGGCCCGTCACGAACGACCGTCGCCCGACGCTCGTGCAGCAGGCCGTCGACCTGATGCGTGACATGGTGGTCGAGGGGCCGCGGATGAACGCGATCGTCCTGTTCGACTACGCGCGGAGCTTCCGCCAGTACGTGCACGAGCTCCGGCCGATGGTCCGGTACCCGACCCGCCAGGCCGTCGCACGGCTGCAGGTCCCGGTCCTCGTCGTCCGCGGCACGCTCGACCCCATCGCGCGCCCCGACTGGGCGCGGCGGCTCGTCGCCGCGGCCGCCCGCGGAGCGCTCGTCGAGCTCCCCGGCGCCCACCACGTCCAGGAGCACAGCCCGGTCGCGTTCGCCGAGGTCGTCGACGAGTTCCGTCGGGTGGAGACGCTGGAGCGGCTGCAGTGACCGACCCGACCACCCCACCGACCGCGCCCGCGCGGACGGCGCAGGTCGTGCCTCCCGACCGTGTCCCGCTGCTCCGTCGGGGCTGGTGGGCCGCGCTCGACTGGGCCTACGCGACCCGCTGGCAGATCCGGAGCCTCGGACCGACCACGGCGGACGACTACCGGAGCGGGGACGGGCAGCCCGTCGTCGTGATCCCCGGCGTCTACGAGACCTGGCACTTCATGCGGCCCCTGATGGACGCCCTGCACGACCGCGGCCACCCGGTCCACGTCCTGCCCGTGCTGCGGCACAACGTGCGGCCGGTGCCGCTCTCCGCCGAGGAGGTCATGGCCGTGCTCGTCGAGCACGACCTGCGGAACGTGCTCGTGCTCGCGCACAGCAAGGGCGGTCTCATCGGGAAGTACGCGATGGCCCGGCTCGACCCCGACGGCCGGATCGACCGAATGGTGGCGGTGTCGACGCCGTTCGCCGGTTCCGCCTACGCGGTGCTCGCGCCCGTCGCACACCTGCGGGTGTTCCGCGCGGCGGACCCCGTGCTCGCCGCGCTCGGCCGGGACCTCGACGTGAACGCGCGGATCACCTCGGTGTACGGGGTCTTCGACACGCTGATCCCCGGGGGGAGCGCGCTCCCCGGGGCGACCAACGTGCGGTTGCCCGTCGGCGGTCACTTCCGGATCCTGGGCGACCCCCGGACGAAGACGGCGGTGCTCGAAGCAGCGGGCTGAGCCCAGCGCCGGGCTGCGCTGCTTCGGTGGCATGGCATGCCGTGCCGTGCCGTGCCGTGCTGTGCTCTGCCGTGGCCGCGCTGTCAGCGGCGGCTGACGCTCTCGCGTTCGACGATCCGGTGCGGGATGACGACCGTCTCCGGAGCCGCCTGCCGGTCCTCGATGCGCCGGGTCAGCAGGTCGAGCGCAGCGGTCGCGAACGCCCGCCGGTCGAACGACACCGTGGTGAGCGCGGGGATCGCGTACGCGGCCCCGTCGACGTCGTCGAACCCGATCACGCTGACCTGCTCGGGCACCCGCACGCCGCGTGCCGCGAGCACGTGCAGGACCCCGAAGGCGATCGAGTCCGTGAAGGCGATGACGGCGTCGGGCAGCGGGTGCTCGTCGAGCCAGGCGGCGAAGGCGGTCGCGGCGGCGCTCGTGGACCACGACGACAGCGGGACCCGGAGCGCGGGGTCCGCAGCGATCCCCTCCGCGGCGAGGGCGGCCCGGTGTCCCCGCTCCCGCAGTTCGCTCGTCGCGGTGGGGTCGGTCGCGCGGGCAGCACCGACGACGGCGATCCGGCGGTGCCCCCGTGCGAGCAGGTACGCCGTGACCTGCTCCCCTGCGGCGCTGCTGTCGACGTGGACCTGGTCGACGTGCTCCGGTTCGACCTCGCCGATCACCACGGTCGGCGGGAGCCCCTCGGTGGAGGCGAGCACGCTGGCGCTCAGCGTCACCGGGTTGAGGATGAGTCCGTCGACCAGGTGCGCCCGCGCACGGGAGACCAGTTCGCGTTCCCGCTCCGGATCGCTGGCGGTCTGGTCGAGTTGCACGACCCAGCCGCGCTCACGGGCGAGCTCGACGAACCACTGCGCGAGCTCGGCGGAGTATGCGCTCGCGATCGCCGGCAGGGTCAGCGCGATCGCGCCCGAGCGGCCGTTCCGCAGGCCCCGGGCCGACAGGTTCGGGACGTAGTCGAGGTCGGCCAGGGCGCGTTCGACGCGTTCGCGGGTCTCGGGGCGCACGGCGACCCCGCCGTTGATGACGTTGGAGACGGTCTTCGGGGACACCCCGGCGAGGGTGGCCACGTCCCGCACGGTCGCGCGCACCCGTCGAGCGTATCGCCGGACGCTCAGGTGGTCGGGGCCGGGATCACCGGGCGGTCGCGGCCGTGACGGCCCGGCGGACCTGCGGTTCGATGAACGGCGCCATCGACCGGGAGTAGGTGCGCGTGACGTGCTGGACCTGCCGGTAGACGAGGACTCCGCCGATGACCGAGGGGCAGGTCCCGTCGGCGCAGAACAGCGACGAGGCGTCGATGAGCTGCACGTGCGGCGTCGTCCGAGCCGCGCGCGCGACCGGGTCGGCGAGCAGGGCCTTCGCCTGCTGGACGTCGCAGGCGGACCCGGTACCGTTCTGCGCCACGCAGCTCGGTGCGTCCGCGAGGCCGCCGATCGCGGGGTCCGGGTTGTCCCGCAGCGCGATCACGTCCGAACCGGCCTGTTGCAGCTGCGTCCACGCCTCGGCGTAGCCCCGCGCGGAGTCGTCCCGCACCTTGTCGGTCAGGTCGGAGGCGGTGCGCACCATCCCGTGCGGCCACGGCGTCCGCGACATGGCCGCGACGAACACCGCGTCGTAGTGCTCCTGCTGCAACGCGGTGAGGGCGGACGCCTTCCACGTGTCGCACGATGCGGCGATGTGGGCCGCGGTGAGGGGGCAGCCGGAGTGCAGGTACGTCGTCAGGCTCCAGTGGTGCTGCTTCGCGATGACCGCCAGCGCCGGGACCCAGTTCGCGGCGTGCGAGTCGCCCGCGATCGCCAGTCGGACGGTCCCGTTCGGGTCGCCCGCCTGACAGGTCTTCACGGTGACGTCGCTGCCGAGCACCTGGCAGCCGGCGCCCTCCTGGTCGGCGAAGTCGTCGACCGCGACCTGGACGGCGGACGGGGTGATGTCCTGGGCGTCGACGGGCTTGCAGTCGGCCCCCGGTTGCATCGCGGCGGCGCCGAAGCACGGCTTCCCGATCGAGGCCGTCGTGGTCGTCGCCGCAGCGGCCTGCTCCTGCGTCACGGACCACGACATCGAGCCGGCCGGCACCGCGATGACCAGGACGCCGGCCAGCCCGAGGATGAGGACGCCGCGGTACCGACGTCGGGGCGCACGGAGCCGGACGCCCGCGAACGCGATGAGCGGGACCTCGACCAGACGCCGGGTGAGGTGCGCGAGCCCGAGGGAGATGAGGAGCACGAGCAGCTTCGCCCAGAGGGGCGTCTCGGCGCCGACGCGCAGGCCGATCACGAACGGCATCACGATCAGCAGGGGCCAGTGCCAGAGGTACAGCGAGTACGACACGTCGCCCAGCCACTGCACCCACCGCAGGCGGAACACGGCGGCCGGGCCCCACGGCACACGGGGCATGCCCCCGGCGATCATCAGCGCGGTGCCGGTGACCGGGAGCAGGGCGGTGGCGCTCGGGAAGGGCGTCGAGGCGTCGAACGTCAGGAGGGTCACCACGATGAGCGCCAGCCCGGTCCAGCTGACCACGGCGGCGACGGCGTCCGGCAGCGAGACCCGCCGCATGAGCAGCCAGAGGAGCCCGCCCGCGGCGAACTCCCACGCGCGGGTGGTGGTGATGAAGTACGCGGCCGGGGACCCGGTCAGCCAGATCGAGTTCGTGAGCGACAGCACGAACACGACACCCAGTGCGACGGCGAGCGCCGGGTCCAGCGACCGTCCGTTCCGCCGCCGGCGGCCGTAGCGCAGACGGGCACCGAGCCAGAGCACGAGGGGCCACACGGCGTAGAACTGCTCTTCCGTGGACAGTGACCAGAAGTGCTGCACGATGCTGGCGTCGCTCGCGAGCGCGGAGTAGTCCACGGCGTTCCCCGCCAGCGCCCAGTTCTCGACGTAGAGCGCACTCGCGACGATCTGGTCGCCGAAGTCCTTCCACAGCGTGCGCGGGACGAACAGCGCGGTGAGCAGCACCGTGGTGGCGAGGACGAGCAGCGATGCGGGCAGGAGTCGCCAGGCTCGGCGGGCGTAGAAGGCGCCGAAGCTGAACCCGCCGACGGCGAGCGGCTTCGCGATGTGGGAGGTGATCAGGAACCCGGAGATGACGAAGAAGACGTCGACCCCGACGAACCCACCGCTGAGTGCGTGCGGGAACAGGTGGTAGAGCACGACCGAGGCGATCGCGACGGCACGGACGGCCTGGATCTCGAGCCGCATCCCCTTGGCCGGAGCTGCTGGTGCAGCGTGCCCGGCTCGCCGTCGCGCCCGGTGTCGAGGGGGCGCAACGTCGGTCGTACGGCGCGTTGACGCGACGCTCATGTTCCCCCTGCTGCAGTCCGCGTGCCTCCGAAGGCACCCCGGTAATCTACATGCTTTGACAGGATGTCAGTTACTCGACCGGCACCGCGTGTCGCCGGGGACTCCCGGTGGCCGCAGCAGGGGCGGAGGAACCCGCGTGCGCGACGGGGGTCAGACGCGAGCGACCACCTCGGTGCGTCCGCTCCGGAGGGAGGCCTGCGCCGCCAGCACGATCGCGAGGGTCCGCAGCCCCACGTCGACGTCCGGCTGCGGCTGCGTGCCGGCCCGCACCGCGCCCAGGAACGTCCGGAGCATCGCGCCGTCGTGGTCCGCGCCGTACCGAAGCTCGATCGGCCGCCCGTCGACCGCGTCGAGGCCTCGGGCAGCGGCGCCGAAGAAGTCGACGGACACCGTCCCGCCCGTGCCCGCGACGTCGAGGGTCAGGCCGCCCCAGGTGGGCGCCGTTTCCGGGCGGCTCCACGAGCAGTCGATCGCGGCGACCATCCCCGAGTCGTAGGTGATGGTCACGAGCCCCGCGGTCTCGGCGCGCGCCCGGTCGGCGTGCAGGAGGCGGTTCGCCACGGCGGTGACGGTGGTCGCGCTCGCACCCGTGAGCGCGTCGAGCAGGTCGGCGACGTGCACGACGTGGTCGACGACCGCGCCGCCACCGCTCAGGGCCGGGTCCGTGAACCAGTTCCGCGTGGTGGGCAGCATCCCGTTGTTCGCGCCCCGCGCGGAGAACACGCTCCCGAGCGCGCCGGAGTCGTGCGTGGCACGCAGCCGCTCGAACGCCGAGGCGAAGCGGACGGGGAAGGCCATCATGAGCGCGACCCCGGCGCGGTCGACCGCGTCGCGCATGGCGAGGCCGTCCTCCCACGTGGTGGCGAGTGGCTTCTCGCAGAGCACGTGTGCGCCCGCGGCCGCCGCGCGCTCGACGAGCTCGCGGTGCCGGGCGTTCTCACTCGTGACGATGACGGCATCGGGTCCCCACGCCAGGAGCTCGTCGTACGAGTCGGCGTAGCGGACCCCGAGCGCGGTGGCGAGGTCAGCGCCGCGGAGTTCCGCGACCGTCGGTCCGGTCGAGCGACCGTCGGGGTCCGATCCGCGCACCTCGACGTCCGGCATCGCCGCGAGCGTCGACAGGTACCCGACCGCGTGCGTGTGGGCGAAGGACATCACCCCGATCCTCATCGCGACACGTCCACCGGCTGGCCGGACTCGAGCGATGCCAGGGCGGCGTTCGCGAGCCGGACGGCCATCGCACCGTCCTCGGCCGTCACACGCGGGGGCGGACCGCCGGCGAACGCGGTGAGGAAGTCCGCAAGCTCCATCGCGTACGGGTCCTCCGCCGGGTCGACCGGCGGCAGGAAGCCGTCGACCGCGGTGGGACGCGCGAGGTCACTCCGGGTGTCGTCCTCGGCCAGGGAGGAGTGCGCCAACGTCCCTCGGGTCCCGGTGACCGAGTACTCGGTCGAGAACGCCAGGTGCGCGGGACCCCACAGCCCGACGACGTGGCTGATCGCTCCGGACGCGTGCGTGAGCAGCACGTGCGCTGCCTCGACGGGCTGGTCGGCATCGCCGGTGCGGACCGAGACCGCGGAGACGCGGACGACCTCGCCCGCGACCCACCGCGCGACGTCGATGTCGTGGATCATCTGGTCCATGACGATCCCGCCGGACTGCTCGCGGTCGGCGAACCAGGGCACGCGGGTCGGGAACGCTCCGGCTCGCGAGAACCGCAGGACCGCCAGGTCGCCCAGGAGGCCCGTGGTCACCGCCTCCTTGAGGCGCACGTACGCGGGGAACCAGCGCACGACGTGCGCCGGGTAGAGCTGCAGGCCCGCCGCGGCGGCGCGGGCGACGAGGTCCGTCGCGTCCGCGTCGGTGCGGGCGAGCGGCTTCTCGGAGACGACGTGCTTGCCGGCTGCCAGGGCGGCCCGGACGACCCCGGCGTGGGCGGGGGTCGGCACGACCACGTCGACCACGTCGACGCGCGCGAGCAGGTCGTCGAGGGTGTCGGCCACGGTGATCGTGCTGCCCGCTGCGGCCGCGGCGTCCGCGAACGCTCCGGCGAGCGCAGGTGCCCCGGCGGCCGAGTGCACGAGGACGTCCCCGAGCCGGAGCAGACCCGGCAGGTGCGCGACGGCGATGCCACCGGCACCGACGAGTCCGATCCGGGGGCGGGCGGGCTGGGGCGACTGCGACGTCATGCTGCTCAGCCTAGGAGACCGACCGGTCACGTCGGGGTCTGCGCAGCCCCCGGTCTCCCGGATCTCGCCCGGCGGTTCCGGTTCACCACCCGCGGATGCCGCGAACCAGGACTGCCACCGCCCGGATCAGTCGTGCCGATCGGTCCCGGACCGCACCAGGCGGAGCTCGCGCACGCCGTCGTCGACCTGGACCGCGCCGTCGGGCACGAACCCGTGCTTCCGGTAGAAGGCCTGCGCACGGGGGTTCGGATCGGCGACCCAGAGCGTCGCCGACTCGTGCGGGGCGACCACGGCGGCGAGCAGGTCGTTGCCCGTGCCGGAGCCGTGGTGCTCGTCGAGCAGGTACAACACGTACAGCTGCACCTCGGCATGGTGCTCGATCGCTGGCCCGGCCATCGCGATGCCGACGAGCTCGGCTGTGTCGCCGACCGCGGCCTCCGCGACCGCGATGCGGTTCAGCGCGAACCGGTCTTCGGTGAGCACTGCGGTCCAGAACGCCTCCCGCCGGGCGATGAACCCCGGGTCGTCGAGGACCTCGTCCCGCATCACACCGCGGTAGGTCCGCCGCCACGACTCGACGTGCACCCGTGCCATCGCCTCCGCGTCGGACGGCGTCGCCCGTCGGATCCTGGCTGCCCCTTGCGTCATGGCTCCAGGGTGTCGCAGTGGCTCGTCCCTAGGGTGGAGCCATGCCGACGCTCGAGCGAGTCCCTGCCCTGGTCGCCACCGGATTCCTCGCGATCCCCGTCGCGCAGGCGTTGGTCGCCCTGCCGAGCGCCCTGCTGAACCGGATCGAAGCCGCACCGATCGACGCCGACCTCGCGGACACGGCCGCGTTCTCGGAGGCGTACGGCTTCCCGCTCGACGGCGGCGCCAACTGCATCATCGTGTTGGGGAAGCGCGGCGACGAGGTCCGCTTCGCCGCGTGCGTGGTCCTCGCCTCGACGAAGCTCGACGTGAACCGCGTGGTGAAGAAGCTCCTCGACGTCCGGAAGGCGAGTTTTGCGCCGATGGACCAGGCCGTGGAGCTGACCGGTATGGAGTACGGCGGGATCACCCCGATCGGGCTGCCGGCATCGTGGCCCGTCTACGTCGACGCCCGCGTGCTGGACGCGCCCGACGTCGTCATCGGTGCCGGACTCCGCGGCGCGAAGGTGTTCCTGCCGGGTGCGGTCCTCGCCGGGCTCCCGGGCGTCACCGTCGTCGAGGGCCTGGCGACCGCCGACTGAACCGCCCTCAGTCCGTCGGGCGGACCAGGCAGAACGGGTGCCCCGCCGGGTCGAGGTACACGCGGAAGGTGGGGGTCTCGGACCCGGTCGCAGTCGCCCCGATCGCGAGCACAGCGGTCTCGCCGGCGTCGAGGTCCTCGACCTTCACGTCGAGGTGGACCTGCTGCGGGACCCGCTGCCCCGGCCACTCCGGCGCCCGGTAGTCGTCGACCCGTTGGAAGGCCAGCAACGGACGGTGCCCGGCGACGGGGAGGACCACTTCGGCCCAGTCCTCGTCGAACTGGACGATCTCACCGCCGACGAGCTCGGCGTAGAAGCGTGCGAGTGCCCGGGTGTCCGAGCAGTCCAGGACGATGCCTTCGAGGGTGCCGATCATGGCCACACCGTAGCCCGGTCAGCGCGCGGCGGTCAGGGCCTTCGTGATGCGCTGCAGCGACACCGTCTCGGCGGTCCCGAGTTCCTGCGCGAACAGGCTCAGGCGGAACTCCTCGAGCATCCACCGCGCGTGCACGAGCTCGGGGTGGGCACCGACGGCGGGCGGGAAGGTGCCGCCGGCGTCGACGTAGCGATCCGTGGCGACGGTGACCTCACGCATCCAGGTCGCATCACGCCCCGGGTTCTGCAGCAGCTTCTGCACGCGGGCCTCCACGCCCTGCAGGTACACGCGGATCCGCCGGAGCCGGTCGAGCCCGGTGACGGACACGAAGCCGGGGAAGACCAGCCGCTCCACCTGCTGCCGCATGTCGGACAGCGCACCGAGCAGCGACATCGAGTTCGCCTGCTTGAGGGCACGGTCGGCGGCGCGCTGTGCGGTGAGGACGGCGGCGACCTCGGACACCGCCGTGAACATGGTGTCCACGACCGTGGCCGACACGTCGTCGCGGACGGCCTCGAACGCGGCCTTCGTGAAGACGAGGCCGGACGGGTGCGACCGACGGATGCCGGCGTCGACGACCGCGGCGAGGACGTCGTCGAACAGCGCGTTCGTCGACGGGTAGGGGCTGGCGGCGAGCGCGAGCTTCTCCTGCCCGGTCAGGTGCGCCTGGATGTACGACACCGGGGACGGCACCGCGTGCATGACGAGCCGACGGACGCCGGCGGGCATCCGCAGGGCACGGTCGGTCGGCGTCGCGAGCAGTTCGACACCGACGGTCGCCTTCGGTCCGTCGCCCTCCTCGACCAGGGCCGGGTAGGCGCGGATCACCCCGCCGGCCTGCTTGGTGTCGAGCACCTCGGGCAGGTCCTCGGACGGCCACGCCGTCAGGCCGGACCGCTCGACCTGGCGACCGGAACCAGAACCGGAACCGGCGTCGGCGACGCGAGCCGCGCCTCCAGGCCGACCGCGCCCACCCTGCTGGATGGCCTTCGCGACGCTCTCCTGCGTGCGGTCCTTCAGTTTGGTCTGCAGCGCGGACAGGTCCTTGCCGGTCTCGACCCGTCGACCGCGTTCGTCGACGACCGCCCAGGTCGGGAGGAGGTGCGCCGGGACGCGGGACAGGTCGAAGTCGGACTCCGCGACCGGCACGTACGTCATCCGCTGGATGGTCTTCGCCAGGGTCGCGCGGAAGGACTCGGTCGGTTCCGTCGGCGCGTCATCCGGCAGTTCGGCGACGATCTTCTCGGCCCAGTCCGCCGCGGGCACGACGTTCCGTCGGATGTGCTTCGGCAGTGCTTTGATGAGCGCGGTGACGAGCTCCTTGCGCAAGCCGCGGACCTGCCAGTCGAAGCCTTCTTCTCGCATGCGGGGGAGCAGGGCGAGGGGGACCTGGACGCTGACGCCGTCGTCCTGGGCACCCGGTTCGAAGCGGTACTTGATGGCGAGCCGCTGGTCGCCGCTCCGCCACTGGGTCGGGTACTCGACGTCGTCCTCCGCCGCCGACGCGGCGGATTCGTCCAGGAGGTCCGCCCTGCGCATCGTGAGCAGGTCCGGTTGGTCGCGGCGCGTGGTCCGCCACCACCCCTCGAAGTCGCGGGTCGTGGCGATGTCGGCGGGGATCCGAGCGTCGTAGAACTCGTAGACGTTCTCGTCGTCGAGCAGGATGTCGCGTCGGCGGGTGCGCTCCTCGAGCTGCTCGAGTTCCTTCCGCAACCGGCGGTTGTCGCGGTCGAACGCCTGCTGCGCGTCCCACTCGCCCTCCACCAGGGCGTGCCGGATGAAGAGCTCGCGGGAGTGCTCGGGGTCGATCCGGACGTACTGCACCCGACGGCGCTGCACGATCGGCACGCCGAACAGGGTGACCCGTTCGTACGCGACGGCCGCGCCCTGCTTCTTCTCCCAGTGCGGTTCGCCGTAGGTGCGCTTCAGCAGGTCGCCGGCGAGCGGTTCAACCCAGGCGGGGTCGATGCGGCCGACCGTCCGGGCGAACAGACGACTGGTCTCGACGAGCTCGGCGGCCATCACGGCGTCCGGCTGCTTCTTCGCGAGCACACTGCCCGGGAACAGCACGAACCGGGTGTTCCGCGAGCCGAGGTAGTCGCGCTTCTCACGGTCCCGCAGCCCGATCTGGCTGAGGAGCCCGGCGAGCAGCGCCCGGTGCACGGCGTCCGGGTCGTCGGTGCGGGACTGCCCGACGCGGACGTCGACCTGCTTCGCGGCGCGCGAGAGCTGCCGGTACAGGTCCTGCCACTCGCGGATGCGCAGGTAGTTGAGGAACTCGGCCTTGCACAGGCGGCGGAACGCGCTCGAGGACAGTTCCTCCTGCTTGTCCTCGATGTAGTTCCAGAGACCGAGCAGGGTCAGGAAGTCGCTGGTCGGGTCGGCGAACCGGGCGTGCAGCTGGTCGGCGTGCGCCCGGTGCTCCAGGGGACGCTCGCGCGGGTCCTGGATGCTCAGGGCGCTGACGATCGCGACGACCTCGCGCCCGACGCCCTGGCGACCGGCCTCGAGCACCATCCGGCCGAGCCGCGGGTCGATCGGCAGGCGGGTGAGCTGCTTGCCGGCTCGGGTGATGCGCCCGTCGCCGTCCACCGCCCGGAGTTCGCGGAGCAGGTCAAGGCCGTCCTTGACGCCACGGGAGTCCGGCGGCTGCAGGAACGGGAACGACTCGATGTCGCCGAACCCGAGCGAGATCATCTGCAGGATCACCGCGGCGAGGTTCGTGCGGAGGATCTCGGGATCGGTGTACTCGGGTCGACGCTCGAAGTCCTCTTCGGAGTACAGCCGGATCGCGATGCCGGCGCTCGTGCGTCCCGCGCGGCCGGATCGCTGGTTGGCGCTCGCCTGCGAGATCGCCTCGATCGGCAGTCGCTGCACCTTCGCCCGCGGGGAGTACCGCGAGATGCGGGCCGTGCCGGTGTCGATGACGTACTTGATGCCGGGCACCGTGAGCGAGGTCTCGGCGACGTTCGTGGCGAGCACCACCCGGCGTCGGACGCCCGGGGTGCTGCTGCGCTGGAACACCCGGTGCTGGTCGGCGGCGGACAGGCGACCGTACAGGGGCAGGACCTCGGTGCCCGGGTAGTGGCGGCCCTCGATGGCGTCCTGGGCGTCGCGGATCTCGTTCTCGCCGGACAGGAACACCAGGACGTCGCCCTTGTCCTCGCGCGCGAGTTCGTCGAGGGCGTCGGTGATGCCCTGCAGGGTGTCGCGGTCGTCGGCTGCGTTCCCGCTGTCACCCGTGCGCGAGTCGGACTCGTCGTCGTCCGGGTCGTCGGTGTCCTCGGCCACGAGCGGGCGGTACCGGATCTCGACCGGGTACGTCCGGCCGGAGACCTCGATGATCGGGGCACCGCCGAAGTGCTGCGAGAAGGACTCCGGGTCGATCGTCGCGCTCGTGATGATGAGCTTCAGGTCTGGTCGACGGGGGAGGAGTCGCTTCAGGTACCCGAGCAGGAAGTCGATCGTGAGGGACCGCTCGTGCGCCTCGTCGATGATGATCGTGTCGTAGCGCTTGAGGTCGCGGTCGAAGTGGATCTCGTTCAGCAGGATGCCGTCGGTCATCAGCTTGATGCGGGTGTTCGACGACACCTTGTCGGTGAACCGCACCTGGTAGCCGACCAGGTCACCGAGTTCGCTGCCGAGCTCCTCGGACACGCGCTCGGCGATCGTCCGTGCGGCGATGCGTCGGGGCTGCGTGTGCCCGATGGACTCGCGGCCGAGGTCCAGGCAGATCTTCGGCAGCTGCGTCGTCTTGCCGGACCCGGTCGCCCCGGCGACGATCACGACCTGGTTGTCCCGGATGGCAGCCGCGATGTCGTCCCGCCGCTGCGAGACCGGCAGTTCGGGCGGGTACGTGATGACGGTCGGCGTGGTCGACATGAGCATTCCAGGATACCGCCCCGCGAGGGGCTCGGTGGAGCAGGCGGCCGTGCGACGCCCACGGGTGCGGGGCTACGCCCGGAGGTGTGCCGTCAGGTCCGCCGGGGAACGCGCGGGCAGGGCGCAGACGTGGTCGTGGCAGACGTAGGCGGCGGGGTCGAGGGCCGAGCGGGACTCGAGCAACGAGAAGCCGGCGTCGGCCCACGCGTCGGCCTGAGACGGCGTCACCGTGACGACGATGGTGCCGGGGCGGCGAGCGGCGGCCGCGATCGAGCGCATCGCCGTGCCGGAATCGGCGCCGGCACCGGCCGGCCCGCCCGTTCCCGCCGATCCGCCGGTTCTCGCCGATCCGCCCGTTCCCGCCGGTCCTCGCGATCCGGCCACCACCACGATCTCGCGCGACGGCCGTTGCAGCGCCAGCGCCACCCCGAGCGCGTCGGCGTGCCCGAGCGGTCGTTCGGTGCCCGTCGTCGCGCGGTCGGCCACGAGCCGGACTGCGGCGTCACGGTAGCTCCGCTCCCCGGTCAGTTGTGCGAGCAGTGCTGCTGCGTTCGCCAGCGCCACGGTGCCAGAGCGCACCGCGGTCTGCGGCTGCTCACCGGTCGCCGTCCCCGCTGCCGCCAGGACCGGGTCGACGTCGAACCGCTCCGCCAGGCCGTCGTCGACGAGGGAGCGGGCCACCACGGCCGTCCCGACGTCGCCGGTCACCAGCGCGAGTTCGAGGAGGCCCTCCGCCAGCAGACCGACGTCCTCCACGGTCGCCGGTGCCGAGGACACCCCACGTGGCGTGCTCGAGCGGACCACCACGTGACCGTCGCGGACGTGCGCGGCCAGCACCGCGTCGGCTGCTGCCTGCGCGAGCGTGATCATCTCGGGGTCGTCGTACCGGGCGCCGGCGATCGCAAGGCCGCGGATCGCCAGGCCGTTCCACCCGGTCAGCACCTGGTCGTCGAGGGGCGGCGGCTCGAGTTGCGCGCGCTCGGACGCGGGGCGTCGGTACCACTCGCCCTCCACCCGGCGGCCGTCGATGGTGGACTCGCTGTCCTGCGCGGCGACGAACGCACCGTCCGGTCGGCGCAACGTGTCGCGGAGGAAGTCCGCGATGCCCCGGGCCTGGGCAGCGCCGGTGACCGCCAGGAGCCCCGCGTTGTCGTAGAGCATCCGCTCGTAGTGCGGGACGGTCCAGTCACGACGGGTCGCGTACCGGAAGACGCCGCCGTCCGGGTCGGTCAGTTCGGAGCGGGCGATGGCGTCGAGGCTGCGGTCGAGGAGTCCGCGGGCGGTTCCGGCGGCGCCGGCGTCATCGCCGTCGCCGGCGTCGCCGTCTGCGTCGGCTGCGGCGTCCGCCAGGAACTCGAGCAGCGGGGTGCTCGGGAACTTCGGGGCGCCCCCGAACCCGCCGTACGTCGTGTCCTCGGCCGCGGCGAGCTGGCCGACCACCGCGGTGATCGCCGCGACGGACGGGAGGCCCGGCCCGGCTCCGACACCGGCGTCACCACCGCGGCTGGTCGCGTCCGCCTCGGCACCCTGCCGGATCGCCGTCGCGATGGCACTCGCGTTCGCGTGCACCTCGTGCCGTCGATCCCGCCAGGCGTCGAGGACCGCGGCGGTGATCTGCCGGAAGGACGGCACCTGCTCGACCGGCGTCGGCGGGAAGTACGTGCCCGCGAAGAAGACCTGCGCGTCGGGCGTCAGGAACGCGGTGAGCGGCCACCCGAGCTGCTGCGTGAACGCACTCGCGGCCGCCATCGCGCTCGCGTCGACGTCGGGGCGTTCCTCGCGGTCGACCTTCACGGCCACGAAGTCCTGCCGCAGCAGCGCGCCGATCTCCGGGTCCGAGAAGGTCTCGCGGGCCATCACGTGGCACCAGTGGCACGTCGCGTAGCCGATCGACACCAGGACGGGCACGTCGCGCTCGCGTGCCTCGGCGAACGCCTCCGGTCCCCACTCGCGCCAGTCCACCGGGTTGCCCGCGTGCTGCCGCAGGTAGGGGCTGACCGCGGTGCCGAGTCGGTTGTCGCTCATGGCTCCAGCGTGCCCTCCGGACCGAGCCAACCCGTCAGGAACGCGAGCCGACGGGCGACCTGCTCCGGGGTGAGGTCGTCGGTGTCCACCCGCGTGACGGTGTCCGTGGTGGCCGTGTCGAGCCTCCCGGCCGTCCGCGTGCTGTGCGCGAGCTGGTCCTGCGGGACCGTGCCGCCCACGCGTCGGCCCAGCCGCGACGCGGTGACGTCGTCACCGGCGCGGAGCAGGACGGCGGTGACCACGGGGCCGTCACCCATCGCTGCTGCGAGGGTCTCCTGCTGCAGCACCGACACGGTGTTCGTGTACACGAGCCGGTGGTGGCCGAGCTCCCGGTACGCGGTCCACATCGCGCGCAGGTTGCGTTCCGCCAGCCGGGCTTCCGGGTGCTCGACGTGCGGCGCGGGGTGCGCGAGGTCCAGCAGGTCGCCCTCGATCACGGCGTGCCGGACGTCGGCGGCCGCCAGGAGGTCGTGCAACGCCTCGGCCGCGGTCGACTTGCCGACACCGGACCGTCCGCCGATGAGCAGGACCTCGGACCGGGGCGGCACGTCAGTCCTGGCCGAGGGACAGGAGCACCAGGGTGGCGTCCTCGGGGCCGTAGTCGAACATGCGCTCCCAGAACGGGTCCTCCGCCCACGGGACGTCGCCGTCCGCGGGGACCTGGTTCGCCGTCTCCATCAGCCAGTCGAGCTCCGGCACGACGGCCGTCTCGAAGCGTGGGGGCTGCCAACCGAGCGAGCGGGCGGCCGTGGTGTCCAGGACGAACGGAGTCGGGGACGACCACGGGGTGAGGCCGGCGAAGGCTGGGGCGTTCTCGTCGAGCAGGACCTCGTCGAAGGTGTGCCCGAGGTGTCCCGCGATCGTGCGGACGATCTCGAGGACGGACGGCGCGGTGTCGTCGGCGACGTTGAGGATCCGGCGGTCCGGCGCATCGGCGACCAGCCGGACGAGCGAGCCGATGCCGCTGGCCGCCGTGGTGTGGTCGACACCGCGGCCGCGGTCGGCCAGCAGGATGCGCTCCCGGCCGTCGAGGACCCGTCGCACGACGAACCACTCCCGGGGCCGACCGATGCCCGGGCCGTGGACCTTTGACGGGCGGAGCACCGTGACGGGAGCGCCGTGGTCCAGCAGAATCTGCTCGGCGGCCACCTTCGCGGCGCCGTACCCTTCGCGGGTCGTGGGGTCGACGTCCGCCGCGGGGATCGTCGGTTGTCCTTCGGTGACCGCGCCGCCGAACACGGGCTTCTCCGTCGAGTTCGCGTGCCGGCCCTGCTCGTCGACGTAGACGGCCTTCGACGACACGAAGACCGTCGACCCGACGTCGTCCAGGAACGGCCGGAGCTGCAGGGCGTCGTCGCGGGTCAGCCCCACGGTGTCCACGAGCAGGTCGGCGCCGGGGCGGAGGAGGTCGCGCAGCACCGTGGTGTCGCGGCGGTCGCCCGGGGCGAACGTCGCGCCGGCGGCGGTCAGGGCGTCGGCCGTGGGGCTGCCGTGCCGTGCGACGACTTCGACCTGCCAGTCGTCACCGCCGCGGCCGGAGGCGTCGAGGAGTTCACGGGCGACAGCCGAGCCGATGCCGCCGGTGCCGCCGAGGATGACTGCGCGCCTGGTGCTCATGGGGCAACGGTAGTGCGGTCGGGTGGTGCCGGGCGCTGTGTTGTCGTGCGGTGTCCGCGGCTTTTCAGTCGGTGGTGCCGGACGCTGGCGGTCGGGCGGTGTCCGGCGCTGCGTGCCGGGTGCTCTGCCTGCCCGGCGGTCGCCTACGAGGCGATGGCCTCGGGCTCGTTCCGCCACCAGTCGACCAGGGAGCCGTCGTACACCTGCACCCGGTCGTGCCCCAGCACCGTCAGGGCGAGCGCGTCCACGCACGCGGCGCTGCCGACGCCGCAGTACGTGACGATCTCGGGGGCGTCGAAGACCGGCGCGAAGACCTCGGCCAGCGCGGGCCGTCGCAGGATCGTGTTCGTCTGGGGGTCGATGACGGTGTCGATCGAGATCGGTGTGCTGCCCGGGACCACGGGCGGGTGGTCGGAACCGAGGACTGCGGCGGGCGCCGCGAGCACCAGGGTCGCCGGTTCGACGCCGGAGACGGCTCGGGCGACGCGCTCGCGGTCCGCCCAGAGCGCACGCTCTTCACCGGCGAGGAACGTGTCGTCGCCCTCGCTCCGCTTCGGACGGGACCGCAGCGCGCCGACGCGGACCGGTCGGCCTTCGTCCCGCCACTTGGTGAACCCGCCGTCGAGCACCGCCACGTCGTCGAAGCCGAACGCTCGGAAGATCCACCACAGCCGGGCCGCCCACTCGCCGAGGCTGTCGTCGTAGACCACCACGGTCGAGGAGTTCGTCACGCCGAGCTCCCGCGCGGCTGCTTCCAGTCGTTCGGCGGACGGCCGGGTGAGGGGCAGGTCGGCTTCGGGCGCGGACAGCGCGTGCACGAGGTCGGCGTAGCGGGCACCGGGCACGTGGCCTCGCTGCTCGTAGGAGTCCTCCGCCGAGGCCCAGGTCGTCGTCGTCCCGGTCCCCGTGGCGTGCACGGACGCGTCGAGCACGACGAGCTCGTCAGCACCGAGGTGGTCTGCGAGCCACTGCGTCGACACGAGCGGCGAGGTCAGGACGGGGGACATGGTGCTCACGGTAACCGGGACCCCTGACGGGCAACAGACAAACCGACACACGGAGCAACGGTCGGCGATTGCCGAGCGACGTCGCGGTCGTCGTCCGACACCGGGCTCGTCGCGCGGCAGCGGCTCAGGACGGCGCGGGTGCCGGGGCGGGGCTGGCGGCGCGGGCACGTGCCGACGTTCCGCGCGGACCGGACGACGTGCTGCCTTTGGCCGGGGTCGGCCCGGTGTCGAGCGGCACCGCGGCCGTCGTGCGACAGCGGGCGTGTCGCGCGGCAGCCGGGGCGCTGGCTGGCGCGCGGAGCGTCCCTGCGTCCGGGCGGGTGCACGGTTCGACGTCGCACGAGTCGTTCGACGCGTGGGTTGTCGCACGATGCGCGCGCATGGGATGCGTGTGCGTGCTTCGACGTTGCACGTGTCGTTCGACGCGTCCGTTGTCGCACGATGCGTGCGCATGGGATGCGTGTGCATGCTGCGACGTTCCGCGTGTCGTTCGCGGCGTGGATTGTCGCTCGAGGCGCCGAGCGAGCCGCCGTCCGGGCACGCGGCACGCGGCACGCGGCACGCAGATGCGCAGCTCCGCGGCACGCACGCACGCACCACGCACCCACCACGCGCGAACGACCCGCCCGGCGAGAGCCGGACGGGTCGTCGTGGTGCGGGATGGTCAGTGCGCGGCGGTCGGGACGCTCCCCGTGGCGTCGGCGCCGGCGCGGGCGAGGCGCTCGAGCCGGACCGACTGGCGGTTGATCAGCAGCCCGCCGGCCAGCGCCACCAGGACGAGCACGCCCGCCGAGATCGCGAAGGCGGTGTGGTAGCCGTCGAGGACCGCCTGCGCCTGCTGGAGCTTCGTCGGAGGAGCCGACAGCCCGGAGAGGCTGTTCGAGACGACGTTGGCGAAGATCGTCGACAGGAGCGCGGTACCGATGGAACCGCCGATCTGCTGCATCGTGTTCACCGTCGCCGAGGCGACACCCGCGTCCGCTCGAGCAACACCGGTCGTCGCCGTGTTCATGGCCGACGAGAAGATCGTGCCCATGCCGAGACCGATCACGATCAGCGCAGGCAGGACGGTCGTGGCGTAGGTGGTGTCCAGGCCGGTGCGGAGCAGCAGGAGGAGCCCCGTCGCGGCGACGAGCCCGCCGGCGAAGATCAGCACCTTCGGCCCGACGCGCGGCAGCAGACGGCCACCGATCTGGGTCGCGGAGATCATGATCGACAGCGGCATCGGCAGGAACGCCAGTCCGGTCTGCATCGCGCTGAACCCGAGGGTCTGCTCGAGGTAGTACGTCAGGAACAGGAAGATGCCGAACATGCCGATCGCGACGAGGCCGATCGCGATGAACGAGCCGCCGCGGTCACGGTCGAGGACGACCCGGAGCGGGAGCAGCGGGTGGGCGACGCGCGTCTCGATGAGGATGAACGCGGCGATCAGCACGACACCGCCCGCGAGCATGGCGATGGTGAGGGGAGCGTCCCAGCCGTTGGTCTCGGCGTTGGAGAAGCCGTAGACGATGCCGACCAGGCCAGCGGTGATCGTGATGACACCGGCGACGTCGATGCGGGGCCGCTCGACCTTCGGCGGCTTCGCCATGAAGATCAGCGCACCGATGACACCGAGGATCGCGAACACGACGTTCACGTAGAGGCACCAGCGCCAGGATGCGTACTCGGTGAGGATGCCGCCGAGCAGGAGCCCGATCGCCGCGCCGGAACCAGCGATCGATCCGAAGATCCCGAATGCGCGACCGCGTTCCTTCGGGTCACGGAAGGTTGTGGTCAGCATGCCGAGGGCCGACGGCGCCAACAGTGCGCCGAACGCGCCCTGCAGTGCGCGCGCCGCGACCAGCAGGCCGAACGAGTCGGCGAGGCCACCCAGTACCGACGCGACCGCGAAGCCGACGAGGCCGATGATGAAGGTGTTCTTCCGCCCGAACAGGTCACCGAGGCGACCGCCGAGCAGGAGGAGCGAACCGAACGCCAGCGAGTAGGCGGTGACGATCCACTGGCGCTGGTCGGTGCCGAACCCGAGGTCCGTCTGGGCCGACGGGAGCGCGATGTTCACGATGGTGGCATCGAGCACCACCATCAGCTGGGCGAGTGCGATGACCGCCAGGGCGATCCAGCGGTGGTTCGCCTTCGGGGGAGTGCCCGGAGTCGTGGGTGCTGTCCCGGTAGGGGCCGGCACGGTCTGTTCTGCCGTCACGGCAGCCTCCTTCGAAAAGGTTGGAGGGGAGGTGAAGCGCGCGCCGTCGGGCGCTTCGAGGAGGGGGGTGTGAAGCGGATGCGGTGCATCCGCTTGTAGGCAGTGTAGACCGAAACGGACGACGCACATCCACTTATTCCCAGAATGTTCAACTAGGTTCGGGGTGTGAGCACCACCGATCAGGGTCCGGAGTTCGAGCGCCCCCTCCGCGCCGATGCCGCGCGCAACCGTGAACTGATCCTGCAGACCGCCCGCAAGTGCTTCGCCGAGCGGGGCATCACCGTGACGCTGAACGACATCGCCCACGAAGCCGGGGTCGGCGTCGGGACCGTCTACCGGCGGTTCGCGGACAAGGACTCCCTGATCGAGGCGCTCCTGGCGACGAAGTTCGAGGCGATGAACGCCGCCGCTGCCCGCGCCGCCGACGAAGCCGACCCACGCGAGGCCCTCCGGGTCTACCTGATGGGCGTGTTCGAGTTCCGCGCTCGGGATCGTGCGCTCGCCGACGCCATCGTCCGCGCCGGGAAGGCGCGCCCGTCGATCGTCCACGAGCGTGACCGACTCGAGCTGCAGGTGACCGAGATCATCCGGCGTGCCAGCGAGGCCGGGGTGGTCCGCGCCGGGTTCAGCTACCGCGACCTGCCCATGCTCACGACGATGCTCGGTGCGGTGGCGGATGCCACCCGCGACACCGACAAGGACGCCTGGCGCCGGTACGCGCACGTCCTCATCGACGGCGTGATCCCGCCGGTCGACACCGACGCCATGATCGGCACGCCGCTCGGACGCGAAGCGCTCGAACGCGCCATGCAACCAGCGTCCTGACCGACCCGAGCGGACCGGCCGACCCGAGCGGACCGGCCGACCCGAGCGGACCGGCCGACCCGAGCGGACCGGCCGACCCGAGCGGACCGACCACCCGAGCGAACCGACCACCCGCAGTGGCGACACGACCGCCGGAGGCGGGCCGCGCCTCCAGGCCGACGCCGTGGATTAGAGCCAGCTGGGCAGCCAGTAGTGCGACCGGATGAAGTCCCACGGCATCTGCATCGCCGTCCACATCGGGTACCAGTACACCGAGGCGAGCACCACCACGCCGAGGTACACCCCGACCCACAGCACCGCACGCGTCCTGCGCGACCGTTCGTCGCGCGGGGAACCGAGCACCAAGCCGATCGCCGCGGCCAACGCCATCACCATGAAGGGCTCGAAGGCGATCGTGTAGAACTGGAACACCGTGCGGTCGACGTACATCAGCCACGGCAGGTAGCCCGCCGCGACGCCGAGCAGCACGAAGCCGTACTCCCACTGCCGCCGGGTGATCCAGAGCACGAGCAGCACCACGGTCGCGATGACCGCCGCGTACCAGATGAACGGGTTCGCGATGCCGGTGATGGCCTCGCCGCAGCGGCTCGCCGCGCAGCCGTCCTGTCCGGCGTTCTGGCCCGCGTAGAACATCGATGTCGGCCGCTGCATCACGAGCCACAGCAGCGGGTTCGCCTGGTACGAGTGCGGCGTGTGCAACCCGATGTTGAACGCGTAGATCTCGGACTGGTAGTGCCACCAGTTCTGCAGGCTGTCCGGCACCCACGACAGCACGCCGGTCCACCGCTGACCGCCGGAGCCCAACCAGTTCCGGTCCCAGCCGCCCCTCGACAGGAACCAGCCGGTCCACGACGCCAGGTAGGTCGCCGCGGCGATCGGCACGGTGAGCAGGAACGTGACGGGGGCCTGTTGCAGCCAGGCGCTCGACGACCAGAACGCCACCCCCGCACGGCGACGGAGCATCGTGTCGCTGAGCACCGAGTACACCGCGAAGAACGCCAGGAAGAACATCCCGGACCACTTCGTGGCCGACGCCAACCCGAGCGCCAGCCCCATCGCGAGGAGCCACGGCCGCCACCAGAAGACCGGCCCCCAGAGGGTGTCCCGGCCCTGCTCGGCGCGGCGGAGGACCCAGGCGTCCATCCGACGGGCGGACCACCGGCGGTCGAGCAGCAGCGCACCGAAGCCGAGGACGACGAAGAACGTCAGGATGCCGTCGAGCAGGGTGACCCGCGACATCACGATCGCCTGCCCGTCGACGGCGAGCAGGAACCCCGCCAGGGTCCCGATGAGCGTCGAGCGGAAGAGCGACCGGGCGATCACCGCGGTCAGGAACACGGTGGCGATGCCGAGCACGGCGACCGTGATGCGCCAGCCGAACGAGTCCCCGGGCCCGAACAGCAGCATGCCGAGCCCGATCAGGTACTTGCCGAGGGGCGGGTGCGCGACGAACTCGGCGGCGCTCGTGAAGACGTCGGTCTGCCCGCTGGCGAACCGGTCGTCCGTCTTCGGCAGGGACGTGTCGTTCGGGTTCGGTGGCCAGGTGCCCTCGTACCCGAGGTGCACGATCGACCAGCCGTCCTTGACGTAGTACGTCTCGTCGAACACGAGCGAGTGCGGGTTCCCGAGGTTCACGAGCCGCAGCACGGCGGCCAGCAGCGTGACCGCGAGCGGACCCGTCCAGCGCCACACCGCGAGCCGGATCCCCGTCGACAGGACACGCGCCCACCAGTCGTCGAGACGGGAGCCGACCGGCACCTCTGGCACGGCCGTGCGGTCGTCGGTCAGCTCGCTGGTCATCGGGAGCATCCTACGGATCGGCCGTATGCGTCCGCTGCGACCACAATGGGTGGGTGATCGTCCTCGCAGCAACCCCCATCGGCAACCTCGGTGACGCCTCGCGCCGCTTGGTCGAGACCCTGTCCAACGCCACCGTCGTCGCGGCGGAGGACACCAGGACCGCCGTGCACCTGATGCGCGCCCTCGGGATCGAGAACCGGCCGCGGCTCATCGCCCTCCACGAACACAACGAACGGGCGAAGGCCGCGGAGGTCGTCGAGCTCGCTCGAGAGGCCGACGTCGTCGTGCTCACCGACGCCGGGATGCCCGCCATCAGCGATCCGGGATTCCCGCTCGTCGAGGCCGCGGCCGCGGCGGGTGTGACGGTCACCGCGATCCCCGGGCCGTCGGCGGTCCTGACGGCGCTCGCCGTGTCCGGACTCCCCACGGACCGCTTCACGTTCGAGGGGTTCCCGACCCGGAAGGGCGGGGAACGTCGACGGGCGTTCCAGTCGCTTGCCGGTGAACAACGCACGATGGTGTTCTTCGAGTCGCCGCACCGGCTGGCCGACACGCTCGCCGACATGGCCGTCGGGTTCGGAGGGGACCGGCGGGCCGCGGTCTGCCGGGAGCTCACGAAGCTCTACGAAGAGGTCCGCCGTGGCTCGCTCGACGAGCTCGTCACGTGGGCGTCCGAGGGGGTGCGCGGCGAGATCTGCGTCGTGGTCGCCGGGGCGTCCGCGCCGACCGAGGAGGCATCGCTCGACGACGGCATCCGGCTCGTGCTCGAGCGGGTGGCCGCGGGCATGCGGATGAAGGAGGCCGCGGCAGCGGTCGCGGACGCGACCGGCCTGTCGAAGCGCGACCTGTACGAAGGCGCGCTCGCGGCGCGCTGACCACCGCACTGGAGGCACGGGGCGGGCCCGCCACGCGCCTCCAGTCGGGTTCTCCACAGGTGGCGCGCGGGGCGCGTCATCCGGTCCGGCCCCGCCCGTAGGATGGTCCGCATGTCCGACGGGTCCTCGTTCAGCATCACCACGCCGATCTTCTACGTGAACGACGTGCCGCACATCGGGCACGCCTACACCGAGGTCGCCGCGGACGTCCTCGCGCGCTGGCACCGGCAGCGCGGTGACGACACCTGGCTGCTGACCGGCACGGACGAGCACGGGCAGAAGATCCTGCGCACCGCCTCCGCGAACGACGTCACGCCGAAGGAATGGGCCGACCGACTCGTCACCGATGCGTGGAAGCCGCTGCTCGACACCGTGGACATCGCGAACGACGACTTCATCCGCACGACCGATGAACGGCACGAGCGTGGCGTGACGGCGTTCCTGCAGAAGCTCTACGACGACGGGTACATCTACGCCGGCGAGTTCGAGGGCTTCTACTGCGTGGGCTGCGAAGAGTACAAGCAGCCGGGCGACCTGGTGCCCGGGACCGGTGCGTACGAGGGGGAGCAGGTCTGTGCGATCCACTCCATCCCGGTCGAGGTCCTGTCCGAGCGCAACTACTTCTTCCGGATGTCCGACTTCGAGCAGCCGTTGCTCGACCTCTACGAGTCGAACCCCGAGTTCATCCAGCCCGAGAGCGTCCGGAACGAGATCATCTCGTTCGTCAAGCAGGGGCTCCGCGACCTGTCGATCTCACGGTCGAGCTTCGACTGGGGCATCACGATCCCGTGGGACAGCGACCACGTGCTGTACGTGTGGTTCGACGCGCTCCTCAACTACGTCACGGCGCTCGGGTACGGCTCGGATGACGACGAAGCATTCCAGCGCCTCTGGCCGAGCGTCCACATCGTCGGCAAGGACATCGCCCGCTTCCACGCCGTGATCTGGCCGGCGATGCTCATGGCGGCGGGGCTCCCCGTGCCGAAGCGCGTGTTCGGGCACGGGTGGCTGCTCGTCGGCGGCGAGAAGATGTCGAAGTCGAAGCTCACCGGCATCGCGCCGTCGGAGATCACCGACACCTTCGGCTCGGACGCGTTCCGGTACTACTTCCTGCGTGCCATCACCTTCGGGCAGGACGGCAACTTCAGCTGGGAGGACATCTCGGCGCGGTACCAGTCCGACCTCGCGAACGGGTTCGGCAACCTGGCGTCCCGCATCGTCGCGATGCTGCAGCGGTACTTCGACGGCGCCGTGCCGTCGCGCGGGTCGCTGACCGCGTCCGACGAAGCCGTCGACGCGCTCGCCGTCTCCGTCACTGAGCGCGCCGACGCAGCGATTGCCGCCTTCGCCCCGCACGAGGCGATCGCCGCCGTCTGGGAGCTCGTCGACGCGCTGAACGGGTACATCACGGAGCAGCAGCCGTGGGTCCTCGCGAAGGACGACGCACAGCGCGAGCGGCTCGGGACCGTCCTGGCGACGGCGCTCCGGGGCCTCGGCACCGTGGCCGTCCTGACCTCCCCGGTGATGCCCAAGGCGACCGAGAAGCTCTGGGCCTCGATCGGCGCCGGTGGTTCGATCGCGGAACAGCGGGTCGACCGCGCGTGGGAGTGGCAGGGTGCGACCTCGGTCGTGCCGCTCGAGAGCGGGCTCTTCCCGCGCATCGAGCAGGCCGAGCAGGGCGCAGCGTGACCGACTCCGGAGCTGACGCCCACGTCCGGTCGCGGAACGGCGACGGCGGCCAGAAGCGGGACCTGACCTACCCGCCGCTGCCCCAGGCGCTCGTCGTCGGCGTGTACGACAACCACACGCACCTCGAGATCGCCGACGGCGTGGGCGACGGCGGCAACGGCCCCCTCGATTACCGCGAGCACCTCGGCCGTGCGTCGAGCGTGGGTGTGCGCGGTGTCGTGCAGGTCGGGACCGACCTCGCCACCTCGCAGTGGTCCGCGCAGATCGCCGCCCGCGAGCCCCGCGTGCTGGCTGCCGTGGCGCTGCACCCGAACGAGGCCCCTGAGCTCGACGCGAAGGGCTTGCTCGACGAGCACCTGGCGGGGATCGCGGAGCTCGCCGCCCTGCCCCGCGTGCGGGCGATCGGCGAGACCGGGCTCGACTTCTTCCGCACCGGCGAAGACGGTCGTGACGCCCAGATCCGCTCCTTCGAGGAGCACATCCGCATCGCGAAGGAGCACGACCTCGCGCTGACGATCCACGACCGTGACGCACACGACGCCGTGGTCGAGGTCCTCGACCGCGTCGGGGCTCCCGAGAAGACGGTGTTCCACTGCTTCTCCGGCGGTCCGGACCTCGCGCGCCTGTGCGCCGAGCGGGGCTGGTACATGTCCTTCGCCGGGACCGTCACGTTCAAGAACGCCGAGCCGCTGCGCCAAGCCCTCGCGGTGGCGCCCCGGCACCTGCTCATGGTCGAGACGGACGCCCCGTTCCTGACGCCGGCACCCTTCCGAGGTCGTCCGAACGCGCCGTACCTGATCCCCGTGACGCTCCGGTCGATGGCCGAGACGCTCGGCACCGACGTCTCGATGCTCGCCGCGCAGATCGCGTCGAACACCGAGCTGGTCTACGGGGCGTGGGACGCCGAACCCGTCACGGTGGACCAGTAGTCGTGGGGGCGCTCCTCGGTCCGGCGGAGATCCGGGACCTCGCGGCGAAGCTCGACGTCACCCCGACCAAGAAGCTCGGACAGAACTTCGTGCACGACGCCAACACGGTGCGGCGCATCGTGGCGTCCGGACGGGTCGACGCGTCGTCCAAGGTGCTCGAGATCGGGCCAGGGCTCGGGTCGCTCACCCTCGGACTCACCGAGACGGGTGCGTCGGTCACGGCGGTGGAGATCGACGGTCGCCTCGCCGCGCAGCTGCCCGCCACGGTCACTGCGCTCCAACCGTCGGCGCAGCTCCGGGTCGTGCACCAGGACGCGCTGACGGTGGCGGCGTCCGACCTGCCGGAAGCGCCCACACACGTCGTCGCGAACCTGCCCTACAACGTGTCCGTGCCGGTCCTGCTGCACCTGCTCGCGACGTTCCCGTCGATCGAGCGGGCGCTCGTGATGGTGCAGGCCGAGGTCGGCTACCGCATCGCGGCGGGCCCGGGCAGCAAGGTCTACGGGGCGCCGAGCGTCAAGGCCGCCTGGTACGGGTCGTGGAGCACGGCCGGTCAGGTGAGTCGGCAGGTGTTCTGGCCCGTCCCGAACGTCGACAGTGTGCTCGTGGGGTTCGACCGCGCCGACCCGCCGGGCGATGAGACGCTCCGCGCACAGGTGTTCACCCTGGTCGACGGCGCGTTCCAGCAGCGACGGAAGATGCTCCGCCAGAGCCTCTCCGGTGTGCTCGGCGGGAGCGCCAGGGCGTCGGAGATCCTCGAAGCAGCGGGCATCGACCCCACCGCGCGTGGTGAGGCGATCAGCGTCGACGACTTCGTGCGCCTCGCCCGGACGGTCCTCGCCGCGTCCTGACGTCCGCGCCGGACGTGTCGGTCGGGGCCTCAGCTCGTGTCGGTGATGCGGTCCAGTGGCTCGGCCGGGTGAAGCCATCGGGGAGCAGCGTCGCATCGTCTCCGCGCGCGGCGTTCACCTGCATCTGCGTGAGGAACAGGGCACCGCGCAGGTCCGCTCCGCGCAGATCGGCGTCCCGCAGGTCCGCGCCGAGCAGGTCGCACCGGTCGAGCACGGCTCCACGCAGGTCCGCCGCGAGCAGCAGGCTCCCGCGCAGCGTCACGCCACGCAGGTCGGCCCCCGCCAGGCGCGCGCCGACGAGGTCCGAACCGGCACGGTCGTGCTGCTGGTCCTGGCGCCCTCCCCGGGCGATCTCGCTCGCGCGGAGCAGGAGCGGCCGCGCGGTGTCGTACTCGGCGTCCACGTCGAGCACAGCGAGTTCCGCGGGTGTCCCGTCGCTCAGCGTGTGGACCCGTTCGAACGCCGAGGACCACGACGCAGGATCGAGCCCCTCGGTTTCGACCATGGTGACCGCTTCGTCCAGGTACCGGAGCAGGTCGTGGAGGCGTCGCACCACGGGGAAGGTCGCGAACATCGCGATCCGGGTCTCGTCGTCATCGCGCCAGGACCGACCCGCGAACGTCTGCTGCGACACCTTCTGCCCGGCGCCCGCGCAGTCGAACACGGTGCAGCCCTTCCACCCGCGGTCGCGGAGGTGCGGGTGGATGCGGCACCCGTCGGTCGTGTCGAGGTTCGTGCACGGGTCGCCGGCGGACTTGTCGACGGGGAAGTCCGCGGACCGGGTGAACGCGAGGGCGACGCAGCAGAGGCCGAAGCAGTTGGCGCAGTCGGCTCCGAGGTCCGCTCGGCGCCCGAGGCGGACACGGGTCCGGGTCGTCGTCGCCGAAGGGTGCTCCTGGTTCGCCACGGTTCCAATCCTCCCGCATCGAGCCAGCACGGCAGCCTCCCGGTCCCCGGACGTGCACGGTCCTCGGCGGTTGTGAAATACACAATGTTTGTGACACGAGGACCACCAGCCCTAGCCTCCCAACAGGAACACGAGCACGAGGAGGCGTCATGACCCCACACGGACCGGACAGCCCCGAACGGAGCGACGGCCGCGCCGACTTCGGCAGCACACGAACAGGAGGCCGAACGATAACGATCGGGTGGATGGAGGGGGGAGCCCGGCAGCGGCAGCTCGTCCACACGAGCGAGCTGACCGAGTTCATCGCTGGGCTCCCTCGCCCAGAAGGGAGCAGTGAGGAACGACAGGCTCGTCTCCGCCGGACGTTGCGCTCGGTGCGCGGCACCCGCCCGGTCTCGCCGCCTTCCCTGTCCAACGGAGCGCGCTGAGCCGTGTGGCGCCGCAGTGAGCCGGAGGACTTCGACGAGTTCGGCGTGCTGAGCTTCGACGAGTGCTTCGGCGGGTTCGAGCGGGTGGTCATCGACACGAGTTTCGTGCGTCGTGCGTTCGACTCCGGGGCTGATGGCCACCCGGAAGCTGCGGCGTTCCTGCAACATCTCGACCTCACGGACTCTGACGTCTTCTTCAACGCACTGCTTGAACTCGACCTCCTGGACATCGACCGTAGGTCGGACGGCGTCGCAGGGGTGAGCGGCCTCGACGGACCGCGAACTCCCCGGGTCGGGTCATTCCTGACGGCCTGGAACAGCGTCCTCCGGACGACCAGTGCTCATTGGGTCGGCATCGACGCCCTGCTCGATGACGTTCCGGGACTCGTGGAGAGCTTCGGGATCACGTCGTCTGCCGCTCTCGTCGTCGCCACCGCGGGTGCTGTCGAAGCTGACGCCCTGGTCACGGCGGACCCGACCTTCGCGGTGGTCGACAAGGAGTTGTTGCGTCTGTGCGTCGGTGCTCCCGAGGCTCCGATCGTTCGCCGTGTCCGCGCGCGCGGCGACGGTGGCCGCTCGCCCTCAGCGCTCCCGTGAATCGTCGTGTCTGCACCATCGGCCTTCGGAGCGCAGCGGACCAGTAACCTGGTCGCCGTGTCCGCCCGACCCTCCCGCGCCAGTTCGGTGATCACCGGGGCGTTCGTGCTCGCGGGGGTCGTCGTTCTCGGACTCGCGCTCCGCGGGGTCGTCCAGCAGCCGGAGTCGGACACGGCCTGGGTGGCGCTGCTCCTCGGAGCGTGCCTCATCACGTGGGGGGTACGGTTCGTGAGGCTCCCGCCGGACGACGACGAGGGAAGGACCCCCGAGTCCGTTCTGCACGAGGGCAGCGCCGTCGCTCCGAAGACGGCCCGACCCCTCGCCCTCCTGACGGTCGTGCTCGCCGCGTCCGGGTCGTACGTCGTCGTCCGGTGGTTCGGACAGTCGGTCCCCGCCGCTGTCACCACGAGCCTGGCGTTCGTGGCGTGGCGGATCGTGAACTGGACCGTTGACCGAGCGGTTCGACGCCGTACGGACCGAGACGACGGCAGCGCCGGAGCCGCTCCCTCCGAGGGCTGACGAGGGAGCAGCGAGCAGCGAGCGCGGCGACGGAATCCGTCCTCGCCCCGAGCGCCCCCCGACGCTCAGTGCCCCCGCGACGCCAGCGCCTCGATCAGCTGCTGCTGCGTCCCGTCGCGCTCCGACCACCGGAGCGGCAGCACGTTCTGCACCAGGATCTCCGGCCCCGAACCCGACGCGAGCAGGGACACGACCTCGCTCAGGAAGTCGTCGAGCGGCATCCCACCGAAGTCCACGCCGGCGCCCATCAGATCCGTGGCGACGGCCGGCGGCACGAGCTCCAGCACCGAGACCGGCGACCCGGCGAGCTGCTGCCGGAGCGACTGCGTGTACGAGTGCACGGCGGCCTTCGTCGCGCTGTAGGTGGGGGTGGCGGCGAGCGGCGTGTAGGCGAGGCCGGACGACACGGTGATGATCGTCGACGCGGGCCGGGTCAGCAGGTGTGGCAGGAACGCGTCGATCAGTCGGATGGTCCCGAGCAGGTTGGTGGTGACGGTGTCGACCGCGTCCGCCTGGTGGACCGCCGACCGCAGGTCCTCGGCGCGCATGATGCCGGACATGGTGATCACGGCGTCGAGCGACGGGTGCGCTGCGAGGACGGTCGATGCGGCGGCCGAGATCGAGTCGGGGTCGGCGACGTCGATGGCGACGGTGTCGAAACCGTGCTCGGCGTGGAGCGAGGCGAGCAGGGATTCGCGGCGTCCACCGATGACGACGGTGCTGCCCGCGTCCTGCAGGCGTCGTGCGAGGCCCAGGCCGATGCCGGAGGTCGCGCCGGGGATGAAGACGGTGGCGTTGGTGATGTCCATGTCCTCCACGATCGTGCGTGCGTCGGGGTGCAACCAGAGCGCGGACATCGGGGGACCGCCGATCCCTGGCACGGCCGTCGCGTGCGGGCCATGATCGGGACCATGGACCGCACTGCGCTCGCCGACTTCCTCCGCCGTCGACGCGAACTCCTCCGCCCGGAGGACGTGGGGCTGGGCGTCGGTCCGCGTCGGCGCACCCCCGGCCTCCGGCGTGAAGAGGTGGCGGCACTCGCCGGCATGTCAGCCGACTACTACACGCGCCTCGAGCAGCAGCGCGGACCGCAACCGTCCGAGCAGATGATCGCGGCGATCGCGCGGGCACTCCGCCTGTCCCTGGACGAACGCGACCACCTGTTCCGGTTGTCGGGGCACAACGCGCCGATCCGCGCCCGCCGCACCGACCACGTCGAACCGGCGATCCTGCGCGTGCTCGACCGACTCGAGGACACCCCCGCGATCGTGGTGAACGACCTGGGGGAGACCCTGGTCGAGAACCGCCTCGGCGCCGCGCTGCTCGGCAGCACCGTCGACCTGCCCGGCAACGAGCGGTACCAACCGTGGCGGTGGTTCATGACCGCGGACGAGCGGGCGAAGTACGCGCCGGAACAGCACGACCGGCTCGCCCGGGCGCAGGTGGCCTCGCTCCGTGCGGCGGTGGGCGCTGCCGGGCCGACCGACCGCCGCGCGGCCGAGTTGATCGCCGACCTCGAGCGGCACAGCGAGGAGTTCCGAGCGCTGTGGGCGCTGCACGAGGTGTCGAGCCGGTGGGAGGACCACAAGACGTTCGTGCACCCGGAGCTCGGGCGCATCACGGTCGACTGCCAGGTCCTCCACACCGAGAACCACGCGCAGGCGCTCCTGCTCTTCACGGCACCCCCCGGCACCGAGGACGCCCAGAAGCTCGAGCTGCTCGGCGTCGTCGGTACGCAGCAGTTCCAGCGGACGGAGTAGCACCGCGTCACACACTTGGGCGCGTGCGGTATACCGTGCCTAGGCTGGTCCGGTGAGCACTCCCCGCGTGTACGTCATCCACGAGAACCCCGAGTGGTTCCCGCCGCTCGCCGCCGCGTTCGAGGCCGAGGGCGTCCCCGTCGAGGAGGTCCTCCTGACCGAGGGCCAGATCGACCTCGGTGCCGAGCCGGCGCCGGGGGTCTACTGGTCGCGCATGTCCGCGAGCTCCCACACGCGTGGACACGAGCACAGCAAGGAGTACACGCGTGCCCTCCTCGGGTGGCTCGAGCGGGCCGGTCGCACGGTCGTGAACGGCAGCCACGTTCTCGAGCTCGAGGTCTCGAAGGTCGCCCAGCACGGGCTGCTCCGCGATGCCGGGTTCGACGTCCCGCGGACCACCGCGGTCTTCGGCACGGCCACGCTCAAGGACGCCGCGCGGACCTTCACCGACGGCGAGGACATCCCGTTCATCACGAAGCACAACCAGGGCGGCAAGGGGCTGGGCGTCCGTCGGTTCGACTCGCTCGCCGAGTTCGACGCGTACGTCGACTCCCCGGAGTTCGAGGCGCCGGTCGACGGCATCACGCTGCTGCAGGAGTTCCTGACGGCCCGCGAGCCCTTCATCACCCGCGTCGAGTTCGTCGGCGGGGAGTTCGTCTACGCCGTCCGGGTCGACACGAGCGCCGGCAGCTTCGAGCTCTGCCCGGCCGACGCCTGCGAGGTCCCCGCACCCGGCAGCCAGTCGATCGCCGGCGCGGTCTGCGAGGTCCCCGGAACCGGGACGCCGTCCGCCTTCTCGGTCCGCACCGAGGTCACGGCGGAGCACCCGCTGGTGCAGCAGCTCCGGACGTTCCTCGCCGACCAGGGCATCCAGATCGCGGGCGTCGAGTTCATGGAGACGACCGACGGCCGGACGGTCGTCTACGACATCAACACGAACACGAACTACAACCCCGCCGTCGAGGAGATCGCCCCGGCATCCGGACCGCGCGCCATCGCGCGCTTCACCGGCGCGCTCCTCGCAGCCGAGTACGGCACCGAGCACGGCAGCGAGCACGGCACGCAGCAGCGCACGGCGAACGCACCCGCGTACGCGGCCGCGACGGCCTGAGACAGCACCGCCCACCGGCCTGGAGGCGCGGCTCGCGACGCGACCACCGCCTCCAGCCCGTCACTCCCCACCACCCAAGGAACCTCCCCGTGCGATTCGGATACTGGACCCCGCTCTTCGGCGGCTGGCTGCGCAACGTCGAGAACGAGCACATGCCGGTCACCTTCGACTACGTCAAGCGACTGGCGCAGCGTGCCGAGCGGATCGGGTTCGACCTGACGCTCGTGCCGGAGCTCAACCTCAACGACATCAAGGGGACGGCGGCGCCGAGCCTCGAGGCGTGGGCGCTCGCGGCTGCGATCGCGGCGACGACGGAGCGCCTCGAGATCATGGCGGCGATGCGTCCGGGGTACCACCTGCCCGCGGTGACGGCGAAGCAGGCCGCGACGATCGACGACATCTCCGGCGGTCGCTTCACGTTCAACGTGGTGAGCGCCTGGTGGGCCGAGGAGGCCAGGCAGTACGGCGGCATCTTCTCGGAGCACGACGACCGCTACAAGCGCACGGCGGAGTTCGTCGAGATCCTCAAGGGGCTGTGGCGGGAGACACCGTACTCGTTCCACGGCGAGTACTACGACCTCGAGAACACGCACCTCGAGCCGAAGCCGCGCGTCACGCCGCGCATCTACGCCGGCGGCGAGAGCGAGGCCGGGAAGGCGAGCATCACGCACTACGCGGATGCGTACGTCACCCATGGCGGGACGGTCGAGGAGCTCCGGACGAAGATCGCGGAGATGCGCCGTCGCCGCGACGAGGCCGGGCTGCCGCCGTTCGAGGCCTTCGGCATGGCCGCCTACGCCATCGTGCGCGAGACCGAGCAGGAGGCGCAGGCCGAGTTGGCGCGCATCACCGACGTGCAGCACGGCACGGCCTACGAGTCCTACCAGGACTTCATCTCGAAGTCGCAGCTCGAGCACGTGCCGTCGCTCGAGGACTACTCGGTGTCGAACCGCGGCCTGCGCCCCGGGTTCGTCGGGACGCCGGAGCAGGTCGCCGCCCGCATCCGCGAGTTCGAGGACGCCGGGGTCGACACGCTGCTGCTGCAGTTCTCGCCGCAACTCGAGGAGATGGAACGGTTCGGCGAGCAGGTCATCCCGCTCGTGCGCGCGTCGGTGTCGGTCTGACGTGGAGTGCGTCCTGGTGACCGGCGTCGACCTGACGGTCGCGGCGTCGGGATAGGTTGGGCGCATGACCTCGCTGGCGGCACCCACGCGCGTGCGGACGCGCGCTCCCGGCAAGATCAACGTCTACCTGTCGGTCGGTGCGCTGCAGCCGGACGGGTACCACGACGTCGCGACGGCGTACCAGGCCGTCTCCCTGTACGAGGACGTCACGGCGGAGCCCGCCGACGGCTTCTCGGTGCGGTTCACGGGGCCGATCGACGCGAGCGGGGTGCCGGTCGACGAGTCGAACCTCGCCATCCGGGCAGCACGGCTCGTCGCGGACGCGGCCGGGTACCGAGGTGGCGTCCGGCTCACGATCGACAAGCAGGTGCCGGTCGCCGGGGGCATGGGTGGCGGGTCGGCCGACGCCGCCGCGACGCTGCTCGCCGTCGACACGCTCTGGGGGACCGCACTCGGTCGTGAAGAACTCCTCCGGCTGGCCGCGCAGCTCGGTGCCGACGTCCCGTTCGCGTTCGCGGGTGGCACGGCGGTCGGGACGGGCCGCGGCGACGAGCTGAGTCCCGCGCTGGCGAAGGGCGAGTTCCACTGGGTGCTCGCCCTGAGCGACCACGGCCTGTCCACGCCGGCGGTGTACCGTGCCCTCGACGAGCACCGGGAGCGCTACCGCGCCGACATCGCACCGGCGCCGACGACCCCGGTGGTGGAGTCGAACGTGCTGCAGGCGCTCCGGGCCGGTGACCCGGACCTGCTCGCCGACTGCCTGTACAACGACCTGCAAGCGCCCGCGATGCGACTGCAGCCGGCGCTCGCCACGACGCTCGAGGTCGGTGAGAAGGCCGGGGCCCTCGCGGGGCTGGTGTCCGGCTCCGGGCCCACGGTCGCGTTCCTGGTCGCGGACCGGGACAGCGCGCTCGAGGTGCAGGTGGAACTCAGCGCGGCCGGACTGGTCGCCCTGCGGGCCACCGGGCCGGTGCACGGCGCGCGCGTCGTGCACTGACCTCGGGGTCGGTGACGTCGAGTCGGTGCCGTCTGGATCGCTGCCGGGGTGGCTGGTCGTGCCGACCGGTCAGCGCCGGACGTACTCGCTGACCACGACGTGGCCGGTCGTCCAGCGGCCCGACCGGGTGAAGCCGTGCTCGGCCAGGGTCGCGGCCGTCTGCGGTTCGATGTTCCCCGTCGCCGACGTCCCACCGACGAAGAACACCGTGTCGATGTCGGCGAGGCGCGCCGGGATCGTCGACCTGACGTCCCCCGGCTTGTCCCAGAGCACTCCGTGGTCCGTCGCGACCGTCCGGACGCTCAGATCGGTCATCCCGAGGAACGCGGTGGGGTAGGCGATGCGGATGATGTCCGCCGTGGCGATCTGGTGCTTCCAGACGCTCCCGAACACGACGCCCTCGTCCGCCTGCGCCGGGTTCGCCGCGCGCGCCGCCGCGACGATCGAGGCTGCCTCGGCCCACGTGCTGTCCTGCTTGGACTGTGGCGTCTTCACGTACGCGGCGGTCGGGACCGACCCCAGGAGCACGACCGCGACCGCGACCGCGAGCAGTGCCCGACGGCTGAGCAGGGTGAGCGCGAGCGCCATCAGGAGCGCGACGAACGGCATGCTCAGGCTCGCGTACTTCGGCGAGTACAGGTGCTTCCCGAGCGCGGTGGCGAGCAGCAGCGCGCCGGTCGGGACCACCACGAGGGGCAGGGCGACGCGGACGGCCTGCGCCCGGAAGAGCGCGCGGACCGTCGGCGCAGCCCGGTGCGCCTGCACGAGCGCCGTCACGGTCCCGAGCGCCATGAGCGTCCACGCGACGGCGGCGTACGTCCGGATCCCGCCGAACCAGGCCGCGTCGAACACCTGCTGGACGACGCGCGGTTCGATGCCGGGGATCCAGCTCACCTGCTTCGACTGTGCCGCGACCTCGAGCACGAAGGGCGTGAGCACGACGGCGGCGATGCCGACCGCGACCGCCCAGCGGACCACGGCGCTCCGGGGCACGAGGGACGGTCGCGGTGTGCCGCTGCGCGGGGAGGTCCGAGCGCCGGCACGCTGCGCGAGCAGGGTCCAGCCGAGCGTCACCGCGTGCGCGACGACGGCGAGCGACAGGTACACGTTGAAGGTGACGGACACCAGCGCGAGGAGCCCGTAGGCGATCCACCACGGCAGGCTCCGGCCAGCGCCAGCGCCAGCGCGAGCGCGAGCGCCAAAGCCAGCGCCAGCGCGGGCCCCGGCGGCGGCGCCAGTGCCGGTGCCGGAGCGTGTCCGGCTCACCGCGGTGAGGCCGACGAGCGTCAGCCCGACCGCCAGCGTCGTGATGGTGGCGTAGGGCCGGCCCTCGGACCCGGCCCACTGCACGCGCGGGATGGCCAGGAAGACCAGACCGGCGGTGATGCCGAGCCGCCGCCCGCCGAGTCGGCGGCCGAGGGCGACGACGAGTCCCGCCGCGAGGCCGATGGCCAGGGCGCTCGGGAAGCGCAGGGTGAAGGGCGTGTACCCGACGAGCCAGAACCACACGTGCATGAGCGCGTAGTACAAGCCGTGCACGGCGTCGACGTTGTGGAGCTCCGCCCACAACTGCCCCCACGACCGTTGCGCGCTGGTGACCGTCGCTGCCTCGTCGTACCAGAGCGACGGCACCCAGCCGAACGCAGCGGAGACGAGGACACCGAGGGCGCCGATCGTGAGCTCCGGCGTCCGGACGACCGCGAGCCCGACGCTCGAGGACAGCGAGCGCGCCCTGGCGCGCACCGAGGAGCGGCCCGCGCGGGTCGGGACGCCGAAGCTGCCGGTGCCGGGAGTGCTCACGCCGTGGACGCTAGCGGGACCGGCTGGGCGCGTGCCGCGGTCGACTGACGGATCCGCTGAGAGTCCCGTCGGACGAGGGACGGACCGGAGGAAGCCGGGGGCAGGCTATCGTCGAGGACCATGACGAAGCTCCGGATCCGCGACGCTGCGCGGTACCTCGGCGTGAGTGACGACACGGTCCGCCGGCTCATCGAGCACGGGACGTTCTCGCGCATCTCGGACGACTCCGGCCGCTCGGTCGTCGACGGTCGGGAACTCGCCGTGCACGCGAAGGCCAGGGGAGAGCAGCTCGGGGATCCGTCCGGCGTCCGGAGCTCGGCGCGGAACCGGTTCGTCGGGATCGTCACCGACCTGGTCGTCGACGGCGTGATGGCCCAGGTCGAGCTGCAGTGCGGCCCGCACCGCGTGGTGTCGCTCATGAGCGCAGAAGCCGTCCGGGACCTCGGCCTCGAACTCGGGTCGGTCGCCGTGGCGTCGGTGAAGGCGACGATGGTCACCGTGGAGACCCCGGCCCCGTCGGAGGAACGATGAACACCACAGACCGCCGCCCCCTGCTGTCCCGCACTGCGGCGCTGCCCGACGCCGGGGACCGCGCCGTCCGGGCGCTCGCCGGCGCCCGGGTGCTCGTCGTGGGTGCCGGTGGCCTCGGCGCACCGGTCCTGACCTACCTGGCGGGCAGCGGACTGGGCCGGATCACGATCGTCGACCACGACACGGTCGACGCGTCGAACCTCGCCAGGCAGACCCTGTTCGCTGCGGCGGACGTCGGGCGCCCGAAGGCCACCGTCGCCGCCGAGCGGGTGCGGGGCGTCGACCCGGCGCTCGAGGTCGTCGCCCTCGACGAGTCCTTCCGTGCCGAGATGGTCGCCGGACACGACGTGGTGGTGGACGCGGCCGACAGCGTGGCGGTGACCCGTGCCGTCTCGGACGCCTGCGCCGCGGAGCGCGTGCCGTTCGTGTGGGGGACGGTGCTCGGGTACGACGGACAGGTCTCCGTCTTCCACGACGCCGCGCCGACGCCGGTGGACTTCCACGACCTGCACCCCGACGTGTTCCCGGACGAGGGGTCCTGCGCGCTCGACGGCGTCCTGCCCGCACTCTGCGGCGCTGTCGGGTCGGTGATGGCGGCGCAGGTGACCGCACTCGTGGCCGGACTCGGGGAGCCGCTGCTCGGCCGGGTCCTGACGGTCGACGCCCGGCGCTGGCGGTGGACCGAGAGTCCGGTCCGCCGGGGTCCGGCCTCGCACCGGCCCGCACCGGGAGCGGCAGCGGACGAGGTGCGCTGGATCGCGCCCGCTGCGCTCGCCGAGCGACTCGCGGCCGGCCCGGTGACCCTGGTCGACGTCCGCACCGACGCCGAACGCGCGGACGGGGTCATCGCGGGGTCGCTGGTCCCCGCCGACCTGCCCGCGGACGCCGCCGGTGACGTCGTCGTGGTCTGCGCCCGCGGGCCCCGTGCCGTCGCCTGGGCGCGGACGGCCGGCCCCCGAGCCCTCGTGCTCGACGGCGGCATCACCGCCTGGCTCGGCGAGGGGCGACCGGTCGTGGACGAATCCGCGGATGCGGGTACGATCGTGATGTGATGACGCGATTGCGGTTCCCCGTGGCGATTCTGGCCGGGCTCGCCGCGGCTGCCCTCCTCGCCGGCTGTGCGGCGACGGGACCGGACACCGCCGGCGCGCGTGCGACCGGCTCGGGTTCCGACGGAGCCAGCGCGACCGGCACGACCACGGCTCCCGCCGGGTCCATCACCGTGTTCGCCGCCGCGTCGCTCCAGCGCACGTTCACCGAACTCGGCAAGCGCTACGAGCAGACGCACCCCGGCACGACCATCACGTTCTCGTTCGCGGGGTCGAGCGACCTCGCGACCCAGATCCGGAACGGTGCCCCGGCCGACGTCTTCGCCGCTGCCGACGAGACCACCATGCAGGGTCTCGTGGGGTCCGACGTGGCCGCGGGGGCACCGCGGGATTTTGCATCGAACGTTCTCGAGATCGCGGTCGCCCCGGGCAACCCGGAGCACATCGCGACCCTCGCGGACCTGACCCGTCCGGGCCTCCAGGTCGTGACGTGCGCCGCGCCGGTGCCGTGCGGCGCGGCGACCGGGCGGGTCGAACGGATCGCCGGCGTCGACCTCCGCCCGGTCAGCGAGGAGCAGTCCGTCACCGACGTGCTCGGCAAGGTGTCGTCCGGTCAGGCGGACGCGGGACTCGTCTACGCGACGGACGTCCGGGGAGCCGGCGGGAAGGTCGACGGTGTCACGTTCCCGGCGGCGTCCCGCGCGGTGAACACCTACCCGGTCACCGTCCTCCGTCGTGCGGCGAACCCCGCGCTCGCGTCGGCGTTCACGGCCTACGTCCGGTCCGACGTCGGCCAGCGGGTCCTCGCCGCCGCCGGGTTCGGGAAGCCCTGAGCGTGCCGCCGACCGCCGCCGAGCCCGTCGGTGCGCGGAGCCCAGGTGCCGGGGAGCAACCGGCGCCGACGGACCGCGCCCGGACAGCGCGTGCGCGGACACGGAGCGCCCGGACCCGGAGCGCCCGGACCGCGGTGCCGTGGTGGCTGCCCGTGCCCGCGGTCCTCGGCGGGTTGTTCGTCGTGGTCCCGGTGCTCGCCATGGTCGGCCGCGTCGACTGGTCGTCGTTCGTGGCGCTCGTCACCTCGTCGTCGTCGCTCACGGCCCTCGGGCTGAGTCTCGGCACCGCGTCCCTCGCCACCGGGGTGTCGTTCGTCCTCGGGTATCCGCTCGCCGTCCTCTTCGCCCGGTCCTCGTCGCGGTGGACCGGGGTCGCACGGGCCCTCGTGCTGCTGCCCCTGGTGCTGCCGCCCGTCGTCGGTGGTCTCGCGCTCCTCGCCGCGTTCGGTCGGCTCGGGGTGGTGGGTGCCTTCCTCGACGACCACGGGCTGCACATCGCGTTCACCACGACGGCCGTCGTGATCGCGCAGGCGTTCGTCGCGATGCCGTTCCTGGTGTCGTCGATCGAGGGCGCCCTCCGCGTCGGCGGCGATCGGTTCGAGCGGGTCGCCGCGACGCTCGGAGCGGGCCCGACCCGGACGTTCCTGACCGTCACGACGCCCCGGGCGCTGCCGGGCATCCTGTCCGGTCTCGTACTCTGCTTCGCCCGTGCCCTCGGCGAGTTCGGCGCGACGCTCACCTTCGCCGGGAGCCTGCAGGGCGTGACGCGCACGCTGCCGCTCGAGATCTACCTGCAGCGGGAGATCGATCCGGACACCGCGGTGGCGCTCGCACTCGTGCTCGTGGTGGTCGCCGTGGTCGTCATCGGGGTGTCCTCGCTGCGGACCAGGACGGTGGTGTCGTGACCGCCGGGGTCCGCGCCCGGATCGTCGTCGACGCCCGCGCCGTCGCGGTCGACCTCGAGGTCGCTCCGAGCGAGTGCGTCGCCGTCATCGGACCGAACGGCGCCGGCAAGTCCACCGTCGTGGAGGTCCTCGCCGGACTGCTCACCCCGGACGACGGCGAGGTCGTGTTCGGCGACCGCGTGGTCGTCGGCCGCGGGCGCCCGGTGCCCGCGCACCGTCGTCGCGTCGGCCTGGTCGCGCAGACCCCCGACCTCTTCCCCCACCTGTCCGTGGTCGCGAACGTCGCGTACGGTCCACGCGCGGGTGGCGCCAGCCGCCGGGAGGCACGGCTCCGGTCGGTCCGAGCGCTCACCGACGTCGGGGTGGTCGCCTTGGCAGACCGCACGCCGGCGGAGCTCTCGGGTGGACAGGCGCAGCGCGTCGCGATCGCCCGGGCGCTCGCCACCGACCCGGCCGTCCTGCTGCTCGACGAACCGACCTCGGCGCTGGACCTCGGCGCTCGGCAGGACGTCCGGGCTGCGATCCGCCGCGCGGCCGTCGGGCGTCCGACGATCCTCGTGACGCACGACCCGGTCGAGGTGATGACCCTCGCGGACCGCGTGGTGGTCCTCGAGGGCGGTCGGGTGGTCGAGGTGGGCAGGCCGGCCGCGGTCCTCGGGCGTCCGTCGAGCGCGTTCGCCACGGTCTTCTCCGGACTGGCGGTCGTCCGCGGGACCGCCACCGCTGCCGGGATCGCACCCGACGGCGGTGGCGAGCTGCCGTCGGCGGCGCACGCCGTGCCTCCCGGCCGGGCCGTGTCGGCCGCGTACCACCCGACGGCCGCGCGCCTGAGCCGCGACGACGACCGGACCACGACCCGCGACGGTGTCGGGGTCCTGCGCCACGTCGAGGCCCTCGAACCGCGGGACGGGCTCGTCCGCGTCCGGGCCGGGGACCTGACCGCCGACCTCACCCTGGCGCGGGCCGCCGCGCTCGCACTCGAGCCGGGGGAACCGGTCCGGATCGCGGTCCCGGCCGAGGACCTCGTCGTCTACGACCCGTCGGCGTGACGGGCTTCGCCTCGGTCAGCCGCCGGCGAACGGGGGCATCACGTCGACCAGCTCCACGCCGTCCAGCGGGGTGGAGCGATCACGCGTGCTGACCCCGTCCACCAGGTACGAGCACCGTTCCTGCAGGGTCGACCAGCGGGCGGCGTCCGACGCCGGCACCGCACGGAGCGCATCGTCGAGCACGGTGGCGGTCACGTCGAGCTCGTCGATGCCGACGGCCGCGCGAGCCGCGGCGAAGAAGCGGATCGTCGTCACGGTCAGCCGCCGATCGCGCTCATGCCGCGGGCGGGGTGCACGATGCCGTCGGTGTCGTCGCCGTGGTCGCGCGGCTTCGCCCACATCGCGCCCTGCCACAGCGTCACGAGCTCGTCGTCCGAGGCACCGGCGCGCAGGGGACCGAGCAGGTCGACCTCGTCGTCCGAGAACAGGCAGCTGCGGACGTGTCCCTCGGCGGTCAGCCGGGTGCGCGTGCAGTCCGCGCAGAACGACTCGGTGATGCTCGCGATGATGCCGACCGTGCCGAGCGGCGTGCCGTCGAGTGCGTGCACGCGGTAGCGCTCCGCGGGGGCGTTGTCCCGCGGGGCCTCGTCCGGTGTCAGGCGGAACCGCTCGCCGAGCAGCGTGCGGATCTCGTGCGCGGTGATCATCGTCGCGCCGTCCCACGCGTGCCCGGGGTCGAGCGGCATCTGCTCGATGAACCGCAGCTCGTACCCACGCTCGAGGCACCAGGCGAGCAGGTCGACCGCGAGGTGGTCGTTCACGCCGCGCAGCAGCACGGCGTTGATCTTCATGCCGAGTCCCGCCTGGTCGGCAGCCCGCACGCCGTCGAGCACGCGGTCGAGGAACGGTCGTCGGGTCATCGTGGCGAACGCCTCGGGGTCGACCGTGTCGAGTGAGACGTTCACGCGCTGCAGCCCGGCCCGGGCGAGGTCGGCGGCGCGGCCCGCGAGGCCGATCGCGTTCGTGGTCAGCGACAGCTCGACGGGGTGCGCGGCGGAGCGCTCGATCACGTCGACCAGGTCGCGGCGCAGGAGTGGCTCGCCGCCGGTGAACCGCACCTTGCGCACGCCGAGCCGACGCGAGGCCAGGCCGACCAGCCGGTCGATCTCGGCCGCCGTCATCAGGGCGTCGGTCGGGGCGAACGGCAGGCCCTCGGCCGGCATGCAGTAGGTGCACCGGAGGTTGCAGCGCTCGGTCAGCGAGACGCGGAGGTCGATGCCGCGGCGCCCGAAGCGGTCGACCAGACCGGGGTCGTCGGTCGGCCGCGGGGGCAGCGACGGGGCCTCGTCACGCACCCGGCGCAGGAGTCCCGTCGCGGGGAGCGCCCGAGCCGTCATGCGCCCGATCGTACTGCACGGGGCGTGGGCGTCTCCGGGCCGCCGCCGCGCAGCCGTCGACCCCAGCGCCGCCAGGTGTCACGGTCCGTGCGCACGAGGGTCACGACCACGATCACCAGGATCGCCGCCACGAGCCACCACCGGTACGCGTCCACGTGGGGCCAGATCTGGCGCAGGGTGATCGCGAGCCCGATGGACAGCCACTCCCACCGGCCGGAGAGCACCACGAAGGGGATGAGCAGCAGTGCGTACCACGGATAGCGGGGGGTCACCGCGAGGAACGTCACGCCGATGAGCAGGACCTCGCCGGACCACGGGTGTGCCGGATCGCCGAGCCGCCACGCGACCACCGCCGCCAGCAGCACGACCAACACGACGAGCACCGTCGCCGCGTTGCCGTGCGCCACCATCGAGACCAGCGCGAAGCGGCTACCGTCCTCGTACCCCTCCTCGGACAGGTACCCCGGCAGGTACCCGAGCACGTCGAGTCCGGTGGTGAGCACGTACGGCACGTACAGCAACCCGAACACGGCGATGCCGACCGGGATCGCCCACCAGTGGCGCCACCGCCCGAGGAGCGGCGGGTACACGAGCGCCGGGATGAGCTTGGTGGCGGTCGCCGCGCCGAGGGCGATCCCGCCCCAGATCGGTCGCCCGAAGACGACGAGGGCGACGCCGGCCGTGGCGAGCGCGGCACCGAGGACGTCGACGTGCGAGTTCGTGACGGCCTCGGACGCGACGAGCGGCGACCACGCCCAGAGCGCTGCCCACCAGGTGGGACGGCCCAGGCGGCGGAGGACGACGACGAGTCCGATGGTCACCCCGAGCGAGACGAGGAGCCCCGCCACCTGGAACGGCAGGTACTGCGCCGTCACCGGGACCACCGCGCGGACGAGCGCGAACCAGAGCTGCGCCATCGGCGGGTAGATCGTCGTGACCGCTGGCCGGTTGATCGCGGTGCACTGGCCCGGCTGCCCGTCGCCGAGTCCGCGGAGCCGCGGCTGCTCGCAGGTGCCGTCGACCGCGTGCGGGAACAGCCACCCCGGTCGGAGGTCGGTCAGTGCCGACGACTGCGGCGTGTGGGCGTACGGGGACACTCCCGCGTTCTGGACGATCCCGTCCCAGGCGTACCGGGCAGAGTCGGTGCTGGTGTTCGGTGGCCCCAGCAGGGCAGCGACGCCCACCAGGACGGCGCCGCCGACCACGATCACGGTGACCCACCGGGCAGCCACGGAGCGCAGTGCGAGCACCGCGCCGGCGAAGACCGTCCAAGCGATCAGCGTCCACGCGACGAATGGAGCACGATGACCCGTTCGGAGGAACCCCAGATGCGTGACGCCGAAGGCGATGACGCCCGCCAGGGCCAGCACACCGACCACGGCCAGCAGGGTCGGCAGGAGTCGGCCAGGTCGCAGTCGCTCGTTCATCGTGCGACGAGGCTACCGACCGTGCGCGGGCTGCTGCTGGATGCACGATCCGCGATGGCGTCGCCGAACCGGAACGCCCGGTCCGCGGTGGTGCTCGGGCGGTTGCTCGGGCTGGCCTTCGTGGTCTGCTTCGGCACCGGCCTCTACAGCTACTTCCTGCAGCAGCCGCTGCCCGGCATGCGGTTCGCCACCCGTCCCGCGCAGCTGTACCAGTTCACGCAGGGCCTGCACATCACGGCGGGCATCGCCATCATCCCGCTGCTCCTCGCGAAGTTGAACGTCGTGATGCCGGCGCTCGTGCAGACGCCGCCGGTGCGCGGGGTCGTGCACCTGCTGGAGCGCCTGTCGATCGCGGTGTTCGTCGCGGCGGCGATCGTGCAGGTCGTCACCGGGCTGCTCAACACGTACCAGTGGTACCCCTGGCCGTTCCCGTTCAAGCAGGTGCACAACGCGTTGGCGTACGTGCTGATCGGGTCACTCGCGCTGCACATCGGCGTCAAGCTCCGGGTCATCAGCCGTTACTGGCGGGCGCGCGACTCCTACGACGAGCACGGCCGGTTCGTCGCGGACCCGACGGTGGGCAGCGAGCTGCTGCCGCCCGGCCAGGAGGCCCCGCTCGCCGCCGTCCCGTCGGCCGACGCCGTGCCGGTGGCTGCGTCCTACCCCCGCGGCCTCACCGGCCGCGTGCTCCGCTGGGTCGACGGCGCGCCGCGCTCGGCTGCGCCGGCGCCCGCCGCGGCCGCCGCGGCGGCGCGTGTGGCCGAGTCTCGCCCTGACCGACAGGACGCGGGGCACGCGGCCCGAGCGGTGTCGCCC
>NZ_JAGGPH010000005.1:0-61537 GCF_018613895.1 Curtobacterium sp. ISL-83
CCCGCCACGCCGCCGACCTCCCGCGACGCCGACGAAGCCCCGAGATGCCGCCGGAACTGGCACCGTCTCTCAGCGCGCCCGGCGTCTCACGAAGACGGGGGCGTCTCACGCAGACGGCGGCGTCCCCCCGCCACGCCGCCGACCTCCCCGCGACGCCGACGAAGCCCCGAGACGCCGCCGGAACTGGCACCGTCTCGCAGCGCGCCCGGCGTCTCACGAAGACGGGGGCGTCTCACGCAGACGGCGGCGTCCCCCCACCACGCCGCCGACCTCCCGAGACGCCGCCGAAGCCCCGAGACGCCGCCAGAAGCCGCACCGTCTCGCAGCGCGCCCGGCGTCACACGAAGACGGGGGCGTCTCACGCAGACGGGGGCGTCCCGCGGACGCGGAGGCATCCGCCCGAGACGCCGTCGTCCCGACGAAGCACCCCGCAACGCACGAGGCGCCGCCGGAAACGGCGGCGCCTCGTGCTCTCGGCGGTGCGTGAAGGATCGAGCGGCGTCACACGCGGACGGCCGCGGCGGCCTCAGTAGAGCGCGCTCGCCAGCCGACGTCGCGCCGCGACGACCCGCGGGTCCTTGGCACCGATCAACTCGAAGTACTCGACCAGCCGGACACGGAGTGCCTCGCGCTCCTCGCCGAACACCGTCGGGACGAGGTCCAGCAGCCGGACGAACGCGTCCTCCACGTGGCCCCCGGAGATGTCCAGGTCGGCCACGGCCAGCTGCGCCTCGACATCTCGGGGCCCAGCGGCGGCGGCGGCGGAACGGATCTCGTCGGCGGTCCGCCCGTCGAGACGTGCCAGGAGCGACACCTGCGCAAGGCCCGCCACGGCCATCTGGTCGTGCGGGTCCTGCAGGATCGCGGTCTTGTACTCCGCGATCGCCGTGGTGTAGTCGCCCTGTTCGATCGCGTCGTACGCGGCCTGGTGGTGCGGCGGGAGCGGTTCGGGCTCGGGTTCACCCTGCTCGGCGGCCTCGCTCACGGCGCCGTCGACGGCGACCCGTCCGGCGACGCCGTTCTGCTCAGCAGCGGCGACGACCTGCTCGAAGACGTCGCGGACCTGCGCTTCGGGCAGCGCACCGACGAAGAGCCCCAGGGGGCGACCGGCGATGACGGCCGCCACGGTCGGGATCGACTGCGCCTGGAACGCCTGCACGAGCTGCGGGTTCGTGTCGGCGTCCACCTTGGCGAGCACGACCCGTCCGTCGTACTCCGCCGTGAGCTGCTCGAGGATCGGCGACAGCTGCTTGCACGGACCGCACCACTCCGCCCAGATGTCGACGATCACGGGCACCACGGACGAGAGCTCGAGGATGTCCTGGAACGTCTGGTCGGTCACGTCCATGACCAGCGACGGGACGGTCACGTCCGCGCCGGTCGGCGGCGTCGCAGCGCCGACGCCGCCGGGCGCACCGGCGGCGGTCGGCGGCTGGGGCGGCCGCTGCGCGCGGTCGACGAGGGACGACAGGTCGACGGCTCCGCGGAGTCCGGCCGGTGTCGGGGGGATGTTCGTCATTGCACCTCACTCGCTGCTGTCAGGCCCTGCGTGAAGCCGAGCAGGACCACTTTGCCATCCGTGCCGACCGGCGGCACGTAGAAGAGCAGCTGCACGCCGTACGTGGCGGTGATGCCCTTCTTGCTGGAGTCGACGCCGGACAGCGCCTTCACCGCACCCTCGGTGTTGACCTCGGCACCGGCGGCGGTCGGCGTGACCTTCTCGATCTCGTTGAGGTCGGCCGACACGAGCGCTCCGGCCTTGTCGGTGGCGATGGCCACGGCACTGTCCGAGGGGACCTCAGAGGAGTACTCGATCTTGGCGGTGTCGGGCAGCGCCGCGGACTTCTTGTCCTTGTACGCCTTCCCGATGGTCGAACGGAGACCGTCCCCCTCGCTCTGGAACAGGTTCGCGTACCGGCTGGCGGCGTCCTTCGCGAGGATGTCGCTGTACGCCGTCGCGACCCCACCCGGTGCGATCGCGAGCAGCTTCGAGTTCGACGCGAGCAGCGCGGCCCCGATCGACGTCGGTGCGAGGGTCGGCAGCTTGGCGTCCGCCTCGAGCGACACGTCGTACGCGACCTTGTAGTCGTCACGAGCGGAGTCCTGCACGAGCGTGAGCGCCTGCGGCGCCGTCTTGGCGGTGCAGTCGTCAGCAACGACCGCGAAGACCGTCCGCGGCCAGCTGTCGGTCTGCTGCGGCAGCGCCACGCAGACCTGCCCGGCCGAGATGACCGGCGGGGCGCTGACCCCGGAGTCCTTGCCGCGGATCGTGTAGTTCGCCTCGCGCAGCTGGAGCGCGGAACCGGTGAAGCGGGTCGCCGCGAGCCGGGCGTCGCGAGCGCCGTCGGACTGCTTCGCGACCACGGCGACGCGCTGGACGATGCGCATGATCTGCTGCTTGGAGGCGGCGGTCGGCTCCGACGGGGCGGCCGCCGCCGTCGCGGCCATGGTCGGCGTCGGGGTCGCCTGACCCCCGCCGTGCGGCCAGTACTCCGAGGAGCACCCCGCCAGCATCAGGGCACCGACCAGCACCAGCGGCACGGCGACGAACGCCCGGCGCCCACGACGGCCCCGGGCCGGCACCTGCGCGCCTGCAGCGGCAGCGCGGCGCGATGCGCGGACGCGCGGCGGCCGCGTTCCGCCGCTCCGTCGGCGCGGACCACGTCCGCGACGCTGGTGGACGAAGGCCCAGACGAGCAGCACGAGCCCACCCAGCACGAAGACGCCCCCCGCGACGAGGAGCGGACCGACTGCCGGGGTCGACGTGTCGCGGGGCCACGTGACCGAGACGTCGGTCGGTGCGGCACCCTTGCCGTCGCCGACGACGATCACGGAGACGTCGGCGGGCAGCCGGACGGTGAACTGTCCGGGCCCGTCGTACTCCTGGTACCAGAGGTCACTGCCCTTCGGCGACGGCACGGTGCTCTCGGAGCCGGTCGTCTTGCCGACCAGGCGGCCCGCTGCAGCGTCGAAGCGCAGGGTGGTGTGCTTCGCGTCACCGATCCAGGCGTTGACGTCGGTGGTCTTGCCGTACGCGGCGAACACCGTGCCGGATCCGGTCACGTTGACGCGCTGGTAGCCGGGGTTCGCGTTGAGCGTCGAGCCCGGGATCACCGTGACCGGAGCAGAGGTCTTCGTGGACGACTCGGCGACGAGGGACGACGGAGGGGCGAAGACGGTGCGCTGCCCGACCGCCAAGGCGACGAGCAACAGACCGATGACGAAACTGACGATCGCCAGGACGAATCGCACGGATCTTCTCCCTACCGCGCCGGGGTGGGGGATCGGCGCGCGAATCAGCGCTCAACGATAGCGAGCAACCCTGAACACTGCATCTCCGCGTGCCGTTGCGGACATCCCGTCGTCCGTCCGGGCCCACGGAGCACCGATCGACAGCCCCTCGGAAGCACGGATCGGGCACCACTACAATCGGTGCGCGGGCCGCTGGGGTCCGCCGTACGACCCCCGGGGAGCGACAACGTGGCCAACGACGAGGCAGAGTTCGGTTCCGAGCTGCGCGGGTACCGCCGTGACGACGTGGACCGCGCGCTGAACGACCTGCGCCGCGAGCTCATCAAGTCGAACAACGACCGCGCCGAGGCCGCGAAGGAGATCCGGCTCCTGCAGACCCGCGTCTCGGAACTCCAGGGCGAGCTCGACGAGGCCGGCACCCCGACGTACAGCGGGCTCGGCACGCGACTCGAGTCCACCCTGCGCGTCGCCGAGGAGCAGTCGACCCGGCTCATCGCGCAGGCGGACATCGACGCCCAGCGCCTCCGTGCCTCCAGCCGCGCCGAAGCCGACCGCCTGGTCCGTGAAGCGCAGGAAGAATCCCGCGACACCCTCGAGGACGCTCGAACCCGAGCCACCAACGAGCTGGCACGCGCCCGAGCCGAGTCGGCGGACACCGTCGAGCGCGCCCGTGCCGAGTCCGGCCTGCTCGTCCAGGACGCCCAGAACGAGGCCGCCACGATCCGCGGAGCCGCGCTCACCGAAGCCGCCGAGGTCCGGTCGGTGGCGATCCGCGAGACGAACGCGCTCCGGGCGCAGGTCGAGCACGAGGTCGCCGAGCTGCGGGAGATCGCGCAGCGCGAATCGGCCGACGCTCGTCAGGCCGCAGCGGACCTCGACCGGGAGACCGCACACCGCCGGAGCGTGTTCGACGCCGAGCACACGCGCCGGCTCGAGGACCTCGACCGTGCCGAGACGACCCGTCGGGCGGCGCTCGACCGCGAGATCGCCGAAGGCCGGGCGGCCTGGGTGCGCGAGCGCGACGACCAGCAGCAGGCACACGCCCTGGCGCTGGAAACGGGCCGAGCCGACCTCGACGCCGAGGTCACTGACCGCCGCGCCGGGCTCACGACGGAACTGGCCGAGCAGCGTCGTGTGGTGGACGAGGAACTCGCCGCGGCACGCAGCGAGTGGGCTCGCGAACTCGCCTCCGCACGCGCCGCCCTCGACCAGGAGATCGCCGCCGCACAGGCGCTCCTCCGCGTCGACGAGGAGCAGACGCTCGCCGAGAACGCCCGGCTCGTGCAGGAGACCGCCGATCGGATCGCACGGGAACTCGAGCAGCACCAGGCCCGGATCGAGCGCGAGCGCGCGGAGGCCGACGCCGCTGCGGAACGCCTCACTCGCGAGCTGGAGAACGAGATCGCCGCCCGCCGCGAGCGCGAGCACGCCGAGGTCGACACCGAAATCGCCGACCGTCGCACCACGGAACTCGACGCGCTCGAAGCCGAACGCGCCGCCCTCCGCCAGGAGATCGACACCGCCCGCGCCGGGTTCGCGAAGGAACGTGACGAGGTCCGCGCCGAGATCGCCCGCGAGCGCGACGAAGCCCGGACGACCCTCGAGTCGGAGCTCGCCGCCCGCCGCGACGACGCCGAGCAGGACTACCTGCAGAAGCACCACGAGACGGTCACCGAGACGCAGAAGTACCTGGACGAGGCGAACCTGCAGCTCGCGGAGGCCACCCGCCGGGCGGCCGAGGCACGCGAACGCGCCGAGCGCCTGCAGCAGGAGGCCGACGACCTCGAGCGGAGCAGCACGGCCGAAGCGCAGGAACACGCTCGGACAATCATCGCCGAGGCCCAGGAGCGCGTGCACCGCATGATCGCGGACGCCGAGGAACGGACCGCGGGGCAGATCGCCGAGGCAGAGGACCGGCTATCGGCGATCCGCACCGAGCGCGACGCCGTCGCCGGGTACCTCGAGAACCTGCGTGGCGTGCTCTCGCACGCCGCCGGAGTGATCGTCGACGACGGCGCGACGCGAGGAACCAACGCCAGCGACCGCTGAGCGGTGAGCCGGCCTGGAGGCGCGACCAGCGCCTCCAGGCCGGCTCCAGTGGTGCTCAGACCGGCCAGTGCGTCGGCAGCGGTGCACTGCCCGGGACCACGAGGTCCGCGATCGCGTCCAGCACGATGCGGACGTACCGCTCTCCCACCCATAGGTGCTTCGCACCCGCGACCGGGACGACGCGCACCTCCGGCGCGAGCGCGAAACGACGGGCCGCCTCGGCAGGCTGCAGGAAGTCGTCGTGCTCGGGGACGAGCGCGACCACCGGGACCCCGACGCCCGCCCACCGTGCCAGCTCGGCGTCGCTCGTCCGGTGCAGCGGCGGCGAGAGCAGCACGACGCCCGCGACCCGCCCGGCTGCCACGTGCTCGAGCGCGTGCTTGAGGATCACCTCGGTCCCGAAGGACCACCCGACGAGCCACGGCGCCGGCAGACCGCGGTCGTGGGTCTCCTGCACGGCAGCACGGAGGTCGAAGCCCTCGGAGACCCCGTCACCGAACACGCCCTCGGACGTGCCGCGCGGTGAGGTCACGGAGCGGAAGTTGAACCGGAGCACCGCGATGTCCGCGAGTGCCGGGAGGCGTGCGGCTGCCTTCTTCAGGACGTGCGAGTCCATGAAGCCGTGCGCGGTCGGCAGCGGGTGCAGTGTGACGATCGTGCCGCGCGTCGGCCGGTCCAGGGGCTCGGCGAGTTCGCCGACCAGGGTCAGGTGGTCGTCGGTGACGAGCTCGATGTCCGTGCGCCGCGCAGGGAGCTCGGTCCCGGAGCGGATCTCGCCCGACGAGCCGTCGTCGGCGACGGGCCCGCCGTGGGCTGCAGCGGTCACGCGATGCTCCAGCAGTGGTTGTGCCAGTGCCGCCGGGACGCCAGGTCAGCGTCGTCACCGAGCACCCCGTCCGCACGCCACACGACGACGTGTGCGACCCCGGGGAGGACGGTGCCGCCACAGCCGGGGCAGACGTACTCCTTCTGCGCCGAGGCAGCGGAGATCGGCTGGACGGTGTACTCGTGGCCACGCCGGAACTCCGTGTGCCGCCACGAGGTCATCAGGCGCTCGAGGCCCGGTGACTCCTCGCCGTGGTCGATCCCGAACCCGGCTCCGCGAGGACGCCGAGGCCGGTTGCTGCGCGGCACCCCCGGGTACCGATCAGTACCAGTTGAACGACTGGCTGTGACCCCAGGCACCGCACGGCGTGCCGTAGACGCCGGTGATGTAGTTCAGACCCCAGGTGATCTGCGTCGCGGGGTTCGTCTGCCAGTCGGCACCAGCCGAGGCCATCTTGCTGCCGGGCAGTGCCTGCGGGATGCCGTACGCGCCGCTCGGGTTGTAGGCGTTGACGCGCCACCCGGATTCCTTGTTCCAGAGCGAGACCAGGCAGTTGTACTGGTCGGTCCCCCACCCGCGCGCGGCGACGAGCTGCTGGGCGATTGCCTGGGCGCTGCCCGGGTCCGGCGCAGCGGCGGTCGCGGCGAGCGTGTTGCTCGGCGTGACGGCCGGCGTCGCTGCGGACGTCGGGGTGGTCGGCGTGGCCGCGGGCACGACCTTCGGCGCGACGACGACCTTCGGCTTCGGCAGGGTGACGCCGTAGCCGTCACGCGAGGTGTCGAACCCGGCGTAGGTGCCGTGTGCGGAGAACTGCTGCGGCGCGACGGGGGGCGCCTTCGCGAGGACCGGGGCGATGACCGCGGCCTGCGCGACGTCGGCCTGCATCGGGTTGAAGAGCGAGCCGCCCACGAACCCGAACACCGCGAAGAACGACAGCGCGGGGATCGTCGCGCGCTTGCGCATGAACGAGTTCACACCGCGCATCGGCTTCGTCGGCGCGGCGACCGCGCGGGCCCGCTGCTGCTTGACCGCCCGCGGGTCGACGCGAGCCGAGGGAGCGGGGTGCGCCGCCGCGGCGTGGACGACCCGTGCGTCGGAGACGCGGTTCGCCGCGACCGACTTCGGGGCGATGACCGGGGCGGTCGGCGACGTCGCCGCACTGCCCCGGTCCGTCACCGCGAGGGCCGGAGCCGTCGTTCGGGTTCGCTTGAGTGCCGCGCGGCGCTCACCGGCGACCGAGTGGTCGAGGTGCTCGCGGGTATCGCGGTCGGAGCCGTTGTCTGCCGTGTGCCTGCCCATGAGTTCGTCCAGCATAACGGAACGATCACGGAAAGCGAAGCACCGACCCCAGGCGCGTCGTCAGCGGACAGCGAGCATGACCTCGACGACGGCGTCGAGGAGGGCGTCGACCTGTGCTTCGCGGTACCCGCCGTGCTTGGGACGGAACACCGCGGAGCGCACTTCGGTCAGGCTGAGCGGCTTGCCGTCGCGGAAGTAGCCCCCGAGCCGGGCGGCGAACGCGTCGACGTCCTTCGGGTGGTAGCCGGTCGCGAGGACGTTCACACGCTGGAAGCGCTGGCCGTCCGGGCGCTCGAGCCGGGCGACGACGTCCGAGGCCTTCGAGCGCGCCTCGTCGTACCAGGCCTTCTGCCCCATGTCGGCGATCTCACGCTCGCGCTCCCGCGCGGCGAAGGCGTCCTCGAGCCGCTCGAGCGCGGCGTCGACGTGCGCGGTCGAGTACCCGCCCTTGCGCATCGAGAACGCGGTCGCGCGGATCTTCGCGGCCTCGATGCCGGGGGCGCTGTCGTTTGCGGTGTACGCCCGACGGGCGTCCTCGAGGAAACGCTCGACCTCGTCGACGTCGTAGCCGAGGGCGGAGCGGTCTGCGTTCGGGAAGGTGGTGGCCACGGCGACATTCTGCCAGGTGCGCGCCCTCACGACACCTGGGTGTCCGACGACACTTGGGTGTCCGACGACACCTGGGTGTACCGGGAGCGCCAGCGAGGACTCGGGGCGAGGCTTGGGCGACTCAGTGGTTGACGACGAGGTACATCACGTACGCGACGGCGGCGGACGGCAGGACGCTGTCGATCCGGTCGAGCATGCCGCCGTGTCCGGGCAGGAACGACGAGATGTCCTTGATGCCCAGGTCGCGCTTGATCATCGACTCGGTCAGGTCGCCGAGCGTGGCGGATCCCGAGATGAGGACTCCGAGCACCACCCCCGACCACCAGGGCAGGCCGAGCAGGAGCATGCACACCACGATGCCGACGACGATGCTCGCGCCGACCGACCCGACGAAGCCCTCCCAGGTCTTCTTCGGGCTGATCCGCGGGGCCATCGGGTGCTTGCCGAAGTTGAGCCCGGTCGCGTAGGCACCGGTGTCGACCGCCACCACGACGAACAGGAACGCGATCACCCACAGCTGGCCGCGGTCCTGCGCGGTGAGCAGCACGACGCAGACGCCGAGCAGGGTGACGTACGCCTGGACGAACAGCCCGTTCGTGAGGTCCCGGACGACGCTGACCGCGGGTGGCTTCGTGCGAGCGAACGCGACCTCGACCAGGCGCCACAGGGAGATGAACACGATCCCGCCGAGGAGCGTCAGGAGCGCGCCGACCTGGCCGCCGAGGTACGCGGCCACGACCACGGCGACGCTGACGACCACGGTCGGCACCCGCGGGACGTCCCGACCGGCGAACCGCATGGCGCTGGCGAGCTCGTACACGCCGACGCCGAGCAGGAACGCCGCGACCAGCATGAACGACGGCTTCCACAGCACCAGCGAGCTGATCACGACGACCGCGAACGCGAGGGCGATGGCGATCGCTGCCGGCAGGTTGCGGCCGGTCCGAGCGGTCAGTGCCTCGTTGCGCGCGCCGAAGTCGGCCCGACGTTGCCGGAGCTGCGCCTCGAAGTCGTTGCGCGCCGCTCGTGCGCGGGCGTCGAAGTCCTGGCGCAGCCCCTTCTTCGTGGAGGCTGGTGCTGGTGTGGGGCGCTCATCGCCCTGGTCCGGACGGGGCATCAGACCTCGAGGAGTTCGGCTTCCTTCTTCTTCAGCGCGTCGTCGATCTGGTCGACGTGCTTCTTCGTGAGCGTCTCGAGGTCCTTGTCCGCACGGGAGATCTCGTCGTCCGAGATCTCACCCTTCAGCGCGTCGAGGTCGTCCTTCGCCTTGCGGCGGATGTTCCGGACGACGACCTTGTGGTCCTCGCCCTTGCTGCGGACGAGCTTGACGAACTCCTTGCGGCGGTCCTTCGTGAGCTCCGGGATCGTGACGCGCACGATCTCGCCGTCGTTCGTCGGGCTGGCACCGAGGTTCGGGAACGTCGCGATGGAGCGCTCGATCTCCTTCAGCGCGGTCTTGTCGTACGGCGTCACGATGAGCGTCCGCGCTTCGGGCGTCTGGAGGGACGCGAGCTGCGCGAGCGGAGTCGGCGTGCCGTAGTACTCGACCGGGATCTTCTGGAAGAGCGCGGCGTTGATGCGCCCGGTGCGGACGGTCGAGAAGTCGTCCTTGGCGACGTCGACGGCCTTCGCCATCTTCTCGGTGGCTTCGGTGAGGACATCACTGATCACGGTGGTTCTCCTTCGGTACTGGCGTCGAGTCTAGTCAGCCGTACGGGTCAGTTGCTGACCACCGTGCCGATGCGCTCCCCGCGGATGGCGGCGCGGACGTTGCCCTCACCCTCCATCCCGAAGACGTGCATCGGCATCCCGTTGTCCATGCAGAGCGAGAACGCGGTGGCGTCGACGACCTTGAGCCCCTTCAGCAGGGCGTCCTGGTAGGTCACGTGGTGCAGCTTCTCGGCCGACGCGTCCTTCTTCGGGTCCGCCGTGTAGACGCCGTCGACGCCGTTCTTGGCGACGAGCACCTCGTCCGCCTTGATCTCGAGGGCGCGCTGCGCGGCCACGGTGTCCGTCGAGAAGTAGGGCAGACCCGCACCCGCGCCGAAGATCACGACCCGGCCCTTCTCGAGGTGCCGTTCGGCGCGTCGCGGGATGTACGGCTCGGCGACCTGGGTCATCGCGATGGCGGACTGCACGCGCGTGGCGGCACCGGCCTGCTCCAGGAAGTCCTGCAGCGCGAGCGCGTTCATCACGGTCCCGAGCATGCCCATGTAGTCGGCCCGGCCACGGTCCATGCCGCGCTGCGAGAGCTCGGCGCCGCGGAAGAAGTTCCCTCCGCCGACGACGATCGCGATCTCGACCTCGCGCGACGCCGTGGCGATCTCCCGTGCGATGGCACCGATCACGTCGGGGTTCACGCCGAGGCTCCCGGCTCCGAACGCCTCCCCCGACAGCTTCAGCAGGACTCGGCGTCGTCCGGTCTTCTCGTCGGTCATGTGGTCGCACCCTTCGTCGGAGTCTCGTGGGAATCTACCCGGCCGGAGCCGGTCCGGCGGAGGCGGGTCGTGCCTCCAGGCCGGTCGTCCGCGCGCGAGCGCGCGAAAACGGGGTCAGGAACCGATGTGGTTCCTGACCCCGTCACGGGTTCGTTACGCGCCGACCTTGACGCGGGTGAAACCCTGGATGGTGATGCCGGCGTTCGCCGCCGCCTTCGCGACGGAGATCTTGTTGTCCTTCGCGTAGTCCTGCTCGAGGAGCGCGATGCCCTTGATGAAGGAGTTCAGGCGGCCCTCGACGATCTTCGGGAGTGCAGCCTCGGGCTTGCCCTCTTCGCGCGTGATCGCCTCGACGGTCGCACGCTCCTTCTCGATGGCCTCGGTGGGGACCTCGTCGCGCGTCAGGTACGACGGCGCGGCGAAGGCGATGTGCTGCGCGATGGAACGGGCCTCGGCGGCGTCGTCACCCTCGTAGGCGACGACGACGGCGATCTGCGGCGGCAGGTCTTGGCTCGTCTTGTGCAGGTAGATCTCGAAGTTGGTGCCCTCGACACGGCGGACCGTGCGGAGCTCGAGCTTCTCACCGAGCTGCGCGGCAGCCTCGTTGATGATGTCCCCGACGGTCTGACCGTCGACGGTCGCGGCCTTGCCGGCCTCGACGTCAGCGGCACCCGCGGCGGCGACGCCACCGAGGACCTTGTCGGCGAGCGCGGTGAAGCGCTCGTTCTTCGCGACGAAGTCGGTCTCGCTCGCGAGCTCGACGACCGTTGCGGCGCCGTTCTCGGCGCTGGCGACGACGACACCCTCGGACGTGGAACGGTCCTCGCGCTTGGCAACGCTCTTCGCACCCTTGATGCGGAGGAGCTCGACGGCCTTCTCGTAGTCGCCGTCGGCCTCGACGAGCGCGTTCTTCGCGTCCATCATGCCGGCCCCGAGCTGCTCACGGAGCTTCTTCACGTCAGCTGCGCTGAAGTTTGCCATCGACTGGCGTCCTTTCTGGACTTTGCGTTTGTGGAACGAGGAGAGCGAGGCAGGGGCGCCGGACCGGGATCGGTCCGGCGCCCCTGGTGCTCACTCGGCGGGGGTGGTCTCCGCGGCAGCGGCGGCCTCGGCCGTCGGCTCGGCGTTCTTGTCGGCGTCGGCGATCGGCTCGCCGATCTCCTTCGCGGCGACCTGCGCGTCGGCGTCGTTCTCCTCGACCGTGGCGCCCTCGCCCTCGGTCTGACCGGCGGCGGGGGCCGCGGTGTCACCGGAGAGGAGCTCCTGCTCCCACTCGGCGAGCGGCTCGGCCGCTTCCTCGGATCCACCCTGGTGGCGGGTCTTCAGGCCCTCGGCCGCGGCGTCGGCGACGATGCGCGTCAGCAGACCGACGGAGCGGATCGCGTCGTCGTTGCCCGGGATCGGGTACGTGATCTCGTCGGGGTCGCAGTTGGTGTCGAGGATGCCGATGATCGGGATCCCGAGCTTCTGCGCCTCGTCGACGGCGAGGTGCTCCTTCTTCGTGTCGACGATCCAGAGCGCGCTCGGGGTCCGCGTGAGGTTGCGGATACCACCGAGGGTCTTGTGGAGCTTGTCCAGCTCGCGCTTCTTGATGAGGAGCTCCTTCTTGGTGAAGCCCTTCGTCGTGTCGTCGAAGTCGATCTCCTCGAGCTCCTTCATGCGCGCGAGGCGCTTGGAGACCGTCTGGAAGTTCGTGAGCAGACCGCCGAGCCACCGCTGGTTGACGTACGGCTGGCCGACGCGGGTCGCCTGCTCGGCGATGGAGCCCTGGGCCTGCTTCTTGGTGCCCACGAAGAGGATCGTGCCACCGTGCGCGACGGTCTCCTTGACGAAGTCGTACGCGCTGTCGATGTAGCCCAGCGACTGCTGCAGGTCGATGATGTGGATGCCGGAGCGCTCGGCGAGGATGAATCGCTTCACCTTCGGGTTCCACCGACGGGTCTGGTGTCCGAAGTGGACGCCGCTGTCGAGCAGCTGGCGGATGGTGACGACGGCCATGCCGTCCTCCTTCTTCTCGGCGCACGGAACGAGCGTGCGCACGGTTGCGGTTGTGTCGATCACGACCGGTGGCCGGGATCCCTGGTGCCCTGTCCGCACGACCGCCCGCTCGCGAGAGCGGGACCGGTGGTCGCGGGACGTGCCGTTGCCGGCACTGTGGACACGCGAAGTCAGCGCGCTCAGCGCGCTGCTGCCGCAACTCTAGCAGGTCGGGAGAGACGGGAGGCGCGGTGTGGGTCGGACCCACACCGCGCCTCCCGTCCGGGTCGCCCCAGGACGCGTCAGGACTTCGCGCCGACCGTCCCGGCCTCGGCGGAGATGCCCATCTCCTCGAGCGAGCGGCCCTTCGTCTCCGGGATCTTCGCGAGGACGAAGAACAGCGACAGCAGCGCGAACAGGGCGTAGATCCCGTACGTCACGGTCAGGTTGAAGCCGGACAGGACCGGGAACGAGATGGTGACCACGAAGTTCGCGATCCAGTTCGCCGAGGAACCGATGCCGAGCGCGGTGGCACGGATCCGGTTCGGGAACATCTCACCGAGCAGCACCCACATGAGCGGTCCCCAGGTGGCACCGAACGAGACGACGAACAGGTTCGCGAAGACGAGCGCCACGACGCCCCACGAGCCGGGGAGGCTCGGGCTGCCGTGCACGACCGTGGCCTGCGAGAACGCGATCGCCACCATGGTGAGCGAGACGAACATGCCGCCGGACCCGACCAACAGGAGCGGCTTCCGGCCGACCTTGTCCACCAGGAAGATCGCGATGAACGTCACCGCGACGTTCACCACCGACGTGATGGTCGAGATGAGGAACGAGTCGGTCTCCTTGAAGCCGACCGCCTGCCAGAGCGTCGTCGAGTAGTAGAAGATCACGTTGATGCCGACGAACTGCTGCAGCACGGCGAGGATGATGCCGACCCAGACGATGGGCTTCAGCCCGAACCGGTCGCCGCGGACCGTGCCCTTGGCCTCGGTGGCCTCACGGTCGAGGCCGTCCTGGATCTCGTCGATGCTCGTGTTCACCGTGTCCGGCGGGACGATCTTCGTCATGACGTCACGGGCGTCGTCCTTCCGCCCCTTGGCGAGCAGGAAGCGGGGCGACTCCGGCAGCGTGATGGCGAGGATGCCGTAGACCACCGACGGGATCACGCCGACGAGGAACATCCAGCGCCAGGCCGGCAGCCCGAAGACGTCGGCGGACGCGCTGCCACCGGTCACCGCGAAGAACTGGTCCGACAGCAGGGCCGCGAAGATACCGACGGTGATCGCCAGCTGCTGGAACGACGCCAGACGCCCGCGGATCTGCTTCGGCGACACCTCGGAGATGTACGCCGGTGCGATGACCGACGCGGTCCCGATGCCGAGGCCACCGACGAGGCGCCAGATGACGAAGTCCCACGTGGCGAACGCGAAGGCGCTCCCGATCGAGCTCGCGAGGAACAGGACCGCGGCCCAGAACATCACGCGCGTGCGGCCCCAGCGGTCGGCGAGGCGGCCCGCGAAGTACGCACCGAAGGCGCAGCCGATCAGTGCCGAGGCGACCGCGAACCCGCTGCCGGCGTCGGACAGGTGGAACTGGTTCTTGATCGCGTCCACGGCGCCGTTGATGACCGAGGAATCGAAACCGAAGAGGAAACCGCCGACCGCTGCTGCGATCGCGAACGCGGTGACCTTCCCCTTGAACGCACGGTCCTCGCCGTGCTGGGTGGACGTCGACACGATGCTCCAGCTCTCCCGCCGCCGTGCGGGTGACAGCACGGTGCCCCGGCGGTCGGCTGGTTCGCCGTCCGAGCGGCGTTGCGTGTTCCGGAGCGGCCCCGACCATACTCCTCGGGCGGGCGGTGGTCACATCGGGTCGGGTTCTGCCGCAGAGATCCCGGTGGGCGGGTTGGTTCCGGCGGCGCCGGTCGTACGCAGGTCCCGGTCGGTCGTGCGCAGCTCACGGTCGGTCGTGCTCAGGTCCCGGTCGGTCGCCCACAGGCCTGGAGGCCCGGCTCGCTGTCCACAGGTCGAGGTGCGTCGGCCGTGGGTCCGGCCGTCGACCGGCATGTTGACTGGCATGGCAGCGATCGGTGCGCGGGTGGTCCCGCTGGCGTTCAGGGTGTGGGTGGCGACGGCCGCGGGTCTCGGGCTCGCGGCAGCGGCCGTGACCGGCTTCGGGTTCGGGTTCGGGTTCGGCGGTGCTGCCGAGCCCCCGGCGGCGCATGGCACCGTGGCGGTGGAACCCAGTCCAGTCCTGTTCGGTGCTGGCGGGTCCGGTGCAGGCGGGTCTGGTGCAGTCGGGTCTGGTGCAGCCCGGTCCCATGCTGGCCAGTCCACCGGGACCGGAGACGATGCGGCCGATTTCGGGTCGGCGGGCGCGCGTCCTTCCGAGACCGACGCGCCGTGGGTGTGGCCGACCGGCAGCCGGGTGGTGGCCCGGCCGTGGGAAGCCCCGTCGAGCGACTACGGCCCCGGGCACCGCGGCGTGGACGTCCCAGCCGGGCTCGGGACCACGGCTGTGGCGGTCGGCGCCGGCACGATCACCTTCGCCGGTCCGGTCGGCGGTCGGACCGTCGTGACCATCGACCACGGCGGTGGCCTGCTCAGCACGCTCGACTCGGTCGATCCCCTGGTCGCGACGGGCGACATCGTCGAGCAGGGCGACGTGGTCGGGAGGGTCGCGGTGGGCCACTGCCCGGCGTCCGCGCCCTGTCTGCACCTCGGGGCACGCGTGGACGGCCGGTACGTGGACCCGACGGCGTTCCTGCCGCCGGCGGCGTGGCCGGTGCTGCTGCCGGACGATGCCTGGCCGGGCTGACGGATGACCGGAGCTGCCGTCCGTGACGCCCGGGATGGCGGGTCAGGCGCGCGGGTGCGCGGTGCGGTAGACCTCCCGCAACCGCGCCGACGACACGTGCGTGTAGATCTGCGTCGTCCCGAGACTCGCGTGCCCCAGGAGTTCCTGCACCGCCCGCAGGTCCGCTCCCCCGTCGAGCAGGTGCGTCGCCGCCGTGTGCCGGAAGGTGTGCGGGCCGCTCGGGCCGTCACCGGGCAGGTCCTGCAGGAGCCGAGCGACGATCCGGTACGCGCCGCGGACACCCAGGCGTCCCCCGCGGTCTGCGAGGAACAGGGCGCCGTCGTCGGGCCCGGTACCGCGCTCGACGAGGACGGGGCGCCCCTGCGCGAGCCATCGTTCCACCGCGTCGCGAGCCGGCACGCCGAAGGGCACGACGCGCTCCTTGCCGCCCTTGCCGAGCACCCGCACCGTCAGCCGAGCACGATCGACGTCGGCGACGTCGATGCCGACCAGCTCGCTCACGCGGATGGCGGCTGCGTAGAGCAGTTCGACCACCGCCAGGTCACGGAGGGCGACGGGATCGTCGGTGGCCGCACGCGCTGCGAGGCCGTCGAGCAGCACGCGGACCTGGTCGGCGGTGACGACGCGGGGCAGGTGGCTCCCGCCCTTCGGCGCCCGCAGCCGCGCCCCGGGGTCGGTCGAGACGACGCCGGACTCGCTCGCCCACCGGGTGAACGCCCGCGCCGATGACGACCGGCGCGCGATGGTCGAGCGGGCCAGGCCCCGTTGGTCCGCCTCCCAGAGCCAGTCACGGAGGAGCTCGATCCCCAGATCGGCGGCGTGCCCCGCTCCCCTGGCCCGCGCGAAGGTCACGAGTTGTTCCAGGTCGTTCGCGTAGGCGCGGACGGTCTGTTCGCTGAGTCCCCGCGCATGCCGCGCGTGCTCGAGGAAGGCGTGGACCGAGGCATCGAGCGACGGGACCGGCGACGGGGTGTGCGGAAGCCCGGCCCCGGCCCCGGCGACGGCGGCGTCCCGGGCCCCATGCACCGAGTGCCCCTCGGCGAGCCCCTCGGTCGTGTCGTCCACGGCCCCAGCGTACGACCGGCCGCCGTCAGGACCGTGCCCATCCGCCGGGCGTGTGCGTCACCAGCCCCTGGAGCTGCGCGAGGGCCAACGCGTCCGAGGCGTCCCCGATGGAGAGCCCCGACCGCCGCGCGAGCTCCTCGGTCGGGAGCGCACGCCGTCCGAGCGCGTCCACCACGCGGACGACGGCAGGGTCCTCGCGGGCGCCGACCAGCACCTCGTCCGGGACCTCCATCGGCACCGGTCCCGCGGCTTCGACGGCGGCGAGGGCGGGGTCCCGAGGATGCACCGCGAGCTGCGCTCGTCCCTGCGCCACCAGACGGTGGCATCCCACCGAGGCCGCGGACGAGAACGCGCCGGGCACGGCGAACACCGGGCGACCGAGTTGTCCGGCGTGGTGGGCGGTGTTCAGTGCGCCGGAGCGCGCTCCGGCCTCGACCACCACCACGGCATCGGACAGCGCCGCGATGAGCCGGTTCCGTGCGAGGAACCGCCAGCGTGTGGGGCGTGTACCGGGCGGCGACTCCGCCGCGAGCATCCCCTGTCGCGCGACGTTCCGCAGCAGGTCGACGTTGCCCGCCGGGTAGAGCTGGTCGATGCCGCCCGCGAGCACCGCCACGGTCGGCGTGCCGGCCGCGATCGCGACCCGGTGCGCGACGGCGTCGATGCCGTACGCGCCCCCGCTCACCACGACACACCCGGCGTCGGCAGCGGCTGACGCGACCTCCGCGGCCGCCTCCGCGCCCGCCACGGTGTTCGCCCGTGATCCCACGACCCCGAGTGCCGGTGGCCGATCTGGCGTCGTGGGCCCCTCGTCCGCCGGGCGGTGACGGGTCCACAGCACGATCGGGGCGTGCGGCCCGAGGTCGTCGAGCCCGAGTGGCCACCCCGGGGCACCTGGCACGAGCAGTGACGATCCCACGACCGAGGCTGCGGCGAGTACGTCGGCGACGTCGACCGTGCCGAGACGAGGACGCCACCGGTCGAGGGCGGCCTCGAGCACCGCCGCCCACGCGTCGGGAATCTCGGCGCCGGCTGTCCCGGCCTCCGCGCAGCGTGCGACGAGGCCGTCGATCCCGTCATCGACCGCGAGGAGGACCGCGCCGAGCGCTCGCTCGGGCCCGAGGGAGGCGATGAGTTCCCCCGCGACCGCGTCCCCGGGCTCCACGACGGCCGACCACGCGATCCTTGCCGCAGCCTCCACCGGGTCCACGTCGTCCGCCGCCGGGCCGAGCGCTCGGCGCACCCTCCCGAGGAGATCCGAGCCGCTCACAGTGCGCTCCGGAGCGCCAGGGCGTCGCGGACCTGGTCCCGGGTCGGTCGTGGTGCCTCGGCGAGGTCCGTGAGCGTCCAGGCCAGCCGCATCACCCGGTCCCATCCGCGCATCGTCAGCGTGCCGAGGTCGAGCGCCCGGTCGAGGTCGGTCGTCGCCCCGGGTGCCGACCGACCGTCGGACCGGAGCCAGGCACCGGCCGCTTCGGCGTTCCGGGTCCAGCCGGTCCCACGCAGGCGGTGGGCCATGCGATCGCGTGCCCCGGCCACGACTTCCCGCGCGCGAGCGCTGGACATCGTCGCCCCGGCGGACCGGCGGACGACCGCCGTCGTGACGCGGGGCACGAGCACACGGATGTCCATCCGGTCGAGCAGCGGGCCGGACATCCGCCCGAGGTACCGACGAACCGCACCGGGTGGGCACTCACACGGCTGCCCGTGCGCTCCCCCGGCGTTCCCGCACGGGCACGGGTTCGCGGCGAGCACCACCTGGCACCGGGCCGGGAACTCCGCAGCGCCCGCCGCTCGGTGGACGGTGATGCGGCCGGACTCGAGCGGCTGGCGGAGCGCGTCGAGCACGGCGCGCGGGAACTCCGGCGCCTCGTCGAGGAACAGCACACCTCTTGTCGCACGCGACACCGCCCCGGGGCGGATCACGCCGGACCCACCGCCGATCAGCGCGACCGCGGACGCCGAGTGGTGCGGTGCTTCCCACGGCGGCCGTCTGGTCCACGAGGCCGACCCGTGACCGGCGACCGAGCGGACCGCTGCGACCTCGAGTGCGGCGGCGTCGTCCAGGTCCGGGAGGATCCCCGGCAGTCGCTCCGCCAGCATGGTCTTCCCCGCACCCGGCGGCCCGAGGAGCAACACGTGGTGTCCACCGGCAGCCGCTGCGACCACCGCGCGGACGCCGATCTCGTTCCCGACCACGTCGGCCAGTTCCGCGACGGGCTGACGTTCGGGCGCGACCGTGTTGGCCGCGACCGCCTCGACCTCGACCGGGGGCAGCAGCGCTCCCGCGTCGATGGCGGCAGCACGCAACGAGTCGACGCCGAGCAACGGGATCCCGGACACCACGCGGGCCTCGTCGAGGTTGCCGACGGGCAGGACCACCCGTGCGGCTCCGGCGTCACGCGCGGCCAACACCATCGGGATCACGCCGGGGACGGGCCGCACCCGCCCGTCGAGCCCGAGTTCCCCGATGTAGACGACCTGCTCCGACGCGGCCGGTGCGAGCCCGGCACCGGCGAGGACCGCCATCGCGATCGCCAGGTCGAAGCCCGACCCACGCTTCGGGATCGCCGCCGGGGTGAGGTTCACCGTGATCCGTCGGCTCGGCAGCGGGCACCCGGCGTTGACCGCCGCCGAGCGCACCCGCTCGCGCGCTTCACCCAGGGACGTGTCCGGCAGCCCGATGATCGTGAACGCCGGGAGTTGGCTCGTCAGGTGGGCTTCAACCTCGATCCGTCGCCCCGTCACGCCGACGAGTGCCACCGCAGCAGCGCGACCGATCTCGGTCACAGCACGCCTGCCACGTGCTCGACCACGACCAGGGGTCCGTCGACGTGGACGGCGAGCGCGTCGATCCGGATCGCCCGCGCGGACACCTCGGGGTGGTCGTCGAACCACGCCGGGACCAACCGTCGGAGCCGCAGCACCTTGGACGCGGTGATCGCTTCGAAGGGGTGCCCGGTCCGGAGGCCGGACCGGGTCTTCACCTCGACGAAGACGAGTGTGCAGGAATCCCACGCGATGATGTCGATCTCACCCCGGGCGCAGCGCCAGTTGCGTTCCACCACCCGGAATCCGTGTTCGCGGAGCCATTCCGCGGCGTGCTCTTCGCCGTACCTGCCGAGCGACCTGTTGCGCAGCGAGTCCCCGGGCCGATCATGTGCTGTCTGTTCCATCTGTTGCCTCCGCCCCAACCCTCGTGCGCGCACCGCATCCGGCAGAGCCGCTCTGCGGAAGCTGTGGACGAACAACGAAACGGAGGCCGGTGTGGAGGAATGAGCGAGGGCGTGTCACGCAGCCCGGGAACGACGAAACCCGGACGACCGACGTCGTCCGGGTTTCGCGGGGAACAGCTCAGTGCGCGGCGGCGTACGCCTCTTGCACCTGGGTCGAGATGCGGCCACGGGTGGAGACCTCGTACCCGTTCTCCTTGGCCCATTCGCGGATCTTCGCGAGTTCCTCGGAGTTGCCGCGCTTCGGAGCCGCCTTCGGGGCACCGGTCGCGCCGCTGGTCCGTCGACCGGAGACCTTGCGGGCCGCCGCGACGTAGTCGGAGATAGCCTCGCGGAACTTGTCGACGTTGTCGTTCGTCAGGTCGATCTCGTACGACGAACCATCGAAGCCGAATTCGAGCGTGCGCCCTTCACCCGGGGTGATCGGCGAGTCGTCGAGATCGTCGACGAGCTGGACGGTGACCTTCTGTGCCATTGCGTGCTCCTCAGTGGGGAAAAGAAATCCCCACCACGATAGCGCAACGAATGCCATTCCGCCGGAATGCGGTGCGTATGCCACCCATTCCCAAGGAACTGACGATCACTCGTCGAGTGCGAGTTCTTTCGGGAGTTCGAGTTCGCGGGTCGTGAGTTCCTCGACGTTCACGTCCTTGAACGTCAGGACGCGGACGGATTTCACGAAACGGTCGGAGCGGTACACGTCCCAGACCCACACGTCGTTCATCGTCAATTCGAAGTAGAAATCGTGCTCGGTGTCCCGGCGCGCGAGTTCGACCTCGTTCGCCAGGTAGAAACGTCGCTCGGTCTCGACCACGTAGCGGAACTGCGACACGACGTCGCGGTACTCGCGGTACAGGGCAAGTTCGACCTCGCGGTCGTAGTCGTCGAATTCGTCGTCATCCATCGCGCCCACAGTCTACGGCGACGATGGCGACCGCGGGCACGGTCCCGCGCAGCCGTCCCCGTCACGCGTCCGGCGCGTGGGGCGATCGGGCGGAGGCGGGTCAGCCGGCGGCGTCGAGCTCGTCGAACCCGGCCAGTGCGACGTCCGACGCCTGGTGCAACCACGACGTCCGGTGCAGGGCGTGCGGCCCCACCGTCCGGATCGCCTCGTAGTGCGCGGTCGACCCGTAGCCCTTGTTCGACGCCCACGCGTAGTGCGGGGCATCCTGGTGCGCCGCGGTCATCAGCGCGTCCCGCTCGACCTTCGCGACCACGGACGCCGCCGCGACCGAGGCGCAGTCCCGGTCCGCCTTCACCCGGACCACGACGTCGAGCGCCCCGGCCGTGCCGCAGAGGGACCCCGGGACGGCGCGCGTGAGCCAGTCGAAGGAACCGTCGAGCACGACGACCGCCCCGTCCAACGAGAGGCCGTCGGCGACGAGCGCCTTGAGCGCAGCGGCCCCGGCCTGGCCGAGCGCCGGCACGATGCCCTGCCGGTCCACCACGTCAGCGGGCGCCATGCCGACCGCGGTGCGCGCCCAGCGGGTCACGACGGGGACGAGGGCTGTGCGGCGGGGAGCACTGAGGAGCTTCGAGTCCGCGAGGCCCTGCGGCACCCGTCCGACGTCGATCGTGACCGCGGCGACCCCGACGGCGACCGGACCGGCGATGGCGCCGCGGCCGACCTCGTCCATGCCGATCACCGTCACGCGCCCCTCGCCGAGCAGGCGCTTCTCGACGCGGAGGGACGGGCGGACGGGGGTCACTTGCCCCGCTCCTCCACACCGGCGAAGACGTCCGGGTAGTCGTTGAGCCACGTCCAGCGACTCGTCGGCCAGGAGATCACGAACGCGCGCCCGGTGACGTCGGACATCGGAACGAAGCCCTTCGACGGGGTGTCCCCGTTGTAGCGGGAGTCCTTCGAGTCGTAGCGGTTGTCGCCCATCACCCAGATGGTGCCCTTCGGCACCGTGACCGAGAAGTCGGTGCCCGAGGCGCGGGTCTCGCCGACCGGCAGCTTCAGGTAGGGCTCCTTGATGGGCACGCCGTTGACGGACATCTGCCCGAGGTCGTTGCAGCAGGACACCTTGTCACCGGGCAGCCCGATGACGCGCTTGATCAGGTGGTCGTCGCTGTCGCCGGTGCCGAGTCCGACCTGGGTTAGCAGCCAGTCGGCGGCCTTGCCGACCGAGGACTTCGGCGTCACGTTCGGCAGCGTCTCACCGGCCAGCCACCCGCCCGGGTCCTTGAACACGACGACGTCGCCGCGCTTCAGCGCGACCATGTTCGGCACGAGTTCGTTGACGATCACCCGGTCGTTGATCTGCAGCGTGTTCTCCATCGACGCCGACGGGATGTAGAACGAGCGGATCAGGAAGGTCTTGACGAGGAACGAGACGAGCAGCGCCGCGATGAAGATGATGACGAGGTCCCGCAGGAAGGTGAGGACGCCGTTCCGCTTCTTCTCAGTCCTCGGCGGCCGCCCAGAGCCCTGCGTCGTGTCCGTCATTTCCACTCTCGTTCCGTGCACCGTCGCGTGGGTGCGCGACAAAGGGAAAGCCCCCCGTCGATGCACAACCGTACATGGACGAGGGGCCGACAGCGCCGTCCGGCACGCGGACGCTCACTGTGAAGGCGATCAGTTGTCGCGCTTCTCCTTGATCTTGCGGCGGGCTGCCTTGCCGCGCAGTTCGCGCAGGTAGTACAGCTTCGCGCGACGGACGTCACCGCGGGTGACGATCTCGATGTGGTCGATGATCGGCGAGTGCACCGGGAACCAGCGCTCGACGCCGACCTGGAAGCTCACCTTGCGGACCTTGAAGGTCTCGCCGATGCCGTGACCCTGACGGCCGATGACGACGCCCTGGAACACCTGGATACGCGAGCGCGTGCCTTCGATGATGTTGACGTGCACCTTGATGGTGTCGCCGGCGCGGAAGTCCGGGACGTCGGTGCGCAGCGATGCTGCGTCGACGTTGTCGAGGAGCTGACTCATGTTGGGTTCACTCTCTGCGGACGCACACGGGTCGCCGCGGATCGATTTCTGGAAAGAATGTGGTGCGTACCCGGTGTCGGCGACTCCCCCGTGGCAGAGTCCAGCCTGGGCACAGCGGTCCATACTGCCACACCGGGTGCTCCCCCGCCAACCACACCGGGCGGACGGAGGGCTCCTCCCCCGCCGACGTGGACCACGGACGCGCGGGTGCGTTCCCGCCGACCGGGCAGGATGGAGCCATGATCGAACTCCGCACCCCCGCCGAGCTGGACGGCCTGCGCGTCGCCGGCCGGTTCGTGGCCGACGTCCTGGACGAGCTGCTCGAGACCGTCGACGTCGGCGTCAATCTGCTCGAGCTCGACCGTGTCGCCGCCAGGATGATCGCGGAGCGCGGCGCGGTGAGCTGCTACGTCGACTACCACCCGTCGTTCGGCCAGTCGCCGTTCGGCAAGAACCTGTGCACCTCGGTGAACGACGCCGCCCTGCACGGCCTCCCCTTCGACCACGTGCTGGCCGACGGCGACCTGGTCAGCCTGGACTTCGCCGCGAGCGTCGACGGGTGGGTCGCCGACTCCGCGGTCAGCGTGCAGGTCGGGACCCCGCGTGACGAGGACCAGCGGCTGATCACCACGGTCGAGTCCGCGCTCGCGGCCGGCATCGAGCAGTTCCGGCCCGGCAACAAGCTCGGTGACGTGTCGTACGCGATCGGACACGTGGCGCGCGAGGCCGGCTACGGCGTGAACCTGCAGTTCGGCGGACACGGCGTCGGTCGGACCATGCACGGCGACCCGCACGTGCCGAACGACGGACGACCCGGGCGTGGGCTGAAGCTGCGCCCGGGCCTCGTCGTCGCGATCGAGCCGTGGCTCATGCAGGGCACGGACGAGCTCTACCAGGACCAGGACGGCTGGACCCTCAAGAGCGTGGACGGCTCCCGTGCGGCACACGTCGAGCACACCGTCGCGGTGACCGACGACGGTCCCGAGGTCCTCACGCTCCGCCGCGCACAGCGCGCGGCCTGACGGGCTGCACCACCCGTCGGACGGGAGGCGCGGTGCGGCGCCGTCCCGTGCCTCCCGTCCGACGCGGCGGAGCCAAGACTCGCGTCCAGTGACCCTTCTCGGGCACGACCGCGAAGCAACCGTCGCGCAGCCCGATTCTCACCCTGGGGCGGGGCGTTACGCGTCGGGCAGCAGGTCGGGCCGGACGCGTCGCGTCCGCTCCACCTGCTGCTCGTGCCGCCAGGCGGCGACCCGGCCGTGGTGCCCGCTGAGCAGGACCTCCGGCACGTCGAGGTCACGCCAGGACGCCGGCTTCGTGTACGAGGGGTACTCGAGCAGGCCGTCCTCGTGGGACTCCTCGACGAGGGACTCCGGGTTGCCGACGACCCCGGGGACGAGCCGTCCGACGGCCTCGATGACCGCCATGGCAGCGACCTCGCCGCCGTTCAGCACGTAGTCCCCGAGCGAGAGCTCGACGACGCTCGCGCGTTCTGCCGCCCACTCGAACACGCGGGCGTCGATGCCCTCGTACCGGCCGCACGCGAAGACGAGGTGCTCGTGCTCCGCCAGGGACCGGGCGATGGTCTGCTTGAAGGGCGTGCCCGCCGGCGTCGGGACCACGAGGGTCGACGAGCCGTCCGGTCGCAGGATGGACTCGAGCGCCTGCGCCCACGGCTCCGGCTTCATCACCATGCCGGCACCCCCGCCGTACGGGGTGTCGTCGACGGTGCGGTGTCGGTCGGTCGTCCAGGAGCGCAGGTCGTGCACGTGCACGTCGAGCAGCTTCTCCTGCCGGGCACGACCGAGCAGGGAGACGTCCAGCACCGAGAAGAACTCGGGGAAGATCGTGACGATGTCGATGCGCACGATCAGTCCTCGGCGGCGGGCGGGCTGACCGGTTCGGCCGATGCGACCGTCTCGGCCGATGTGACCGTCTCCGCCGGTGTGACCGTCTCCGCCGGTGTGACCGTCTCAGGGCGCGACGTGTCCTCGGGGTCCTCGAACAGGCCGGTCGGCGGCGTCACCGTGACCGTGCCCGCCGCGATGTCGACCGCCGGCACGATGGCCGAGACGAACGGCACGAGCACTTCGCCGCGGTCCGGTGTGGCGACGGCGAGCAGGTCCTGCGCCGGGAAGTGGTCGACGCGCGCGACGGTGCCGACCTCGACGCCGTCGCGGAGGACCGACAGCCCGACCAACTGGTGGTCGTACCAGGCGTCGTCCTCGCCGGTCTCGGCATCCGCGTCCTGCTCGACCCAGAGGATCGCACGCGCGAGGGACTCAGCGCCGGTGCGGTCCTCGATGCCCTCGAAGAAGGCGACCGGGTGCCCGTTGTACCAGCGGAGCTCGTCGATCGTGATCGTCTTGCCCGCCCACGGGGAGTCATCCGGGACCTGGAGCGTGAAGACCGCTCCGTGTGTGAACCGACGATCCGGGTCGTCGGTGTAGAGCTCGAGCTTGATGCCGCCCTTGAGCCCGTGTGCCTTGGTGATGCGACCCACCCGGAGCTGGGTCGTCTCCCTAGGAATCGCTGTCGACCACGTCGACCCGCACCCGCTTGCCGTCGGCGAGAGCCGAGACGAGGGTGCGGAGCGCCTTGGCGGTCCGCCCGGCGCGTCCGATCACGCGGCCGAGGTCCTCGGGGTGCACACGCACCTCGAGGACCTCGCCGCGTGGGGAGGTGGAGCTGGCGACGCGCACGTCGTCAGGGTGATCGACGATCCCCTTGACGAGGTGCGTCAGCGCGGATTCGAGCAAGGAATTACGCCTCGGTCGTCTCAGCGGCGTCGTCGGCCGGAGCAGCGGCCGGGGCCTTCTTCTCCGACTTGGGCTTCAGGACGGCCTTCTTCGAGGAGTCCACCGTGAACGGCTTCTTCGGCTCGGCGACCTTCACCTTGGACTCGGTGTCCTTCTCGCCCTTGAACTTGGCCCAGTCGCCCGTGAGCTTGAGGAGGGCCGCGACCTGCTCGGTCGGCTGCGCACCGACGCCGAGCCAGTAGAGCGCACGCTCGGACTCGACCTTGATGACCGAGGGCTCCTCGGTCGGGTGGTACTGACCGATCTCCTCGATGACACGACCATCGCGCTTGGTGCGCGAGTCGGCGACGACGATGCGGTAGTAGGGCGCCCGGATCTTACCGAGGCGCTTGAGACGGATCTTGACAGCCACAATTACTCCTGTTGCGTGATGTTGTGGTTGAACCGGAACCGCGGGCGTGGGGGCACACACGGTGAAAGCTCGGAATGAGTCGTGAACCGCTGGATAGAGGGTCGAGCGGCCACGATTCGACCGTTCATTCTTGCAGACATCGGAGCGAGATGCGAGCCACGCCGCGCCGGGCCGGCCCGGTACGGGCGTCAGGGAGCGAGCGAGCGCACCGCTTCGAGCGCTTCGCTCGTCGCGCGGACCGCGTCGACGCTCCGTGCGTCGCGCGCACCGCCGACGACGGCGACCGGCACACCGTCGGCCTGGAGGCGCGCGACGAGCTCCTCGATCGACGTCCCGTCCGCCCCGTGGGCGCGTTCCTGACCCGCGCACACGACGACGTGGTCTGCGGGGATCATGCGCTCGGCGCCGTCCTCGTCCCGGATCCACAGCGCGCCCGGTTCGATGCGGAGGTACTCCTGCACTCCCCCGACCATCTGCACGCCGGCGTCCCCCAGCCGACCGATCGCGACCCAGCGCGAGGTCAGGCCGATCCCCTGCCCGAACTTGCCGGTGCGCCGGAGCACCGTCACCTGGTGCCCGGGTCGGAGGGTCCGCCGTGCTGCGGGCAGGCGCTGGGGCACGTCACCGACGATCTCCTCGGACACGTCGACGTCCCAGCGGGCGGCGAACTCGGCGGCGCGGCGGACCTCGTCGGGCGACTCGGTCAAGAAGGCGGCCGTGTCCACGCCGATGCCGCCGCCGCCGATCACCGCGACGGTCCCCTCGGGCACGCCGTCCCGCAGGGCGTCCTCGTAGGAGTGCACGTGCGGCAGGTCGGCGCCGGGGAGGTCGACCACGCGCGGGACGACGCCGGGCGCGAGCACCACGGCTTCACTGCTGACGAGGTCCGACGCCGTCGCCGCACGGCCGAGGTGCACGGTCGCCCCGCGCTCGGCCAGTTCGACGGACGCGGCACGCACCGTCGCGGCGTAGTCCTCCTTCCCCGGGACGAGGGCGGCGAGCGCGAACTGCCCGCCGAGCCGGTCCGAGGCTTCCCAGAGCGTCACCCGGTGCCCCCGGCGCGCGGCGTCGACGGCCGCGGCGAGTCCGGCCGGGCCACCGCCGACGACGTCGACGCGCTTCGGAGCCGCGGTCGGACGCGCGGGGAAGGCGAGTTCCCGCCCGGCTCGTGGGTTGACGAGGCAGGAGACCGGCGCGCCGACGATCGACCGGTCGAGGCACGCCTGATTGCAGCCGATGCAGGTGTTGACCACGTCGAAGCGGCCCTCGAGGGACCGCGCGACGATCGCGGGGTCGGCCAGGAACGGCCGGGCCAGGGCGACGGCGTCGATGCGCCCGTCGGTGAGCACGGCCTCGCCGTCGCGCAGGTCGGTCATCCGGTTCGAGGCGATCACCCGGACGTGCGGGTTTGCCGAGGCGCGGACGACACCCGCGATGCGTTCGGCGTACGCGATCCAGGCCCCGTGCGGCACCGAGGCCTGGACGGTGGGGGTCCGCGACTCGTGCCAGCCGATCCCGACCGAGATCCCGTCGAGCCCGAGCGGCAGCAGGTCGTGCACCAGCGCGTCGACCTCGTCGGGGGTGGTCGAACCGGGCATCAGGTCCGCCCCGGACAGTCGGATCGTCACCGCGAGGTCGGGGACGGCAGCCCGGACCGCACGGACGACCTCGACCGCGAACCGTCGGCGTCGGACCGCGTCGCCGCCCCACTCGTCGTCCCGCAGGTTCGTCAACGGCGACTGGAACTGGTTGATGAGGTACCCCTCGGACGCCATGATCTCGACGCCGTCGAACCCGATGTCCCGCGCCGAGCGCGCCGCGGCGGCGAAGTCCTCGACCGTCCGGAGTACCTCGTCACCGGTGAGCTCCTGGGGCAGGACGCCCCGCGCTGCGGCCCACGGCAACGCCGAGGGAGCCACGGCACGCTGCGGTGCGCCGTGCCGGTCCGTCATCCCGCCGACGAGCGCGTAGCGCCCTGCGTGGAAGAGCTGCGCGAGGATCGTACCGCCCTCGTCGTGCACGGCGTCGACGGCCACCCGGAAGCGCTCGTCGGCTCCCCCGACGCCGAACACCGCGAAGTCGGGACCGCCGCGGGCCTCGTCGCTCACCGCGATGCCACCGGTGATGATGCACGCGGCACCACCGGCCGCCCGCTCCCGGTAGAACGCCGCCATCCCGGCACCGCCGTCGTCGTGCACCTCGAGCCCGGTGTGCATCGAGCCCATCACCACCCGGTTCGGCAGGGTGAGGGGCCCGAGGGTCCACGGGGAGGCGACGGTCCGGAGCGACTCCGGCACGACGGGGAGGGAAGCGACGCTGCTCATGCGCCTATTCTGCGGCGTCCACGTCCACCGCGCCGACCGGCGGGAGCACCGCGTCCCGGAGCGGGGCCGTCGTGTCGGCCCAGAACGGCGGCGCGATGACGGTGAGGCCACCGTCGACCGAGAGGATCTGGCCCGTGATGTACGACGCCTTGTCGGAGAGCAGGAAGTCCACCGCGTCGGCCATGTCGTCGGCCGTGCCCGGGCGCTGCAGCGGCACCTTGCTGAGCACCGTGTCGATCGGCGCCATGCCCGGGACCGCGTTGTAGAAGTAGTCGAGCGAGTCGGTGTCGATGAGGCCGCCGTTGACCGCGTTGACGGTGATCTGGCGGGGTCCGAACTCGACCGCCATGTACTGCATGTACGACTCGGTCATCGCCTTCGCGGCCCCGAGCGCCGCGTACGTCGGGAACGCCCGGAGCGAGCCGTAGGACGTGACGACGACGATGCGCCCGCCGCGGTCCATGAGCTCGGCCGCCCGCTGCGCGCCGAGCACGAACGACCGGGCGTTCGTGGCGTAGCTGCGGTCGAGGTGGTGCAGCTTCAGCTGTGCGACGGGCTTGAACGCGCTGGCCGCGGCGTTCGCCACGAACATGTCGAGCCGGCCGTACGTTTCGCGCACGAGGTCGAACATCGCGTCGAGGGACGCCGGGTCCTCGATGTCGGCCTGGACCGTGATGCCGTCCCCGCCCGCGGCGCGGACGTCGGCGAGCGATTCCTCGGCCAGGTCGGCGTTCTTCTTGTAGTTGATGACGACGGTCACGCCGCGCGCGCCGAGCTTCTGCGCGAGCAGGCGGCCGATGCCGCGGGATGCGCCCGTGATGAGCGCGATGGGCGCGGTGGTTGCAGCCAATGTGTTCCTTGCGTGGTCGGGGACGGGAGGCGCGGGGCGGGACCGCACCGTGCCTCCAGTCCGTCTCGTGGTCGCGGCTAGAAGCCGGCCTTGCCGGTGACGACCGCGCGGCCGACCACCAGCTTCTGGATCTCGTTCGTGCCCTCTTCGAAGCGCTGCGCGCGGGCGTCGCGGTAGACACGCTCGATGGCGTTGCGCTTCCAGTAGCCCTGCCCGCCGTGCACCTGCAGCGCCTTGTCGGTCACCCGGGCGAGCATGTCGACGGCGACCATCTTCGAGGCGCTGGAGAGCGTGCCGGCGTCCGGACGGTCCTCTTCGTAGGCGCGCGCGGCCTCGAGGACGAGCGCGCGGGCCGCGGCGATGTCGGCGTAGTTCTCCGCCAGGTAGAACTGGATGGCCTGGCGGCTCGAAAGCGGCTTGCCGAAGGTCTCACGGCGGTTCGCGTACTCGACGGCGAGCTCGTTCGCGCGCTCGGCGAGCCCGACGGCGCTCATCGCGACCGAGACCCGGCTCGGCAGGAGGAACCCGCCGAGTGCGACCTCGAGGCCCTGGCCCTCGTCGCCGAGGCGGGCGCTCGCGGGGATCGGCGTCTCGGTGAAGCGCAGGATCGCGTGGTCGGTGCCGCGGATCCCCATGGTGTCGGAGTCGTCGATGACCTCGGCGCCGGGCAGACCGCTGTTCGGCATCAGGAACGCGACGGTGCCGTCCTGGCCGGTGGTGCCCTCGAGGCGCGCGGCGATCAGCCAGTAGTCGGCCTTGACCCCGAACGTGATGAGGTGCTTCTCGCCGTTCATCACGTACGTGTCGCCCTCGCGGCGCACCGTGGTGCGGATGTCCGCCCCGGTACCCGCCGTCGCCTCGGTGAGGGTGAACGCGACGAGCTTGTCCCCGGCGACGCTCGGCTTGACGACCTGCTCGAGCTGCTCCGCCGTCGCGTACGGCTCCATGGCCCGCCACGTGCCGTTGATGACGTGCACGAGCATCCGGATGGAGGCGTGCGAGCGGGAGACGATCTCCATGATCTCGAGGTAGCGGGAGAACGGGATGCCCCGCCCGCCGAGCTCCGGTGGTGCCGCGAGGCTCAGCCAGCCCTTGTCCTTGAGTTCCTGGAACAGTGCGGGGGCGACCTGACCCGTGCGCTCGATCTCCTCGGCCCACGCTTCACCGGGGCCGCGGACCCACTCGGTGACCTCGGCCTTCAGCTGCTGGAAGGCCGTGTCGTCGTACGTCGTCATCCGGTCATCGCTCCTTCGTCGCGGCCAGTGCCGCTGCCTGCTCCCGCAGGACGTTCTTCTGGACCTTGCCCACGGCGTTCCGCGGCAGTTCGTCGAGGTACTCGAGCCGTTCCGGCCAGTAGTACTTGCTGACCCCGGCACGGTCGAGGTGCTGCTGCATCGCCGCGAAGTCGAGCGGCTCGTCCGGCCGCGCGGACACGACGAACGCGCAGGCGCGCTCCCCGAGTCGTTCGTCGGGCATCGCCACGATCGCGACGTCCGTCACGAGCGGGTGCTGGTACAGCAGGTTCTCGATCTCCACCACGGGGATCTTCTCACCACCGCGGTTGATCACGTCCTTGATCCGGCCGGTGATCGACAAGAATCCCTGGTCCGAGATCTTCGCCAGGTCCCCGGTCCGGTACCAGCCGTCCTCGGTGAACACGTCGTCGGTCAGGTCGGGACGGTCCAGGTAGCCGGTGAACATCGTGGGCGAGAACAGCTCGAAGTTCCCTTCGGTGTCGGCGGGGAGCTCGTGGCCCTCGTCGTCCACGATGCGGATCGCGACGCCGGGCAGTGCCCGCCCGTCGTGCCCGTACGCGTCGGCCGGGTCGTCGCCCGGGCCGGACAGTGCACCGAGACAGGTCTCGCTCGTCCCGAACGCGCCGAGGATCGCGCTGCCGAGCACCGTGCTGGCGCGCTGGGCGAGCGCTCGCGGTACCGCGGCACCGGTCGGCACGAAGATCCGCAGGCTCGCGGGGGCCGGGGCACCTGCCTCGACCAGGTCGACGAGGTCCGTCAGGAACGGCGTCGCGCACTGCACGAAGGTCGCCCCGGCCGCGCCGAACGCCTGCTCGAGCGCGACCGTGCCGTCCCACACCGGCTGCAGGACCTGGGGCGCACCGAGCCGGAACGCCAGGAGCATGCCGTACAGGAACCCGGTCTGGTGGGCGAGCGGCGACGGGATGTAGATGCGGTCGTCGCGGGTCAGGCCGGACTGGGCGACGTGCATGGCGGTCGCGAGCCCGAGGGTGCGGTGCGGGTGCTGCACGCCCTTCGGTTCGCCGGTGGTGCCCGACGTGAACAGGAGCTGGCAGATGTCGTCCGCTCCCGGTGCGTGCGAGCGGATCTCGTCGACGTCGACCTGCACGGCGTCGAGCGCCGCGTCGAAGTACCGCCACTGCCACTCGCTGGCACGCACGCGGTCGGCCGCGTCCGCGGGCAGCGGCGGCTGGTTCGTCGGGGTGTCGGGGACCCCACGCGCCTCGGCGCGGAGCACGACGACGTGCTCGAGGGAGAGCCGCCGCCCCTGAGCCGCCGCCTCGTCCACGACGTCGAGCAGTTCGAGGGCGGGCCGGCGCTTCCGGAACACGTTCGGCAGGAACACGACCCGGGCGCGGGACCGTGCGAGCGTCATCGTGGTCTCACGGGGGCCGAACACCGGCATGATCGGCGTCGCGACCGCACCGATCTGGATCGCGCCGAGGCTGATCGAGACGAACTCCCGCCAGTTCGGCAGCTGCATCGCCACGGACTCGCCCCGGCGGACCCCGAGCTCGAGGAGGAGCGCGGACACCCGGTCGGCTTCGTCCTGCAGCTGCCTCCACGTCGTCTCGACGGGCGTGGTGCCACCGATCTCGATGACGGCGAGGCCCTCTGGGTCGGACTCGGAGAGCGCCCGCACCTTCTCGCTCAGCACGAGCGGGTCGGCGTCGACCCCGGCGAGCGCCGGCAGTCCGGGTCCCGAGCCCACCGATGCGCCTGCGGTCGTGGCCGCCGGAGAGACGGCGTCGTCGTCGGAGCGGGTCGCCGGAACGCCCGTCGCCGTCGTGGTCACGGTGTCCCGTGTGTCGACGGCGGCGGTCCCGGTGGCCCCGGTCTCGCCGAGGTCGGTGCGCTCCGGGGGTCGCTCGGCCTGGTCGGCACGCTCGTCACGGCGGGTCTCGGCGGGGAGTCCGTCACCGATCGACAGGTCGAGGCCCACGGAGTTCATCGCCTCCAGGAAGGTCGGGTACGAGATGCGGTACGCCCGCGGGTACGTCAGCGACGACGCCCCGTCGGCCCGGGAGGCGGCGACGGCGAGCGACATGAGCACCCGGTGGTCGTTGAACGAGGACATCGGTGAGCCGTGCAGCGTCCCGCGGCCGACGCCGGTGACCCGCAGCTCGTCGGCACCCTGTTCGGCCCGTCCGCCCATCCGGTTGAGCTGGAGCATCGCCGCGACGCGGTCGGACTCCTTCAGCCGGATGTGCGCGACGTTCCAGAGCCGGGTCGTGCCCTCGGCGAAGGTCGCCATCGTGGACAGCACGGGCAACAGGTCCGGGATCGGCTGGCAGTCGATGTCGAGCGGGCGGAGCGGCGACCCGTCGTGCTGGACCCGGACGAACCCGGTCGCCTCGTCGATGTGCATCGGGACGCCCATCGCGGTCGCGAGGTCGAGGAACTCGCTCTCCGGGTGGTCCGTCTCGGCGGTGGTGAACGCGGTCATACCGCGGAGGAGCACGTCGGACTCGCGGATCGCGGCGGCCGCGATGCCGAAGGCCGCCGACCCGATGTCCGGCGGGATCACGTAGTCGTGCGGTGTGGCCTGCTGGTGCGCCGGCACCCGGTACTCGAGCCAGTCGTCGGACACCTCGACCCGGAGTCCGAACTGCCGCATCATGCGCACGGTGAGCTCGACGTACGGCTGCTCGTTGAGTCGACCGCCCGTGATGTGGATGCGGGTCTCCTGGTCGGCGAAGGGCGCGAGCAGCAGCAGGCCGGAGACCCACTGCGAGAGCGTCCCGGCGATCGAGACGTCACCGCCACGCGGTCGCTTCGGCTGGACCGTGACGGGCGGGCAGTCGTTCGTCGCCTCGAGCTCGACGCCCATCTGCGTCAGTGAGGTGAGGAGCGCCTTGATCGGCCGACGCTGGAAGTACTTCATCCCGGACAGCGTCATCGGCTTGTCGGCGAGTGATGCCAGGCCGGTCATGAAGTAGAGCGTCGTGCCGGACGACCCCATGTTGAGGATGCCGTCGGCACCACGGGACCCGTGGTCGACGACGTCGGCGGCCTGGTAACGGCCGCCGAGGCCGGTCACGTGGTACGCGTTCCCGCGGCGCCGGATGTCGACGCCGAGGGCCCGGAGCGTCCCCACCGTCCACTCCACCTGTCGGGTGGAGCTGATCCCGGAGATGACGCTCGTTCCCTGCGCGAGCGATGCGAGCACGAGTGCCCGGTGTGCGTGGTACTTGGAGACGGGGACGTCGAGCTCCCCGACGAGCGGGGCGGACGTCCCGCGCACGACCAACTGCATGCGAACCTCTTCCCTGTGAGCGGTTCCACGGTAGTACCGAAGCGGTACATCTCATGGCGCACCCTGTACGACCGGCGCGGGAGTTCGTTGTGCACTTCCGACAACCGACCAGGCAGGATGGCGCCATGGACATCCGTTTCACAGCGTCCCACCCGTCGACCATCGGTGTCGAGTGGGAACTCCCGCTGGTCGACCGCGAGACCGGTGACCTCGCGCCGCGGGCCCCCGCCGTGATCGCCGCCGTGCAGGAGCGGCTCGGCGACCGCGACCGGGTGACGGAGGAGCTCCTGACGAACACCGTCGAGGTCGTGACGGGCGTCCACACCCGGGTGCGGGACGCCACCGCGGAACTCGCCGGGATCGTGGGCGCGGTCATCGAGGCCGCTGACCCGCTCGACGCCGAGGTCATGTGCGCCGGGACCCACCCCTTCGCGGTGTGGGACCAGCAGGAGATCACACCCGACAGCGAGCACTACACGACCCTCATCGACCGGACGCGCTGGTGGGGGCGGCAGATGCTCATCTGGGGCGTGCACGTCCACGTCGGCATCGACGACCGCGAGAAGGCCCTGCCGATCCTCGGTGCGATGCTCGCGTACGTGCCGCACGTGCAGGCGTTCACCGCGTCGAGTCCGTTCTGGGCCGGCACCGACACCGGGTACGCCTCGAACCGCGCCCTGATGTTCCAGCAACTGCCCACCGGTGGCCTGCCGCCGCAGCTCGGCGCGTGGTCGGACTTCGAGGGGATCGTGGGCGACCTCACCCACACCGGCGTGATCGAGGGTTTCAAGGACCTCCGCTGGGACATCCGGCCGTCGCCGGCGTGGGGCACGCTGGAGAACCGGGTGTCCGACGGCATCTCGACCCTGCAGGAGGTCGGCGCGGTCACCGCGTTGGTCCAGTGCCTGGTGACGTCGATGTCCGACCGCCTGGACGCCGGCGAGACGCTGCCGACGATGCAGCCCTGGTTCGTGCGGGAGAACAAGTGGCGCGCCGCCCGGTACGGCATGGACGCCGAGATCATCACGAACGCGGCCGGGGACGAGCGGCTCGTGACCGACGAGGTGCACGACCTGGTCGCTGCCCTCGACCCCGTCGCCGATCGGCTCGGCTGCCAACAGGAGCTGCACCACCTCGACACGATGATCGCGGACGGCGCGTCCTACCAGCGCCAGCTGGCGGTCGCCGCCGAGAACGGCGGCGACCTCCGTGCCGTCGTCCGGCACCTGGTGCGGGAGTTCCGCGAGTCGCTCTGAGGACAGACGGGAGGCCCGTGGCGGATCCGCCACGGGCCTCCCGTCTGGTGGTGGGTCGCCGCAGCGCCCCTGTGACGTCAGCGTCCGTCCGACGTCAGCGCCCCAGGAACTTCGACAGCGACTGCATCTCTTCCTCGGTGGGCGCCTTCGGGTTCTTGGACCCGCCGAAGCCGAAACCCGACCCGGCCGGCGCCTGCTGCGGAGCAGCGGCCTCGCCCGCGGCGAGCGCGGCACGCTTCGCGGGGTTCCCGACCTTCGACTTCTTCTTGGCCTGCGGCTGCTTCTTGCCACCGTGCATCCCCGGGATCGGCCCCATGCCCGGCATCTGCGGCACGCCGCCGCGGGCGACGGTCTTCATCATCTTCGCGGCCTGCTCGAACCGGTTCACGAGGGCGTTGACCTCGGTCACGGTCGTGCCGGAACCATTCGCGATGCGGAGACGGCGCGACCCGTTCAGGAGCTTCGGCAGCTCGCGCTCCTGCTTCGTCATCGACTGGATGATCGCCTCGGTCCGGACGATCTCGCCCTCGTCGAAGTTGTCGAGGGCCTCGCGCATGCCCTTCGCGCCGGGCAGCATGCCGAGCATGCCCTTGATCGAGCCGGCCTTCCTGAGCTGCTGCATCTGCTGCAGGAAGTCGTTCAGGGTGAAGTTGTCGGTCGCGATCTTCTCGGCGACCGCGCGGGCTTCGTCCTCGTCGAACGCGGACTGCGCCTGCTCGATGAGCGACAGGATGTCGCCGAGGTCGAGGATGCGGCTCGCCATGCGGTCCGGGTGGAAGGGCTCGAAGTCGTCGAGGCCCTCACCCGTGGAGGCGAACATGATCGGACGACCGGTGACGCTCGCGACCGAGAGCGCCGCACCACCGCGGGCGTCGCCGTCGAGCTTCGACAGGACGACACCGGTGAAGTCGACGCCCTCCTGGAAGGCACGCGCTGTGGTGACGGCGTCCTGACCGATCATCGCGTCGATGACGAACAGGACCTCGTCGGGGTCGACGGCCTTCCGGATGTTCGCCGCCTGCTTCATGAGCTCGGCGTCGACACCGAGTCGGCCGGCGGTGTCCACGATGACGGTGTCGTACTGCTGGTCGATCGCGGCCTTGATGGCGTTCTTCGCGACCTTGACCGGGTCACCGACGCCGTTGCCGGGCTCCGGGGCGAACACGTGCACGCCGGCCTGCTCGCCGACGATCTGCAGCTGCTGCACGGCGTTCGGACGCTGGAGGTCCGCCGCGACGAGCATCGGCGTGTGGCCGTCCTTCTTGAGCCACTTGCCGAGCTTGCCCGCGAGGGTCGTCTTGCCGGCACCCTGCAGACCCGCGAGCATGATGACCGTCGGCGGCTTCTTCGCGAACTCCAGGCGTCGCTGCTGGCCGCCGAGGATGCCCACGAGTTCCTCGTTGACGATCTGCACGACCTGCTGGGCCGGGTTGAGCGCCTTGTTCACCTCGTCGGAGAGTGCGCGCTCGCGCACGGCCGCGGTGAACGCCTTGACGACCTCGAGCGCGACGTCGGCGTCGAGGAGCGCCCGCCGGATCTCGCGGACGGTGCCGTCGACGTCGGACGGAGTCAGCCGACCCTTGCTCCGCAGATTGCGGAAGGTCTCGGTCAGCCGATCGGAGAGTGAACCGAATTGCGCCATGATCCGTCGATTCTACAAGCCCCATGGTGACCGCTCCGGTCGGAGCAGCCGGCGAGGGCGTTCGCGGTGTGCCCGCCCGGCGTTTCGCGCGCCACCTCGAGGTCCTGGAGCGCGGGCGTTGCCCGGACCACCTGTTGTTGGACGCAGTCCAGAAAAGGCCGTAGCCTGGCGCGCATGCCCCAGCTCGAGATCGTGCGACCCGCGGGACCGCTCGACTACGCGGACGGCCTCGCGCTGCAGCGGGAACGGCACGCCGACGTCGTCGCGGGGCGCTCCCCCGGCGTCCTCGTCCTCTGCGAGCACCCTGGTGTCTACACCGCCGGGCGCCGCACCGAGCCGTCCGACCTGCCGACGAACGGTGCCCCCGTCGTCGAGGTCAACCGCGGCGGGCGCATCACCTGGCACGGACCGGGGCAACTCGTCGCCTACCCGATCGTCCGGCTCCCCGCACCGCTCGACGTGGTGGCGTGGGTCCGGGACCTCGAGCAGGTGATCATCGACGTCGCACGCGCCGTCGGCGTGACGGCCGAGCGCGTCGACGGGCGGAGCGGCGCGTGGGTCACGACCGGTGGCGCCGCAGCCAAGGTCGGGGCGATCGGGCTGCACGTCGCCGAGGGCGTCACGAGCCACGGCATCGCGATCAACTGCACGAACGACCTCGACGCGTACGGCGCCATCGTGCCCTGTGGCATCGCGGACGCCGGCGTGACGACCCTGACACGGGCCGCCGGTCGACCCGTCACCACCGCCGAGATCGCGCCGATCGTGGCCGACCGGGTCCAGCAGGCCGTCGACGGCATGCACTCCGGCAGCCGCATCGCCTCCCGACAGGAGATCACCGCATGACGCTCGCTCCCGAAGGCCGACGGATGCTCCGCGTCGAGGCCCGGAACGCCGAGACCCCGATCGAGACCAAGCCCGCGTGGATCAAGACCCGCGCGACCCAGGGACCCGCGTTCCGCGAGCTGTCCGGTCTCGTCCGCGACCAGCAGCTGCACACCGTGTGCCAGGAGGCCGGGTGCCCGAACATCTTCGAGTGCTGGGAGGACCGCGAGGCCACCTTCCTGATCGGCGGCTCGCAGTGCACCCGACGGTGCGACTTCTGCCAGATCGACACCGGCAAGCCGGAGCCGCTCGACCGCGACGAACCCAGGCGTGTCGCCGACTCCGTCGCGTCGATGGGGCTCAAGTACGCGACCGTCACCGGCGTCGCTCGGGACGACCTGCCCGACGGTGGCGCGTGGCTCTACGCCGAGACCATCCGGCAGATCCACGAGCACTCCCCCGGCACCGGCGTGGAGATCCTGGTGCCGGACTTCAACGGCCGCCCGGACCAGCTCGGGCAGGTGTTCGACGCCCGCCCGGAGGTCTTCGCGCACAACGTCGAGACCGTCCCGCGCATCTTCAAGCGGATCCGCCCCGCCTTCACGTTCGCGCGGTCGCTCGACGTCATCAGCCAGGGCCGGGACGCGGGCCTCGTGACGAAGTCCAACCTGATCCTCGGCATGGGCGAGGAGATCGCCGAGATCGAGGACGCCCTGCAGCAGCTGCGCGACGCCGGGACCGACATCATCACCCTCACGCAGTACCTCCGCCCGTCACCCCGGCACCTGCCGGTCGCGCGCTGGGTGCGACCGGAGGAGTTCGTGGCGCTCCGCGAGACGGCGGAACGGATGGGCTTCGCCGGTGTCCTGGCCGGTCCCCTCGTCCGGTCCTCGTACCGCGCCGGACGGCTCTGGGCACGGGCGACGGTCGCCCGTGGCGGCACCGTCCCCTCGCACCTCGCACACCTCGTGGACGCCCCGGTCGGCCGTCAGGCCGTCTGAGCGGTGCGGCCGGGCGTCGGGACCCGGCCGCAGACGGACGGGAGGCCCGTCACCAGCTGGTGACGGGCCTCCCGTTCGGACACGGCGGCGCTAGCCGACGAGGTTCTGCACGAAGACGTGCGGCGTGAACCCGGTGAGGTCGTTGATGCCCTCACCCTGTCCGATGAGCTTGATCGGGATCCCGGTCTTCTCCTGCACGCTGAGCACGAACCCGGCCTTGGCCGACCCGTCGAGCTTCGTGATCACGAGACCCGTGACGCCCGCGCCCTCGATGAAGGCCTGCGCCTGGGCGAGACCGTTCTGCCCGGTCGTGGCGTCGAGCACGAGCAGGACCTCGGAGATCTCGGCCTGCTTCTCCACCACGCGCTTGATCTTCGTCAGCTCGTCCATCAGGCCGGCCTTCGTGTGCAGCCGACCGGCGGTGTCGATGACGACGATCTCGATCCCGTCGCGGATGGCCTTCTCGACCGTCTGGTAGGCGACCGATGCCGGGTCCTGCCCGGGCTGCGACGGCCGCACGACGTCGACGCCGGCGCGCTGGGCCCAGGTCGCGACCTGCTCGACCGCAGCCGCACGGAACGTGTCCGCCGCGCCGACCAGGACCGTGCGGTCGTACGTCTTCAGGAACTTGGCGAACTTGCCGATCGTCGTCGTCTTCCCGACGCCGTTCACGCCCACCACCAGCACGACCGCGGGTCGGGCGCTGAGCTTGAGGGTCGTGTCGAGCTTCGACAGCCGTTCCTCGAGCACCTCGCGGAGCATGCGCTGCAGGTCGGCGGGGTCGGTCGTGCCGTAGCGGTCGACGCGGGCGTGCAGGTCCTCGATGATCTCCTCGGACACGTCGGGCCCGAAGTCCGCACCGATCAGCGCGGTCTCGAGGTCGTCCCACGTGGTCTCGTCGATCGTCTTGCGCTGGAACAGCCCGCGCAGCCGGGAGGACAGTGACCAGGAACTCGCCATGTTCCCAGCTTAGGGCGCGCCGCCTGCTCCCCCTCCCCGGTAGGCTGGTGGACACGAAGGGGAGTATTCCTCCTCGGTGTCCCCGTCAGTACGGGCCGGAACGATCCGGTCCCGGGGCGCCGGTCGGCAGTCCAGCAGCACGGACCGTTCGACGGAAGAGACCTTCAGGCCTCGGCGTACCCGCCGTCCTGGTCGACGTTCCACGTCGCCAGCACACGGATGCGCCCCGTTCCTGGAGGAACCCGTTGGACGTCCACCTCTCCGTCTGGCTCATCACCATCGCAGGCATCCTCGCGCTGCTGGTGTTCGACTTCTACTCGCACGTCCGGACGCCGCACGTGCCGCACATCCGCGAATCCGCGTTCTGGTCCGTCGTGTACATCGCCCTCGCCGTCGTGTTCGGCATCGGGGTCTGGGTGTTCGGGGGTGGTCAGGCCGGTGGCGAGTACTTCGCCGGCTGGCTCACCGAGAAGGCGTTGTCGGTCGACAACCTGTTCGTCTTCCTGATCATCATGACGACCTTCGCGGTGCCGAAGGAGTTCCAGCAGAAGGTCCTGCTCGTCGGGGTCGCGATCGCACTCGTCGCCCGCGGCGTGTTCATCTCCCTCGGCGTGACGATCATCGACAACTTCTCGTGGGTGTTCTACCTGTTCGGCGCGCTCCTGTTCTGGCTCGCGTGGTCGCAGGCGAAGGGCAGTAGCCACGAGTCGTCCGAGGGTGACTCGCGCCTCATCCGGGTGCTGCGCCGGGTCATCCCGACGTCGCCCGACTACGACGGCGACCGGATCACCACGAAGATCGACGGCAAGCGGCTCTTCACCCCGCTGTTCCTCGTCATGGTCGCCATCGGCCTGACCGACGTGCTGTTCGCGCTCGACTCCATCCCCGCGATCTTCGGCCTGACGCAGGACGCCTTCATCGTCTTCACCGCGAACGCGTTCTCGTTGCTCGGGCTCCGGCAGCTGTACTTCCTGATCGCGGGGCTCCTCGAGAAGCTCATCTACCTCGGCCAGGGGCTCGCCGTGATCCTCGGGTTCATCGGGGTGAAGCTCGTCTTCCACGCCATGCACGTCAACGAATTGCCGTTCATCAACGGCGGCGAGCACATCGAGTGGGCGCCGGAGATCCCGATCTGGTTCTCCCTCGGGTTCATCATGCTGACGATCGCGGTCGCCACGGTCGCGTCGCTCGTGGTGTCCGGCCGCCGTGTGCGGCGGGGCCTCACGCCATCTGGGGCGCAGCGGCCGGTCGCCGCCGACGCGGAGTAGTCCTCGCAGCACCAGCCGACGCTGCGGGCGCGCGCGCTACGCGACCGCGTCGGCGGGCTCGCGCCGCTGCACGCGCTGCCCGACCACCGCCGACACGCCGTCCTGGCGCATCGACACCCCGTACAGGGCGTCGGCGATCTCCATCGTGCGCTTCTGGTGCGTGATCACGATGAGCTGCGACGACGCCCGGAGCCGCTCGAACACGGTCAGCAGGCGGCCGAGGTTGGCGTCGTCGAGCGCCGCCTCGACCTCGTCCATGATGTAGAACGGCGAGGGCCGCGCCGTGAAGATCGCCACCAGGAGCGCCACCGCCGCCAGGGACCGCTCGCCGCCCGAGAGCAACGTCAGGCGGTCGATCTTCTTGCCGGCCGGGCGCACCTGCACCTCGATCCCGGTGCCGAGCAGGTCGTCCGGGTTCGTCAACGCGATCGACCCGGAGCCGCCCGGGAACAGGATCGGGAAGATGACGTCGAAGGCCTCGCGGGTGTCCTCGAACGCGGACTCGAAGATCGTCTGCATCTTCTGGTCGAGCTCGTCGATGATCGTCATGAGGTCGGTCCGCGTCTTCTGCAGGTCCTCGAGCTGCTCGGCCAGGAACGCGTGCCGCTGCTCCAGCGCCTGGAACTCCTCGAGCGCGAGCGGGTTCACCTTGCCGAGCTGACCGAGGTCCCGCTCGGCGGCCTTGAGTCGGCGCTCCTGCTCCTCGCGGACGTACGGCACCGTCTCGACGTCGGCGGGGTCGATCTCGTCGGAGGTGTCGAACTCGGGCAGCGCCGGTCCCCCGGGCAGCGTGGACTCCGCGTCGAGGATCGGGGTGACGTCGAGGTCGTCGGAGGCGTCGTCCCCGTCGACCGCTTCGCGGTCGAAGACCTCGTCCCCCTGGTCGGACGCCGCCGCCCGGGCCGCCTCGCGGTGCCTCCGCGCGAGCACCCTCGGGTCGACGAGCACGTCGACGGGCACCGGGACGTGCGGCCCGTACTCCGCGACCAAGACGGCCTCGCCGAGCCCGAGTTCGCTCTGCGCCCGGTCCAGCACCCCGGACACGTGCAACTTCTTCTCGTAGATCTCCATCTCGAGTGAGTGCACGCCATCGGTGAGTCGCTGCAACCGGTCGCGGAGCTCGTGCTCCTCGTTCCGGATCGTCTGCAGCTCGGTGTTGCGCTCGGCGCGCTCGGACTCCTCGGTCGCGAGCCCGACCCGCGCTTCGGCGAGCGACCGGTCCACGGCGCTGAGGAGTCCCGGCAGATCCGCGAGCACCCGCTCCGCGACGTCGATCTGGCTCCGGCGGACCACCGCGCGACGAGCCGCTTCCTCCGCCGCAGCCCGTTCGGCTTCGAGCTGCCGCTCCAGCTGGTGGGCGCGGTGCCGCTCCGATCGCACGCGTTCGCGGACGGTCTCGACCTGGATGCGCTGCTCGATCTCGGCCGCCCGTGCCGCCTCGAGCGCGTCCTGCAGCCCCGGGCGTCCGGACGCGTCGACCACCGGTCGCGGTCGCTCGGTGAAGGCCTGGTGCTCCCGCTCGGCCTCGACGACGCTGGCCTCGGCGCTCTCGACGGCACCGTCGGTCTCGGCGAGCGCGGCACGGAGCCGGTCCACCTCCGCCACGGCGTTCTCGGCCTTCGCGCGCGTCGACGCGCTGGTCCGGTCGTACTCGGCGACCGCCGAGGCGTGGGCGCGGGATGCACGGTCCGCGTCGTCGACCGCGCGACGTGCGTCCTCGACGGCCTGGCGGGCAGCCTGGAGGCGCGTGGCCCGGTCCTCGGCGTCGGTCGCCACCGCTGCACGGCGCGCTGCTGCGGCATCGCGCTCCGCGACGAGCTCGATGCGGGAGGTGACGCGGGCGCCGCCGCCCGTCACCCGCACGGCGCGGACGAGGTCCCCGGAGCGCGTCACGACCGTCGCGTGCGGGGCGGAGGCGAGCACCGCCTCCAGGTCGGGGTCGGCGTCGGCGTCGGGGTCGACGACCAGCGTGTCCCGCAGGATCGCCGCGAGCGCCGGTGGCCCCTGGACCAGGTCGAGGGCGCGGCGGACGCCGGCGGGCAGCCGTCCGGACCATGACGGGTCGGCACCCGGGGCGGTCGGGTCGGCGGCGGGATCCGCGTCGTCGGTACGCGCCGCGTCGGCGACGACGACGTCGATGCGGCCGAGGTCCTCGGCACGGGCGTGCTCGACGGCGGCCAGTGCTGCACCGCGGTCCGCCGCGAGTACGGCATCGGCGAGTCCGTCGAGCGCTGCGGCGACGGCAGCCTCGTAGCCGGGAGCCACGGCGAGGGAGTCCGCGAGGCGCCCCACGATGCCCGCGCGACCGGCGTCGATCAGTGCCTGCGAGCCGTCGCGGACGTCGATCGACATGGCGAGGGCCGACACCCGGGCGTCCAGGGCGTCGCGCTCCCGCTCGAGCTCGTGGAGCCGGTCGCGGTGCTCGTCACGCTCGGCCTGCGCTCGTTCGAGCGTCTCCCGCGCGGACACGAGCGCCGTGGTGAGGGCCGGTTCGTCGACCCCGTCGGACGGGTCGGCGCCGAGCTCGGCGAGCGCGGCGGCGGCGCGTTCGGCGCGCTCGACGGCCTCTGCCAGGGACCGGGCGCGGCGCTCGCGGTCGGCCGCGACGGAGGTCCGCTTCGCGCGCGCCACCTCGACGGCGTTCGCCAGGCGCTGGGACTCCAGGTCGTGCTGCGACACGAGGGCGGCCTGGGCGGCGATGCGCTCGTCGAGGGCGTCGAGCGTGGCCCGGGCCTCCTGCACGCGCTGTGCGGTCGCGGCCATGCCGGCGGTCATCGCGGTCGCGCGGGCCTCGAGCCGGTCGGCTTCGTCGCGGACGCCCTGCACCCGCTCCGGGGTGATCGTGGGGCCCTGCTGCGGCGCATCGGCCTGCTGGGCGAGGAACATCAGGCGTTGGTTCGCCAGGCTCGACAGCCCGCGGAGCCGCTCCTGCACGCTCTCCAACCGGTGCACGACGGTCCGGGCGCGGTCCACGTCGTCACCGACCATGCTCTGCTCGACCTGCTGCTGTCGCACGCGCGTCTGCTCGAGCCGCTCCTGCAGCACGATCCGCTCCGACTTCCGGCCGGCCTCCACCTCGAGGTGCTCGTGCAGCTCGCGGCGCAGTCGGACCACGTCGTCCGCGAGGATCCGGGCCTTGGCATCGCGGAACACCGCCGCGACCGACTGGGCCTTGCGGGCCACCTCCGCCTGGCGCCCGAGGGGCTTCAGCTGCCGCCGGATCTCGCCCGCGAGGTCGGAGAGTCGGGTGAGGTTGGTCTGCATCGCGTCGAGCTTCCGGAGGGTCTTCTCCTTGCGGCGACGGTGCTTCAGGATGCCGGCGGCTTCCTCGATGAAGCCGCGGCGGTCCTCCGGGGTGGCGTGCAGGACCTTGTCGAGCTGACCCTGCCCGACGATGACGTGCATCTCGCGCCCGAGACCGGTGTCGCTCAGGAGCTCCTGGACGTCGAGGAGTCGGCAGTTCTCACCGTTGATCGCGTACTCGCTGCCGCCGTTCCGGAACAGCGTCCGCGCGATCGTGACCTCGGAGTACTCGATCGGCAGCAGACCGTCGGAGTTGTCGATCGTCAGGAGCACCTGTGCGCGACCGAGCGGCCCGCGCGTCGACGTGCCGGCGAAGATGACGTCCTCCATCTTGCCGCCACGGAGCGTCTTCGCCCCCTGTTCCCCCATCACCCAGGCGAGGGCGTCGACCACGTTCGACTTGCCGGAGCCGTTCGGCCCGACGATGCACGTCACGCCCGGTTCGAACGCGAAGGTCGTCGGCTGCGCGAAGGACTTGAACCCCTTGATGGTCAGGCTCTTCAAGTACATGCGGTCTCCGGAGGCTGTGGTTGCGCGTCAGGCTAGCGCGTGCGCAGGCGCGGGGCCGGTTGGCACACCGGGCAACGGTGGCTGGACCGGTTCATGAAGGCCTCCCGGACGATCGCGGTCCCGCACCGCGGGCACGGCTTCCCCTGCTGCCCGTACACCGCGAGGCGCTGCGAGAAGTACCCGGACTGCCCGTTGACGTTGACGTACTGGGCGTCGAAGCTCGTCCCGCCGTCCTCGAGCGCACGGCGGAGCACCGCCCGGACCTCGTCGAGCAGCGTCGTCAGGGCAGCGCGCGGCAGCCGGTCCGCGGGTCGGTCGAAGTGCAGCCGCGCGGCCCACAGGGACTCGTCGGCGTAGATGTTGCCGATGCCGCTGACGACGCCCTGGTCGAGCAGGACGCGCTTGATGCCGCTGGAGCGCTTCCGGGCCATCGCGATGAAGCGGGCGTCGTCGAAGGCGGGGTCGAGCGGGTCGCGGGCGATGTGCGAGACCTGCTTCGGGATGCTCCGACGCCACCGTGCGTCGGGCGCGGTCTCGTCGACGTGACCGGCGAACCCCGCGGGGGCAGCGTCGACGGTGGGCACCATCGGGTCGATGGCCATCGAGCCGAAGGTCCGCTGGTCGACGAACTCCAGCTGGACGGGAGGCTCGGGTCGGCCGTCGCGGTCCGTTCCGGTCGGCTGGACCTCGAGCACGATCCGGCGGTGGCGGGCCGCGGGGCGGTCACGACCGAGGAGGATCTGACCGGACATGCCGAGGTGGGCGACGAGGGCCTCGGGCCGCTGCGGGTCGGCGGTGTCGGGGTGGTCCGGGTGCGCGGCGCCGTTCGGCGACGCACCGTCGGGGTCGGTGAGGGGGAACCAGAGGAACTTGCCCCGGCGCACCGCTGCCGCGATGGTCCGACCGGTGAGGCGCTCCACGAAGTCCTCGGCCGGGCCGTCGTGCCGGGTCAGTGCCCGGTCGTCGTCGACGTGCACGGCGAGCACGCGCGCACCACTGACGGCGGGTTCGAGGCCGGCGCGGACGACCTCGACCTCGGGGAGTTCGGGCACCTGGTCAGGCCGCCCGGCCGGACAGCCGGGTCCACGCGTCGAGCGCCGCGGCCATCTCGGCGGTCTTCTTGCTCGACCCGCTGCCGGTGGCGATGTCCTCGCCCTGCAGCACCACGGTGGCGTGGAACGTCTTGTCGTGGTCGGGGCCTTCTTCGGTGACCCGGTAGGAGGGGTTGCCGAGGGCCTTGGCCGACGCGAGCTCCTGCAGGCTCGTCTTCGGGTCCATCGCCGCACCGAACCGGTCGGGGTCGACCAGCAGGGGGTCGACGAGGCGCAGCACGAGCTCCGTCGCCGGGTCGGGCCCTGCCGACAGGTATGCGGCACCGATGACGGCCTCGACCGTGTCCGCGAGGATCGACGACTTGTCACGGCCGCCGGTCTGCTCTTCGCCCTTGCCGAGCCGCACGTAGGAGCCGAGCCCGATCATCCGGGCGATCTCGGCGAGCGCGACCGTCGAGACGAGGCTGGCGCGCCGCTTGGCGAGCTCGCCTTCGTCGAGGTCGGGGAACGACCGGAAGAGCTTCACGGTCACGGCCTGGCCGAGGATGGAGTCGCCGAGGAACTCGAGGCGCTCGTTGTGCCGGATGCCGCCGTGCTCGTACGCGTACGAGCGGTGGGTCAGGGCGAGTTCGAGGAGCTCGAGGTCGATGTCGACGTCGAGCATCCGCTGCAGACGAACGACGTCCGGCCCCACGGGGCGGGACCCCGTGGTGCCGGACGTTGCTGTCATGCGTCGGGTCCGATCAGACGTCGGCGACCTTGCGGCCCTTGTACTCCATGTACAGGGGCGTGCCGGCGGAGTCCTCGACGACCTTCGCGCGGTGCGGGAGGCTGTAGGTGACCTGGCCGTTCTCGATCGTCTTCACGAGCTGGACCGGCGCGGCCTTCCACTGCGAACGACGGGCGTGCGTGTTGGCACGGGACTGCTTGCGCTTGGGAACGGCCATGGTGGTTCTCTTTCGGTTGGTCGGTGGTTCAGTGTCGAGGGGCGGCGGTCACTCGGCCTGGTCGGCTTCGGACCGCTCCTGACCCTCGGTGGTCTGGGAGGCGGTTTCTTCGCTGTCGTCGGGTCCGCCGGCGGTGAACCCGCCCAGCGCAGCCCATCTCGGGTCCACGATCTCGGAAGCACGACGCTCACCGATGTCGGCCAGACGCTCACCCGTCACCGGGTCGAGGCCTGGGCAGTCCGGTCGGCAGACCGGCTGGAACGGCAGCGACAGCACCACCGCGTCTCGAACGACCTGCTCCGTGTCCACGAGGTCGTCGTGGACGAAGAAGTCGAATTCCTCCGAGGCATCATACGCGAACAGCTCGGCGAAATCGACTTCGACGGGCTCGCTGATCTCGATGAGGCAGCGGGAGCACTCGCCCGTCGCCTCGGCCGAAGCGTGCCCGGAGACGAGGACGCCCTCGTGCAGGCCCTCGAGCCGCACGTCGAGCTGCATCGTGGCCCCTTCGCGCACGGCGATGAGGCCCGCTCCCATGGCGTCCGGCACCTGGATGTCGAGCGAGTGCTCGCGCATCTCGCCCGGGCGGTGTGCGAGGTCACGCACGCGCAGGGCGTAGGGGCTGATCACGGGGGAAGACACGATCGACAAGCCTAGCGCGAACCGGCCGCGGAGTCGAGGCGGCAGCAGGGTGTGTCCGGCGTCGGTCAGCGACCGGTGTGCTCGTGCAGGGCCCGGGCGACGACCGCGGGCACGTACGGGCTGACGTCGCCGCCGAGGGACGCGACCTGCCGGATCAGGGAACTGGACACGTGCGCACGCGACGCCTCCGGCAGCAGGAACACCGTCTCGACGTCGGCGAGGTGCCGGTTCATGATCGCCATCGGGGTCTCGTACGCGACGTCCTCGCCGGAGCGCACGCCCTTCACCAGCACCGTCGCGCCGACCTGCCGGCAGTAGTCGACCAGGAGGCCCTGGGTCCACTCCCCGACGCGGACGTTGTCGGACACGCCGGTCTCGACGAGCGACTCCTGGATGAGCCGGACCCGGTCCACCGCGTCGAACATGGCCGGGCGCTTGTCCGGGTTGTGCACGACGAGCACGTGGACCTCGTCGAACAGGCCGGCCGCTCGACCGATGACGTCGAGGTGCCCGAGGGTCACGGGATCGAACGAACCGGGGACCACCGCGATCTGCGCCATGCCGCGACGATACCGTGAGCGCCGGTGCAGCAGCGCGACGGTGGTCAGGGTGCGAGCGCGGTCCGGCCGCCGGGTCAGTTCTTGCCGAGGAACGCCGCGTCGGACTCGTCGAGGCGGCGCGCGAGGGCCTCGCGCAGCGCCGGGTGGCCTTCGAGGTGCGGGTCGGGGCCGAGCACCCGCTCGGCAGCGCCCCGGGCGTCGATGATCACCTCTGCGTCGCGGACGACGCGCAGCAGGTTGAGCGAGGACCGACCGCCGGACTGCCGCTCGCCGAGGACGTCGCCCTCGCGCCGCAACTCGAGGTCCACACGCGCGAGCTCGAACCCGTCGTCGGACGCCGACACCGCGTCGACCCGCTCCCGGGACGTCGTGTCGGCCTCGGCGGTGGTCACGAGGAGGCACACCCCGGGCCACTGCCCGCGCCCGATCCGGCCGCGGAGCTGGTGGAGCTGCGAGACGCCGAACCGGTCGGCGTCCAGCACGGCCATCACCGAGGCGTTCGGCACGTCCACGCCGACCTCGATCACCGTGGTGGCCACGAGGACGTCGATGGTGCCGGCGGCGAAGGACGTCATCACGCGGTCCTTCTCGTCCGCGCTCATCCGCCCGTGCAGGACCTCGATCCGCCGTCCCTCGAGCACCGGCATCGCGCGCATCCGCTCGGCCGTGGCGAGCACCGTCGCCGGTGCCCGCTTCGGCGTGTCGTCCTCGGCGTCCGGCGCGGGCTCCCCGTCGTCCTCGGCGTGGGCGTCGTCGATCGCGGGACAGACGACGAAGGCCTGTCGGCCGCTCGCGAGTTCCTCTGCCATGCGGCTCCAGATCCGGGACTCCCACCCGGGGTGCTCGGCGAGCGGCACCGTGAAGGTCTCCACACCGGCGCGTCCGGACGGGAGGCCCGTGATCGTCGACACGTCGAGGTCGCCGAAGACCGTCATCGCGACGGTCCGCGGGATCGGCGTCGCCGTGAGGACCAGCACGTGCGGGGGCGTCACGCCCTTCGTCCGGAGGGCTTCACGCTGTTCGACGCCGAACCGGTGCTGTTCGTCCACGACCACGAGCCCGAGTTCGGCGAAGTCGACCCGGTCGCCCAGGAGCGCGTGCGTGCCGACCACCAGGCGGGAGCTGCCCGACACCGCCGCCAACAGCGCGCGCCGACGTTCGTCGGTGGACTGGGAGCCCGTGAGGATCACCGGGCGCAGTTCGGCCGCCAGGTCCGGTCCGAGGAACTTCACGATCGAGCGGAGGTGCTGGGCGGCGAGGACCTCGGTCGGGGCGATCAGGGCCGACTGGCCGCCGGACTCGGCCACCGTGAGCATCGCCCGGATCGCCACGAGGGTCTTGCCGGAACCGACCTCGCCCTGCACGAGGCGGTGCATCGGCCAGCTGCCGGCGAGGTCGTCGGCGATCTCGGCACCGACGGCACGCTGGTCGTCGGTCAGGGTGAACGGCAGCGAGGCGTCGAAGCGCTCGAGGATCCCGCCGGGCGATGCGGTCCGCGGCGTCGAGGCGGTGGCGCGCGCGGCCAGACGACGCTGCACCAGCGCGGTCTGGAGGACGAACGCCTCGCGGTAGCGCAGAGCGTCCTGCGCACGCTTGAAGTCCGCCACCTTCTCGGGGCGGTGCAGGAGTTCGAGCGCACGCCGGAACGGCACGAGGTCGAGGCGTGTCCGGTCCGCCGCCGGGACCGGGTCCGGCACGTCGGGCAGGGTGTCGAGCAGGATCCCGATCGACTTCGCGATCTGCCACGACGACAGCGTCGAGGTCGCGGGGTAGATCGGGATGGGCTGGCGGGACCACCGGATGGCTTCTTCCGACCCGGGGTCGGCCGTCGCGCGCGGGTCGTCACGGTCGAACAGCTCGTAGTCGGGGTGCGCCAGCTGCCGGGCGCCCCGGTAGTCGCCGACCTTGCCGGCGAAGACCCCGCGGGCCCCCGGGACGAGGTCCTTCGAGCGCCACGCCTGGTTGAAGAACGTCAGGGTGAGCAGCCCCTTGCCGTCACCGATCTTCACTTCGAGGATGGAGCCCCGGCGCTGTCGCATCGAGCGTTCGCGGACGTCGACGACCTCGGCCACGATCGTCACGGATTCGCCGATCGCGAGCGAGTCGAGCGCGGTGAGTGCCCCGCGCTCGGCGTACCGACGGGGTGCGTGCTCGAGGAACTCCCCGACCGTCCGGTACCCGAAGGCCTTCTCGACCGCGCTCGCCGTCCGCCCGCCGAGGACGTTCGCCAGTCGCGCGTCGAGGGGCGCGGGCCCGAGGTCGGGCGCGGCCGGCGCGGCGGGGGTTCCGGGGGTGACCACGCGACAACGGTACCCGGCGGGACCGACGTGCTGCGTGCCTCCAGACCGCCTGTGGAGAACCCAGGATGGCGTCGCCCAGCCCGCTACGGTGGCTCCATGACCCGCATCATCGCCGGTGCCGCCGGCTCCACGACGCTGCGCGTGCCGAAGTCCGGCACCCGCCCGACGAGCGACCGGGTGCGCGAAGCGCTGTTCTCGTCGCTCGAGGCACGCGGGTTGATCGACGACACCGCGGTGGCGGACCTGTACGCGGGCACGGGCGCCCTCGGGCTCGAGGCCGCATCGCGCGGTGCGGTGGAGGTCGTCCTGGTCGACCGTGCCTCGGCTGCCGCGACGGCCTGCCGCGAGAACGCCCGGCTCGTGAAGAAGCAGGTCCCGAACGTGCGGATCGACGTCCACGCGCAGCCGGCGCTCGGCTTCCTGCGGGGCACCGTGCGGACCTTCGACCTGGTCTTCATCGACCCGCCGTACGAGGTCACCGAGCACGAGATCGCCGAGGTGCTCGAGGCGCTCGTGCCCCGACTGACGCAGGACGCCGTGGTCGTCGTCGAGCGGAGCAAGCGGTCCCCGGAGCCGTCGTGGCCCGCGGGGCTCGAGGCCTTCAGCAAGCGCAGCTACGGCGACACCCTGGCGTGGGAGGCCGTCCTCTCCGACTGACGCCGCGCGCGCGTCCGGCTCAGCCCGCAGCACCGTCCCAGTCGGCGTAGGGGTCCCAGCCCGTCGTCGGGACCGGCACGTCCGCACGCACAAGGTCGGCGCCGCCGCGGGGTCGCACGACACCGATCCGCCGGAACCCACCGGGCAGCGGCACGTCCGACGGGAACGTCGCCAGGAGGCCGTGGTCCTCGCCGCCGTGCAGCATGACGGGGCCGAGGTCGCCGAGTGCGCCGCCCCCGTCGTCGAGGTCGTCGGGGTCGTCGAGGTCGAGCGTCACCCCGCTGGCGCGGGCGAGTCGGCCCGCGTCGATGGCCAGCCCGTCCGACAGGTCGAGCATCGCCGTCGCGCCGGCGATCGCGGCGAGCCGGCCGTCGGCGATCGGCGGGACCGGCCGCCGCTGGCGCTGGACGTCCGGGTCGACGTCCGCACCGCTCGCGACCGTCGCCGCGCGGGACGGCTCCCCCGCGTCGTCCACGCCGTGCTGGAAGAGCCGGCCGAGGCCCCGTGCCGCGCGGCCGAGTTCCCCCGACACCGCCAGCACGTCACCGGGCCGGGCTCCGGAGCGGAGGACCGGCGCCCGGCCCTGGAGGTCGCCGAACGCCGTCACGGCGACCGTGAAGGTGGCCGACGTGGACAGGTCACCACCGACGACCCCGCATCCGGGTGCGAGCGCCTCCACCGCCGCTCGGACGCCGTCGGCGAAGGCCTCGAACACGGCGACGGGGGTGTCCTGCGGTGCGGCGAGCGCGATGACCATCCCGGTGGGCACGGCGCCCATCGCCGCGACGTCGGAGAGGTTCGTCGCGGCGGCCTTCCACCCGACGTCCGTCGGTGAGGACCAGGCCCAGCGGAAGTCCGGACCGTGCACCATCATGTCCGTCGTCAGGACGAACCGGGCGTCGGGAGCTGCCACGACGGCGCAGTCGTCGCCCGGCCCGACGATGGGACTGCCGGTCGGGAGCCTGCGGGTGATGCGGTCGAGGACGGCGAGTTCGCCGAGCTCCCCCACGGTCGGTCCGGCCCAAGCGTCGTCGTGCGTCGCGTCCACACGAGAACGGTAGCCTGGACGTCGATGGACACCGTTCGCCGCCCCGCCCGCCGCCTCGCGATCGTGGGGGTCGTGATCGCCCTCGCCGCCGGGCTGACGGGCTGCACGAACGCCGTCGCGATGAGCCCGGCCCCGTCCGCGAACGCCGCCGCCTGCGCCGCCGCGCAGGTGCGCCTGCCGTCCGTCGTCGGGTCGACCTTCGCGCTCCGGAACACGAACGCGCAGTCCACCGCGGCATGGGGCGATCCCGCGGTCGCGCTGTACCACTGCGGTGTCGCCGTCCCCACGGTCTCGGACCTGCCGTGCTTTACGCAGGGCTCGGTCGACTGGATCCGCGACCCTCGTGGCGACCGGATCGTCTACACGACGTTCGGACGCACGCCGGCGGTGCAGGTCGTCATCGACGCCACGAAGACCACGAGCCAGGTCCTGCAGGACGTCGGGGACGCGGTGTCGACCCTGCCGAAGGACGGCCACAAGTGCCTCGACCCGTCCGACGTGCAGGGCTGAGCCCCCACCGGGCAGCGCAGGCGGGCTCGCGCGCGGCCGCAGCGGTCAGCGGACGGCCGTGCGCCCCAGCTCGATGAGCTCGGTCACGAGCTCCGGGTAGGAGACACCGGAGGCCGCCCAGCAGCGCGGGTACATCGACAGCGGCGTGAACCCCGGCATGGTGTTGACCTCGTTCACCACGAACCCGTCGTCGGTCAGGAAGCAGTCGACGCGCGCCAGACCCGCGCCGCCGATCGCCTCGAACGCGCGGGCACCGATCGACCGGATCTCGTCGGTCTCGGCCTCGGTCAGGGGTGCCGGGCACCGCAGCGACTCGTCGCCGCCGAGGTACTTCGACGCGAAGTCGTAGAAGCCGTCCTCGGCCACCACGATCTCGCCGGGCAGGCTCGTGCGCGGGACACCGTCGCGGCCCTCGAGCACGGCGACCTCGATCTCGCGGCCGATCACCCGCGGCTCGACGATGACCTTCGAGTCGTGCTCGAACGCGAGGTCCATGGCGGCACCCAGCTGCGACGGGTCGTCGACCCGGGACACCCCCATGCTCGAACCGGCGCGGGCGGGCTTCACGAACAGGGGCCACCCGTGGGCCGCGATCGTCTCGGCGACGTCCACCGGGTCGGCCGCCCACTCGCGGCGGAGCACCGTCGTCCACGGCGCGACCCGCAGCCCGGCGTGCTCGAGGACGGCCTTTGCGACGTGCTTGTCCATCGCCAGGGCGCTGGCGAGCACACCGTCGCCGACGTACGGCAGGCCCGCGATCTCGAGCAGGCCCTGGATCGTGCCGTCCTCGCCGAACGGGCCGTGCAGGATCGGGAACACGACGTCGATCGCGATGCTGGAGGTCGTGCCGTCGGGGTGCGAGACCACCAGGGCGTTCGACGCCGGGGAGGTCGGGAAGGCGACCCGGGTGCCGTTGTCCGGGACGGTGGGCAGGGCCCCGTCGCGCAGCGTCCACTGCTCGGGGTCGTCCTGCTGCAGCGTGAACGAGCCGTCCCGGGTGATGCCGATCGGCACGATCTCGTACTCGGTCCGGTCGATGACGTTCATGATCCCGCCGGCGGTCACGCAGCTGATCTCGTGCTCACTGGAGCGCCCGCCGAACAGCACGGCGACGGTGGTGGTGCTGGGCGTGGGCGTCGTGGGCATGGGCTTCCCCTGGTTCGTCGTGCCCGGACCGGTCACTCGCCCTGGGGCTCGTCGGTCTCGGTGAGGTGCGGCGCGATGTTGCGCGGATCGAGCCTACCGGCGAGGACTTCCCCGACCTGGCTGACGATGGGCATGTCGACGCCGTTCGCCGCGGCCAGCTCGAGGATCGGACCGACCGACGCCAGGCCCTCCGCGGTCTGGTTCATCTGGCGGACGACCTCGTCGAAGCGGTAGCCCTGCCCGAGCAGCCGACCCGCGGTGTTGTTGCGGGACAGCGGCGACTGGCAGGTCGCGATGAGGTCCCCGAGCCCGGCCAGCCCGGACAGTGTCGACGGCTGCGCACCGAGCGACACCGCGAACTCCGTCATTTCCGCGAGCCCGCGGGTGATGATCGACGCCTTCGTGTTCTCGCCGTACCCGACGCCGTCGACGATGCCGATGGCGACCGCGATGAGGTTCTTCAACACCCCGCCGAACTCCGTGCCGATGACGTCGGTGTTGATGAACGAGCGGAAGTAGGGGTTCGTCGCCACGGCTGCCACCGCCGTGGCCGTCTCGAGCGAACTCGACGACACCACCGCGGCCGTCGGCTGACGCCGGGCGATCTCGAGCGCCAGGTTCGGCCCGCTCGCGACGGCGATCCGGTCCCGGTCGATACCGAGCCCCTCGTGCAGGACCTCGCTCATCCGCAGGCCGGTCGACTTCTCGACGCCCTTCATCAGGCTGACGACGGGGACGTCCGGCCCGAGCAGGGCGCGGATCGCGGCGAGGTTCGACCGGAGCGTCTGGGACGGTACGGAGACGTACACCTGCGACGCGCCGTCGAGCACGGCGGCCAGGGAGGTGGACGCCGTCATCGTCCGCGGCAGGTTGATGCCGGGCAGGTAGTCCGAGTTGCGCTTCGTCTCGGTGATCTCCCGCGCGACTTCGGGACGTCGGGCCCAGAGGACGGTGGTGGCCCCGCCCTCGGCGAGGACCTTGGCGAAGGTGGTGCCCCAACTCCCGGCACCGATCACCGCCACCCGGGGCTTGTCGGTCGTCTGCATCACCACGCGGATCGCGGCGGTGTCGAAGGCTCCGGAGGCGGCGCTCACGGGGTCTGGTCGGTCGTCGCGGGGTCGGAGGTCACTCAAACCGGCCGGTCTCCTTCTGGTTGTTCGCCGCCGGGTCCCAGCGGGTCTCGGGTGCCTTCTCGCCGCGGAGCTCCTCGAGCAGTGCGGTGATGCGGTCCATCACGAGCGCCGTCGCCTCGACGAGCATCGCCTGGTCGATCGGTCGACCGCGGTACGCCGACAGGTCGACGGGGTCGCCGACGATCACGTCGACGCGCGACGGCGGGAACAGCCGCAGCTTGTTCGAGTACCGCGCCATGATCTTCTGCGTGCCCCAGTGGGCCATCGGGATGATCGGCACGTCGTTCTCGAGCGCGATCCGCACCGCGCCGGTCTTGCCACGCATCGGCCAGAGGTCGGGGTCGCGGGTGAGCGTGCCCTCGGGGTAGACGATCACGGCGCCGCCGCCGTCGACCAGCGACTTCCCGCCGGAGAGCGGGTCGTTCAGCCGTGTCCGGCCGGAGCGCTCGACGGGGATCTGCCCCATGCCCGACATGAGCTTGCCGACGACGGGCACCCGGAACAGCGAGGCCTTCGCCAGGAACCGCGGCGACCGCTTGCTGATCCACACCGCGGTGCCGACGACGAGCGGGTCGATGTTCGTGAAGTGGTTCGGCGCGAGCACGAACGCGCCCTCGGCCGGGATCCGGTTCGGGCCGTGCCAGTGGTAGCGCGCGGAGAACCGGAAGGTCGGGATCACGATCGACGCGACGATGCGGAACGCGACGTTCAGCTCACCGCGCTTCCAGCGCCGTCCCGGCACCGGCGTACCGGTGGTGACCTGCAGGTCGGAGCCGCGCCGCGCCTCCAGGCCGTCGCCCGACTGCGAAGACGACACCGCGACTACCCTGCGAAGTCGAAGTCGGCGCCGAGCTTCCGCAGCTTCGGGATGAAGTGCTCGTAGCCCCGGCTGATGATGCCGACGTTGGTGATCCGGGACTCGCCCTCGGCGGTCAGCGCCGCGATGAGGTGGCTGAAGCCGCCGCGGAGGTCCGGCACGCGGACGTTCGCACCGTGCAGCTTCGTCGGGCCGGTGATGACCGCGGCCTGCTCGAACGGGCGGCGGGCGACACGCCGGTCGTGACCGGGCAGTCCCTCCTTGTGCACGACGATGTCGGCACCCATCTCGTTGAGGGCGTCCGTGAAGCCGAAGCGGTTCTCGTACACGGTCTCGTGGACGACGCTGCGGCCCTCGGCCTGGGTCAGCGCCACGACGAGCGGCTGCTGCCAGTCCGTCATGAACCCCGGGTGGACGTCGGTCTCGATGACGACGGGCCGCAGGACCTCGCGCTCCCGGTAGAACCGGATGCCGTCCTCCTGGATGTCGAAGCCGCCGCCGACCTTCCGGAAGACGTTGAGGAACGTCATGAGTTCCTGCTGCTTCGCGCCCTCGACGAAGATGTCGCCGTTGGTCGCGAGCGCCGCCGAGGCCCAGCTGGCGGCCTCGTTACGGTCGTTGATCGCACGGTGGGTGTAGCCGCGCAGGGACTCGACGCCCTCGATGAAGATCGTGCGGTTCGGCTCGACCGTGACGATCGCGCCCATCTTCTGCAGGATCGCGATGAGGTCCATGATCTCGGGCTCGATCGCCGCGTTCCGGAGCTCGGTGACGCCCTCGGCCAGGGTCGCCGACAGCAGGACCTGCTCGGTCGCGCCGACGCTCGGGTACGGGAGTTCGATCTCCGCGCCCTTCAGGCCGTTCGGCGCCGTCAGGTGGATGCCGCTGAGCTGCTTGTCGACGACGGCGCCCATGGCCCGGAGGGCGTCGAGGTGGAAGTCGATCGGCCGGTCACCGATGCGGCAGCCACCCAGGTCGGGGATGAACGCCTCGCCGAGCTTGTGCAGCAACGGGCCGCAGAACAGGATCGGGATGCGGCTCGACCCGGCGTGCGCGTCGATCTCGGCGAAGTGCGCCGACTCCACGCGGGACGGGTCGAGGATGAGTTCGCCTCGTGCAGGATCGGTGATGCGCACGCCGTGCACCTCGAGCAGGCCGCGGACGACCTTGACGTCGGAGATGTCCGGGACGTCCTTGAGGATCGACGGGGTGTCCCCCAGCAGCGACGCCACCATGGCCTTCGTCGCGAGGTTCTTCGCCCCGCGGACCTCGATGCGCCCCACGAGCGGCTTGCCCCCGCGGATGACGATCTCGTCCGACTTGAGGCCCACGCGCGCCCCTGCGGCTGCTGCGTCCTGTACGAGAGAGTTCACTACTTCACCGGCAATGTCTTCGGCCGCCAACGGGAGCGGCGGGATTCGAACTCCGTGATCGAGGTCTCGTCACGGAGGGTGAGCCCGATGTCATCGAGCCCTTCCATCAACCGCCAACGAGTGTAAGCGTCGATCTCGAAGGGGACGTCCACATCCCCGATCGACACGCGCTGCGTCTCGAGGTCCACGGTCGCTTCGATCCCCGGGGTCGCCTCGATCGCGGCCCACAGACGTTCGACGTCCGGCTCCGTGACGATCGCCGTGACGAGGCCCTGCTTGCCCGCGTTGCCCTTGAAGATGTCGGCGAACCGGGAGGAGACGACGACACGGAACCCGAAGTCCCGGAGGGCCCAGACGGCGTGCTCACGGCTCGACCCCGTGCCGAAGTCGGGGCCGGCCACCAGGACCGCAGCGCCCTGGTAGGCGGGCTGGTTCAACACGAAGTCGGGGTCCTGGCGCCAGCCGGAGAACAGGGCGTCCTCGAAGCCGGTCTTCGTCACGCGCTTGAGGTAGACGGCGGGGATGATCTGGTCGGTGTCGACGTTGGATCGCTTGAGCGGTGCCGCGATCCCGGTGACGGTGGTGATCTTGTCCATCAGTTCGCCCCTTCGGCGGTCGAGGTGGTCGCGGTCTTCTCGTCGTCCGTCACGGACGCGATCGCGTCGTCGGTCGCCAGGTCCCACGGGCTGGACAGCGTCCCGCGGATCGCGGTCGCGGCGGCGACGAGCGGCGACACGAGGTGCGTCCGGCCGCCCTTGCCCTGGCGGCCCTCGAAGTTTCGGTTCGAGGTGGAGGCGCAGCGCTCCCCCGGTGCGAGCTGGTCGGGGTTCATGCCGAGGCACATCGAGCACCCGGCGAAGCGCCACTCGGCACCGAAGTCCGTGATGATCTTGTCGAGCCCCTCGGCCTCGGCCTCGAGGCGCACCCGTGCCGACCCCGGCACGACCATGACGCGCACGCCCGGGGCCTTGGTGCGGCCCTGGATGACCGAGGCGAAGGCCCGCAGGTCCTCGATGCGCGAGTTCGTGCACGACCCCATGAAGACCGCGTCGACGGCGATGTCCTTCATCGGGGTGCCCGGGACGAGGTCCATGTACTCGAGCGCGCGCTGCGCCGTGGCCTGGTCGTTCGGGTCGCTGTAGCTCGACGGCGACGGGACCGACTCGGACAGCGAGACGCCCTGGCCCGGGTTCGTGCCCCAGGTGACGAACGGCTCGAGGTCGTCGGCGTCGATGAAGACCTCGGCGTCGAAGACCGCGTCGTCGTCGGTGGCGAGCGTCTCCCAGTACGCGACGGCGTCGTCCCAGTCCTGCCCGGTGGGCGCGTGGTCGCGGCCCTGCACGTAGTCGTAGGTGGTCTGGTCGGGGGCGACCATGCCGGCGCGGGCACCGGCCTCGATCGACATGTTGCAGATCGTCATCCGGCCCTCCATCGAGAGCGCCCGGATCGCCGAGCCGCGGTACTCGAGCACGTAGCCCTGCCCGCCGCCGGTGCCGATCTTCGCGATCACGGCCAGGATGATGTCCTTCGCCGTGACGCCCGGCCGCAGGGTCCCCTCGACCGTGATCGCCATCGTCTTGAACGGCTTCAGTGGCAGCGTCTGCGTCGCGAGGACGTGCTCGACCTCGCTCGTGCCGATGCCGAACGCCATCGCACCGAACGCGCCGTGGGTGCTCGTGTGGGAGTCACCGCAGACGACCGTGATGCCGGGCATGGTCAGGCCGAGCTGCGGCCCGACGACGTGCACGATGCCCTGCTCCTTGTCGCCCAGGGAGTGCAGCCGGACCCCGAACTCCGCGCAGTTGCGACGCAGGGTCTCGATCTGCGTGCGGCTCGTCGGGTCGGCGATCGGCCGGTCGATGGCGAGCGTCGGCGTGTTGTGGTCCTCGGTCGCGATCGTGAGGTCGAGACGGCGGACGGGTCGGCCGGCCTGGCGCAGGCCGTCGAACGCCTGCGGACTCGTCACCTCGTGCACGAGGTGGAGGTCGATGTAGAGGAGGTCCGGGTTCCCGTCCTCACCCTTGACCACGACGTGGTCGTCCCACACCTTCTCGGCGAGCGTCTTTCCCATGTGCTCGTGCCTCTCGTCCTCGTGTCCGATGGCGCCGCTGGTCGCGGCGTTGCGACGACCCTACCATTGGTATACCAATCGTGGACCCCGCCTGGAGGCCCGGCTCGACTCCCCGACACCTGTCGCGGTGGGAAGATGGAGGTGACATGACGACACCTGCGCACTCGACCCGGACCACCAACTTCGAGGGCGCAGCCCGCGCAGCGATCGCCGGCGGCGCGCCGCTCGCGCTGCTCATCGCCCTCGGGATGCCCGGGTACGCGGCCTTCGCCATGTTCGCCGGCTTCACCGCGATCTTCGGCGCGGCCGAGCCCTACCGGCAGCGCGCGCTCACCACGGGCGTCGCCGGGGTACTGCAGGCGCTCTGCATGTTCGCCGGGATCGGGGTCTCGCTCCTCGGGTCACCGCTCTGGCTGCAGGCCGTCGGACTCGTCGTCGTCCTGGTCGTCGCGATCGGCACCCTGAGCACGCTGCAGACCATCCCGGCACAGCCGATCTTCCCCGTGTTCGCCTTCGTCGTGTCCGCGCTCGTGCCCCTGCACCCCGCCGACGTCCCGCTCGTCGCGACGATCATCGTCTGCTCGGTGGCGTGGGCGTGGCTCGTCGCGATGTCCGGAGCCGTGATCCGCCTGGTCCTTCACCCGCACGCACCCGGCGTTTTCCGCCCCATCGCCCCGCGGAAGCACCGGTCGCTCGCCATCCTGCGTTCCGCCGCGCTCTGGGAGACGGTGGGGCTCAACGTCGTCGGCGCGCTCGTGGCCGGAGCGGTCGCCGAGGCCATCCCCGGGCTGGGTCACCCCTACTGGGCGGTGATCGCGCTCGTGTCGACCCTGCCCGCGATCCGGCAGCGGCACACCGTGCTGCGTGTGGTGCAGCGCTTCGTCGGCACCATCGGCGGCACCGTCATCGCGGTCGGCATCCTGCTGCTCGAGCCGTCGGCGTGGTGGATCGTCCTGATCGCGGTCGTCGGGCAGTTCTTCGCCGAGATCTTCGTCGCGCGGAACTACGCGGTGACGCTGCTGTTCCTGACTCCCCTGGCGCTCGCCGTGTCGTGGCTGAGCCTGCCCGAGGCCCCGGGGCTCCTCGCGCTCGACCGGATCGCGCAGACGGCCCTCGGCGCCGGGGTGAGCGTGGGGCTGCTGGCCGTGGGCCGGGCGATCGAGCGGCGTCGGGGTCGTGCGCTCGGTGCGACGAGCGCCATCCGCACCGTCTGAGGGGTCGGAACAGCACCAGGGGCGGACGGGAGGCACGTGGCGGCGCCGCCACGTGCCTCCCGTCCGCGGGCACGTACCGGACCGGGCCGCTGCGCGCGACGCACCCCGCTGCGCACGACGCACACCGACGGGTCGGGGCGCGATGCCTGCAGCGGGGGGCGACCGGGACGGTCACTCCCCCGGCTGGATGTTCCAGGTGTCGATGACCGGGCGCCCGTGCTCGTAGCCGAGGACGCTCACGGAGGCGGTCCCAAGCTTCAGCACCGCGCCGTCCTGGGGGGCGAGCCGGATCCAGGCGGCACCGAGCGCGCGCAGGACGTGGCCGTGCGCGACGACGACGGCGTCCTGACCCTCGGCGAGGACGGGACGCGCACGGTTCAGGATCCGCTCGACGCGGACCCGGACCTCCGCGGCGTTCTCGCCGGGCGTGTCACCAGCCGGTACGCCGTCGGTCCAGAGGTCCCACGGACCGTGCCGGAGCACCTTGATCTGCGGAGTGGTGAGCCCCTCGTACGCGCCGTAGTCCCACTCGTACAGGTCCTCGTCGATCTCGGGGTCGACGCCGATGAGCCGCGCGGTCTCGCGGGCTCGCTGCAACGGGCTGGACAGCGCCAGCGCGAAGGAGCGGTCGGCCAGGAACTTCCCGGCACGCTTGGCCTGCTCGACACCGTTGTCGGTGAGCGGGATGTCGGTGCGGCCGGTGTGCTGCCCGCTCTTCGACCACTCCGTTTCTCCGTGACGGACGAGGACGAGTTCGCCGGGGCGTTCCGAGGTCATGAGTTCCTTCCGATGAAGAGGCCGAGCGCGGCTGCGCCGACCGAGACGACGAGCATCCCGAGGCCGTTCAGGACGGCGAGTCCGGGCTTGCCGGATCGGAGGAGCTGGACGGTCTCGACGCTCGCAGTGGAGAACGTCGTGTACCCACCCATCATGCCCGTGCCGAGCACGGCCACCGTCGGGAGCGGGATCGTGCCCGCCTGGCCGAGGCCCGTGAGGACCCCGAGGACCAGTGATCCGGACACGTTGATGAGCACCGTGCCGACCGGGAAGGCACGGACGCGCGCCTTGACGAGTCCGTCGACCAGGAAGCGCAGCGCCGCGCCCACCCCTCCGCCGACGGCGACGACCAGCAGTTCGAGCGGGTTCACCGGCGGTCCCCCTCCGGACGGACGAGCGACGCGACCCAGAGCCCGGCGACGACGGCGGCCAGACCCAGGACGACCGTGAGCAGGGCGTAGCCGATGCCGGCCGCCCACCGCCCGGCGTCGAGCAGTTGTGCGGTGTCGTCGGCGAGCGTGCTGTACGTCGTGAACCCGCCGAGCACACCCGTGCCGACGAGCAGTCGGAGCGTCCGCCGTCCCCCCTCGTCCGGGCCCCGGTGTGCGAGCGCCTCGAGCAGGAGCCCGAGGCAGAACGCACCGACGACGTTGATCACGAGGATCGTCCAGCTGAGCCCGTCGACGGCGGGCAACCAGCTGGCCAGGAGCGCGCGGACGGCGGTGCCCAGCGCACCCCCGACCGCGACGAGCCCGAGGAAACGCCATCGCAGGTAGGGCGGTCGTACGGGCCGTGCCCCGGCGTGGTCGACGGCGGGATCGAAGGGGACGTCACCGGGGTCGACCGCTCCCGACCGCTCCGGACGGGTTCCTGCCACGTGGTCCTCCTCTCGCCGAGCACGTCGGACCGACGTCGCACGTGCGATGTTCTCGGGAGAGGGACCGTCGGCAGACGGTGCTGCGGTCGGGTCCGGCAGGCCCCACTGCCGGGTCTGACGACCTGGTCATGCTAGCGGAACCGGAACGAGCACCCGCGAAGCGGCTCGAGCAGCGGACCAGACGTGGGATGCCGGGCGGCGGACGCCGGGCGCCGGAACGACGACACCCCCGCCGAGCCGGAGCTCGTCGGGGGTGTCGTGGTGGTGACCCCAGCGGGATTC
>NZ_JAGGPH010000005.1:61597-86933 GCF_018613895.1 Curtobacterium sp. ISL-83
CCGCTATACGATGGGGCCGCTCCGACAACGTCGACAAGTATGGCACAGGAGCACCGAAGCACCAAAACGAGGCGTGTCGCCGGCTGTGCCGCGCATTCCGGCGCGGGCATACGGTGGGCCGATGACCGTTCGGACCGGCCTGTCGGGGTGGCAGTACGACGCGTGGCGGGGCGACTGGTACCCCGCAGGACTCGCGAAGCGCAGGTGGCTGGAGTACGTCGGCCAGCACTTCCCCACGGTCGAGGTCAACGGCTCCTTCTACTCGTTGCAGCGCCCCTCGCGCTACCGTGCCTGGCGGGACGCCGTGCCGGACGACTTCCGCTTCGCGCTCAAGGGCGGGCGGTACGTCACCCACATGCTCCGCCTGCAGCACGTCGAGACCGCGCTGGCGAACTTCTTCGCCTCGGGTCCGCTCGCGCTCGGCGAGACCCTCGGCCCCGTCCTGTGGCAACTCCCGGAGCGGCTCGTGCCGGAGCCCGACGTGCTCGACGCGTTCCTCGCGCAGCTGCCGACCACGCACGCGCAGGCCGCCGACCTCGCTGCCCGGCACGACGAGAAGGTCCGCGAGCCGCTCACCACCACCGAGACCCCGGCGACCGTCATCCACCACGTCCTCGAGGTCCGGAACGCGCAGGCGGTGTCCGACGAGCACGTCGCGGTCCTCCGTCGGCACCGGGTCGCGCTGGTGGATTCGCACGCGGGCGACTTCCCACGCTTCACCGTCGACACGGACGCTCCGCTCGCCTACCTCCGGCTGCACGGGGCGCCGCACACCTACCACGACGGGTACTCCGAGGGGGCCCTCGAGGCGTGGGCGGCGACCATCGCGGAGCACGTCCGCGCGGGCCGGCAGGTCTGGGTGTACTTCGACAACGACGCCGAGCGGCACGCTCCGTGGGACGCCGAGCAGCTCCAGCGGATGGTCGGCGACGGGACGATCCCGACGCTCAGATCGTGAGGGTCTCGCCGGGCCGCAGCACCACGACCTCGCCCGCGGGTTCGACGACCTCGCGCATCCGGGCGACGTGCATCGCGAGACCGACCTCGGACAGGGTCGCCTCGTGCACGGGGTACGCACGTCGTGGGGCGACGTCGGCCAGGTAGTCCATCAGCTCGCCGATCTTCAGCCAGGGCGCGCCGACCGGGGTCGCGAGGACGTCGACGGGCACCCCGGGCACGGTGTAGGCGTCTCCCGGGAAGAACAGGGCGCCGCCGACCAGCACGCCGGTGTTGTCGACGACCGGGACCGAGGCGTGGATGAGCTGGTGGCGCGTCCCGTGGAAGGTGAGGTCGAACGGGCCGACCGTCCGGTGGTCCCCGTCGGTCACCACGTCGACCTGGATGCCGTCCGCGGCGAGCGCGCCCGCGACCCCGGCGGGCCCGAGCACGAGGGCTCCGGGGTTCGCGGCGAGGATCCGGTGCACCTGTTCGGCCGTCACGTGGTCGGGGTGCTGGTGGGTGACGACGACGGCCACCACGCCCGTCACGTCGACGGGCGTGGTGAAGGTCCCCGGGTCGATCACCAGGCGCTGGTCGGCCTCGCTGACGATCTGGCAGGCGTGTTCGAGCTTGGTGACCTCCATGCCGGCGACCGTACCCGCGGCGGAGACCGCCCGCCTGACCCAGCCGGACGGCCCAGCACCCGCCCGACCGCGCCGGACGGCCCAACCCCGCCCGTGCCGGACGGACCAGACCCGCCCCTGCCGCACGGCGCTGCGCTACCGCCCCGCCCGCACCGGCCCCGTCGTCGACCGGATCACCAGGTGCGCAGGCTCCGGCGGCAGCGAGACCGGGGCCGCACCGTCGATCTCCGCGATCATCACCTGCGCCGCCCGCCGCCCCTGCGCCACCGGGTCCTGCGCGACGGTGGTGAGGCCGACCGTCGCGCCGTACTCGTGCCCGTCCACCCCCATCACCGAGACGTCGCCCGGCACCGACAGGCCGGCCCGCTGCGCGGCGAGCAGGACCCCGAGCGCCATCTCGTCGGACGCGCAGTACACGGCGGTGGGCAGGTCACCACCGGCGAACAGGGCGGACGCCGCCGCCGCTCCCCCGGCGAACGAGAACCGTCCGTCCAGCAGCCACCGGTCCGGCAGCGTCAGTCCGCGCGCCTGCACGGCCTCGACGAAGCCGTCCCGTCGCAGGTACGGCACAGCGACGTTCATGCCGTCCTCGTCCTGTCCGCCGATGTACGCGATGTCGCGGTGCCCGAGGCCGTGCAGGTGGTCGACGGCGAGCCCGGAGACGACGACGTCGTCGACACCGACGTTCCGGAGCCCCGGCGCCGGTCCGCCGATGACGATCATCGGGTGCCGCGAAAGCTCGAGTTCGGCGCGCTCGGTCTCGTCGAGCACGAGCGACAGCAGCACGAGCGCGTCGACCCGGTGCCGGAGCATGGAACGACGGAACGCCCGGTCGCGGTCGCCCCGTGGTCCGCCGAGGTTGTAGAGGACCAGGTCGTACCCGGCCCGTCGCAGTTCGGCGTCGACCCCGCACAGCGCCTTGACGTAGAACCAGCGATCGATCACGGGGACGACGACACCGACCGCACGCTGCCGTCCGGTGGCGAGACCGGCCGCCGCCGAGCTCGGGACGTACCCGAGTTCGTCGGCGACCCGCCGCACCTGGTCGATCGTGGTGTCGGCCACGCTCGACATGCCGCGCAGGGCGCGGGACACGGTGGACTTGGACAGGCCCGTGACGGTCGCGATCTCCTGGATGCCCATGACCACGGCCGGGAGGCGCGTCAGCCGTCCGCGCCGCGGGTCGCGTCCGCCCCGTGACGGGTCGGTTCCGCCGCGGCGTGGACGATCGTGACCGGTGCAGCGGCCGCCGTCCGCACGATGGCCCGCTCAGCGTCGGCCGTCCGTCGGAGCACGGACGTCCGCCACCGGTTGAGCGCGAGGACGCCGAGCACGCACACGAGCAGGGTGAGTGCCCAGGCGAGCGCCGGACGCCCCGTGACCTCGCAGAACACCGTGATGCCGAGGAACAGCACCCCGAAGCAGCCGACGAAGCCGATCGCTTCCTCGATCCGGGTGGTCGGCCGGATCGGCGCGCGTTGTGCCACGGTCGTCAGCCCTTCACGCCACCGGCGGTGAGGCCGGCCACGATGCGGCGCTGGAACAGGAGCACGAGGATGACGAGCGGGATCGTGACGATCGTGCCCGCGGCCATGATCGCCGTGTACGGCTCCTGGTGCGGCTGGGACCCGGCGAACGACGCGATCGCGACGGTGACGGGCTGGGTCTTGTCCGACGACAGCTGGGACGAGATGAGGTACTCGTTCCAGGACGAGATGAACGCCAGGATCGCGGTCGTGAACACGGCGGGGGCGGCGAGCGGCAGGATGATCCGGCGGAACGCCTGCACGCGGGTGCACCCGTCGATCCGAGCCGCCTCCTCGAGGTCCCACGGCATCTCGCGGAAGAACGACGCGAGCGTGTAGACCGTCAGCGGCAGCACGAACGAGATGCTCGGCAGGATGAGCGCCTGGTAGCTGCCCATCCACCCGATGTCCGTGAACAGCTGGAACAGCGGGGAGATGAGCGCGACCCCGGGGAACATCGACGCGGCCAGGATCGCACCGGCGATGAGGGACTTGCCCTTGAACTCCAACCGGGCGAGCGCGTACGCGGCGCTCGTCCCGACGAGCAGCGCGATGATCGTGACCGTGCCGCCGATGATGACGCTGTTGATGAGCGCACGGCCCAGGTGGTTGCCGAGTGCCGTGGAGAACGCGGTCGTGTAGTTGTCGAGCGTCACGTGGGTGGGCCACGGGGTGGCGTCGAACGTGAACCCGACGTCGCGGAAGCTCGTCACCACCATCCAGTAGAACGGCAGCAGGCACCAGACGGCGATGACGACCGCCTGGATGCCGGTGCGGAGCTTCTGTCCGGTGTGGCGCTGTACCCGGACGTCGCTGCGGTCGACCGCGCGGTCCTGTGCGCGGGCCGCCGAACGCGGCCGGTCTGCTGCGAGTGTCACTTGAGTTCACCCTTCTGCAAGGCGTTCTGCGTCTGCACGACGTTGGCTCCGAGGAACCGCACGAAGATGAACGCCACGATGAAGATCACCAGGAACGTGATGGTGGACAGGGCCGACGCGGAGTTGAAGCCCTGCCGGATCTGGTCCACGACCAGGATCGACAGCGTGGTGGTCGCGTTGCCGGATCCCCCACCGCCGCCGGTGAGGATCTGTGGCAGGTCGTACATGCGCAGCGCGTCGAGCACGCGGAACAGGATCGCGACCATGAGCGCCGGCCGCACGAGCGGCAGGGTGATCTGCATGAAGCGCTGCACCGTCGAGGCGCCGTCCATCTTGCCGGCCTCGTAGACCTCTTCGGGGATCAGCTGCAGGCCCGCCAGGATGAGCAGGGCCATGAACGGGGTGGTCTTCCACGTGTCGGCGATGATGACCGCCCACCGCGACGACCACTCGCCGCTCGTCCAGAGGATCTGGTGCCCGAGGACGTGGTTCAGGACGCCGTTCGCGTCGAAGATGAAGTACCAGAGCTTCGCGGTGACGGCGGTCGGGATGGCCCACGGCACGAGGATCGCAGCGCGGACGAGCGCGCGGCCCTTGAAGTTGCGGTTCATGATGATCGCCATCCACACGCCGATCACGGTCTCGAACAGGACGGTGACGACCGTGAAGAAGAACGTGTTGCCCATCGACACCCAGAACTGGGAGCCGAGGCTGCCGGGCGGGCAGGTGGTGGTGCCGCACTGCTGGCTGAGCCAGTGCAGGTAGTTCGTGAGGCCGGCGAAGCCGCCCTGCACGAACAGGCCGGTCGCCTTGTCGAGGCCCTGGTCGAGCTGGAACGACTGCAGGATCGCGCTGACGACCGGGTAGCCGATGACGACGGCGAGGAGCACGATCGTCGGGCCGATGAGGTACACGGCCCACCGGCCGTGCTCAGCGTTGAGCCCGCCCTTGCGTCGGGTCTGCTTGGGCTCCATGCCCGTGGGGTTCGGGATGGCGGCGGGGATCTCGGTTGCTGCTGACACGTGACGGCCTCCTTGCCGGGGGTGTCGGAACGCAGGATGGGGCGGACCTGGAGGCCCGTGGCTGGCTCAGCCACGGGCCTCCAGTCCGGTGTGGCGGCGCGGACGCCGCCCGGGTCAGCTCCCGCTGTTGGTGGCGGTGGTGAGCGCGGCCTGCATGTCCTTCAGGGCGGCGTCGACGCTCTTGGAGCCCTTCAGGGCGGCGTACGTGTTGTCCTGGATCGCCTTGGTCACGGCCGGGTAGAACGGCGTGACCGGACGGGGCTCGGCCGACTGGATCGACTTGAGCAGCGTCGGCAGGTACGGCAGCTTCGCCGTGAGCGCGGAGTCCGTGTAGAGGTCACCGACGACGGGGGCGAGGGAGCCCTGCGTCGCGAAGAACTTCTGCGTCTCGTTGGACTCGAGGAACTCGAGGAAGTCGTGCGCCGTCGCCTTGTGCTTCGAGTACACGCTGATCGCCGCGTTGTGGCCGCCGAGCGTCGAGGCGCCCGTGCCGTCCGCACCCGGGATCGGGGCGATGCCGAAGGTGTCCTTCACCTTCGACGAGCCGTCGGCCTTCGCCAGGCTGTACACGTACGGCCAGTTGCGGAGGAAGAGCAGCTTGCCGCTCTCGAACGCCGTGCGGCCCTGCTCCTCCTGGTAGGTGATCGCCTCGGCGGGGATGTTCCCGTCCTTGAAGGCGTCGACCAGGTTCTGCAGACCGGACTTGGCGGTCGACGAGTTCACGTCGGGCTTGCCGCTCTTGCCGAGGATGGACCCGCCGGAGCCGTTGATCGCCTCCGAAGCGTTCACCGTCAGGCCCTCGTACTTCGCGAACTGTCCCGCGTAGCAGCCGATACCGGCCTGCTTGGCGATGGAGCAGTCCTTCATCATCTCCGCCCAGGTGGTCGGCGGCGTCTTGACGAGGTCCTTGCGGTAGTACAGCAGCGCGCCGTCCGAGGTCTGCGGCGCGGCGTAGAGCGTGTTGTTGTAGGTCGCGGTCTTCACCGTGGCGGGCAGCAGCTTCGACGTGTCGACCTTCATGCTGCCGGTCAGCGGGGTCAGCCAACCCTTCGCGGCGAACTCCGCCGTCCACACGACGTCGACGTCGACCACGTCGTAGCCGGAGTCCTTCGCCTGGAAGTGCTGGACGAGGTCGTCGTGCTGCTGGTCGGCCTGGTCGGACTGCTCCTTGAAGGTGACCTTCTCGTTCCCGTGCGCCTTGTTCCACTTCGCGATCAGCGGGCGGACGACGTTCGAGTTGTCCTTGCCCTGGACGTACGTGATCGGTCCGCGGCTGTCCTGGCCGTTCTTCGAGTCGTTCGACGCCGAGCTCCCGCTCGAGCAGCCGGTGAGCACGAGGCCGATGACGGCGACCCCTGCGACCGATGCGAATCGCACCTTGGCCCGTGTTGTCTTCACAGCGTTGTCTCCTCATTGAGATCACCAGGCGGCGTCGATCGGGTGACGACGACGCTTCCTGCAGCAGGCGCCGCTGCCTGCTGGTGGAGGAACGTACGCCCGCTGCTGGGGTTCCGCAACCGGTTGCACTGGTTCGGTGACCGCAGCGTGACCTTCTGGGGCAAGGTGAGCGCTCACCCACGTTCGGGGCACACGCGGACGCCGGTGCGGGGTTCCGCACGAACCCCGCCAGGGGCGTGCCCGGGCGTTGTCCGAGCCGTGCCGCCCCCCGTAGCGTCCCGCACATGGCTCCTCGCTCCGCCACCGTGCTGCCCGCTCCCCGACGGGTGATCGACGTCGACCTCGACGCCCCACTCCCCCGGTTGGTGGCCGACGAGACCGGGTCGTCCGCGCTCGTGATCGGGTACCGGAACGGACACCCGACCGGCACGCTCGACGTCCTGCTGACCGATGACCCGGCCGACGCGGAGCACGCACTCCGGGCCCTCCGTGGGACCGTCGCCGCGGCGCTGCCACCGGTCGCCGACCACCTGCTCCCGAGCATCTCGGTCGTCGTGTCCACCGTCGTGGACCGTGTCGAGGACCTCGGCCGGTTGCTCGACGTGCTCGAGCACCAGGACTACCCGCGGCACGAGGTCATCGTCGTCGACAACCGTGTCCGCGTCCCGGCCTCCGACGCGCTCCCCGCCCTCCTGGAGGGGCGGGGCGTCCGGCTCGTCACCGAACGGCGCCCTGGCCTGTCCGCCGGACGGAACGCCGGTGTGGCCGCCTCGACCGGCGAGGTCGTCGCGTTCACGGACGACGACGTCCGTGTCGACCCGGACTGGCTGCGCGCGATCGGCACGCGGTTCGTCCGCGAGCCCGAACTCGACGCCGTCACGGGCGTGATCCTGCCCGTCGAACTCACCACCCCTGCCCAGATCTGGTACGAGGCGTACTACGGCGGGTTCAGCGGCGAGCGCACCTTCACCCCCGTGACGATCGTCCCCGACGACGTCACGGGCACGATGCGGCACGCCCGCGTCAGCGCGGTCCGGCCGGACGGCACGGTGGTCAAGCACTTCGCGGTGTACGGCATCGGCGCGTACGGGGCCGGTGCGAACATGGCCTACCGGCGGAGCGTCATCGACGCCGTCGGCGGGTTCGACACCACCCTCGGTGCCGGGTCGCCCGCCCGCGGTGGCGAGGACCTGGCGATGTTCATCGACACGCTCTGGCGCGGCGGACGGATCGGCTTCGAGCCGCAGGCGGTCGTGCACCACCGGCACCGGCAGACGATCGAGGACCTGCACAAGCAGCTGCACGGCAACGGCGTCGGGTTCACGGCGCTGATGTGCGCGCTCGCTGCGAAGGACCGCCGCCACGTGGCCGTCCTGACACGCCTGATGCCGCTCGCGGCGACCGTCAAGACGAAGCAGGTGCTCGCGAAGCTCACCGGGCGGGCGGAAGCGGCCGCCCCCGCCCCCGCCGAGGACGGCGGAGCGAACGCGGTCCACGCGGCGAGCGCCGCGGGTGCGGCGAGCGCCGTCGGCGCGGTGCCGCGATCGCTGGCGTACCACGAGCTCCGCGGCTTCCCGGCCGGACCGGCGGCGTGGTTCCGCAGCCGGCGACGGTGGCGGGACGTCGAGGCGGGCCGGTACCGGGCCTCCTGACCGGACGCGGGCGGGACCGCCCGGAGAGGGATCAACGGACTGACCCGCGTCGGTGCGTCGCGACGCGCCACGCCGCGCTTCGCGGCTGCGGACAGGTGCGTCGAGCCCGACCCCGTAGGATCGGCTCCGATGACCACGCTCCGGGAACCGATCGCGCTCCGGCCCCGCGCGCAGACCGAGACGGCCACGTGCGTCTGCGGTCACGAACAGGCCGCGCACGAGCACTACCGGCCGGGCAGCGACTGCGCCCTCTGCGACTGCCCGAAGTACCGGCGACGCCGCTGATCCCGCCCTGGTGATCCGGGCTTGACCCGGGCCTGATCCGGGCCTGATCCGGGCCTGATCAGGGCCTGACCGCACGCGCAGGGCGCTCCCGTTCGGCGCACTCGTGCGGGAAACCGCTCCTTCCCCGCAGGGGGCCCGACCCCCGCTTGTCGGCCTCGGAACGGCACGGTTAGCGTTCGGTACATGGCCATCCCTCCCCCGACCTCGGCTCGGCTCGTGCCCTCCCACCCGGCACAGCTGGCCGCTCTCCGAGGCCGCGCTCGCGGGCTGCGCGATGGCTGGACGGCCGAGGTGATCGCCTCGTGACCATGCCACCGCAGACGCGACGCGAGGCGAAGGCGCACGCCGAGGCCAGGGGCGTCGTCGTGCAGAAGCGCGCGACCGTGCTCTTCAGCCGCGGGCTGCTCTACGTCGTCGTCTGGTCGATGCAGCTCGTCGTGAGCTCCCTCATCTCCCCGATCCTGGTGCACCTGATGCCGCCGTCGGAGTTCGGCGTGCTCGCGTCGGCCATGGCGATCTTCCAGGCACTCGTCGTGCTGGCCGTCGCGGGCCTCGACCAGGCAGCGGTCCTGCAGCGCGCCGAGGACGGCAACGACCGCAAGGCCAGGGGGCTGCTCGCCGTCGGGGTGACCACGGCGGTCGTCATCGCCGTCACCGCCGCGACCACGGTTCCCCTGTGGGGCGACGTCGCCGGGTTCGTCAGCGCCCGCCCGGTGCTCCTCGTCGTCGTCCTCTGGACCGGGCCGGCCGCCATCGTGCAGCTGTGCCTGTCGTTCCTCGTCGCGCAGGACCGCCTCCGGGTCTTCGCGGTGACCAGTCTGCTGTCCTCGGTCGGCGGCTCGGTCATCGGGTTGGCGCTGCTCACGCTGCTCCACGGTGACGCCACGACGTACGCGTGGGGCACGGTCATCGCGCAGACCGTGGCGATGGTCATCGGTCTCCTGGCCGCACGACCCCGGCTCGCCGGACTCCTCGACCGACGGACGAACGCGCGTGCGTTCCGGCTCGGCGTGCCCGTCGCCTTCGGCGCGCTGGCCTACTTCGTCCTGAACGCCGGCGACCGCATCGTCGTGCAGCGTCTCCTCGGGCCGGAAGAGGTCGCGCGCTACCAGATCGCCTACGTGGTGGGCTCGGCGGTCATCCTCCTGCTGACGTTCACCAACCAGGCGTGGTCGCCGCACTTCGCGGGGCTCCGGGACGCCGACGCCCGCCGCGAGCTCGCCATGCACGCCCGGGACCAGCTGTACCTGCTGCTCGCTCCGGTGCTCGTCGCCGTCACCCTGGTCTCGCCGATCGTCCTGCCCATCCTGGCTCCCGCCTCGTACCGGGTGCACGGTCTGACCGTCGTGGTCTTCGTCGTGGCCCTCACCGCGTTCCCGGTGGTCGCCAGCGGGGCCACGGACCCGCTGCTCATCGTCGAGCGGCGCGGCATCGCCCTCGGCAGCATCGCGGCCATCGCCGCCGTGGTGAACATCGGGGCGAACTTGGTCCTGGTGCCGCGTCTCGGCATCGCCGGCGCGGGCATCGCCACGGTGATCGCCTTCATCGTGGTCGCCGGCCTGCAGCTCGCCGTGCTGCGGGACCGCCGCGAGTGGCGTGGGCCCCGGTTCCGCATCGTGCTGATCGTCGCCGCCTCGATCCTCGTGTCCGCGGTGTCGGTCCTCGTCCCGCAGGACCTCGTCTGGAACTGCGTCCGGGTCGTCGGCATCATCGCCTGCCTGCCGTTCTTCGTGCACCGTCTCCGGGTCGCGAGAGGGGGACTCGCGTGACCATCCCGAGAGCCCTCCGCATCGGGGTCGTGACGAACGGCCTGCCGATCATCGGCGGCGTGGAACGCTGCGTCCTCGAGGACACCCGCGAACTCGTCGAGGCCGGGCACCACGTCGAGGTGTGGCACCGACCGGCTCGCTCCGGTCGACCGGACGACGGCAAGGCGCCGTACGACCGGATCGGTGTGCCGACACACCTCGCGAGCGACTACCGGTTCAGTGTCCGGACCGCGCCCCGGGACGTCCTGCGGTTCGTCCGCGAGGGACTCCGCATCCGTCGGGCACACCTCGACGTCCTGTGGCTCAACCGCCCCGAACACCTGCTCTGGGGTCGCGTGGTGTCGACGATCGCCGGCGTGCCGCTCGCGGTGCACCTCCACCACGCGCCGAACTACCGACGCGTCGCCCCGTTCGCGGGCGGCCGCACCCACTTCTTCGCGGTGTCCCACGTGATGGCACGGGCCTGGGCCGACGTCGGGGTACCCGCCGACCGCATCACGATCGTGCCGAACGGCGTCGACACCGCCGCGTTCCCCTCCGCCACACCGGCCGAGGTCTTCCGCGCACGCCGCGCCCTCGGGATCGACCTGACCGTGCAGACGGTGCTGTACTACGGGCGGCTCACCCGGGCGAAGGGCGTCGTGGCCCTCCTGGAGGCATGGGGTCGCGTCCTCGCGCAGGTCCCGGCCCGGCAGGCGGCCGCGGGTGGCGGGACGTCCGAGCAGCACCTCGGCGACCCGCTCCTCGTCCTCGCCGGTCCGCTCGTCCCCGACGACGCACTCGACGTCCGCCGGGCGATCGCGTCGCTGCCCGCCGGCTCGGTCCTCGTCCTGCCCGAGCGGGACGACGTCGTCCCCCTCCTGCACGCCGCCGACCTCGTCGTGGCGCCCTCGATCGAGCCGGAGGGCTTCGGTCGGGTGGTCGTCGAGGCCATGTCCGCCGGGCACCCCGTCGTCGCGTCCGCGGCGGGTGGGACCGGCGAGATCCTGGCCGGGGAGTGGGCCCGGTTCACGGTGGACCCGCTCGACGCCGACGCCCTGGCGGGGTCCGTCCTGCGGGCCCTCGGCGAGGTCCGGGAGTCACCGTCGCTGAGCGTGCGGTCGCGGGCGTTCGTCCGGGACCACCACGGTCGCGCCCAGCACGTGTCCGCGCTCCTCCGGGCGCTGCTCGAGCACGCCCAGCGCTGAAGCGGACGGCCGCTGGCGACCGGTGCCTCCCAGGACCGGGGACCGGTCAGCGTCGGGTGCGGCCCCGGAGGAAGTACCACACCGGCAGGATGCCGGCCGAGTTCACCGTGACGAGCGCGATCGCCCAGCGGCGCTTCGTGCCGGTCACCTCGCTCGGCCGTCGCTGTGCCAGGTCGAGGAGCGCGGCGATCTTCAGCCCTGCCTCCACGCCGGCCAGCAGGAGCACGGCCGGGCGGAGCCGGCGCACTCGTCCGTCGTCGGTTGCCGTCATGACGACAGCGTGCAACCGGACGGCCGGATGCGCAAGGCCCAGGCGACTAGCGTGCGGGAACGTGAGCGCATCCGACGTCGTCATCGTCACGGGGCCTCCCGGTGCCGGGAAGTCCACCACGGCGCGCGCCCTCGCGACCTCATTCCCCCGTGCGGTCCACCTGCACACCGACGACTTCTGGCACGCGATCGTCGCCGGCGGGATCGCGCCGTACCTCCCCGAGTCCGACGAGCAGAACCAGACGGTCCTGCGCGTCGTGCGGAACGCGGCAGCGACGTACGCCGACGGCGGCTTCGTGGTCGTCGTCGACGGGGTCGTCGGCCCGTGGATGCTGCACCACTTCCGCGAGCCAGGGACCGGCACCGGCACCGGCATGCGGCGGTTGCACTACGTCGTGCTCCGCCCGTCACGCGACGAGACCCTGCGGCGTGCGGTCCACCGCGCCGAGCCGGGGGCACTCGTCGACGAGGCGCCGATCGCGTCGCTGTGGGGACAGTTCTCGGATCTCGGCGCTCTCGAGGGCCACGTGCTCGACACCACGGCGCAGACCCCGTCGGAGACGCTCACGGCGGTGCGTGACGCGGTCGACAGCGGTCGGTTCCTCCTGCCGTCGACGCCACACGTGTGACGGCGGTCGCGGTCGCGGTCGCGTCATCGTGACCCGTGGCGCTCCGTGCGGTCCCGTCGGGCGGACGCCGACGCCGCTGCGTCCGCGTGCAGCGCCCAGCAGGGCCAGGGCGTCGGCGTCGCGCGACCCGGCCGCCGCCGTGTACAGCACGAGGTGCTGGTCCTGCTCGGTCAGCGCCATGCTGTCGCAGTCGACCGTGACGGGCCCGACCTCCGGGTGGTGGAACGTCTTCTGCAGCACCGGGGCGGCGTGGACGTCGTGCCGCTCCCAGAGCGCGGAGAAGTCCTCGTTCCGACGCAGCTCGTCGAGGAGCTCGGTCACCGCGGGGTCCGACGGGTACCGGGCCCCTGTCGCCCGGAGTCGCATCACCACGTGCCGCCGGAACTCGCTGCCGTCGGAGATCCCGAACGGCTGTGGGTCCTCGCGGTCGTCGCCGGTCGGGAACGCGCGGCGCGCCAGGTTCCGCTCCGCGGGCGTCCGCTGTCCGAAGTCCTCCATGAGCGCCGCCGCGAGTCCGTTCCAGGCGAGCACCTCGAACGTCGCCGAGATCACGATCGCCGCGGTCTGCGGCAACCGCTCGACGACCGCCAGGATGCTCGGCCGGACGTCCCGGCGGACACGACCGTCGTGCAGCTGCGCGGTGCCGGCGAGCAGGTGCAGGTGCTCCGACTCCGCGTCGGACAGGCGGAGCCCCCCGGCGATCCCGGCGAGGACCTCGGCTGACGGCCGCGGTGCTCGTCCCTGCTCGAGACGCACGTAGTACTCGGTGGAGATGTGGGCGAGGACCGCGACCTCCTCGCGGCGGAGCCCCGGCGTCCGGCGTCGTGGGCCGGACGGAAGCCCGACGTCCTCGGGTCGGAGCCGTTCGCGCCGGGAGCGGAGGAACGCCGCGAGTTCCTGCTTGTCCATGCCCCGATCCTCCCCCATCGACGCCACCGGATCCTGGTACCGATCGTCCCTGCCTCCGGTCGACGGTGCGGCCGCACGCTGTGACCATGACCAACGACACGAACCACACCCCCATCGGCCTGCTCACCGGCAAGGTCGTGCTCATCACCGGAGCCAGCCGCGGGATCGGCGCCGCCGCCGGCCGGCTCTTCGCCCGTGAGGGCGCCTCGGTCGTCCTGACGGCCCGCCGCGCCGACGCCCTCGACACCGTGGTGGCGGACATCCGCGCCGCCGGGGGCGTCGCCGACGGTGTCGCCCTCGACCTCGCCGACCCCGACAGCATCCGCGCCGCGGTCGACCGGGTGGAGGCGCTGCACGGACGTCTCGACGGCGCGTTCAACAACGGGGCGGCGATCCAGCAACCCGGACCACTCGACGACACGAGCGACGAGGACATCGACACGCAGTTCGCGGTCAACTTCCGCGGGCACTGGGTCGCGATGACCGCCGAGGCAGCGCTCATGCGCCGGAGCGGGGGTGGTGCGATCGTCAACACGTCGAGCATCGGCAGTCGGCGCGCCAACCCCGTGTTGCCGGCGTACGGGGCCATGAAGCGGGCCCTCAACAGCATCACGGAGACCGCCGCCGTCACCTGGGCACCGCAGCGGATCCGCGTGAACGGCATCACCCCGGGCGGGACCGCCACCGAGATGATCGAGGCGTGGGAGGCCGCCACCCCTGGCGTCACGGAGCAGCTCACCGCGTCCGTGCCGCTCGGCCGGATGGCCGAGCCGGCAGAGGTCGCCGAGGTGGCCGCGTGGCTCCTCAGCGACCGGGCATCGATGGTCACCGGCGCGATCGTGCCGGTCGACGGCGGCGCCGGGGCCTGACGCACGACCGGTCAGCGCGTCACGCCGCGGTGTACTCCCGGCGCAACCACGACCCCTCCGGCCGGACCGCGCAGGACTCCGGGGTGGAGCAGGTCTCACGGTCGAAGGCGGCGTACGTGAAGAACGCCGCGGACTTCTCCTCGACCTGCTCACTGCTGAGGTTCACGGGGCGGCCCGCGATCGGGTACCCGACGTGCCCCGTGAAGCTGTGCTGCCCCGCGTAGCCTCGGCGGGCCTCGTCGGCGAGGTACGCGACCGTGTGGTGGTCGCTGTGGTCGCCGTCACCGTACGACCCCACGTGGTCGAGGGTGAGCAGGGCGGTCGGCGCGAAGGCGTCGACGAGCCCGGCCAACACGGTCCGGAGCTCCTCCACCGTGAACGTCCCGGGGTGGTCGGCGCCGCGGACGGTCCGGATCCGGTCGAGCGACCCGTCGTACAGGCGCTGCAGACTGCGGCGACGCGTCCGCCAGAACCCCGAGCCGTCCATGTTGCCGTCCGGGAGCTGCAGGAACACGATGCTGATCCGGGGATCCGTCTCGAGCGTGTCCACCCGCAGCGTCCGACCAGCCACCGTGACCGTGCTCGTCGACCACCGCGACGCGACGCCGGCGATGCTGGCGTACGACTCCTGCAGGCCGACCTCGCGGGGCCGCCAGTACGAGGACGTCCGGCCCGCGTCCCCGGCCGTCAGCACGACGGACCGGAGCGTGTGTCCGGCCGCGACGTGCTGGCGGAGCCGGGTCCCGGCGAACAGCAGGTCGTCGTCGGCATGGGCGACGATCGTCAGCACGCGCTCGGTGTCGCCGGCAACCGGTTCCCGATCCGCGAACGGGTCCGGGGACGGGCCCGCGCTCGGGTGTGCGTCCATCACGAGTGCTCCTCCGGGCTCAGGACGTCCGGACGGACTCGCGGACGGGTGCCACCGGAGCGGGGGCGCGGACCACGACGGACCCGAAGACCCGGCCGATGCCGTAGCCGAGCACGGTGCCGACGACGGTGGACACGATGGCGACCGCACGGGTCCCGCCGCCCCGACCGAGGGCGCCGAGCTCCCGGACGAGTGCGCGGGGCAGCACGCGCGTCAGGTACGTCGATTCGCTCGAGAGCGAGTCGCGCGCGCCGACCCGACGGCTCAACACGGCCTTGGAGATGCCCTCGTAGTAGCTGCGGCGACGGACGTAGCGCATGGTGACGCGGTCCGGCGAGACCCGGTGCGACACGTTCGAACGCGGTTCGTAGCGGATCCGGGAACCCGGCTGCTGCTGCGCGATGCGGATGCAGAGCTCGGTCTCCTCGCACCCGAGGGGCTGGTTCCCGACCCGGCCGATGCCGGAGCGGAAGCCGCCGGCGGCGAGCACCACGTCGCGCCGGAAGGCCATGCTCGACCCGATCACGTTGCGGACGTCGGCGGCCTCGGCGGGGAGTCCGGCGTAGCTGCAGCCGACGATCCACAGCAGCTCGTCCGGGTACGGGCCGGCTCCGGTCGCGGTCGGCCACGAGGGGGTCGCACGTCCGCCGACGCCGACGACGTCGGGCAGCGCGAGCGCCTCGACCATGTGCGCGAGCCAGTCGCCGTCCGCCGTCGCGTCGTCGTCGAGGAACGCCACGACGTCGGCCTCGGCGAGGGCGACGCCCGTGTTCCGCGCTCCGGAGAGCCCGCGGTCCTCGGCGTTCGGCACCACGCGGAGCTCGGGCCACCGCGCCTGGGCGCGGAGCAACAGCTCGGGCTCGTGGTCGATGACGACGATCACCTCGGTCGCCTCCGGCTGCCGCTTCGCCGACTCGACCGCGTCCTGCAGGTCGCCCCATCGCTGCTGCGTGTACGCGCAGATGACGACGGCGACGGTGGGCTGCGTCACGCTGCTTCCTCGTCCAGCGCGCGCACCGTCGCCGGCACGACCCGGCCGGGCAGGGGCGCCAGTCGGGCACGGGCCTGCGCCTGGGCGGCGCGACGACGCTCGTGCATGATCGACTTCAGCACGCGGATGCCGTCGCTGATCGCGTTGAGGTTGCTGTGCCCGTGCACGCGGAGCTTCTCGTGGCTCGGCACCTCGGCGATGGAGAGCTCCGCGGCCGACCAGCGGCACGTCAGGATCGTCTCGATCTCGAAGCCGTCGCCCCAGCGCATCGACCCGTCGGTCGGCTGCGGGAGCGTCGAGGACAGCAGGCCGATCTTCGGCAGCGTGTCCGCCCAGAAGGCGTTGTAGCCGTAGCAGAGGTCGGTGTACCGGGCGCGGAGCAGCAGGTTCGAGATGAGGTTGAGCCCCCGGTTGCCGAGGCTGCGCACGATCGTGATGTCGTCGCTGCCGCCACCGAGCGAGTAGCGGGTGCCCTTCGCCACGTCCGCGCCGGCCACGAGGGCGTCGACGAACCGCGGGATCTCGTCGGGGTCGGCCGAGCAGTCCGCGTCGAACATGACGACGACGTCGCCCGTGACGGCCTCGAACCCGCAGACGAGTGCGTTGCCCTTGCCCTTGCGGGTCTGCTGCACGACCTTGATGCCCGGCATCAGGCGCTGCGCGGTCGCGATCGTGTCGTCCACCGAGTTGCCGTCGACGAGGATCACCTCGTACACGGGCGGGAGCTTCGGGAGGATGATCTCGAGGTTGCGGGCCTCGTTCCTGGCGGGGATGACGACCGAGACCCTGGGGTCTCGAGGTCGGGCGGTACTGGCGGACATGGTGCTCCTGTCGGGTTCAGGCTGCATTCGGATGTGACCGCGAGGAACTGCTCCGCCGCTGGGTGGGCGACGAGTGGACGCGGGTGGTGCTGCGTGCGGCGGGAGGGAGTCCCGCGACCTGCCCTGACGGGCGTGGGTACGCCGTTCCCGGGCAGTCCCAACCTTCGTCGGGGGCGGGAGCCTGGTCAATGCGCCGGGGGCTGCGTTGCGGGCCACCGATGGCGGATACGGAAACCCGCAACGGCGGGACCGGACGGCGTGTCGGCCCGGACGGGTCGGTTCCGAGGGGCAGGTCGGTGGCCCCAGTGGACGGGAGGCCCGTGGCGGCGCTGCCACGGGCCTCCCGTCCGGTACGTGGCGCGTCAGGACCGCACGGCGGTCGCGCCGGACGCGCGCTGCAGGGCGGCCGCACGCGCCAGGACGGTCCGCCGGGACCGCGCGTAGCGTCCGACGCCCCGGGCCACGGCCCAGAGCTCGACCCACCGCACGCGGGCGACCTCACGCTCGAACGCCGCGTCCGCCCCGACGACCGCGGCCGGCGGCGTGGCGGGGCTGGTCGTGGTGGGACCGGTCGGGGTGGGACCGGTCGCGATGGGATCGGTCGTCGGGTCTCCCGCTGCTGCCGGACGCATCGCCTCGCCGACGAGCAAGTGCCGGACCGCCCGCGGCGCCCGGACGAGCGCCATGCCGAGGGTCCGGGGACGCAGGGCGGTCTTCGTGAGCCAGGCGCCCAGCCCCGTGCCGTAGCCGGCGGCCTGGGTGCGGAGCGCGCGGACGTCCGCCCGGTGCCGGTGCCACACCAGCGCCGCCGGTTCGACGACCAGGGCGGACCCGGCCAGGACGACCCGCGAGAACATGTCGATGTCCTCGCCCCCGCCGGTGACCGTGCCGACGCCGAGGGCCTCGTCGAACCCGCCGAGCCGGGTGAGCGCGTCGCGCCGCATCGCGAAGTTCGCACCGGTGCCGTAGTCGCCGACGGAGAACGGGAAGAGCGGCCGGTCCGCGGGCGGCGTGGCGAGCCGGTAGACCCGCGGCACCAGGTTGCGCGACCACGTGACGCGGTCGTCGAAGTAGCGCTGCGCCGGGGTCCGGAGCTCACCGCTCGCGACCAGTCCGCTCACGCAGTCGACGTCGGCGCCACGGGAGAACCCGGACGCGATCGCGCGCAGCCACCCGCGGTCCACCACGACGTCGTCGTCGGTGAAGGCCACGATCTCGTGCCGTGCGGCGCGCACGCCGGCGTTCCGTGCGGTGGAGAGGCCGGGCGTCGGTTCGCGGACGTAGCGCACCCGTGGGTCGGTGAAGACCGTGGTGACGAGGTCACGGGTGGACTCGTCCGAGGGGGCGTTGTCCACGACGACGATCTCGAAGTCGGGGTGGTCGAGCGCGAGCAGGGAGCGGAGCGCTCCCTCGAGTTGGTCGGCCCGGTCGCGGGTGCAGAGGACCACGCTGGTGCTCGGCAGCCGCACCGGCACCGGCGGGTGTTCCGCCGGGGGCAGCGCGGAGATCGCGCGCCGCAGCGCTCCGGCGGTGAACGTGCCGTCCTGCAGCGGCAGGTCGACGAACCCGAGGGGCGCCGTGCCGTCCCGGACCAGCAGTCGTGCGGTGGCGTGGCCGTCGGACGCGTCGAGGCCGATCACGGTGTCGGCGTCGGCCGGGACGTCGCGGACGTCGAGGCCGCCGACCCAGACGGCGCCGGACCACGTCGGCGCTGCGTCGCTCGCCATCGGGCGCCGGAGCACGACGCGGGGCTGCAGCGGTCGCGGAGCGGTGTCGGGCATGGCGGGAGCCGATCGGTTCGTGGGGCGTGCTCGCCCGGCACCGCGCAGGGTGCCGCCCGAGCACCGGACTCGTCCACCGTCGCGGTCGGGCACCGGAAGGGTCAACGCGACCGTCGAAGCGTGCGGTTTCGGGCGACGGCCGACCGGCAGCGATGCGCGATCCCGCAATGCCGCAGGCCGTCCGCACTTCCGACACCCTCCACTGCCGGAGGCCAGCGCCGCCCGGTTATCGTCGCCTCACACCCTGGCCGCAGCTTCGGCCCCGACCCGAAGGGACGCCCGATGCGTCTGTTGATCGCGGTGGTCGATCTGTGACCGCCACCACGACCCCGACCCGGTTGTCACTCCGCTCGGACACCCGCCGGATCCCCCGCTCCCCGCTGCCCTCCCTGGTGGCGGCGGTCCTCGCCTTCGCAGCGATCCTGCTGATCGCCACCGGCGCGACCGGCACCGTCCGCACCGCGGTCGTGCTCGTGGCACTCCTCGTGGTGCCCGGGCTGCCCGTCGTGCGGCTGCTCGGGGTCCGCGAGCCGGTGAGCCGCGGCGCACTCGTGGTCGCGACGAGCGTCGCGATCGAGGCCGTGCTCGCACTCGCGATGGTCTGGACGAAGCAGTGGACCCCGCTCCCCGCAGCCGGGCTCCTGCTCCTGCTGACCGGCTGGGTGTCCCTCGGCCACGGCGTCCAGACGGTCCGGACCGCCCACCGCCCCCTCGCCGGAGCGGTCGGCCGCGACCGCCTCGCCACCGCCGTCCTCGTCCGCTCCGTGGTCGGCGTCGGCGTCCTCGTCACCGGCATCGCGCTGTGGGCCGTGGGGAACGCGCAGACCGGCTCGTCGCCGCTCGGTGAGTGGGGCCTCCTCACCGCCCTCCCGCCGATCTGGTGGATCGGCGCCGTCGCGGTCATCGCCGTCGCCCTCGTGTCCCTCGTCGACCGGCGCTACCCGACGATCGTCCGCGCCGTCTCGGCCGCCGCGCTGCTCGCGGTGATGTACGGCACGACGAACCTGGTCGCCACCGAGCCCCGACCGCCGTGGGTCTTCAAGCACATCGCCGTCACCGCGTACATCGGGCAGCACGGGGCGGTGGACCCGTCCATCGACATCTACAACCGGTGGCCGGGCTTCTTCAGCGTCAGCGCGTTCCTCGGCGCCGCGACGGGACACCTCGACGCCATGGACCCGGTGCGCTGGGCCGAGCTGGCGTTCGCGCTCACCGACGGGGCCCTCGTGCTCGGGATCGGACGTGCGCTCGGCCTCCGCGGTCGCTGGGCCTGGGTCGCGGCCGTGCTGTTCAGCGCCGCGAACTGGGTCGGCCAGGACTACTACTCGCCGCAGGCGTTCGCGTTCATGCTGTTCCTGTCGACGGTCCTCGTCGCCCTGACCGCGCTCCGGCGCTCGCCCAACGCGATCGGACGCTGGGTGGCGACCACCGCCTCCCGGCTGTCCCGCGCACGACGTGCGCCGGTCGTCGAGACGGTCCCAACGCCGACCCGGACGGTCACGATCACCGCCGTCACGCTCGTGCTCGTCCTGCAGTTCGTGATGACCGCCAGCCACCAGCTCACCCCCTTCGTGGTGGTCGCCGCACTCGCCCCGCTCCTCGTGCTCGGGTTCCTGCGGCCCTGGTGGCTCGTGTTCCCCCTCCTCGCCATGCCCCTGCTGTACCTGGTCCCCAACCTCGGGTACATCGAGAAGAACTTCGGACTCACCACCGGGTTCGACCCGGTCAGCAACGTCACCGCGGCGTCGACCTCCATCGCCCTGCCGTCGATCGCGACCACCCTGCAGAGCCGGAGCGTCCTGGCGCTGACGGCCCTCGTCGCGGTCATCGCCCTCGTCGGACTCGTCCGCATGGTCCGCTCCGGGCACGTGCGACAGGCGCTCGTCGTCGCGTGGTTCGCCGTCTCCCCCATCGTCCTCGTGCTCGGCCAGAGCTACGGCGGCGAGGCGAAGTTCCGCGTCGTCCTGTTCTCCGCACCGTTCCTGGCGATCGCCGCCACCCGCGCCTTCCACGGCCGTGGCGTCCGGCTCGTCGCGATGGCGCTCGTCCTCACCGTGACCACGGGCCTGTTCATCGGCGCGACGTTCCAGGCGGAGCAGGCGAACCGCACCGCGCCCGGTGAGGTCGCGGCCGCGACCTGGCTCGACAGCCGGTTCGCCGCCGACGACAGCCTCACGACGGTCGGCACCTTCCCCGACATCCTCGGCCCCCACTACGACAACTACTTCCGGCACTGGGGCCAGGTCGCCACGCTCCAGGACGCCGCGGCGTACTTCCCGAAGGGGTTGACGCCCGCAGACCTCCGGACCGTCCTGGGCGACCGCTCGTTCGGCGGCGATTCCTGGCTCGTGTTCTCCGCCGGGCAGCGCGCCGACGCCATCGCCCGCGGCAGCGTCACCGGGGCGCAGATCGACGCGATCGAGCGGTCGGTCGCCAGCGAGGGGACCCTGCGGTACGACCGTGACGGCGTCCGCATCTACGAGGTGTCCCGTGCAGCATGAGCCAGGAGCCCGCCACCGGGTGACGTCCAGGCGGAGCTTCCTCCGCCGGGGCCTCGTGATCGCCGGCGGCGTCGGGGTCGCGGCCGTCGCCGGGACCGCGGCCGTCGTCATCCCGAGCCGCCTCGCGGACTCGAGCGCCCAGGCCGACCGGATGCCGACCGGAGCGGTCGAGTCGGAGGGCACCCGGTGGATCCCCTACCTGGCGGAGGACTTCGACCAGGACTCCACCGCCGGGCGCTTGCTCGCCGTCTACCCGAAGATGGCCGAGTACACCGGGATCCACGACACCTCCGGAAAGGGCCTCTACTCGCCCGACCAGGTCGTCTCCGTGCACGACTCGACGCTCGACTTCCACCTGCACAGCAGTGGCGCGCAGCCCCTCGTCGCGTCGGTCCTGCCGGCCGGGTACCGCTCGTACGTGCACCAGCGCGTGTCGATCCGGTACCGGGCGGACACGGTCCCCGGGTACAAGTTCGTGATGATCCTCTGGCCGCTGTCCGGCGACTGGAACGAGGGCGAGATCGACTGGCCCGAGGGCGACCTCACCGGCGACGTCCGCCCCGTCTCGGCCATCCCCGGCAGCTACGACCCGAAGAGCGGGAAGATGACCTTCCTGCCCCAGGACCCGACGAGCACGTCCGGCGGGCAGACGGACTGGCACACGGCCACCGTCGAGTGGACCGCCGACGCCGTCCGCTTCTGGTGGGACGGCAAGCTGCTGGAGACCGTCACCGGAGCGGTGCCGACCACGCCGATGCGCGTGACCCTGCAGGCGGAGACGTCGATCGACGACAAGCCGGTCCCGACGGACGCCGCGGGGCACGTGCTCGTCGACTGGGTGGTCGCGTACCGGCAGAGCGGTGCGGCTGCGTCCTGAGGGTCGCGACTCGTCGCGCTGACGGCCGGACGGGAGGCGCGGCACGGCGGCTCCTCGACGGTCGCGCCCCGTCGTTCAGGACGGCAGACCGGAGGCGCAGCGCGGCTGCGCCTCGACAGTCGCGTCCCGTCGTTCAGGACGGCAGACCGGAGGCCCAGCGCGGCACCGCCTCGAACGTCGCGTCCCGTCGCGCTGACGGCAGGCCCAGCGCGGCAGCCCTTCCAGTGTCGCGTCCCGTCCGACGGGACGAGTGACCGGGACGCGCAGCGTCCCCTGGGCGCGCGACGCGCACCAACCCGCGACAGCGCCGTCCGACCCTGTTCCCGCGTGACGGGGACTCCCCGCCCACGCACCGCGGTGGCGGCCCTGCGCCTCCTGAACGCGGTCCTGCCGACGCCTGGCAGGTCCGCCGACAAGCGAAGTCCAACGCCGATGCAAAAGGCCCCCGGGATTCCCGGGGGCCTTTCGTCAGAGCTGGGGTACCTGGACTCGAACCAAGAACGACGGTACCAGAAACCGCTGTGTTGCCAATTACACCATACCCCAAGAGGCCTCACGGCCTCGCGTCCCGGTTGCCCGGGGCACGATCAACTACTGTACAGCATCCCGGAGGCTTGCGAGACCACCGACGAGGTCCCGGTGCACCGCCGCCGCGGCCGCCGCCCCGTGCCCGGCGGCCACGATCAACTGCTCGGGCCCCGGAGGGGTGATGTCCCCGACGGCGTACAACCCCGGGACGCTGGTCCGGCCGACACGGTCCACCACGACGAGCCCCTCCTCGTCGCGCTCGACCGACGCGTCCAGCCAATCGAGGTCCACGTGCCAGATCGGTCGGACGAAGGCCCCGGTGCGCGGCACCACGTCGCCGTCTGCGAGGCGAACGCCCGTCAACCCGGACCGGTCCCCGTCGAGGTCCGCGACGGGCCGCTCGTCGAGCCGCACGCCGGCGGACGCGAGTCGCGCACGGTCGCCCTGGCCGACCCGGACGACCCCGTTCGTGAACAGCACGAGGTCGTCGGTCCAGGCCGCGACGAGCAGCGCGCGGTCCACCACGTCGTCGGTCTCCCCGATGAAGGCCAACGGCTGACCGGCTTTCTCGTAGGCGTCGCACTCCACGCAGCTGTGCACGCTCGCCCCGTAGAACGCCCGGAGGGACGGCAACGCGGGGAACTCTTCTCGGAGGCCCGTCGCGACGACCACCACCCGCGCCACGGCGGTCACCTGCGAGCCACGCCACGTGCCGTGCACCCGCCACACGTCGCCGTCCCGCGAGACGTCGTCCACGACGGCCTGGACCACCGTCGCCTCGTCGTAGGACGCGACCTCCTCGCGGCCGAGCTTCCGCAGCTCGAGCGGCGAGACACCGTCGCGCGTCAGGAACCCGTGGGACCGGAGCGTCGCGGCGTTCCGCGGCCGGTTCGAGTCCACGAGGAGGACGGAGCGCTTGGCGCGGACGAGGTTGAGGGCAGCGCTGAGGCCCGCGGGGCCTGCCCCGACCACGACCACATCGACCGTGTGGGCCGTGTGCTTCGCGGCGGCGGCTCCTGGCGGCGCCTGGTCGACGGTCACGTGATCGCCCGTCAGCGGTCCGCGAGAGACCGCAGGCGGGCAACCGTGGACGTCTTGCCGAGGATCTCCATCGACTCGAAGAGCGGTGGACTCACGCGCCGGCCCGACACCGCGACGCGCAGCGGGCCGAACGCCAACCGCGGCTTCAGTCCGAGGCCGTCGATCAGAGCCTCGCGGAGCGCCGCTTCGATCGCCTCGGTGGTCCAGTCCGCCAACGGCTCGAGCGCAGCGATCCCGGCGCGCAGCACGTCGCCGGCGTCGGCCTTGAGGGTGCCGAGGGCGTCCTCCTCGACCACGAGCGCGTCGTCGTCGGTGAACAGGAACCCGAGCATCCCCGGAGCCTCGCTGAGCACCTGCATGCGCTCCTGCACGAGCGGCGCCGCCCGGGTGAGCACCTCGAGCTCCGCAGGGGTCGCCGGGTCGGCGACGATCCCGGTCAGGTACGGCAGGAGGCGGTCCCGGAAGTCCTCCGGCGCGAGCAGACGGATGTGGTCACCGTTGATCGCCTCCGCCTTCTTCTGGTCGAACCGCGCGGGGTTCGGGTTCACGTCGACGACGTCGAACGCCGCCACCATCTCGTCGATCGAGAAGACGTCGCGGTCGGCACCGATCGACCAGCCGAGGAGCGCCAGGTAGTTGACGAGCCCCTCGGGGATCATGCCGTTCGCGCGGTGGAGGAAGAGGTTGGACTCCGGGTCCCGCTTCGACAGCTTCTTGTTGCCGTCACCCATCACGTAGGGCAGGTGCCCGAACACCGGAATGAACGTCGTCAGGCCGATCTCGTAGAGCGCCTCGTACAGGGCGATCTGACGCGGCGTCGAGGACAGCAGGTCCTCACCCCGGAGCACGTGGGTCACACCCATCAACGCGTCGTCGACCGGGTTCGTGAAGGTGTACAGCGGCTTGCCGTTGGGCCGGACGACCACGAAGTCCGGGAAGGTGCCCTGCTTGAAGGTGATCTCGCCGCGGACCAGGTCGGCGAAGCTCAGGTCGCGGTCCGGGACGCGGAGGCGGAGCGCCGGCAGACGGCCGGCGTCGCGGAACGCCTGGCGCTCGGCCTCGGACAGGTCCCGCTCGTGGTTGTCGTACCCCTGCTTCGGGTCCCGGCCAGCGGCCAGGTTCCGCGCTTCCATCTCCTCCGGCGTCACGAACGACTCGTAGATGTGGCCGGAGGCCTGCAGCTTCGCGATGACGTCCGCGTAGACATCGGAACGCTGGGACTGCCGGTACGGTCCGTGGGGTCCTCCGACCTCCACGCCCTCGTCCCAGTCGAGACGGAGCCACTGCAGCGCGTCGATGAGCTGCTCGTAGGACTCCTCGCTGTCCCGTGCGGCGTCCGTGTCCTCGATGCGGAACACGAGCTTGCCGCCGTTGTGGCGCGTGTACGCCCAGTTGAACAAGGCCGTCCGGATGAGCCCGACGTGGGGTGTCCCGGTCGGACTCGGGCAGAAACGGACTCGGATGTCGGAGCCGGTGGCAGTGGTGAATGGCGCAGTCATGACCATCCGATCCTACCGGCCCGCGCGCGTACCCTCCGGGCTGCACCGATCACCACGACGGGGCACCCGGCAGCGGCTCACCGGACCCCCTGCGGAGACATGAAGTGAGGCCTCACAAACGCAGAAAACCCCTGACCGGTCACGGTCAGGGGTTCCCTGGTGTTGCACGTTAAGTCCGGCGGCGTCCTACTCTCCCACAAGGTCCCCCTTGCAGTACCATCGGCGCTGAGAGGCTTAGCTTCCGGGTTCGGAATGTGACCGGGCGTTTCCCTCTCGCTATGACCACCGGAACACTCTCGACCCAGATCCCGGATCAAAACTGTCCCGCCAGCACACCCCGGCACACACGAATGAGAGCCTGGGCGTGGCGAAGTATTCAATTCTGATTCCCGATCATATATCGGGAACCACAAAGTGGACGCGAGCCCCACACCCAAAGGTGCGGGAAATAA
>NZ_JAGGPH010000006.1 GCF_018613895.1 Curtobacterium sp. ISL-83
CCATTTAGGAGACACGCCCTAGGCCTCGTTCAATCCGTCGGATGGACTCTCCGGGGTGCGCCATGCCGGTTTGCTGAGCCTGTTCGAGTTCATCCATGCCGGACGAGACTCTATCGATCGCTCCTGCGAAGGAGACTTCCAAACTTTCCCCGTACCGGCGCCGGATTGGTCGTGGAGCTTCAACAGGTCGCCCGTGCTTCGTAGCCTCAGAGTCGCTTCAACACGTGCCATGCCTACGGAAGAGGACCGGATGAACGACCTAGCGGGCCGCAACCGAACTGTCGCCGAGTCAAACGCAGCGGGCGACAATCGTCGTCAGCGCTCAGACTCAGCTGTCCCGAACCTCGCCCGCATCCCATTGTCGGACCTGCGCGACCAGAGTCCCCCGAACCTGACCGCGCTCTACGCCGAAGTGCAGGACGGTCAGGCGCTGATTCCGGGCTTGAAGATGGGGCTCGGGGCTCTCACCGTGCAGCGGTGGGATCCCGCCTACGCCGCGGCCGGTTGGACGCTCTACGGCGCGGACCTCACCCTCGACCAGGGTCACCCCTTCGGGTCGATGTTCTACCGCAACGACACCGACGGCCGCGTCCTCCGCATCGGAGTGAAGTGGCATCCCCCGGCGCAGCAGCTCGAGTTCCCCGCCCTGCACCCGTCGAAGCCGGAACTGACGTCCGACTGCAGCGATGAGGAGGTCGCGGCGGTGACGCTGGATGCGCGGAGTCGTATCGGGGTTCTTGTCGCGGTCAACGCGCAGATTGGGTCGTTCGTCGCCACGGAAGAGTCCGAGAACGCCATCCTCGACGCATCCGGGCTCGGACTCGAGCGGCTCTCCGAAGATGACCCGCGGGTCGCTGGCCGTGGCTGAGCGCTGGCGACGTCGGACCGCAGGGCTGAGGCGGCGCTGATGGGTGACCGGGAGTGGGTGCAGACCATTCGGCGGGAGCAGTCGATTCTGTCGTTGCCGTTCGGGCTCGGGTGGACGATCGACATCACACAGACACTGGTCGCTCTCGCGGCGGCGGGGATGCCGGCGAAGGTGGAGGCGTTTGACCGGCTTCGGTTCGACGACGGCCGGTCCGGGTTCCTGTCCACACCGAACCCGACGGCCACGATCAACGACGACGGCACCCCGGCCGAACGTGACGAGGACCTCATCGTCCTCCCCGGCGGGTCGGAAGGCGGCGTGTTGTCGTTGGCGCGGCGGTACCCGGATTTGGTGGTCGTGAACGGGAAACGGCAGCGCGTGTGGGCGGGCGGCCGGCAGGTGTACGGCACGTCGATGCAACGGGACGCGACACCGGGCTGGCGGACCGTGTTCGCCATCGCCCGAACCATCGCGCTGCACGGAAGCGGCACGCACGCCATCGCGGACCGCACCGGCATCCCCGCAGATGACGTCCGCGCCGCCATGCCCGCTCTCGGCACGCACGTGTTCCACACCCCCGTTGGGTGGGAGGCAGCCGACCGGCCGGCGCTGTGCGATTGGGCGTTAGCGGCGTACCCGGGGCCCGGCGGGGTCCGCACGTGCTGGAAACGCGACGACACCATCGACGTCCAAGCAGACCAGCTCATCGCCCTCGGCGGGCTGATGTCGGACAGGTGGGCCGCGCAACAGTCCGGCGTCTTCGTCCCGCCGAACCGGCTGACGGCCTTCTTTGCCCAGCACCCCGATATGGATGCGCTCGGCTACGAGCCGGCCACCTCGGACGACGCAACGGTGACGGTCGTCATCCCGCAGGACACCACCATCCTGACCGCGGCCGAGGGGTGTTGCACCGACGACTTCATCACCGCGCACGTCATCTACACCGACAGCTACGCAGACGTGAACACGGACGCGGTGAACGGGCTGCGGCAGCTACTGCACTTCCAATCCGACCTCGCCCACGACCTTCGCTGGCACCCCTCTGGCAGCTGATGAGAGAGGTCTGGTGATGTTGCAGCTGCTGTCGCTGACGTTGGCGTTCGACGATGCCCGCTTCTTCGGCTCCGTCATGTTCAACGACGCTGACCACCCGGACGAACCACCGCCGACGGTGCTCGTCGATCACGCCGGCGAGGCGCCGTGGTTCCGGCTCCGCAACGTCGACCCGGACGCGCAGGACCTGTCGGTCCCGGCGATGGTCGAAGCGGACCGCATCATGCGCTTCATCCTCCGCTATGCACCCGAGCGCATCGGCCGCACCGCGGCCGACTTCCCTCAGCAGCCCTGACCGCGCTGCCCTGTCCCGTCTACCTGGAGGTATCCGCTGATGATGCGTCTGGTGTCCCTACATCTGTCCAACGACCGGATCCTCTGGGGCCACGTGCTCCTCGAGGACACCGACAACCCGAACGCGCATATGGTGCAGATCCTGCTCCGTGCCATCGACAAGGAACCCGGCTACGAGCTCTACGACAAACACAACACCGTCCTGACCGACACGACCGTCCCCGCGACGCGGGAGGCGAACCGCATCGTGCAGACCCTCCTCATCCCCGCCTCCGAAATCGCCCGACGGGAGAAGGCCATCCGCGCGGTCATTCACTCTGGCTACCTCGAAGGTGCTCCGGACGTCATGTCGTGGCAGTCGCAGCTGTGGATGTTCGCCCGCGGGGAGATCACCCGCGACCAACTCCGCGCCTACACCGACGTTGGCCGACAGATCCCCCGCGCACCCGGAGTCGCCCCCGCCGACGAGGCGGACGTGCCCGAAGACTGGTGGCAGGCCACGCAGGCCCGCATTCGCCGGCACCTGCTCGAGTCGACCCTCACCGAGGCGGAAGCCGCTGCAGCACTGCAGGTGAGCATCGACGAGGTTGGTGAGTTGTTCGGGTCGAACCGGCTGCTGAGCTTCGACCTCGAGGGCGAAGAACGCATCCCCGACTGGCAGATCCACCAACCCGCCCTGCCCGAATTCGGCGACCCAGCAGTCCTCCTTCCCGGGCTTGAGGTTTTGTACGCGGCGGCACCGCAGCCGCTCCTCGACGCGGCAGCGATGACTGAGTTCATGACCACACCCCGCGCGTTCCTCACCGTCGGCGATGTGCCGCTGACACCGTTGGACTGGATGCGGCAGGGCCGCCCGCTCGCGACGATCGTCGCCCTGTTTCGTGGGCGGCGGTGGCGGTGGTGACAAATCGGCCGGACCTGTTCCTGATCAACGTCGCGTTCGACGTCACTGGTGTGCATGGGCTCATGTTCTTCCGGGACCCAACAGGCAGGGAGCACCGGCAGATCGTCGTCGATGGCACTGGTGACGCCGCCAGCTACCGGTGCGAACCGGCTCACGGTGACACCAGGGACGGGTGGGAGCCGTACCTCATCGAAGCGGGCTGGCTCATGGCACTTATCCGTCCCGACACTCCGGAGGAACGCCGCTGATGGGCCCAGGACATGAATGGGTCGCTGCCGCGTACGGCGACGGGCCGCAGATCACGATGCCGTACGGGCTCGGTGACACCACCGACCTCACCGACGCCCTCACCGTCCTCAAACTCGCCGGCCTCCGCGCAGTCGTGGAGGCCCACGACACGATCCGCCTCGCAGACGGACGCCGCGCACGCTTCCCGTCGCTGACGCAGAACCCTCGCGACGAGCCCGCCGTGGACGCGGAACTGCTGCTTCTGGCGCCGCGGACCGTGACGACGACGCAGATCGCGCTCGCGGAACAGACATCGACGGTGCTCCTCGTCGACGTGGACCGACGACGTGTCTGGGTCGACGGGAAACAGGTCCTCGGCGTCCACGAACGGTGGAAGGACGCTGCACCGATCTACGTCACGTTCGCGGTCGCGCGGATGCTCGCCGTCAACGGCGCCACGTTCGACGGGCTAGTGGGGGCAGGACTGACTGCCGGGCAGGTGGATGACGCACTCGCCCGGCTCGGGAAGCGCGTGCACCGCACCAGCATCGGTTGGGAGTCCCGACACGTTGGCGGGCTCGTGGACTTTTCCATCGCCTGCTACCCGGGGCCGGGCGGTATCCGGACCCGGTGGACGTCGGATCTGCCGCTGACGGAGCAGGCAGAGCGGCTCATCAGCGCCGGCTGCCGGATCTCCGGCCGTGCCATCTCGGGCCGCCCCGGCTACCCGAAGATCAGCAAGCGGGACATGCCGTACCGGCTTGTCGCGTTCACCGAACGGGAGCTTGACATGACGGCGCTCGGCTTCGAGCCGGACACGGTCGGCTACTCCGGCACCGAACTGATCCTCCCCGCCGACCCCACCATCGCCCTCACCGCCGAAGCCGCCGGCTACACCGACCGCACGGACGACATCATCACCGCCAACACGCTCCTCCGCGCCGACATACGCAACGACGACGACAACTCCGCCCTCGAAGAAATCCGCGACCGACTCCAGTTCGCGGCCGACACTGGCTACGACCTCCGCCACAACCTCCCCGGCTGACCAGGCTCCGGCGCGATCAGGACTTCGAGGCGAACGGGCCACCTACGCACGCCACTCGCATCAGCCTGAGCGGGTCAACCCACCGATCCCCTCCCTGGCTGCCGGTGCTTCACCGAGCTCCGCCAGACCCACGCCGCGAGCTTTGTCTCACCACGACCCGCTTCGACCCACACCGCATCATGGGTCAACCGGAACGCCTGCGCGTCGTCGCGACGGATGAGACGGTCCGGCAACTGGAACCACGCGTACACCGGCAACGGTTCAGGCAGGTCACGAACGCCGACACCCCGTGCCTCCTCCTCGAGCGAGAACGGGTCCGGCGGTACCCAACGACCTGAACGACGACGACCCATCCCGGAATGGTACGAACCAGCACTGACGTGGAGAGGGGCGGCCGTATCGCGGCCCCTCATTGAGATTCAATCCGAACGGGCTATCTGCGACACGACCTCGCGGAGGGCGGCCACACGGCCGCAGCCGCCGGATGGAGGACCGGCGAAAGAAACATCGGCGGCTGCTTACGCGGCGGTGGGCGTGACGTTCCCGAGCTTTCCGAGTGGGGGCTACCGCCGGTCGAGAATCGTCTCGCCGCCGCGCTCGGCCACCCCCAGTCAGGATCACTCCCGATATTCGTCTTGATTGGCCCCGGATGAAGCCCGTCGTACGCTGCGACCATCGCTTCGATGCGACGATTGGAGATTTCCCGGGCCGATTCGTTTACGAACGCTCGCCGGGGCCCGCGCAGGTGAGCTTCGCAGCGTTCGGGTCTCGCCTCATCGTCTAGCTGTCGCACGGGATGAACTAGAACTAGTATTCGCGTGTGACCACTTCCCGACAAGCAGTCAACGGACTAGACCTTCTAGAGGCCTACTTCGGCGAGCGTCTGGATGGGGACCTCCGTGAGCGAGTGAAGTCTGCGCCAACGGGACATCTGGTGGCCTTCGCAGAGGTTGCCCGCGAGAAAGGGTTGGACTCGTTCCGTTTATGGAGAGAAGAGCCGCTCAGGGATGAGGTGCGGGAAGATTTGTCGGGTGAACTAGCCTCTGAAACTCTTCTGCTCGATCACAAGAGACCGCTTTCTGCCCGTCCTGGTCTGTCCCAGCTCTTGCTACTCGCACCGACCGTTGTCGTGGCCGACCCAGTATGGGCATGGGTGGATGCTCTCGGGCCTGATGGCACGTGGGCCTACGGCGGAGCCTGGCACAGAGATAGCACACCACCTTCTAATGCGCTGATTCAGGTACTGTCGGGACTGATGCCGCTTGGTGATGCAATTCGCTCCGGCGTCGTGCAGCTCCTACGACCCCCGGTGGAAACATCAATCGAGATGAATCGATTGTTCGTGAATCCGACAACGCACAGCTTGCTTCGGGACGCTTTTCCGGGATGGGGTCTCATGCAGGATGAGCACGATAAGGACGTCCCGGGCAGTGACAACGACGACACACTCGCAATGAATTTGGACTACTACTACACCGCCGAGGAACGGTGGGAGGCAATGGGAAAGACGATTTTCCCCCGGTTGAATCCGACGGAAGGAGTACGGCAGCTGCGCCGCGCTATCGCTCTCGACGATTACGCTGCACTTAACTCCCTCACCCCGGCCCCGTCCCCGGGCGTCGAGGATTTTCTCCAAGTAGCAACTAAGGGCGCGAGTGCCAATGGTCAATCGTTCAAGCTAGACCTACCTATAATGAATCTCACACTCGCTGACGCGCTAAAGATGCGCGGAGGAGAAGAGGTTTTCTCGGCGATCCGAGGCGCCCTTCTGGAAACCATCCGGCAGACCGGATCCTCCGTGAGGGGCGAGTCCGTAAATGAGTACGCAAGTCGCATGAGCGCGGCGGCGCGCGATACGTTTGCTGAAGCAGAAAATCAGCTACGTAAGGAGCAAGCGAGAAGTTTCCTGCTTGGCAGCGGCCTGCCCGCAGCGGCCGGCGTTGCATTTGGGGTCGGAATGAAGATGGGAGGATTGCCCGCGCCCGGCGGACCCGCGGGCGTTCGATCCGGTCTTGAATGGGTTTTCCGAAAGCGAAAGCAACGTGCGGAAGCGGCCAAAACAGCGCTCCAATACGCAACAAACGTGCGCCTATCGGGACATTTATAAGACAAGGCCGCTGCCCGATAGCCGACCTTGAGTTCAGTCGTGACCGTGACGTCGGCGCCATCGTTGACCCGCTGGCCACGCTCACCACCCTCGGCTGCGCCTCTGAACGATTTCCTCGTTGCGACCTTAAAATTCATGACGCGAGCACAGAGTCAAACCGCCGGCCTGCGCGCGGTCGTCGAAAGCGCTGCCAACATCCGAAAAATGGATCCGGGTAGAGCGCCAACAGAGGCACGCCGGATCCGGAAGTCCGGATCACTCTTGGTCAGTCTTTTCACGCTCACGCTGGGCAGAAGGACGGCTCGAGCGTCCGCACCCTCCACATGGACGCGCCTCATATCCATCGTTCTTGTGGTCACAGTCGGGGCACGACCAGTACTCCGCTCCTTCCGCCGTTTCCTGCGTCGCCCCAGCCAGGACACGAACGGACCAGTCGTCGTCAAGTCGTGCGTCCGTCAACAACCGAACGGAAGCGGCGTCCGGGTCGGTCCAAGCTGCTGTCGCTGCGATTGCGCCCCGACGGACAGCGGCCCGGTCACCCGCGAGTAGAGAGCGTGCGCGCACGGCGGGATCATCTGCCGTCCAGACGGTGATTCGTGCGCAATTTCCCGCAGCAACGACCGACGTCACGGCAGAGTCCGCCGCGTAGGACGCGAGTTCAACATTGATCTCGTACTGGAGTAGAAGCTGCACCGAGGCGTCGCTGATCCAGTCGACGTTGGACGTCACCAAGTGACAAAGGTCACGACGTTCATCGGCACTCAGGTCGGACAGGTCTGGGAGCGCCCCGTGACGCGGCGTGAGCAAAAAGAAGTCCCGTTCGAACGGTTCCATCGATTCCGTCAGCAGCAGTCTCGCTTCGTCTTCGACTGCTCGCAAGTCAAGGTGGTACGCGCGGGTGAAGATCTCAATTGCTCGGTAAACGTCGGCAAAGCCTTGCTCGTCGAGTGTCTCGAACTGCGCTACGGCGGGATCGAAAAGGGCCCGCGCGTTCATCGCTTGCAGAAGGTCACCGAGATTCACCGCTCTCCAGGACTGCGCACTAACCGTACGCGAGCGGCGTTTCTCCGCGAGGAGAGATATCAGCCAACCCCATGAATCGCGGTGGAGACCGCCGAGGAAAGCCTGGAGGCCTACAAATGGCGGCTTAGGGTCGGTAAAGCCGCGTCGTGCCAGTCGTGCCTGAGTAAGCGAATAGAGCCCGTGCCTAGCGTAGCCGGCAGCGTTATAGAGCCAGCTTGCCTCGTCCGGCGACAGTGGGCAGCCTGATTCAACGATCGCCGCGGCGAGTTCTCCCAGTCCGTTCGCTACAACCCGTCGTTGGCCGCCAAAGTTATAAACGCCAGTACGTGGGTCTTGCTTAGGACGCCGCGACGCGTCCTCCTTTGCAGGAAGATGAACGTTAGCCATGATGTTCCGCGCTTCGATGGGCAGGGCGGCGCTGCCGTCGATGGCGCTGTCATGGATCGCTGCGATCGCTGCACAATTCCGGCCCTCTTCCCCCTCGGTCGCGGAGCGCAAAAAGGCATCTCTGTCCAAACGATCCCGGTGCTCGAGGTCGAGTGACGCGACAACGATGAGCACCTCGGATTTCAGCGGCTCCAGATAAGCGGTTCGTAGGCGTCCTACTCCAGACCGCCCGGAGACGGGAGCGATTCCGTGGAGTGCGATCAACGCCGGGAGGAGCTTGCCAGCGGCGGAAGCGTCGATGGGATGCGCATCAATCCATCTCATGAGCACCGCGCCAGCGGCATACGCGAGGGTGAGGTCGGTCGTGGCTCTCGTGGCGTGGCCGATAAGTGCCAGTAGGACACGCTCATCCTGCGCGACGGCAACGATAAGCCCGTCAAGCCTGTTAGGAGCCGCGAGAGCCTCAGAGATCGCCGCATCGAGCACGTCGTCACCTTGTTCCGCGAGCCAGAGCGCGCCGCAGATCTCCGCCCACCGGCGGTACCGGGCTCGCACTGTTGTCCGACTCCGGTCAAGGACCGCGGCGCACTCATCCCAGTACCAGAGCAATTGCTCGCCAATGGACGCTCGAACAGGTACCGACAAGTTCCACGGCTCCAGCACCTCAACTGCAAGGGCGACCACCTCTTCGATGGTGGCTGCGCCCTGACGGTCGAGCAGATGGCCAACAGCGACAATGAATTGCTTTACCATCAGCGGTCGAAGTTCATGGTCCCAACCGCCGGGCGGCTTCCGCTTTTCGCTCAGCGTGGCCCAGGCGGACGCCCGGTCGAGAAGGACCGCTGGGAGCGCATGATCGACGGAGGGCTCGACCTCATCATGTTCGGCGAGGTACGCGGCGAGTAAACCAAGGTGGAGGGGCGTTTTGAGGAGCGGATCGGACGACTTCTGTCGGAGGTCTTCCAGCCACGATGATCGTTCTGCTACCCAGGCCTCGGCGTTCTGCCCGCGCAAGCCACGTTCATCTGCCTTCTGTCCGAGGATCGCCGTTATTGCCTGGTCAAAGTGCCCGGTATAGCTCAGGGTCGTCTGCTCGATGTCGAGCCGTCTTAATCGAGTCGCCGCATCCGGCCGGCTAGTCAACACCCAGCCCGTCCCCGCGTGAAGCTGCGGCATGAGGCGGCGGATACCTTCCGCCACGACATCAAGCTTCCCGAACGCCTCATCGAACCCGTCTATGAAAAACGTGGCGCGGCCGGACCGCGCCATCTCAGTGAGTGCCCGCGCAACCGCCCTGTTGTCGGTGTCGTTCACGCGCGATGCGGCGAGGCGGGTCAGAAGGTCCAGCGTGAGGTCCTCGGCATAAGTCACCTGGCTGGCGATCTGTTCGAACTTGACCAGGATTGGGGCGGGCGCGCGCGCGTCGGACGCCCACGCAGCCGCGAGCTGCGTCAGGAGGGTGCTCTTTCCGATACCAGGGAGGCCGACGACGATGAGGTCCGATTGCCGCCGAGCCAAGCGCAGGGGCTTACTAGTTCGACTATCACGGTCCTCCGTCGCGCGACCGAGACTCCAATCGCTGATGAGGTCAGCGCCCTCCACCGGAGGTACCCCGGGAGCGAACGATTCAAGTTCGAGCTTGTTAGCTCTCTCCGCGAGGACAAACAGATAGCTGCGAAGCCCATCTCGCAAGGCCTGGTGGCGTTCACCGGGGGTCCGATCGTAGTCTGCGCGAGGACTAATGCCCGCGGCCGCGAGCGCGTCCACCCAGGTCGCGATGGCGGTTCGCTCTTGCCGTGCAGCTGCCTGGTGCATCCGGTGAATCAAAACGTCGAACGCGCGTTCACCGTTGGCCGAGCCGACGATGGTTGACAACCACGCACTCGCGATCGCTCGATGAGGCCCGCCGGTCTCGGTGTTGCACTCAAAGAAGCGGCCGTGGTTGAGCACGGTGCCTGGAAGCGAGTCAGATATGGTTCCGAGCTCGTGCATGATCCGTTCGAAGTCGGCCTCGGCTGTGGCCGAAGGCGTAGCGACTGGCTGGCCTCGTCGACTGTCGAGCACTGCTTGCGTGTGACGAAGTGGCGCGCTGAGCGAGGCGGCGGCCAGCACAAGCTCGTCGACGGGGTCAAGCGGCTGCTCGTTCCATTGCCGGAGCGTGCCGTGGAGCGGTGCGCCCATTCTGCCCCGCCGTTTCGCTTGCACGAACCACTTGCTGCCGTCGCGGAACACAACCTCGATGTCGTCCGTGGGCGAGTCGGTCTCCAGAGCGACCTCCGTCGGGATACCGCTCGAGGCATCAAGACCGCCGACGGGTTGACCCGTCAAGGCAGCTGCGGCGAAGAACGCGGCGACGCCAGCACGATGGAGACTGCCCGCTTCGTTTGCCGCGCCTCCCCGGAGACCCCGACGTGCATCGCTCATAGTGACGAGCCTACATTTTTCGTTCGGTAGCGAGGCCGAGTCCGAGTCCGCGCCGTCCGCTTAGGGTGCAAGCGTGAGTTGATCGAGAATGGCGTAGCAACAAGCAGCTTTCGAAGCGTTCTACAGATCGCGCCTTGCTCGCGTTGCAGAAGCTCCCCAGATGTTTCACTAGCTGATCGACGATCGAGGCGGTCTTCGTTCTGGCGCTACGCTCTGACGATGGTCGACGGGGAGCGCACCGGTCGCCGGCGAGGACGGCCGCTCACGCGTGCGGAACGTACCGCCAAGCGAAAACGGTACGAGCTGCCGATGTGGTTGCAGCGACCCTTCAGATGGTGCTGGACTTGGCTGATTCGACCGATCGTGCTCGCAGTCCTCAAGGTCCTTGATGTAGCGGTGACCGTCTGGCACTGACATCCGCGTCCGGTAGCCGATCCGCTACCGACCAGTTCGAGCCTTTGTGAGCAGCGCGACACCGAACACGAGCGCGCCCCAACCGAGTGGTGCCAGGACGACCAAGAACGGTGCCCCGGTTCCGGCAGCGGTCAGTGCCATCGCGAACCACAAAAACGCGATGGCCCCGGTCCCCGCGGACAGTGCTCCCATCGTGAGCGCCGCGCCCCAACGCGACACATCTGACGACAAGGGCACCACCAACAGGCTGCACACCACCGCTCCAACGATGCCGGGCACGATGCACGACCAAAAGGCCGACCCTACGGAGGCCCATTGGTCAGGGCCCGCCCCAGACCAATGCACCGGCACACGGGAAGGAACCGTCTCCCAGCTCAGACGAACGGCGACAACTGCGGCCGGAGGCACCCACGTCAGCGCCGCCACCACAAGCGCGGCTCGCACGCGCACCCGCTGCTCCGCCGACGCTGAACTTGTTGCCCCCGCTGTCACCCTCGCAGGCTAACCCCGCCACATAGCGACCGGTAGGGGATCGGCTAGCGGACGGCGAAGTTGGCGCGATCGTGTGCTTCCGCTGACACGGTGGCGTTGCGGCCGGCACGCTACAGGTGGCTAGGACCAGTAATCGGCCCGCACCACCAGGAAGCCCTCGTCGACCTCCGACGACAGGTTGATGGTCCGGGGGTCCCAGATCGTGCCACCGATCCGGTGGCCGAGTCTGGTGCCAAGCTCGGTGACCAGGTCCTCTGCCGTCGTCCCGCTCGGAGGTCGAACCGTCAGGAGCCGCCAACATCCGCCGGAGCCGCACTCAACGTCGTCGTCAACGACTTCGGACTCTGAAGGGAGCGCGACCACGGACGCGGGCGGCACATCGCCCTCGGTCGCAAACAGGAACAGGGCGCTGTAGCGAAAGGCCGCCAGCGCTGCGACGAGCACGAGGACCACGACGACGACGCGACGCACCGTGCCCGTGTTGCGCCGAGCGCTTCCCATTGCCGGCGCACCGCCCATGCCCGTCGCGCTCCCCACGGCGACACGATAGCGGGCCAGGTCGAGCTGATGAGGTGCGTGCACCGCATCGGGATCCCCTGCCGGGACGGCCCGACAAGCCTTTCCAAGCTCACTCACGGAAAACGAAGTCGATGAGCCCGAAGATCGCGATGACGAACGCCACAGCGCCCGCGGCCACCGATATTCCAAGCGCGACCGCCGCGGTGACGCGTTCCCGCCGCAACGCGAAAGATGCTCCCGACAATGCTACCGCGACCAGGGCAACCGGAAGCGACAGAATCTCGAGGGTGCCCCACACGCCCCGGACGCGGTTCTGCAGATCCGTCGGCGCGATGTAATCGAGATCGTGATCGAAGCTGATTGGTGGGTAGCCGACCGCGTGGGCGTACGAGCCGGCCAGCACCATCGCAGTCACCCAGGTGAGCAGCGCGGTGAGCGTCGCGACAGCCAACCAGTTCAGCCCTCGCCGTGGGAGTCGTTCCCGAGGTTCTCGTCGGGGCGCCAGCGGGGACCCATCCCAGCCATCCTCGTTGTCCCACGCGTCCCAGTCGGTCACTCTGCGAGGCTACGAAGCCGTTTGGCGCACGTCATCGGCCGGAAGAGGGAAACACATCCGCCGGTGTAGTCGGCCGATTGCCGACCGTGTACGGCGCCCTGAACCTCCCAGAGGACGACCGGTAGCCGATCGGCAATTGGGACGGAAGCCGTCAGTGACGCTCACTGAGGTATGACCAGGATCGCGCGCACCGTACCGTGGCCCATCCCGTCCCGTAATCCAATCGGTCGACGGGACGGCAGCGGCCGTTTTGACCAGTTCGCGTGGTTGTGATCCTCGAGGGGAGCGGTTGGTCAGCGCCGGAGGGTGTGCTTCGGGTACTCACCAAACTCGTTGAGGTACTCGTGGGAGAACCGCCCCATGTGACCGAACCCCCACTTGGAGGCGATTTCCGCGACCGTCGTGACGTCCTGGTCGGCTTCTAGGAGGTCTGCGTGGACGTGCCGGAGTCGCACTTCTCGGAGGTAGTTCATCGGCGCCACGTCGAGTTCCCGTTGGAAGGACTCTTGCAGGCTGCGGACGCTGATACCTGCTGCGTAGGCGATGTCCGAGACGGTTAACGGTTCGGCTGCGTGTTGGTGGATGAACTCCACCGCTGCTCGCAGTCGCGCGTTCTTGCGGTCCCCGAACCCCTCCGGAAGCGTCTCACCCTGGAACGGGTACAACCCGAACAGGGACCGGGCAACATCCCGTTGTGCCTCATGCCATGCCATCGACGAGGGGCCCACGGAGCGGAGCGCGTGCATCGCGGACGCCACCGACCGACGCCACTGCAGAACCGCGTCCGTGGTTGGGGCGACGGACCGGTCGAACGCGATCGTCCCGTCGGTGAGGTACCGTTCCGCGGCGACGTCGAGGACGAGGTCGCGGCTGAGGTGGACGAGGCGTTGGTCCCAGTCCTCGTACTCCATCTCGAAGCGTTGCTCGATCGGGAACAGGGTCGGGATGCGGTGTTGCAGCTGCACCTCGTTGCGGCCGACGTCCACCCGTCCGCGGCCCGCGTCGATCCACTGCACGACGACCTCGTCCTCGACCGTGACGTCGCCGCGGAGGTAGCCGTGCATCTGGAATCGGTGGATGCTCATCCGGTCGTCGCCGACGGCGACGTACTTGTACCAGTAGCCGGAATCGATGTGGGATGCATGCCAGGCACGGCCCGCGTATAGGCCGGCGAGGTCCCGGATCGCGCTGGCGGTGTCGGTTCCCGCGAAGGCGACGATCGGAGCAATTGCGGCGGGGGCGGTCTGCAGGTCCGTCACGAGGTGCACCGTGTCCGGGAGGCGGAGCGGTAGATGCGTGTGCCGCCGAAGAGGAGGACGGCTGGGTTCCGGGGGGTTCCGTCGTGGAAAAATCTGGACGGCAGGAAGAAGCGTGTGGCGGTCATCAGAGACCGGCCTTCCGTGAGGCGCTGAAAGCCTCATCGCTGCCGGGCCATCTCGCTGCGTCAGTGCTTCGCGGCTGCGAACATCGTTCTGACGACGAGACCGCAAAGGGCGCCCGGTCCTGTCACCATACGCGCGCCCGACCGCTTTCAGCGACCCCGTCCGGGACACACGTCGATAAGCGGACGTTTCATTTCGTGAACTGTCGTCTTCAGAAGCCGACACCCGGCGACCCCTGCGACCGACGGCACGGGGGCGGACCAGGAGCGCTTCATACCGTGAAGCGACGCGACTTCCCGTTGACGTCGCTCACGTCGACTGCACGTTCTGGTTGCGAGGTCGCGAGGTCGCGCTCGAGCTCGAGTTCGATGTCCTCGGACCGCGCACTGCAGCCGCCGTTCAGTCCCGACCCCCTCGACCACGAAAGACACCCTCGCCGCCAACGACATCGCACAAGGACGCGTCACAGACCCTGGATCTGGAATGTGGATCCGCGCTGAGGGTTCGACGTCCTGCCAGCGTCTGGGGCGGCAGGGGGGCGGCAGGTGGGCGGGTCAACGTACCGTCAGCGGTATGACGAGGGCGCCGGAGCGGGATGGCAGTGGAGCGGATCAGCGGTACGGTGTGGACCCGCGGGATGTGGTGCTGGGGATCTTCGGGTATCTGGAGGAGTGTTTCTCGGACTCGGGTTGGCGGGGCTGCGCGTTCATCAACGGCCACGCCGAGCTCGGCCGGCAGGATCCCGTCATCGCGGCTCTCGCCGCGGAACACTTCGCGGACGTGGAACGCCGTCTCACGGCCGTGTGCAAGGCGGCGGGCATGCCGCGGCACATCGGTCAGGTCCTTGCTCTTCTGGTGGAAGGTGCCCGGGTGGAGTCGGCGGTGCAACGTTCCGCGCAACCGGCTCGCACCGCTCGGCTCGGAGCTGCCATTGTGATGTCCGTCTACGAAACCACCAGCTCCACCGACGCCACCGCCCCCGACTACACCGACATCGACCAGTGGTGACCGCCGTCGCTTGAGCCGGTTCGGTCACCGTGCTGATGCCGGCGGGGTGATGCGGTCGTAGCGCGCGCGGCGGGAAGTCACCTCGTAGCGGGTTCGGGGGGTTCGGGGATGACGCGGAGACCGGCGGGAGTGTTCGCGAGTTGCATGAGTTGCTCGGTCCAGGCGCGGTTAAGTCGGGGCTGCCGGCTGCCCAGGAAGTCGAACTGCAGCGGGATCGTCGGGTTGATCCAGATCGAGCTGTTCCCGCTGCCGGCGGCCGCCTCGTAGTCCCACGAGAACGAGAAGCTCTCACCCCGCCGCACCTTGGCGAGGATGACGACCTTCAGGTGGGCGAGGACCCGGTCGTCGAAGTCGACGGCGATCGACGGCGTGCCGTAGATGAACTTGCCCATGGTTAGGCTCCGAGCCCTTCGTCGATCTCCGCACTCATGCGGTTGAAGTCCTCAGCGGCGGAACGGGCGTCGTCGTCGCTCTCCACGTTCGCGATCACGCCGACCGTTGGCATGTCCGGGACGGGGAACCGCTCCGCCTCTTCCTCCTCGCTGATCCCGCCGACGTCGGCGATGTCGAACTGGCTCGCCGGGCTGAGCAGCAGCGTGTGGGTGCTGATCGCCCCGTTCTCCTCGAGGACGGGGATCTCGACCGTGACACTGTGCTCGGCGTTCGCGACGGTGGTCGTGTGCTCCATCAGAGCGGCGGTGATCGCGTTGCCGGTCACGATCGACCCGCCGCTGAACGTGATGCGTTTCATGCCCGCCACCGTACCCGGGACGCCTCTCCCCCGGCTCGGCACGCGCAGCCGTGACCAGACCTGGCACGGGTATCGCCGAGAAGCACTGTCGCAGTGTCCGGGGAATACGGCGACGGCACCCGTACGGTTGCATGTGCCCACGTGTACAGCGCCTACGGTGAAAGGCGTCGTGCACCACGGGTCCGTGTGAACGACGCAACCGTGAGGCAGCTCCAATGGTTCAACCGCACAGCATCGCCTGGGAGCACCCGAACGAAACCACCTGGACCGCCGACATCGGCGGCGTCGACATCGGCACCATTCACGTCGGAGCGCAGTACGAGCTTGAGACCGTGAGCGGACAGATCCGCGGCTCACACAACTCGCTCTCCAGTGCACAAGCGCAACTCGACGCGTGGAACTCCTGGTCCGCTCAAGCACAGTAACGAACTCGGCCGGAGCCCTCGCCCTGCTCCGGAACCCTGTCCACGACCTGCTCCGCCGAGGTCGTCTCAGGCGCCGAGGTTGTGGAGCAGTTCCGACTGGGCGGTGCCGAGGTTGTCGTAGTCGCCGACGTACCGGCTGAACGCATCAGTGACGAAGTACCCACGTCCGTGCCGGTCGATGGTCCCACCTTCGACCCCCGCGACGCGGAGCACCCAGAGCCCGTCTTCAGGCGCGGACCACTGCACGGGCCTGCGACCGGGCGTGCTCATCGTCGGCCTCCGCCGACGGGGGAGCTGGTGAAGAAGTCCTCGTAGAGGACGGGCTCGGTGCCGACGGCGGTGTCGCCGAACGTCCGCATCCGGCGGACGTGGGCGTACGTGACGACGCGAGCGGGCACGGCTGCCTCGTCGGAGATGTACCGGTTCATGAGATTTTCTGCTTCCTACGGTCCCCAGGTGGTGGGTACTCCGGGATGGGTACCGGAAACGTACGGGGGGGAACAGAAGCGCACTAGAGGCTTGACAAAGCGACCAGTTGGGCCCCCGAGTACTGCTTGGGCGGGTCGTCTCTGGTGGTGTCGTTCCCGATGACCACCGTTTGCCGCCGAGGTCACATGCCGAGGTCGCCGTCGTCCGCTGAGCTCGGGCCCTACGTGCCCCTGGTTTCCTCGACTGAGAGACGTCTGGCTTCGCGGCCTAACCTTGTTGGCATAGAAGGTCTGGCTTCGCGGCCTAACCTTTTGGCATGGAAGATGGGCCGGAATCCGCTGAGGGTTCGTACGAGTACGAGGGCAAGTCCTACCGTCTCGCAGAGGTCGACTCCGAGCAGTGGCGCGTCTACGACGGCGACACCTACCTCGGCGTCGTAGTGCAGACAGATGCGACAGCCGCGGAGCCCTGGATGCACTACGCGTCCAAGCCGCCTGGGTACGAGGGCGACGACCTTCCAACGACGGACGATTGGCGAGCAGCGCTCCGCCGGCTGATCGAGACCGCAAACCTGTAGGGACCGAGGACGACCGTCAGGATCAGCTATCGGTGAGCTGGGCCTCGGCCGACTCCCCGGAGCGCTTGGGGTGCTGGTGACATCAGACAAGTCGTCGCATGGCCAGGTTTGGCGACTCCGTGAGGCCCTCCGTGACCCACGGTAGCTCGGACTTGATATGTGTATCCGGTAGTGGATCCTCTACCGGAACGACCACGAGCGACCGAGACTGCGTTCGGCAGCCCACCCCGGCTATCGGGACACGTCCGACCTTTGCCCGAGTGGGCCGGAGACGAGGGCAGGGATAGTTCCTCAAGGTCTGGGGCACCTCCTCTCCCCCTGTGGCCAGCGTTGGGTTCGCGCTCGTACGGTCGGTGCATGCGAGGAGATATCGAGACCTTCCACCAGGACGGTCACTGGCACAACAAAGTTGAGGGCACCAACGAGGTGTTCGGGTCCGCACCAACGAAACGGGAAGCCGTAGCACGGGGCCGAGACCGGGCGAAGGCAGACAAGGTCGAACACTTCATCCGGAACGAAGACGGCCGAATCTCTGACCGCTCCACCTACACCGGTCATGACCCGAGGAACATCCCCGGCTGACGAACCAGGTCCACGACAGCGCTGGAGCCGAAGCAGAGATGAGATGGCGCTCGGTAGGTCAGCTACGGGGCCCTTCGGACCAAGAACAGGGCCCGAGACTGGCTGATATCCCTGGCGCTCCCGTTGCCGCTGCTTGCCGCCAGGCGCCGTCCGTTGTTATGCACGATGCGGGGGCGGACCGAAATGGCCCCGGCCTGTTGGGGGGAACGGGCCGGGGCCAAGGCGCCCGGACAGTTGGGGGGGGGAACTACCCGGGCGGCACGCTCGAGGACGATGGGGATCACCCCGAGCACGTCCTACGTGTACGACAGGGCGGCGTCGCCGGTGACACATTTGCGCTATCGGCGCACCTGGGTTACCGGGGGTCTGCGCTGTGTTTCGCCGCACCCGCTTAGCCGGGATGTAGCGCGTTGGTCGTGACCGCGCTTGGGTCAGATGTCGAAGCTGAAGTCTGGGACGTTGGTCATTTCGTCAGGCCACTCAGGACGGGCGGGCTGCAGCTTCCGGGTCGCCGCCTCGAGCTTCTCGATGACGTCGGTGTCGAGGGGTTCGTCGGGGCTGTCGGGGACCGGGGTCGAGAAGATTTGGCTGGCGGGACCGATCAGGAGGTGCGCGTAGGCCCGGCTGCCACTTTCGGTGATGACGGGAATCTGCACGATGTCGGAGAGGTTCGCGAGTGCGAGGGCGCGCGCGTAGCGGAGGAGGGCTTTGCAGGTCCGGTCTCCGGTGAGGACGTAACTGTCGACGTAGTGGATGCGGCGCATCGCCCCACTGTGATCGGAGTCGCCTGGGTGCGCGGCTCGGGTGCGATCATGGGGTGTCCGACGCGAGGTTGCGGCGGCCACCGAGAGGACACTGTCATGGGCAAGCTCGTCTACGACTCGACGTTCACCGCGGAGTTCGACGACCGGTTGCTGACGCATCTGCAGATCGTGATTGCCACGAAGCTGCGCCGAGGTGAGTCCTTCATGTTCTCGTGGCGGGATGACCGGGACGCCGGCGACGGGCGCACCGCGATCTGGCTCGACCGGTCCCTGCCCTTGGTGTTCCGGTACTCCGGTGGCCGGGTGCCAGCGATCAACCGAGCATGGGTGGAGGCCCTCAGCATGACCGCCGTATCCTCAGGCGGGCTCCGGATCGTCCCGGAACCCGCGGACCCAGGAGGAGTCTGATGAAACGCACCATCGTTACCTACGGCGGTAGCCAGTACACCGTTCCCAGCACCGACGCGGCGGCCCTTCAGGAGCAAATCACCGCCGGGTTGCAGGCCGAACCGTTCATGTGGCTGCAGGTGAACCACGGCGAGGGCCGCGCCACCCCCGCGCTCCTACTCATCTCACCCGCCACCCCAGTGGCGATCGTCACCGAGCGGGACCCCGACGAGCAAGGCGACGACGATGATCCCGCCGCCCGGTACCTCCTCGAACCAGACGCGTTCCGGTCCGCCTCAACCGACGACGGCCACCTCGAAGTCTGAGCACTGCTGCGACTCCCCTGCTCGATCCCCGGCATCACCACGTCCAACCTCATGGCTGAGATCGCTGTGGCTGCGCGCATCGGCAACGCGGTAGGTGGCCCGGTGCCGCTGCTGTAGCAGCCCGGAAGTACCTGCCTCCCCGGTCGCTCGCCGTCCGTGGCTTCGTCCCTCGCGTTTGCCCCATGTCGGCGGGTGCTCACGGTTAGACGTTCATGGCGGGGTTTGTCAATCCCCTTTTTCGGTGGACGTCCGCTCCGTACCGTTTCTGTCTCACCCCCTTGCATGGAGGGTGTGACACGACCGGAGCAAAGGGGCAACCGATGAGCACGACTGAAGTGCAGGCGGGCCAGCAGTGAGCCGGCACGAGCGGCAACCCGGCGGTCTGTCGGGATTGGCCCGGATTCATCACGAACAGCGGCCACGTCCGCCGTTCCACGACCCGGGCGTCTGCAGTGTCGGTCCGACAGTTCGGGACTGCGGGCGCCCCAGGAGTGGACCAGGGCAGGACCGCCGCGGAAGCGACCACACCGCCCTGATCCTGATCGGCGGTCTGTCGTGAGTACCCGGAACAGGATCCAGCTTCCGGCCGCTCGTACCGAGATTCCGGTCGTCCTGGTTGGTGTCCGCCCGGGCAACGTCCGATGCGAACCGGTCACTGACGGCTGCTGGCGTGTGATCGACACGGCCCGTGAACGCAACGACCCGGCACTCTTGCTCGGGTTCATTGAGCAAATAGAGACGCGCTTCTTCTGCACGTTCATGGCAGAGCCCCACAGCACAGCGCCAGCGGAAGACCTCCCCTCGGCGGAAAACATCTTCACGAGTTCGTGCGTAGACCGATGAGCATGCGCACGCTGGTTCGGAGGGGATGAAGGCATGGTGTGTCAACTTCCCGACTCCCGGCCCCAACCGGAACTGAGCGAGATCACCGCGGATAGGGTACGGCTCGATCCGGTGGTCCCGTCCCTGTGGCGAGTCCTGGACAGCACTGTTTCCGTAGACGACGTGGGAGCGTTCCTCGGGGTCGTGGTCTTCCAGAACGGGCAGTATCACGCCATCGCGGTGTCTTCTCTCGGCACCCGCTGCCAGTGCGCTTCACTGGAAGCCGCACGGGTCGCCGTCGCCGTCGCCAGCGCAGCCATAGGAACGAGCAGATCACTTCTTCGATGAGGCCAGTGCTGCGCGGCCGACCAGCTCTTCGATAACCGCGTCCTGGCACCGCGGTATCGGGACGCTGGCCCGAAGGTGGGTCGCGGTCGAGACACTCCTGTTCGTAGCCTCAACGCATGAGCAACAACACGCGCTGGTGGGGGCTCCGGCGCAACCAGGCCACCACTGCGCAGCCACCAAACCCAACGACCGCGCAGCAGACCGTGGACACCGAGCTCGTCATTCAAGCGGCACGGCTCGCCGTGACGACGAGGGTCGCAACGCTTGCAGCGTTCGTTACGCAGCCCGAGGTGACGGCAGAAGTGGCCGAGCAGCTCCTTGCCCGCCTCGAGCACTGCGGAGTGCTGGGGCCCGTCCAGCCAGACCGGCGCCGCCCGGTCCTGACAACAGCGGGGCAGCTTCCCAGCGTCATCGAGGACTTCCGCCGACGCGGTTGAGCTATCGGCGGTCGCGCTGAATGGGGCGGATCGATCTGCCCCTGCTTCGGCAACCGAGCCGTCCGAACACCCTCAGGACCCGGACGTAGGTTGGGGGTGTGACGGATATGCAAACGATGGTGCGGACCGAGGTGGCCATCAATGGTCAAAGCTTCTTCCTCGCGCAGGATCAAGACGTGGACGCCCTCCGGCGGAGCGTCGAAGCAGCTATCAGCTCGTCGGGCCGGTTCGTGCACTTCACGGTGGTGGGTAACCGTGAGGTGAGTGTCCTGGTCTCGCCGCGCACGGAAGTGGTGATCTCGGTCGAGACCGTGCAGTTCGACCCTCGGGACACCGGCGGCGACGACGAGCCGTGGGGCGGATTGTTCGATATGTGATCTGCCCGGTTTCATACCGGTTGTGATCGGAAACCGCAGCAGCGGCACCGGGGCGTCAGCATGCGCGCAGGCGGAGGGAAAGACTCTGAGTGGGTTCGTTGTACTACGGCGCGAGCCGCACCCGGATCGAGGTCGAGGATGTGCTCCTCGCGCACGTGCAGATGGTGCTCATCGCCAAGCTGCGTCGCCGTTGAGCCGCTCGAAGGAACGTCCGATGACCGATCGTTCATCGGGCGCTGGGCACGTGGAGCGTGACGCGGGTGCTGTACGGCCCTGGGCACTGCGCCGTGCCGTCGTTCTTCCAGGTCAGTCGCGCGGCGCGCTCGGCGAGCGTCCTCCCGGCGTCGTCGTACGCAGCGACGCGGCCTCGTCTCAGTTCGCCGTGGCGTGTCGGCACCACCCAGTCATCGCCCTGGTGATGTGCTGGTGCGGGGCTCGGGCTGCTGTCACCGTTCATGACGGTCAAACGCTGAGGAAGGCAAGCCAAGGGCCCTCCGCAATACCCGACGTCAGCGACCGCGGCGGTGTCGCCCACGACATGCACCGTGACGGAGTCGGAGACCCAAGCCATCGCGCACGCGGTCGGAGCGACGGGTGCACACGAGGTGAGGCACATTGACAGTGCAGCTACTCCGCAAGCTGCCAGCAGTATCCGCCGCGTCATGCTCACAGTCTGTGCGCCCGAACCGACGCTGGGAAGATCCGTTCGCTAGGCGATCGGCTGCTCTGGTCTCGTGGTCTGGGCGATACAGGGGCGATGATGCTCGACCGACGAGTTCGGTAACCCGGAACTCCCAGTAGACGATCCCCTACTGGGAACGTCGCCGGTGCACACGGCTGGCCTTCAGACCGCCTTCGCGGTCCTGAGCACGAAGGCTCAGTCCCGCCGCAGGGACACGTGACCCGAGCGCTACACCTCGAGGGTGACCAGGTCGCCGGCCGCGGCATGGACGACCATCGGAGGCACCTCAATGCTGGGGAAGAACTCGCCACCCGGGGCAACGGGAACACCGGGCACGTCAGCATCGAACGCAGCAGCAGTGGCAGGCGTGAGGTCATCAGCTTCGCTGTGCCACTGCGGACCGGTCGTGTTCATGAGATGACCGTAGCGAGGACAAGCGCGTCCCGATAGACGATCGGCTAACGAGACGGCTCGCTTGGTGCGAAACCGCTTGTTTCACTGATTGTTGTCCTGCGCGCCGGTCGGAGCCCTAAGCTCCACGCTGTGATGGTTCACCAATCGGCCAGTAGCGAGTCAAGCTACTGATGACTGCTCTCCTTCCCTTCGCAATCGTCTTCGCGATCGTGTCGATACCGTTGCCCGTCAACGGTGCAGCCTTCGGTTCAACCATCGGCGCGTTCGAGGGCTGCTGATGCAGCTGCTCGAGCTGCTCGTGATCGCGGCACTCGTCTCGGTAGCTTGTTCGGTGACGTGGATTCTCCGTCGCCCCACGACCCCAGGCGGCAAGCTGTCCGTCGTGACGATCTGGACCGCAAGTTCCGCGGTAGCGCTCGTCCTTGCGGTCCTGGTCCTCATGTCCTGAAGTTTAACGCGACCCCCCCTCTCGATGCGCTGAAGACCGGGTAGCGCCGTGTTCCCGGTAAGGGATCCTCTACTGGGCGAGGGATTCGTAGCTTTGTCCGTGTGGGCCGACGAACGCGACGGGAGTCTCGTTGACCGCCAGGACTGTGCCCCCGCTGGATGAGCGAGGCAGCTGCTCGGCAACTCGGGGCAACACCGCTTCTCCCTCGTTGCTGACCCAGGTGACGTGTTCCAGGGACCGCATGAGAGCCGCGAACCGTTCACGTTTGGCCTTGTCGAGGTAGACGAGCACGGCGCTGTGGAACACGATGACGTGGGCTCCAGCAGGCGCGGCAGTGACCAGGTCAGTGATGGAGTCCAGGAGATCACCCGCGATCAGGTGCGCGGACTCGGCTGCCGCGAGGGCCAGCGCTGCGTCGAGCCGTCGACGGCGTTCTTCCTGCTCGGGCCAGACCAGTGTCCGAAGCCAGGCGCGGCTGTCTGGGTCATCGGGGGCTATGGGGTTGAGGTCGACGCCGGCACGCCAGACGACGTCGGGCAACCGGTGCGGCACGCTCGAAGCGTCGATCTGACAGGGAATGGTGACCGTGCTCGGTCCGTCCGAGGGATCGAGGGCGATGGTGCGCCCATCGGTTTCGTACCGGTAGCTGTAGCGGTCCGGGTACAGACAGAGCCCCGCAGCGGCCCCGACTTCGATGAGCGCCAGCGGTCCGTCGAGTCGGCTGAGGACCGGTAGGAGGACCGCGCATCGGGCGGCCTCGTTCGTCTGCGTCGCGCGGGTCATGATCGTCGGCTCGACACGATCCCAGTGCTCGAGCAGCCAGCGCCGGAACTCCTCGTACGTCCCGTCGGGGGCGCCGTGGAACCGCGCGGCCGCGAACACCAGATTGGGTTGCTTCTTCATCCCCGGCAGTGGCGCGATGAGCGCCTTCCAAGGTGAGCCGCTTCCCGAGGGGTTCGGGAACCGGAAGAACGCGCGACTGCGAGCAGCGGTCGAGTTCATCCACCAACACGCAGCCGAACCGTTAACCGTCTCGGACATCGCCCACGCAGCAGCTATCAGCGTCCGCAGCCTCCAAGAGTCGTTCCAACGGGAACTCAACGTGGCGCCGATGAACTACCTCCGAGAAGTGCGCCTCCGGCACGTCCACGCCGACCTCCTCAAAGCCGACCCGGACGTCACGACGGTCGCGGAAGTCGCCTCCACGTGGGGATTCGGCCACATGGGACGGTTCTCCCACGAGTACCTGAACCAGTTCGGCGAGTACCCGAAACAAACCCTCCGACGCTGACACAACCCCACCCCTCGAGGATCAGATCCACGCGAACTGGTTGGAGCGGCCGTCCCGTCCCGTTGACAGATTGGGTTACTGGACGGAATGGGCCACAGAACGGTGCCAGAACTGGCGCGCCGTACGTGGGTTGATGCAGCGGATGATCGACGCTCCGGCATTCGCCGTCTCGGCATGCCCACTGACATCGTCGCTGTCGCTGCGTTCTTCCTCGGCCCGGCCGCAATGATCGTCGCGGGCACCGACCTGCTCATCGATGGCGGTGTCATCGCGGGACGCGGGACGTGGGATTCAGGTTCTTCTCGCTGCGTCGACTTGCCTGTGTCACGTTGTCGCGGGGCCGGTCAGTGCCTGTTGCAGCATCGGCCCGTACCAGGCGATCAAGGTCTGCGGTGGAACTGATCGCAACGTTGCGTCCTGTCGGAGCGTGAGGGCGGTGAGTAACCCGTCCAGCTGCGCTGCGAAGAGATGTGCGCGCCTCCGCCGTGCGCACTGCCGAAAAGACCTCCTGACTTGATTCGAACGGGCGCGGTGGTCTTGGGCCGATCCGCCGCCGGTCGCGCGCGGGTCGACCGCGTTGCAAGATGACGCCCGGCCCACTGAACCTCGGTACCACCGGCACGCGACTGAGTTCAGCCCAGCGTCGGAGTGGCCCGTCGCGCCCGTCGGCGGCGTCTTGGCGTGCGTGTGATGAACCCCTTGCGCTGAAAGCGTTATCTGATAGCGTTTTCTTACCGGGTCGCTCCGGTCAGCCGAGCAGCGCATGCTGCTCACTCATCACGAAGAAGTCATGAGGTATCAGTGACGGTCCCGCTCTTGAGCGGCTCCTCCGCTGCGCCGTGACCAAGCCGAACGCCCCGCCACGCCGCACTCCGGCGCGGCCACCGCCGCCCGGCCCCTCACCGGGGTCGGCGATGACATCTGCACGCCTTTGGCGCGCAGTTTTCGCGCGCATCAGACAACGGAAAGTTCAATGACGAAATCCATCCTCGCGACCAGCGTCGCTCTCGCTCTCGCTCTCGGCGCCACCGTCCTCCTGTCCGGATGCTCCTCAGGCGGAAGCCTCTCGGGCAGCTCCTCGAAGAGCGAAGCCACCTGGAACTCGCCAACGAAGGACCTGACCGGTGTCACCATCACCTACGGGGGTGGTGTAGCCGGTGGTCCAATCGACCAGGTGATCAAGGCGTTCGAGAAGAAGACACACGCCAGGATCAAGCGCGTCGCCTACCCGGACCCGTACGAACAGAACCTCCTCACGAAGGTCGCAACGGGCGACAAGCCGGACCTGGCATCCTGGCAGCCGACCACAAGCGAGCTGACGGCGCTGCAGGCACCGACGAATCTCCTGAGCCTGAACGGTGCGCCGTGGCTGCCGAAGGTCAATAAGGACGTTCGGGACTTGACGGGCTTCGTCGGCGGCACCCGCTACGCCGCACTCGTCACGTCGCCGAGCGTCATCGGCATGTACTACAACAAGGCGCAGTTCGCCAAGTACGGCATCAAGACGACACCCAAGGACTGGGCGGGGATGGTCGCGGACGCCAAGAAGGTCAAGGACGGCGGGGGTACCCCGTTCTACGAGGCGGGCGCCACCCAGTGGCCCACGCAGTGGTGGCCGCAGGCGCAGATCGCCGAGAAGGCACCCGCGTTCTGGAAGGACGTGAACTCGAACAAGCAGCAGTTCACGAGCCCGACGATGATGAACGCGATCACCGAGTACAAGAAGCTCATCGACCAGGGGTACTTCAACTCCGACATCAAGACCGGCACGTTCGAGAATCAAGCAACGTCCCTGCTCAACGGCAAGGTGGCGATGGTGCTGCAGGTGAACTCGTACCTGGGCCAGTTGCAGACGACCGCGTCTGCGAAGCAGATTGACGACAAGCTCGGATGGTTCCCGATCTCGGCGAAGGGCAACATCGGCACGAACATCCCGGACAACTCGAACGCGGTCGTCGCGTTCAAGACCGGGGACGCGAAGCGTGAGGCCGCCTCCCGTCAGTTCCTCAACTTCTGGATGACCACCGACTACAAATCCTTCATCAAGGCCGCTGGGACCCCGTCGATCGAGACCGGTGTGCCGAGCCCTGACGGCGTTCCGGAGATCGCCAACGAGATCTCAAAATCGCTCGGCTCGTCCGTTGGCTCCATGCAGTCGCTGGCGATCGCGAACCCCGACCTTTACATCAACCTGGCGAACATGATCCAGGGCACCATGTCCCCTGAACAGGTCGCCGCCACCACACAGAAGCAGTTCGCGCAGCTCGCTCAGGCCGAGGGCGCGAAGGGGTTCTGATGAGTGTCACCAGCAACTCGCTGAAGCGATCGCTCAGGCGTCCGGAGCAGGACGAGGGCGTCACGGATCGGGCGCGTCAGCAGAGGCGTAACGACAAGAATCGCCGGGCTGTGGCTCTCGCGAACGCCCGCTCGTACCCGGCCTGGTTCCTGGTGCCGGCGTTCGCGATCCTCGCGGTGTTCTTCTTCGTGCCGACGATCCTCAACTTCGTCTACGCGTTCACCAACTGGTCCGCTTTCCACTCCGGTGTCGGGCTGATCGGCTGGGGTAACTTCACGTCACTGTTCACCGACGGGCAGTTGCTGGTGTCGCTCCGGACCACGGTCGTGTACGCGATCCTCGTGGCGGTGTTCCAGAACCTCTTCGGGTTCGTGCTCGCGTTGTTCCTGGAGAAGGACACGCGCCTCAACCGCACGGCCCGGGTGCTCTTCTTCATTCCAGTGCTCATGTCCTCGCTCGCCGTCGGCTACATATTCCAGGCGATCCTCAAACCGGACGGGCCGCTTAACGGGATCCTCGGCATCTTCAGCGGGCATGCGGTGAACATCCCGTGGTTGGGTTCGACGACGTGGACCATCGTCGTGGTCGCCCTCGTTCAGGCTTGGAAGTTCCAGGGCCTGTCGATGCTCATCTACCTCGCCGGGTTCAAGACCATGTCCGAAGACGTGCTCGAGGCCGCCCGCATCGACGGCGCAGGGTGGTGGCGGACATTGCGGAGCATCCGCTTCCCGCTCCTGGCACCGGCCCTCACCTTCAACGTCGCAACGGCGCTGCTCGGGTCCATGAACGGGTTCGACGTGGTCCAGGCGACGACGAAGGGCGGACCAGCCCAGACCACGGAGGTGCTCAACATCTTCATCTACCGCACGTTCGGCCAGGGCCTCTACGCGCAAGCGACCACGATGAGCCTGATCCTGTTCGTCGTCGTCATCGTCTTCGCCATCCCCGTTATCAAGTTCTTGCGAAAGCGGGAGGAAGTCCTGTGACCACCATCCGAAGCAGCATCCGTCCCGGTGCCAACCGCCGTCGATTCATCGCCTCGATCCGACCAGTCGCCGTCGTCATCGTCACCCTCGTCGTCATCGGCGTTCCGATGTGGATGGTGTTGGTGAACTCGTTCAAAACGACCGGCGAGTCGCAGTCGCCGAACCTGGCACTGCCTCACGTCTGGAACCTGGTGCAGAACTACTCCCAGGTGTTCTCAGAGGGAGACATCTGGGGAGGGTTCATCGGCAGCCTGCTCGTCACCGTGCCGTCCGTCGTCGGCGTATTGATCGTCGGCACCGCCGCTTCGTGGGTCCTCGCACGCCGAGCCACGAGGGCGATGTCGTTCCTCTACTCGGTCGGCATCTCGGGAATTGTGCTCCCGCCGGCCGTCATCACGATCGTGCTGACGCTGAAGGACCTGGGCATCGCGGGCACGGTCGTCGGGATGGTGGGCGTCTACATGGGCATGTTTATGGCGACGGTCATCTTCTTCGTGACGGGCTTCATCAGGAACATCCCCATTGAGCTCGAGGAGGCTGCTCGGATTGACGGCGCACGCCCGATCCAGGTGTACCTGCAGATCATCCTGCCGCTCCTCGGGCCGGTGATCGCTACCGCGACGATCCTCGTCACGCTTTCCGTCTGGAACGAGGTGTTCTACGCGTTCTTCGTCCTCGGTGGCGGTTCGACGTCGACGATGCCGCTGAACCTGTTCCAGGTGGCTTCGCAATCGCAATACACGAACAACTGGAACCTCATTTTCGCTTACGTCGTCCTCATGAGCCTGCCCATGCTGGTCGTGTTCATCGTCGCGCAACGGCGCATCGTGTCCGGCATCACGGCGGGGGCTGTCAAGTGACCGTCATTTCAGCGCTCGCCACAGAGACGCGAATCGAAACCGGAAACGCCGACCTCGAGATCGTGCTCCTAGAACAGGGCGACGAGCCCCTTCGGGTGCTCCGTTGGGGGCCCCGGGGCCGCACCGCGGACCTCGCGCCCGGGCAGCCGGTGATCGAGGTGCTCACAGTCGATTCCGGACACGCGCCCTCGTCCTCCCGCCTCAGCTTGGGGGAGAGCACGAGCCACCTTCGATACGTCTCGCACCACTCCGCCGATGTCGACGGATGGACCCGGCTAAACGTGACGCTTCAGGAGGTCAACGTCAACCGCGACACTCCCCTGCGCGCGGTGCTCCACCTCGAGATCCCACAGAGTGGTTTGGCGGCCCGATCATCTGTCACGCTGACCGCGACTGGCGACGGACCAGCTCGCGTCGTGCAGGCCGTGACGGCTCTCGCGTTGCGGGTCGGTCTCGGTCCGACGGCCGTCACGGCATCAGACGCTCTCCGGCTCGCCTCGGCGGAGAGCGATTGGATCGGCGAATCCCGATGGCGAGTCCGAGACCTCCGTGCTGCGGGACTCCCAGACCTCCGCCTCCCGGCACACCAGACGGGCGCACGCGGCAGCATCTCGTTCGCCTCGGAAGGAACGTGGTCCACTGGACGCGTATTACCCACCGGCGTGCTCCAGACCCGCGCAGACCATGGCGGTGCCCTCGCCTGGCAGATCGAGCACAACGGCGGCTGGCGGTGGGAGGTCGGGGAAGACCTCGAGGGGACATCGCTCGCGCTCTCCGGACCCACGGACGCAGACCACCAGTGGCTGGCGGTGCTCCACCCCGGCGAGGACTTCACAACCGTACCGGCGACCGTCGCTGCCGGCGACGACCTGGAGGACGCGATCGCCGAGCTGACCGACTTCAGACGTCTGGCCCGCCGGACGCACCCGGACAACACAGCACTCGGTGTCGTCTTCAACGACTACATGAACACGCTGATGGGTGATCCGACGACGGCGAAGCTGCTGCCGCTCATCGACGCGGCGGCAGAAGCGGGCGCCCAGTACTTCATGATCGACGCGGGCTGGTACGACGACTCCGGAGACTGGTGGTACTCCGTCGGAGACTGGCTCCCGTCGACGGTACGGTTCCCGGGCGGCCTCGCGGCCGTCGTTGAGCGGATCCGCCAGCGGGACATGATCCCAGGCCTGTGGCTGGAGCCCGAGGTGGTCGGCGTCGATAGTCCGGCAGCGGAGCGGCTGCCCGCAGACGCGTTCTTGTCCCGCAACGGTGTACGCGTTGTGGAGCACGGCCGATACCACCTGGACCTTCGACACCCTGCCGCGATCGCACACCTGAACGCCGTCATCGACCGGCTCGTCACTGACATGGGTGTCGGGTACTTCAAGCTCGACTACAACATCAATCCCGGCGCCGGCACGGACATTGACGCGGTCAGCCCCGGTAGCGGCCTGCTCGCCCACAACCGCGCGCACCTCGCCTGGCTGGACTCCGTGCTGGACCGCCACCCAGACCTGGTGCTCGAGAATTGTGGTTCGGGCGCGATGCGGATGGACCAGGCGATGCTCTCACGGCTGCAGTTGCAGTCGACGACGGACCAACAGGACCCGGAGGCGTACCCGCCGATCGCGGCTGCGGCTCCGCTCATGATGCTCCCCGAGCAAGCAGCGAACTGGGCCTACCCCCAACCAAACATGGACGATGAGGCGCTCGCCTTCACCCTGTGCACGGCGATCCTCGGACGGTTCTACCTGTCGGGTCACGTCGACACCATGAGCACGAGTCAGACGACCCTGGTCGCCGAGGCTGTCGCCGCGCACAAGCGACTGCGGCACGATCTGGCGGCGGGACATGCGTCCTGGCCGCTCGGCATCGAGCAGTGGACAGCACCGTGGGTTGCGCTGGCGATCGGCACCCGCGACCAGCGATACCTCACTCTCTGGCGCCGGACAGGCTCCCTCGCGAGGATCTCCGTGCCCCTGCCCGACCTCGTCGGCCAGGCCGTGTTCGTCGACACCGTGTTTCCCACCCGGCTCGAGCCATGGGAGTACCGGTGGGACGCGGACGCCGGCGTCCTGCACGTGACCTCCACAGGTCCTGAGGTGGCCGCCCGCACGATCAGGATCACGACCTCGCGGGCTCAAGTCGCCGTGACGGTCGATGCGACAGCCGTGACCGGTACCGTCCACGGCGGCGCATCGGGCATGCTTTACGGCCTCGGCGACGTCGGGGTCCCGTCCGCGGCTCTCGTCGCTGGTGTCAGACCGCGGACCGTCGCCCAGAAGGCTCCTGGTGGGGCGCAGCATCCGGGAGGTGACGCGGCCGAACTCGCGGACGGGTTCTTTGCAGCCGGCGGGGCCGAGGTCGTGGTGTACCTGCAGGACGCACTCAGCCAGTGGCCGTACGAAGAGATCGGGATCGAGGGGTACGCGACTCTCGTCCGCGACCTCGTGACGCAGACCGCGGAACGGCCGGACCGTTCACGCTTCGTGTGGGTGCCGTTCAATGAAGGAGACTGGATCTGGTACGCCGACTGGTCCCCGGCTGGTCGGGACCGTTTCCTCGCCGACTGGGTAACCATTCACCAAGCGATCCGATCTGTGGACCCGGCGGCACGCATCGCAGGACCGAACGAATCGCGCTACCACCCGGATCGCGTCACCGATTTCTTGACCTTCGCAGCGGCTCACGACGTCCTGCCGGACGTGATGAGCTGGCACGAGCTGCAGCCATCCTCGCTCGAGCGCTACCCGAACCACTACGCGCACTACCGGGCGCTCGAGCGTCATCTAGGTCTGAACCCCCTGCCCATCAACATCGACGAGTACGGCAATCGGCGAGACATGTCCAACCCGGGCCAGTTGATCCAGTGGCTCGCCCTCTTCGAGGACACGAAGGTGGACGCAGACCTGGCGTACTGGACAATGGCGGGCAACCTCGATGACCATGCGGTTGGGATCAACCAAGCGAACGGGGGCTGGTGGCTTCTCCACTGGTACGCCAGCCTCACCGGGCAGACCGTGGGCGTCGCGACGCAGCACGCGGGCGTGCGGGACAGCGTGCGCGCCATCGCCGCCCGTGACGGTGCCGTGCTCCGAGTGATCGTCGGAGGTACCGCCGACGCTATCGCCCTACGTGTCGCGGAGCTTCCATCCGGACACAAGGACGTCCGCCTCCGGATCTCTCAAGTGACCTGGTCCGGCTACGAGGGTGACGCGCAAGCCCCCGTCGTCCTTGACGACCGCGTTGTCGCCGTGACGGACGACGACGCGCTGGTCGTGAACCTCCCGGGCGGCGACCCGCAAGCAGCGTTCCTCGTCGTGATCACGCCCAACGCCGGTGGTGTCCCCGTTCCGGCTCCGCCGTGGGCGCTGCATGCCGACGTATCGGAGGCCGAGGTGGTCGGTGCCGAGATGCGCCGGCACGGGGACGATCCGCAGGAGTACGCGGCGGCCGGCCGCGTGTCCGTTGCAGCGTTGCCCCACCCGTGGAGCTCCGTGGAGTTCCCGGTCACGGTGCCAAAGGCGGGCGAGTACCTCTTGGGCATCGTCTACGGAACGGAAGGTCGCCCGGCTGGTGCGTCGCTCGTCATCGACGGCGTCACGGTGGGACCGGTCGAGTTCCCCGCCACGCTCTCCCGCACCTACGCGGGACGAATGGACATCCCTGTTCTGCTCGCCGCGGGACCGCACCGCATCAGCCTCTGCGCCTCCGCTCTCGTCGCATCCGAGTCCACCCATGACATCGCGGTGCAGCGACTCATCGTGACGGAGCACACCCTGGTCCAGACGACCCGCTACGACGCAGTCGACGCACGACTCGCCGGAGGGGCAGCGCTCCGCTTCGATGCCGTCGAGACCCCCACGGGCATTGCGGCTGTCGAACTGGGACGCGGTAGCGCGACGTTCTTCGTCGCGACGCGTCGCCGCGGTGCTCACGTGGTGAACGTGGAGGGGCAGGGCGATGTCGCAGTCACCATCGACGGTCGCGCCGTGTCGGAGACGGGCGCGCCTATTACGCTCACCTTGCCACTCGGTGTCAGCGTCATTCGTGTCACCGCGTCCGGTCGCGCCGTCGTCCAGGCGGTCGCCGTGTCCGAAGCGCCGCCGGTCGAGGTTCAGAGCTGGTCGTTCGACCCGCCGGTGGAGCGCTGGGATGACGGCAGAGAGGTGGAACTGACGCTAGACGGCAACGCGGGGGGTGAATTCCTGCTGACGGTCGAATACTCCAACGCCTCGAGGATGACCGGGCACCTGTACAACGCCGATGTGATCACCACGATTCTCGAGGCAAGAGTCGGTGGACGCGACGCGGTGGCAGTACCGTGTCGATTCACCAACTCATGGGACACGTATCGGGAAGTGAGCGTCCCGTTCACGATCGAACGGGGTGACGAAGGACCCGTGATCCTCGCAACGTCCGGACGCAGTGGTGTCCGGGTAGCTCGGGTCACCCTCGAGCCGCTCGTGCTCCGGTCGTGACGGACATCAGCGAGAGTCCCATCGGCCACCCCAGCCAGTATGCTGACCCCACGATGTCGCGGTCCTTTGCGAAGCCAGCAAGCATCGGCGACGTCGCCAAGGTCGCCGGAGTTTCGGTACCGACCGTCTCACGCGTGCTCACTGGCGCTGCCCCCGTCAGTCCGGACAAGCGACAGCGTGTGCTCGAAGCGATCGAGGAACTCGGCTACCGTCCGAACGGTGCCGCTCGAGCGCTCGCGAGCGGGAAGCAGAAGTTCATTGCGGTGATGACGTCCGAGACCTCCATCTTCGGCTACTCCGCGACGATTCAAGGGATCGAGACCGCTGCACGAGCAGCGGGCTACTTCGTCGTTATCTCCGTGGTCGAGAGCCCCACCGCAGAGGAGGCGGAGCAGGCTGTCCGACTCGTACTAGGACAGCCGCTTGCCGGCGTCATCGTGTTGAAGTTCGACCCAGTCGGGGTGCGGGTGCTGGAAGCGCTTCCCCTCGACTTGCCGGTGGTCGCGGTCTCGGGGGAGGTCGCCTCGGACGTGTCGCAGGCTGTCCTCGATGAGGTCCAGGCGGGCACGGACGTCACTCGGTATCTCCTGGATCTGGGACACGAGACAGTGCACCACGTCGCAATTCCGCCCTCTCGAGAAGAAGACGGTAGGACGATCGGCTGGCGGAATGCGCTCGAAGCGGCCGGCGCCATCGTCCCTCCTGTCATCTCGGCAACCTGGGATGCCGCGTCCGGGGTCCGGATCGGTCGTGCGCTCGCAATTCGAAGGGACGTCACCGCGGTGTTCTGCGGCAACGACGAGATCGCAATGGGCTTGATCGCGGGTCTGTCGGACGGCGGAGCACGGGTGCCCGAAGACGTGAGCGTGGTCGGTTTCGACGACCATCCGTTGGCGGGCGTCTGGCGTCCAGGACTCACGACGATGGCGCAGGATTTTCCCGGACTGGGCCGGCGGGCATTCGGCCTCATGGCCAAGCTCCTCGAGGGAGACCGGGAGGTAACACTCTCGACATCGCTCCCCGAACTTGTCGTCCGTGCAAGCGCCGGCCCTCCTCGGTGATGCACCGCTTTCGGGTGGCGGGCGGCTCACGGACCACTTCCACACCGGCCATTTAGTCCTGCTCGATCGCCTCGGTGGGGCTATCGCCGCCGCCGCAGCCGGCTGGTCGGAGCGAGTTGCTAGCGTGACCGAGGTCACATCCGAAGCGGACTGCCCCGACACCTACCGAACGGTTACTGGCATGCTCATCCGCCCCGACGGCATCATCGCCTGGGCGACGGACACGAGCGACCCCGACGATGGCATCGCCGGGTTGACGGTGGCACTGCACCGCTGGGCTGGCGCGAGACGTCGCCCGGTGACCGCCCCGATGATGCCGGAGCGTCCACGCGCTCCGCCCAGGCGAATTCCCGGGTCCGTCTGGCGAATCACAATCCTCTTGATCCTCGGCGCTTTCCTGGGGGGTCTGGACCCCTCCCTCGTGAAGGTGGGTCTCGACACCATCGCCGACCACCTTTCAGCCTCGCGCACCGCTACGCAGTGCATTGCGCGCGGCTACCTGCTCGCCCTGGTGGCGACGTTGCCGCTGTGGATGATTTGTCTCGCCGGTTCGAGGCCGGCCAAACTTGGCTTGTCACTATCGGTGCGTTCACGGTCGCTTCTGTTTTTTTGGCCTCCGCCGCTCCCAGCCTTCCCGTCCTGATCGGAGCACGGCTGCTGCAGGGTGCAGCGGCCGCTGCGACCCCGGTCACGGCGGCCGCATCACTGCAACGCGTCAAATGCGTCTTTTCGCCGCGCTTCGCCTCGCTGGTTCCGTCGCCGACCTACCGGACCTACTCCGTGACCCCGTCCAAGTCGGAGACTCCGCGAGCCAACGCTGCTGCTCGGCGCGCCCTGATCGATGGGGCGGCGAGTGCAGCGAGGACGGCGAGGACTGCGACGCCGGTGCAGGCCCAGAAGCCGATCGTGAACGCGTCGTCGGTCGGCAGGCCCCGTGGGGTGCTGTTCGATGTGATGAGCGCGGCGATGACGGCCGTTCCGACGCTTGAACCAATCGACCGGACGACCGTGTTGGCGCTGACGGCCTCGCCAGTTTGAGTGGCGGGGACGCTTTCGATGATGGCGTTCGAGCAGGCCGCCAGTGCCATGCCGATTCCGACGCCGGTCAGGAGGCCGGAAACGACGACCTGCCATAGCTCGCCGTGCGCGATCGCGGGCAGCAGGAACGCGGCCACGATGGCGAACCCGCCGATGAGCATCGGGACCTTCGGGCCGACCTTGCGCACCAGGATGCCGGCGACCGGCCCGGCGACGACCATCATCGCGACGGTCGGCAGGAGGAACAGCCCGGCCTGCGTGACGTCCTTGCCGAACCCGTATCCGACGGCGGTCGGCAGCTGCAGGAGGGTCGGGACGAGGACGAAGGTGCCGAACATCGCGAAGCCGAAGACGAGCGCGACGACGTGGGCGGTCCACACCCCGCGGACGGCGAACAGGCGCACGTCGATGAGCGGTTCGGCGACCCGGAGCTCGACGAACACGAACCCGACGAGTGTGACGGCGCCCAGGATCAGCAGACCGATGGTCTTGCCGTCACCCCAGCCCCATGACTCGCCCTCGCTGATCGCGATGAGGATCGACACGAGGGAGACGCCGAGCACGAGGGTCCCGGCCATGTCGAGGCGGCCGGGCTTGCGGACCGGGGACTCGGGCATGCCGAAGATCGCACCGAGCAGGGCGATCGCGACCAGCACGGCGGGCAGCCAGAAGAGCCAGTGCCACGACAGGTGCTCGACGATCGGGCCGGCGGCGACGATCCCGACGCCGGCTCCGATGCCGAAGATCGCGGAGAGCAGCCCGATGGTGACGCTGACCTTCTCCTTCGGGAGCTCGTCGCGGACGATGCCGATGGAGAGCGGCATCACGGCGCCGGCTGCTCCCTGCAGGGCACGGGCGACGATGAGGACGCCGAGGTTCGGCGCGAGGGCTGCGAGCACGGCGCCGACGAGGAGGATCGTCAGGACGACGATGAGCACCTTGCGCTTGCCGATCATGTCGCCGAGACGGCCGAGGATCGGGGTGAGCACCGATGCGGACAGCAGGTATGCGGTGAGGACCCAGCTTGCGCTGGCGGTCGAGGCACCGAGGTCCTTGCCGATCGTGGACAGCGCCGGTGCGACCAGCGACTGCAGGACAGCGAACGAGAGCCCGCCGAGCGACAGGTAGATGATGATCGCCGTGCTGTTCGGGCGGCGGCCGCCGGCGGTCGGGTGCGAGCCGGTGCGGGGACTCGCCATGGCGTCGGTCATCGTGCTCCTGCGTCATGTAAACGGTTGCTGACTTGACGAGGGTACGCACTTCTCGGCGGATGTCAACAATTGCTTACATGATGTTCACATCGGTACGCTCGGTGCATGAGCAAGGACGCCGAGGCCACCCGTCTGCTGCTCGTGCAGGCTGCTCGGCGCAGGTTCGCCTTCGACGGTTACCGTGCAACGACCGTCCGGGACATCGCCGCCGATGCCGGGGTGAACGTCGCCCTGATCAACCGGTACTTCGTGTCGAAGGAGGGGCTGTTCCGCGCCTGTCTCGACCGTGCGGTCCGTGACCTTGACCGGGAACGCGAACCAGAGGCCGACGCCGAGCGGGCCATCAGCACCCTCGTCGGCCACATCGTCCTGTCGCCCACCGACGAGGACTCGATACAGCTCATGTTGCTGGTGCGGTCGTCGGGGGACGAGGGCGCCGACGCGATCCGGCGCGACCAGCTCCGGCACTACGCGGAACGGCTCGCCCTGGTCGTCGACCCCGCCGCCACCGTCATCGACGACGCTCGTCTCGTCCGAGCGGAGATCGCGTTGTCCGTCGCGCTCGGGATGACGCTCCTGCGCACGTCGACACGGGTTGAGCCCCTCGCGTCGTCTGACGATGCCGCAGTCGCCGCACCCCTCTCCGAGGCGCTTCGGGCGCTACTTCTGCCACGCTGACCGGCCCATCACAGGCCTCAGGACGGACGAACCATGCGCACGGCGGCTCACGGCGCCGCCGCCTCGCCAACGTTGTGAAGGCGGGCTGCCCGCTCACGTCTGCCAGCGACCTACCCGTACCCGGCTCGGCGGCGGGGCCTCTCGACCACCAAGACCAAGACCTCCGCGCGCCCCAAACCGGTCCAGCCCAGACACCTGCGGTGCGGGGCCGGAGCGTTGCCCCAACGGCGGGTGACTCCGGGCTCGGCGTCCGGTGCTCCGGGGATCGGGTCGACAGGTTCGGGCGACTCTTCCTTTCAGGCTCCCTGGCCCGGCTCAGACCGTCGCTTCCCCCAACCACTGCAGCATCCGCTCGACGGTCCGTTTGGCGGGGGCGCTGTCGAAATCGTTGAGGTGTCCGTGGAGGGCGCCCGGTTCATGCAGGACTGTGACGGTGTTCCCCGCGAGCGCGAGGGCCGCGCCGTATGCTTCACCCGAGGGTCGGAGGTAGTCGATCTCCGAGTTGATGATCAGGGTCGGGGGCAAGCCGTCGAGATCGCCGTTGGCCGGGAAAGCGTACGGGTGTTGAAGTAGCGAGCTGTCGCCGACGTAGTTCAGGTTCAACTCACGCGTCTTGTTGGCAGTGAACCGGTACTCCTCCGGTACGAGGTCGAGTTTCGGCGCGAGCGCCGGGGACGGCGCTGGTACCGCGTCGTGCAGTACCGGGTAGAGCAGCAAAGCAGACGCCGGGAGCACCGTTGCGCAGCCGTCGCGGACCTGATGAGTCACTGAGGCCGCGAGGTTTCCGCCCGCGCTGCCCCCACCGATGTGCCACGTTGCATCGCGTGCAGGGGCGTCCTGGGACTCGGTGATCCATCGCCAGGCGGCGAGCACGTCGTCGCTCGGGACGGGAAAGTGCACGCCCTCGTTCGCGAGGCGGTAGTCGACGGAGGCCACGGTGACCCCGTGCTGGGCGAGGTAGTGGCCGACCGCGTTCGCTTCTGGGACGTCGAGGTCACCCATGATGAAGGCCCCGCCGTGGACCCACATGAGCGCGGTCTTTGCTGGCTGGCTCGGGATGTACAATCGCAACGGAACGCGTCCGTGGGGCCCGGGGACTTCGACCTGCTGCACCTCGTGAGTACCCGACTCAGGCATCGTTCTCCTCCACTTGCTGACGCTCGTGACCATCGGGCATTCGGACGTTGAACGTCCAACGCCCGTGTCCCACGTGCTGGGCACCCGTTCCGGGGAGCAGGACTTCGGCGCGGGATCCGACGGGCACCGCGATGCAGACGGTCAGCCGCTCGCCCTCGTGTTTCCACTCGATCGCCGCCCGTCCGTACGGCGTCTCGTGCTCAGCGCGGGCCGATGTGATGCCGCCGCCTGGCTGGGGCTGGAAGCGGATGCGACGGTATCCAGGCTCAGCCGGCGAGATGCCGGCGACGGTGCGGTGTAGCCAGTCTGCGACGCTGCCGAGCGCGTAGTGGTTGAACGACGTCATGCTGCTCGCATTCAACGTCCCGTCCGGGCGAAGGCTGTCCCAGCGTTCCCAGATCGTCGTGCCTCCTGCGAGGACGGTGTAAAGCCAGGACGGGCACTCCTCGGCCAGAAGGAGTTGGTATGCGGCGTCCGTCTGTCCGCCGATCGTGAGCGCGTCGGCGACGGCCGGTGTTCCGGCGAAGCCGGTGGCGATGCGTCCGTTGGAGGAGCGCACGAGTTCCGCGAGACGTGCGGTTCCTGCTGCGGTGCTCGCGTCGTCGGGCCACAGGTCGAATACGGTCGTGAGTGCGTACGCGGTCTGCGTGTCGTCGGAGGCGCGACCGCCGTCGCGGAGGAATGCTCCTGCGTACGCTGCGGCCACCTCCTCTGCCAACTGGTTGTAACGCGCAGCATCGTCCTTCTCGCCGAGCGTCGAAGCGATTGCGGCGAGTCGGCGTGCGGAGTGGGCGTAGTACGCGGTGGCCACCAGGAACTTGTCGGTCGTTGCCTCGAACGGGTTCTCGGGAGGTGCGTTGGGATCGAGCCAGTCGCCGAGTTGCTCCGTGTTGCGGCAGACACGGTCGGCGCCCGCGGCACGTTCTACGTGTGCCAGGAATGCTTTCGCGCTCTCGTACTGATCGTGCAGGACGCCCACATCCCCTGTCCTTTGGTGGAGGACGTCTGGCGTGAGAACGGCCACGTCGCTCCACACTGCGTACGGGTCGTGGGGGAGGCTCATGAACGGTTCGAGTGGGAAGTACGGGACCCATGGGGGAACCCAGTCGGTCTCCGCTTGCTCGACGGCGAGGTCGCGGAGCCATGAGGTCAGCAGTCCGGACACGTCGTAGAGGAATGCGGCCGTCGGGGCGAAGACCTGGAGGTCCCCTGTCCATCCGAGCCGTTCGTCGCGCTGGGGGCAATCGGTCGGGATGTCGACGAAGTTCGACCGCAGGCTCCAGACCACGTTCTCGTGCAGCCGGTTGACTGACGGGTTCGAGGTTTCGAACCAGCCGCGCCGCTGCATGTCTGAGTGGAGCACTCGGGATACCAGGTCGTCCGCGCGGAGTGGCCCGGTCCAGCCTGCGATCTCAGCCCAGCGGTACCCGTGGATGGTGAAGTGGGGCTCCCATGTGACGGGAGTGCCGTCGAGGACCAGTACGTCGGTTGCAGCCGCCTCGCGCAGGGGTTCGACGGCGAGTTCACCATCGACCAGGACCTCAGCATGCCTGATGCGGATCTCCGCTCCGGCTGGACCGGACGCACTGACGCGCAACCGTCCTGCGTGGTTCTGACCGAAGTCGACGAGCCACCGCCCGTTTCCGCGATCGATGATCTGCACGGGGCGGAGCTCTTCCGTGCACCGCACAGGTGGACCCGTGGGTGCTACCAGGACGGACGCGTCCAGCGGATCAGCCCGTACCGGCCCCCATTTCGCGCCTGCCCCGTGTGGCGTTGACCAGTCAGGATCATGCAGGCGGGCGTCGAAGTATTCCCCGTCGTACAGGCCGCTGGAGAGGATCGGCCCGTGACCGGCGGACCATTCTTTGTCGGTTGCGATCACGACGGCTGTGCCGTCAGTCGTCGTGACCTCGAGTTGCGCCAACGCTGCGAGGCGGTCCCCGTAGACGTTGGTTGTTTCGCCGCCGAAGCCGAGGTGTCCCCGCCACCAGCCGTCGCCAAGCCAGATGCCGATCGTGTTCGCGCCGGTGCGGAGGTGTTCGGTGACGTCGAACGTGGCGTACCGGAGTCGGTGGTGGTAGCTCGTCCAGCCTGGTGTGAGTTCCTCATCCCCGACGCGGTCACCGTTGATCTCGGCCTCGACGAGTCCGTGACCGGTCAGGTAAAGCCGAGCGCTGACGACATCGACGGGGAGGTGGAAGTCACGCCTGAGTCGGCTCGGACGTCGCCGGTTCGCTGCACCGTCGTTGTCCACTGGGCCGATGAAGGATGCAGACCAGTCAGCGGGATCGAGCAGCCCTGCTTCCACTGTTCCGGCGGCGCTCCACTCACTCCAACCGGCGGTGGAGCGGACGCTCACGCGCACTGCGACGCGCTCACGGGATTGGAGCGGCTCTCCGGGCCAGGCGAGGAGGACCTGCTCGTCGGTCTCGACCTCGTGCACGGCCGTCATTGCGGGACGATCCGGACGGCCACGGGTGACCTCGATGCGGACGGCGGATTGGCGGAAGGCCGGGTCTGTGGTGTCGATCTTCCACGAAATGCGCGGGTGTGTCTCGCCGATTCCCAGGCGACTGTTTTCGTGGTGTTCGAAACGAGGCGTCGAGACGGTGACGTCGGGGGGCATGTCGTCCTTCTTGGTCGGTGCGGGGCCGGTCATTTGGTTGCCGTTCCCGGGATGACGGACGAAGTGGACGGAGCTGCGTGGATGGCGACCGAGCCAGTCTCGTCGATCCCGGCTTCGTCATCGGCACGGCGGAATCGGGGAAGCCAGAAGAGCCCGAGGGCCGCAGCGACAACCGTCGTGCCGGTTAGGAACCAGTACAGGTTTGTCGCGCCGGTGGCGATGATCGCGGGCGTGACGAGCGCGACGACCGCGGCGATCGTCCGGGTGAACGCGATGGTGACACCCTGCACGCTGCTGCGGAACAGGACGGGGATGATCTCCTGGCTCCAGACCTTGTACATGGGTTCCCCGATGATCCCGCCGCCGACGGAGTAGAGGATCGTGCTCGTGATGATGGTCCCGGCGTGGACGCCGAGGACGGCGGGCAGGAGGAACCCGACGGTCGCCAGGAGTGCGGCGCCCCAGAGCATGAACTGCCGCGTGCGTTCGCCGTCGACCAGTCGCATGAACATGAACAGGGACACGAACCCGACGCCGATCGAGATCAGACCGAACAGGGAGGCGGTGGGAACGTCGAGTCCGGCGACGTTCACGTAGACGTAGGTCTGAAACTGCCCGTTGGTGTTGGCGCTGATGTTCGCGATCGCGAAGAAGAGACCGAGCGCCACGACCGGGACGATGAACCGTGATGACAGCAGCTGCTTCAGCGCCCCGATGTCTGTGCCTCCACCGACGGCGATGCTCGCTGTCCGGGTGTCCTCCGCGCGCTTCCACTTCGCGGACTCAGGAATGCCGGCCCGGAAGATCAGGACCAGGATCGAGACCACGAGCAGGTGCGCGTAGATCACGCGGGCGCCGGTCTCACCGAGCGCACCGAAGGAAATGCCGATGAGGATGGTTGCGACGATGCCGACGACCCAGAGCCCGTGGGAGAGACCGATCATCTGCCCGCGCCGCGCTGCTGGGGCGGCTTCACCGATCATGGAGAGCGAGACCGGGAGGTCCGCGCCGGACGCCAGCCCGAGTACGACCAGGCCGATGTAGATGAACGATGGGGTTAGGGCGAGCGTCAGAAGGAGAGCACCGAGCGCGAAGAGGATCATGGTCAGCGCGAACACGCGGCGGCGGCCGAAGCGGTCGCCGAGTCGGCCACCGACGAGTGCGCCGATCGCGATCGAGAAGGTCAGGAGCGCGGACAGGAGTCCGATGTCCCCGCCCGACAGACCGAGCGGCTTCTGGTACAGGACCAGGGCCGTTCCGGTGCCGGCGATCGCTGCAGCATCCAGGTACGACGCCATCCCGAGTACCACTGTGATCCACCACGCCTGTCGGATCGTTGGCCCGTCTGTGCTGACAATCATCATGATTCTCCTTTGAATCGTTTCACCCCGAGCGGGTCTCGTGAACACTAACTCGTGTTAGTGAAATCAGCAAGAGAGTCTGGCATGCTTGCGTGATGACCGAGAGTGCACGAGCGACCTCTGCGGACGTCGCGAAGCGTGCTGGTGTCTCCCGCACGACGGTGAGTTTCGTCCTGAACGATTCTCCGGGTCAGACGATCTCCGCTGCGACGCGCGAGGCCGTCCTCGCCGCTGCTCGGGAGCTCGGGTACACCCCGTCGGCAGCCGCTCGCCTGCTGCGTTCCGGCTCCAGCCGCTTGGTCCTCTGCGTCGCACCGTCCTGGCAGCCCTCCGCGATCATGGACCGCGCCGTCACGGCACTTACCGATGCGCTGCGCATGCACGGCTACGCGACCGTTCTGACCAAAGCTGCACCTGATGGTGTGGTCTCAGAGCTCTTGTGGCGGAGCGTGACGCCTGCTGCGGTCGTCGCGATGTACGACCTACCGCATGTCGTGCGGGCGCAGGTCGACACGCTCCGCGTGCCGCTCTACGACCTTTGGTTCCACAGCAGCGGCGACCGCATACCTGTCGACGATTTCCAGGGCGCAGCCGGCCGCGCCCAGGTCGAGCACCTCCTTTCGCGGGGTGCGGAACGACTCCTGATCGTCGCCCCGTCTGAACTGCTCGAGTTGGAGATTCGCAGCGATAGGTTGCGAGGTGTTCGTGCAGCCGCGGACGAGAGCGGAGTCCCAGCGCCGGACCTCGTCCTCCTCGACGGGCTACATCCGTCGGAGCGACAGCCGCTCCGAACGTCGTTGCAGGCGCGAAGCGGCGGACGGCTCGGTATCTGCGCCTTCAACGACCTCCACGCGATCGCGACCATCTTCGAAGCACGGGCCCTCGGGCTCCACATCCCGGATGACATCCTCATCGTCGGCATCGATGACGACCCCGTCTCCACCCTCATCGATCCGCCGTTGTCGAGCGTGCGGTTCGACATCGACGGCCATATGTCTCGGGTAGCGACTCGGATCACGGACCTCGCGCGCGGGGTCAGTTATCGTGGTGACGAGCTTTTGGCGACCGAATGGGTTGTTCAGAGGTCGAGCACCTGAAGTGGTGCAGATGACCGATTCATGGCACCGACCGTGACCTCGACGCGTGGCATGGCTGGGCCCCGGAATGACGTTGGTCTGCTCGAGGAGCGACGTGAGGTGATGCGGCATGAAGTTGCTCACCCCGATCGCCCGGACCTTTCCGTCCGCGTACAGCTGCTCTAGAGCTTTGTACGTGTGCACTGTCTTGTCGAACTGGTCCGGGATCGGCTGGCGGAGGATGAAGACGTCGAGTGTGTCCACTCCGATTTTTTCGGGCGGACTTGTCGAACGCGTGCAGGGTCTCGTCGTAGCCATAGTCCGAGGGGAACACCTAAGTCTCGATGACGATGTCGTCACGTGCGACACCGAAAGCGCGGATAGCTTCCCCGACCTGCTGTTCGTTGCCGTAGGCGACGGCGGTGTGGATGTGTCGGTAGCTGACATCGAGGGCGGCGCGCACGGCGTCGATGGTTTCGTCCGGAGCGCTCTGGAAGACGCCGAATCCGATGGGCGGAACCCACTGCGGGTGGGGGCGACCGCGCAGTCACGGTTCATGCCGGGAGCGTTGCCGCTCAGCGGGCACCCGCCCCACTGGGTGGACCGCCACAGCCAGCCACAGCGGGCTCGGAAATCGACCCACCCGTGGGCACTGAATCAGTCGCGCGTTTCTGAGGCCGGCAACTCGGCCACCTCGCTTGAAGCAACTTGGGTGTCGGCCGATGCCGCGGTGGGTGCAGCACTCCAGCTGGCCAGCAGAGCAAGCGCGTCTGCACCACGGGTGTTCGGTTCTGGGAAGTAAATGAAGATTGTCTGATCCTCATCGCCCGGTAGAGCGAGCCCTTGCCAGTTCAGCTCCAGGTCTCCAACCACTGGGTGCTGGAAGCGCTTGACGCCGTAGGAGGAACTCACCACACGCTGGTCGGCCCACCAGGTGCGGAACTGCTCGCTCTTGACGGCGAGCTCACCAACGAGATCCAGAATGCCGCGGTCGTCGGGATGTTTGCCGGCGTCTAGGCGCAGCGCGGCAACCATCTCGGAGGCCACTGTTTCCCAGTCTGCGAACAGCGGCGCGGCGGCCGGGTCGAGGATCAGCCAGCGAATGTAGTTGCGATGCTGCGTCGGCATGGCGTTGAAGTCAGTGAGCAGCGCACGCGCAAGCGCGTTCGTTGCCAGCACGGCGTGGCCCCGGCCCGTGATGAGCGCGGCATGGGCCGTCCAAGAATCGATGAGCTGTTGGTTGGCCCACCGCACCCGCTGTACCGGCGGCGCCCCGTCGGAGGCAGTGGGAAGTCGGATGAGGTCAAACAGGTGCTCCCGAGCTGCGTCGTCCATCCGAAGAGCGCGAGCTATAGCATTCACGACCCCATCCGACGGCGTGAACTTCCGACCCTGCTCGAGCCGCGTGTAATAGTCGGTGCTCACTCCAGCCAGCCGGGCTACCTCCTCGCGCCGCAACCCCGGCACGCGACGCGGCACCGCATCCGGAACCAGCCCCACGTCCTCGGGTCGCAGCCGTTCACGCTGCGCGCGCAAGAAGGCGCTCAGTTCGGCATGCGGCGAAACGCCGGAGGAGAATCGGTTCATTTCGGCCATTCTTCCACGTGGACGCCGCCATCGGGGGTGACTAAGGGGGCCTGCCAGACCTAGGCGAAGCTGGCCCCCGCTCGGCCCTCGTTTTCGGCTGCAGCTGGGCCTTAACTGGTGTCACCTGTCCCAATTCGAGAAAGAGGCAAGCGATGAGCGTGTGGTTCATAACGGGAGCTGGCCGTGGTCTTGGAGCGGCAATGACCCGAGCAGCGCTGGATGCAGGGCACCAGGTTGCGGCCACGGCGCGCGACCTCGACAAGGTCCGCCAGGCGTTCCCTGATGCCGGCGACGCACTGTTGGCTGTGGAACTCGACGTCACGAACGGCGAGCAGATCGCCGCCGCCGTGTCCGCCACTGTCGAGCGGTTCGGTGGAATCGATGTGCTGGTGAACAACGCCGGCCGTGGACACCAGGGCGCGCTCGAGGAGCTGACCGACGAGGAGATCCAGGCGATCTACGCGGTCAACGTGTTCGGACTGGTCGCCGTCACTCGTGCCGTTCTGCCCGTCCTGCGCGCCAAGGGCGCGGGAACGATCGTGAACGTGTCCTCCTACGGCGGCTTCCAGGGCGTGCCCGGCTTCGGCGCGTACACCTCGTCGAAGTTCGCAGTGGAAGGATTCACCGAGGCGCTGCGCGGCGAGGTCGCCGAGCTCGGCATCGCCGCGGGCGTGGTGGAGCCCGGTGACTTCCGGACCGACTTCCTCGACGGCACGAGCCTCACGGCTTCAGCGCCGCTGGCCGCCTACGACGCCACCGTTGTCGCGCAGATGCGCGGACTTTCCGGAGCCGCCAATCATCAGCAGCCGGGAGACCCCGCTAAGGCCGCCCGGATCGTCGTCGAGGCCGTGGAGTCCGGCGCATTCCCGGAGCGGCTGTTCGTCGGCATCGAGGCGATCGACACGGTCAGCGCCAAGCTCGACCGCGTCCGCGGCGAGGTCGAGCGACAGCGGACCGTCGCCTCATCCACCGCCATCGCCGAGCACTAGAACCCCATCGGGGTGACCAGTGCCCCGGAGATGAAACGAGATACACATGAAATACACACGACTCGGAAATTCCGGACTTCAGGTCAGCCGCATCGCGCTCGGGTGCATGAGCTTCGGGACGCCTGGTAAGACATTCGACTGGACCCTTGAAGAAAACGACGCGCAGCCGTTCTTCCGCCAGGCCGTCGAACTTGGGATCACGTTCTGGGATACCGCGAACTACTACAGCCTGGGCAATTCGGAAGAAATTGTCGGGCGCGCCATGCGCGAGTACGCATCAAGGGACCAGATCGTTCTCGCCACGAAGGTTTTCTACCCGATGGGAGACAACCCCGGCGACCGCGGCCTGTCCCGCAAGGCGATCATGCAGCAGATCGACGCCTCGCTGACACGCCTCGACACGGATTACGTGGATCTGTACCAGATCCACCGCTTCGACCCGAACGTGCCGGTCGAGGAGACAATGGAGGCGCTTCACGACGTCGTCAAGGCGGGGAAGGCCCGGTACATCGGCGCGTCTTCCATGTGGGCGTGGCAGTTCGCCACGCTCCAGCACGTCGCCGAATCCAACGGCTGGACCAAGTTCGTGTCGATGCAGGACCAGTACAGCCTGCTCCAGCGTGAAGAAGAACGTGAGATGTTCCCGTTGCTGAAGTCCACGGACGTCGGCTCGATCCCGTGGTCGCCTCTCGCGCTCGGCCTGGTCGCACGCCCGTGGGGCTCGACCGGTTCTGCTCGGGGAACGACGGCTGACGACCTCGACGAGTACGGGCACGCGCTGTACAACGACACCGATAAGGACGTCATCGACGCCGTGGAGAAGATCGCGAAGGCACGCGGCGTCTCGATGGCGCAGATCGGTCTGGCATGGGTGATGCACAACCCGGTCGTCACCGCCCCAATCATCGGCGCGACAAAGGAGCACCACCTCACCGACGCAGCCGCAGCCGTCGACATCGAGCTCACTGATGACGAACTGAAGGCCCTCGAGGAGCACTACACGTTCCGCGAGCCCAGCCACTTCGTCTGACACACCCGTCGCTGGCGGCTTCCCCGAGCCAACCGGCATCGACGCACTGGGCGCCACGGCGGAGATTGTCGCTGCCCTGATCGATCTCGCCGCAGTCGGGCCTGCCCCTCCGCGATCGCTGCTCACGCCGGACGCGTCCCGCGTGACGCGCCGGCTCCGCGGCCTTGACTCACCCGGGAATCGTGGGCGTCACCCGGGCGACCGCGGCCGAGCTTGGCCCGAAGGTGCGCGTCAACACCGTCTACCCAGGACCCACGATGACCGAGATGACCACGTCGATCGTGAGCGAGGACGAACTCGAAGCACCGGTACCGGTCCCGATGGGACGGTGGGGAACCCCCGACGAGGTAGCGAACGTCGTTCTCTTCCTGGCCAGCGACGAGGCCAGCTTCGTCACTGGCGGCGCTTACGCAGCCGATGGCGGCTGGCTCGGTTGAGGCCGGGGATCGCCTCGTGTTCGGCGTAGCCGGACGGGAACGATGAGTCAGTGCCACGAGTCGCGGACGCCTCAAGCTTCGAAGACAGCAACAGACTCAAGATGAAGAAGGACACGAACGTGAGTAGCGCAGCCCCCTCGACCGACACCCCGACAGCGAAGACGTCAGCCCACTGGGTTGGTGTGGGTTCCCTCGGAATCGGGGTCTTCGCGATCGTGATGTCCGAGTACCTCCCCGCGAGTTTGCTCCCTCCGATCGCCGCGGACCTCGGCATCTCGGTCGGAGCCGCGGGCCAGAGTGTCACCGTCACTGCGGTCGCAGCCGCACTATCGGCCTTGTTCATCTCGGTGGTCCTCCCGCGGACAGATCGGCGTCGCGTGATGCTCGGGCTCACGCTGCTGGCGGTGATCTCCGACGTGGTCGTTGGCTTGGCGCCGAACCTCGCGGTCGTGCTGGCGTCACGTTTCCTTTTGGGCATCGCGCTCGGAGGGTTCTGGGCGATGGCGACGGCGATGGCGGCCAGCTTGGTGCCGGAGGGGTACCTCGGCCGAGCGTTGACCGTCATCAACATCGGTGTGTCGGTCGCTACGGTCGGCGCTGTCCCGCTTGGTGCGTGGCTGGGCGACGTGTGGGGGTGGCGGGCCGTGTTCCTGCTTGGTGCCGGCCTGGCCGCGGTGGCATTGATCGTCCAGGCGGTCACGCTTCCACACGTCGCTGCTGCTTCCGGCTCCGGGCTCCGCGCGCTCGGATCGACGCTTCGCTCGCGAGTCGTCATCATCTTGCTGTTCGCGGTCCTCCTGGTCTTCAGCGGCCACTTCAGCGGCTTCACGTACATCCGGCCGATCTCCGCGAGCTTGTCCAACATCGACACCGCGGGCCTGGCGCTCTTGCTGTTGGTGTTCGGCATCGCGAACTTCCTCGGTACTGCGGTCGGGGGCACCCTGGCTGACCGCGCTCTGCGAGTGACCGTCTTCCTGTTCCCCGCCCTCGCCGGAATCGGGATGTTCGTCATGCTCACCACCGGCGGATCCACGGTCGGTCTGTATGTTGCAGCAGCACTCTGGGGCTTCGGTTTCGGAGGAGTACCGACCGCAGCATTGACGTGGGGCGCGAAGCTCGAACCAACTCGCCTCGAGCAGATTGGCGGGCTCATCATCACGGTCTGCAACATCGGGGTAGCCGTGGGCGCGATCCTCGGCGGCATCATCGTCGACGGAGTCTCACCGAGCGCATCGCTCGTCTTCGGGGGACTCGCTGCACTGGCCGGCGCAGTGCTCCTCGTGAGTTTGCGCCAGCATCCCGCGGCCTCCCGACCGGAGGAATACGCCTCCGCTCCAGACACGACGGAAAGGGCGAACACCGCGTGATTTCTCACCAACCGACCCCGTCGAGCTTCACACCCGTTCACCGCAGTCAGCTCCAGGCAGTCATCGTCGGCGGGTCCCTCGCTGGCCTCGTCAGCGCGCTCGCGCTCGCCCGTCAGGACATCGGCGTCACCGTGCTCGAGCGTTCGAACCCGACCCCGCGTCTCGGAGGTGGTCTCGGCGTCGACGGAGCACTCCTTGCACGAGTCACTGGGGTCACCCGATTCGTCGGCAACTCCCCGCTCTCTGCGATCGCCGCGCCCTGGACGGCTGTGCGCGAAGCGCTGCGTGAAGCGGCAGAGTCGGACCCTCGGATCGAGCTGCACCACGATCTCCACGTGAGCAACGTGGGGCAAGACGCGCAGCACGCCTGGGCTGAATCCGAGGACGGCAGGCGTTTCGCCGGGGACCTGCTTCTGGGAGCCGACGGGCATCGAAGTTTGCTTCGTCAACACGTCGCCCCTGAACGCCCGAACGCCGACTACGCCGGCTACGTCATCTGGCTCGGCATGGTCGACGAGGCCGACCTCCCGGACCACGGCAACCGTCCCACCTCCTGGGACATGCTCGACGCAGACGGCGACATCCTCTTCGGGATCCCAGTCCCCGGGCCAGACGCGTCGACCGATCCGGGGCGAGGGCGGATCGGGTGGGCCTGGTACGACGCGAGACGCAACGACCTCCTGCGCCAGACCGGGGCAGTAGTCGACGGAGTGGTGCAGCACTCCGTCCGCGCACGGGACCTGCCCGACGAGACGTTGGCAGAGCTGGCAAACGAGGCTTCACGATGGCCACAGCCATGGCGCGACGCAATCCTCCAAAGCATCGCTCAGCGTGACGTGCTTGGCACCCCGATCGCCGAATATGTCCCGGTCCGCCTCATCTCTGGACGCTTCGCGCTCGTCGGAAACGCTGCGCACGTGCCGACACCCATGACAGGGCAAGGGTTCGACGCCTCGGTCCTCGACGCGGAGGCCCTCGGTCGGGAGCTGCGGCATGCTGGCAGGGACGACGTCCCATCGCGACTCCAACGCTACGAACGGGTTCGCCTCGATGACGTGCAACGACTCGTTCGCGGAGGACAACGATTCAGCCGGGCATTCGCCGGCTGACATCACCGAACACATCCGACGAAGTCGACCAAAACAATCGAAAACGCGTGGGTGTTTCCCACGCGTGACCACCGGAAGCAGAGGAAACCATGAACATCGAACCCGCCGTCCCCACCACCAAGAACCCCGCCGCCCAGTTCGCCGGCGACGTGTGGCTTGACCCGATCGCCCTGCCGCACGAGGACAGCCAGCACATGGTTGTCGCCACCGTGCGCTTCGCGCCCGGCGCGCGCACCGCCTGGCACTCGCACGAGAAGGGCCAGTACCTCCGCGTCACGCAGGGCGTCGGCCGGTTCGGCGGCCGTGACGGACAGATCATTGAGGTCCACCCGGGCCAGACGATCTACACCCCGCCGGGTGAAGAGCACTGGCATGCTGCCGCGCCGGGCGTCTTCATGGAGCACATCGCGATGCTCGAGAACGGTGACGACCCCGCCACGACCACCACCTGGCTCGAGCACATCACCGACGACGACTACAACGGCACCAACAAGTAACCCTTGCTCCTCGCCAGGGCCGAGTATCCCAAGGCTGGTTCTCACAGCACCATGCAGAGCCGTGGAGGTTCGAGTTGTGTCACGGTGGTGAGCCACCTGGCTCGCAACCTCGTGAGGAACCGTCGTGCTTGGTCTTGAGATCGTCGTCGTGCTCGGAACGGCCGTGCTCGTGTGCAGCGGGCTCGCGCGTCGGTTCCGGCTCGCCCCGCCGATCCTGCTCCTCACGAGCGGCATCTTGCTCGGTTTCGTTCCGGCGCTCCGCGCGATGCAGCTTCCACCCGAGGTGGTGCTGTTCCTCTTCCTTCCGGTCCTGCTCTTCTGGGAGAGTCTGACCACGTCCCTGCGTGAGATCAGGGCAAACCTCCGAGGCATCGTCCTCACCAGCACCGTGCTTGTCGCCGTGACCGCTGCTGCTGTCGCGTTCGTCGCGCACTTGCTCGGGATGCCATGGGGACCCGCCTGGGTTCTCGGCGCTGCGGTGGCCCCGACAGATGCGACCGCCGTCGGATCCTTCACCAGAGATCTCCCACGACGCACCGTGACCACCCTGCGTGCGGAAAGCCTGGTGAACGACGGCACCGCCCTCGTGATCTACGGCCTCGCGGTTGCAGTGGTAGCCGGGAACGACAACGCAACTCCCGTGCGCATCGGATGGCTCGTGGTCCTTGCCTACGGAGGAGGAGCGCTCATCGGCTTCGTCCTTGCCTGGGTTGTCAGAAAGCTACGGAACCGCATCGACGATCCGCTGCAGGAGACCGTCCTCACGATCCTCACCCCCTTCGTTGCGTACCTGGTCGCTGAGTCCGTCGGGTCCTCCGGCGTCCTCGCAGTCGTGATCTCCGGTCTCGCTCTCAGTCAGGTCGCACCCCGTCGCGACCGCGCCGCGGCACGCCGCAAGTCGAATGCGTTCTGGAGCTTGTTGACGTTCCTGCTGAACGCCTCACTCTTCGTCCTCGTCGGCCTCCAGCTGCAAAGCGCGGTTCGCGCATTGAACGCCAATGCGATCATGAGCGGGCTCGTGTCCGTCGCCATCGTGAGCGTCGCCCTCATCGTCGTCCGCATCGCGTTCCTCTTCCTCGCCGCCTACGCCATCCGTGCCATCGACCGCCGCCCCCAGCAGCGACTCCGCCGGATCAGCAACCGTGCGCGCATCCTCAGCGGCCTGTCCGGCTTCCGGGGTGCCGTCTCGCTCGCAGCAGCCCTCGGCGTCCCCCTCGTGTTGTCTACGGGTGAGAAGTTCCCGGACCGCGACGTGATCGTGTTCATCACCTCGGGCGTCATCGTCGTCACCCTCGTCGTCCAAGGTCTCCTGCTCCCGACCGTCGTCCGGTGGGCCGCGCTACCGCGCGACTCGGCCGTCTCCGAGGAGCGCCGTCTCGCGGAGTTGACGGCGACGGAACACGCACTGATCGTCTTGCCGGAGGTCGCCCGCGACTTGCAGGTCGAAGCGGTGGTCGAAGACCGCGCTCGTCGGGCATATGAGGCGCACCTGCGACTCATCCGGTCCGAGGAGACGGAGGGCGAAGACGAGGAGGTGTGCCGTGACCGTCAGTACCGACTCCTTCGCGCCGAGATCGTCAACCGGAAGCGCGAGGCCGTCGTTCAGCTTCGCGACGACAAACGCATCGACGACACGGTTCTCCGACAAGTAGAAGCGAACCTCGACATTGAGGAGATTCGCCTGCTCCCTCGAGAGACCGACTAGCCAAGACGGAAGCCGACCGCACACTGACTGCCGGTCGCCGGTCCCCTTCCACCCTGGGGAAGGAACGCGGACCCCGCACCAGGGACACGTTTGAAAGAGAGAAACCATGACACTCGGTACCGCAATCGTCGTCGGCGTCGGCCCGGGCCTCGGACTTGCGCTCGCACGCACGTTCCACGATGCCGGCCACCCCGTCGCCATCCTCGGCCGCAACGAGGAACGCCTCGGCGGATTCGCGTCGACGCTCGCGGGCGGCGAACCTGTGCGCGCCTACGCCGTAGACGTCGCAGACCGGGAATCGCTGCGAACGACGATCGAGCAGGCCGTCACGGACCTCGGCGCACCGGAGGTGCTGCTCTATAACGCTGCAGTCCTCCGCACCGACAGTCCCACCGACGGTGACGACGCCGGTTGGGTGCACTCCTTCGAGGTCAACGTCCTCGGCGCGAAGGTCGCTGCAGAATCAGTCTTGAGCGCACTGCAGGGCCCGGGCAGTCTGCTCTTCACCGGGGGTGGTCTCGGAACCGCGCCGTCGCCGCAGTACGCATCACTGTCCGTCGGTAAGGCAGGGCTCCGCGCGTACGTGCACACGCTCGCCGCCGAACAGGCGGAAAAGGGCGTGCACGCAACGGTGGTCTCGATCGGTGGGGTTATCGACGGGGGCGAGGATCGTCTCTCGTCGTCTGTGCTTGCGCAGGCATATCTCGAACTGCACCGGCAAGACACATCGGACTGGACGCCAGAACTCGTCCGCGACTAGGCAGACGCCGACACGCCGCCGTCGGAGACGCTCGCGACGGACGCGGCCCCGCGGCTGGGTCTGGCAGACATAGTCACGGCTGTGCCTTCTCCGCAGGAACCCGCCTCCGTAGCCTCGAATCGGGGTTCGACCAACCGAGCGGCCTCCCAAGCAAATGACGACATCCCCTCCTCGATGTCCCCGCGCTCGATGCGACAAGGAACGAAGGATGAACATGACTGACACCAACACAAACGAAACGCCGAAGCAGGTCGGCGGCGCACGGAACATGCTCGGCGACTTCGCCCCGAAGCTCGCCGAACTCACGGATGACGTCCTCTTCGACGACTTCTGGAACCGCCCCGAGCTGTCCGCTCGCGACCGCAGCCTCGTCACGATCGCGGTCCTCGCCGCGAACGGCGACCTCGACCAGCTCACGTTCCACCTCAGCCGTGGCCTCAACAACGGGCTCACGCAGGACGAGATCAAGGAGGCGATCACCCAGGTCGCTTTCTACGCCGGCTGGCCGAAGGGCATGGGCGCGATGAACACCGCCAAGCGCGTGTTCACCGAGAACTGACTTCCACCCCGCAATTCGCCCGAAGACGCAGCAGCTGGCATTCGCCGGACGGCAGCGCCCGAACCGCTCGAGCACCCGCAAGCACTTCGGAAGGACAACACATGACCGACATGGTCACTTTCAACAACGGCGTCACGATGCCAGCGATCGGGCTTGGCGTGTTCCAGACGCCGCCGGACGAGACGATCCAGGCCGTGCAGACCGCACTCGAGGTCGGCTACCGGCACGTCGACACCGCCGCCGCGTACGGTAACGAGCGGGAGGTCGGCGAAGGGCTCCGTCGCTCCGGCGTTCCCCGTTCGGACGTCTTCATCGAGACCAAGGTCTGGGTCACCGACTACGGGTACGACCAGACCCTGCACGCCTTCGAGAAGAGCGCGAAGAAGCTCGGCGTCGAGCAGATCGACCTACTGCTGCTGCACCAGGCCTACCCGAAGACCTTCGACCGCACCATCGAGTCGTACAAGGCGCTCGAGAAGCTCCTGGCTGACGGGGTGGTTCGCTCGATCGGCGTCAGCAACGTGACGCCGACCTACCTGGAACGGCTGCTCAGCGAAACGTCGGTCGTGCCGGCTGTGAACCAGATCGAGCTGCACCCGTACAACACGCGCGTTCCCGAGGTCACCGCCAACACGCAGCACGGCATCATCACGCAGGCCTGGTCGCCCATCGGCGGCATCCGGCACTACAACGGTGACGAGAAGACGCCGCTGACCGACCCGACGATCGTCGCGATCGCCGAGCGCCACGGCAAGACGTCCGCCCAGGTGATGCTCCGCTGGCACATCCAGGAGGGGCGCTCCGCGATCCCGAAGTCCGTGCGTCGCGAGCGGATCATCGAGAACCTCAACGTGTTCGACTTCACGATGACCGATGAAGAGCTGCGATCGATCGACCGCCTGCACGTCGGCGGGACCATCGACATCGACACCATCGACTTCGGCAGCTTCGACATCGTCATCGACGAAGCCTGACGCGATCGAACAAGAAGGCCCCCGCTCTCGTCTGAGAGCGGGGGCCTTCCTGCGTCGCCCGGTCGCTGCCAGACCTACGGCTCCTGGCGATCGATCCGACTCGGGGCTTCCTCGGAATCTCGTTCTGACGTCTGCTGTTGGGGACGGTCCGCACTGGTGCCACTCCAGTTGGCGAGGAGCTGGACCGCCTCCGCGGTCGGCGAGTTCGGCTCGTAGACGTAGACAGCCATCGTCAGGCCCGGCTCCCCGTTTACACTGAACGATTCAAAGCTGAAATCGAGGTCGCCGACCAAGGGGTGCCGATACTGCTTCGCGCCGTGTCGGTACCGGAGGACCTCGTGCGCAGCCCACAGCGTCCGGAACCGTGCGCTCTTCGACGACAGTTCCCCGACGAGGTTCATCGTGGTCTGGTCCTCCGGCTCCTCCGCCAAAGCCGCCTTCAACACCGCCACCCCATTGTTCGTGTCGAAATCCCAATCGCGGAAGAACTCCCGCGCGCGGGGGTCGAGGAACACGTACCGAAGGTGGTTGTAGCGTCCCGGCCCGAGCTCGCGAGCCGGCGGGTAGATCGACCATCCCAGTTCGTTCGCAGCGAGGACGTCGAGTCGGCTGTTCTGCAGGAACGCGGGGACCGTCAACGCATCAAGCACTGCCTGTGTTGCGGCGCGGACCTTCGGCGCTGGCGGCACCGGCCTCCGGATCGCTCGGCTGGACCGGATGGAACGAGTCAACGACATCAGGTGGTCTCGTTCGACGTCGTTCAGCTGCAGCGCGCGAGCGATCGACTCGAGGACATCCTCGGAAACCCCGGTGCTCTTGCCCTGCTCCAGCCGGGTGTAGTAATCGACGCTGATCCCCGCGATGTAGGCCACTTCCTCCCGCCGCAGGCCGGGAACCCGGCGCGAGCCAGCGAAGTGCGGCACGCCCGCTTGCTCCGGGCTCAGCCGGTTCCGGTGGGCCGTCAAGAAACCTCGGAGCTCAGCTTGAAAGTCCATCCCGCCAGGGTACGGCCGTCCCCCCGCGCTCCGACTAGCACTGTCGGAACCAGGTTCGGGTGACATACGACAATCCCGCCCTGCCGCAGACGCTGGCCGCGAGGTGCAATGGACACACGCTCGAATGCAGCTCCGCAGGTCGCGACCTGCATCGGGGGACGACGGGGTCCTCGTGCACCTTCACCCTATTCACTGAAAGAGACGAATGACCCTCATCGACAGCGCCCCGGGCATGACTCGGACGCGAACGATCACGTTCGCCATCGCTGGCGGACTCGCCGTCGGGAACCTGTACTGGGCGCAACCCCTCATTGAGGAGATCGCCAAATCTCTCGCCGTGTCGTCGTCCGTCGCGGCGTCCCTGGTCACTGTCACCCAGCTCGGGTACGCACTCGGCATCTTCCTTATCGTCCCGCTCGGCGACGTCCTCAACCGGAAGCGGATGATTCCGCTGATCCTCGGTTTGTCCGCGCTCGCACTCATCGCGGCGGCCGTCGCGCCGACGTTCTCAGTGCTCCTCGCCGCACTCGGCGGAGTCGGCTTGACCACAGTGTCGGCGCAGCTCCTGACTCCGCTCGCCAGCGAGCTCGCCTCACCAGACGAGCGAGGGCGAGTCCTCGGGACGATCGCGTCCGGTGCGCTCATCGGCGTACTGCTGTCGCGCACGATCAGCGGAGCCGTTGCTGAGTTCATCGGCTGGCGGGCGATCTACGTGCTCGCGGCGATCCTCACCGTCATCCTCGCGGTCGTCCTCTCGTTCATCCTGCCGCGGCTGCAGAAGCGACCGGCGACGAACTACTTCCGTCTCCTCGGATCTGTGTTCACAACCGTCGCGCACCACCGCGCGGCACTCCCCACCGTGTTCATCAGCTCCGCCGTGTTCTGCGTGTTCTCGCTGTTCTGGACGTCGCTGACTTACTTGCTCACGGCCGCGCCGTTCTCGCTCTCCGTCGGCCAGATCGGCCTGTTCGGTCTCGCCGGTCTCGTCGGAGCGGTTGGCGCTCGGCGCGCCGGATCGTTCCACGACCGCGGCTGGTCGGTGCCCGCCTCTGGCATTTCACTCACGCTGCTGGCCCTGTCCCTGATCGGCGCCTGGCTCGCCCAGTCGTCCGTGATCGCCATGATCGTGGTCGTCATCGCCTTGGATCTCGCCGCTCAGGGCACTCTTGTCCTCGGTCAAACCCGGCTGCTCTCGCTCCCCGGTCAGAACCGGAGTCGGCTGAACACCGCGTTCGTCGTCGGCAACTTCCTCGGAGGCGCGATCGGTTCGGCGGTGTCCGGACCGCTATGGTCCGCCGGCGGCTGGAACGCGGTCATCGCTGTCGCCGGCGTGATCATCGCGCTCTCCCTCGTCGTCTGGGGCACCACCCGCCGTCGTCTCGCGGACCCAAGCTGACAGCATCGAGGCGGTGATTCGCATGGAAGACGCAGAGGCCCTTCAGCGGTTCCTGGTGGCTCGACGGGCCCGGCTCGTGCCCGAGCAAGTTGGCCTCCCCACGTCCGCTCGCCGCCGCGTCTCCGGACTCCGCCGAGAAGAAGTTGCCCACCTCGCGGGGATCAGCAGCACGTCATACACGCGACTCGAACGCGGTCTGACATCGAACGTGTCCCGAGACGTCATCGTGGCGGTGGCAAGGGCCCTGCGTCTGGATGAGAAGGATCGCGAAGCGCTCCTGACCCTGGCCGCACCAAACACCCGCCGGACACGCGCGATCCGACCGGCGCCGTCGGTCGGTTGGGGAACACGGGCCGTCCTCAACGCCGCGCTGGTGCCTGCCACCGTCCACGACGGACTGTGCAACGTCGTCGCAGCAAACTCAGCCGGAGCGGACCTCTTCCGGTTCGTCTCCACCGCCCCCGACACGGAACCCTTCAACACTGCACGCATCCAGTTCCTGGAACCCCCCGCATCCCTGCTCTACCTCGATCTCCAGAGCGCACGCCGGGACAGCGTCGCAACACTCCGTGACTCGGCCGAGGCAATGCCAGATGACGACCAACTGGCCGTGTTGCTTGATGAGCTCGGGACGAAGAGCACAGTGTTCCGGCAGATGTGGGCAGCACCACCGTCATCACGCCGCGGCCGATCGGGCCTCTTGCGGGTGCACCACCCGCGACTCGGGGACCTCGCTTTCGAGCGGACCGCGATGGCCGTGAAGGCTGGACCGACCCACGCCGTCGCCCTCCACACCGTCGTCTTCTACACCCCAGCGGACCCCCGGACCGTCGACGCGGTGCGACTACTCGGCCGCGACGCACACCAGCCCCACAACGCAGCATCCGAACGGTGCCGCACCACGAAGTACTGAAAGGACACGACCATGCAGCAGCGAATCCTCGGGACCACCGGTGTCTCCGTCAGCCCCCTCGCCCTCGGGGCGATGATGTTCGGCGCCTGGGGCAACCAGGACCATGCCGACTCGGTGAAGATCATCCACCGCGCGCTCGATTCCGGAATCAACTTCATCGACACCGCGGACATCTACGCCGCAGGCGAGTCCGAGGAGATCGTCGGGGAAGCCATCCACGACCGACGAGAGGACATCGTCCTCGCGACGAAGTTCTCGATGCCGATGGGCGACGACCCGAACCACCGGGGCACCTCACGCCGCTGGATCATGCAGGAGGTCGAGAACTCCCTGCGTCGTCTCCGCACCGACCACATCGATCTGTACCAGATGCACCGTCCGCACGCGGACACGCACATCGAGGAGACCCTCAGCGCGCTCACCGATCTGGTTCGACAGGGCAAGGTCCGCTACATCGGAGCATCCACACTGTCCGGCAGCGAGATCGTTGAATCGCAGTGGGTCTCCGAGCGCAGAAACCTTGAGCGGTTCGTCGCCGAGCAGCCGTCCTACTCGATTCTCGCCCGCGAGATCGAGGTGGACGTCCTCCCGACCACGCAGCGGTACGGGATGGGGACCCTGACGTACTCACCCCTCGCCGCAGGGTGGCTGTCCGGATCGTGGAACAAGGACTCCTCGCCGACCTCTCCGGCACGCAAGCGAATGGAGGGGCGGTTCGACATGAGCCTCCCCGAGAACCAGCGAAAGCTCGAAGTCGTCGAGCAGCTCGGTGCACTCGCGGATGAAGCCGGTCTGAGCATGATCGAGCTCTCGATCGGGTTCGTGCTCCGCCACCCAGGCGTCACCTCCGCGATCATCGGCCCGCGCACCATGGAACAGCTCGAATCGCAGCTCCCGGCCGCCGACGTCGTGCTCTCCGACGATGTCCTCAACCGCATCGACGAGATCACCACTCCCGGGATGACGATCAACCCCCAGGACACCAACTACGGCGATGTCGAGTTGGCACCGGCAAAGCGTCGACGCTGAGCCACCATCCGAAGCGCGCGCAGCGCTTCCCACCCACGACCACCACAACACATCGAAGGAACATCATGCTCACCTCTACTGAGACCCGCGACGCCGAATCGGCGATCACCCGCCTCATCTACACGTACTGCCACCGACTCGACGGTGCCGACCTGGCCGGCGCTGCTGCCCTGTTCGAGCACGCGCGTTGGCAGTTGTCCCCTGACGTCATCTGCCAGGGATCAGCGGAACACCTCGACGCGCTGCAGGTCATCCGTGTGTACGGGGACCGCCTCGGCACGCGGCACGTCGTCAGCAACCTGCTCATCGACATCGCCGAGGACGGCCTCTCGGCCAAGAGCGTGTCCTACGTCGATTCCATCCAGGTCACGGCGGAGTTCCCGCTGCAGCTGATCTTCCAGGGGCGGTACCTGGACACGTTCGTCTTCGAGAACGGCGCATGGCGATTCGACGAGCGGATCGTCGACGCCGACGGAGCGGGCGACATGAGCGCGCACCACAAGGCCTGACATTCGCTCTCCTCGGGCGCCATCGGGCCCGGCGGTAAACGGCAGCGGCCCGACGGTTTCCACCGTCGGGCCGCTGCCGTTGGTCGTCTGGTCAGCGCTGGTCGAAGTGCACGCCTGTCGCCGCCTGGAGGGCGTCCAGCACCCGGTTCTGGAACGCAACATCCATCGCGGCCTTGTGCGGCTGCTGCCGCTGCCGGTGGAACCAGTAGCCCCCGGTGGTGCGCGCTTCCGGGTCGTCGCTCGTGGCGAGCCACTCCTGCGTCCGGTGTCCCGCTTCGAGGTCGTCTGACGCACCCGGACCGCCCATCTTCGTGGGCACCCAACCGGGGTCGACCGCATTCACCGAGGACTCGGGCCGAAGTCGGGCCACGGCGAGCGACAGCGCCGTCACGAACAGCTTGCTGTCCGAGTAGCTGCCGGACGATCGCGTCCCGGACCAGTCCACGGCGTCGAGGGCTGCAGGGCTCCCACCGCGGTGCATGCCGCTGCTGATGTAGACGTGCCGCGACACATCGGGCAGGAGCGCGGTCAACAGGTACGGAGCCACGACGTTCACAACCATCAGGGGCGCCCCGTCCACCACGCCGGCGTTGTGGATCACCGCATCCAGCGGTGCATCCCGGTTCAATTCCTCGGCGGCGCCGACGATCGCGTCAGCGTCCGAGAAATCAGCGACCACAGCCCCAGCTGCTCGGTTACGCAGATCCCCGAGCGTGTCCAACCGGGAGGTCGTACGGGCGTGGATGAGGACGTCATGTCCGGCGTCGATGAGCGTCTCAGCGGCAGCTCGGCCGAGGCCGTCCGCTGAGCCAGTGACGAGGATTCGACTCATGTGGAGATTCCTTCGTGAGTGGTTGGATCTTCGGAGTTTGCCGTTCCGATGCTGCGGCGACAATGACCGTCCTTCACCACTGTTGTCGAGCACTCCGGCCAGTCAAACCGGGCGTGCCGGCGAATGGCAGGGCCAGCTGTGCATGGGTCCGGAAGTCATACCCGGACGAGGGGTCGCAGTGCGATCACGAACGTGAGACCGTCATGCTGGCGTCGGCGTCGGCGCGCCTGCGTTCTTCGCAGCGCGGTAGCGGGCGATGAGCTCCACGGCAGTGTCGTGCGGCAGTGGAAACCCGTCCATGCGCCCGATCGGGAACATCCCGAGGACGCGGAGCGCCTGGTCATCTGTTGCCATGCCGTGCTCGACCAGGGCTTCGAGGAAGAGGGGGCCGGCAATCGGATCCGCGAGGATCTCATCGGATCCGGACTCGAGCGAGAGCTCGACCTCCACCCTCTCGCCGGCAAGGTCGACGTCAGTGCTGAGCCGGATGTCACGGCTCGAGGCTCCGACCTCGATCCGGTACGTGCCCGGTTCCAGGACCCACCGGTCGACGCGCACATCCCAGTAGGCCAGGTCACGCCGGCGCACAGTGACGGTGACAGCGCGGGTCTCGCCGGGTTCCAGGCTGGCGAGCGCGAACCCCTTGAGTTCGCGCGGGGGCCGCTGCACGATGGAGTGCCTGAGGGACGTGTAGACCTGCACCACCTCGCGTCCCGCGACGGAGCCCGTGTTCGTCACGTTGACGGTCACCTCAAGGTCACCGTTGCCTGCCGCCACCACACGGAGGTCGTCGTGTGAGAACGTCGTGTAGGACAGGCCGTGGCCGAACGGGTAGGCGACGCTCGAATCGCGAGCGTCGTAACCGCGGTACCCGACGAACATCCCCTCGCCGTACCGGACGTGCTGCAACTCGCCGGGGAAGTTGCCGAACGAGGGGCTGTCCTCGAGCCGCCAGGGGATGGTCTCAGCCAGGCGGCCGGACGGATTCACGCTCCCGTAGAGGACATCCGCTACCGCGGAGCCGCCTGCCTGTCCGAGCAGCCATCCTTCGACGATGGCTGCGACGTCCTCCGCGAAGGGAAGGACGACGACGCCGCCGTTGGACAGCACGACCACGGTCCTGGGGTTCACCGCTCTGACCGCATCGACGAGCTCAAGCTGTACGGCTGGGAGGTTGAGATGGGTGCGGTCGAAGCCCTCCGACTCCTCCGTCACCGGCAACCCGAGGAACAGGACGACGACCTCGGCATACGCGGCTGCCGCGACCGCCTCATCGCGCAGACGCGCGTCGTCCGCTGACCCGTCCAGCGTGAAGCCCGGTGCGAACGAGACCTTGCCGGCAGCAGCGGCGCGGATCGCGTCCAGCGGCGCGTCGATTTTGGTCGGGTTGACCTGAGACGAACCTCCGCCCTGGAATCGAGGAGTCCGAGCGAACTCGCCGATCACGGCGACGTCAGCGTCCCGCCGCAGGGGAAGCAGGCCCTCGTCGTTCTTGAGCAGCACGATGCTCCGCGCGGCAGCTTCCCTGGCGAGCGCATGGTGCGCCTCCTGATCGATACCGGGAGCCGATGGCCGATCGGCGGCGGTCGCGCGTTCGACGAGGTCGAGGACTCGGCGGGTCACGGCGTCGAGTTCGTCTTCGCCGAGCAACCCGTCGCGGATCGCCTGCACGATGCGGGCGTCGGTGCGCCCGCCGCTCGCCGGCATCTCGAGATCGAGCCCGGCTCGGACGCCGCCGACGCGATCGCTCACCGCACCCCAGTCGGACATGACCAGGCCATCGAATCCCCACTCCTCGCGGAGAACCTCCGTGAGGAGCCAGCGGTTCTCAGATGCGTACACGCCGTTGATTCGGTTGTAGGACGCCATCACGGTCCACGGTGCTGCGTCCTTGACGACCCGCTCGAAGGCGCGGAGATAGATCTCCCTGAGGGTTCGAGGGTCCACGTCGCTCGACACACGGAGACGGTCGGTTTCCTGGTTGTTCGCGGCGAAGTGTTTGAGGGATGCTCCGACACCCTTCGACTGGATCCCTCGAACCAGAGCGGCACCGAGCGCTCCGGAGACGACGGGGTCCTCGGCTAGGTACTCGAAGTTCCGCCCGCAGAGGGGCGACCGTTTGATGTTGACACCGGGGCCAAGGAGCACCGACACCCCCATCGCCGACGCTTCGGTGCCCAGGGCCGCGCCGACGCGCTCCGCAAGATCCGGATCCCACGACGAGCCCAGTGCGACGGCCGGCGGGAAGCACGTCGCGGGGAGGCTCTCGGCGATCGCCAGATGGTCGGCTTCTCCCGCTTGCAAGCGGACCCCGTGCGGGCCGTCAGCGACCGTGATGGACGGCACGCCTGCACGACCGACGGACGCCGTCGTCCAGAACCCGCCGCCGCTGGTCAGCGATGCCTTCTCTTCGAGTGTGAGCTCTGAGGTGTCGTACACGATGGCGCTTCTTTCAGGGTGTGGGAGCCGGAGGGGACGCAGTCAGCGAACGTGCTTGATGCGAACGACGAAGATCAGGCCGATCAGCGCCGAGGCGATCGACACAGGGAAGATCAACGCGTAGGAACCGGTCAGGGTGACGATGCTCGACGTGATGACCGGTCCCAGCGTTTGGCCGCCGGTGGTCGAGAGGTTGAGCAATCCGAGGTCCTTCCCAGCTCGTTCGGGGTCGGGCAGCACGTCGACCAGCAGCGCCTGGTCCACGGAGGTGTACACGCCGTACCCGAATCCGGCGATGCCGGCGAACAGGAACATGCCCATGGTGGACGGGAAGACCCAGGGCATGGCGATCCCGACAGCGAAGAGCAGGCTGGCGAGCACCACCGGCAGTTTCCGTCGCTTGAGCAGGTCGGAGAGCGGGCCAGCGCCCAAAGACCCGATCACGGAGACGACGAGGGTGATGACGGCCATGGTCGCGATCGTCTTCGCTGATTCCGCGACGGTCTGGCCAACGTACTTCTGCACAATGTAGAGCTGGTACGCCATCACCATCTGGTAGCTGATGAGCATGAAGAAGCGCTGTCCGAACGCCCAGTAGAAGTCCGGTGCGTTCCGAGGAGGACGGAACGAACGGATGGTCTCCCGGAGCGTCTGTTGCGCTCGTGGCAGGTGCTTCGTGGAGGGTTCGCGAGGCCAGACGGTGAGGGCGATGAGACCGCTGATCACGACGAAACCGCCGCCGAGGACGAAGCCGACGAGCGTGTTCCCGAGGAAGGCTGCACCGATGAGGGAGCCCATCGGGACGCCGATCGTCACGCCGCCGCCGTAGAACGCGGAGGCTGTACCGCGAACCTTCTGGGGGATGCGGTCGGACAGGACGGCAACGGCGGGAGCGAGCAAGAGGCTGACGGCGACCTGGAAACCGCAGAAGGTCAGGATGATGGCGATCGGCGTGCTGAGGACGCCGATGAGCATGAGGCACCCGCCTGCCGTGATCGTTCCGACGAGGATCCACGGCGTGCGTCGTCCAAAGCGACTCCGGGTTCGGTCGGAGAGATTTCCGACGACGAAGTTGGCGACGAGGGCGCAGACCGCTCCGAAGGCGTTGACGGCGCCGAGGACTCCCGCGGGGTTCGAGATGCCGAGATCCGTCAGGTGCTGCGGCAGAACGACTGCCGCGATCACCATGAAGCCGGCGACCCAGAGGAATCCGAGGAGCGCGAAACCGATGAAGTACCGCACCACCCCAGCTCGCGTGGTCGGTACGGAACGGATCGAGGTCGTCGCCGCTCCCGGCGGAGTGATCTCGTCGAAGGCTGGGGGTTGCGTCATGGGTCTGCACTCCTGATGGCGTCGTTGCCGGGCGGGCGCCCGAAGCTCTGCGATGATAAGCATGATTTAACCGACCAGTCAATTAGAATCTGGCTCAGTACACTGGCGCCATGGCGATCGTGAAGCATCGAGGAGTGGGGCGGCCCGTGGCGGGCGGCGAGGACAAGCGCCAGCGCATCCTGTCTGAGGCTTCGAAAGTGTTCGCCGTGGACGGCTACGAGGCGGCGTCGCTGACGACCATCGCCGAGCGGTCGCAGATCTCGAAGGCCGGGCTCCTGCACCATTTCGGTTCGAAGAGCGGGCTCTACACCGCGGTCCTCGAGCGGTGGGAAGAGGAGAACAGAGCGCAATGGGTGCCGAGTGACGAGCCCTGGGACTTCATCGACTCGTGGGTCGAGCTCGCCGTGCGCAACCAAGAGCGAGCCGGGACCATCGCGCTGTATACATCGTTGTTGCCGAGCGTGATCAACCCGGATCACCCTGCTCGCACCTGGATGCACGAACACCTTGATCGATCGGTTGCGCTCCTCGTCGACGGGTTCGACGAGGGCAAACGCCGAGGGTACATCCGCGCTGATGCCCCTTCTGTGGCGCTCGCGCGATCACTCGTCGCCCTTTCGGACGGCATCCAGGTGCTGTGGCTCAGTCAGCTCACGGCTGTTCAAGCGAACCCCGCCGAGGAGCAGCCACGAGCCAGCGGATCACCGTTCCAGTTGGCACCACAGGTGCAGCTATTCGTCGACATGATCAAGGAGTCCTGGAGCACGACCCGACCGTAAGCCGCTCGGCAAGGCGGATAGCGTCAGCGTGGTCGCGCCCGTGACATCGATGGAGAGCGCGTCGGGGTGGGAGACTGTCAGGATGACGGAGCTTCGGGGGTCACGACCGTCGCGGGCGACCACACCGATCCCCACGATGCGAGATGTCGCGGATCACCTCGGAGTCTCCCGCCAACTCGTGTCGATGGTTCTCCGCGGTGTCGATGGACCGAGCGCTGAGTCTCGGGAGCGGATCCTCACCGCAGCGCGTGAACTCGGGTACCGGCCGAACGCAAGCGCCCGGTTGCTCAAGAGAGATCGTACGAAGCTCATCGGAGTCGTGTTCCAGATCCGGAATCCCTTCCAGGGTCGCTTCGTCGAGGAGCTTCTCGTTCGGGCCTCCGCGGCCGGGTACGGTCTTGCTCTGGAGCCCGTCACGGACGACCGCACGACGGACACCGTCGTCGCCGAACTCATGGAGCAGCGGGTCGAGGCGATCATTGCCTTCAACCCGGACCAGGGGTCCTCGGTATTACGTGAGGCAATCGACCGCATGCCGGTCGTGCTGCTCGGCGAGTGGGCAAGACTGAGCGCAGTGGACAACGTGCACGTCGACGAAGAGCGAGGGCTCCTCCAGGCGGTGGAACACCTGGTCACACTCGGCCACACCCGCATCGCATACGTCGGCGGAATCGGCGCCGACTTGGGGCCGCAGCGTGCCGAGGCGTACCGCGCGGCGATGAGCGCATTTGGTCGCAGGGAACGAGCCGTCATCATTCCGAGCGACTTCAGTGAAGAGAGCGGCGCGGACGCCGCTCGATCAGTCCTCACGATGAGCGACGACCGTCCCACGGCGTTGATCTGCTGTGGCGATCAGTGTGCAACCGGAGTGCTGGCGGTGTTCGCGCGATCGCGCGTGTCAGTGCCCCGTGATGTGTCCGTTATCGGCTTCGACGACAGTTACTTGGCCTCCCTCTCCTATCAGCAGCTGACGTCCGTGCATCAGGATGTCGGAGCAACTGTCGAGGCAACGATGGGTTGTGTCCTGGCTCGGCTGTCCGGAGAGGACGCTCCGGTGCAACGGATCGCCACCTCGACGCGGCTCGTGGTCCGCACGACGACGGGCGCGCCGGTTCGATGACCGGCGCGCCCGTCGTCACAGGGGGATGGTGGTGTCAGCGCACCTTCTTGATGGGGAGGACCACCACGGCCCCGATGAGCGCGATGATGCCGGCCGCCCAGAGCAGCGCAGGGTAGTTCTGCGTCCCGCCGCCGATACTGAGGAAGAACAGGCCGATCGCGGCACCGAAGGACTGCGGGAGGGAGTTGGCGATGTTGATCACGCCGAGGTCCTTGCCGGGCTTCTCCGGATCGGGCAGGACATCGACGATCAGAGCGTTGTCGACGGCGACGTAGATCCCGAACGCGAAGCCCATGATGCCCTCCGCGACGTAGAAGTGGCCGACGTCGTTCGCGAAGGCCAGAACGACGAGCCCGACGCCGAACAGCAGCGTCGACCCCGCCACGAAGACCTTCCGGCGGTTGAGCTTGTCGGAGAGCCAGCCGGAGAAGGCAATGGCGACGAACAGGGCGATCGTGTAGATCAGGACACCGGTTGCGACGGCCGGGACGGCAGCGGACGTCGGCAGCTTGAGGTGGTCCTCCATGTACAGGAGGCGGAACGTCGTGAACAGGAACGATGCGAGCGTGATGAGGAACCGTGACCACCAAGCGAACCCGAAGTCGGGGTTCCGGATCGGGTTCGTCCAGAACGTGCTCACGAGCGTCGTGAACCGGAACGGCTTCGGCCTGTTCTCGGGCAGGCGGTCCGGGGTGACGATGACGTAGACGACGACGCACAGCACGCCGAAGAGGCCGGGCAGGATGAACACCAGCGGAAGGCTCCACGCGAACCACGCGGCGACGTAGGTGCCGGCGAGGATCGACACGTTCTGCGCCAGGCCGAGGACGCTCGATGCTTTGCCGCGCTGGTGCTCGGGAACGTTGTCGGCGAAGTTCGCGACGAGGGCTGCGAACGCGGCGTTGGAGCCGAGCTGACAGACAAGCCATGCGATTGCCAGCGTGGTCACATCCGGCGCGACGGACACCCATGCGAGACCGAGAGCCAGCACGATGCTGCCGCCGAGCAGCCACGGCCGGCGCCGGCCCCAGCGGGTCCGCGTTCGGTCACTGAGCATGCCCCAGAGGGGGTTTCCGATCACAGCGCCGATGGTGCCGATCGGGAGGACGACGGCAAGGACGGCCGCCGGGTTGTCGGGGTTCAGCACTTGCGCTTTGAGCTGCATGCTGACCATCACCGGTGACAGGATCGCGATGAAAATGCCGAACTGGGCAAGGCCGATGGCGGCGATGTACCAGTTGCTGACACGTGCGGTCGCGACCGCCGTGGTGAACGGGTGAGCGGGGATTCTCGTCGTCATCGACGCCTCCTTGAGTCGGGTTGGGGTTTGGCTCGTGCTAACCTCGCAGATGCGAGAGGTTATCTCGTGCTAAACCCTTCCGCTAGCCCTAACGGACATTCGACCGAACCACCAGGAGTGACGATGCTTCCGAACCGCCTGCCCGACCCGCAGCTCTACCGCGCTGGCGACGGTGAGCCCGCACTGCGGTGGGGAATCGTCGGCCCCGGGTGGATCGGCGGTGAGTTCGTGGGGGCGGTGCATCGGCACACCGCGCAGCGCTTCGTCGCCGTCGCGTCCCGTTCGGCCGAACGCGGTAGCACCTTCGCCGCGGCCCACGGCATAGAGACCGTCGTTGGATCGGCGGAAGAACTCGCCTCACGCCCCGACGTCGACGCCGTGTACATCGCGACCCCGCAGAACGACCACTTGGCAAGTGGCCTGGCGGCGATCAGCGCAGGCAAGCATGTGCTCATCGAGAAACCGATCGCCTTGAATGCCGCCGAGGCGCAACGACTGGCTGACGCTGGCCGCTCGGCGGGCGTGCTGGTGATGGAAGCGATGTGGTCCCGGTACCTGCCGCAGGCAAGTGTCCTTCGGCAGCTGCTCGCCGACGGGGTCCTCGGAGACATCACGGCCGTACACGCCGACCACGGACAGCGTGTCGCGGCTGGGCCGGAGCACCGTCTCTTCCGTCCGGAACTCGGCGGCGGGGCGCTGCTCGACCTCGGCATCTACCCAGTGCAGTTCGCATCGTCCGTCCTCGGCGAACCGGTCTCGGTGACGGCGGTCGGTTCGCTCACCGAGACCGGAGTGGACGCGCAATCCACCCTCGTGCTGGAGTACGCCGGCGCAGCACAGGCGACGCTGACGACGAGCATCTTGGGCCGCACGCCCACGACGGCATCGATTGCCGGGAGCGCCGGCACCATCACCTTCGACTCTGCGTTCTACCGGCCGACGTCGTTCACGTTGGCGGGCGCTGACTACGGGAGCGAGACCCTGTCCTGGTCAGACGACTACGGCCTCGAGTGGTTCGACGGGTTGTCGTGGGAGGCGAATGCCTTCGCCCGCTTCGTCGGCGAAGCCCGAACCGAATCCCCGGTACATCCCCTGCGGGAGACGGTCTCGATCCTCGCCACCATCGACCAGGCACGGGCGCAGCTGCCCGCGTCTGCCAAAGTCTGAAGGAGGTTCCGTTGTCTGATCGCATCACCGCACTCGAACTTCAAGAACAAGAACTCGTCCTCCGCCGCTTCGACCTCGAAGACGCCTGGCGTCTTGGTGCGCGGATCGTGGACATCGCCTTCCGTGAAGGCTTCGGCGTCGGTATCGACATCCGACGGGCGAATCAGGTGCTCTTCCGCGCGATGCTCCCCGGAACTGCTCCCGACCAAGAGGAGTGGATCGAGAAGAAAGCCGCGTTGGTGCTCCGGATGGAGTCCAGCGGGGCACTCGTCGAAGCACGACACCGGGCCGCGGGGATCGACGCGGCATCGTTCGGCTGGCTGCCCTCCGACTCGTACGCGATCACCGGGGGCTCGTTCCCGATCCGTGTGCGCGGCGTCGGTGTCGTCGCGGCCGTCACTGCGTCCGGGCTGAGCTCCGAGGACGACCACGACCTTATCGTCCGTGGAATCCGCGCACACCTCCTCGAGGAGACGAACGCATGACCGAGACCAACAAGCCGGCCGCGCCCAGCACCGGAATCAGCAGAGTCGGCGTGCCTGATGGTAGCGAGATACCAGCGCGCGTCCCCCTGCCCGGTCAGTCAACCCGTGTCCGCATCTGGGATCGCGCCACCGGCACGATCCGGACGGTGTTCGAGACCACTGAATGCATCTTCGAGGCACCGAACTGGACCCCGGACGGACGCCTGGTCCTGAACGGTGACGGCCTGCTCTGGACCCTCCCCGTCGACGGCGGCGACCCGATCGTCGTCCCGACATCGGGCCTCCCTGCGGTCAACAACGACCACGTCTTGTCCCCGGACGGAGCGACCGTCTACGCGTCAGCGAACGACTTCCACATCTGGTCGGTGGCACTCGCCGCCGGCGAGCCGCACCGGATCACGCCAGAGGACGGGTCGTTGCACTTCCTGCACGGCGTCAGTCCTGACGGCGCACGCTTGGCGTACGTGCGCCTCGAACCCGAGGGTGACAACTGGTGGGCCTCGGCCACGGTGCACACCATCGGCGTCGACGGCAGCGACGACACCGCAGTGACCACGCATCCCGGGCCAGCAGACGGTCCGGAGTGGACACCGGACGGCGAATGGATCCTCTTCAACACCGAGCAGTTCGAGGACGCTCCCGGCCATGCGCAGCTCGCGAGGATCCGCCCGGACGGCAGCGACCTCGAACAGCTCACCTTCGACGAGCGGGTGAACTGGTTCCCGCACGTGTCTCCAGACGGCGAAGTCGTCGCCTACCTGTCCTTCCCGCCGGGAACCGAAGGGCACCCGGCCGACAAAGCGGTCGAACTCCGTCTGATCACGGTCGGCACGTGGACGGAACCGACCACCATCGCCGCGTTTAACGGCGGCCAGGGCACCATCAACGTTCCGAGCTGGTCACCCGACGGATCGGCGTTCGCCTTCGTCGAGTACCCGATCGGACGCAACGATGACTGAACGACTGCGCGTCGCGATCGTCGGCACCGGGATGATCGCCGCCGTGCACGTCCGGGCGGCGAGGGCCGCCGGAGCTGACGTCGTCGGGATCCTCGGCCGCAACCAGGAGCGTTCCGAGCAAGCTGCCGCAGCGCTCGATGTCCCCCGCGGCTACGCAAACCTCAAAGACCTGATCGCAGACCGGCCAGGCGTCGTGCACATCTGCAGTCCGAACGACCAGCACCACGCGCAGTCCCTCGCGGTCATCAACGCCGGCGTGCATGTGATCTGTGAGAAGCCACTCGCGATCGGTGCAGCACAAGCCGACGAACTCGTGGACGCCGCGTCTGCAGCAGGCGTCGTCGCAACAGTGCCGTTCGTCTACCGGTTCCACCCGATGGTGCGGGAGATCCGCGCGCGGATTACAGAGGGCGACCTCGGCCGCGTGCTGGCGGTCCACGGGTCGTACCTGCAGGACTGGATGCTTGACGAGCACGCCTCGAATTGGCGGATCGACGCCGCAGCGGGCGGCCCATCGCGCGCTTTCGCCGACATCGGCTCGCACTGGTGCGACATCGTCGAGTTCGTCACAGGTGAACGGCTGGCCTCCGTGGCCGCGTCCACAGACATCGTGCACGAGTGGCGTCCGACCGCCAGCGGCCCAGCCTTCGCTGCTCGACGGCCGGGAGGCGAGGCTTCAGACCCACAGGTCCGCGTCACCACGGAAGACACCGCGGCCGCGACATTCCGGACCACGTCGGGCAGACTCGTCAACGTGATCGTGTCCCAGGTCGCAGCAGGCCGGAAGAGCCGGCTGTGGTTCGAAGTGGACGGCTCACGGAAGTCCGCCGTCTTCGACCAAGAGAACCCGGAGTCGGCATGGTTCGGCACCGCGACCGGCGCAGAGATAGCCATCCGGAACCCCGCGCACGGTTCCGCTGACCAACGGCGGCTCGCCCTCGTTGCCGCCGGCCATCCACAGGGGTACCTCGACGCGTTCGCGGCGTTCGTCGCCGACACGTACACAGCCGTCCGAACAGGTGTCGCACCCGACGGACTGCCAACGTTCGCCGACGGAGCACGAGCTGCGCGGATCATCGACGCCGTCGTCACGAGCGCTCGAGACGGCATACAGACACCAGTGATCTGAGTGTCCCGACTCAGATGAATTGAACCACCGGCGCAGCGGCGTAGCTGTGTGATCTGTTCGAAGATAAGCATCGCGAGTGCGGTGACGAATCCGCTCGTCATGGATTGGGGGACGAACCGCATCAGCTTCGTGGTGCCGACGGCACCGAGGATCAGCTGGAAGACACCGCCGAGGATGGCGGTACCGATCAGGTCTTCCAGGCAACGGTCCTGGACAACGGAAGTGCGCCAGAATCTCGCGTGGTGAGCACGACTCGTCCGAGCTAGCTGCAGCCAGGCAGCTCGCATCCATCAGTTGCCGCACCGCGGGAGTTCAATCAGGAGAACCGCCGTACAGAGTCAGGCCCGTCCCTTCACTCGTATTCAGCAACTGTAGCTCGCACAGGAATCGATGGCCGAGCCTGAGCATGTGTTGTCCCACCACAGCCTTGTCGTCGCGCTGGTTGCTGCGTTGCTCTGCAGATGGGAGGCCGGCGTTCACGTCCATGCGCGGACACTAGGCCCCCTAACCGCTGCGAGCAACGGATGCCGCGGTGTCGCTGGAGCAAGTTCGTACCCATGCAAGTCCCTCGGGCGGCGCAGCTCCTGTGGCTCCGCGTCGCACATGTGCTAGCACCTGACTGCCACCGTGGAGATGTGCTGCTCAGAGAATCCGTCGTCTGATGCGCTAAGCGACGCCCTTCGTGAGCAGGCGACCGTTTTGGTGAACAGTCACAGCGACAACGGGCCGCCCTGCTGGCATCGGCGAACCGCGAGAACATCCCGTGGAACGCCACCACGATGGTGTTCATCCGCAAGATCTCGTCGTAGCGCAGCGCCGGTCAATCTCACCGGTGCACACGCTCGTGCCTCGACGAGCCGACGTCGGACGCTTCCTGGAGGAGCGAGAGGCGGCCGGCCGGGCAGATCCCAGCGCCGCCCCCCCGTGCGCGGTTCGGGTGCAAGCTGCACTCGATCCACTGACACGATGCGTGGATTACTGACAACAAGCCTTGCGGCTCGACACGGGAGCCTTGCGCCCATGCCGACACCGGCGTAACGTGCAACCAAATGGTTGTACGAATCGAACTGAGCGACACCGAGGTCGACCGGTTGTTCCACGCACTCGCCGATGCCACCCGGCGCGACATCGTGCGTCGGACCCTGGTCGGCGAGGCCACCGTGACCGAGCTGGCGGAGGCCTACGCGATGTCGTTCGCCGCCGTCCAGAAACACGTCGCCGTCCTCGAAGGAGCCGGACTCGTGCGCAAGGAAGCGCGCGGGCGTACGCGCATCGTGCGCGCGGACCCGGACCGGATCGAACGCGTCCGCGACCAGCTCGACGCGTTCGCGGCCACGTGGCGCGGACGACTCGACCGGCTCGACGCCCTGCTCACCGACGACGACCCCACCACGGCCAGACCGACGGTGAACGGCACGCCCACCGGAGCGGCCACCCCACCCGATGACCGCCCCAGCCACTGACGACCACCACACCGCAGCCCGAGGAGACACCGATGTCCATCACCTCCGTCCACACCGACCCCGAGGCCCTCGCCACCACGCTCGTCGCCGACTTCCCCGTCCCGGTCCGACGACTCTGGGGCGCGTTCACCGACGCCCGTCAGCTCGAGCGCTTCTGGGGCCCGCCCGGCTTCCCCGCGACGTTCACCGACTTCGACCTCCGCCCCGGCGGCCGCGTGCACTACACGATGACCGGCCCGGAGGGCGAGCAGTACCGCTCCGTCTGGCTCGTCACCGAGGTCCACGAGCCCCACCGGATCGCGTTCGACGACCTGTTCGCCGACGAGGCGGGCGAGGTCGACGCCTCCCAGCCGCCGAGCAGCACGGTCCTGTCCTTCGAGGGCACCGACGCCGGGTCCCGGGTGACCGTCGTCACGACGTTCCCCACGCCCGAAGCACTCGAGACGATGCTGGCGATGGGCATGGAGCAGGGCTACACGCAGGCGTTCGCACAGCTGGACCGGGTGCTCGCCGACCTGCGCGAGTACGCGCTCGGGAAGGGCACGGTCACCGAGGTCGTCGACGACACCCACGTCCGCATCACCCGCGGGTTCGCAGCACCCCGGCACCTGCTCTGGCGGGCGCACACGGAGCCGGAGCTCATGCGGCGCTGGCTGCTCGGACCGGACGGGTGGGAGATGACGGTCTGCGAGAACGACCTGGTGGTCGGTGGCTCGTACCGCAGCGCCTGGGCGCCGGTCGGGGACACCGAGGGGCAGCCGTTCGGGTTCGAGGGTGAGAACCTCGTGATCGACCCGGAGCGCCGGATCGTGACGACCGAGCGCATGACGGGTGCACCGTTCCCGGCGAACGTGAACGACCTCGGGTTCGACGAGGCCGACGGCGTCACCCTGGTCACGCTCCTGATCACCTACCCGGACCAGGTGCAGCGGGACATGGTCCTGGCCACCGGCATGACCGACGGCATGGAGGCGAGCTACCAGCGCATGGAGACGGAGCTGCTCAGCGCCACCACGTGACGGACCGCGACCGCCTGACGGACTGGAGGCTCCCCACAGGTCCGGTGCGGAGCCTCCAGTCCGGTGCTCGGTCCGTCAGGACGCCTCGTAGTGGCGGGCCCCGCCGCGCACCCCGGCGAAGCGGAACGGCCCGGCCGTGACGCGCGGACGCTCGACGTCGTCGCTCGTCGCCGCACCGGTCGCGTGCAGCTCCCGGTAATCGTCGACCGTGAGCGGGACCCGTGCATCGAGCATCTCGCGGACGCGACCGACCCGGCGGTGCGACCGGTAGTCGGGCTGCACGATGCCGGTGATGAGCTCGCCGACGCTCCCTGAGCCGTAGCTGAACAGCGCGATGCGCTCCCCCGCGAGGTCGTCGTCCAGGTCGAGCAACGCCGCCAGCCCGATCCAGAGCGATGCCGTGTACGTGTTGCCGGTCTGCCGGTTGTACGTGAAGCCGATCGCGAGCTCGGACTCGTCGAAGGGCACGCCGACGTGCTGCGTGAGCTTCCGGTGCGCCTTCAGCGCCATCTTCGTGAACGGCTGGTGGTGCACGAACCGCACGATGTCCTGGTACGCCGGACCACCCTGCTCGGCGAGGTCGTCCCAGGCGCCGACGAAGGCGTCCACGTAGGCGCTGACCGACAGCCGGCCGTCGACGAGCGCGGTCGAGCGGTCGTTCGGACGCCAGAAGTCGTCGACGTCCGCGGTGAAGACGCCCGCCGCGGGCTCGATGGCCAGGATGTCGGGGTCCGCGGAGATGAGCATCGCCGCGGCACCGGCGCCCTGCGTGGGCTCCGCCGCGGTGTCGACGTCGTACCGGGCGACGTCGGCCGCGATCACGAGCACGCGCTCGTGCGGTGCGCGCGCGACGATGCCGAGGGCGAGCTGCACCGCGGCGGTCCCGCCGTAGCAGGCCTGCTTGAGCTCGACCACGCGGACGTTCTTCGGCAGCCCGAGGAGGCCGTGCACGAACACGCCCGCGGCCTTCGACTGGTCGACGCCGGACTCGGTCGCGAACAGCACGGTGCGGATCCCCTCGACGCCGTGCCGGTCGATGACCTCCTTCGCGGCGGCGGCTCCCATCGTGACGATGTCCTCGTCCGGCGCGGGCACGCTGAACGCGTCCTGCCCGATGCCGACGTGGTACTTCGCGGGGTCGACGCCCAGCCGCTCGGCCAGGTCGTCGAGCTCGAGCACGTGGTGCCCGGTGGCGATCGCGATGTCGTGGATGCCCACCGAGAGCGGTCCCTGCGTGGTCATGCTGCACCTCCTGCGGGCCGGGACCCGCGACGTTCCATGGCGACGTGCGCCGCCATCAGCTCCCCCGGGTTGGTCTGCGCGGCGAGCAAGGAGAGCTCGCCGCACAGCACGGTGGCGGCGCAGAGCGCAGCGAGCCGACGGGCGTTCGCACCGGGCGCACGCTCCTCCCGGCAGCCGAGCCGCACCAGGGCGTCCTCGACGACCGGCAGGTCGCCGCCCTTGCCGTTGCCGACCGTCCCGACGATCAGGTTCGGCAGCGACGTCGAGAAGTACAGGTCGTCGCCCCGGGCCGACGCGGTGGTGATGCCCTGGGAGCCCTCGACGATGTTCGCCGCGTCCTGCCCGGTGGCCAGGTAGAAACCGAGCAGCATGTTCGCGTAGTGGGCGTTCGCGGAACGCAGCGCCCCGGCGATCGTCGACCCGATCAGGTTCTTCGCGATGTTGAGCTCCACGATGCGCTCGGTCGAGCTGCGGAGCCGCTTCTCGACGATCTCGCCCGGGATCACGATCTCGGCGATGGTGTTGCGCCCACGCCCGCGGATGCCGTTCACCGCGGTCGCCTTCTTGTCGGAGCAGAAGTTGCCCGACACCGACACGTAGCGGAGGCCCGGCTGCCACTCGAGGATCGCGGGCAGCAACCGGTCCGCCGCCTGCGTCACCATGTTGTGCCCGGAGGCATCGCCCGTCGTGAACGCGAAGCGCAGGAACAGCAGGTCTCCGACGATCTCCGGGTGCACCTCGATCAGCTTCGCGAACCGGCTCTGCCCGGCGACGATCGCCTCGAGCTCGGCCTGGCGGGCGAGGATCTGCCCCGCGGCGACGTGGGCCGCGGCGGCACTGTCGGCACGGACGACCACGGAACGGGTCATGCGCTCGTCGACGACGGTCGCGACGATGCCGTCCTCGACCAGACGCGAGATCTTGGCTCCGCGACCGACGGACGGCCAGAGCGGCGACTCGTAGGTGGCGAGGGGTACCTCATGCTCCCCCTGCACGGCGTTGCCGCTGATGCGGATCGGCCCCACCCACTTCGTGGGGATCGGGGTCAGCAGGTCAGTCATCGACGCTCCCTTCGGGCGCTTGCACCGCGACGCTGAGGTGTCTGATGTCGTGCGCCTCCCAGGCGCGGTGGATGGCGGTGAGGTCGGTGTCCGTGGGGACGAGCGCGATGCCGCAGTCGCCGCCACCGGCACCGGACGGCTTGGCCGCCCCGCCGGCAGCTTCGACGACGTCGCACAGGGTGGTGAGCCGTTCGGTCTCGATCTGCGAGCCGACGGAGGCGCCGAGGCGCTGCAGCAGCCCCCGGGCGCGGCGGAGCGCGTCGAGCGTGCGGTCGGCGTCGCCGGTCTGGAGGCCCGTGGTCAGGTCGTCGACGCAGGCCCGGCTCTCGTCGAGGAACGCCGGGTACCCGCCACCGCGGTGCCGACGCACCACGTCGACGAGCTTCGTCGTGGACGCCGGGGACCCGGTCCACCCGACGAGGAGCGCGAGGTTCTCGGGCGCGGGGAGGCGCTGCACGTCGAACCCGGCCCACGCGCCGCCGTCGGGGTCGGTGTCGCCGAGGATCGCCGAGACGCTCCGGGTGTCGAGCTGCGCGGCGAGCCGTTCGCGGTCCGGCGCACTGTAGCGGAGCCACCCGCCGAAGGTGCTCGCTGCGAGGTCGCCACCGGAGGCACGGGGGTTGACGCGGATGGTCGCGAGCAGGGCGACCTGGAAGCGCTTCCGCTGCGTCAGCCCGAGGCCGTAGAAGCGGTCGAGGGCCCCGACGGTCGCGACGGTGACCGCGGCGGAGGACCCGAGCCCGAACTTCCGGCCGCTCGCGTCGTCGAGCTGGCTCTCGATGCGGAGGTCGTGGAAGCGCGGTGCGATGCCCTGCTCGGCGCGGAGCTTCTCGACGAGGTCGATCGTGGCCATCACGTAGTCGTACGGGTGGTGCTCACGGTCGAGGGCGATCCCGTCGGCGGCGCGGGTCCAGGTCAGCGGCAGGTGGCCGTACTCCTCGGAGTGGACGCTGCCCGACCCGTGCCCTTCGCTGACCCGGGCCGTGATGGCGCGGTCGAGCGCGATGAGCACGGACGGCTGGCCCGGCTCGACGACGGCGTACTCGCCCGCCACGAAGAGCTTGCCGTGGGCACGGAACTCGATCACGCGACACCTTCCGGGGCGGGTCCGGCGCCCGCGGGTGCGGGCGTCCCGGTTCCTTCGGAGCCGACGAGACGCGCGGCTGGTCCGGTGCCGGACTCGATGACCGTCCCGTGACCGGCGAGCGCGGTGGCGACCGTGGCGCGGTCCTCGGGCTTCGTGAGCACGACGACGTTCGGGCCGGCATCGGCGGTGGCGTAGGCCTCGACTCCGGCGGCGCGGAGCTCCGCGACCGCGTCGAAGACCCCGACGCTGCGGGCGGTGAGGTAGCGGATGGGCGGGAAGGCGCCCTCGATGGTGGCGTGCATCCGCAGGGCGTTGCTCTCGGTGAGCTCCCCGATGCGGGTGAAGTCACCGGCGGCGCAGGCGGTGAGCATGTCGCCGACGGTCTCGGCGGTCGACGTGACCCACGCGGGGTAGAACGGCGACGTCGCGATCGTGCGGCGCATCGCCTCGCGGGAGCCGATCGCCTTCGGGCCGGAATCGATCGTGACCACGACCATGGCCAGCGGCGGCGCGGGGATGCGCTCGGCGTAGGACCCGTGGTCGTCGCCCGCGTGCCACACGGACACCCCGCCGGGGATCGACCGCGTGGCCGACCCGGACCCGCGCCGTGCCAGGCGCGACAGGTCGCGCTCGGACAGGTCGAGGCCGTAGGCCGCGGCGGCCGCGGTCGCGAGGGCGGCGAAGCCCGACGCGCTCGAGGCGAGTCCGGCGCCCGTCGGCACCGTGTTCTCGGACACGACGTCGGCCCGCTCGTCGGACCCGGCGAGTTCCCGCACGAGGTCCAGGAACTGCTGGACCCGGACCAGTGCGCCGTCCTCGACGACGCGACCGTTGAGGGTGAACGCGTCGCCGGACGCACTCGGGGCCTCGTGTCGGCCACCGACGGTGACGGTCGTCGTCGTCGGGTAGACGTCCAGCCCCATCGACACGCTGCCGGTCGCGGGGAGCGCGAGGCGCGCGTCGGCCTTGCCCCAGTACTTGACGAGGGCGATGTTGGGGTGCGCGACTGCGGTGGCGGTGGTCATCGAGCGCGGTCTCCGATCGTGGTGGTCCAGGTGGCGGTGGCACCGGCGGCACGCAGCACCGTCGCGATGCGGTCCGCGTCGTCGGCGTCCCGAGCGAGCGCGAGGACGCAGCCCCCGCGACCGCCGCCGGTCAGTTTCGCGCCGAGCGCACCCGCGTCGCGCGCGGCCGCGACCAGGCGGTCGAGGTCCGTGCTCGAGACGTCGAGTGCGGCGAGCAGGTCGTGCGCGGCGTCCATCGTGGCACCGAGCGACCGGGCATCGCCGTCGACCAGTGTCTCCCGTGCACGCCCCGCGAGTCCACCGATGCGTGCCACGATCGCGTCGACCGTCTCGGGTGACCGGTCGTGCTGGGCCCGCACGGCGGCGACGGCGTCGCGGGTGTGCCCGAGGACACCGCTGTCCGCCACGACGAAGGCGACGGGCGCACCGGGGTCGACGGGCAGGATGCCGTCCGCCTCGAACCAGATCGGCACGTCGGTCACGACGCCGCGGGCATCGAGTCCGGACGGACGACCGTGCGCGACGCGCTCGCACGTCTGGATGAGCGCGTGGTGCGTCTCCGGGTCGAGCACCTCGCCGAGGGCGTCGGCGACCGCCGCGGTCACGGCCGCGGCGACGGCTGCGCTCGAGCCCATCCCCCGGGCGGTCGGGACCGCGCTGTCGACCCGCACGTGGAACCCCTGGTCGGTCACGCCGAAGTGGGCGAGGGTCGCGGTGACGGCCGTCACGGTCGGCATCACGGCGGCGGGTGCGAGGTCGAGCGGGCCGGTGTGCACGGACGACGTCAGCGTGTGCCCGCTCGCGCCGCCGGGGATCGGCGTCACGGTGGCCGTCACCACGGCGTCGAGCACCGGGAGCACGATCGCGGGTGCGCCGTAGACCACGGCGTGCTCCCCGATCAGGATCGTCTTGCCGTGGGACGACGCCGTCCCGGTGCGGGGGGTCGTGGTGCTGTGGAGGTCGCTGCTGGTCATCGTGGGTCCGGCCAGCCTAACCGCCGAGACCATGCGCCCGCTCGGCGTGGGCCGTACCCCACCCGAACGCCAGCCGTGACGGGTGCCGGTCCACGCAGTACGGTGACCATCAGCATGCTGACTACCTGAGGAGGTCACCCGTGAGCACCACCGCGAACACCGGCGACACGCACACCGACCGGCGACGCTGGGCCGGCCTGGTCGTCATCAGCGTCGCCGTGTCCCTGATCATCGTCGACTCCACGATCGTGAACGTCGCGATCCCGAGCATCGTCGGTGAGCTCGACATCAGCTCGACGCAGGTGCAGTGGGTGCAGGAGAGCTACACGCTCGTGTTCGCCGCACTCCTGCTCGTCTTCGGGTCCCTGGCCGACCGGTACGGCCGTCGCCGCCTGCTCGTCATCGGTGTCTCGGTCTTCGCCGCCGCCTCCGCGCTCGCGGCACTCGCCCCGAACGGCGACCTGCTCGTCGGCGCCCGGATCCTGCAGGGCATCGGCGGCGCGATGGTGCTGCCGACGACGCTGTCCCTCGTCAACGCGACGTTCACCGGGCGGGAGCGCGGGATCGCCTTCGCGGTCTGGGGCTCGACGATCGGCGGGATGGTCGCCGTCGGGCCGCTGCTCGGCGGGTGGCTCACGACGGACTTCTCGTGGCGCTGGGCGTTCGGCATCAACATCCCGCTCGGCATCGCGATCGTCGTCGGCGCGTTCCTGACCGTCCGGGAATCCCGGGACACCGTCCACGCCGGCCGGATCGACGTCGTCGGCGCCGTGCTCAGCGTGGTCACGAGCGCGACGCTGGTGTTCGGCCTGATCGAGGGGAGGACGTACGGGTGGTGGACCCCGGCGGAGCGCTTCCGCATCGGCAGCCTCGAGTGGCCGGCGTCGAGCTCGCCCGTCCCGGTCGCGTTCGTGGTCACCGTCCTCGCGGGCGTGGGGTTCGTCCTGTGGACCCGGCGGCGGCAGCGCACCGGTCGCTCGACGCTCATCGCCCTCGACCTGTTCGGCATCGCGTCGTTCCGGAACGGGTCGATCGCAGCCCTGATCGTCTCGCTCGGGGAGTTCGGCATCATCCTGTCGCTCCCGCTCTGGCTGCAGAACGTGCTGGGCTACTCGGCACTGCAGACCGGGTTCGTCCTGCTGGCCCTGGCGATCGGGTCGTTCGTGGCGAGCGGGTTCGCCGCGACCACCGGGCAGCGCATCGGGCCGCTCCCGATCGTGCGGATCGGCATCGCGGCGGAGATCGTCGGCGTGGCCGCGATCGGGTTCGTGGTGTCGGCGTCGACCCCGTGGTGGGCGATCGTGCCGTGCCTGTTCGTCTACGGCTTCGGCGTCGGGCTCGCCACCGCACAGCTGACGAGCGTGGTGCTGCGGGACGTGCCGGTCGAGCGGAGTGGTGAGGCCTCCGGGGCGCAGAGCACGGCGCGGCAGATCGGTTCGGCGCTCGGGATCGCGGTGCTCGGGACCGTGCTGTTCACCTCCACCGGGACGCTGCTGCAGCACCGCCTGGAGGACGCCGGAGCACCCCCGGCCGCGGCATCCCACGTCGCGGACGCCGTCGTCGCGTCCTCGGGTGGGGCGATCGCGGGGCTGCGGAGTCAGTCCCCCGCCACCGCGGACGCCGCCGCCGCGTCCTTCAGCGACGGCACCCGCGCCGCCGCCTGGTCGGCCGCCGGGTTCCTGGTGCTCGGACTGGCCGCGACGCTGCGGTTGCGGGCGCGCCCCGTCGACGAGGAGGGCGCGGCCGGCCGCTGACGCCGCCGCGCCCGTCGCGCCCGCGCGCCGCTCGGTGCGAGGTTGATCGCCCCGAGCGCCGCAACAACCCGGCACCACGCCGCCAACGGCGCACCGCGCGCAAGGTGCGCGGCGCCGGACGGGAGGTGCGGGGCAGGCCGGCACCGCGCCTCCCGTCCGACGGCGGGTCGCGACCCAGCCGAGCGCAGGGGTACGTCCAGCAGGCGACGCCTGGGTCGGTGCACCGGGACCGCGGCGGAGCATCGTGGTCCCACCCACCCGAGGAGCCGACGTGGCGCACGCGATCGATCCGCACCACCCGACCCCCGTCCTGCTCGCGACCGTCGCTCGGGAACTCGGCGTGCCGTGGTCCGGCTCGGAGTCGATCAGCGGCCTCGCCATCTCGACCGCCGACGTCCGACCTGGCGCCCTCTTCGCGGCGCTCCCCGGGCGCACCGGACACGGCGCGCGGTACAGCTCCGCGGCGCGGGCCGTGGGTGCTGCCGCGATCCTCACCGACCCGGACGGCGCAACCGACGCGCGACGCAGTGGGCTCCCGGTCCTGGTGGTCGACGCTCCCCGACAGCGACTCGGCCGCATCGCGCAGTTGATCGCCGGCACCGAGCACCTGCCGTTCCCGCTGTTCGGCGTCACCGGCACGAACGGCAAGACCTCCACGGTGCACCTGCTCGACGCGCTGCAGCGGCGCCTCGGCCGGGTGACGGCACTCAGTTCGACCGTCGAGCGCCGCGTGGCCGGCGAGTCCGCACCCAGCGTGCTGACGACGCCCGAGGCCCCGGAGCTCCACGCGTTCCTCGCACGCGCGGTCGAACGCAGCGTGCAGGGAGCTGCCCTCGAGGTGAGCGCGCAGGGACTCAGCCGGAACCGCATGGACGGCGTGGTGGTGGACGTCGCGGGTTTCACGAACCTCTCCCACGACCACCTCGACGACTACGTGGACATGGACGCGTACCTGGCGGCGAAGGCACTGCTGTTCACCGCGGAGCGATCCCGCGCCGGGGTGGCCTCCCTCGACTCAGCCGCCGGTCGACGGATCGTCCGGGGCGCGACGGTCCCGATCACGACCGTGAGCGCCGTCCCGGGCGTGGCTGCCGACTGGATCGTCCGGGTGCTGGAGCAGGGGCCGGAGGGGACCCGCTCCACGGTCACGACACCCGGCGGGACGGTCCTGACGGTCGACTCGCCCCTCCTCGGCGAGCACATGGCGGCGAACGCGGGACTCGCCCTGGCGATGCTCGCGGTGTCGGGTGTTCCGCTGCCGGACCTGGTCGCCGCGACCCAGGAACCGTTGGACGTCGTCGTCCCGGGCCGGATGTCGGATGCGTCCCTCGGCAGTGGTCCTCGGGTGTTCGTCGACTTCGCGCACACGCCGGACGCGTTCGAGAAGAGCCTCGAAGCGGTCCGTGCGTTCGCCACCGGCCGCGTGGCGATCGTCGTCGGCGCGGACGGCGACCGGGACCCGAGCAAGCGTCCGGTGATGGGTGCGGTGGCCGCGGCGGGTGCGGACGTGGTCGTCATCACGGACCACCATCCCCGGTTCGAGGACCCGGCGCCGATCCGGGCGTCGATCCTCGGCGGGACGCGGACTGCGGCGGCCAGTGCACTCGTGCTCGAGGAACCCGATCCCGCACGGGCGATCCGCCGGGCCGTCGCCGAGGTCGGCCCGGACGGGGTCGTGTACTGGGCCGGCCCCGGTCTGACGGACTACCGGGACGTCGCCGGGGTGCACGTGCCCTACTCGTCGTTCCGGGACGCCCGGGCGGCACTCCGAGAGGCCGGGTACGGGACCGTGCTCCCCGTCGCCCGTGAGGAGTCCGGCGCCTCGAACGGTTAGGTTGTGCACAACTCGGTTGCGTGCAATGCTGATGACATGCCCGTGACCGATGAGATGGTGTGCTTCTCGCTCTACGCGGCGTCCCGTGCCACCACGCAGGCGTACCGGACGCTCCTCGAGCCGTGGGGCCTGACGTACCCGCAGTACCTCGTGCTCGTGACCCTGTGGATCGAGGGCGACCAGACCGTCTCGAGTCTCGGGGAGCACCTGCAGCTCGACTCGGGCACGCTGTCGCCGCTCCTCCGCCGGATGGAGCAGGCCGGGCTCGTGCGGCGTGAGCGCCGGAGCGCCGACGAACGCGTCGTCACCGTGACGATCGGTGCGCGTGGGACCGCCCTGCGACCGGAGCTCGCGCACATCCCCGCGCGGATCGCCGGCGGCACGGGCCTGCCCGACCAGCAGGCGGCGAGCGAGCTCATCGCGACCCTGCAGCGCCTCACCGAGACCATGCACGCCGCGGCCACCCCGGCCGTGCCCACCCCGGCCCGAGACCCGGCCTGAGCGACACCGCTCGCGGCTCGGAGCGCGTGATCCGTCGCGCAGCCCGAGTCCCGGCCACCGCCACCCGGCACGGCCCGGCCGCCCGGCCGCTCGGCCAGCCAGCGGCCGACCACCCGGCCGACCCACTGAACCCCACGAAGGAAGGAAGGACCCCCATGGACGTCCTCTACACCGCAGAAGCCCTCGCCACCGGCGAAGGCCGGAACGGCCACGTCACCACCAGCGACGGCACGGTCGACTTCGACCTCGCGATCCCGAAGGAGATGGGCGGCTCCGGCAACGGCGCGAACCCCGAGCAGCTGTTCGCCGCCGGCTACAGCGCCTGCTTCCACTCCGCGCTGCAAGGCGTCGCCCGCGCGCAGAAGGTCAAGATCACCGACTCGTCCGTCGGCGGTCGCGTGCAGATCGGCCCGAACGGTCAGGGCGGCTACCAGCTCGCCGTCATGCTCGAGGTCGTCATCCCCGGCATGGACCACGACCAGGCGCAGGCCCTCGCCGACGCCGCCCACCAGGTCTGCCCGTACTCGAACGCGACGCGTGGCAACATCGACGTCACCATCACCGTCTCGGAGGACTGACCCATGAGCGACACCACCCCCACCACGATGCGCGCCGTCGTCCACGAGACCTTCGCCGAGCCCGCCGAGGTCCTGACCGTCGCCGAGCGCCCCGTCCCGCAGCCAGGCCCCGGTCAGGTGCTCGTCCGCACGGTGCTCTCCCCCATCCACAACCACGACCTGTGGACCGTCCGCGGCACCTACGGCTTCAAGCCCGAGCTGCCCGCGCAGTCCGGCACCGAGGCGCTCGGCGTCGTCGAGGCACTCGGCGACGGCGTCACGAACCTGACCGTCGGCCAGCGCGTCGCCGGTGGCACCTTCGGCGTCTGGGCCGAGTTCTACGTGGCCGACGCCGCGGGGCTCATCCCCGTGCCGGACGCCATGACCGACGAGGCCGCCGCGCAGCTCGTCTCGATGCCGTTCAGTGCGATCAGCCTGCTGCACTCGCTCGACCTGCACGAGGGCGACTGGATGATCCAGAACGCCGCGAACGGTGCCGTCGGCCGCATGGTCGCGCAGCTCGCCGCCGCGCGGGGCATCAACGTCGTCGGGCTCGTCCGCCGTGCCGCCGGCGTCGAGGAACTCCGCAGCCAGGGCATCGAGCGCATCGTCGCCACCGACGCGGACGACTGGCAGGACCAGGTCACCGCGATCACCGGTGGCGCACCGATCGTCGCGGGTGTCGAGTCCGTGGGCGGCCAGGCCGCCGCGGACATCGTGTCGACGCTCGGCGACAACGCCACGCTCGTGGTGTTCGGTGCGATGGCCTCCCCGATGATGTCGATCCCGTCCGGAGCCGTGATCTTCAAGCAGGTCACCATCAAGGGCTTCTGGGGCAGCGTCGTCAGCAAGACCATGCCCGGCGAGACGAAGCAGCAGCTGTTCGGTGAGCTGATCACCCGCGTGCTCGACGGGTCGCTGACCCTGCCGGTCGCCGAGACGTTCGCCTTCGAGGACGTCCGCGACGCGGTGCGCGCGAGCGACACCGCCGGTCGCATCGGCAAGGTGCTCCTGCGCCCGTAGGCGCAACCAGGCTGTGACAGGAGGCCCGTGGCGGATCCGCCACGGGCCTCCCGTCCGTCTGTCGTCGCGTCAGCGGCGCGCGGCCTGCTTGGCCGGGACGGTGAAGATGTTGCCGGTCGTGACGCCCTCTTCCACCTCTTCGAGGGTGCGGCCGCGGGACTCCGGCACGAACTTCCAGATGAAGAACAGCGCCAGCAAGCCGACGATCCCGAACCCGAAGAAGGTGCCCGTGATGCCGGTCGCCGCCACGATCGTCGGGAAGTACAGCCCGAGGAATGCGTTCGCGATCCAGAGGCAGAACACCGCGATGCCCATGCCGAGGGCCCGGATCTGGGTCGGGAAGATCTCCGACAGGATCACCCACGTCGCGATGTTGAGGAACGTCTGCATCGAGCCGACGAACGCGACGACCAGGAACAGGATCACCCACGGACGTGCGGGGTTGCCCAGCGGGAGCGTGACCGACGCGATGCCGATCAGGAAGTGGCACAGCGTGGTGAGCGAGTAGCCGAGGATCAGGGTCGTCCGACGGTTGATCCGCTCCATGTTCATGATCGCGATGACGCCACCCACCACGGCGATGACCCCTGGCGCGATGCTGGCGATCAGGGCAGCCGACTGCTCGAAGCCCGACTGGATCAGCACGCTCTGCCCGTAGTACATGATCGAGTTGATCCCGGTGAGCTGCTGGGCCACGCCGATGCCCGCGCCGATCAGCACGATCCGGATGAGCCACTTGTTGCCGAGCAGGGTGCGCCAGCCGCTCTGCTGCTGGAGCTTCGCCTCGAGGTCGTTGGTGCGCTCGATGTCCTGCAGCTCGGCGACGGCGCGCTCCCGCGTGCGGATCTGCCCGAGGACCGCGAGTGCCTCGTCCGTGCGGCCCTTCGACGCGAGCCACCGGGGCGACTCCGGCATCCGGAGCATCCCGACGAACAGCGCGATCGCCGGCAGCGCGCACACGGCGAGCATGACGCGCCAGACGCCGTGGCCCTCGCCCCACAGCGCGGCGATGACCACGTTCACGACGTACGCCGCGAGCTGTCCGATGACGATCATGAGCTCGTTGCGGCCGGACAGCGACCCACGGATCTCGAACGGTGCCAGCTCGGCGAGGAACACCGGGACGACGGTTGACGCACCACCCACCGCGAGACCGAGGAGCACGCGGCCGACCACGATCACCCCGAAGGCCGGCGCGAACACGCAGGTGAGCGTCCCGACGAAGAAGACCACGGCGAGGGCGATGATCGTCTTGCGGCGACCCCACCCGTCCGCGATGCGGCCGCCGAGCATCGCGCCGATCGCCGCACCGAAGAGCAGCGAGCTCGTGACGACGCCCTCGGTGAGGTTCGTCAGGCCGAGCTCGTTCTTCATCGGCAGGAGCGCGCCGTTGATCACACCGGTGTCGTAGCCGAAGAGCAGACCGCCGAACGTGGCGACGAGCGCCAGGACCCCCAGGCGACGGCGATGGGCTCCGGTGCCGAGTGGCGGGAGCGTGGCATTCGAGGATGCCGGCTTGATGTCGACCATGCGGTGACTCCTTCGTCGGTGATCGCGCAGCGGTGCGTCCACCGATCGTATCTCGTGACTATGTCCTGTCAACCTCACATGCGCGAGGTCGCACGTTCTGGACACCTTCCGTGGATGCCGTTCAGCTGGCGGTCGGACCGACCTGGTCGTCCATGATGTCGCCGAGCGAGGCCATGTCGGCTCCGTGGTCGGTGTACCGACGGATCGTTCGTCGCGCCGCAGCACTGGCCGCACCCGACAGTCGGGGGTTCCGGCGAGCGGCATCGGCCACGCGCCCGGCATGACCGGCGGTGGAGAGGAGGACGTTCGCGAGCGCTCGCGCCTCGCCCTGTTCCGGGACACCGGCGACGGTCCACGCGCTCCGGAGTTGGTCGTCCGGGGTCACACCACGCCGGGTACCCATGCGGTGCCAGTCGGACAACGCCCCCTCGGTGCGGGATGCGGCACGGTCGGCCTCGTCCACACGACGGCGATCCGTCCGCCGTTCGGCGTCCCGGTCCGCCGTGCCCTCACCGGCCTCGACCCGCTCGCGGACCCGCTCGGCACGCTCGCGCGCGGCGGTGTCGTCGCCACCGGCTTCGGCGATGCGAGCGGCGTGGGCAGCAGCAGCGGCGGCGATGATCTCCGAGCGGTCCATGCACACGACGGTAGTCGCTCGCGCCGACACCACACGCTGGGTCCGCGGACACATCGCCGACCGGGCCGCTCGTGATGGAGGACCCGCTGCCGCTACGATCACCGCGGAGGGGAATCCGATGCATGCACCGAGGAGGGCTCTGGCGACAGCCGGGGCCACCGTCGCGGTCCTCGCCGCGCTGACCGGCTGTTCACTGCTCCGCGGGCCGACCGGCGAGGTGCCGACGCCGTCCGCGCGGACGCACACCGCCGAGGCGACACCGACCCCGACGCCCACACCCACACCAACACCGACCGGACAGTCGGCGTCCGACCTGCTCGAGGCGTCCGCGAACCCGCACACGCCGACACCTGTGCCGTCCGAGGCCGCAGCCCCAGCACCGGTGCTCACGCCGATCCCGGCCGGCACCGTCCTGGCGCAGGGGTCCGTCGCCTCGCCGAAGGGGAGCGTCCACTTCTCCTTCCGCGTGGTCGCGAACGGCGACGACACCTTCACCGCGCAGTACTCCAACGTCACGTCGACGCTCCCCGTCCCCATCGGGGTCGGGCTCTTCGACGTGGCGCGCCGGGTCGGCGACGGCCTGACCTACCACGGGGTCGGCGACCGGAACCTCGGCGGCCCGACGACGACTCCGCTCGCGGTGTCCGTCCCCCTGACCGGGTCCGGCGTGGACCCGTCGCACCTCGGCACGCTCGTCGTCTACTCGGCAGCCGCCCCGGGGCAGTCCGTCCCGGTCGAGATCGCCGCCGACAAGGTGCTCGCGGTCGCCGGCGTGCGCTGGTCGGTGCCCGTGCGGCAGACGAACGTGCACCCGGTGGACCACGGGAGCGTCGCCAACGCGGCCGGTCGGTTGACGGCGACCACCGCGGCGGGCGCACCGAAGTCGTACGTCGTCGCGCCGAACGACCTGATCGGGGACGTCGCTCGACGGTTCGGCATCAGTGTCCGTGACCTGGTGTGGCTGAACGAGGGCGTCCAGGTCTTCGGCGACGACCAGTACCTGTACGAGGGCACGACGCTCAACCTGGACCCGCTCGGCCGCTGACGCGCCCGGCCGTGAGCCCAGGAGCCGCGAGCGCGACCACACGCAAAGGGGAGGCGCGGTGCCAGCTGGCACCGCGCCTCCCGTCCGTCGGTCGGTCCTGTCTCGCTACTTGCGCAGCTCCAGGTACTTCGCGATGAGTGCCTTGGTCGACGGGTCCTGCGCGTCGAGCGCAGCCTGGTCGCCCTCGACGGCCGGCGTGACCTGCAGTGCCAGCTGCTTGCCGAGCTCGACGCCCCACTGGTCGAACGAGTCGATGCCCCAGATGGTGCCCTCGGTGAACACGATGTGCTCGTACAGCGCGATGAGCTGGCCGAGCACGCTCGGGGTGAGCTCCGGCGCCAGGATCGACGTCGTCGGCTTGTTGCCCGGGAACGTGCGGGCCGCGACGATCCCCTCGTCGGTCGTGCCCTCGGCACGGACCTCGTCGGCGCTCCTGCCGAACGCCAGCGCCTTCGTCTGTGCGAAGAAGTTCGCCAGGAAGAGCGTGTGAACGTCGGTGCCGGGCGCGACGCCCTTGCCGTCGCCGGTCTCGTCCTGGAGCGGACGTGCCGGGTTGGCGATGGTGATGAAGTCCGCCGGGATGAGCCGCGTGCCCTGGTGGATGAGCTGGTAGAACGCGTGCTGGCCGTTCGTGCCGGGCTCGCCCCAGAAGACCTCGCCGGTGTCGGTGACGACCGGGGAGCCGTCCCAGCGGACGCGCTTGCCGTTCGACTCCATCGTGAGCTGCTGCAGGTACGCGGCGAAGCGGTGCAGGTACTGCGTGTACGGCAGGACCGCGTGGCTCTGCGCGCCGAGGAAGTTCGTGTACCAGACGTTGAGCAGGCCCATCAGGACGGGGACGTTCTGCTCGAGCGGCGTGGTGCGGACGTGCTCGTCGATGGCGTGGAACCCCGAGAGGAACTGCTCCCAGTTCTCCGCGCCGATCGCGATGACGACGCTCGTGCCGATGGCGGAGTCGACCGAGTACCGGCCGCCCACCCAGTCCCAGAACCCGAACGCGTTCTCGGGGTCGATGCCGAACGCGGCGACCTTGTCGAGCGCGGTCGAGACGGCCACGAAGTGCTTCGCGACGGCGTTCGACTTCTCGTCGTCGGTCGCGTCGGCGAGGCCGAGCTCCTCCCACAGCCACTGGCGAGCCAGGCGCGCGTTCGTGAGGGTCTCGAGGGTGCCGAACGTCTTCGACGCGACGATGAACAGCGTGGTCTCGGGGTCGAGGTCCGCGGTCTTCTCGTAGATGTCCGCGGGGTCGATGTTCGACACGAAGCGGGCTTCGAGGCCGGGCTGCACGTACGGCTTCAGGGCCTCGTAGACCATGACCGGGCCGAGGTCCGATCCGCCGATGCCGATGTTCACGACGGTCTCGATGCGCTTGCCCGTGACACCGGTCCACGCACCGCTCCGCACCTGCTCGGCGAACGCGTAGACCTTGTCGAGCGTGGCGTGCACGTCGGCGTCGACGTCCTGGCCGTCGACGACGAGCGCCGGCGTGATGCCCTTCGGACGGCGGAGCGCGGTGTGCAGGACGGCGCGGTCCTCGGTCACGTTGATGTGCTCACCGGCGAGCATCGCCTGGAAGCGCTCGGCGACGCCGGTGTCCTTCGCGACCTGCAGCAGGGCGGTGAGGATCTCCTCGGTCACCAGGCCCTTCGACAGGTCGACGGTGAGGTCGGCTGCCTGGAACGTGTACTGCTCGGCACGACCGGGGTCGCTGTCGAACCACCCTCGCAGGTCCGGGGTGAAGCCGTCGGCGATGCCGGCGAGCGTCTTCCAGCCGTCGGTCGATGTGGGGTCGACGGGAGCGGATTCGGTCACAGAGGTCCTCCTGGATCACCTTCAAGACGTACAGCCCGCAGGTCACCGCAGCACTGCGTCGCGGACCACTCCCGAGCGTAGTGCCGTCGCGGTGCGACCGCGCACAGTCGGTCAGCCGGGAGGCACGGGTCGCCCCCGCACCCTGTGCTGCGGCCCGGAATCGCGCGTCCCTGCCCGAATCGCGCGTACCGAGCGGAATCGGGCGTACCGGCCGGAATCGCGCGTACCCGGTCCTGCGGTCGGACCGGGTACGCGCGGTTCCGCTTCCCATTGCGCCTGTTGTGGGAAGGAACGCTCGGGGCTCGGCGCTAGGGACGCGGCGCGAACCGACGCAGGCGCAGGCTGTTCGTGACGACGAACACCGACGAGAACGCCATGGCCGCGCCCGCCAGCACGGGGTTGAGCAGCCCCGCCATCGCGAGCGGGATTGCCGCGACGTTGTACGCGAACGCCCAGAACAGGTTGCCCTTGATCGTGCCGAGGGTCACCCGCGACAGTCGGATCGCGTCCGCCACCACGGTCAGCCGGCCGCTCACCACGGTGATGTCACTCGCAGCGATCGCCGCGTCGGTGCCGGCACCCATCGCGATGCCGAGATCGGCCGCAGCGAGCGCGGCGGCGTCGTTCACCCCGTCGCCGACCATCGCCACGCGGTGTCCCTCGGCCTGCAGCCGTCGGACGGTGTCCAACTTCGACGCCGGGGTCGCCCGGGCGTGCACCTCGTCGATGCCGACCTGCTCCGCGACGGCACGGGCGGCACCGTCGTTGTCACCGGTGAGCAGCACCGGGTGGAGACCGAGCGCCCGGAAGCGCGCGATCGCCTCGGCGGCCTCGGCCTTCACGGTGTCACCGACCACCAGGACCCCGAGGGCGATGCCCCCCTGCGCGACGGCGACGGCCGTGCCACCGTCGGACTCGGCGGCGGCGATCGCAGCCGAGACGTCGTCCGGCACGCTGACGGACCAGGAATCGGTCAGCCAGCGAACGCCGCCGACCAGGACGACCTCGCCGTCCACGACCGCCTGCACCCCGGAGCCGGCGGTGTTCGCGAACTGGGTCGCGGTGGGCACCACCACCCCGTGGGAGACCGCCGCGCGGACGATGGCCCGAGCGACAGGGTGCTCCGAGCCGTCCTCGACCGCAGCGGCCATCCGGAGCAGGTCGTCGGCGGTGTGCGTCGAGCAATCTGCGGGGAGGACCGAGCGCAGCGTCATCTCGCCCGTCGTGACCGTGCCCGTCTTGTCGAGCACGATCGTGTCGACGCCCCTGGTCTGCTCGAGTGCCTGCGGGCCGCCGATCAGGATCCCGAGCTGGGACCCTCGCCCGGTGCCCACGAGGAGCGCCGTGGGGGTCGCGAGACCGAGGGCGCACGGGCAGGCGATGATCAGGGTCGCGACGGCAGCGGTGAAGGCAGCCGTGACGGAACCGCCGAACACCAGCCACCCGACGAACGCGAGCACGGCGAGGCCGATGACGATCGGGACGAACACGCCGGACACCCGGTCGGCCAGACGCTGGACGTCGGCCTTGCCGGTCTGGGCGTCCTCGACGAGTCGCCCCATCCGCGCGAGTTCGGTGTCGGAACCGACGCGGGTGACCTCGACGACGAGTCGGCCCCCGACGTTGACGGTGGCGCCCGTGACCCGGTCACCCGCCCCGACCTCGACCGGCACCGCTTCACCGGTCAGCATGCTGAGGTCGACCGCGGACGATCCCTCGCGGACGAGTCCGTCGCTCGGGATCCGCTCCCCCGGTCGCACGACGACCACGTCACCCACGACGAGCGACGCGACCGGCACGCGGACCTCTGCTCCCCCGTCGCGCAGGACCGCGGCGTCCTTCGCACCGAGCTCGAGCAGGGCACGGAGCGCGGCGCCGGACTGCTGCTTCGCGCGGGCTTCCATGTACCGACCAGCGAGGATGAACACCGTGACGGCCGACGCCACCTCGAGGTACAGGTCGGAGGCTTCCGGGTCGGTGGCCAGCCACGCGAACGCCATGTGCATGCCGCGCATCCCGGCGTCCCCGAGGAACAGGGCGTACAACGACCAACCGAACGCGGCGAGGACCCCGACGCTCACCAGGGTGTCCATGGTCGCGGCGCCGTGGCGCGCGTTCACCCACGCGGCACGGTGGAACGGCAGGGCACCCCAGACCGCGACGGGCGCGGCGAGGGTCAGGGCGAGCCACTGCCAGTTCGGGAACTGCAGGACGGGCACCATCGACAGGACGACGACCGGCAGTGCGAGCACCGCGGACACGACGAGCCGACGACGCAGTGCCGCGGTCGGGTCGGGGTCGTCGCCAGGAGGCGCGTCGGGGACCGGGGGCGCGGGCAGCGATGCGCCGTACCCGGCGGACTCCACCGCGGCGATGAGCACCGCGGGGTCGGTGTCCGTGGCGTCGTCGAGTCGCACCTGCGCCTTCTCGGTGGCGTAGTTCACCGTCGCCGTCACCCCGGGGAGCTTGCCGAGCTTCCGTTCGATGCGGTTCGCGCACGACGCGCAGGTCATCCCGGTGATGTCGAGCTCGACGACGCCGTCGGTCATGCGCGCACCACCTCGTACCCGGCCTCGGTGACGGCGTTCCGCAACGTCTCGGCGTCCACCGGCACGTCCGACGTGACGGTGACCGCGGACGACCCCCCGGGGACGAGTTCGACGGCGACGGCCGCGACCCCGTCGACCTCCGACAGCTCCTCGGTCACGCTCATCACGCAGTGCTCGCAGGTCATCCCGGTGACGAGCAGTGTCTCGGTGGTCATGGTGGTCCCTTCGTGGTGTTCGTCGGATGGGGTCAGGAGCGGACGAGGCGGACGATCGCATCGCTCGCTTCGCGCACCTTCGCGTCCGCAGCGTCGCCGCCCTCGGCGACCGCCTCGGCGACGCAGTGCCGCAGGTGGTCCTCGAGCAGGGAGAGCGCGACCCGTTCGAGCGCGCGGTTCGCTGCCGAGATCTGCGTGAGGACGTCGATGCAGTACGTCTCGTCCTCGACCATGCGGGCGATGCCGCGCACCTGGCCCTCGGCGCGACGGAGTCGCTTGAGCAGGTCGTCCTTGTCGCCGATGTACCCGACGTGTTCGTGCACGGTGTCGTCCATCATGCTCTGTACGGTACCCCCCTAGGGTATCTACTGTCCAGTCTGCCGACCGTCACCGCCCTCCGGCCGGACTTCCCGAAGTCATGTGTGACGAATCCCGTCTGCCACTCGTCTCATCCGTGAACAGCAACCGCTGGGAACACCCGGCGGTCATCGGAAGGAGCACCCATGGCTGACACCATCACCACCCCCGCCACCCGCACCCCCGCCCACACGGGCACGACCGTCACGACCGGCACGACGGTGATCGACGACACCGTCGTCGCGAAGGTCGCCGGGATCGCCGCCCGCGACGTCGCCGGCGTGCACTCCCTCGGCTCGGGCGCGGCCCGTGCCATCGGCGCGATCCGGGGCGCGATCGGACAGCGCGACCTCGCCCAGGGCGTGAAGGTCGAGGTCGGCGAGAAGCAGGTCGCCGCCGACATCGTCATCGTCGCCGAGTACCCCGTCGCCCTGCAGGACGTCGCCGAGGGCGTCCGCTCCGCGGTGGCCGGCGCCATCGAGCAGATCGTCGGCATGGACGTCGCCGAGGTCAACGTCACCGTCCAGGACGTCTTCATCCCCGGCGACGACGAGGACGAGGACAAGAAGGAGACCCGCGTCGAATGAGCACCACACTGATCGGCGCCCTGATCGGCGCCGTCCTGGCCGTCGTCGCACTGCAGTTCGGGTTCTGGGGCTTCGTGCTCGTCGTCCTGTTCGGGGCGATCGGGGCCCTCGTGGCCGCCATCGCCACGGGCCGGATCGACCGCGGTGCCCTCACCGACGTGCTGACCGGACGCCGGAGCTCCCGGTGAGCGGCGACCCGGTCATCCCGGGCCGGGTCGAGATCACCGCTCGTGCACTGACCTCGCTGGCGCGGGCGGTCGCAGCCGAACGGCTCGGCGCGCCTGCCCGCCGGGTGCGGGTCGGTCTCGGCGACGCGTCCGGAGCACTCGCGCTCGACATCACCGGACCGATGGCGGCCGGCGACGACCTCGTCACCGAGGCCACCCACGCCGCGGAACAGATCCGCGGTCGCGTGAGCGAGCTGACCGGTCGGCACGTCGGACGTGCCCACATCGAACTCACCGGGATCGTGCGGACGCACGAGACCCGGGTCCACTAGGAGGCCACGATGCGCAACGTTTCCGTCGAACGACGAATCCGGCGCCGGAGCGAGCACCGTTCCCGTTCCACCGCCGTGTCCATCGCCCTCGTGGTGCTCGCCGTGGTCGCCGCGTGGATCGGCACCGAGTCGGTGCTCCGTGCGGTCGGGGCGGCGCCGCTCCTCGCCGCCCCGCAGACGGTCGTCGACGCCGCGCTCCGTCCCGACCCGGCGTTCCTGACCATCGCCGAGCTCGTGGCAGCGCTCCTCGTGGTCGTCGGGGTGGTCATGGTCGTCCTCGCAGTGACGCCCGGACGGCACCACCGCTCGGCCGTGCAGCACGAGCGGGGCGCGGTCGTCATCGACAGCCGCATCCTCGCCTCGACCGCTGCGAACGCCGCAGGCCTGGCCGCGGGCGTCCCGGAGGGCAACACCTCCGCGACCGCCCGGGGTCGCAGCACCGAGGTCCGGGTCGTCCCGCTCACCGGGGTCCCGGTCGACCAGTCCGTCGTCCGCGAAGCCGTCCAGCAGCGGCTCAGCGCGCTCGACGAGCGCTTCGGCCGCCGGGTCCGGGTCCACGTCGAGGAGAAGGGAACGCTCGCATGACGAAGAGCAACCGCACCCTCAACCGGATCATCCTGTTCGTCCTCGGAGTCGTCTCCGTCGTCGTCGGGCTCGCGATCGGGGCGGGCATCCTGCCCGCGGTCCGCGACGCGATGCGTCCGTACGTGACGTTCCCCCGGCACGTGGGCATCCCCGCCGCGTCGCTGTGGATCGTGGCCGGAGCATGCGCCGTCGTCATCGTCCTCGCGCTGCTCTGGGTGGTCACCCGGGGCGGGGGCGGCACGGCCGTCGCCGTCCGGGAGCGCTCCGGCGACGACGCCGTGACGGTGAACGTCGCACTGGTGCGCGACCTGATCGACCACGAGCTGTCCGGCGTCCGTGACGTCGTCGGCTCCCGGGTCGACACGTACATCGTCCGCCGCCAGCGTGCTGCCCGCATCCGCGTGGCCGTCCGACGGGGCGGTGACGCCGTGACCGTCCTCGACGCCGTCGACCGCGCGGTCGCGACGCTCGATCGGACCCTCGGCCGTCAGGTCCCGGTGCTCGTGCACCTGACCGGCGGGACCCGCCCGGCACTGACCAAGGCGACCCGCGTCCACTGACGCCGATCGGCGGACGCACCCCGGCCCTCCCGGCCGAACGACCAACCACCCACCGGGCACACGCCCACCACCTGGAAGGAACCCCCCATGGGACTCGACGACAAGATCAAGAATGCTGCGCAGGACCTCGCCGGCAAGGCGAAGGAGACGGTCGGCAACCTCACCAACGACGACCAGAAGGTCGCCGAGGGCAAGAAGGACCAGGCCGCGGCCAGCGTCAAGCAGACCGGTGAGGACGTCAAGGACGTCTTCAAGAAGTAGGACGACGGTTCCGTGGCGGGCGCGTGACCCGAACGCGTGTCCGCCACGGTCGAAGAACGGACGGGAGGCGCGGTGCCGGTTGGCACTGTGCCTCCCGTTCGTCATGTCGTCGGGCCGCCCACATCACGCCGCGATCACGAATTCCGGATTCGTCGCACGTCACCTGTCAGGATCGCCGCGGCGTCGACATTGTCAAGGTGAAGGGGGCACCGTGGACGACAACACCGAAGACGACGACGCAGGCCTGATCCGCCGACTCGCCATGGGCGATCGTGCTGCGTTGGCATCGGCGTTCGATCGGTTCGCGCCGACGCTGACGCGGTACGCGTGGGCGATCGCGGGGTCCCGGCAGGACGTCGAGGAACTCGTCCAGGACACCATGCTGACCCTCTGGCAGAAAGCCGACGGGCTGCAGCTGCCGACCGGGATGCTGCTGCCGTGGCTGCTGGTCGTGTGCCGCAACCACGCCAAGAACCTCGCCCGCCGCAACACCAAGCACGCCGGCGACGAACTCCCCGACCAGGTCCCCGCACCCGGTGACCACACCGACGCCGCTGAGCAGTTGCGGTGGGTGCGCGCCGAGATCGCGGCGTTGCCCGACACGGACCGGCGGATCTGCGAACTGTGCCTGCTGCAGGGGTACTCCTACGCGGAGGCCGCGCAGCTGCTCGGGTTGAGCGTCGGCGCGGTCACCCAGCGGGTCGCCCGGTCCCGCCGACGACTCAAGAAGGCGGTGACGCACGATGAACACTGAACCCCCCGAGGGAGACGACCTGCACCGCATGCTCGTCTCGATGAAGCAGAACGTCCTCGAGCGAGCCACCCCACGACCCAAGCGACGGCGTCACCGCACGGGCATCGCGATCGGCGTCGTCGGGGTCCTCCTGCTCGGCGCTGCCGGCGGCAGCGTCGCGCTCGGGCTCATCCCGACCAGGCTCGCCGCCGCACCCGCCCCCTCCGCGACCCACAGCCAGGAGCCCGCGGTGACGGAGACCCCGTCCGGGGACCCGGTCATCGACCGTCCCACCCCGACGGCGACCCCGACCCCCACCGGGACCCCCACGCCGACCCGGCCGGCGTACGCGCTCGACGACCCGTCCACCTGGACGGTCTCGGGAACCGAGGTGGGTCCGATCGCCCTCGGCGGGAACCGCGAAGCCGAGATCGACGACCTGGCGGGCCCGTTCTCGACCTTGGGCCCCGAACAGACGTGCCCGAACCCGAACGCCGTGTTCCTCCACGACGAGCAGGGGACGAACCTGGTCGTGGTGGGCACGGACGGCACCGTGCAGAGCGTCGACATCGGCTTCTCCATGCCGCTCGGGCAGACGCAGGTAGCGGGACCGACCACGCCGGAGGGGCTCGGCATCGGGAGCACGCTCGAACAACTGCGGGCGGCCTACCCCGACCTGCACTTCTCGCGCGCGGGTGCCGATGGTCCGACCGTCGACAACCCGTACGGCGGCTACGTCACCGCCATGAACGGCGCGACGGTCACGTTCCTCATCCCGGTGGGTCAGGACCGGGTTGCGAGCATGTGGGTGAGCGTGACCGACCCGAACCCGCCGGACGAGTACTGCTGAGCGGTGGCCGCCGGCCCCGGTGCGTCTGGCCTCCGGCTCGACGCGTCAGGCGAACGGCGGTAGCGCTCAGCACCTCAGCGCGTTCCTTCCCAGAACGGGTGCGATGGCAAGTGGAATCGCGCGTACCCGTGGGAACAGTTGGCCCGGGTACGCGCGAAAGCGCCGGGTACGCGCGGAAAGGCAGGGTGCGCGCGGGGTTCGCGCGCTCAGCGTCCGGCCGCGGCGCGCAGCCGGGCGAGGCCATCGTCGATCGACACGGCCGGCGCCCACCCGAGGTCCCGCCGGGTCCGACGCTGGTCGAACCAGTGCGCGGTCGAGAGTTGTTCGGCGAGGAACCGCGTCATCGGCGGTTCATCTACGCCGGGGCGGACCCGCCAGACGGCCTCGACGACGGAACCGGCGACACGGGCCACCGCGGCGGGGACGTGCACGCGCGGCACCGGGACGCCCGCAGCCGCGCAGATCCCGGCGAGCATGTCGGCCACCGGTCGGGGCTCGCCGTTCGTCACGACGTAGGCGGTTCCGTGCACGCCGGCGTCCGCCGCGTGGTCGAGCGCCGCCACCATCGCCGAAGCCGCGTTGTCGACGTAGAGCGTGTCGATGAGCGCGGCGCCGGAGTCGAGCAGCGGCAGTCGACCCGCTCGTGCCCGCTCGACGATCCGGCCGATGAGCTGCGTGTCCCCGGGTCCCCACACCAGGTGCGGTCGGATCGCGACGACCGCGAAGCCCGGCTCGTCGGCGTCCAGGGCGATCAGTTCGGCCGCGGCCTTCGTGCGGGCGTAGTCCCCCCGGGCACGTTCCGGTTCGGCGGGACCAGCCCCGGCACCGGCCAACGACGACCCGGTGTGCGCCACGGAGGGCGACGACACGAACACGAACCGGCTGACCCCTGCGGTGCGGGCTGCGTCGACCAGGGCCCGCGTGCCGTCCACGTTCACCCGGACGAAGTCGGCCGGGTCACCCGCGAGCGACACCTTCGCGGCGAGGTGCACGACGGCGTCGACACCGGCGACGGCACGCGCCAGGGCACCCGTGTCGGTCATGGTGCCGGCGACGTCCTCGACGCCGACCACGCCGGACGGGCGGCGTTGGAAGGTCCGGGCCTCGTGCCCGGCGTCCCGCACGGCGGCAGCGGTCGCGCGACCGAGGAACCCGCTGGCACCGGTGACGAGCACCTTCACGGCCGCACCATCCGTCCACCCGCGAGCACCGAGGTCGCCCACCGGGACAACCGCGTGCGGTCGACCTTGGAGTTGTGCCGGATGTCCGTCGGCAGCACCGGCACCGTCAGGACCGCGGCGAGGGGAACACCGGCCGCTGCTCGGACGGCTGCGGTGAGCTCGGGCGAGGCCAGCCCCGGACGCCGTCGGCTCGGCACGGTCTCCACGACGGCGACGACCTGCTGCGTCCCGGACGGCCCGATCCCGGTCACCCCGACGCGGCCGACTCCGGCCACGCGCTCGATGCGCTGCTCCGGGCCGACGGGGGTGACGACGCCGTCGGGCGTGGTCACGACGTGCTGCAACCGACCTTCGACCCACACGCGGCCCTCGGCGTCGAGGTGCCCGACGTCTCCGGTGCGGTGCCCTCGGGGGTCGTCGACCCCGAGCCGCGACACCCGGTTCGTCCGCCACAGCCGGTCGTACCGGTCGCGCACGTGCGGTGCCGCGACCACGATCTCGCCGGTGATGCCCGCGGCGTCCGTCAACGTCCCCGTGGCCCGACCGTCGTGGTCGAGCGGAGCGATCCGCACGCGGACGTTCGCGGCCGGTCGTCCGACGCAGATGCCCTCGTCGGTGCCCGCGGCAGCACGCACGCCGTCGAGGTCGACGTCGGTCATCAGCAGCCCCTCGGTCATCCCGTAGGGCGTGTGCGCGGAGGCGTTCGGCATGAGCGCGGTCGCGGCCTCGAGCAGGGACACCGACACCGGAGCACCCGCCGACAGGAACAGGCGGACCCGGCCGAGCGCGCCGCGCTGGGCGTCCGACAGGTCACCGGCGGTGGCGACGACGTTCGCGAGGGCGGCCGGCGACAGGAACACCACGGTCGCGTCCGCTGCCGCGACCGACTCCGCCACGGCGCGGGCGGTCAGGGTGCGCGGCGCGGTGACGTCCATGTCGGGGGCGACCGAGCGGGCACCGAGCGCGGGGCCGAGCAGCGCGAAGGGCGCGAACCCGGCGACGAGGCCGGTGCCGACACCGATGTCGTACTGGGTCGCGAGGGCATCACGCACGGCACCGAGCTGCCCGTGCGTGTAGACGACGCCCTTCGCCGGACCCGTCGAGCCCGATGTGAACAGCACGGCGGCGGGAGCGGTCGACGCGGGGGCGGCCGGCAGCGTCGCACCGGACGCCACCCGGTCAGCACCGCGACGGGCGACCTCGACCAGGGAGTGCTCGACGCGCAGTGCCCGACGTGCGGCGGTGGGCAGCGAGACCGTCGCGATCCGACGCCCGGGCCAGCCGAGGGCGCGTGCGACCCCGAGGCCGGGCAACGCACCGATGATCCAGTCCGGCCGGGCGCCCCGCACCGCCCGGGTCAGTCCACGCAGGCCGAGGCCCGCGTCCGCCACGACGACGACCGCACCGATCCGGATGCTCGCGTACAGGACAGCGGTCAGGTCGGCACCCGGTGTGACGAGCAGCGACACACGGTCGCCACTCCGCACGCCGAGGTCGACGAGTCCGGCGGCGATCTCCTCGACCCGGCGAGCGAGCACCCGCCACGAGATGGTCCGGGGTCCCGCGGACGCCGCCATCTCGACGAGCGCGGGGTCACGGCTGTCGCGCAGGACGTCCAGGGTCGCCCAGAGCGGGCGGCTCACCTCCGCCTGCTCGCCGGTTCCGTCGGACGGGAGGCCCTGAGCGGCCCGGGTGGTCGGGACACCGTCCGGCAGGCGGTCACCGAGCCACTCGAACACCGCGCCGGCGACGTCGGCGTCCTCGGGCAGCAGGTGGCCGGCCCCCTCGAAGCGGTGCACGTCCGCCTGCGGGAGGCGTTCGGACAGGTCGTCGAGGTACCGCTCCAGGAACACCGGGTCGCGCGGTCCCCAGAGCAGGAGCGCGGGGACGTCGAGCGCGGCGACGCCGGCGGCGATGCGGTCGAGTTCCGGGGCGCTCGGGTGCGAGGCGCCGACGGGGATGTCCGCGACGAAGCCGCCGATGCCACCCCGTCGCGCTGCACCACGGTAGGGCGCGCGGAAGGCGTCGGCGACGGGGCGCTCGAGCTTCGGGTGTGCGATCGCCAGCGTGGTCTCGAGGAACGCGGGCGTCAGCACGGTCACCCGACCGAGGAGCCCGGGACGCAGCGCCAGTCGGAGGGGCGCCGGGATCGGGGCGTCGTCGGGCTGGTGCACCGCGGTGTTGCACGTCGCGACGGCCACCACGAGGTCCGGGTGGTCGACCGCCCAGCCGAGGGAGACGACCCCGCCCCAGTCGTGCCCGAGCGTGACCACGGGGCCGGTGAGTCCGAGCTCGTCGGTCAGGGCGCCGAGGTCCGCGACGCGCTGCGGAAGCCCCCGCTCGATCCCGGTGCGCTCCGAGAAGCCCATGTCGAGCTGGTCGACGGCGACCACGCGCCAGACGGGTCCGCCGTCACGGGCGACCTCGAGGGAACGCGCGGCCACGGACCGCCACAGGTACGACCACGTCGGGTTGCCGTGCACGCAGAGGATCGTGCCGACGGGCTCCACACCGAGCTCGGCGAGGGAACCGGCCGTGTCGAGGAGGTGCCACGTCCGCGTGGGGTGAGCCGCGCCTCCAGGCTGGTCGGACACGCCCGGAACCGTGACCAGGCGCGACCAGGCCGGGTCGAGACCGGGCAGGGGCGGCGGGAGCGTCGCCGGAGCCGCAGCAGCGGCGATGCGGGGAAGCCGCGAGCTCACCAGTGCAGTTCCATCATCGCCGTGTTGATGCCGGATCCGACGCCACCGAGGAAGACGCGGTCGCCGCGACGGATGCCACCGCGGGCGACCTCGTCGGCGAGGGTGATCGGGATCGACGCCGGGCCGACGTTGCCGAAGCGCTGGTAGGTCGTCGGGACCTTCGAGCGCGGGACGCCGATGGCCTCGACGAAGGCGTTCGTGTGCACGTCGGAGACCTGGTGCAGCACGTACCGGTCCATGTCGGTCCAGTCGAAGTGCGCACGGGCTTCGTTCCACGCCGCGACGACGAGTTCCATGCCGCCCTTGAGCAGCATCTTCGCGTCCGTGAACATCCCGTCGACGCTGCCGACGCACAGGTCGTACCACTGCGTCGCCGCACGGGTGACCCCGCCGATGATCCGGTGGCCCTCCGGGTGCAGGTCGGACGGGCCGAGCACCGCGGCCGCCGCGCCGGACCCGAGGGTCAGGCTGGCGAACTCGCTCATGAAGTCCTTGCGGTTCCGGCCGCCCTGGTTCAGGCGGGCGATCGTGTTGAGCTGCACCTGGTCGGCGTCCTCGCCGTCGACCACGAGCGCGTACTTGATCTGGCCGGAGTCGATCATGCCCGCGGCGACGCTCATCGCGTTGACGAACCCGAGGCACGCGTTCGCGATGTCGAAGTTGATCGCCGAGGTCGGCAGTCCGAGCCCGTGGTGCAGGCGCACGGCGACCGAGGGCTCGAGGTGCGGACGGGTCACCGAGGTGTTGATGAGCAGTCCGATGTCCTCGGGGCGCACACCGGCCTCGGCCATCGCGCGACGGCCGGCGTCGATCGCGGCGTCCTGGAAGGTCTGGTTCTCGCCCCAGTTGCGTCGTTCGGTCACGCCGGCGACGCGTTCGAGCAGGCCCATGGGCAGGCGGAGGCGTCGGAGCACGCCACGGAGCTTGTCCTCGATGTCAGCGGAGGAGGTCACCCGCTCGGCAGTGGTCGTGGCGACGGCGAGCAACGACACGTTCTCGTGCTTCACGGTGGCGTTGCCCGGACGCTCCGCATCGCCGTTGGCGTTCGGGTCGACGGGGCGGTCAGCGAGGATTGTCACCGATACATACTTCCGCATTCTGCCTGTGTGCGACGTCCGGGTCCGCTGTGCGCACCGCTCACGCCTCCTTCGGGAGCTTCCGGACCTTGCTGCGACGGCGTCGACGGTCCGGTACCATCGACCGCATCTCCTCGAGTTTTCCGAAGCAGAGGAGCCGGTCGCTGGGCTGCAGGACGACGCCGCTCCGGGGGTTCGGGATCACCGTCGCGCCACGGTGCAGGGTCAGGACCGTGATGTCGCGGTCCCAGAGCCCGGACTCCTTGATGGTCTTGCCGACCAGGTCGGCGTTCGTGTGCACGAGCAGCTCCGCGACGCCGTAGCCGGTCGAGACCGTGAGGCGCTGACGGACGTCGATCTCGGGGAACGCGACCTGGTTGCCGATGAAGTCGATGATGGCGCCGGCGACGTCGAGGCCGGTAGCACGCTCGATCCCCTCGAGACCGGGCGACGAGTTGACCTCCATCACGAGGGGACCGTCGTTGCCCTCGAGCATGTCGACGCCCGCCACCCGCAGGCCCATGATCTGCGCCGAGCGGACCGCCGCCTCTTCGTACGCGGGGGTCAGCGTGACCTTCTCGACCGTGCCGCCCCGGTGCACGTTCGAGCGGAACTCGTCCCCGGAGGCGCTCCGACGCATCGCGGCGACGACCCGGTCGCCGACGACGAGGGCACGGATGTCACGGCCGCGGCTCTCCGAGATGAACGACTGGATGAGCACGTTCTGCTTGGTGGAGTGCAGGGTCTCGACGATCGACTCGGCGACCTTCTCCTCCGGCGCCAGGATCACGCCGATGCCCTGCGTCCCCTCGAGCAGCTTGATGACGACGGGCGCGCCCCCGACCCGCTCGATGGCTCCGCGGACGTCGGCCCGGCTGTTCACGAAGGTGGTCGCCGGCATCCCGATGTGGTGCCGGGACAGGATCTGGTTCGCCCGGAGCTTGTCGCGGGAGTTCGTGATGCCCGTCGCGGTGTTCGGCGTGTAGACGTCCATCTGCTCGAACTGCCGCACGACCGCGGTGCCGTAGTAGGTGATCGAGTTGCCGATCCGCGGCAGGACGGCGTCGTAGTCGCTCAGCAGCTTGCCGCGGTAGAGCAGGTCCGGGTCCTCGCCGGACAGGTCGATCGCGAACCGGAGCGTGTTGAGCACCTTGACCTCGTGCCCGCGGTCGATCGCAGCGGCGCGCAGCCGCTCGGTCGAGTAGGCCCGCGGGGCGCGCGACAGGATGGCGAGTTTCATCGGTGGGGCTCCGAGGGGTCCGGGTCGGTGGTGGTGGCGGGCGGCGACGGTCCATCCAAGCATGCGCCAGGATGGGTGCATGGCCCGAGATCCGAAGTCCCCGCGCGGCGGTCCGCTCGTCGCGGGCTGGCGGGAGTGGGCGGGGCTGCCGGACCTCGGTCTGCCGTGGATCAAGGTCAAGCTCGACACCGGGGCCCGGAGCTCCGCGCTGCACGCGTTCGACCTGCAGGAACTGCCGGGCGACCGGGTCCGGTTCTCCGTGCACCCGTGGCAGGAGACCGACGCGGACGCGGTCACCATCGAGCGCCCGATCCACGACCGCCGGACGATCCGCAGTTCGACCGGACACACCCAGGAGCGCATCGTCGTGCTGACGACCCTGACCCTGGCGGGCGAGACGATCGAGGCCGAGGTCACGCTGAGCAACCGCGACCAGATGGGCTTCCGGATGCTCGTCGGCCGTGAAGCCCTGCGGCAGGGGTTCCTCGTCGACCCCGCGCGGTCCTTCGTGGCCGGGCGCGCGCCGAAGGAGATCCGCCGGCGCAACCGCGGTCGCGCCTGACGCGTCCTGCTCGCGCCACCCGGCGGACGTGACGGCCGTGACGGGGCCTGCCGCGCCTCCCGTCGGTCGGACGGGTCAGGCGGACAGGTGCTGTCCCAGGAACGCGATCTGTGCCGGGGCCATGCGGCGCCAGTAGGCGCTGTCGTGCCCACCGGCCTCGAACCCGCCTCCGGGCCGTGTCCCGAACCCGTCGACGTACGACCGCACGGCCGGCTCGAACCCGTCGCCGGTGCCGCAGTCGACCCGGACCGCGACGCCGTCGAGCGCGCGCTGCCGGCCGAGCACCGTGTTGGCGCGGAAGTCATCGGCGTCGTCGAACGCTCCCCGCGGGGTGTCCCCGGCCGTCATCCACACGGCGGGGCTGAGCGCCGCGACGGCACGCACCCGTGACGATCCGAGCAGACCGCCGAGGTGCAGCGCCCCGTAGCCGCCCATCGAGTAGCCCGTGAACGCCAGGCGGGTGGTGTCCAACCCGTGGGCGCCGAGCAGCGGCAGGAACTCGCGGGTGACCATCGCGCCCGGGTCGTCCCCGTCGGCGCGGCGGTGCCAGTACCCGTTGCCGCCGTCCACGGACGCGATCGCGAAGGGTGCACCACCGGCCCGGACGTGGGCGGCGAGGAACCGGTCGTAGCCGAGCGCGTTCCCCGAGAAGCTGCGATGGCTGCCGGCGTACCCGTGCAACGCCACGGCGACCGGCAGGGGGTGGGCGGAGGCCGGTGCGGCGATGGTCCAGCCGACCTCGCGGCCTCGGCGCGCCGTCGAGGTGAACGAGCCGGAGACGCTCGGCACGGGCTGCACGTCGGGCACCGCCCCGGCGGGGCCGTCCAGGCCGAGCACCCGGTACATGGTCGAGCGTCCGGGCAGCAGGCGCAGGTTCACGGCCTCGCCGGCGGCTCCGGCGACGACGACCCCGGCGCCGCCGATGAGCAGGGCGCGACGGGTGATGACTGCGGCTCGGGTTCTGGGCACGGCTCATCGTGGCGTGTGCTGCTCGGGGCGCGGCTGTGGATCGGCACCCCGGAACCCGGGGAACCGTTCAGGAGAGCAGCGCCCGTGCCACGGCGCGGGCGGTGTCCGTTCCCGCCCCAGGGTCCCGGAGGCGCATCGCGAGGGACCCGGAGACCACGAGCAGGAGCTGTTCGGCGAGCGCCGGTGCCCGATCGTCGGCCAGTGGCACGGCGGCCTCGGTCAGACGTCGCCGGAGCGTCTCGGTCTCGCGGTCGAGCACGGTACGGAGCGGCTCGGGCGCGTCGACGTACTCGGCGGAGGTGCCGAGGAACGCGCACCACCGGGAGCCGGCCGGGGTGGCGCGGTACTCGTCGAGCGCGTCGAACACCGCCAGCAGACGACCGCGGTCGTCGTGCGCCCGTTCGATCGCACGGTCCCAGGTGGCGAGCCAGTCGTCGTGGCGGCGTTCCAAGGCGGCGGCGACCAGGGCCTCCTTGCTGGGCCACCTGCGGTAGAGCGTCGCGGAGGACACCCCAGCACGCTCGAGCACGGCGTCGACGGGCGTCGCGGCGATGCCACGCGAGAAGAAGAGCTCCTCGGCGGCATCGAGGAGCTTCTGCTCCGTCCCTGTGCGCATCGCCACACCGGCAGCCTAGGCTCCGTGGAGTGAAACGATCGTTTTCGTCTGCTTCCGCCCTCGCGACCAGCGGACTCGGGCTCATCGCCGCGACGTACGGACTCGTCCGGCTCGCGTTCGGCCTGTTCCTGCCCGACATCGAACACGACCTGGGCTTCGGTGCGGTCGTCGCCGGACGGATCTCGTCTGCGTCGTCCGTGGCCTACTGCATCGGTGCCATCGCCGGGTTCGTGCTCGCTGCACAGCACGCACGGCTGCTCGTCGTCCTGGCCGTCGTCACCGCCGGGTCGGGGGCGATCGGGATGGCCGCGAGCCCGGACACGGGGTGGTTCGCAGCCTGGTCGATCATCGGTTCGATCGGTGCAGGGGTGGCCTCCCCGGCGCTCGTGCGGCTGGTCGATGCGGGCGTTGCCGAACCGGCGCGCGCTCGCGCCCAGGCCGTCGTGAACTCCGGGACGGGGCCCGGGCTGGTCGGCGCGGGCGTGCTGGCGCTCGTGCTGCTGCCGGACTGGCGGACTGCGTGGGCGTGGTCGGGGGTGTTCACCATCGTCGTGGGTGCGCTCCTGCTCGTCGCGACCAGGGGACGGTCAGCGCCCGGGGCCGGACGCGTCGTTGCACTGCAGTCCTTGCCGGGGAGGCCGTGGTTCCGCGCGCACCTCGGCGCGCTCGTCGTCGCGCTGCTGTTCGGTGCGGGAACGGCTGCGGTGTGGACCTCGGGCCGGGCGGTGCTCGTCGACGCCGGCGCCTCGACCACGGTGTCCGTCGCGGCGTGGATCGCGATCGGACTCGGCGGCACGGCCGTCGTCGTCACTGCTCGATGGACGAGTCGGCTCGCGGCCCGTCCGCTCTGGGCCCTGACGACGGCCCCGGTCGCGGTGGCGGTGCTCGCGATCGGGCTCCTGCCGACGTCGACGGTGGCGGCGCTCGGCGCCTGCGTCGTGTTCGGCTGGGGCTACACCGCGGGAACGGGTGCCCTCATCGCGCGGACGGTGGAGGTCGCCCCGGACCACGCCGCCGCCGGGACGTCGATGCTGTTCGTGGTGCTCGTGCTCGGCCAGGCCGTGGGCGCAGCGGTGTTCGGCGGCATGCTCGGACCCGTCGGCGCCGCACCGACCTTCGTCGTCGCGGCAACCGTCACCGCGCTGGGGGCGGTCGGGATGCTGGGCCTGCCGGGCCGAGTACTCCGCCGTGCACGCGAGCGGCCGGCGTGACCGCTCCCGACTCCGCTTGGTAGCTCGTCAGAGCAGCGGCCGCAGCTCGATCGTCCGGTTGCACGCAGCGGACGCCTCGGTGGCGACCCGCAACGCGGTCTCGGCGTCCGGCAGCTCGAGCACCCAGAAGCCGGCGACGTACTCCGGCTGCGTCGAGACCAGCCCCGGTGTGACGGAGGACCGTCCAGCCCGAGCGTCCACCACGGTTGCGTCCGTCGGCGCCGAGACGCCCGCCGCCAGGAGGATCGCATCACCCAGCCCGGCGTTGAACCGCTCGACCGCGGCCATCTCCGCATCGGTCGCCGAATCGACGCGCCCGGCCGCTGCCGCCTGACCGTCGTCGATGACGTTGACGAGGAACCGCATCGAGCCTCCTTGGTCGGTGGCACGAACCGTACTCCCGCGGTAGCGTGACGTCGACCTTCCCCCGAGAACGACACGGAGTCATGGCAACGAAGCGCTGAGCCGGCACACGAGCCGGCCGTCTCCACGCGGACGCACCGTCCGCGCGCTTCTGACTGCCCGCACGGCGACGACGCCGTGCGACGACTCCGAGGGACACCGTGTTCTCCATCCGCGCCCGCTTCCGGGCCTCGTTCTCCACGCTCGCCGAACACCGCTTCGTCACGTTCGCCGTGCTCGTCGACACGATCGGCGCCGGCCTCACCCTGCCGCTGACGATCGTCTACTTCACGCTCACCACCCACCTGTCGCTCGCGGCGGTCGGCGCGCTGTCGACCGCCGCGTCCCTGCTCGCCCTGCCGATCGGGCTGGTCGGCGGGGTGCTCACGGACCGTTTCGGGGCGAAGTGGTCGATGATCACGAACAACCTGCTGTCCGCCGCCGGGTTCACGCTGTACCTCGTCGCGCACGACCCCGTGCTGGTGTTCGCCGCGGTGTTCCTGGCGAACGCGTCGGAGCGCCTCTACTGGACGTCCTGGACGGCCTACGTGCACGACCTGTCCGACGGCCGTCCCTTCGAGCGCTGGTTCGCGTTCCTCGAGGCGACGAAGGCCGCCGCGCTCGGTGCCGGAGCGATCGTCGCCGCCGTGACGTTGGCTGGCGGCGGCACCGACGGCCTCCGCTGGCTGGTCGTCGCGAACGTCGTGACGAGCGTCGCGGCGGCGGCGGTGTTCGCGACGCAGCGCACCGGTCGTCCACGACCGCGCGTGGTCCACGTGCACGTCACCCCTGACGCAGGGTCCGCCGCGCAGCGCGACGGCTCGCTCCGGGCCTTCGCCGCCGACCGCTCGATGCGTCTCATCACGCTCGGGCAGTTCCTGCTCGGTCCGGCGATGGTCCTGCCGAACGTCGCGCTGAGCGTGCTGTTCGTGGAGCGGTGGCACCTTCCCGCCGCGGTGGCTCCCGTGCAGTTCGCCGTCGCGACGGGGTTGGCGGCCTGCCTGCAGACCTCGGTCACCCGGTGGGTCGCCGGCGTCGACCGCGGGATGCTGGTCGCGATCGGTGCCGGGCTCACCGGTCTCGCCGTCCTGCCGCTCGTGGTGCTCCCACCGCTCAGCGGAGCGGCCGCGTGGGGGTTCGCCGTGGTGATCGCCGTGGTGCTCGCGGCCGCCGACATGATCAGCCTGCCGGCCGCGAACGCGGTGATGGCCGAAGCGCCCCACCCGGAGGTCCGCGGTCGCGCGATCGGCGTGTTCCAGACGGCCGGGTCGGTCGGGATGGCGCTCTTCCCGCTCGGCATCGGACTCCTCGACACTGACGTGCCGTGGCTGCTCTGGGTCCTGACGGCGGCGGTGTTCGCGGCCGCCGCGTGGGTCTGGCGAGCGGCGGTCTCCGCACTGCCGGAGGACGTGCGGGTCGCGACGGCGGCCGACGCGGACGTGTGATCGCAGTGCTGGTCCGGATTGCGCTCGGCTGAGAGACCAGTGTGCCCGGCTCCGTACCCGTCGTCAGGCTGTACTGCCACCGTCAGCCCATTGTCAGGCAGACTCCGGCAGGGACGAGCAGACTGCAGAAGACCGAGGAGAACTCATATGGACAGACTTCGGCGCCTTCCGCTCCCGGCGCTCCTCCCGATCGTGTTCGTGGTCGTCGGCGGCCTCTACTTCCTGTTGGGACTGCTCGGGAACCCCTCGCGGATCGACGTCCTCGCGCGCCTGCTCGGCTCGCTCTTCTACGCGCTCGTGATGACGGTGTTCTTCGGCGTGATGATCGCGATCCGCCGGCGGAAGGCAGGCGGCGCCGACGCGGTCACCGCGATGCAGCGGACCATTCGTACCGGCGATGTACCGGCGGCAGTCGACACCCCGACCTGGTTGCGCGAACTCGAGCGGTACCAGGTTCGGTACCGTCGAAATCGATGGGCACTTCCTGTCATGTTCGGGATCTTCGCGGTCCTGTGCGTCCTCTTGGCATTCTCACTGAGCCCGATCTGGTGGCTGTTCCTCGTGCTGTTCGCCGCGCTCGGCGCGTACGCGGTGTGGGAAACCCGGCGCGCCCTGCGCAATCTCGCCAGCGCGTTGACGGAACTCGGCCACCGGCCTGTCGCCCTGTCGGATGGATCGGTTGCACGGACGTCGCAGCCGACACCCGGTGCGTCCTGGACGCTCCCACCCCCGGCGGACCGGGCACCCGACGCGAGCTAGCGGTCCGCCGCCCCACCGCGCCTCCAGTCCGTTCGCAGGTCCCGCCAAGCGACGCCAGGCGGACTACAGCATCCCCGTCAGGACACCCCCGTCCGCACGGATCGCCGCACCGTTCGTCGCGGACGACAACGGGCTCGCGAGGTAGGCGACGAGGTTCGCGATCTCGTCCGGCCGGATGAACCGTGCGAGGAGTGTCGTGCGGTTCTGCCCGATGATCGACTCCTGCAGCACCGCGGCGGGGACCTGTTGGTCAGCGGCGATCGACTCCACGGTCGCCGCGACACCGTCCGAGTACGTCGGACCGCCCAGGACGGTGTTGACGGTGACCGCCGTTCCGCGGGTGCGCTTGGCGAGACCGTTGGCGAGCGCGATCACCGCCGCCTTCGTGACGCCGTAGTGCACCATGTCGACCGGAACGTTCACCCCCGACTCGCTGCTGATGAACACGACCCGTCCCCAGCCGCGGTCGAGCATCCCGGACAGGACGTGGCGGGAGAGCCGCACACCGCTCATCACGTTCACCTGGAAGTACTCGAGCCACTCGTCGTCCGTGATCGCGTCGAACTCCGCGAGGCCGAAGCGTCCGACGTTGTTGACGAGGACGTCGATCTCACCGAGCGAACCGACGAGGGAAGCCACGTCCGTCGGCCGGGCGAAGTCGACGACCACGCCGGACGGGTTCGACGCCGGGTACTCCGCGCGGAGACCCTCGACGGCGGCGTCCACCCGTCCTCGATCACGTCCGCTCACCGTCACGTCAGCACCCGCGGCCGTGAGGGCGCGAGCGGTCGCGTACCCGATGCCCTGCGTCGAGCCACTGACGAACGCACGTCGTCCTTCGAGCTGTCGGTCCACGATGTCCCCTCCACGGAGTGAGCTGTCCGCCGAGGTCACTTGCCCAGGCAAGTCACAACGTAGCAGATGACTTTCCTGAGCAAGTAATCGGCACGGTGGAGCGTGGCATACCCTTCCCCCATGCCAGCCCGACCGGAGTCAGTGGAGTTGAGCCCGGAGCACCTCGAGATCTGGGCGTCCGTCGCGACGCTGCTCGAACGGTTGCCGGCAGCGCTCGATGCGCAGCTGCAACGTGACAGCGGCCTGACCCACTTCGAGCACGGCTTGCTCTACGCGCTCGACCGTGCTCCGGATCGTCGCCTGCGGATGAGCACGCTCGCCGGGTACGCGAGCTCCACACTCTCGCGACTGTCCCGCGCCGCGAGCCGACTGGAGGCCAAGCGCCTGCTCCGGCGTGAGCCCGACCCGAGTGACGGCCGATTCACGTTGGCGGTGCTCACGCCGGAGGGCCACGCGATGGTCGAGGAGGCCACGCCGCGCCATCACGCACTCGTGGACCGCCTCGTCTTCGGCGCGCTCACCGAGGCCCAGGCGCACCAGTTGGGCGTCGTCAGTCGGCGGATCGGCGAGGCGATCGACGCCGCGCCGGCCTGGCGACCGCCGGAGGCGACGACGCCCGAGAACGCGTCCCGACCCTGACCGGATCCGTCCGGGCCGCCCGCTGATCACACCCGCTACCGTTGTCGCCATGGCGACGACCGGGGACTGGTCGCGGCTGCCGGTGGGGCGCCGCGAGTACCGGCAGGACGCCCTGCTCGCTCTCGTGCTCGCTGGCGGCCTGGTCGTCACGACCACGCTGTACACCTCCGCCGGGACGTACGGCGACCACCAAGCACCGTGGTGGGTCTCGGCCCTGATGATCGTCGCGAACGCCGGGCCGATCGCGTTCCGTCGGCGATTCCCGATGACCGTCGCCGTGGTCTCGGCGCTGGCGTTCGCAGCGACGCAGCTCCTGCACGTCCCTGAGGTGTTCCTCGTCAACTTCACGCTGTTCATCGGGCTGTACACGGTCGGGGCGTGGTGCTCGGACCGGGTGCGCGCCGAGGTGGTCCGCTGGGTGGTGATCGGCGGCATGTTCGCCTGGGTGTTCCTGGCGATCGTGTTCGGCTGGGCGGTGCCGAGTGCGCTGCCGAACGGTCGGCACGCCCTCATCCCGCCGTACATCGCGTACTCGCTGCTCAACGTCGTCATCAACGTGCTGTACTTCGGCGCGGCCTGGTACGCCGGCAACCGCGCGTGGGCCTCGGCCGTGGCGAAGCACGAACTCGACGAGCGCACCGCGGAGCTCGCAGCGGAACGGGAGCGCAGTGCCGCGCAGGCCGTCACGCTCGAACGGGTCCGGATCGCACGTGAGCTGCACGACGTGGTCGCGCACCACGTCTCGCTGATGGGCGTGCAGGCCGGAGCAGCCCGGAGGGTGATCGACCGCGACCCCGCGCAGGCGGTCGTGTCGCTCGGCGTCGTGGAAGAGAGCGCCAGGACGGCGGTGGAGGAACTCCGACGGATGCTCGGCACGCTGCGCTCCGTCGACGACGGGACCTCGACCGCCACGGGCAACTCCGTCACGACCGCGGATGCACCGAGCACCGAGGGCGTCACCCGCATCGCGGCGCTCGCGGACTCCGCGAGCGCCGCCGGGCACCCGACCGAGTACGTCGTGGTCGGCACCGAACGGCCGGTGCCCCCGACCGTCGCCACCGTCGCGTACCGGGTCGTGCAGGAGGCCGTGACGAACGTCCTGAAGCACGCCGGCCCCGGCGCACGCGCTGACGTGCGCCTGCGCTACCTGCCGGACGCCATCGAGGTGGAGGTCACCGATGACGGACGTGGCGGTACGCGCGACACGACGGGCAGCGGGCTCGGGCACGTCGGGATGCGGGAACGGGTCGCCGCGGTGGACGGCCGGATCGAGATCGGGCCGCGCGCCCGGGGAGGGTACCTGGTGCGGGCATGGCTGCCGACGACGTGACCATCGTGCTCGCGGACGACCAAGAGCTCGTCCGCGCCGGCTTCAAGGTGATCCTGGAGTCCGAACCGGGCTTCCGCGTCGTCGGCGAGGCGGCGGACGGCGCCCGGGCGGTGGAGGCGGTCCGGCAGTACCGACCCGACGTCGTGTGCCTGGACGTCCAGATGCCCGGGGTCGACGGGCTCGAGGCCGCGCGGCGGATCTCGGCCCTCGACGACCCGCCCGCGGTGCTCGTCCTGACGACGTTCGACCACGACGACGCCCTGTTCCAGGCGCTCGAGGCCGGGGCGAGCGGGTTCCTGCTGAAGAACGCCTCCCCCGAACGGCTGATCGACGCCGTGCGGACCCTCGCGGCCGGGGATGCGTTGCTCGCCCCCGACGTGACACGTCGGGTGATCCGCCGTGCGACGGCGACACCGGCAGCCGGGCCGGGAACGGGGGCGCCGACGCACGACCCCGCAGCGGCGATCGCCCGGGTCGGACTGACCGACCGCGAGACCGAGGTGCTGCGGCTGCTCGCCAGGGGGCTGAGCAACGCGGAGATCGCCGCCGAGCTGTTCGTGGGCGAGGCCACCGTGAAGACCCACGTGTCGAACGTGCTGCAGAAGCTCGCGCTCCGTGACCGCATCCAAGCCGTGGTGTGGGCGTTCGAGCACGGCGTCGCCGGCTGACGCACGGCATCGCCGGCTGACGCACGGCGTCGCCGGCTGACGCACGGCGTCGCCGGCTGACGGACAGCCCGTCGCACGCGGTCGACCTCCGCCGCTCCCCCACCCGGCGGAGCCGCTGACCCGCCCTCCGGCGGAGGCGCCCACCCCGCCTGCCGCAATAGCGTCACCAGTGCCGGCGAAGCACGTCGGCAGAGGGGACAGCGATGCTCACCATCGACGGGGTGACGAAGCACTTCGGCGAGCGCCTGGTGCTCGACGACGTGGGGTTCACGGTCGGCAGCGGCCGGCTCACGGGGTTCGTCGGCGGCAACGGTGCCGGCAAGACGACCACGATGCGGATCATGCTCGGGGTGCTGCAGGCGGACGCGGGGACGGTGTCGATCGACGGCACCGCGGTGGGCCCGGCGGACCGGCGGCGCTTCGGCTACATGCCCGAGGAACGCGGGCTCTACCCGAAGATGCCGGTCGCCGAGCAGATCACGTACCTGGCGCGGCTGCACGGCGTCGGCAAGCGGGCGGCGGTCGACCGGACGGCCGCGCTGCTCGAACGGCTGGAGCTGACCGCACACGCGGACGACGCGGTCGAGAAGCTGTCGCTCGGCAACCAGCAGCGCGTGCAGATCGCCGCGGCGCTCGCCCACGAGCCGGAGGTCCTGGTGCTCGACGAACCGTTCTCGGGGCTCGACCCGATGGCGGTCGACACCGTGCTGACGGTCCTCCGCGAGGCGGCGGCGGGCGGTGCGCCGGTCCTGTTCTCCAGCCACCAGCTGGACGTCGTGGAGCGGCTGTGCGACGACGTCGTCGTGATCGCCGGCGGGACCATCCGTGCCGCGGGCCCGCAGGAGGAACTGCGTCGGGCCGGTGCGGCTCCCGCGTGGGAGCTGCTGGTCGACGGCGACGTCGCCTGGCTGCGGGACGAGCCGGGCGTGACGGTGCGGGAGTTCGACGGTGGCTACGCCCTGTTCGAGTCCGACGACGCGACGGCGCAGCGGGTGCTGCAGCGCGCGGTCCAGCACGGGACGGTGGGGTCGTTCGCGCCCCGGGTCCCCCGGCTCAGCGAGGTCTTCCGGGAGGTCATCCGATGAACAGCTCGTTCGCGCAGGCGGTGCGGCTCGTGACCGCACGGGAGATCCAGGCGCGGCTCCGCAGCAAGGCGTTCGTGGTGTCGGCGGTCATCCTGGTCGCCATGGTCGTCGCGTCGATCGTCATCGGCGGGTTGGTGGGCAAGGCCACCGCGAACGACACCACCCCCGTCGCCGTCGTGTCGGGAGTCAGCATGCCGACGACGTCGGGTCTCCACGTGACGCAGACCCCGACGGTCGCGGCGGCGGAACGACTGGTGCGGAGCGGCGCGGTCGACGCGGCGATCGTGCCGGCGAGCGGCCCCCTCGGCTACGAGGTCGTCGCGCTCGACACCGCTCCGACCGACGTCGTGTCGAGACTGAGCGTGACGCCGCGGATCGAGCTCCTCGACCCGAAGGCCCTGCCCGGCGGCCTGGTCTACCTGGTCGCGCTGGCGTTCGGGGTCGTGTACTTCGCCTCGGCGGTGACGTTCGGCCAGTCGATCGCCCAGAGCGTCGTCGAGGAGAAGTCGACGCGCGTGGTGGAGATCCTGATGGCGGCCATACCGGCCCGGGCGCTGCTCGCGGGCAAGGTGCTCGGGAACAGCGTGATGGCGTTCGCGCAGATCATCGCGGTCGCGATCGCGGCGACGATCGCGCTCGCGGTCACCGGGCAGGACAACATGTTCACGGTGCTCGGCCCGAGCATGCTCTGGTTCGTGGGCTTCTTCGCGGTCGGGTTCGTGTTGATCGCGTCCCTGTTCGCCGCCGCGGCCGTGCTCGTGTCCCGCCAGGAGGACGTCGGCAGCGTCACGATGCCGGTGATGATGCTCGTGATGATCCCGTACGTGCTGATCATCGTGGCGTACGACAACCCGACGATCCTCGGGATCATGTCGTACGTGCCGTTCAGCGCGCCGATCGGGATGCCGATCGGGATGCCGATGCGGATCTTCCTCGGCACGGCGGAGTGGTGGGAGCCGATCCTGTCGCTCGTCGTCGTGGCGGTCTCGGTGGTCGTGGTCGTGCTGATCGGGGCCCGGATCTACGAGAACGCGCTGCTGCGCACCGGTGGTCGGGTGAAGCTGCGAGAGGCGCTTCGGGCCTGACCCGCCCCGGGGCGGGTCAGGGGGCGCGCTCCGCGGATGTCGGACTGGAGGCCCGGCGGACGTGAGCCGATCGGCTCGCGCTTACCGGGCCTCCAGTCCGGTGGGGGCCGCGTTCCGCGGCCGTGACGCGGAACGTTTACGTGGGAGCCCCCGACGACACCCGATCGAAACACGAGGGAAACGGGGGCGACACGGCTCCGCAGAACACTTGTGGCATTACCTGTCAACCGACAGGTACTCCGCGAAAGGTCTGCAGCCATGCGTACTCGGCAGTCACCGCTCCACGCTCCGCGCACCACGACCACCACCGACACGACCAGCCCCGACACGACCAGCCCCGACACCCAGGGGCTCGCCCGGCTCGGGTACGAGCAGGAGCTCCACCGTGGGGTGGGGCCGTTCTCGTCCTTCGCCGCCGGCTTCTCGTTCGTCTCCATCCTGACCACGGTGTTCCAGCTGTTCGGGCTCGGGTTCGGGCTCGGCGGCGCCGCCTTCTTCTGGGCGTGGCCCCTCGTCTTCGGCGGCCAGCTGCTCGTCGCGCTCAACTTCGCCCAGCTCGCCGCGCACTGGCCGATCTCGGGAGCGATCTTCCAGTGGTCGAGCCGCCTCGCCGGGTCGGCCTTCGGGTGGTTCACCGGGTGGACGATGATCATCGGGCAGATCCTGACCGTCGCGGTCGCCGCGATCGCGGTGCAGGCGGTCCTGCCCGCGATCTGGAACGGCTTCCAGATCGTCGGCGGTCCGGGTGCCGATGCCTCGCTCGCGTCGCCGACGGGGGCCGCGAACGCGGTGGTCCTCGGGCTGGTGATGCTCGTGGTGACGACGCTCGTGAACATCGTGAGCGTCCGGCTGATGGCCCGGGTCACGAGCCTCGGCGTCGCGATCGAGATCGTCGGCGTCATCGTCCTGATCGGGGCGCTGTTCTTCCTGCCGCAGCGGAGTGCCGCCGTCGTGTTCACGACCGCCGGGTCGACGAGCACCGAGCCGTACCTGTGGGCGTGGCTCGCCTCGTCGCTGATGGCCGCGTACGTCATGGTCGGCTTCGACTCCGCGGGTGAGCTCGCCGAGGAGACGCACAACCCGCGCAAGACCACGCCGAAGACGATCATCCGGGCGCTCACGGTCTCGGGCCTCGGCGGCGGGCTGCTCATCATCGGCGCGCTCGTCGCGGCGCCGAGCCTGACGGACGGCAAGCTCGCCACGCAGGGACTGGCGTGGGTGATCACCGCGACGCTCGGGGACGTGTTCGGTCGCCTGCTGCTCTGCACCGTCGCGGTCGCGGTGTTCGCCTGCACGCTCGCCGTGCAGACCGCCGGTGCCCGCATGGTGTTCTCGATGGCCCGTGAGAAGGCGCTGCCGTTCCACCGGACCCTGTCGAAGGTGTCCCCGCGCACCGGCACCCCGATCGCCGCGTCGGTCGTCGTCGGGGTCGGCGCCGGGCTCGCCCTCGCGGTGAACATCGGGCAGTCCGCGATCTTCACCGCCCTGTCCAGCCTGTGCATCGCGATGCTCTACCTGGCGTACCTCGGGGTCACCGGGCCACTGCTGGTCCGGCGCATCCGGAACCGTGGGCGGGCGTTCGAGCCGGGCGTGGACGAGGACGGCAAGCCGCTCTTCGACCTCGGACGCTGGGGCATCCCGGTCAACGCGGTCGCCGTGGTCTTCCAGGTCGGCATGGCCGTGAACCTGATCTGGCCGCGACCGGAGATCTACGACCTGACCGGGCACTCGTGGTGGCTGCAGTACAGCGCGCTGCTGTTCATCGGTGGCTCGCTGCTCGTCGGGTGGGCGTACTCGGCTCGACGGCACCACGCGGAGGGCCCCATCCGGCTCGGCGAGGTCCCGACGACGGGGCCGACCACCGTGCCGGCACACGCGGGGACGCCGGTCGTCGACGCCGTCTGACGGCGCGGCCGGCGCCCGGCCACTGCTCCACTGCTCCATCCCCGAAGGGACTCCCCCGATGCGCGACCTCCACCAGACCGACAGCGTGCTCGCCTCGCGCTCCGACGCACGGGCGCAGGCCGGGGCGCACGCCGACTTCATGCCGTACCTGCCGGCGTCGTCGTCGCCGTTCGTCCCCGAGGGCGTCGACCCGTCGACGCTCGTCTGGGCCGAGACCGTCGCGCCGGGCGGGTACACGCACAAGGTGCTCGCCCGCGGGACACGCTTCCGGTTCGACGACCCAACTGGTCAGGCGTGCGCGAACACCGTGGTGTTCAACGCGCTCGAGCCGTGGGAGCGGCTGAACGTCGCGGACACGCAGAAGATCCCCTGGCAGGCGTACCTCGGAGCCGGGTCCCCGCTGCTGAGCGGCGACGGACGGGTGCTCGCGTCGATCATCGAGGACACCTCCGGCCAGCACGACGCGTTCTGCGGGACGTCGACCGACGCGTGGAACGAGCGCAAGTACGGCGGTGCCGCTCCCGAGGGGCCGACGCCCAGCGGGCGCGGTCTGCTGACGAAGGCGGCGGCGAAGCACGGGCTGACGAAGCGGGACCTGCCGCCGAGCGTCTCGTTCTTCCAGGGTGTCCGCATCGACCCCGAGGGCGCCATGGCGTTCACGGGATCGGCGGGACCCGATCGGCACGTCACCCTGGTCGCCGAGCTCCCGCTGCTGGTGCTCGTCGCGAACGTGGCGCACCCGATCGACCCACGGCCGGGGTACGCCGTCGGCCCGCTCCGGGTGCACGCCTGGCGGGGCGCACCGACCGGGCCGGACGACGACCGGTTCACCGCCACGCCGGAGCTCACCCGGGCCTACCGGAACACCATCGACCACGCGGAAGCCCGAGGCCTCTGAATGCCCGACACGACGACGCCAGCCACGACGATGCCCAGCACCGCGACGACCGACACGACGATGCCCAGCACCACGACGACCGACGGGTGGTCCTCCACCGTCCCCGTCGGCGCGGTCTTCGCACCCGACACGGTGCTCGACTGGAGTTCCTCGATGGTCCCCGGCACGACCGTCCGCGACGACCGGGTCGCCCCGCTCGCCCCGTGGTCCGCCGTCGTGCGCGCGGGCCAGGTCCTGACGATCGTCGACGTCGGCGGCAACCAGAGCGCTGACTGCCTGATCTACGACGCGGAGGACCCCGACGAGCGGTACAGCGTCCCGGACACCCTCGCCGCGCAGGGCAACGCCTACGTCCGGACCGGCACCGTGTTGATGTCGAACGAGGGCCTCCCGCTGATGACCGTCGTCGGCAACGAGATCGACCGGCAGGACACGATCGGCGGCGCCTGCTCGAAGGAGTCGAACACCCTCCGGTACGGGCACCACACCGCGTACCAGCACGGCTGCCGCGAGAACTTCCTCGCCGAGGCGTCCCGGCACGGCCTGGGCGCCAGGGACCTCGTGTCGAACCTGAACTGGTTCATGAACGTCCCGGTGGAGGCCGACGGCGCTCTCGGGATCGTCGACGGCATGAGCGCCCCCGGCAAGCGGGTCGCGATCCGGGCGGAGCGCGACGTGCTCGTCATCGTGTCGAACTGCCCCCAGATGAACAACCCGTGCAATGACTTCAACTGCACCCCGCTGCGCATGATCGTGGTCCAGCCGTGACCGCCGCGCCCGACCCCACCGGGAGCCCCACCGTGACCGTCCCCCTCGACCGCGACACCGTCCTCGTCGCCAACCGCGGCGAGATCGCCCGCCGGGTGATCCGCTCCGCCAAGGCCCTCGGGATGCGCACCGTCGCCGTGTACTCCGACGCCGACCGTGCCGCTCCCCACGTCCGCGAGGCCGACGTCGCCGTCCGCCTCGGTCCGGCACCCGCCCGCGAGTCGTACCTGCGCATCGACGCGGTCGTCCAGGCAGCCCTCGACACCGGCGCGGGGCTCGTCCACCCGGGCTACGGGTTCCTGTCCGAGAACCTGGAGTTCGCCCGCGCGTGCGAAGCCGCCGGCATCCGGTTCGTCGGACCGACTGCCGACCAGATCGTCGCGTTCGGCGCGAAGCACACCGCCCGGGAACTCGCCGCCGCGGCCGGCGTGCCGATGCTCGCCGGCACCGGCTTGCTCGACACCGTCGACGACGCGGTCGCCGAGGCCGACCGGATCGGCCTGCCCGTGATGCTCAAGGCCACCGGGGGTGGCGGCGGCATCGGGATGCAGGCGTGCGAGACGCTCGAGCAGGTCCGCGAGGCGTACGCGAGCGTGGAACGGCTGGCGGCCGCGAACTTCGGCTCCGCCGGCATCTTCCTCGAGCGCCTGGTCCGTCCGGCCCGGCACGTCGAGGTGCAGCTGTTCGGCGACGGTGCGGGTCGCGTCGCCGTGATCGGCGACCGGGACTGCTCGCTGCAGCGCCGGAACCAGAAGGTCATCGAGGAAGCGCCCGCCCCGGCACTCCCCGACCACGTCCGGGAGGCGCTGCACACGTCCGCCCGTCGGCTTGCCGAGAGCGTCGGGTACCGGAGCGCCGGCACCGTCGAGTTCGTCTACGACCCGGTGCGCGAGGAGGCCTCGTTCCTGGAGGTCAACACGCGCCTGCAGGTCGAGCATCCGGTGACCGAGGAGGTGTTCGGCGTCGACCTGGTCGAACTCATGCTCCGTCTGGCCCGCGACGGCGCCGACGGCGTCCCGTCCGCCGTGTTCGACCAGCGGTGGACCGCGACGGGACACGCGGTCGAGGCCCGCGTCTACGCCGAGGACCCGGCGAAGGGCTCACTCCCCTCGAGCGGCCTCGTCACCCAGGCCACGTTCCCGGCCGAGCGGGCAGGCATCCGCGTCGACGGCTGGGTCGAGACCGGTAGCGAGGTGTCGGCGTTCTACGATCCGATGCTCGCCAAGGTCATCGGCACCGGCGAGACCCGTGACGACGCACTCGACGTGCTGCGCGACGGGCTCGCCGACAGTCGGATCGACGGCATCGTGACGAACCTCGGCCTGCTCCGGGCACTCACCGACGACCTCGAGCTCCGCACCGCCACGCACTCGACGTCGACCCTCGACGAGACCGAGGACCCGGACCCGCGCATCGACGTGGTCACCCCCGGCACCATGACCATGATCCAGGACCTGCCCGGTCGGATCGGGTACTGGCAGGTGGGCGTCCCGCCGAGCGGCCCCTTCGACGCCGTGTCCTTCGCCGAGGCGAACGCCGCCGTCGGGAACCCCGCTGGCGCCCCCGCGCTCGAGATCACCGCGAGCGGCCCGACCCTGCGGTTCTCGACCGCCGGCGTCGTCGCGGTCACCGGAGCACCCGTCCCCGTGACGGTCGACGGCGAGCCGGTCGCGCAGTGGGAGCCGGTCGAGGTCGCCGCCGGGCAGACCATGTCGATCGGCACGGCGAGCGGTCCGGGGCTCCGCGCCTACCTGGCCGTCCGCGGCGGCTTCGACGTCCCCCCGTACCTGGGGTCCACCGCGACCTTCACGCTCGGCGGCTTCGGCGGGCACGCCGGTCGGGCGCTCCTCGCCGGCGACGTGCTCCGGCCCGGCTCCCCGGACTCGGACGCACCGCACCCTGCGTTCCCGACGGGCACCCGGCTCGGCCTCGTCGGCGGGCCGACCCCGGCCGATCGTCGTCCGGCGCTGACGGACACGTGGGAGATCGGTGTCACCGAGGGCCCGCACGCCGCCCCGGACTTCTTCACGCGCGACGACCTCGACGTCTTCTACGCGACCGACTACGGCGTCCACCACAACTCGGCGCGCACGGGCGTCCGGCTGATCGGCCCCCGCCCGGGCTGGGCGCGGACCGACGGCGGCGAGGCGGGTCTGCACCCGTCGAACATCCACGACACCCCGTACGCGGTCGGCGCCATCGACTTCACCGGCGACACCCCGATCATCCTCGGCCCGGACGGCCCCTCCCTCGGCGGCTTCGTGTGCCCCGCCGTGGTCGCCAGCGGCGACCTGTGGAAGCTCGGCCAGCTCCGCCCCGGTGACACCGTGCGGTTCGTCCCCGTCCGCGAAGCCGACGCCGCCGCGCTCGACGCGCACCGTGCCTCCAGGACGGTCGCACGGACGGGTGGTGACGGCGACGACGGCGTGATCGCGCGACTCGACGCGACCGACGCGCGACCGAGCGTCGCGTACCGACGCGACGGCGACGACAACGTGCTCGTCGAGTACGGCGACATGACGCTCGACATCGCCCTGCGGATGCGGGTGCACGCGCTCATGACGACGCTGCAGCAGGAGGCCCCGAAGGGGATCCTCGACATCACGCCGGGCATCCGGTCGCTGCAGGTGCACACGGACGCGTCCGTGCTCAAGGCGAGCACCGTCGCCGGGCTGCTCCGCGAGCTCGAGGACGAGATCCCGCCGACCGACCAGCTCGTCGTGCCGTCGCGCACGGTGAAGCTGCCGCTGTCGTGGGACGACCCCGCCACCCGGTTGGCGATCGAGCGGTACATGAACGGCGTGCGGAACGACGCCCCGTGGACGCCGTGGAACATCGAGTTCATCAGGCGCATCAACGGGCTGGAGAGCGTGGACGACGTGTTCCGCACGGTGTTCGATGCGAGCTACCTCGTGCTCGGCCTGGGCGACGTGTACCTCGGCGCCCCGGTTGCGACCCCGCTCGACCCGCGGCACCGGCTCGTCACGACGAAGTACAACCCGGCACGCACCTGGACCGCGGAGAACTCCGTCGGCATCGGTGGCGCGTACCTCTGCATCTACGGCATGGAGGGGCCCGGCGGCTACCAGTTCGTCGGCCGCACCGTGCAGATCTGGAACCGCTTCCGCCGCGGTGGGCTGTTCCAGGAGGACCCCTGGGCGCTGCGCTTCTTCGACCGCATCGAGTGGTACCCGGTCGAGGCCGACGAGCTGCTCGAGCTGCGCGCCGAGACGGACGCTGGCCGCGGCCACTTCGAGACCGTCGACGGCGAGTTCTCGATCGCCTCGTACAACCGGTTCCTGGCCGAGAACGCCGGGTCGATCGCGGACTTCCGCGACCAGCAGGCGCGGGCGTTCGGCGAGGAGAAGGAGCGCTGGCGGGCCTCGGGCGAGTTCGACGTCCGCGACGAACCCGCCGTCGTCGAGCCGACGGAGATCACGCTGCCCGCCGGGTCGACGGCCGTGACCGCGCCGTTCACCTCGACGGTGTGGCAGGTCGACGTGCGGCAGGGCGACCGGGTCACCGCCGGGCAGAAGCTGCTCGCGGTCGAGGCGATGAAGATGGAGTCGATGGTGCACGCACCGGTGGAGGGCCACGTGCTCGAGGTCTACATCAAGCCGGGCGACCAGGTCGCCCCGGGTCAGGTCCTCGCTGCGATCGGAGCACGGGCATGACCGCCGCCGAGCGCGTCCGGGATGCCTACGCCCGGCTGACCGCGGTGGACCGGCCCGAGGTCTGGATCACCCTGCGCGACGAAGCCGACGTCCTCGCCGAGGCCCAGGCCGTCGACCCGACGCTCCCCCTCGCCGGTCTGCTGTTCGCGGTGAAGGACAACATCGACGTGGCCGGGCTCCCGACCACCGCGGCAGCGCCGACCTTCGCGTACTCACCGTCCGCGGACGCCACCGCCGTCGCACGACTCCGCGCTGCCGGAGCCGTCGTGGTGGGCAAGGCGAACCTCGACCAGTTCGCCACCGGCCTCGTCGGCACCCGCTCCCCCCACGGCGCCGTCCGGAACGCCTGGAATCCGACGCGGATCTCGGGTGGATCGTCGAGCGGTTCCGCCACCGCGGTCGCGCTCGGCATCGTGGACTTCGCGCTCGGCACCGACACCGCGGGCTCCGGACGGGTCCCGGCAGCGCTCGGGAACCTGGTCGGGGTGAAGCCGACGAAGGGCCTCGTCCCGAACACCGGCGTCGTGCCGGCCTGCCGGTCGCAGGACTGCGTCACGGTCTTCGCCCGGTCGCTCGGGCTCGCCCGGACCGCCGCCGAGCTGATGGCCGGGCCTGACGGCACCGACCCGCTCGCACGGCCCGACCTGGCCCTCGCGGACCTGCCGACGGTCCCACGGATCGCCGTCCCGCTGCCGTCCCAGCTGCAGGGACTGGCGCCGGGCTGGGCCGAGGCGTTCGCCGAGGTGGTCGAGCGTTTCCGGGCGCTCGGGCACGAGGTGGTCGAGGTCGACATCGCGCCGTTGCTCGACGCGGCCGCGCTGCTGTACGACGGCGCCTTCGTCGCCGAGCGGTACGCGGCCGTCGGTGCCCACATCGAGGCGCACCAGGACGCCATCGGGGGCGACCTCGACCCGTCGGTCGCGCGGATCGTGCTCGGCGGGGCGCGCCCGAGCGCCGCGGACCTGTTCGCAGACCAGGAACGACTGGACCTCCTCGGTGCCGCGGGTCGTGCGGCGCTCGACGGGGTCACCGCGCTCCTCACCCCGACGACCACCTGGCACCCGACCCTGGCCGAGGTGGCCGCCGACCCGATCGGCGCGAACAGCCGGATGGGGCGGTACACGAACTTCGCGAACCTGCTCGACATGGCGTCGCTCGCGGTCCCCGCCGGGTTCGTCGACGGGCTGCCGTTCGGCGTGATGCTGACCGGTCCCGCCTTCACCGACCGGCGTCTCGCCGCACTCGCGGCCACGTTCGCCGCGCCGACGGTCGACCTGCTCGTCGTCGGAGCGCACCTGCGGGACGAGCCGTTGAACGGGCAGCTCGTCGCCGCCGGAGGCTCCTTCGTCCGGCAGGTGCGCACGAGCGCCGACTACCGGCTGTACGCACTCGACACCGTGCCACCGAAGCCCGGACTGGTCCGCGCCGACGGCGGAGCCCCGATCGCCGGCGAGGTCTGGCGGCTCCCCGCCGCCGGCTTCGGCACGTTCGTCGCCGCCCTGCCGGTACCGATGGCGATCGGCACCGTCACGCTCGAGGACGGTAGCGACGTCACCGGGTTCCTGGTCGAACCGTTCGCCGTCGCCGGGGCGCGGGAGATCACGGACCCCGGCGGCTGGCGCGCGTACCGCGCCGACGGCGGCGCCGACGTCGCCGGCGGCGGCGGCGCTCCCGTCCCGGTCGGGGAACGCGCATGACCGTCGGCTGGGACGATGGTCCCGTGCAGCAACCCGACGACCGTCCCGCCCGCGTCGGCCGCCCCCGGAAGGTCCCGGACGCCGGGTCCGGCATGAGCGCCCGTGACCAGGTGCTCGACGCAGCCGCGGCCCTGTTCGTCGAGAACGGCTTCAGCGCCACCACGACCCGAGCCATCGCGGACCGGGTCGGGATCCGGCAGGCCTCGCTCTACTACCACTTCGCCGGCAAGGACGACATGCTCGTCGAGCTCCTGACGACGTCGGTGCGCCCCAGCCTCGAGGTGGTGCGCGGCCTCGAACAGCTCGTCCCGGACACCGCGAGCGCCGCCGGAGCCCTCGCCGCGCTGGTGCGCACCGACGTCGACACGCTCGCGCGAACACCGCACAACATCGGCACCCTCTACCTGCTGCCCGAGGTGCAGGGCGAACGCTACGACGACTTCCGTGTCGAACGCCGGGCGCTCGAGGACACGTACGCACGCCTGGGATCCGCCGCCGCCACCGCTGAGGTCACGCGGACGGTCTCCCCCGAGCGCCTGGGCGCGATGCTCATCCAGCTGGCCGAGACCGTGATCCAGATCCGCCGCGCCGGCGACGTCGAGGACGCCGACCGCGACGCGATCACCACGACCTGCCTCCGCGCGTGCGGCCTCGACACCGGCGCCGTGGACGCGGCATCCGCCGAAGCCGACGCACTCCTGACCACCGTCACCGTCTGACCTCCCTCCCGGAACGGAACACCCCCATGACGAACGCCCTCACCGCGCCCCGCCTGTCCGCCGCGCCCCGGCCCCTCGCCGACGCCGTCCTGCCGCGCACGCTCGTCACGAGCACCGCGCTCGTCCTCGGCGGCGCGGTGTTGACCGCCGCCGCCGCACAGGTCTCCGTCCCGCTCTGGCCCGTCCCGATCACCGGGCAGACACTCGCCGTCCTGCTCGTCGGCAGCGCGCTCGGTGCCCGACGCGGAGCGGCCTCGATGCTCGTCTACGCCCTCCTCGGGCTGGTCGGACTGCCCGTCTTCGCCGCCGGCACGTCCGGAGCGGGCGTCCTGTTCGGTGCGTCCGGTGGGTACGTGGTCGGCTTCGTCGCGGCCGCAGCGGTCGTCGGCTGGGTCGCGGACCGCTTCGGTGACCGGCCGCTCCGCACCGCGATCCTGTCGTGCACGCTCGGCACCGTCGTCACGTTCGGCTTCGGCTTGGCCTGGCTCGCGGTCGTCCTCGGCACCGACCTGCAGCAGACCCTGGCCTACGGCCTGTACCCGTTCATCGTGGGCGGCGTCGTGAAGGCCCTCTTCGGCGCGGCTGTCATCCGGCTCGGGTGGGCGGCGGCGCTCCGCCGCCGCACGCGTTACTGACGGGCGCGGCGCGGAGCTGACTGGAGGCCCGGATCACGTGAGCAGACCTGCTCACGGTCGCCGAACGATCTGCTGACACCCGCACCCGGGCACGACGCATCCGAGTCTCGCTCTCGCGGCCGATAGATGGTCACACGAGGAAGTGTCGCGCGAACGACTGCATCTCGTCACCAATACGCTGAGGTGATGTCAAAACTCATCCCGCGCGAGGCCGCGCCTCCGGCCCAGGAGAAGGTCGTTGTGTCGCGCAGCGGGAACACCTGCGCATACCCCAGATGCGGGTTGATCCTCACCATCGAGTCGCTCGCAGACGACGATCGACCGAAGGCGACAGGGAAGGTGGCACACATCTGCGCAGCGAGTCCCGGCGGCCCGCGGTATGACGAGGCGATGACCAAACAACAGCGGGGGTCGGCGGACAACCTCATCTACTTGTGCGGCCCGCATCATGACGCCGTGGACGCCCAGCTTGAACTGCACACGGTCGACTTCCTACGCGAAGCCAAGCGCGTGCACGAGGCGAAGGTGGCGCGCGGCGTTCGAGCCGGCCTTGGCGATGTGACATACGCAGAGCTGTCTACGGTCTGCATGGTTTTGGTGGGAGCGAGAGAACCGCTGACGGCGGTGCAAGTGGACATCGCGCTTCCCGTTCAGCAGAAGATCCAGCTCAACAAGCTCGGTCCGGGCGCTGTCGAGCTCATTACCGCGGGCCTTTCGCAGGCAGACCGCGTAGCAAGCTTCATCGCCTTCCAGTCCAACTGGAATCCCGGCTTCGGCAAGACGCTGGCCGCACGGTGCAAGAGTGACTACTACTCGGCGGTTGCGGACGGCCTTCAGCCCGACGAAGTGTTCGACTACCTCGTCCAGCGCGCGTGGGACAACGCGGGCCCTCAGGACACCCCCCAGCTGCGCGCTGCTGCCCTCGCGGTGGTCGCCTATCTCTTCGAAATCTGCGAGGTGTTCGAGCGTGAGTGAACTGTTCCCCGACAAGTTCACCCCTATCGCCAACACCCTCGTGGGGGAGGCTGGGACGATCCTCGGGCTCATGGGCACACGCAGCCTCAGCGTTGGTCAGCTGTTCGTCGAGTATCGAGAAGCGGCGCCGAGCTCGCCCTATGACTCGTTCGCCGCGGCGCTGACCTTGCTTTACGGCGCCGGCGCCATCAATCACCACGACGGAATCCTGAGGGCCGATTAGTGCTGCTTCGTCTTAGTTCCAACAAAGCCGAGTTCAAGCCCATCATGTTCACGCCCGGCTTCAACGCGGTCGTCGCCGAGCGCGCGCCTGACTCAACCGACCAGGACAGCCGCAACGCCCGTGGTAAGTCGACGCTCCTCGCGATTCTCAACTTCGTCCTCGGCGGCACATTCGACAAGAAGATGCAGTTGCTCGCCGACAACGGATGGGAGTTCACCCTCGAGCTCCAGCTGTTCGGCGGCACCGTAAGCGCCACCCGCGCACTCGCCGCCGGCAAGAAGCTGCACGTCACAGCCACCGGCGACGCGGAAGCGTTCATCGCGCCATATCTCGCTGAGGGTCAAATTACGGTCGAGGAGTGGAAAGAGCTGCTGGGACTGGGGCTGTTCCGTCTGGAACCTTCGGAGGAGAAGGTAACCGGCGGCATTTCGGTCCGGACGCTGCTCTCGTATGTCATCCGCACGGAGGCGCCGAAGGACCCGCTGAAGATCGTGGCTGTGCAGAGCGCCACCAGCAGCCGCGAGCACATCGCGTTCCTTCTCGACCTCGACTGGACCGTCGTCCTCGACCTCGCAAACGTGGACAGGGGGCTTCAGCAGCTCAAGACCATTTCGGCCGCGGCGCGCGATGGCCTCGTGACCACCCTCCGCCCTGAAAGCGACCTTGCCCTCGAACGAGCGGCACTCCTCAACGAAGTCGAGGAGTGGGAGGGGCGGATCGAGGGCTTCCGCATCTTGGAAGACCCTAACTCGCTGGTGCAACGGGCAGACGAACTGACGGCGCAGATATCCGTCCTCCGCGACGAAGCAGTCGTCGATGGCCGCATGCGCAGCCTCTACGTCTCATCACTCGCCGACGACACCGACGCGCCCGCCACCGCCGTCGACGTCGAGGTGCTTTTTGCCGCGGCCGGCGCCGTTCTCGCAGATGGGTTCGTTCGCCAGATGCGAGATGTCGCCGCCTTCCATGCCAGCCTCCTCATGAACCGGCGAGCGTTCTTGCACAGCGAAATCGATAGCCTCGACGGCCGCATTGCGGTCCGCAAGGCCGAACTCTCCCGACTTGACGAACAGCGCGCTGGCACGCTCCGCACGCTCGATGCGGGAGGCGCGTTGGACGAATTGAACGCGCTGCGAAACGAACTCGCGACTGTCCAAGCGCACCTCGCCGCGGTAGATCTCCAAATCGAGCAGGCTCGTGAACTCGTCACCACCCGTGAAGACCTCAAACTCCAGCAGTCGACTCTTCGCAAGGGCGCAAGCGAGCAGCTGGCGGGCTCCCGGCAGAAACTCGACCACGTCGGCGCTCAGTTCAGCCAGAAGATGCACCGGCTGTACGGCAAGGACGCCGCTCTCACGGTTGAGGTGGACAACGCGGGCTACAAGTTCACCGTGACCGTCCCGGGCTCGGGAAGCAGTGGAGTAGACCGAATGAAGCTCTTCTGCTTCGACCTCACGCTGCTTGAAGAGGGAGCTGCCTCGGCTCGACATCCCGACTTCCTCGTACATGACTCGGTGGTCTTCGATGGCGTCGACCCTCGCCAACTTGCGAACGCGCTTCGCTCCGCGCAGGAGATGGTTCAAACCACAGGTGGGCAGTACATCTGCACCATCAACAGCAACGACATTCCGCCCGACGTATTGGAGGAGCCGTGGTTCAAGGGCGGCATCGTGCGATCCATCCTTGACACCGAGGTCGGCGGCCTGCTCGGGCGTGAGTTCTAGGACAGAGGAACCCGCCCAGCAGGCGGGCCGCTCCGCGGGCCGCCGCATCTCTACTTCGAGGACCCGCTGCCCGCTGACGGATCCCGAAAGGGAACCGGCGGAGGAGTCTGAGAGCGTCCGGTAGGCCATCCTTGGGTTCAGCCGGTCGTTGCAACACCACCGTGAATCGGAGTGCTGCAGATGGGATCAAGGCTGGAACACCGTGCTCGGGAGGCGCGGTTCTGGGAGCTATTGAGACAGGGCCTCGGACGCACGGCGGCCT
>NZ_JAGGPH010000007.1 GCF_018613895.1 Curtobacterium sp. ISL-83
CACGCGCGGCGAAAAGTGCCCGGCCCCCCCCCCCCCCCCCCCCCCCCCCCCCCCCCCCCCCCCCCCCCGCACGCAGAAGGGCCCCCGCACGCCGCAGCGTGCGAGGGCCCTTCTCTGACCAACCGGGACTAGAAGTCCATGCCACCCGTGGGGTCGCCGGCCGGCATGGCCGGGTTCTTCTCCGGCTTGTCGGCGACGACGGCCTCGGTCGTGAGGAACAGACCGGCGATCGACGCAGCGTTCTGCAGCGCCGAACGCGTGACCTTGGCGGGGTCGATGATGCCAGCGGCGATCAGGTCGACGTACTCACCGGTCGCGGCGTTGAGGCCCCAACCAGCTTCGAGCTCGCGGACCCGTGCGGCCACGACCCCCGGCTCGAGACCGGCGTTGAGCGCGATCTGCTTGAGCGGAGCGTCGATGGCGACGCGGACGATGTTCGCCCCGGTCGCCTCGTCACCCGTGAGCTCGAGCGACTCGAGCGCGACCTTGCCGGCCTGGATGAGCGCGACGCCACCACCCGCGACGATGCCCTCTTCGACAGCAGCCTTCGCGTTGCGGACGGCGTCCTCGATGCGGTGCTTGCGCTCCTTGAGCTCGACCTCGGTCGCGGCACCCGCCTTGATGACGGCCACGCCACCGGCGAGCTTCGCGAGGCGCTCCTGGAGCTTCTCGCGGTCGTAGTCGGAGTCGGTCGCCTCGATCTCGGAGCGGATCTGACGGACGCGGCCGGCGATCTGCTCGGCGTCGCCGGCACCTTCGACGATCGTGGTCTCGTCCTTGGTGATGACGACCTTGCGGGCACGACCGAGCAGGTCGAGCGTCGCGTTCTCCAGCTTGAGGCCGACCTCTTCCGAGATGACCTGGCCACCGGTGAGGATCGCGATGTCCTGCAGCATGGCCTTGCGGCGGTCGCCGAAGCCCGGCGCCTTGACGGCGACGGACTTGAAGATGCCGCGGATCTTGTTCACGACGAGGGTCGCGAGCGCTTCGCCGTCGACGTCCTCGGCGATGATCAGGAGCTGCTTGCCCGCCTGGATCACCTTGTCGACGACCGGCAGGAGGTCCTTGATGTTCGAGATCTTCGAGTTGACGATCAGGATGTAGGCGTCCTCGAAGACGGCTTCCTGACGCTCGGGGTCGGTGACGAAGTACTGCGACAGGTAGCCCTTGTCGAAGCGCATGCCCTCGGTGAGCTCGAGCTCGGTGCCGAAGGTGTTCGACTCCTCGACGGTGACGACGCCTTCCTTGCCGACCTTGTCGATCGCCTCGGCGATGAGCGCGCCGATCGTGGGGTCGGCGGCCGAGATCGACGCGGTGGCGGCGATCTGGTCCTTGGTCTCGATCTCCTTGGCGTCGGCGAGCAGCTGTGCGGAGACGGCCGCGACGGCCTTCTCGATGCCGCGCTTCAGGGAGATGGGGTCAGCACCGGCGGCCACGTTGCGGAGGCCTTCACGGACGAGCGCCTGGGCGAGCACCGTCGCGGTGGTCGTGCCGTCACCGGCGACGTCGTCGGTCTTCTTCGCGACCTCCTTGACGAGCTCCGCACCGATCTTCTCGTACGGGTCGTCGAGCTCGATCTCCTTGGCGATGGAGACACCGTCGTTCGTGATCGTGGGGGCCCCCCACTTCTTCTCGAGGACGACGTTGCGGCCACGCGGGCCGAGCGTCACCTTCACGGCGTCGGCCAGCTGGTTGAGGCCGCGCTCGAGGCCGCGTCGGGCCTCTTCGTTGAAAGCAATGATCTTTGCCATAGTGAGTTTCTCGTCCCTCCCGGACGTCGTGCATGGGGGTCGTGCTGGCACTCAGCGTGAACGAGTGCCAACGCCGATTCTGGCACTCGACGGGTGCGAGTGCAACACGATCGGGAGGCGCGGCCCGACTTCCCAGGACACGTCGCCCCCGCGGGCACGCACCGGACACAGCGAACGCGCCGCCCCTGAGGGGACGGCGCGTTCGCTGTGGTTCCGGCTCAGGCGGGTCGGACGGACTCGGCCTGCGGGCCCTTCGACCCGGTGCCGACGTCGAACACGACGGCCTGGCCCTCCTCGAGGACCTTGTAGCCCGACATGTCGATGGCCGAGTAGTGCACGAACACGTCCTGGCCACCCCCATCGACGGTGATGAAGCCGAAGCCCTTCTCGGCGTTGAACCACTTCACGGTTCCGTTGGCCATGTTCCTTGCTCCTTGCGGTACTGCTGATGCGATCGGCGGAGTCGCCTTTGTGTGACTCTTGCCCAACAACGCCCGCAGGGCAAGGGCTGTGACGCCGAATCCCGCAGAAATCAACGCGTTGGAAACACGCCCGTCACATTCGACGCCGACAGGCCTCAGCCGGCGTAGTCCGCACCGAGCACGACACTGACGGCGGCGTTCGGGAACGCGGCCGACTGCCGCACCGTCGCGACACCGAGCTGCTTGGCGATCCCCTGCGCCACGGCTGCCTGCGATGCCTGCTGGTAGTACACGATCGTCGCGGTCGCCCCGGTCGTGCCGGCGTCACCCGTCGAGGCCACCTTCCACCCGGCCGTGGTCAACGCACCGCTGGCCTTCGCCGCCAGCCCGGCCCGCGTGGTGCCGTTCAGGACCACGACGGTCGTGGTGCCCTGCTGGGCCGGCGTCGCGGCCGCTGGAGCCTGCGCCGCGCCGCCGCCGGTGGAGCCCGAACCCGAACCCGAGCCGGTCGACCTGGACGGGGATGCCGAGGAGGACGCCGGCGCGGACGCTGAGGACGACGGCGTCGTGCTGGTGAAGGAGTAGCTGCCGTTCAGCAGCGCGAGGACGAGCACCCCGATGCCCACGAGCACACCGGTGGCGAGGGCCGCCCACGCGAACGCGATCCAGCCACGACCGCGGCGCCGTGCCCCACGGTGCGCACCGACCCGTGGGCCGTCGGCGACGTCGTCGAACCGGTCTCGGGGGAATCTCGTGCTCATCGTTCCTCTTCACGTCCTTCGAGTACTGCGCCGGACGCCACGAAGCTCCGGGAAGCCCGGGCAGCAGTCCGTGCGCGGCGCAGTCGCTGCAGCCGGGTGACGAGCTGCGGGTCGTACGCGAGCGCCGCCGGCGAATCGATCACGCGGTTCAACACCTGGTAGTAGCGCGCCGCCGACATGTCGAACTCGACCCGGATCTCCGCTTCCTTCGTCCGGTCGTGCCGCGCCCGCTCGTGCTCGAACGCGAGCACGTGCTTGTCGAGCTCGCTGAGCTCGTCGGTGGGGAGGGCGGTCACTGCGGTTCCGATCGTGGAGGACACCGGCACAGCCGGGCTACGGGTCTCGCACATCGTAGGGGTGCGGGTGATCGGGACCCTGGCACGGTGCTGGACTGTCGTGAACTCCGGTCACAGGTTCGGGTCGCGGAGCCACCGGACGCGGGTCCCGAACGGATCGGAGACGGCCATCGCGACACCGTCCAGCGAGGCCGTCGCGAAGGCGTCGGGGTCGGACGGGTCGACGCCGTCGGGCAGCGTCGCCGCGACACCGGACAGGATGCCGGTCCGCTCGAGGGCGATCCAGTGCACGCTACGCTCGCGGATCCGGTCCACGAACCGCTGGCGGTCGGCACCTGGCACGTACACCAGCGTCCCGGTGGTCAGGACGACCGGCTCGCAGCCGTCCGGCAGGGCGTCCAGTGCGCGGTCCAGGTCACCCGGCAGCGTCCCGCGGATGCGGTCGGGAGGCTCGGCGAGCGCCGCGCGGGCCGCCTCGCGCATCAGGGCGGTGCGGTCCGTCGCCTCGGGCGGGACCGCCTCGACGAGCCGGTCGAACGCCTCCGGTGCCGCGAGGTCGATCGGGTTCGGATCGAGCAGCACGCGCGACCCGATCCGGATCGGTGCGCTGGCCGGGGGTGGCACCCGACCGCCGACGTCGGCGACCAAGCCGACCGCGGGCTCCGCCACCGCGGTGTGCATCCGCAGGACGGTCTCCGGTCGGGTGGTCTCGCTGACTCCGTCGGCTGTTCGGACGCCGTCCACGATCCGGTAGTCGAGCGTCACCCGGTCCGGGATCGAGCACAGCCCTGCCGCGCCGCCGGCGTCGACGAGGCCGAGCGGGCGCGACACCCGCGCGGCGAGCGCGGCGAACAGCGGGACGACGGGGGCGAGCCGACGGGGGTCGTTGGCCTGCACCGTGGCGGTGGTGAGGGCCGCGACCAGGGTGGGCCCTGCCTCCCGGCCGACGGTGCGGAGCGCACCCGGGTCCGACGGGTCCGCACCGAGCCGGCGCGCGACCGCGAAGAGCAGTTCCGGTTGCCGCTGCTGCTCCGGGACCTGGGCCAGGAGCGCGAGCAGGCCGTCGTCCACCGATCGCGCCCAGGCCGCGTAGGAGGGCGACTCCGGTGCGATGCGCTCGGCGTAGGCGGCGTACCGCGCGGCGGTGTCCGTGCTCATGGCGTCCGTTCTCGTGGGCGAGTGGCGCTCACGGGCGGTACATGCCGACGTGGCGGATGCCGGCCTCCACGTACGGTGCGCCGAACCGGACGAAGCCGTGCCGTTCGTAGAGGCCGGCGACGTACTCCTGCGCGTGCAGGACGATCGGCTCGTGCCCGTGCTCCGCCAGCACCGCCGCGACCAGGCCGTCGGCGATCCCATTCCCACGGTGGTCGGGGTCCGTCGCGACACGACCGATCACCCACGACGGCCCAGCGCTGTCGGCCGGGTGCACCTCGGCTGCGCCGGGCCGCAGGAGCCGCAGGTACCCCACCGGATCCGCGTCCGTTCCGAACCACCAGTGCTCCGTGTCCGGGTCGCGGTCACGGCCGTCGAAGTCCTCGGCGGTGACCCGCTGCTCGAGCGCGAACACCCGGTTCCGCAACCGCACGATGCCGTACAGTTCGTCCGTCGTCAGACGGTCCCAGCGGGCGCGGTGCACGGAATGCTCGGACATCGTCACGAGTTTAGTGAAGTGGTCGGAACCGCCCAGATCATCCCGACCGGAAGCAGGAGGAACACATGGCATACAACGTCGACAAGTCCGACGCCCAGTGGCGCGAGGAGCTCTCCCCGGACCAGTACGCCGTCCTGCGTCAGGCCGGCACCGAGCGTCCGTGGACCGGTGAACTCCTCGACGAGGAGCGCGCCGGCATCTACACGTGTGCGGCCTGTGGCTCGGAGCTGTTCAAGAGCGGCACGAAGTTCGACTCCGGCTGCGGCTGGCCGTCGTTCTACGAGTCGGTGGACCCCGACGCGGTGCAGCTCATCGAGGACAAGTCCCTCGGTATGGCCCGCACCGAGGTCCGCTGCGCGAACTGCGGCTCGCACCTGGGGCACGTGTTCCCGGACGGGTTCGGGACGCCGACGGGTGACCGCTACTGCATGAACTCGATCTCGCTGAACTTCTCAGCGGCCGAGTGATCCCTGGCGCACCCCGGTAGGCAGGGTGCGCCACGGTCGACGGGGCACACCCCGGGAGACCCGGCGCGTCCCGGTACACTGGGCGCGTCAGCCGGCATGGCGCAATTGGTAGCGCACCGTACTTGTAATACGGGGGTTGCGGGTTCAAGTCCCGCTGCCGGCCCGGTAAGATCGACCCGCAGGCCGCGGTTCTCCGCCGCCCGCACCGCCTTCAGCCTCGCCCCGCGCGGGGCTGTCGTGCGTCTGGCGCGTCTCGGCTGCCTTCCCACTCCGCGGCCGGCGACTCATGGCCACACGCCTGGCCGGTACGCCATGCGCTCGATCTCGCCGACGAGCGCCTCCATCACCCGGGCCTGCCGAGGGTCGGTCTCGACGACGGTGCGAGCCCGCACCCAGACGTACGCGAGGACATCGGCCGCTTGCAGCATGCGCGAGTGGTGGCTCGGCGCGAAGTGCACGGTGTCCAACAAACGGTCGAGTCGCGTGCGCATGTACGGGCCCGGGGTGCCGTAGGTCTGGTAGAGCGCGAACCGTTCGCGGTGCCGTTCTCGATCGTCGCGCTCATCGGCGATCACGAGGGCGCGGGTCGCACGGGTGGCCGCGAGTTGGTCCAGCCGCTGCAGGAGGTGCTGGAACGCGACCTGCTCAGGTGGAAACCGATCCGGGAGGGCTCGCGTCTCCTGGTAGCGGGCGAGTGCAGCCGGCGGTACCGCCCGCAGCAGGACCGTCGCGCCGGCAGCACGCACCGCGTCGACCACGTCGATGAAGACCTTCACGCGCGCCCGCGGCGGCACGGCGTCCCACCGTCCCTTGCCGTGGAAGATCGGGTGCGCGTGGATCTCGGTTCGTCCGTCGATCCCGAAGGCAGCGAGGGGCGCGACGACCTCGTGCAGTCGCTGGGTCAGCCAATGGGTCTGGTCGGCGTCCGCGACGATCGCGCCGAACCCGTAGAGGTCGTCCTTGAACGATTCGTCGACGAAGCAGAGCAGCACACTGGAATACTGCCGTACGCGCCGCACGATGGCGGTGAAGACGGAGCCCCGGGCGAGTGATCGCCCGGGGCTCCGGCGTCGCGGAACACGGATCAGGGAGTGTTCCCCGCGCTCGACGCGGTAACCAGCCGGTCGTGCGACGAGGATGGCACCGCTTCGACACGGATGTCCACGGTGCAGCCCAGATCCGCGGAAACCCGCACACCCGTGCAGCGGGTTCAGCGCCCGCCGGTGATCTTCCGCTCGCGCTGTGCGACACCGGCGGTGCCGTACGGGTAGTCGTCGATCCGCGGCGCGCTGGCCTTGTCCAGGGCGGCGAGCTCATCGGCGCCGAGGACGAGGTCCGCTGCACCCAGGTTGTCGCGGAGCTGCTCGACGGTGCGCGCACCGAGGATGACGCTCGTGACCGCCGACTGTGCGAGCAGCCACGCGAGGGCGACCTGCGACCGGGACGCCTCGTGCGCGTCCGCCGCTGCCGACACCGCGTCGAGGACGGCCCAGGTGCGCTCGTCGTTGTTGCGCGCCTCCCAGGCCTCCATGCCGCGCTGGGGGTTCTCGCCGAGGCGGGTCGCTCCGGTCGGGGCCTGGTCGCGCTGGTACTTGCCGGACAGCCACCCGCCGGCGAGGGGCGACCACGGGAGCAGCCCGATGCCGGCGTCGAGGCACGCCGGGACGACCTCGTGCTCGATGTCGCGCACGAGCAGGTTGTACTGCGGCTGCAGGGTGACGGGCGGTGCCCATCCGTGCGCCTTCGCCTCGTAGACCGCCTTCGTGATCTGGTAGCCGAGGTAGTTCGAGAACCCGTACGAACCGATCTTGCCGGCGGACACGGCGTCGTCGAGGAAGCGCAGGGTCTCCTCGATCGGCGTCAGGGCGTCCCACGCGTGCATCTGGTACAGGTCGATGGTCTCGACGCCGAGCCGGTCGAGCGAGGCATCGAGTGCACGGGCGAGGTGGCGGCGGGAGAGCCCGACGTCGTTCGGCCCGTCGCCCTGGGGGAAGCGCCCCTTGGTCGCGATGACGACCTGCTGCGCTTCGGTCGGGTGGTCCGCGAGCCACCGACCGATGATGCGCTCCGACTCGTTGCCGGAGTACACGTCCGCCGTGTCGATGAGGGTGCCACCCGCTTCGACGAACGCGTCGATCATGGCGTGGGAGGTGGGTTCGTCGGCTTCGCTGCCGAACGTCATGGTGCCGAGGGTCAGCGTCGACACCGATGTCCCGCTGTTTCCGAGGAGTCTGTAGTCCATGGCGGGGACGCTACGCCCGGGCCCCTCGGGCAGAGGGGACCTGCGAGTACCGGTCAGCGCTGCCTGGACAACGCCACGGCAGTCCCGTCAGGACCGCAGGAACGCGATCGCCGCGTCCCGGAAGGCGCGCGACGTCGGCGCGTTGAAGTGGTTGCGCCCCGGGATCTCGAAGAACGACGCGTTCGGGGCCGCCGCGGCGAGCCGGACGGCGCTGTCCCGGATGCCGTCCTCGCTGCCGGCAGCCATCAGGATCGGCTGCGCGGGCGCGTTCGCCGGGGTCGGCTCGACGCTGTCCCGCATCCCCTCGACCATCGCGACGAGCGCACCGAGGTCGTTGCCGTCGACGCTGGCCGCCATGGTGAGGTAGCCGTTCGTCACCCGGTCCTCCACCGGGGTCCCGTCGGCGATGTAGGCCTTCGCCTGGTCGACCCGCACGCGGCGCATCGGGTCGGCGTCTGGGATGCCACCGAGCACGGCGCGGGAGATCCGGTCGGGCAGCTGCTCTGCGGTGTGCCACCCCACGCGGGCCCCGAGCGAGTACCCGAGGAAGGCCACGTCGTCGAGCAGGTAGGTGTCGATGACGGTGGTGACGTCGGCGACGAGCAACTCCATCGAGTACGCGGTCGGGTCGTGCGGCTTCGACGAGGCCCCGTGCCCGCGCTGATCGAGCGCGACGACCCGGTAGCCCGCACGCACGAGGTCCCGCGTCCACCCGGAGGCGTGCCAGTTCAGGACGGCGCCGGAGGCGAACCCGTGCACCGCGATCACGACGGGTGCGTCCGGCTCGCCGAAGTCGTACGTCGCGAGCCGCAGTCCGTCCGGGGACATCACGGCACGGGGGCGGGGCGCTTCGGGGACGAGGGACATGACCTCACAAGCGTATCGGGGCAGTGTGGTGGGCATGGACGGGTACGGCGGCGATCAGATCCGGGCGGCGGAACGACCCCACCTCGAGGCGGGCGAGCCGCTGATGCAGCGTGCGGCCGAGGGACTCGCAGCGGTCGTCTCCGGGCTGCTCGACGACCCGGCGGTCCGGCCCGGCGAGGGCCCGGGCTCGGTCCTGCTGCTGGTGGGCAGCGGCGACAACGGCGGCGACGCCCTGTTCGCGGGCGCGCGCCTCGCCGCGGACGGGAGGCACGTCACGGTCCTGCGCGTCGGCTCACGTGTCCACGGGGCGGGCCTGGCAGCGGCGCTGGCTGCGGGGGCGACCCTGCTGGACGACCCGGACGACGACCGGTCCGCCGACGACCTCGCCGGTGCGGCCGACATCCTCCGGGCGGCGGAGGCGCACGGGAGTACCCGGCTCGCGGCCATCGCAGCCGAGGCGGCGCTCGAGGCCGACCTGGTGCTCGACGGGATCCTCGGCATCGGGGTGCACGGCGCAGCACCGCTGCGCTCTCCCGCTCGGGAGGTCGTCGGCGCCGTCCGCGAACTCGCTCGCGACCAACGCGCCCCGTTCGTCGTGGCCGTGGACGTCCCGAGCGGCATCGACGTGGACACCGGTGGCATCGCGGACGACCACGTCCTGCAGGCCGACGTCACCGTGACGTTCGGTGGCGTCAAGGCCGGGCTGCTCCGCGGGCCGGGTGCGACGCTCGCGGGTCGGATCGAGCTCGTCGACGTCGGCATCGGCGCCGAGCTGGCCGCGATGGAGCCCCTCGTGCGCAGTTGAGCGCCGGCGGGGTACCCGGCCGCTCGCACGGTCGGGCCCCGCAGCAGTGCTCAGGTGGCGGGCGTCGCGGAGGCCTTCGCGGACGGGCTCGGCGTCGGGGTCCCCGTCGGGGCGGTGGCGCCGGCAGCCGAGACCACGAACGTGCGGAAGTCGTCGTTCGTGATCGGGCTCGTCAGCTCGTAGCGCTGGCCGTTCACGAGCACGAGCGGCGTCCCGGGGAACGTCGACAGCTTCGTGCCGGGGATGTCGCCTCCGGACACCGCCGTGGTCCGGTCGTCGATCCAGCGGCCGAACGTCTGGTCCGCGATGCAACTGCGGATGGCCGCCTGGTGCTGCACGCCGGAGACCCCGGTGACGATGCTGGTGAGCTGCGCGTCCGTCAACCCCGCGGTGCCCTCGGCCGGCTGCTTCGCGAAGAGCGCCTTGTTCACGGCGAAGAACTGGTCGGGTGACTTGTCCGCGACGCACGCAGCGGCGTTCGCGGCACGCAGCGAGTACTTGGTGCCCTGGGACTTGTTCGCCAGGACCGCGATCGGGTGGATGTCGACCGTGGCCGCCCCGGAGTCGACGAGACTCTCGATGTAGTCGCCGTTGGCCTGCTCGAACGCCCCGCACGTCGGGCACAGGTAGTCGACGAAGAGCGAGATGCGGACCGTCCCCGCACCCTCGGGGCTGGTCGGGGCCGGCGACGACACCGTGACCGCCTTGAGGCCCTGACCGATCGTGATGCCGCCCTGCGAGGTGTTCTGCGGCCCGGGGCCGGTCGGCTGCCGGATCGTGTTCACCAGGACGAGCGTCACGATCGTCGCCGCGGCGAGCAGGACGACCCCGAGACCGATCTGGATCCCGAGTCGCACCCCCCGCTGCCGTCGCTTCTGCTGGGTCCGTGCTCGCTGCGCTCGCTGCCTGGCGGCTTCGCGGCGCTCGTTCCGCGCGGCGCGGGCGTCACCGTCGGGGCGGTGGGTCATCGAGTGTCGTCCTCCTGGTTCGGGCGTCCGCTGCACCTCACCCCCGTGCGGCGGACGGACCCGGCGATTGTAGTGGGGCGCTCTGGGAACCAGCCAACCAGGCGGACAGCACTGGCGTCGCGGCCCGAACTCGTGTTGTATGAACCACGGTGGTCGATGATGACCGCTCGGCGCCCTCGCGGGCTGCCGCTTCCACTACGGATCGTCCGGCACGTACCTGCCGGTGGAAAGGACTGAACGCTCATGGCGTCCGTCACCTACGACAAGGCAACCCGTCTCTACCCGGGCGGCAACCGCCCCGCGGTGGACTCCCTCGACCTGGACGTCGCCGACGGCGAGTTCCTCGTCCTCGTCGGCCCCTCCGGCTGTGGCAAGTCGACATCCCTCCGCATGCTCGCCGGCCTCGAAGAGGTCAACTCCGGCGCGATCCGCATCGGCGACCGCGACGTCACCGACGTCCCGCCGAAGGACCGCGACATCGCGATGGTGTTCCAGAACTACGCGCTGTACCCGCACATGACCGTCGCCGAGAACATGGGCTTCGCGCTCAAGATCGCCGGCGTCGGCAAGGAAGAGCGTGCGACCCGCGTGCAGGAAGCCGCGCGACTCCTCGACCTCGAGGACTACCTCGGCCGCAAGCCGAAGGCGCTCTCCGGTGGTCAGCGTCAGCGCGTCGCGATGGGCCGTGCGATCGTCCGTCAGCCGCAGGTGTTCCTCATGGACGAGCCGCTGTCGAACCTCGACGCCAAGCTCCGCGTCCAGACCCGCACGCAGATCGCGTCGCTGCAGCGTCGTCTCGGCGTCACCACGGTCTACGTCACGCACGACCAGACCGAGGCCCTGACCATGGGTGACCGCATCGCGGTGCTCAAGGACGGCATCCTGCAGCAGGTCGGCACCCCGCGCGACCTGTACGAGAAGCCGAACAACGTGTTCGTCGCCGGCTTCATCGGTTCGCCGGCCATGAACCTCCTGCCGGCCAACGTGGTCGAGGGCGGCATCCGCTTCGGGTCGCTCAACCACCCGATCGACCGCGACACGCTGTCGAACGCGAAGTCCGCACAGATCACGGTCGGCGTCCGCCCCGAGGACATCGTCGTCGCCCACTCGGGTGAGGGCCTGCCCGTCACGGTCGACGTCGTCGAGGAGCTCGGCGCCGACGGCTACCTCTACGGTCACGCCGACGTCAACGGCTCGCGCGTCGACATCGTCGCCCGTGTCGACGGCCGCGCCCACCCGTCGATCGGTGACACGATCGTCGTCTCCCCGAAGGAAGGCCACGTGCACGCCTTCGACACCGAGTCGGGCGAGCGCCTCAACGACAAGGTCGCGATCGGCGCCTGACGTCGCCAGATCCCCCGGGAGCCCGCCCCGCCTCACCAGGCGGGTGCGGGCTTCCGCCGTTCGCGTCCAGAATGAAGGCGCGTCCTGACGGGAGGCGCGGGGCGGGCCCGTCCCGCGCCTCCCGTCCGAACCCACCCACCGCCGCGACCGTGCGCTCCGCACGCCCCCAGAGGAACCAACCGTGTCCGACTCCCTGTCCATCACCGCAGCCACCGTCGACCCCGGACTCCTCGACCTGCCCTGGGACATCCCCCTCGAGGACTGGCCGGACGACACGATCGTCGCGCTGCCCAAGGGCATCTCGCGGCACCTCGTGCGGTTCGTGCACCTGAGCGGGTACGTCGCCGCCGTGAAGGAGACCGGCGAGGAGGTCGCACGATCGGAGTACGACATGCTCCGCACCCTGCAGCGCATGGACGTGCCGTGTGTCGACCCGGTCGCGGTCATCACGAACCGCATGGACGCCGACGGTGAACCCCTGCACCCCGTGCTCGTCACCCGGCACCTGCGGTTCTCGCTGCCGTACCGCGCCCTGTACTCGCAGACCCTGCGGCCGGAGACGGCGACCCGCCTCGTCGACGCCCTCGCGCTCCTGCTCGTGCGCCTGCACGTGATCGGGTTCTACTGGGGCGACGTCTCGCTGTCGAACACGCTCTTCCGCCGGGACGCCGGTGCGTTCGCCGCGTACCTGGTGGACGCCGAGACCGGCAAGCTCTACCCGGGCGGCCTGTCGAACGGGCAGCGCGAGAACGACCTCGAGGTCGCGCGGGTCAACATCGCCGGGGAGCTCCTCGACCTGGAGGCCGGCGGTCGCCTCGACGAGAACGCCGACGCGGTGGACGTCTCGAACCGGATCGTGGCGCAGTACCGGACGCTCTGGAAGGAACTCACCGGCACCGAGCAGTTCGACATCCGGGAGCGCTGGCGCATCAACGACCGCGTCGAACGCCTCAACGCGCTCGGGTTCGACATCGAGGAGCTGTCGATCCACACGACCGAGGGCGGGTCGCAGGTACGCATCCAGCCGAAGGTCGTCGACGCCGGGCACCACCAGCGGCGGCTGCTGCGCCTGACCGGCCTCGACGCCGGCGAGAACCAGGCCCGACGGCTGCTCAACGACCTGGACTCGTACCGGGCGCGCAACGGCCGCGACCTGCTGGACGAGGAGATGGTGGCGCACGAGTGGGTCTCTCGGGTGTTCGAGCCCGTGATCCGGTCGATCCCGCGGGAGCTCCGCGGGCGTCTGGAACCGGCCGAGATCTTCCACGAGCTGCTCGAGCACCGCTGGTTCATGTCGCAGCAAGAGGAGCGCTCGGTCTCGCTGCCGGAGGCCACGACCGCCTACGTGAACGACGTGCTGCGACACCGCCGCGACGAGAAGCTGCTCATCAACCCGCCGACGTCGTCGTTGAGCCTGCCGCTCACGGACGATGACGACGAGTCGGTGGACGACGTCGAGGACTGGCGCGCCTCCGTCTGACCGACGACTCTGCTCGCGCGGAACGGCCTTGCTCGCGCAGAACGGCCCCCGGGCTCCCAGCAATGTGGGGCCCGGGGGCCGTTCGCGACAGGCGGTGCGGACTACTCGGCGCGTCGGCGCCGAGCGACCTCCCACAGGGTGACACTCGCGGCGATGCCCGCGTTGAGGGACTCGGTCGCGCTCGAGATCGGGATCGACACGATGGCGTCGCAGGTCTCGGTGACGAGCCGCGACAGGCCCTTGCCCTCGGAGCCGACGACGATGACGATCGGACGGTCCGCCAGCTCGAGTGCATCGAGCTGCACGTCGCCGTCGCCCGCGAGCCCGAGGACGAAGAGGCCCATCGACTTGAGCGACTTGAGCGTCTGGGTCAGGTTCGGCGCCATCGCGACGGGGGTGCGGGCGGCGGCACCGGCGGAGGTCTTCCACGCCGAGGCCGTCACGCCGACCGAGCGACGCTGCGGGACGACGACACCGTGGCCGCCGAACGCCGCGGTCGACCGGATGATCGCACCGAGGTTGCGCGGATCGGTGATGCCGTCGAGCGCGACGAGCAGCGGGACCTCGTCCTTCGCGAACGCGCGCTCGACGATGTCCTCGGCCACGGAGTACTCGTACGTCGGGACCTTGAGCGCGACGCCCTGGTGCACGCTGTCGTGGCCGGTGATCCGGTCGAGCTCCGGACGCATGATCTCGACGATCGGCAGCCCGCGGTGGTTCGCGAGCGCCAGGATCTCCTTGACGCGGTCGTCGACCTCGATGCGCGACGCGATGTAGAGCGTCGACGACGGGGTCTTCGTGCGGAGGGCCTCGAGCACGGAGTTGCGGCCGGTCACGATCTCGGAGTCGTCCGACTTCCGTGTCGGCGGGCGGCTCGTCCGGCCCTGGGGCGTGCTCGAGGCGCCGTGGCGACCCTTGGCCGCCTCGAAGCGTTCCTTCGCCGCCTTGCGCTTGCCGGCGGGGTGGTAGGGACGGTCCTCGGCCTTCGGGGTCGGCTTCCGGCCCTCGAGCGCCTGCGCGCCCTGGCCGCCGGAGCCGACCTGCTTGTTGCCCTTGCGTCCGGAGCGGACGGCGCCGGGACGGCCCTTCCGGCTCCCAGAGACGTTCTTCATGCGGTTCTCCTGTTCGGCACTGCCGTGGTCAGGCGATGCTGCGATGTGTTCGCCGGAACGTTCACTGTGGTGTGGCCTCGATGACCGGTGGTCATGCGAGGCTCCAACGTGTTCCGGACGGGGTGTCCTCGATCGTGATGCCCGCGGCGGCGAGGTCGTCGCGCACGCGGTCGGCTGCTGTGAAGTCCCGTGCCGCCCGTGCGTCCGCACGTTCCTGCACGAGCCGCTCGACGAGCGCGGCGAGCGGTGCGGCCGACGCATCGTGACCACCGCCCGACCAGTGGGCGGCGCGCGGGTCGATGCCGAGCACCTCCACCATCGCAGCCACCTGATGGTACGCGGTCCCGAGGGAATCCGCATCGTCGGCGTCCAACGCGGCATTGCCGGCGCGGACGGTCTCGTGCAGGACGGCGAGGGCCTGCGGCACCGCGAGGTCGTCGTCCATGGCCGCGGCGAAGGCATCCGAGACGGCCGGGGCCTCGCGCGCGGGCACGCCGACGAGTCGCTCGGTGGCCCGCTCGAGGAAGCCCGCGATCCGGTCGTAGGCCGCTTCGGCCTCGGCGAGGGAACCGTCGTGGTGGTCGATCGAGGATCGGTAGTGCGCCGCGCCGAGGAAGTACCGGACGACGGCGGGACGAGCGGCACCGAGCAGATCGGCTGCGAACACCGAGTTGCCGAGCGACTTCGACATCTTCTGGCCGCCGACCGTGACGAGTCCGTTGTGCAGCCAGTACGAGGCGAACGGGTCACCGGCGGCCGTCGACTGTGCGAGTTCGTTCTCGTGGTGCGGGAACCGGAGGTCGAGTCCGCCGCCGTGGATGTCGAACGCCGGGCCGAGGTAGCGCCGGGACATCGCGGAGCACTCGATGTGCCAACCCGGGCGGCCGGGGCCCCACGGGCTGTCCCAGTTCGCGGAGGCCGGCTCGCCGGGCTTCTGGCCCTTCCAGAGCGCGAAGTCACGCGGGTCGCGCTTGCCCCGGGGGTCGGCATCCGCGGCGTCGACCATGTCCTCGCGGCGCTGACGCGTCAGGTCGCCGTAGTCGGGCCAGCTGCCCGTGTCGAAGTAGACGTCGCCCGAGTCGTCCGCGGCCGCGTAGGCGTGCCCCCGCTCGATCAGCCGGGCGATGATCTCGTGCATCTGCGGCACGCTCGCGGTCGCGCGGGGCTCGTAGGTCGGCGGCAGGATGCCGAGCGCGTTGTACGCCGCCGTGAACTCGAGCTCGACGCGGTAGGCGCGGGCGAACCAGGGCTCGTCGGTCCGGGCGGCCAGGTCGAGCACCTTGTCGTCGATGTCCGTGACGTTCCGCACGAGGGTGACTCGGAACCCGCGGTAGGTGAGCCACCGGCGCCAGAGGTCGTAGACCAGCGCGGAACGGAGGTGTCCGATGTGCGGCGACGACTGCACGGTCGGACCGCACACGTACACGCTCACCTGTCCGTCGACCAGGGGCACGAGGTCGACGACGGCTGCGGCACGGGAGTCGTACAAGCGAACGGTCACGGTCCCAGACTAGAGGGCACGACGCACCCGGGGCAGGTCCGTGACCCAGCGCACGCAGCCGCTCCGGGTCGCACGGTCGGGGCGGCCTGGGCGGTAGGAGCCGTCGGAGCCGTCCGCGTCAGGCTGGACGGACGAGCGCCGTCGCGATCGCCGCGAGGCCCTCACCGCGGCCGGTGAAGCCGAGGCCGTCCGTGGTCGTGCCGGACACCGCCACGGGAGCACCGACCACGGCGGCCAGCGCGTCCTGCATCTCGGCCCGACGAGCACCGATGCGCGGACGGTTCCCGATGACTTGCACGGTGACGGACACGGGCACCAGTCCGGCCTCGGCGAGCAGCGACACGGCGCCCCGGACGAACACGTCGCCGCCAGCGCCGGCGTACCGCGGGTCGGCGGTCCCGAAGCGACCGCCGATGTCGCCGAGCCCGCCGGCGGAGAGCAGAGCGTCGCACACCGCGTGCGCGACCGCGTCCCCGTCGCTGTGGCCGGACAGACCCGGTTCCCCCGGGAAGTCGAGCAGGCCCACGCGGCAGGCCGACGCAGGGTCGAACGCGTGCACGTCCACCCCGAGCCCGATGCGCGTGCCCTCGACGCGCGTGGTCCCGACCGGCCCGGCCGTCCGGGCGCGGACGATGGACTCGGCACGGCCGAGGTCCCACGGGGTCGTGATCTTGAAAGCGTCGGCATCGCCGGGGACGACCAGCACCGTGCCACCGGCCGCCTGGAACACCCCGGCGTCGTCGGTCTCGGGCCGCGCGGACCGCCGGTAGGCGTCACGGAGCGCGGCGAGCGGGAAGCCCTGCGGGGTCTGGACCCCGACGAGCGCCGACCGGTCCACCGTCTCGACCACGTGGTCGCCGTCCACGCGCTTGACCGTGTCGGTCACGGGGAGCGCTGGCACCACGCCGCCGCCCGACGCGGACACCGCGGTGAACACGCGCTCGAACTGGCTCGACGGCGTCAGACAGCGTGCGGCGTCGTGCACCAGAACGGTGTCGACGGAGTCCGGCAGGACGTCGAGGCCGGCCTGGACCGAACCGTGGCGATCCGCGCCTCCGGCAACAACGGCCGTGTACGCGACCGCGGCACCGGCGACCGAGGCGACCACGTCGCGACACGCGTCGAGGTGCGAGGCCGGCGCGACGACCACCACCAGGGTCGGCGTCGACAGCGCGAACAACGGGGCGAGCGCACGGGCGAGCACGAGCTCCCCGGCGACCGGCACGAACGCCTTGGCCGTGCCGAGGCCGAGGCGTGTGCCGGACCCCGCCGCAACGACGACGACCGCCCGGCCCACCCCGGAGGGGAACCGTGCGGTCGTCGTCGTGTCCAGTGCTGTTGCGTTCAGTGGTTCAGCGCGCTCAGTGGTCCCGCGCTCAGGACGCGAGGACCTCGTCGAGGACGGTCGATGCGCTGTCCTCGTCGGTCTTCTCGGCCAGGGCGAGCTCGGAGATCAGGATCTGCCTGGCCTTCGCCAGCATCCGCTTCTCGCCGGCGGACAGGCCGCGGTCCTGGTCGCGGCGCCAGAGGTCGCGGACGACCTCGGACACCTTGATGACGTCCCCGGAAGCGAGCTTCTCGAGGTTCGCCTTGTAGCGGCGTGACCAGTTGGTCGGTTCCTCGGTGAACGGTGCCCGCAGGACCTCGAACACCTTGTCGAGGCCTTCCTTGCCGATCACGTCGCGGACGCCGACGAGGTCGACGTTGTCCGCCGGGACCTCGATCGTCAGGTCACCCTGCGTGACGCGCAGCTTCAGGTAGACCTTTTCCTCGCCCTTGATGACGCGCGTCTTGACTTCAGAGATGGTTGCCGCCCCGTGATGGGGGTAGACGACGGTCTCGCCGACCTCGAATTGCATGTATCAGGCTCCGTTCCCAGACCTCCAGTTTACCACAAGCCCTGATCCGGTAAGGGGTGCTGGGCACGACCCCTCCCGGGTGATCGCTAGGATGGGGCCCGGGCCGTCTGGTCCGCATCGTGATCTTCCGGAGGAATCTCTTGCGAGCTCGGGTACTCGTGTCCGTCGCCGTTGCGGCATCCATCGCGCTCGGCGCCACCGGGTGCGAGTTCATGTCGCCCGCCCAGACCAAGGAGATCAAGCAGATCACCGACGGCGTGAACGTGACGACCGGGAAGCTCGACGTCCGGAACGCGCTGCTCATCTCCGACGACGGCACCGGAGCCCGGTTCGTCGGCACGCTGGTCAACTCCTCGGACTCGACCGACCTCACCGTCTCGATCGAGGTCGGCGACGACACCCAGACCGTCCAGGTCCCCTCGAACTCGCACGTGGACCTCGCGATGCCGTCGGCTACCCCCTCGGCCTCGCCGTCGGACGGTGCCGGCTCGAGCGCCGGCTCGAGCGCCAGTGCCGGCTCAAGCGTCGAACAGGGCACGACGGAGCAGGGCACCACGACCGCGCAGTCGACCGACGTCGTCTTCCCCAAGGCCCGCACCACGCCGGGCTCGCTCGTGAAGGTCTACTTCTCGTACGACGGCGCCGAGGGCGTCTCGGCACGGGTGCCGGTCCTCACCAGCACGCAGGAGGAGTACGCCACCCTCGCCCCGTCCCCGACCCCGTCCAGCACCGCGACCTCGCCCTCCGAGACCGGCACGCAGCCGACCGGCAAGGCCACGGCCCCGGGGACGCAGCCGAGCGGATCGTCGAACGGCCCCTCGAGCGGCAAGTCCGGCACGAACGGCTAGCACCCGACGGTCGCCGCGGTAGCGCGTCGACCAGCAGACCACCGGAGGCCCGGTGCCGGTTCCTGGAACCGGCACCGGGCCTCCCGTCTGTGCTCACAGGGCTGCGCCCAACGGGGCACACAGGGCTGCGCCCACCGGGCACACAGGGCTGCGCCCGCCGGTGGCGGGCCCGCCGCCGGCCCCGCGCAGGGCCTCAGGCCTCGATGCGGTAGCCGAGCCCCCGGACGGTCACCAGGATCTCCGGTGTGCTCGGCACCCGCTCGATCTTCGACCGAATCCGCTTGATGTGCACGTCCAGCGTCTTGGTGTCCCCGAAGTAGTCGGAGCCCCACACCCGGTCGATGAGCTGCCCACGGGTGAGCACCCGCCCGGCGTTCCGCAAGAGCAGTTCGAGCAGCTCGAACTCCTTGAGGGGCATCGCCGTCTCCGAGCCGTCCACCGACACCGTGTGGCGCTCGACGTCCATCCGGATGCCGCCGACCTGCAGGATGCCGGAGTCGGCCGGGTCGTCCTCCGTCCGGCGGCGGAGCACCGCACGGATGCGGGCGAGGAGCTCCCGCGTCGAGTACGGCTTCGTGACGTAGTCGTCGGCGCCGAGCTCCAGCCCGACGACGATGTCCACCTCCGAGTCCTTCGCCGTCAGCATGATGATGGGGGCGCTCGACCGCGTGCGGATCTGCCGGCAGACCTCGGTGCCGGACAGGCCGGGCAACATCAGGTCGAGCAGCACGAGGTCGGGGTTCTCGGCGTCGAACTTCGACAGCGCGGTCACGCCGTCGGCAGCGACGGAGATGTCGTACCCCTCGCGCTGCAGCAGGAACTCCAGGGGCTCGCTCAGGGCCGGCTCGTCGTCGACGATGAGGATCTTGGTCACGATTGCTGCTCTTCCAGTTGCTCTTCGAGTGCGGTGGTCAGTTCGGGATCCGCCTCGGGCAGGCGGATGGTGAAGGTGGAACCCTTGCCGGGCTGGGACCAGACACGGACGTCGCCGCCGTGGTTGCCGACGACGTGCTTGACGATCGCCAGCCCGAGGCCGGTGCCGCCCGTGGCTCGGGCGCGTGCGGGGTCGACGCGGTAGAACCGCTCGAACACGCGGTCGAGGTCCGCCTCCGGGATGCCAACACCCTGGTCGGTGACCGCGATCTCCACGAACCCCTTGGTCGACCGGACGCCGACGCCGACGCGGGTGTGGTCCGGGGAGTACTTGACCGCGTTCGCGATGAGGTTCGACACCGCGATCTGCAGCAGGCCCGGATCGCCCATCACCCGGAGCTTCGACTTCTTCGCCCGGACCAGTTCGATGTCGCGGGCACGGGCGACGACCTCGTTCGCGTCGATGGCGGCCTGCACGATCTTGTCGATGCCGGTCTCCTCGCTGTTCTCGAGCGTGTCGACCGACTGCAGCCGCGAGAGCTCGATGATGTCCTTCGTCAGGGCACCGAGCCGCTCCGACTCGGTGATGAGCTGCGAGGCGAACTTCCGGACGTGCTGCGGCTCGTCGGCCGCCGCCACGAGGGTCTCGGACAGCAGGCCGATCGCGCCGATCGGGGTCTTCAACTCGTGCGAGATGTTCGCCACGAAGTCGCGCCGGACCTCGTCGATGCGGCGACTCTCGGTGAGGTCGTCCGCCGTGACCAGGACGTACCGGTTGCCGAGCTGCGCGGCCCGGAAGCTCAGGTAGCCGATGAGCTCGCCCCGACGACCGCGCGGGAGCTCGAGGTCCTCCGCCCCCATCTCACCGCTCTGCCGGACCCGGTCGACCAGGTCGACGAGCTCCTGGTGCACGAGCCGGCGCCGCACCACGAGACCGACGGTGAGCGCCTGCGGGGACGCGGCGACCACGGTGTTGGACGGGTCGACCACGACGGCCGGGTTGTGCATGGTGGCGATGACCGCGGCGACGCCGTCCGGCAGCGTCCGCTCCGCCACGTCGGCGGCACGTGCCGTGCGCTCGGCGGTGATGATCAGCACCACGACGCCAGCGCCGAACACCCCGCCGAGGAGCATCGACAGTGGCACGAGCCACGCGTTGTCCATGCCGTCAGTGTAGGAGTGGTCACGCGGGGTTCGGGCACCGTTCACCCCCGCTGATGAGCCGGATCGCGAAGCGTTCAGCGGCACGTCACCGTTCGTTCACCTGGGCTGACGACACTCGTCCGGTACGCAGAGAGAGGTACTCCCCCATGCGCGAAGTGTTCCAGCAGGAACTCCAGGACGTCCAGGAACGGCTGACCGAGATCGCCGGTCTCGTCGAGTCCGCGATCACCCGAGCGACCCAGGCGTTCACCGAATCCGACGTCACCCTCGCCGAGGACGTCATCGCCGACGACGCGAAGATCGACGCCGCCGCGCAGGAGCTGGACGAGGTCGCGATCGACATCCTCGCCCGCCAGGCGCCGGTGGCCCGCGACCTGCGCGTCGTCGTCACCGCACTGCGGGTCAGCTCGTCGCTGGAGCGCATGGGCGACATGGCCGAGCACATCGCGCAGCTGACGCGGCAGCGCTTCCCCGAGAAGGTCGTGCCGAAGGGGCTCCGCAGCACCTTCAAGCAGATGGGCGCGCACGACGTCTCGATGGCGCAGAAGCTCACCCGCCTGCTCGCGACCGAGGACATCGCGCTGTCCGCGGAGATCCGTGACGAGGACGACGCCGTCGACGAGCTGCACGCGAGCGTCTTCGACTTCGTGCTCGGCGAGACCTACAAGGGCAACCCGGTGATCACCGTCGACGCGACCCTGGCGTCGCGGTACCACGAGCGCTTCGCCGACCACGCGGTGTCGATCGCGAAGAAGGTCGAGTACCTGGCGACGGGCGACTGGGCCAGCTCGGCGAGCGTCACCGCCTGACCCGACCGCTGTCGGTCCCCGACGCCCCGCGCTGCTCCGGCAGCGTGGGGCGTCGTGCTGTCGGTGCGTCGTGCCGTCGGAGCGTCGAACCGTCGGTGCGTCGCGCCCTCAGAACGTCGCGCCGTCGGAGCGTCGGGCCTCGGCCGGATGGGAGGATCGTGGCATGGCTCAGGTCGCGATCGTCGTCAACGGGATGCCCGGTTCGGGCAAGAGCACGGTGGGGGCCGCCCTCGCCGAGGTGCTCGGCTGCCCCTTCCTGTCGAAGGACCGGATCAAGGAACCGCTCGCGGACATCGCGGGCCCGATGATCGACTCGCGTGCACTCGGCGGGATCGCGATGGACACGATGTGGTCCATGGCGCGGGCCGTCGAGAACGGGGTGGTCCTCGACGCCGTCTGGCTGCCGTCGCGGGACCGGGACCGCCTGGAGGCAGGGCTCGCCACCGCCGGGTCGCCGCGCGTCGTCGAGGTGTGGTGCGACGTCGACCGCGCGACCGCCGAGGACCGGCTACGGGATCGCTACGACCCCGGTACCGTGCCGCTGCGACACGAGGTGCACGGAGAGCTGGCCGACGTCCTCGCGTTCTGGGACGAGCACGGTGTCGACGCCGGCCCCATCGGTGTCACGCCCGTGGTGCGCGTCGACACGACGCAGCCGTACGACGTCGGGGTGCTCGTGCAGGAGATCGCTGCGCACTTCGTCTGACCGCTGCGCCCGCGCGGAGGCACCGTGACACCGCGGCGAAACATCACACTCCGAATGTTTTGCAGCCGACCAGGCACACTCCTCGCTGCGGCACATCGCCGCAACGAGAAGGAGCACACCCATGAAGACCCCTCGACCCATCCTGGCCGTCCTCGCCGGTGGGACCCTCGCCGGTGCGATCGCCCTCGGTTCCGCCGTGCCCGCCTCCGCTGCCACCCTGTCCCTCGGGGCCGCGGGCATCGTGAACACCGCGAGCACCGGCACCAGCACCACGCCGACCCCGGGCATCACCGGCATCGACCGCAGCGGCGGCACCGTGGCGCTGGTCGGCACCGGCATCCCCAAGGCCTCGATCGCCATCCAGTACGGCGGCTCCACGGGGGCCATCGCCCTCGTGCAGGCGGACGGCTCGTGGCGCGCCACCTTCCGGAACGCCACGCCGAACCAGTTCACCGTGCAGCAGGGCGTCGGCGGGGTCCGCTCGCAGCCCGTCACGTGGCGCGTCGGCGACGCACCGATCGCCGCCGGCACCGTCACCACGCCCCCGGTCGCACCGCCGGAGACGTCCGCGCCGGCCGCGCCGGTCGTCGACGGCATCGTCCGCGAGGGCGGCCGCACGTACCTGGTGGGCTCCGGCATCGCCAACGGCTGGGTGACGGTCCGCACGACCTTCACCGGCGGCGTGATCAACGCGATCGCGGCCGACGGCACCTGGAAGGTCGACGTCACCACGGCGCGCGTCGACCTGTTCGAGGTGAGCCAGGCGGTGAACGGCAAGCGGTCCGCCTGGACGTCGTTCGACACGCGCGCCTGACCACGAGCGCCCGGAACGCGAGCGCGCCCCGTCACCGATCGGTGGCGGGGCGCGCTCGCGTGCGTCTGGCGGGGAGGGCTCGTTACTTCTTCGCGCCCTGGGCGGCGACGGCCGCGGCACCGGCCGCAGCGGCCTCCGGGTCGAGGTAGTACGACGGCTTCGTCGGGCGGAACTCGTCGTCGAGTTCGTACACGAGCGGGATGCCCGTCGGGATGTTGAGGCCCGCGATGTCCTCGTCCGAGATGCCGTCGAGGTGCTTCACGAGCGCACGCAGCGAGTTGCCGTGCGCGGTGACGAGGACGGTCTTGCCGGCGGCGAGGTCCTTCGTGATGTCGGACTCCCAGTACGGCAGCAGTCGCTCGATGACCAGCTTGAGCGACTCCGTCCGGGGCAGCTGGTCGCCGAGGTCGGCGTACCGACGGTCACCGGCCTGCGACCACTCGGCGTCGTCGGCGATGGGGGGCGGCGGCACGTCGAACGAGCGACGCCACTCCATGAACTGCTCTTCGCCGTACTGCTCGAGCGTCTGGGCCTTGTCCTTGCCCTGCAGGTCGCCGTAGTGCCGCTCGTTGAGGCGCCAGTCGCGCTTGACCGGCAGCCACGCCAGGTCGGCCTCGAGCAGCGCGATGTCCGCCGTCTGGATCGCACGGGTGAGGAGCGACGTGTACAGGACGTCCGGCACGATGCCCGAGCCGGAGATGAGCTCGCCGGCGCGCTTGGCCTCTTTCTCGCCGAGCTCGCTGAGTCGGACGTCGACCCAGCCGGTGAACAGGTTCTTCTGGTTCCAGTCACTGTTGCCGTGACGGAGCAGGACGAGCGTGGAGGTCATGCCGGGAGTCTACCGAGGCCCACCCGGCCCGTACCCTGGTCAGCATGCCCATCGGGAACGTGACACGCGGCACGACGGGCCACAACCGCCTCCGTCGCGTGGACCGGTGGATCGCGTCACTCCCGGTGCTCCGGGGCACCGACGACCCGCTCGTCGCGGACGTCGGCTACGGTGCCTCCCCGACCACCACGCTCGAGTTGCGGGACCGCCTGGCGCGCGTCCGACCCGACGTCGAGGTGACCGGGATCGAGATCGAACCGTCGCGGGTCGCGGTGGCGAACGCCGGGACGCGCGACGGCGTGACCTTCCGCCTGGGCGGGTTCGAGACACCCACCCCCGGAGGCCGCCGGCCCGCGGTGATCCGCGCCTTCAACGTCCTGAGGCAGTACGACGAGTCCGAGGTGGTCGCGTCGTGGCGGGTCATGCAGGACCGTCTGCAGCCGGGTGGTGCCCTGGTCGAGGGCACCTGCAACGAGGTCGGCCGGGTCGCCTCGTGGGTGACGCTCGACGACGTCGCGCCGCGGACGTTCACCGTCTCGCTGCGGCTCACCGGGCTCGACGTCCCCTCGGTCGTGGCCGAGCGGTTGCCGAAGGCGTTGATCCACCGGAACGTGCCCGGGGAGCGGGTGCACGCGTTCCTCCGCGACCTCGACCTGGCGTGGGCGGTGGCGGCGCCGCTCGGCACGTACGGCCCGCGGCAGCGGTGGATCGCGGCCGTCGGTGGGATGCGCGAGCGCGGGTGGCCGGTGCTGCACGGGGTGGGCCGGTGGCGGCTCGGGGAGCTCAGCGTGCCGTGGGAGGCCGTCGCCCCGTCGTCGTGACGGGCCCGGGGGTGGGGCGGGCTGGGCTGACACGCCCCCGTCTCCGCGGAACACGTTCGAGTCCCCGAGACGCACCCGAATACGGCGGCGTCTCACACGGAACACGGCGTCTCACCGAGACGGGGGCGTCTCGCCGAGACGGGGGCGTCTCGGCCGGACTACGAGCGGCGGACGGCGCCGAGCCGCGGCAAGCGCGGGACGTTGGCGGTCGCGCCGGCCTCGGGCGGGACGATGACCTCTTGCGTCGCGGCCACGACCACGTCGTCCGCGAGCAACTGCAGCGTCGCCGTCGGGTCGAGGGAACGCTTCACGACCGCGAGACCGATCGGACCGAGCTCGTGGTGGACGGCCGAGGCGGACAGCCGCCCGACCTCCTTGTCGTCGAGCAGCACCGGCGTCCCGGGGGCAGGCAGCACCGCGTCGGAGCCGTCCAGGTGCAGCATCACCACGCGACGCGGCGGGTGGCCGAGGTTGTGGACCTTCGCGACGGTCTCCTGCCCGCGGTAGCAGCCCTTCGACAGGTGCACGGCGGAACGGAGCCAGTCGAGCTCGTGCGGGATGGTCCGCTCGTCGACGTCACCCAGTGCCGGACGCCACGCGGCGATCCGCAGCGCCTCGATCGCGAGCAGCCCCGCGGCCGGTTCGTCGGACGCCGCGATCGCACCCGCGGTGCCGGGGGTGACCACGGCGATGCGGAGGGTCCAGTCGGAGCCGGGATGGGCCTCCAGGTCGGCGTAGCCCCACCCGCCGGGCGTGACGGACGACCAGGGGTCGACCCACTCGGTGAGTGGCGCGTCGGGCAGGTCGACCGCTGCGAACGGCGCCGCGGCGCCGAACCAGCCGAGCGTCACGAACTCCGAGGAGCGGTCCGTGACCTCCACCCGGAGCATGAAGCGCATCGAGTCGAGCCACGCGGCGAGCGGTGCGGCGTCGGTCGGCTCGGTGAGCAGCCACGTCGTCGACCCGTCGTCGACGACGCGTGCTGCGTGTTCGACCCGGCCGGACTGGTCGAGCACGAGCGTCTCGGTCGAGACGCCCGGCGCGAGACCGAGCAGCAGTTGCGACGTGATCGAGTTGAGCCAGGACAGCCGGTCCGGCCCGGAGACCGTCACGACGCCCAGGCCGAGTTCGACGACGGCGCGGCCCCGCGCGAGCAGTCGCTGCTCGCCGAGCGGGTTGCCGAAGTGTGCGGCGGGACCGAGATCGGACGCCACGAACCCGTCGCGAGCTGCGAACGCCGACATCAGTCGACCTTCGCGAGCTGCCCCGAGGCGTGCGAGGTGAGTTCCCGGCCGAGCGCGGCGATGTCCCACGCCCAGAAGAGCTTGCCCTCGACCAGGCCGTACAGCCGGGTCGCGGCCGAGTAGTCCTTGGCGTTCGGCGAGCGGAGCACGGCGTCGGTGGCCAGGTCGATGCGGCCCTTGAGCACGCGCCCGACGTACAGCTCGTTGACCCCGGTCGGGTGGATGATCGCGGCCTCGACGTCGAAGCCGTCCGCCGCGTTCCGCAGGGACTCGACGCTCGCGGTCGTGCTGAAGGGCGCAGGGCCCTCGCCGAGGAGCATCCCCGGGCCCCGGTCACCCGGCTCGACGGGACGGTCGATGCGCCAGTAGCCCATCTCCGCCGCCAACGGGGTGTGCTCGTCGTCGAGCAACCACGTCGTGGACGAGTAGTTCAGGTACGGCAGGCCGTCGTGGCTGAAGCTCACGCGCTGGCCGAACTCGTACTTGCGGGGTTCTTCGTCGTCGCCGACGGGGTACTCGACGACACCGGTGCCTTCCCAGACGCCGACGAGCCAGGAGAGTGGGACGAGTTCCGGGGCGAGGCCCTCGGGCAGTTCGATCAACGCTGGCCCTTGAAGAGCTTCACGACGACGGTCACCGAGACGAAGGCGATCGCGAGCGACGCCAGGCCCAGGAGACCGACGTAGAACAACTCGAGCGGGAGCAGCGAATCCATGCCCCGAGTCTACGCGGCTCGGCTCAACGCACCAGGAGCACCACGGCGGTGACCAGCACGACGACGAACGCTCCGGACGCGGCGGTGCTGATCCGTTCCACCAGACCGTCCTTCGTCGCGGTGATGAGCTGGAGCACGAAGCTCACGAGCACGCAGAGGACGAACACGAGCAGGAGCCAGGCGAACGAGTTGCGCTGGGTGAGTGCGAGGACGAGCACTGCGCCGACGACGGCCAGCACCCAGACCGGCAGGACGGACGTCAGCCGGAGGCGGCGCTGGTCGGTGGGCTGCACGGGCTCGGTCACGCGCTCCATCATGACAGCAGCACGTCCGGAGCGCCCCGCTCGCCGGTGGGACCGCCCGGAGCCGGGACCGCCCGCGGTGGGCGCCGTCCGTCGGGTCGGCGCCGGGCCACGTCCGACTGGTCCGCGCGGGGCACCGTCCGCCTGGTCCGCGGGGTGCACCGTCCGCCTGGTCGGCAGGGCCGTTCCCGAGCATCACTAGGATGTGTGCACGACGTCCCCCACGTTCTGGAGGTCCTGTGGCCCAGCTCCTGGTACTCACCTCTGCCGCGCCCGGCGACGTCCTGCCGAGTCTCGGACTCCTGAGCCACCGGATCCGCCACGTCCCCGCCGAGGCCGCCCAGCTCATCAACGCTCCGCAGAGCGACCTGATGTTCGTGGACGCCCGCACGGACCTCGCGAGCGCGAAGGCCCTCTGCAAGATCCTCGCGTCGAGCGGCTCGACCACCCCGATCATCCTCGTCGTCACCGAAGGTGGGCTCACCGCGGTGACGAGCGAGTGGAACGTCGAGGACGTCGTGCTCGAGACCGCCGGGCCTGCCGAGGTCGACGCCCGCATCCGGCTGAGCGCGGGTCGCGCCACGAAGAACCAGTCCAGTCCGAAGATCCAGGCCTCCGGCGTCGTCATCGACGAGGCCAGCTACTCGGCGAAGGTCCGCGGGCGGCCGCTCGACCTCACCTTCAAGGAGTTCGAACTCCTCCGCTTCTTCGCCACGCACCCGTCGCGGGTCTTCACGCGCGAGCAGCTGCTCAGCGAGGTCTGGGGGTACGACTACTTCGGCGGCACCCGCACGGTCGACGTGCACGTCCGCCGGTTGCGCGCCAAGCTCGGCGACCTCGAGTCGCTCATCGGCACGGTCCGGAACGTCGGCTACCGCTTCAACGTCTACGACGACGAGGCCGACCGGCTGTCGGCCCAGTAGTGGTCGCGCTCGAGCAGTTCACCGTCATGGGTGAACCGCGCGCCTTCTCCGACCAGACCCTGGTCGACGTGCGCGCGGGTCGCGCCACCGTCATCGGAGACGACCGCGGTGTCGCCGTGGTGCGCGGCGGGGAGCTCGAACTGGTCGTCAGCCTGGAGGCGCGTGGCCAGGGCCTCGGGACCGCGCTCGTCACACGGGCGCTCGGCCCGGACGACGCGCCCGGCGTTGCGCCGACCCTCGCGTGGGCACACGGGGACCACCCCGCTGCCCGGGCACTGGCGGCACGCTTCGGTTGGTCGCCTGTCCGCACGCTCCTGCAGCTCCGCGCCCCGATCGCCACCGTCGCCCCCGACCCCGCAGCGCCCGACGGGTACGCCCTGTCGTCGTTCCGCGCCGGCGACCCCGCGGACGAAGCAGACTGGCTCGCGCTCAACGCCGCCGCCTTCGCCCATCACCCGGAGCAGGGCCGGATGACGTTGGAGGACCTGCGCGCCCGCGAGGCCGACGCGTGGTTCTCCGGGGACGACCTGCTCCTGCTCCGCGATGCCGCGGGCGACCTGGCGGGGTCGTGCTGGCTCAAGGTCGAGGACGGCATCGGCGAGTTCTACGCCGTGGCCGTGCGGCCCGACCTGCAGGGGCACGGACTCGGCGGCGTGCTCATGCGTGCCGGGGCCGCGCGGTTGGCCGGTCGCGGCCTGTCGGCGGCGGCGCTCTACGTCGAGGGGGACAACGAGCCGGCGCTGGCGCTGTACCGGCGGTCCGGGTTCGAGCAGTACGCGATCGACGTGCAGTACGCCGCGCCGCCGGCTGGTTCGTAGTCCACACGGCACCCGTTCACCTCCGGTTTCCACAGGAGCCACCTCCTGCCCGCCTGTCGGAGGGACCGGGTGGCAGGATGTGGGGATGGACACCGAACCGCAGCTCGACGGCGAATCCGTCGCACCCGACCTGGACGACTTCGACGAGGTCGTCGAGATCGAGCACGAGTCGCTGCCGTCGGACCGCTACTTCGACCGCGAACTCAGCTGGCTCCGCTTCAACCAGCGCGTGCTGGAACTGGGCGAAGACCGCACGCAGCCGCTGTTGGAGCGCGCGAACTTCCTGGCGATCTTCGCGTCCAACCTCGACGAGTTCTTCATGGTCCGGGTCGCCGGCCTCAAGCGCCGCATCGACACCGGCATCGCCGTCCCGACCAACGTCGGCCGTGCACCGAGCGACGTCCTGCAGGACATCGCGAAGAAGGCGCACGAGCTGCAGGACCGTCACGCGCAGGCGTTCATCGGGTCGCTGAAGCCCGACCTCGACGCCGCGGGGCTCCACATCGAGCACTGGTCCGACCTGGACGAAGCCGACCGCCTGCGGATGCGCGAGTACTTCAACGAGCAGATCTTCCCGGTGCTCATGCCGCTTGCGGTCGACCCCGCGCACCCGTTCCCCTACATCTCCGGCCTGTCGCTCAACCTGGCGGTGCGCGTGCGGAACCCGAAGTCGCAGCGGCAGGAGTTCGCGCGCCTCAAGGTGCCGCAGAACTTCTCGCGCTTCATCAAGCTGCCCGACGACGGCTCGGGCCGCCAGCGCTTCATCCCGCTCGAAGACCTCATCGCGAACCACCTCGCCGACCTGTTCCCGGGGATGGAAGTGCTCGAGCACCACGTCTTCCGCGTGACCCGGAACGAGGACGTCGAGATCGAGGAGGACGAGGCCGAGAACCTCATCCAGGCCCTCGAGCGCGAACTGCTCCGTCGTCGGTTCGGCCCGCCCATCCGCCTCGAGATCACCGAGGACATGGACGCGGTCACGCTCGACCTCCTGGTGCGCGAGCTCGACATCACCGAGCAAGAGGTCTTCCGTCTCCCCTCGCCGCTCGACCTCGGCGGCCTGTTCGAACTCTCGAAGATCAACCGTCCCGACCTGCACTACCCGCGGCACGTCCCGACGACCCCCGTGCAGTTCCAGCCGGGCGAGCCGAACACGAAGCCCGACCTGTTCCGGGCGATCGCGTCGCGGGACGTCCTCGTCCACCACCCGTACGAGTCCTTCGCGACGAGCGTGCAGGCGTTCCTGGAGCAGGCCGCGGCCGACCCGAACGTGCTCGCGATCAAGCAGACCCTGTACCGCACCTCCGGCGACAGCCCCATCGTCGAGGCCCTGATCGACGCGGCGGCCGCCGGCAAGCAAGTCCTGGCGCTCGTCGAGATCAAGGCGCGCTTCGACGAACAGAACAACATCGGCTGGGCGCGCAAGCTCGAGAAGGCCGGCGTGCACGTCGTCTACGGCCTGGTCGGGCTGAAGACCCACTCGAAGCTGGTGCTCGTCATCCGGCAAGAGGGCGGGACCCTCAAGCACTACAGCCACATCGGGACGGGCAACTACAACCCGAAGACCTCGCGCATCTACGAGGACATGGGCCTGTTCACCTCGGACGACGTCGTGGGCAAGGACCTGACGCGCCTGTTCAACGAGCTGTCCGGGTACGCGATCGAGAAGAAGTTCAAGCGCCTGCTCGTCGCGCCGCTCCACCTGCGGAAGGGCCTGCTCAAGCGGATCCAGACCGAGGCCGACAACGCCCGAGCCGGCAAGCCCTCCGGCATCCGGATCAAGGTCAACTCGATGGTCGACGAGCAGATCATCGACGCGCTGTACCTCGCGAGCCAGGCCGGCGTCCCGATCGACATCTGGGTGCGCGGTATCTGCTCGCTGAAGCCCGGGATGGAAGGCGTGAGCGACACGATCCGCGTCCGGAGCGTCGTCGGGCGGTACCTCGAGCACTCCCGCACGTTCGCGTTCGCCAACGACGGCGACCCCGCCGTGTTCATCGGCAGCGCCGACATGATGCACCGGAACCTCGACCGCCGTGTCGAGGCCCTCGTGCGGCTGTCCGCGCCCGAGCACATCGCCGAGGTCCAGGAGATGTTCGACCTGGCGATGGCCGACACGTCGAGCTCGTGGCACCTGGAGTCCGACGGCGAATGGACGCGTCATTCGACCGATGCGGACGGGCGCCCGCTCGACGACGTGCAGAATGTCACCATGCGGAAGATCTCGGCGCGGAAGCGCTCGACTCGGTGAGCGGCGGTTCATCCGGCCCCGTCGTCGCAGCGGGCGCGGTCGTCTGGCGCGAGCAGGACGGCGTCCCCCTCGTGTTGCTCATCCACCGTGAGCACCACAAGGACGTCTCGTTCCCGAAGGGCAAGGTCGACGCGGGCGAGGCCGTCCCGACGGCCGCGGTCCGCGAGATCGACGAGGAGACCGGGTACCGCGTGCACCTCGGAGCGCCGCTCGGTGCCGCGGAGTACGTCCTGCCGAACGGCCGCGACAAGATCGTGCACTACTGGACCGCCCGGGTGTCGAGCAAGGAACTCGAACGAGCCGGAACGTTCCAGCCCAACGACGAGGTCGCCTCGCTGGAGTGGGTGACGATCGACGACGCCCGCAACCGGCTCACGTACTTCCGCGACGTGGCGATCCTCGAGCGGTTCGCCGAGCGCGCCGCCGTCGGAGAACACCGCACGTTCGCCCTCATCGCGCTCCGGCACGCGAAGACCGTGCCCGGCTCGGACTGGGACGGTCCGGACGCGACCCGCCCGCTGCTGCCCGTCGGCCGTTCCCAGGCCCGGGAGGTCGCTGCTCCCGTCGCCGCCTTCGGCCCGAAGAAGATCATCAGCAGCACGGCGGCCCGTTGCCTGGCGACCGTCGAGCCGCTGTCGGCACAGACCCACATCGGTGTGCAGAGCTCACCGGACATCAGCCAGGAAGCCCACGACCGCGGCGCCGCGGACGTCAAGGGCGTCGTCCGGAAGCGGCTCGACAAGGCGAAGAGCACCGTGCTCTGCTCCCACGGCCCCGTGCTGCCGGACATCATCGCCCGCATCGCCACGGCGACGGCGGACGACAGCGGGCGCTTCGACCTCCGTCGCGCGGCCATGCTGTCCGTCGGTGACTTCGCCGTGATGCACATCGCGGACGGCAAGCTGGTCGCCGTCGAAACGCACCGGAACGCCGTCGCCGCCTGACACGAGGCCGCGATCGACGTGACCCGCCCTGCGGACCCGACCCGAGCCTCCAGGCCGGCCTGACCGACCAGCCACGCGCCGGGCTGCGGCGGGTGTCGGTGTCGGTGGTGCCGGCACGGGTGTCCGCGTCGGTTCCGACCTCGACGTCGACGTCGACGGAATGCAGGCATGACGCCTCAGATCTTGCTCCTCGACCCGCTCCTCCGCGCGGTGAACCGTGCAGGACTCCCCCCACGTTCACCTTCCGTTCACCAAAGCGGGTCATTCGCGTCACCTCTCGTCCCTACAGTCACTCCCGGGTCGGCACCGGCCCAGGGACCCGCAGCGGTCCACCCTGCAATGACATTCCCGAAGGGACCCCTGTGAACATCAAGCGAATCGGTTCGATCGCAACAATCGCGATCGCCGGCGCAGTCGTGCTCTCCTCCTGCGCGGCGAACGAGGGCAGCACCGGCGCCAGCACGCCGACGTCCTCCTCCGGCACCGACTACTCGAAGCTCTCGGGTACGCTGACCGGCTCCGGCTCGTCGGCGCAGCAGACGGCCGAGGCCACCTGGGCCGCCGGCTTCCAGAACGTCGCCTCCGGCGTCACGGTCAACTACTCGCCCGACGGTTCGGGCGCTGGCCGCAAGAACTTCATCTCGGGTGCCGCGGACTTCGCTGGCTCCGACGCCGCGCTGAAGGACGAGGAGCTCTCGAGCACCTTCGCCCTCTGCAAGGCGGGCACGAAGGCCATCGACATCCCGGTCTACATCTCCCCGATCGCGATCGCCTACAAGGTCGACGGCGTCAAGGACCTCACCCTCGACGCGAAGACGATCGCCGGCATCTTCTCCGGCAAGATCACGAAGTGGAACGACCCGCAGATCGCGTCGCTCAACAAGAGCGCCAAGCTCCCGGCGTCGAACATCACCGTCGTGCACCGTTCGGACGACTCGGGCACCACGCAGAACTTCTCCCAGTACGTGTCGGCCAACGCCGGTGACGTCTGGACGCAGGCTCCGAGCCAGACCTTCCCGTACCAGGTCGGCGACAGCGCCAAGGGCACCTCGGGCGTCGCGTCGGCCATGGCCAGCGCGTCGAACGCGATCACCTACATCGACGACTCCGGTGCGGGCACGCTCGACAAGGCGAAGCTCGTCGTCGGCAGCGACACGACCGAGATCTCGGCCGAGGGCGCCGCGCAGGTCGTGACGGACTCCAAGGTCGTCGCCGGCCGCGCGGACAACGACCTCGCGATCGACATCAACCGCAAGGACACCGCGAAGGGTGCGTGGCCGCTGGTCCTCGTCTCCTACGCGATCGCCTGCCAGGAGTACAAGGACGCCGCCAAGGGCACGCTCGTGAAGGGCTACCTGGACTACGTCGTCTCGAAGGACGCGCAGGACGCGGCCGCGACGCAGGCCAAGTCGGCCGCGCTCTCGTCCGACCTGCAGACGAAGGCCGCGAAGGCCGTCGCCTCCATCAAGTAACACCCCCTGAGCGCCCGGACGCCGATCCCACCTGACCGGTCGGCGTCCGGGCTCTCGCCCGTCCAGGACGGACGGGCAGCACCACCCAACGCATCACAGCACCACCGCATCACAGCACCACCGCACCACTGCACCACCCGGCGCCCCACCACCCGGCGCCGCAGCACCACCGCTGCCCGAGTCGGGCGGCACCCGACAGACCCGAACCCGTCCGCCTCCCCCGGCGATCCTCCGACAGGAGTCCCATGACGACCGCTCCGGCCCAGCAAGGGGTCACCGTCATCCAGAAGCCGAAGCCCGTCGTGCGCATCGGTGACCGGGTGTTCTCCGCCGCTTCCGTCATCGCCGGCGGCCTCATCCTGTTCGTCCTCGTGCTCGTCGCCGCGTTCCTCGTGTGGCAGAGCATCCCGGCCTTCAGCGCCAAGGTCGGCGAGCTGCCGAACAACGCGACGAACTTCTGGGACTACGTCGGCCCGCTCGTCTTCGGCACGGTGTGGTCCGCGATCATCGCCCTCGTGATCGCCGTGCCGCTGTCCCTCGGGATCGCGCTCTTCATCTCCCACTACGCACCCCGCCGGGTCGCACCGGTGCTCGGGTACGTCATCGACCTGCTCGCCGCGGTGCCGTCGGTCGTCTACGGCCTGTGGGGCATCGTGGTGCTCGCCCCGTTCGTGAAGCCCTTCTACGGGTTCCTCAACGAGTACCTCGGCTGGGTCCCGCTGTTCTCCGGGCAGGTGTCCGGCACGGGTCGCACCATCCTCACGGCCTCCATCGTCCTGGCGGTGATGGCCATCCCGATCATGACGGCCGTCATGCGCGAGATCTTCCTGCAGGCGCCGCGCCTCAACGAGGAGGCCGCCCTGGCCCTCGGCGCGACCCGCTGGGAGATGATCCGCCTGTCGGTCCTGCCGTTCGCGAAGTCCGGCATCGTGTCCGCGATCATGCTCGGCCTCGGCCGCGCGCTCGGCGAGACGATGGCGATCGCCCTGGTCCTGTCGGTGTCGACGAACATCACCTTTCAGATGCTCACGTCGCTCAACCCCTCGACGATCGCCGCGAACATCGCGCTGCAGTTCGCCGAGGCCTCGGGCACGGCCCTGAACGCGCTGATCGCGTCCGGCCTGATCCTGTTCGTCATCACCCTGGTCATCAACATGCTCGCGCGGTACATCGTCCGCAACCGAGTCAGCTGAGAGGTACGCCCCGATGTCCCTCGCATTGCGCCAGTCCGGCGTCGCCGGCAACGTCTACGCCAACGGCAAGCTCCCCCGCTCCGTCCCGTGGCTGCTCCTGATCGGCAGCTGGGTCGCCCTGATCCTGATCTTCGCCCTGCTGAACGCCGGCGGGTCGGTGAAGGACTTCAACGTCGTCGCCGCGCTCTTCCTCGGCACGGTGCTGTTCGACGTGCTCATCGTGGTCGTCTCCCGGATCGTGGAGGGCGGTCGCAAGGCCGTCGACCGCCTGATCACGTCGCTCGTCGTCACCGCGTTCGTCGTGGCGGTGCTGCCGCTGGTGTCGCTGCTGTGGACGGTCCTCGCCGACGGGCTCGCCCGCTTCGACGCCGCCTTCTTCTCGTACTCGATGCGCGGGGTCATCTCCACCGGCGGCGGCGCCGTGCACGCCCTCATCGGAACGCTCGAGATCACCCTGTTCGCCGCGCTCATCTCGGTGCCGATCGGTCTGCTGACCTCGATCTACCTGGTCGAGTACGGCAAGGGTGCGCTCGCGAAGGGCATCACGTTCTTCGTCGACGTCATGACGGGGATCCCCTCGATCGTCGCCGGTCTGTTCGCGTACTCGCTCTTCGCGCTGTTCCTCGGCCCGGGCGCCCGCTTCGGGCTCGTCGGGTCGATCGCCCTCGCGGTGCTGATGATCCCGATCGTGGTCCGCTCCACCGAAGAGGTCCTGAAGATCGTCCCGATGGAACTCCGCGAGGCCTCGTACGCCCTCGGGGTGCCGAAGTACCTGACGATCCTGAAGATCGTGCTGCCGACGTCCCTCGCGGGCATCACGACCGGCGTGATGCTGTCGATCGCCCGCGTCATCGGCGAGACCGCTCCGCTGCTCGTCACGGCCGGGTTCACGACGAGCATGAACTACGACCTGTTCTCCGGCCCGATGATGACCCTGCCGGTGTTCGCCTTCACGCAGTACTCGCAGCAGGGCGCCAACCCGGTACCGTTCGTGGACCGTGCGTGGACAGCGGCGCTCGTCCTCATCCTGATCGTGATGGTGTTGAACCTGCTGGCCCGCTTCATCAGCCGTCTCTTCGCCCCCAAGCTCGCGCGCTGACGCGCGTCCGACCACCCAACCCAGAAGGATCCCCGTGTCCAAGCGCATCGAGGTCGACGGCCTCAACGTCTACTACTCGAAGTTCAAGGCGGTCGAGGGCGTCGACATCACGATCGAACCCCGCACCGTCACCGCGTTCATCGGCCCGTCGGGCTGCGGCAAGTCCACGTTCCTCCGCACGCTGAACCGCATGCACGAGGTCATCCCCGGCGCCTACGTCGAGGGGTCCGTCAAGATCGACGGCGACGACCTGTACGGCGCCGGTGTCGACCCGGTGCTCGTCCGCCGTCAGGTGGGCATGGTCTTCCAGCGTCCGAACCCGTTCCCGACGATGTCCATCAAGGACAACGTGCTCGCCGGCGTCAAGCTCAACAACAAGCGCCTCTCCCGCTCCGAGTCCGAGGACATCGTCGAGCGCTCCCTGCATGGCGCGAACCTCTGGAACGAGGTCAAGGACCGCCTCGACAAGCCCGGCATGGGCCTGTCCGGCGGCCAGCAGCAGCGCCTGTGCATCGCGCGGGCCATCGCGGTCCAGCCCGACGTGCTGCTGATGGACGAGCCGTGCTCCGCCCTCGATCCGATCTCGACGCTCGCGATCGAGGACCTCATCGAGGAGCTGAAGAAGGAGTACACGATCGTCATCGTGACCCACAACATGCAGCAGGCGTCGCGCGTCAGCGACAAGACCGCGTTCTTCAACATCGCGGGCACCGGGCACCCGGGCAAGCTCATCGAGTACGACGACACCGCCACGATCTTCTCGAACCCGTCGGTGCAGGCGACCGAGGACTACGTCTCGGGTCGCTTCGGGTGATCACCGCACGTCGCCCCGAGTGAGTCGCCCCGAGTGACGAACGGGAGGCCCGGGGCACGTCCGCCACGGACGGCACCGGGCCTCTTCCGGTATGCGCCTGCACCCATCGACCAACCACGCGTCGATCGTCGAGCGGATCGTCGAAGCATGCGCACGCAACGGATGAGCGCGCATCGAGCGACAGTGCACGAGTCGATCACCGGGTGCATCGTCGAACCATGCACACGCAGCCGGTGCGCCGGCGTGCAGCGACGCCGCCGGGTCAAGCGTTGGTCGGAACCGCCATCACCGGAGTGGTCGTGGGCTGCTTCGATCCACCCGCGGGCTCGACGGTCATCCCGATCGTCGCACCCTTCGCCATCGTGCCGGCCAGGACCGCGGAGTGGACGCCGTTCGACGCCTCGTCCACGAGCCCGGCACCGATGATCTTGTTCCCGGTGCCAGCCGAGTCGATGTACCAGAGCTGGTAGGTCTTGCCCGACGGCGGCTGCTGCACACCGTTCAGGATCACCGCGGACTTGCCGAGCCGGTTCGACCAGACGACCGTGGCCGTCCCGCCGCCGGAGACCTTGGCGGTGCTCCGCTGGAAGTCGGACGCCGCGTAGATGCGGTCGAGACCGCTCGACGCCTGCGAGGTCCCCGGTCCGGGCTCGTGGGACGGGGAGAACGCGCCGCCGACACCCAAGCCGACGCCGAGGAAGACAACGGCGACCGCGGCTGCGGCGGAGAGGGCTGCTGCAGGTCGCGTGAACCAGCGGCGACGAGCGGCTGCCGCAGCCGTTCCCTCGTTCGGGGCAGCGGCGGAAGCGGGCACGTGAGCCGGAGCGGTCGACGTGAACGGGGCAGGCTCGGCGACCCGGGTCTCGGACGCGAGGTCCGAGGCGGGGGCAGGGCGGGCCTCCAGGCCGGGGTGGGCGACCACGTCGCCTGCCGGAGCAGCCTGCGGGGTCCGCGCGATCTGGGCCATCAGCGACGCCTTGAGCGACGCGGGCGGCTGGATCGGCTGCACCGCGTAGGCGAGCTGCAGGGCCGTCTCGCGCAGGGAGTCGGTTTCGGACTGGAGCTCGGGCGAGGTCGTCAGGGCGTCTTCGAGGAGCGAGCGTTCCGTCTCCGAGAGGGCGTTCAGCGCGGCCGAACCGGTGAGCAGGGCCGGGTCGTCGTGGTGTTCCGTCATGACGTCACCCCCATCTCGTCTCGGAGTCGGATCATCCCGTCACGAAGGCGGGTCTTGACGGTGCCGATCGGGACACCGAGTTGTTCGGCCATCTCGCTGTGCGAGAAGCCGCCGTAGTAGGCGAGCTGCACGGCCTGGCGCTGGAACTCGGTGAGCTTGGCGAGGGCGCGGGTGACCCGCTCGTGTTCGATGCGGATCTCGACGGACTCGGAGACCTGGTCGAAGCCGGACTCGAAGTCACGGATGCCGATCTTCGTGTCACGGTCGTGGGAGGCCTGCGAGGCGCGGATGCGGTCGACGGCGCGGCGGTGCGCCATCGTCAGGATCCAGCTGGCCGCGGTGCCGCGCTTGCGGTCGAAGCGAGCGGCCTGCTGCCAGACCTCGAGGAAGATCTCCTGCGTCACTTCTTCTGACTGCGCACGGTCGCGCAGGAGGCGCGTCACAAGGCCGAGCACTCGTCCGGAGAGTTCGTCGTAGAGATCCGAGAAGGCTGCCTGGTCTCCGGTCGCCACGCGGCCGAGGAGTTCGTCAGCAGACACGGGTGCTGGTGCCGAGGAGGTCCAGCCGGTGTCGCGTTCCACGATGGCAAGCATTGCAGGTTTCCCTCCTCTCTGTGTCAGCGGACCGACACACGCGTCGGGGTCGCGTACCGGAGTGTGGCGAGGACCCCGCGTGACCCGCAGGGAATTGACCGCCAGGGAGCGGACCGGGTCGCACAGGACCCTCGCCTTCGTGACGGCTTTTCACGTCCGTCACGCTGATGATTCGGCGCCCTCGCCCCGATGGATTGGAGGGATGCGCACGGCATCCTCACAGCGCTGCCGGTCCGCCTGCTCTGTCGCCCGCCGGGACTGTCCGCGGCACGCCCGACGACGGTCCTTGTCCACCGTCAGTGAACACGGGTCGTGCGCCCAGCCGCGGTCTCGTACACTCGTACTCGCCGGGCCGCAGCAAGCCCCGGGCTCCAAAATTCGCCGCTCCGAGCGGCCTCGCGCCGAGAGGCGCTTCTGCGGCCCGGTTTTTCTCTGCCCGGATTCGGTGGCCAGCGCCCGTCCCGGTCTGGAGGCGCGGATCGCCTCCGCCAGAGAGCGCGCGCTCGCGCGGTCCGGTCCGGGTTCCCGTCCGGGATCCTCGGTTCAGTCGAGGCTGTCCCGACGCCACAGCGCTGCGGCTTCGGTGAGCTCCGCGGCGAGTTCGGTGAGCCGGAGTGCGCGCGTGGTCAGCTCGGACGCCCGCTCGTCCGCGATGGAGTCCGACGCGTCCGCCATCGCGGTGGCGCCCGCAGCCGTCAACCGGCAGAACGCCGCACCGCGATCGAGGGCGACCGCGAAGTCCCCCGTGTAGAGCCCGTGCAGGATGCGATCCGCCAGCGTGAGGATCTCCGCGGGGCCCGTCGGCTGCTCCGCGCCGGCGACGGCCTGGTCGATCGTGCCGATACGCTCGGCACCGCGCTCGAACAGGTAGGCGATCTCCTCCGGGTTCTGCCGGATGAGCGTCCGCACCAGGTAGATCCGCCACAGCGCCCCCGGCAGGGTGTGCGCGCCGACGCGGGCCCACAGCTCGGCGATGGCGTCGATGCCGTGCACGTCCGTGTACGTCACGAGACGCTCGACGACCTCGGGGTCCGGGTCCTCGCGGACGCGGTGCAACAGGGCGTGCGCGGTCTCGTGGGCGACACGGTTGACGACTGCCGGGTCCTCGCCGCCCTGGATGGCGGCGAACTCCTGGTCGGTGAAGTGGACGGGACGGTGGTGATCGCGAGGCACCGCGACAGTGTAGGCACGACGGGTGACGTCCGGGGGCGTCGGGAGCCGAGAACAGCGGGAGCCGTCCGGGGGTAGTGCGGTGGCGCCGTGCGCTGACGCCCGGGAGGCCTCCACCCGCTAGCCTTGATCGCGAGGGCCTCTAGCTCAGTTGGTAGAGCACCGGACTTTTAATCCGAGGGTCGTGGGTTCGAGCCCCACGGGGCCCACCACCTTCCTGAACACCGGCTTTTCATCCGAGGGTCGTGGGTTCGAGCCCCACGGGGCCCACCACCTTCCTGAACACCGGCTTTTCATCCGAGGGTCGTGGGTTCGAGCCCCACGGGGCCCACCATCTTCCTGAACACTGTCCCGCAGGCCCACCGGCCGCCGGGGCCTCGCTGCGCTCCGGAGCTTCGGCTCAGCGCCGGTCCCGTACGATTCCGTGGTGCCCCGCCGACCTCCCCACGAGCGAACGAGCACACCCCGATCGTTGCCCGCCCGGTGGCGGCCTCGACACTGGCTCCCGGCCATCGCCCTCGGAGCGATGGCGCTCGGTGTCGCCGGGCTCCTGGCCGTGCTCCCCGCCGTCTCCAACGCCTGCCAACCCGTCCCGGACCCGGCTCGTGTCTCGTCCTCCCGGATGGCCGCCGCCGTCGCCCCGGGCTCCCGGGTGCTCATCGTCGGCGACTCGTACACGGCGGGCAGCGGTTCGACGCGCAGCCAGCACAGCTGGGCCCGAGACCTGGTGGACGCGCGGGGATGGGACGCCGTCATCGACGCCGGGCCCGGCACGGGGTACGTGAACACCGGCCCCATGCGCGCATCGCACCTGACCTTCGGGTCACGGATCGCCCAGGACGCGACCCTCCACCCCGACCTGGTCATCGTGCAGGGCAGTCAGAACGACTGGGTCGTCCCGGAACCCCAACTGCAAGCGGCTGCCGAAGCGACGCTCGACCGAGCACGTCGGCAGTGGCCGAACGCCGTGGTGGTCGCGTTCGGCCCCTCCGCCCCGCAGCCCCGGGCCGAGTCGACGAAGGGAATCTCCGACGCCGTGGCCGCCGGTGCACGGGCCGCCGGTGTGACGTACATCGACCCGCTCGCAGAACAGTGGTTCACCGCGATGAACAGCGGTTCCTTCGCGACACCGGACGGCCAGCACCTGAACGACGCCGGGTACCGGTACCTGGCGGACAAGGTCGGGCGCGCGCTGGACCGACTCGCGGAGCCACGCCCGCACGAACAGTGCCGGTGACCTGATCAGCACGGTGCCGGGGTACAACCTCTCCACAGGCTCCTCTTGGTCTCTCTCCTCCATCGGACAGGTTCCCCCCAGCGGACTGCTGGCTTCCCGCGGATAGTGTCATCCCCGGATCCGACCACCGGATCCTGCAGCACCGCACCGCCAGGAACGAACGGGGTACACCGTGACCGAGCCCACCGACGCCACGCCGACCAGCACCACCGTGGACGCGCGTCACATCGTCGAGCTCGCCGCCGTGACCCACACCAGCATGAGCGACCAGCTGCTGCTCGACACGCTCCGCCGGAACGCGCAGGTCACGACCCGGCACATCCGCAAGGACTTCGTCGAGGTCTCGACCGCCACGACGGTGCTCGGCTACGTGTGCCGGCAGCGCAAGGACTTCATCGCGCTCCGCGGGGACGACCCCGCCTGGGCGCAGGAGGTCGGCCGGTACGCCACCGAGTCCCTCGCGGTCGAAGCACTCCGCATGCGCCGCCGCTGACGGTCCCGGTCAGGACCAGACGCGGCGGATCCCCCACGTCCCGGTCCAGGTCTCGTCGGGCTCGAGCCAGCGCAGGCCCTCGCCCGAGTTGAGGGCGTTCGCGGGCGCCGTCATTGGCTCGACCGCAACTGCCAGCCCCTTGCCGTCCCCGCGCGGGAACTCGCGGGAGGTGAACACCTGCACGTACGGGAACGACTCGTCCTGCCAGAGCTCCACACCGTCCCCCTCCGGCCCGTGCAACGTCGTCCGCCGCACACCCTCGGCGTCGGGGGTGACGTCCCGGTAGGCGGTGTCGAGGTCGGAGTCACCGGCGCGACGGCCGGCACGGAGGTCGTACTCGGTCCCGTCGACGGCCACCGTGCCGTTCGGGATCTTCTGCTCGTCGACCGTGAAGGCGGTCGCGGCGTCGAGCGTCACCACGAGGTCCTCCGCGGGGGTGTCGCCGGCACGGAGGTACGGGTGCGCTCCTACCGCGAAGGGCGCGCGGATGCCGGAGCGGTTCGTGATCTCGTGCGTCACGCGGATGCCGTCGTCGACGAGTTCGTGGTGGACCCGGGTCTCGAGGGTGAACGGCCAGCCGTGCTGCGGGTGCACGGTCGCCTCCTGCACCAGGCCGGTCTCCGTCTGCGAGACGAGTCGGTACGGCGCGAACCGGAGCAGACCGTGCGAGGCGTTGCCGTACTTCGGCTCCGAGATGTCGAGCTGCTGTCGCTTGCCGTCGAGTTCCCAAGCACCGCCGGCGACCCGGTTCGGCCACGGCACGAGCACGATGCCGTCAGCACCCGGGGGCTGCTCCGAGACGGGGAACGGCTCGGTCAGGTCGAAACCGGCCACACGCAGCTCGCGGATGCCTGCGGCGACCTCGGTGACGACGGCCTCGACGACCCCGTCCGGTCCGGCGTGGCGGAGGTGGTACTGGCCACCGGTGGGTGCTGCTGCGGTCATGGGGTGTGGTTCCTTCCGGGTCTGTCCGTGCGGTCCGTTCCCGGGGCCCCGGGGATGTCCGTGGCCGCCGGCGCGTCCGAGCCGTCTGCCACCACGACCTCGACCCCGGCCGCACGGATCGTGGCGACCGCGTCCGCCGAGGCCTCGGCGGTGACGACGACGTCGATGTCCTCGAGCGCGCGGACGACCCCGATGTGGGCCCGGCCGAACTTCGACCCGTCCGCCACGACGACGGTACGCCGAGCGGAGTCCGCGAGCATCCGTTTCGCCTCGGTCTCGGGCAGGTTGACGTTCGTCAACCCGTGGCGGACGTCCAGCCCTGTCCCGCCGAGGAACACGACGTCCGCGGCGATCATCGACAGCACCGTGCCGTTGAAGGGCGCCACGAGCGAGTGCTGCAGGGGGCGGAGGGTGCCCCCGGTCACGATGACGGTGAACCGCGGGACGGCTCGTTCGAGGGCGAGCGCGGTCGTCAGCGAGTTGGTGACGACGGTGACGTCGACGAGTTCGGTGCGGGCGACGAGCGCTTCGGCGACGGCTGCGGGGGTCGTCCCGACGTCGAGCACGACGCACTCCCCGGACCGCACGAGGGCCGCGGCCGCACGCCCGATCGCGGCCTTGGCGACCTGGTGCTCGACGGCGGTCTCCTCGAACGGCCGTTCGCCGGAACCGGCCCCGAGGCGGACGGCACCACCGCGCACCCGACGGATCCGGGCCTCCAGGTCGAGGGTGGCGAGGTCCTGCCGGACCGTGACCTCGCTGGTGCCGAGCGCCGCCGCCAGGGCGGCGGTGCGGACCGGGCCCGGCGCACCCTCGACGATGGCGACGATGCGGTCCTGCCGAAGCGGCGCTGGCAGCGATCCGGCCAGGAAGGAGAGGTCAGCATCGGTCACTCCCTCAGTTTCGCGCACTTGCGAAGACTTTCGCAACGCTTCGATCGGGGCTAGGCTTGTCCGGTGATCACCAAGCGCGTGACGAAGCTCGCCGACGGCCGCGAGCTCATCTACTTCGACGACGCGGACACGACGCTGCCCGCAGAGCGCCGCATCGACGAGCGCATCCTCGACCCCCGACCGGCCACCGCGACGATGCGGCAGGACGTCCTGACCGGCGAGTGGGTGTCCATCGCCGCGTCGCGGCAGAACCGCGTGTTCCTGCCGCCCGCCGACCAGGACCCCCTCGCTCCGCAGACGCCCGCGAACCCGTCCGAGATCCCCAGCACCTACGACGTCGCCGTCTTCGAGAACCGGTCGCCTTCCTTCGGGCCGTTGCTCGAGGCGGACGACGCTCCCGAGTCGCTCGAGTCCCTGAGCGACGTCGGCCTCAACCGCCAGCTCCGGAGCGTCGGCCGCTGCGAGGTCGTCTGCTTCTCCCCCGAGACCGCGGGCTCGTTCGCCTCGATCTCCGAGTCGCGCGCACGCACCGTGGTCGAGGCCTGGGCCGACCGCACCGCCGCACTGTCCGCGATGCCCGGGATCCAGCAGGTGTTCCCGTTCGAGAACCGGGGCGAGGCGATCGGCGTCACGTTGCACCACCCGCACGGGCAGATCTACTCGTACCCGTACATCACCCCGCGCACGCAGCGACTCCTGGCGAGCATCGAGCGGTTCGGACCGGACCTGTTCGAGCGGCACCTCGCGAACGAACAGGACTCCGACCGGGTCGTCCTGCGTGGTGAGCACTTCACCGCCTTCGTCCCGTTCGCGGCGCGCTGGCCCATCGAGATCCACATGCTGCCGCACCGGCACGTCCCCGACTTCGCCGGGCTGACCGATGCCGAGAAGGACGAGCTCGCGCACATGCACCTGCGGCTCACCCGCGGGCTGGACGCCCTGTACGGCGACCCGACCCCGTACATCGCCGCCTGGCACCAGGCGCCCGTGCACACCGCGCGCGACACCGTGCGGCTGATGCTGCAGATCACGTCGCCGCGGCGTGCGGCGGACAAGCTGAAGTTCCTGGCCGGCAGCGAAGCCGCCATGGGTGCCTGGATCGGGGACCTCGTCCCCGAGAAGGCCGCCGAGTTCATCCGAGGAGGGATCGAGCGCGCATGACGTTCCAGCAGGTCTACGGGTACGAGCCGTCCGTCCGGTACTCGGCGCCCGGTCGCGTCAACCTCATCGGCGAGCACACCGACTACAACGACGGCTACGTCCTGCCGTTCGCGATCGACCGGCGCACCACGGCGTCGATCGCCCCGCGTGCCGACCGGGTCATCCGGGTCGCGTCGGCGTTCGACGAGGCCGGGGGCATCGTCTCCCTGTCGCTGGACGAACTGTCGCCCGAGGCCATGGACGGCTGGTCGGCGTACGTCTTCGGCATCGCCTGGGCCCTCCGCGAACAAGGATCCGACCTGACCGGCAAGACGGGCTTCGACGTCTTCATCGAGTCGGACGTGCCGGTCGGCGCCGGCCTTTCCTCCAGCGCCGCGATCGAGTGCGGCGTCGCACTCGCCTTCAACGACCTGTGGGAACTCGGTCTCGACCGCAAGACCCTCGCCCGGGTCGGTCAGTACTCCGAGAACCACGCGGTCGGCGCCCCGACGGGCATCATGGACCAGTCGGCGTCGCTGCTCGGGGAACGGGACGCCGTCGTGTTCCTCGACTGCCGAACCCTCGACACCGCGGTCGTCGACCTAGCACTCGAAGCGAACGGGCTCGAGGTGCTGGTGATCGACACCCGGGTCGAGCACGCCCACGCGACCGGCGGGTACGCAGCGCGTCGCGCGTCGTGCGAGAAGGGCGCGCGGGTGCTCGGGGTCGAGGCCCTCCGCGACGTCTCGATCGAGGACCTGCCGCGCGCGCAGGAGCTGCTCGACGACGAGACGTTCCGCCGGGTGCGGCACATCGTCACCGAGGACCAGCGTGTCCTCGACACCGTGCGGACCCTGCGCGAGCACGGACCGCGGGCGATCGGGTCGCTGCTCGTCGCATCGCACGAGTCGATGCGTGACGACTTCGAGATCTCGGTGCCCGAGCTCGACCTCGCGGTCGCCACCGCCATGGAGCACGGCGCCGTCGGCGCGCGGATGACCGGCGGCGGTTTCGGTGGTGCGGCGATCGCGCTGGTCGACCGGGAGGCCCGTGATGCGGTCGCCGCGGCCGTCACCTCCGCCTTCGCTGCGGCCGGGTTCCGCGAGCCGAACACGTTCACGGTGCGAGCGGCGCAGGGCGCTCGTCGGGACTGACCGCTCCGCGCGCCTGCGCCTGCGTGCGCGCGCCTGCGTGGCCGAGACTCGCGCTCGGCGACAGTGTCCGCGCCCGATGCTGCGAGGACTGTCGCTCACTGTGAAACTCGGGCCACCCCAGCGCGCGAGCCGGGTTCACCGCCGATTCAGGGGGTGAAGCGCTCGATCGTCATCGCGACGTCCCCGATCGTGAACGGGTGCAGCACCCCGTGCTCGACGGCCCAGCCCACCCAGAAGAACTGGGCCAGCCCGACGGCCCACACGAACGCGGTCAGTCCACTCACGACGCCGAGGGTCAGCGCCAGGACGCGGTCCTGATCCCACCGTGCGGCTCCGCGTCGGGCGACTCCGACCAGGAACCCGGCGACGACGATCGCCACCGTGAGCAGGACCCAACCGGACCACGGCGTCGCGTGGAAGGAGACCTGCCCGGCTGGAGCCGCCGCGGTGCCACCCGGCAGGCGGGTCCCTGTCGACCAGTTCTGACCGATGGTCTGCAGGACGAGGCACAGGATCGTGATCCCGACGAGCTTGCGGCTGTCACGCGTGAACAGCGACTCTCGCGGACGATCGGGCGCGGTGGTGGTCACCGTCGAACCGTAGCGGACCGACGACCCGGGCGGCAGGTCCCCGTCCACGAGGTCCTGCCGCCCGGAGCACGTCACTTCAGGTGCCGCTCCGCCGCCTCGACGACGTTCTTCATGAGCATCGCGCGGGTCATCGGTCCGACGCCGCCCGGCGTGGGCGACAGGAAGCCTGCGACGGAGGCGACCTCGGGGTCGACGTCGCCGTGCAGCTTCGCCTTCCCCGTCTCCTCGTTCACAACGCGGGTGATGCCGACGTCGATCACCGCCGCGCCCGGCTGCACCCAGTCCGGTTTGACCAGCCCGGCCACCCCGGCAGCGGCGACGATGATGTCCGCGCGCCGGCACTCGGCCGCGACGTCCGCCGTGAGCGAGTGCGTGAGCGTCGCCGTGGCCTCGAGACGGGTGAGCAGCAACCCGAGCGGTCGACCGACCGTGAGCCCCTGCCCGATGATCGTCACGTGGGAGCCCCGGATCGGGACGTCGTACGCCTCGAGCATCGCGACGATGCCGCGCGGGGTGCACGGCAGCGGGGCGTCGATCGTGCCGGCACCACCGGGGACGGCGAGCACGAGCTCACCGAGGTTCGTCGGGTGCAGGCCGTCCGCGTCCTTCGCCGGGTGCATCAGCTCGAGCATGGGCGTCGGGTCGATGCCCTGCGGGAGCGGGAGCTGCACGATGAACGCGGTGACCCGGGGGTCGTCGTTCATCTGCAGGATCGCTGCCCGGATGTCCGCGGCGGAGGCCGTCGACGGCAGGTCGATCCGGTAGGAGTCGAGCCCGATCTGCGCCGAGTCGCGGTGCTTGCCCGCGACGTAGGACAGCGAGCCGGGGTTCTGCCCGACCAGGATCGTGCCGAGACCCGGACGGAAGCCGTGGTCGTGCAGTCGATCGATGCGGACCTTGAGGTCGTCGAGCGTGCGGGCGGCCAGGGCAGTGCCGTCGATGCGGATGGCCGAGCCCTCGCCCGCCCACCGCTCACGAGGGAGCGGTGGGAGCGCTGCGAGCGTCACGCGTAGAGCGGGAACGCGTCGGTCAGGGCCTTCACCCGCGCCGACAGGGCCGCGACGTCCGGGTTCGGCATGAGCGTCAGCGCGATGATGTCCGCGACCTCGGCGAACTCGGCGTCGCCGAACCCGCGGGTGGCGAGCGCCGAGGTGCCGATGCGCACGCCGGAGGTGACCATCGGCGGACGCGGGTCGAACGGCACGGAGTTGCGGTTCACGGTGATCCCGACGTCGTGCAGCAGGTCTTCGGCCTGCTTGCCGTCGACCTCGGACGTGCGCAGGTCGACGAGCACGAGGTGCACGTCGGTCCCCCCGGTCAGGACGTCGATCCCGGCGGCCTTGGCGTCCGGCTGCGTGAGCCGGGCGGCCAGCGCCTGGGCACCGCGGATCGTGCGCTCCTGGCGGTCCTTGAACTCCGGCGTGCCGGCGAGCAGGAACGCGGTGGCCTTGGCCGCGATGACGTGCATGAGCGGGCCACCCTGCTGCCCAGGGAACACCGCCGAGTTCAGCTTCTTGAACAGGGTCTCGTCGTTCGACAGGATCAGCCCGGAGCGGGGACCGGCGAGCGTCTTGTGCACCGTCGACGACACGACGTGGGCGTGCGGGACGGGCGACGGGTGGAGGCCCGCGGCGACGAGCCCGGCGAAGTGGGCCATGTCGACCCAGAGCTTCGCGCCGACCTCATCCGCGATCTCGCGGAACTTGGCGAAGTCGAGCTGGCGCGGGTAGGCGGACCAGCCGGCGATGAGGACCTTCGGCTGGTGCTCGATGGCCTTCGCGCGGATGTCGTCGTAGTCGACCTCGAAGGTCTCCGGGTCGACGCCGTACGACACGGCGTTGTAGATCCGGCCGGAGAAGTTCAGCTTCATGCCGTGGGTCAGGTGGCCGCCGTGTGCGAGCTCGAGGCCGAGGATCGTGTCACCGGCGGAGGCGATGGCGTGCAGGACCGCAGCGTTGGCCGTCGCGCCGGAGTGCGGCTGGACGTTCGCGTACTCGGCGCCGAACAGCTTCTTGGCTCGCTCGATGGCCAGGGACTCGGCGATGTCGACGTACTCGCAACCGCCGTAGTAGCGCTTGCCCGGGTAGCCCTCGGCGTACTTGTTCGTCAGGACGGAGCCCTGCGACTCGAGGATCGCGCGCGGCACGAAGTTCTCGGACGCGATCATCTCGAGGAAGTCGCGCTGACGACCGAGCTCCTGCTGGAGCACGGCGGCGATCTCGGGGTCGACCTCGCTGAGCGGGGCGTTGAAGGCGGCGCGGTCGCCGGCGGCCGGCGATGCGGTCACGGGGGGCAGATCGGTGATGGACACGGGACTCCTCGTTGTCTGGCCGCGCCGGAGCGCGACACCGCCAGCGCTCGCGCACGACGGGGTGGACGGGTGGTCGCGGCCCAGGCGTACGGCCGCGCACCGTGTCAGGTGTCGCTCCCCGATGGTGACCCATCCAACGCCAGTCGCGACCTGTCGATCGTACCGAGCGTGCCGGTTCGTGTCACCCTGGTTGCATGACGCTGGCCCACCCCGAACTCGACGAACGGACGGAGACCCGCGCCGACGTGCCATGGGTCGCCGTGGTGTGGGACGACCCGGTCAACCTGATGTCGTACGTCACCTACGTGTTCCAGCAGCACTTCGGGTTCACGCGGGCGACCGCGGAGCGCCTGATGCGTCAGGTGAACGACGAGGGCCGGGCCATCGTGGCGACCGGTCCACGTGAGTCGATGGAGGCCCACGTCGAAGCCATGCACGGCTACGGCCTGCAGGCGACGGTCGACCGGGCCCCGGCGCCGTGATCCCGTTCACCCGACGGTCCGACGGCATCCACCTCGGGATGTCCTCCGGCGAGCGCTCCGTCCTCACGTCGCTCACCGAGCAGCTGCAGCAGGTGCTCGGCGGTGACCTGTCCTCCGACCCGGTCTCCGGTCGCATGTTCCCGGACGCCTACCCCGACGACGTCGACGCCAGCGCGGAGTTCCGCCGGTGGACCGAGTCGGACCTCGTCACCCAGAAGACGACGAACGCCTCGACGGTGCACGAGTGGCTGACGGGGACCCGTGACGGCGCCTTCACCCCGGAGGACGAGCAGGCGTGGCTCCGGTGCCTCACGGACCTGCGGCTGACGATCGCGGACCGCCTGGGGATCGTGGACAGTGCCACCGAGGAAGCCTCGTACGGTGCCGACGCAGGTGTCGGCCTGCGCGATGTCTACGACTGGCTGGGCTACGTGCAGGAGCACCTGGTCACGACGCTGACGGGACGAGCGTGAGCGACGCGCCCGACGGTCGCATCGACGACTGAACGGCGGACGGGAGGCGCGTGGCGGCGCCGCCACGCGCCTCCCGTCGTCGGTCGATCACGCCGGTGACCGGTGGGGCAACACGGCGGAGGCGCGCGCATGCCGGACCGCGATCGACAGGATGCCTTGCAAGGTGACCTGGCGAAGGAGTACCGTCGCGGTGTGGAAGCACCGTCCGAGGACCTCGCCGAAGCGCTCCTCGCGCTCTACGGCCGGATCCGTCGCACCCTGCTGACGGGCAAGTCCGACGAGGTCACGGCGTCCCAGACCGCGGCGCTCGGTCGGCTCCTCCGGTACGGCGAGACGACCGTGGCCGACCTCGCCCGCGCCGAGGGCGTCCGACCGCAGTCGATGGGCGCGACGGTCCAGGCCCTCGTGGACCTCGGGTTCGTCGAACGTCGCCAGGACCCCACCGACGGGCGCCGGGCACTCGTGCGCGCGACGACCGAGGGTGCGCGCGCCCGGCAGGACGCCTGGTCTGCCCGCACGCACGTCCTGGCCGACCGGCTGGCGGCACTGCCCGAAGCGGACCGCGACACCGTCGCTCGCGCGGTCGCCGTCCTCCTGCCCATCACCGAAGCCTGAGCCCGGAAGAAGAAGCACCACCACGTCCACTGCAACCTCCGCCACCCCGACGACGACCGACGACGACTCCGGCAGCGGGTTCGGGCCGAAGCTGCTCATCCCCGTCCTCGTCGGCCCGCTGCTCAACCCGATCAACACGACGATGGTGTCGGTCGCCCTCGCGCCGATCTCCCACGACCTCGGGATCGGTGCGGCGCAGGCGATCTGGCTGGTCGCGGCCCTCTACCTGGCGAGTGCGATCGCACAACCGACGATGGGCAAGCTCGCCGACCGGTTCGGGCCGAAGAAGGTCTTCCTGACGGGGCTCGTGATCGTCGGCGTCGCCGGCGTCGTGCCCGAGTTCCTGACCGGCTTCGGCGGGGCCGTGTTCGCCCGGGTGCTCATCGGGATCGGGACGTCGTCGGCCTACCCCGCCGCGCTGACCACGCTGCGGCAGCACTCGGCACGGATCGGGAAGCCCACGCCGTCACTGGTGCTCGGCGCCCTGTCGATCACGTCGCTCGTGTCCGCCGCCGCCGGGCCGCCTCTCGGCGGTGCGCTCATCGCGGCCTTCGGGTGGCACGCGATCTTCCTGGTGAACGTCCCGCTCGCCGTGTTCGGCATCGTCGTCGCCGCGATGTGGTTGCCGTCCGACCGCTTGCGGCCGCGTGACGACGAGGGCGTGCCCGTCCTCACCGCGCTCGACCCGCTCGGCATGGTGCTGATGACCGGGTTCGTGTCCGCGCTGCTCGTGTTCCTGCTCGACCTCTCCGCCGGGCTCTGGTGGCTGCTCGGCGTCGCCGTCGTGCTGCTCGTGGCGCTCGTGCTCTGGGAGCTCCGGGCGACGAAGCCGTTCGTCGACGTCCGGCTGCTCGTCCGGAACGGCGCACTGTCGCGCACGTACATGCGGCTGTTCCTCACCTACCTGATGGCGTACACGATGACGTACGGGTTCTCGCAGTGGGTGCAGGACGTCGCGGGCTACTCGAGCGACGTCGCCGGGTACATGCAACTACCGGCAGCGGTCGTGGCCGGGGTGGCGTCGTTCCTCGTGGCGCGGAAGACCGCCGTGCGCGGGCCGCTCGTCGTGGCCGCGGTCGTCCCGATCGTCGGGGGCGCGCTGCTGCTGTTCCTCGGGGTCGGTTCGCCGTGGTGGCTGCTCGTGCTCGCACCGGCCCTGTTCGGGGTCCCGCAGGCACTGGCGTCGGTGTCGAACCAGGCGGCCCTCTACCGGGTCGTGCCCTCGTCGTACATCGGCACCGCCGCCGGGCTGTCCCGGACGGCCGTGTACACGATCGCGGCTTCCTCCCTGATCGGTGGTGTGTTCGGTCAGGCGCCGACGACCCCGGACCTGCACGTCCTGGCGTGGGTGATCCTCGGCGTCGCGGTGCTCCTCACCGTCCTGACGCTCGCCGACCGGGCCCTCGCCCGGCCGGCCGCCCGTTGACGCGACCGAGCGCACAGCGCGAGCCGGAGGCCGGGGCCGCACCGCGCCTCCAGACCGACGTGCCCGGTAGCCTGATCGGGTGACCGACCCGACCTCCACGCACTGGACCCTGACACTCGTCTGCGACGACCAGCCGGGGATCGTGCACGCCGTCTCCGGCGCGGTCGTCTCGGCCCACGGCAACATCACCGAGTCGCAGCAGTTCTCGAGCCGCGACACGAACACGTTCTTCATGCGCCTGCAGGTGATGGCGCCGGTGGACCGCGAGACGTTCGAGCTGGCGCTCGCGCCCGTCGTCGAACGGTACGACGCCCGCGTCCAGCTGGACGTCGTCGGACGGCCGATGCGGACCCTGGTGCTCGTGTCGAAGGCGGGGCACTGCCTGAACGACCTGCTGTACCGGCAGCGCGGTGGGCAGCTGCCCATCGAGGTGCCGCTCGTGCTCGCGAACCACGCCGACCTGTCCGAGCTCGCCGCGTTCTACTCCGTGCCGTTCGAGCACCGGCCCGTCAGCGACACGGAGAGCAAGCACGCGATGGAGCAGCGCATCCTCGAGGCGGTGGACGAACACGACATCGAGCTCGTCGTCCTCGCCCGGTACATGCAGATCCTGTCGCCCGGACTGTGCGCAGCGCTCGAGGGACGCGCGGTGAACATCCACCACTCGTTCCTGCCCGGCTTCAAGGGGGCGAACCCGTACCGGCAGGCACACGCCCGCGGGGTGAAGCTCATCGGTGCGACCGCGCACTTCGTGACGAGCGACCTCGACGAGGGGCCGATCATCGAGCAGAACGTCGTCCGGGTCGACCACACGAAGGACCCGGCCGAGCTCGTCTCGATCGGACAGGACGAAGAGTCCCGCACGCTGACCCAGGCGGTCCGTTGGATCGCCGAGGACCGTGTCCTCCGCGACGGCGCCCGCACCATCATCTTCAAGTAGGCACCACCATGACGAACCACCCGCAGTCCCCCGTCGACTGGGGAGACGTGCCGGACCCCGCCGCCGTGCGCGGTCGCCCGCGTGTCGACGCCTGGTCGGTCCTCCGCGTCCTGGTCTGCGCGTTCGGGTTGTTCTCGCTGGCGAACTGGGGCTACTGGTCGTGGCCGTTCCCGATGCCCGCGATCGTGTTCATGGTCGCTGCGCCGGCGTTCGCGGCGGTGGTCTGGTACTTCTTCCGCTCGCCGAGGTCGCCGATCGAGACCGACGTCGTCGGCAAGACCATCGTGGAGGTGGCGCTGGTCATCGCGGCCGGTGGCTCCTGGATCTCGATCGGGCACCCGGTCGTCGGGTTGGTCTTCATCGTGGTCGCGGCGTTGTCCGGCGTCGTCACCGCCCGGCGGGAGAGCGCATGACCGGCAGCGGGCCCGGCCTGGAGGCACGGCGCACCCTGATCCGGTCGGCCCGCGTCGTCGACGCGGCCGGCTCCACCTCGGACGGGTGGGTCCTCGTCGCCGGTGACACGATCGGGGCGGTGGGCTCGGGCTCGGGCTCGGGCTCCGGGCTCCCCGCTGCCGACGAGGTCGTGGACCTCGGCGACGCGGTGCTCACGCCCGGGTTCATCGACCTGCACGGGCACGGCGGCGCGGGTCAGGCCTACGAGGACGACGTCGTCTCCGCCGCGCTCGCCGTCCACCGGGCGCACGGTACGACCCGGTCCGTCCTGTCACTCGTCGCGAACCCGGTGCCGACGCTCGCTGCGTCGCTCGAACGGGTCCGCTCGCTGATGGCGTCGGACCCGCTCGTGCTCGGCGTGCACCTCGAGGGGCCGTTCCTCTCCCCGCACAACAAGGGCGCGCACAACGCGTCGTTCCTGGTCGACCCGTCGCCGGACCCGGTGTCGTCGCTGCTCACGGCGGGCGAGGGGGTCATCCGCCAGGTCACCGTGGCGCCCGAGCTGCCGGGGGCGCTCGACGCGGTCCGGCGCTTCGTCGAGGCCGGCGTCGTCGTGGCCGTCGGGCACACCGTCGCCACCTACGACCAGGCCCGGGCGGCGTTCGACGTCGGCGCGACGCTGCTCACGCACGCGTTCAACGCCATGCCGGGCCTGCACCACCGCGCGCCCGGGCCGATCGGTGCCGCCGTGGCCGACGACCGCGTGACCCTCGAACTCATCCTCGACGGGGTGCACGTGCATCCGGTCGTGGCCGAGACGCTGTTCCGTGCTGCCGCTGGACGGGTCGCGCTCGTGACCGATGCCATGGGTGCGGCCGGAGCTGCCGACGGTGCTTACCGGCTCGGTTCGCTCGACGTCACCGTGACGGACGGGGTCGCGCACGTCGCCGGGACGGACACCATCGCGGGGTCGACCCTCACGCAGGACGTGGCGTTGCGGAACGCCGTGACGCTCGCCGGGCGGTCGCTGCCCGAGGCCGTCGCCGCCCTGACGAGCGTGCCCGCGGCGGCGCTCGGGCTCGGCGAGCGCCTCGGGAGGATCGCGCCGGGGTTCGCCGCGGACCTGGTGGCGCTGTCGCCGTCGCTCGAGGTGCAGCGCGTGTGGGGTGGCGGGCGTGAGCTGCGCTGCGGCGCGGTCGGCAGCGACGAACTGATCTGAGCGGTCGAGACGAACCGTTCGCCGCGGTCGCGACGAGGTCAGCGGTCGACCGGACGCGCGTCCTCGCCGCTCGCCCACGACGGATCCGCCGTGGCTCCGACACGGAACGACAGCGTCCCGCCGCGCGTGACGAACGACGCCGGCACCCACGACCTGTCGAGCCGCCGCCCGTCGAGCGTCGTGCGCTGGACGTACGGATCGGTGCCCGACGACCGGATGACGATCCGCTGCCCGCTCGATCGTCGGATGTCGACCGTCCGGAAGGTCGGGCTGCCGATGAGCATGTCAGCCCGCCCCGGCGTCTGCGGGTAGAGGCCGATCGACGCGAACACGTACCAGGCGCTCATCGTCCCGAGGTCGTCGTTGCCCGGCAGGCCACCGGGGCCGGTGCCGTACGCGTCGTCGACGACCTGGCGCACGGTCTCCTGCGTCTTCCACGGCTGCCCGAGCGCGTTGTACATCCACGGCGTGTGGATGTCGGGCTCGTTCGTCGGGTCGAACTTCGTCGCGTCGCCGCCGGTGACCGCCCAGTTGCCCGAGGCGTCGTGGAAGAAGGCATCCAAGCGCGACACCGCTGCCGCGTCCCCGCCGAGCGCGGTCGACAACCCGCTGACGTCCTGGGGCACGAGCCACGTGTACTGCGCGCTCGTCCCCTGGGCGAAGCCGACGCCGGTGGACGGCGACCACCCGGGCGTCCAGGTACCGTCCGCCTGGCGCGCGGCCTGGTACCCGACGGCCGGGTTGAACGTGTTCTTCCAGTACGTCCCACGCTCCGCGAACACCCGGGCATCCGACCGCAGCCCGAGTGACGCGGCCCAGGACCCGAGCGCGCTGTCGGAGATCGAGTCCTCGAGCGTCTCGGCCGCGCCGCCCCAGCAGTCACAGTCGTCGTTCGCCGCGTAGTGGCGCTGCAGGTACTGGTCGAGCGCGGGCCGCTGTGCGACGCACTGTCCCGGGCACCCGACGTCGCTGAGCGCGTCGGCGTTCTGGACCGTGGCCTGCTTGCGGAGCGAGTCGTAGGCCGCCCGCACGTCGAAGTTCCGGACCCCCATGGCGTACCAGGTCGCGAGGGTCGCCGCCGAGGGGTCCCCCGTCATCACGTGGGTCGGCGCCCCGAGGTGGAGCCACCGGTCCCACACGCCACCGTTCTGCTCGGCGAAGCGGAGCATCGACTGTGCCATGTCCCCCGCGACGTCGGGCCGCAACAGCGCGAGCAGCTGGATCTGCGCGCGGTACTGGTCCCATCCGGAGTACGTGCCGTAGACCGCGGCGTGGCCGCGATCGATGTGGTGCACCCGCATGTCGGACCCGAGGTAGCGCCCGTCGAGGTCGTTCAGCGTGTTCGGCTGCATGAGCGCGTGGTAGACGGCCGTGTACAGCTGGGTGGTCCGGTCGGTGGTGCCGCCACCGACCCGGATGCGGGAAAGCTCCCGGTTCCAGGAGGCACGTGTCGCCGCCGCCACGCTCGTCACGGACGAGCGCTTCGTCAGCTCGCCGTCGCGGTTCGCCACCGCGCCTGCCGCGCTGACGTACGAGATGCCGATCCGCGCGTGCACCGTGGCTCCGTGCCGCGCGTCGAACCCGACCCACGCGCCGGAGCCGCGTCCGGCGCGGTCCGCGCCGGTCAGGTACCCCTCCCCACCGGAGGCGGACGTGCCTCCAGGCTGGACCGCACCGTCCTTCCAGGTGCCGGTGCTCGTGAAGTCACGGTCGAAGGTCGCCGTGAAGTACAGGCGGTAGTAGCTGCGCCGATCCGGGTTGGAGGCTCCCCCGCCGTTCGCACGTCGGCTGCAGAACCCGCCGGTCAGGACACTTCCACTCACCGTCCGCGTGCGGGCGTCGATGGTGGTGGTGGCGTCCTCGCTGCCGTTGATGGAGTTCGACGTGCGGAAGAGCAGATTCGCCGCCGGTCCGGCCGGGAACGTGAACGCACCGATGCCGGCGCGGGTGGTGACGGCGAGGTCGGTGTGGACCCCGTTGTCGAGCCGGACGCTGTACCTGCCGGGGCTCGCGGACTCCTGGTCGTGCGAGTAGCCCGCGGCGTAGACGGCGTCGGTGGTGTCGGCGGACGGCGAGGTCGTGACGGGGACGGTCACGGGCATGATCGGCACGTCGCCAGCGGCTCCCGGGGCGCATCCGGCGCCGTTCAGGTGCGTGAGGCTGAAGCCGCGCAGGCGGTTCACGTCGTAGGAGTAGCCGTTCGCGACCGGGGTCGACGTCTGGTCTCCGGCGGTGCCCGTGGGGCTCCACTGGACCATCCCGAAGGGTGCGGTGGCCCCGGGCCAGGTGTTGCCGCCGTTGCTCGTGCCGATGAACGGAACGACGTGCGCTGCGGGGTCGGTGACGGTCCGCGCGGTGGCCGGAGTTGCCACCGCGGTTGCCGGCGAGGCGACCACCGCGCTCCCGAGGAGGGCGGCGACCGTGGCCGCTGCAGCGAGCGGGACGGGTCGGAGGAGCGGGCGACGGTGCACGCGGGTTCGCTTCACGAGTGCGACGGTAGACCGCTCGGGCGACCGGCGTGCGGCGGGTCACCGAGGGGTCCGCCGTTGTTCACCTGTCGGCAGTCGATCCGGCCGGAGCACGCGGATCGCTGCGATGATGAGGCGCATGAGCGTCATGGTCTCCCTGTTCGATGCGCACCGCTCGCGGACGAGCGAGAAGTACACGGCGTTCCCGCCCGACGTCCTGCCGATGTTCGTCGCCGAGATGGACTGCATGCTCGCCGAGCCGGTCCGGGACGCCCTCGTCGCCGCCGTCACCGCGGGCGACACCGGGTACGTCGGACACGGGCGGGCACTGCCGGAGGCGTTCGTCGACTTCGCGTCGAGCCGCTGGGGATGGGCGGTCGACCCGGACCTCGTGCGCACGACCACGGACGTCTCGGTCGCCGCGGTCGAGGTGCTCCGCCGCATCATCGACCCCGGGGGCCAGGTCGTCATCATGCCGCCGGTGTACCCGCCGTTCTCGGAGTACGTGACCGAGGCCGGCGGCTCCGTGACCGAGGTTCCGTTGCTCGCTCCGGACGGTCCCGCCGACCCGTTCGACACCACCGCCGGATGGCGGATGGACCTGGACGGCATCCGGCAGGCGTTCGCGGACGGGGCCCGCACCGTGCTGCTCTGCAACCCGCACAACCCGCTCGGGCTCGTGCACGACCGGGAGTCGCTCGTCGCGCTCGCGCGGCTGGCCGCCGAGTGGGACGCCGTGGTGGTCTCGGACGAGATCCACGCCCCGCTCGTGCACGCGGACGCGGTGTTCACGCCGTTCCTCGACTCCTGCCCCGATGCCGCTGCCCTCGGGGTGGCACTGACGAGCGCGAGCAAGGCGTGGAACCTCGCCGGGACCAAGTGCGCGCTGATGGTCGGCGCCTCGGATCGCGCTCGCGCGTGGTTCGACGGCATGCCGACCGAGGTGGTCGAGCGGACCGGCATCCTCGGCTACACCGCGAGCGTCGCCGCGTTCAGCGAGGGCGGTCCCTGGTTGGCGTCGCTGCTCGCGGAACTCGCGGCGAACCGGCGGATCCTCGCGGAGGAGCTCGGTGGCGCGCTGCCCGGGGCGGGGTACCGGCAGCCGCAGGCGTCGTACCTGGCGTGGCTCGACCTGCGGGCGATGCCGTGGGGCGACGACCCGGCGCTGGCGCTGGTGGACACGGCGAAGGTCGCGCTGACGAACGGGCGGGACTTCGGGCGGCCGGGCATCGGGCACGCCCGGTTGAACTTCGGGTGCTCGGAGGAGACCCTGCGCGAGGGACTCGGTCGGCTGGCCGCCGCGCGCTGAGCGGCGGCCGCGGGGCGGGGGCCGCGGGGCGGGGGTGGGGCGCGCCTCCCGGCCGGGTCTGTGTGACAGGTGCTGGGTGCCGGGCGTCGGGTGTCGGGCGCCCGGATGCTGTGTCGGCTGAGGTGCAGCGGGGGCGGGTCGTCAGGACGACGCCGTCTTCCGGAGACACCTCGAGATGGGCGAGACGCCGCTGAATGCTGCAGCGTCTCGAGCGCTCGGCGGCGTCTCACGGGGACGCGCGCGTCTTTCGGAGACGGGGGCGTCCCGGGGTCACTCCGCCCCGGTCGCGAGACGCCTTCGGAAGTGCGAGACGCCGCCGAATGCTGCGGCGTCTCGAGCACTCAGCGGCGTCTCGTGTGCACGGCGGCGTCTCGTGTGCACGGCGGCGACTCGGGCGGACGCGCGCGTACCGCTGAGACGGCGGCGTCTCGGGCAGGATGGGGCTCGCGCCCGCAGCCGCACTCCTACTCGAAGCGCTGCCACTCCGGCTTGTTCTCGTACGTGTAGCGGTAGTAGTCGGCGAGCTGCAGGCCGGCCGCGGCTTCCTCGTCGATGACGACCGTCGCGTGCTCGTGCAGCTGCAGCGCGGAGCCGGGCACGAACGAGGACAACGGGCCCTCGACCGCGGCGGCGATCGCGTCGGCCTTCGCGGAGCCCTGCGCCACGAGGACGAGGTCACGGGCCTCGAGGATGGTGCCGAGCCCCTGGGTCATGCAGTGCGTCGGGACCTGGTCCGGCGAGTCGAAGAAGCGTGCGTTCGCCTCACGCGTGGAGGGCGCGAGGGTCTTGATGCGGGTCCGCGACGCGAACGACGACGTCGGCTCGTTGAACCCGATGTGACCGTTGGCCCCGATGCCGAGGATCTGGACGTCGACACCGCCGGCAGCGCGGATGGCGGCGTCGTACTCCTTCGCGGCGAACTCCAGGTCACCGGCGCGGCCGTCCGGCACGCGCACGCGATCGGCGTCGAACCCGAGCGGCGCGATGACGTCACGGGCGATGACCGATGCGTACGACTCCGGGTGGTCGAGCGGGATCCCGACGTACTCGTCGAGCGCGAACCCGCGGGCCTGGGCGAACGAGATGTCGCCGGCGTCGACGCGACGCTTGAGGTCGGCGTAGATGCCCTGCGGGCTGGACCCGGTCGCGAGACCGATGACGGCGGACGGCTTCTTCGCCACGACGGAAGCGATCTTGGCCGCAGCGACGCGACCGACCTCAGCCGGCGTGGGCATGATGATGATCTCCACACCCCCATCGTACTGGTCATGACCAGTCCGTGACAGGGGATTCGGGCGGTAGCGTGGCGACATGCCGACCCCCGACTTCGTCCTGTCCCTGCGCTCGAAGGTCGGGACCGACCCGCTGTGGCTGACCGGGGTGACGGCCGTGGTCACCCGCGGGGACGGACCGGACCGCGAGCTGCTGGTCGTCCGTCGCGCCGACACGGGGGCGTTCACGCCGGTGACCGGCATCGTCGACCCGGGCGAGGAGCCGGCCGTCGCCGCCGAACGCGAGGTCCTGGAGGAAGCGGCCATCGTCGCCGTCGCCGAACGCCTGGCGTGGGTGCAGGTCGTGCCGGAGATCACCTACCCGAACGGTGACCGGGCGCAGTACCTCGACGTGGTGTTCGCGTGCCGGTACGTCTCGGGGACCGCGCACCCGGCCGACGGCGAGAACACCGAGGCGTTCTGGGCACGGCTCGACGCGCTGCCCGAGATGGCGGCGAACATGCGTGCGCGGGTCGCAGCGGCGCTGGCCGACGAGTCGGCGGCGCGCTTCCAGCGCTGACGCGCGGCGCCGGACGGGCACGGCCGGCCGGGCAGTGCGGGGCCAGCCGGCCCACAGGTGGGCCGCTGGCCACGGGGCGGACGGGAGGCACGGCGCGCGTCCGCCACGCGCCTCCCGCCCACTGCGGGCCGCGCTACTCGATCGGGGCGACGGCCACGGGGGCGCCGAGCAACCGCACGGCCACGGCCTCACCCGCGGCGCGGCGGTCGCCGACCTCGTGCTGGACGGTGATCACCGTGTCGTCGTCGAGCCGGACCGTGGTGCGCCGGATCGACCCGAGGAAGCTCGAGGCCACGACGGTGCCGGTGACGCCCTCGGCCGCGAACGCGATGTCCTCCGGGCGGACGTAGGCGAGCACGGGGCCGTCTGGCACCGCTCGGTCGAGCACGGGAACGCGGAACCCGTACACGAAGACGTCGCCGTCGCGCAGGTCGCCCCGGAGCCGGTTCGACTGTCCGACGAAGTCCGCGGTGAACGCCGACGACGGGGAGCGGTAGAGCTCCTCGGGGGTGCCGATCTGCTCGATGTCACCCGCGTTCATCACGGCGATGCGGTCCGAGACGGCGAGTGCTTCCTCCTGGTCGTGGGTCACGAACACCGTCGTGATGCCGAGGTCGCTCTGGATGCGCCGGATCTCGTCGCGGAGTGAGACGCGGACCTTCGCGTCGAGCGCCGACAGCGGCTCGTCGAGCAGGAGCACGCGGGGCCGCGTCACGAGGGCACGGGCGAGTGCGACGCGCTGCTGCTGGCCGCCGGAGAGCTGGTGCGGGTACCGGTCCGCGAACTCGCCGAGGTGCACCATGTCGAGCGCCTCGACGACCCGCGTCCGCCGTTCAGCCGATGGCACACGGCGCATCTCCAGACCGAACGCCACGTTCTGCCGCACCGTCATGTGCGGGAACAGCGAGTACTGCTGGAAGACCATCCCGATGTCGCGACGGTTGACGGGGGTGGTGGCCACGTCCTCACCGTCGATGCGGATGGCTCCGGCGTCGATGGCCTCCAGGCCCGCGAGCGCCCGGAGCGCGGTCGTCTTGCCGCACCCGGACGGACCGAGGAGCGACAGGAACTCCCCCGGCGCGACACGGAGCGACAACCCGGCGAGGGCGCGGTGGGGTCCGTAGGACTTCTCGACCGCCACGAGTTCGACGAGCGCGCCGGTGGAGGACAGGGACGCGGGGGCGACCGGGGCGGTGGTGGTCATGCGGACTCCTTGGGGGCGGCGGTGCGACGGGGGCGTCGGACACCGGTGCGGCGCAGGCCGATCCGGCCGATGGCGACGAGCAGCAGGAACCCGAACACGAGCGCGCCGAGCGAGAAGATCGCGGCCACGTACGGGTCGGTCCCCTGCACGAGCAGGAGCGCCGTCTGGAACGTCGTGCGGGAGAGGAACGAGGCGAGCGTGTACTCGCCGAGGACGACCGTGATGGTGAGGAAGCACGCGGCCGTGATGCCACGACGGAGGTTCGGCAGCAGGATCCGCCACGTCACCGTCCACCACGAGGCACCGAGCGAGCGAGCGGCCTCGGACAGCACGATCATGTCCATCGCGGTGATGGCGGCGGCGATCGGGCGGAACGCGAACGGCAGCGAGACGATGCCGATCGCGAAGGCCAGCGTCCACGCGTCCGACCCGAAGACCTGCGCCACCACCTGGTACACGGGGATGAACCCGACGACCAGGACGACGACCGGCACGGTGATCGGGATGATGCAGACGAACTCGAGCACGCGACGCAGGCGCGGGTGGTGCAGCGCCGTGATGATCTGCGCCGGCAGCAGGACCAGCAGCACGATCGCCACCGTGATGAGCGCGATGAGGAGCGAGGCACCGAGTCCGTCGAACACCGGCTGGTAGGTCGCGGCGTTGACCGGGTCGGCGATCGCGCGGTAGTGCGCCGTGGTGAGGCCGCCGTCGGTGCCCTGGCGGAACGTGAACTGGGCGAGGGCGACCAGCGGGACGGCGAACACGAGGCCGACCACGATGAGCACGATCGCGGCGGTGCCCCGTGACGGGGCGACGCCGAAGTGCATGGGGCGAGCCGAGCCTCCAGGCCCGGACGGGCGGGACGCAACGGACCGAGCCGACTCCGACGGACTCGCCGGAGCGGCGGACGGCCGTCCCGCCGCGGGGACCGCGCTCATCGCTGCCACCTCGCGGCACGACGCTGGAGCAGCGAGTACCCGCTCATCACGACCGCCATCACGACGACCATGCCGAAGGCCAGCACGCCGGCCACGTTCTGCAGGCCGATGATCGTCTCACTCGTGAGCTGCGTGCGGATCGTCAGCGGCACGATCCCGCCCTGCGAGATGAGCGCGGCGGCCGTCGCGAACGACGAGAAGCCGTTCGCGAACAGCAGCAGGAGCGATCCCCAGAACGCGGGCGCCAGGACGGGCAGCCCGATGCGTCGCCAGTACGTGAGGCGGGAGGCGCCGAGGGTCGCGGCTGCCTCGCCCCACTGGGTCTTCACACCCTCGAGGGCGGGCATGAACGTGAGGACCATGAGCGGCACCTGGAAGTAGACGTACGGGATGACGAGCCCGGGGACGGTGTACAGGAACGTCCCGTTCGCGTTGAGGTCCCAGTGGAAGGTCGATGCGAGCCACGCGGTGACGAGGCCCTGGGTGCCGATCGTGGCGATGAACGCGAAGGCGAGCATGACGCCACCGAACTGGGCGAGGACGCTCGCGGCCGAGTCGATCATCGAGCGGATGAGCCCGTCCGGCCGGAGGGCCGAGAGCGACCAGCACACGATGGCGCCCACGACCGCGCCGATGACGGCGGAGACCGCGGAGATCCCGAAGGACCCGACGAAGGCGCGGAGGACGGAGGGGTCGGTGAACGCGGCGAGGTTCGCCAGCGTGAACGCACCGGTGTCGGTGAAGAACCCGCTGCCGACGGCGATGACGCCGGGGACCGCGAGGAACAGCAGCACGTAGGCCGCGAAGGGCGTGAGGCCGAGCCACGCCAGGCCGGGGCGGCGCCGGACACGGGGTCCGGCGCCGCTCGCGGTGGTGGCATCGGCAGCGGCAGGTGGGGCGCTGGTGACCGCGGGAGCGACGCTCGTCGCGGCGGGGGCGACGGTCGTCGCCGCGTTCGCGACGCTCGTCGCCCCGGGCCCGGCGCTGACCGGTCCGGCGCTGACCGGTCCGGCGCTGACCGGTCCAGCGCTGACCGGTCCGGCGCTGACGGGCCCGGACGCTCCGCCCGGTGCCGATGCTGTCGTCATGCTGGTCAGGAGCCCATCGTCGAGGACCACTTGGCGGCGAGCACCTTGGCGGCAGCGGTGACCTGCGCGTCGGTCAGCTCGACGTAGTCCTTCGGGGCACCACCGGCGGCGTCGAGGGCGGCCTTGTCGACCTTGCCCGACTGCTCCATCGCGGCGAGGGTCGCGGGGAACGCGCCGGCCTGCAGGTACAGGTTCTGCACTGTGGGGCTGGCGATGTACTCCTGCCACAGCCGGGCCGCCGCGGGGTGCGGGGCGTCCTTGTTGATCGCCTGCGAGTAGTACGAGCCGAGGGCCTGGCCCTCCGGGACGATCGTCTTCCAGTTCTTGTTGCCGCTCGCACCGGCGGCAGGGCCCCAGGCGAGGTTGTTGTACGACCACTGGACGACGACCGGCGTCTCACCCGAGGCGACCGTGGCCTGCGTCGGCAGCACGTTCTGGAAGTTGCCGGCCTTCTTGAGCTTGCCGAAGTAGTCGACGCCCTTCGTGATGTCGTCCGCGGAGCCGCCGTTCTCCAGCGCCGCCAGGTACACCGCGCTCGCGGCCTGGTTCGCCTGCGTCGGGTCGCCCGCGATGGAGACCTTGCCCTTGTACTCGGAGCCGAGCAGGTCGTTCAGGTCCTTCGGCGCGGTCGTCACCTTGCTCGAGTCGTACCCGATCGACATGAGGCCGGTGTAGTCGCGGGTCCACGCGCCGCCCTTGTCCTTCAGGGCGTCGGGGATGTCGCTCCAGTTCGCGACCTTGTAGTCGGTCAGCAGACCGAGGTTCTGCTGCAGGACCGCGTTGCCGAGGTCGAGCACGTCGGGAGCGGTCGCCTGCCCCTTCTGGGACTTCACCGCGGCGACCTCGTCGGCGCTCGAGCCGTTCGGGTTCGCGGAGTTGACCTTGATGCCGTACTGCTTCGTGAAGCCGTCGATGATCTTGCCGTAGTTGGCCCACGACGGCGGCAGCGCGATGACGTTCAGCTGACCTTCCGCCTTCGCGGCCTTCACGAGGGCGTCCATGCCGCCCGCGGACTGGGCGCTGGTGGCCGTCTTCCAGTCGGTGTCGCTCTTGGTGGCGGCGCTGCTCGTGGCGGAGCAGCCGGCGAGGGTGACGATCGCGGCGGCGGCCAGGGCGAGGCCGGCCAGGGTGCGCTTCTGCTGCACTGGGTGTGCCTTTCGGGTGGGGAGTCCCGGGGTTCGGGTTCTGGATGATCGTGGCGCCGGCCGGTTTCCGCTCCGTACTCCGGCGGTGAACGGTGGCGGAACAGCGGGTGCGGCGGTACGGTCGGGGGCGGTCGTGCAGCTGGGATCGGTTGGACGATCGGGATCGGCCCGCTTCGGGCGCCGCCCCTCCGGGCGCGGTGCGCCCACCACCTGCCTGGAGGCACGGATGCAGTTCAGGACGACGGTTCTGCAGGCACGGAAGACGGCCACCGGATTGCCCGTCCCGCCGGAGGTCATCGAGGCACTCGGCTCCGGGAAGCGCCCCGCGGTGATCGTCACCGTGAACGGGACCTACACGTACCGCTCGACCGTCGGCGTCATGAACGACCAGTTCCTGGTGCCGCTGTCGGGCGAGCACCGTGCGGCCTCGGGCATCGCGGGCGGGGACACCGTCGAGGTCACGATCGAGGTGGACACGCTCCCCCGGGTCGTCGACATGCCGGCTGACCTGGCGTCGGCGATCGAGGCCGCTGGCGTTCGGGCGGCGTTCGACGCGCTGTCGAACTCGCGGCAGCGGGCGCTCGTGGACCCGGTGGGGCAGGCGAAGGCGCCGGAGACCCGCCAGCGCCGGATCGACAAGGCCGTCGAGACCCTGCGGGGGTAGGGCGGGGTGGCGCTTCCGCGCGTACCCAGCGCTTCCGCGCCTACTGGGCCCGTCCGCGCGTACCCGGCACTTCCGCGCGTACCCAGTGCTTTCGCGCGTACTGCCTTCGACCGGCGCACTCAGTACGCGCGATTCCGCCTACCACCGCACCCGTTATGGGACGAAACGAGCGGGGCGGACGTGGGCGCGCCTCCCGAGCGAGAGCGCGCGAGCCGGGCGTACCGCGCTCATGGGTCCGCACCGAGCGTTGCCGGCGCTTTCGCGCGTACTGCCCGGGAACGGCACGCTCGGTACGCGCGATTCCGCGTACCATCGCCCCCGTCTCGGGGAGGACGCGCTGACCGGCGGTGAGCGCGAGTGCGGGACGCGACGGACTAGCCGCCGAGCTCGACCAGGACGCGCGGGATCTCGCCGAGCAACTCGCTCGCGAGGTAGCCCAGCGGCCCGACCTGCACTGCGAGCCGGTCCCCCGCAGCCGCGTGCACGTACGACGCCCATGCGGCCGCCTGCGCCGGGCCGGCTCCGCGCGCGAGCAACCCCACCACGGTGCCGGAGAGCACGTCGCCGCTGCCGCTCGTCCCGAGGCCGCCGGTCCCGGTCCCCTTCACCCACGACCGACCGTCGGGCGTCGCGATCACGTCGCCCAGCGAGACCACGGCGCCGAAGCGCTCGGCCACGGCCCGGGCGTCGGACTCGTCGTCGGTGCTGTCGCGGCCGAGGAGCCGTTCCGCCTCGCCACTGTTCGGCGTCATGACCAGACGCCCGCGCAGCGGTTCGAGTTCGCTGAGGACGTCTGCGGCGACCCCGAGCGCGAACGCGTCCAGCACGACGAACGCCTCGTCGCTGACGATCCCGGCGATCCCGCGGACGAGGTCCCGCGTGCCGTCCGGCGCGTCGAGGCCGGGTCCGATCAGCACCGCGTCAGCGCTCCCGGCGTCGGTCGCCAGGCCCTCGATCGCCCCGACCGCCACGTGTCCGTCGGCGTCCTCGTCCAGGGGTTCGACGCCGGACTCCGGGACGGCGACGGCGACCTCGTGGGCGACGCTCCGCGCGACGGCGAGGGTGAGCCGGCCCGCTCCGACGCGGAGGGCAGCGTGGGCCGACAGCATCGCGGCGCCGGGGGTGCGGGCAGCACCGCCGACGACGAGGACCTGGCCGCGGCCGTACTTGCTGCCCCCGGGCGCAGGGAGCGGCCACCCGCGCAGGAGGTTCGGGGTAATGGCCTCAGCTGACATGGACGTCGTCCTTCCGGCCGCTGTGCTCGGTGACCTCACTGTCGTCGAGGTGCCCGATCGCGGAGAACTCCTCGAGCGACCACGCCTCGCCCAGTCCGTCTCGCCGCAGTCGGGTGAGGGAGGCGTTCGCCACCGTGTGCGTGCCGGCGAAGTCCATCAGCGTCGGTTCGTCCAGGTCAAGGCAGACCGCGATGGCGAGCATGACGACGGCGTCGTGGGCCGCGACGACGAGCCGATCAGTCCCCTCGATCCGGTCGACATCGACCATCAGGGAGCGGAGCCGGAGCATGACGTCTGCCCACGACTCCCCACCGGCCGGCCGGTGGTAGTACTTGCCGAGCCACGCTCGGCGACGTTCTTCGTCCGGGTAGCGGTTGCGGACGCCCTGCCGCGTCAGCAGGTCGAGCACACCGAGCTCCCGGTCACGAAGCCGCTCGTCCACGCGCTTCGGCGGCTCCGGCAGGTCACCGGCGGCGAGCGCGATCGCGATCGTGTCCTGCGCCCGGCGGTACGGGGACGTCCACAGCGCGACGGCGACGTCGTCGACCCCACGGTCCGCCAGCTCGCGCCCGAGCGCGCGGGACTGCTCCTCACCCAGTGGGCTCAGCGGGACGTCAGCGTCCCGGTACCCCGCATCGATCACGTCGTCGCCCGCGGCTTCGGCACGGGCAGCCGCGACGTTCGCGACGGACTCCCCGTGACGCACGAGCCAGATCTCCCTGACAGCCATGCGGCCACCGTAACCACGCGCCCCTGGTGCCGTTCAGAACTGCCGCACGGTTCATCCGCGAGCACTCCGCACCGGACGGACGACACACGGCAGGCCAGCGCTCCGGAGCCGCAGTGCGAGGGCGTCGAGGTCCCAGAGGTCGCGCCATTCCAACCGGATGATGCGTCGGACGCCCGGCACGGTCAGGAGCAGTTCGTGCCGGCGCTTCTCGTCCAGGAAGACCTGCGTGGGCGTCCGCCCGTTCCGGTACCGGGCTTCGTCGTACTTCACCCGGCCGTCGACCTCGATGACCACGCCCTGCTCCGGGAACCAGAAGTCGACCGCGAACCGTCGGCCCGCCACCACGAACTCCTGCTGCAGCACCGGGACGGGTAGCCCGAGCTCACGGAAGACGACCCGGGCGAGGGACTCTGCCGGCGAAGCCGCTCTGCCGTCCGCGAGGTCGAGGACCAGCCTGGCGGTGCTCCTCGTCCGCGCATGCTGGTCCAGGGCCTCGTCGAGTTCTGCGCGACGCGTGCCGTTCCGGAGCGCAGCATCAGCCACCATGACGGCGCTCCGGACGTCGCCGGTCAGGGCGATGTCGATCACGGTCCTCGGCACGGTCGTGACGCTGATCGTGCCGGCCGGACGGCGCTCTGCGGGAGGGACGGGTCGGGTGTGCAGCACGAGTCCGGGCGTCCGTGTGCGGTACATGGACGCGGGGACCGACGCGTGCACGGGACCGAGCCAGCCGTGCAACGACGGCAGCCCGTGGATGGCGAGCGCTGACGTGTGCGACGCGACCGCGCGGGTGGAGAGCCGCCCGAGCCTGGCGTACACCCGGGTGACGTACCGGCGTCGTGGGGTGGCCGCGTCCCAGTCGGCACCACGGACGAAGGCGTTGGGACCGACTCGCACCAGTCGCCCGGGACCGTCGCTGCCCACCCGCCGTCGGAGCGCGGAGCCGCTGAGGCCGGCTTCTCGCATGGTGGAGGCCCGCAGGACGGGGAGCGCTTCGTACATGCTCCGATGGTGCCGACCGAACCATCCCGGAACGGGACTGATCCGACGAACTGTGGACGAGCCTCCAGGCGGGCCAGCCTGTGGAGGAACGCGATCCTTCCCAAAACGGCCGCGATGCAATGTGGTTCCGCGCGTACTCGGTGCGGGCGTTCCGCCGGGTACGCGCGATTCCGCCCGCTACGCGCGATTCCGCCAGGCACGCGCGAAACACCCCCCACCCCCGACACGGCGCCGGGCGGGACGCACCCGTGTCCCGCCCGGCGCCGCGGCCTCCCGGCCCGGCCTCAGGCCCGCCGCACCCGCAGCGTCACGATCTCGAACGGCCGCAGGGTGAGCACGACCGGCTCCCCCGACTCCCACTCCGACTCGTCCACCGCACGCTCGAGCAGGTCCACACGCGTGACCCCGGCCACGTCGAACCCGAAGTCCACGCCGACGTCCGACGCGCGCCCACCGGACGCCTCGTACAGCCGGACGACGACGTCTCCCGAGCGGTCCTCGGCGAGCTTCACCGCCTCGACGAACACCTGCGGTGACGACACCGTCACGAGCGGAGCCACCGGCGTCGACCCGGCAACGGCCCGGACCGGCAGGTTCAGCCGGTAGCCCGAGTCGGCGGCGTCCAAAACAGACGGCCCGACCCGCAGCACGGTCTGGAACACGTGGTGTCCCTGGTCGGCGTTCGGGTCCGGGAACGTCGGACCGCGCAGCAGCGACTCCCGGACCAGCGTCGTCGTGCCCCCGTCCGGTCGCGTCGCACGGGTGATGTCGTGCCCGTAGGTGGAGTCGTTCGCCACCGCGACCCCGAACCCCGGCTCACCGACGTGCACCCAGCGGTGCGCGGCGGTCTCGAAGCGCGCGATGTCCCACGACGTGTTCTGGTGCGTGGGCCGGTCGATGTGGCCGAACTGGATCTCGCTCGACGCGGTCGAGGCCCGGACGTCCAGCGGGAACGCGAGCTTCAGCAGCTTCTGGTGCTCGTGCCACTCGACCTCGGTCTCGATCCGGAGCTCGGGCTCGCCCGCGACGGCCGTGTACCGGGTGGTGAGGGTCGACGACTGGAAGGACCGCTCGACGACGAGTGCGTCGCCCTCGATCGTGACCGACGTCGCCTCGAGCACGGTGCCGCTCCGCTGGTACGCGCGGTCGATGTCCCACGCCTCCCACTGGTTCGGTGTGTCCCGGAACACGGTGTACTCGGCGGCCGCCGCACCCGGTGCGATGGCGTCGCGACCCGACGACGGGTCGACGAGCGACACGACGTGGCCGGCCGCGTCGATGGTCGCCACGACCGCGCCGGTGTCGAACACGACGTGGTCGCCGTTCCGGACGGGAGGCACGGCTCGCGGTGCGTCGACCGGCGCACCGCCCAGGGCGGTCACTCCCTCGGCCGCGACCGGGGACGCGTTGAACCGCACGACGGTCCCGATGTCGGCGCGGCCGCCGAGGGCATCGGCCGTCGGGGCGTCGAGCAGGGCGGAGCCGCCGGCGCCTCCTGCCAACGATGTGGAGGACGACGCGACCCCGGCGAGCGCCGCGGCGCCCCCGTTCGCGAGCGCTGTGGTCGCGTTCCCGATGAGGCCCTCCAGCACACCGGCGACCCGGGCGTAGTGCTCCTCGGCCACCTCGTAGACCCAGGCGATCGACGACCCCGGCAGGATGTCGTGGAACTGCTGGAGCAGCACCGTGTGCCAGGCCTCCTCGAGTTCTTCGTACGGGTAGTCGAGCCCGAGACGGACGGCGGCGGTGGCGGCCCAGAGCTCGGCCTCGCGCAGCAGGTGCTCGGAGCGACGGTTGCCCTGCTTCGTGCGGATCTGGGACGTGTAGGTGCCGCGGTGGAACTCGAGGTACATCTCCCCGGACCACACGCCGGGCGTCGGGAGCTCCCGTTCGAGCTGCTCGAACACCTGGGCCGGCGTGCCGAGGTCGACGCGGGGCGAGCCATCGAGGTCGTGCTGCCGTCGGGCGGCCGCGACCATCTCACGGGTGGGACCGCCACCGCCGTCGCCGAAGCCGTAGAGCAGCATCGAGGTGTTCGCGACGCCGCGCTCCTTGTTCCCGCGTTCGCCCCGGTGCAGGTCGGCGGGCGAGACGTCCGAGTTGTAGGTGTCGGCCGGGGGCAGGTGCGTCAGGATTCGGGAACCGTCGATGCCCTCCCAGTGGAACGAGGTGTGCGGGATGACGTTCGTCTCGTTCCACGACGGCTTCTGCGTGACGAACCACTTCGACCCGGCGGCGCGCACGATCTGCGGCAGGGCCCCGGAGTACCCGAAGGAGTCGGGCAGCCAGGCCTCGGGGGTGTCGATGCCGAACTCCTCGAGGAACAGGCGCTTCCCGGCGACGAACTGCCGGGCGAGGGCCTCGCCACCGGGCAGGTTCGTGTCCGACTCGACCCACATGCCGCCGACGGGGATCCAACGGCCCTCGGCGACGCGCTGCTTGATGCGCTCCCAGATCGTCGGGTAGCCGTCGCGGATCCAGGCGTACTGCTGGGCGCTCGAGCACGCGAAGGTGAAGTCGGGGTCGCGGTCCATCAGGTCGAGCACGTTCGAGAACGTCCTGGCGCACTTGCGGATCGTCTCGCGCACCGGCCAGAGCCACGCGGAGTCGATGTGCGCGTGGCCGACCGCGATGGCCCGGTGCGCGGCGGCGCTGGCGGGGACGGCGAGTGCCGGTGCCAGGACCTCCCTGGCGGCTGGGGCGGTCCCGGCGACGTCGTCGGGGTCGACTGCGTCGGCGGCACGTTCGAGCACGCGCAGGATGTCCGCACCGCGGGTGCCGTCGGTGGGGAGCTCGGCCATCAGACCGCGGAGGACCCAGAAGTCCTGCTGGAGCTCCCACACGGTGTCGTCCCGCTCGGCGAGCTCGATGGCCTGCACGTGGTAGATCGGCGTCGTGCCCGCCGTCGCCTTCGACCCGAGCGGGGTGGCGCCCTGGAAGTGGTCGCCGCCGATGTCGGGGTTCGCGGCGGCCTCGACGTAGACCTCGAACGACTCGCCCGGCCCGACCTCGAGCGGGAGGGTGTCGTTGAGCGGCTCGATGCCCTTGATCGTGGAGCCGTCCGGTCGCCAGGCGAGCCCTTCCGCCTGGAAGCCGGGCTGACGCTTCGTGAAGCCGAGGTCGACGAGCAGTTCCGCCGTGGTGCCCTCGGCCGTGCCGAAGTTGGACGGCACGGTCCCGCGGATCCGGAACCACGTGGTCCCCCAGGGCTTGCCGCCCCAGGCGTCGCCGACGTGGAAGGGCGTGTACTCGGCGTCGACGGCGACCGCGAACGGCACCGGTTCGTCGGGCACCTGCCACGCGTCGATCGTGACGGGGGCGGAGCGACGGTGCACGGCCGGGTCGATGCGGTCCCGGACGAGGCGGGCGATCCGGGCCTCGACGAGGGGTTCGTCGTGGTGCATGGAGGTGGTTCCTTTCCAGCAGGGGGCGAGCGTTCCAGCAGGGGGGCGAGCGTTCCAGCAGGGGGCGAGCGTTCCGGCGGGGAGCGGTCAGCCCTTGATGCCACCAGCGAGGGCACTGCCGCCGCCGAGGCCTCGGGACACGATCACGTAGAGGGCGATGACGGGCACGGAGTAGATGATCGAGAACGCGGCGAGCTGCCCGTACGCGACCGCCCCGTACTGCCCGAAGAAGTTGAAGATGCTCACCGCGGCGGGCACCTTCTCGGGCGAGAGCAACAGGACGAACGGGACGAAGAAGTTCCCCCACGCCTGGATGAACACGAAGATGAAGACGACCGCGATGCCCGGACGCATGAGCGGCACGACGATGCGCCACAGCGTGGTGAGCATCGAGGCCCCGTCGGTCCAGGCCGCTTCCTCGAGGGAGATCGGTACGGAGTCCATGAAGTTCTTCGCCATCCAGATCGCCATCGGCAGCGAGGTGGCGGCGAGGAAGAAGATGCAGCCCCACACGTTGTCGATCAGGTTCAGCGACACGAAGAGCGCGTAGACGGGCACCATCATCGCGGTGATCGGCAGGCCGGTCCCGAACAGCACGCTGTACAGGAACGGCTTGTTGACGCGCATCTTGTAGCGGGACAGCGGGTAGGCGGCCAGGATCGCGACGACCACGGTGATGACCGCGGTGCCGCCGGACAGCAGCAGGCTGTTGCCGAGCGGGATGAACGCCAGGTCTGGGGTGAGCACCTTGGTGAAGTTGTCGAGCGTGAACTGCGACGGCGCCTTCACCGACAGCGACGCCTGGGGGTCGACGGACGCGAGCACGAGCCAGAGCAGCGGCACCGCGAAGCACGCGGCGATGACGAGCAGCACGATGTTCGACACCCAGCGCATGGTCCGTCCCCGCGGGGAGGTCATGTGCAGGGAACCGGGAGCCGTGACGGCCCTGGTCGTGGTCGTGTCGGGACGAGCGGTGGCGAGTGCCATCAGTCAACCTCCGGCTTCAGTGCCCTGATGTAGATGATCGAGAAGACCGCACCGACGACGAGCAGGATCGTGGCGATCGCCGTCCCGAAGCCGAGCTGCGAGAACTTGAACGCCTCCTGGTACGCCAGGATCGGCAGCGTCGACGAGTCGGTGCCCGGGCCGCCGGCGGTCATGACGTAGATGAGCGTGAACACCGACAGGGTCTGCAGCGTCGTGAGCATCAGGTTCGTCGAGATGCTCCGACGGATGACCGGCAACGTGATGAAGACGAGCCGCTGCCATCCCGTGGCACCGTCGACCTCGGCCGACTCAGTGATCTCCTCGGGGACCTCCTGCACGGCGGCGGAGTAGACGAGCATCGAGAACGCGGTCCCGCGCCAGATGTTCGCCAGGATCACGGAGATCATCGGGAACGTGTACAGCCAGTTCGGCCCGCTGACCCCCACCGACGCGAGGATCTCGTTCAGAGTGCCCTTGTCGTTGAAGAACGCGTACGCCGCGAACGACGCCACGATCTCGGGCAGGACCCAGGCGGCGACGACGAACGTGCCGACGATCGCGCGGACGACGCGGTGGGCGCTTCGCATCAGGAGCGCGAGGCCGAGTCCGAGCACGTTCTGCCCGACGACGGCCGACGCCAGCAGGAAGACGATGGTCAGGACCACGGACTTCGGGAAGTCCGGGTCGGCGAACAGGGAGAGGTAGTTCTTCAGGCCGACGAACTGCTGGTTCGCCGCCCCGGCTCCGGTGAGCGCCGAGTTCGTGAACGATCCGTAGAACGACGACAGGACCGGCCCGAGCAGGAAGATGACGAGGAGCACCACGGCGGGCAGCAGCGGGACGGCCCGGCCCACGTTCCGCAGGGGGCGCCGCTTGCGCGGCGTGGGGGGATCGGTGTGCTTCGGCGCACCGGGCGCCGACAGCGTCGGCGCGAGGGGGGTTGTGGACACGGTGGATGCCTTCCGGGTGCGGAGGGGGTTTCCGAAGGTGGGCAGAGCCGGACGGGAGGCGCGGTGCGGGCGTGCACCGCCCCTCCCGTCCGTCAGTGGGTTGCGTTCCGAGGAACGGCCGGACGTCAGCCGGAGACGGTGTTCTTCTGGCCGACGATGCCGACCACCGACTTGTCGTAGGCGTCCGCCGCCTGCTTCGGCGACTCCTGCCCGGTCATCACGGATTCCATGGCGACCTGGATGGCGTTCGAGATCTGCGAGTAGTCACTCGTCGCCGGGCGGAAGTTCGTGTGTTCCACGAGCCCGGAGAAGAACTTGAACGTCGGGTTGGACGCGTCGTACGTCGGGTCCTCGGCGACGTCCTTGCGGACCGCGATCTGGCTGTTCTCGATGTCGTACTTCAGCGAGCCCTTCTGGTTCAGGAAGGTCGAGATGAAGTCGAACGCGGCCTGCGGGTTCTTCGAGTTCTTGCCCACCGCGAGCGTCCAGCCACCGGACATGCTGGTGTAGCCCGGGTCCTGGCCGTTCTGCGTCGGCATCGGCGCCTGCCCCATCGTCTTGGACCAGTCGGCCCACGGCGCGGTGCCGGACTTCAGCCACGTGCCGGACTGCCACGAACCGTCGAGGTCGATCGCGAGCTGCCCCTTCGGCAGCCACGTCTGCGCGATGGTCGTGCCGACGTTCGTGTCGAGCGCCTGCTGCGGTGTCGGGCCGAGACCGCCCTGGTACACGTCCTTGATGAACTTCAGCGAGTCCTGGAACTGCTTCGAGCCCGTGACCCACTTCTTGTCCTTGTAGAGCGTGTTGCCCGAGCCCTCCGCGCCGTACAGGAGCATCTCGAAGCCCTGCATCGTCGACGCCTCGCCCTGCGGCTTGCCGGAGTAGACGTTGAACGGGATGACGCCGGGCTTCTTCTGCTTGATGGTCTTCGCTGCCGCGAGGACGTCGGCCCAGGTCTTCGGCTGCCACGGCACGGGCAGCCCGACCGACTTGAAGATGTCCTTGTTGTACCAGAGCGCTCGGGTGTCGGTGCCCATCGGGACGCCGTAGACCTTGCCGTCGTCACCCTGCCCGGCCTGCTTGGCGTTGTCGTAGAACTGCGACCAGTCCTTCCACTTCGCCGTGTACTTGTCGAGCGGCAGCAGGTATCCGGCTTCGGCGTCGGCCTTGACCAGGAACGTGTCCTCGTACATGACGTCGGGGGCCGTCGCGGGCGCCTTGTTCATGAGCGCGAGCTTCGTGTAGTAGTCGTTCTCCTGCGCCTGGATGGGCACGAGTTGGACCTTCTTGCCCGGGTGCGCCTGCTCGTACTCCTTCTTGACGACCTTCATCTGGGCGTCGAGCTGCTGGAAGGAACCGAACTTCTGGTACGCGATCTTGATCGTGTCGCTCGAGGCGGACCCCGAGCTCGAGCAGCCGGACAGGCCGACGGCGGCGACTGCCACGGCTGCGAGTCCGGCGATGATGCGGGTGCGTTTCATCGGTGCTCCTTTGCACGGGTGACGTCCGCGGGCTCCGTCGCCCGCGCGCAGGATTAGTCCACCGTATTGACTTAACCGTGTCAAGGGTGTTTCCGGAGCAGATCGCTCACGTTCGCGATGGGACGATGCGGCGGTGCGGCGAGACGTGCCGCTGGCCGTCAGACCGGGGTCGCGCCGCCCGTGACCGTGATGCCGCCCACGGCCGGCACGTCGACGAGCAGCACGCTCGGACGCCCGACGTGCCGCCCCTGCCGGATCACCACGCGGTCACCCGCCGTCACGGCACCGACCTCACGCAGGTACGCGCCGGTCGCCGCCGCTGCCGAACCGGTCGCCGGGTCCTCGGTGATGCGGCCCACGGGGAACAGGTTGCGCGCCTCGTACTCGAGCGGCGCCGTCCCGTGCAGCACCGTGACGGTCCCGGTCCAGCCGGCCTCGAGCATGAGCTCGGCGAGGGGCGCCGGCGCGAACCGGAACTGGTGGAAGAGCTCCTCGTCGGCGAGCACCACGATCGGGTGCCAGTTGCCCGCGAAGGACTCCCGGACGCCGAACCCCTCGGCGACGTCGGCGGCCGTCAGCCCGAGCAGGGCGAACAGGCGGTCGAGCAGCCCCGGGTCGACCGCCCGCGATCGGGGTTCGACACTCGTCATCGCCACCTGGACCGTGCCGTCCGGCAGTGCGGTGGCATCGAGGGCCACGTCGCCCGCGGCGGTCGTGAACACCCGCTTCCCGAGACCGTCCCGCTCCGCCAGGACCACCGCGGTGGCGATCGTGGCGTGCCCGCAGAACGGGACCTCCGCGCCCGGGGAGAAGTACCGGACCCGCGGGCCAGCCGGGGTCTGCCCGACGACGAACGCGGTCTCGGGGTAGGCGACGTCGCGGGCGATGGCGAGCATCTCGGCGTCCGACAGGTCGGTGGCGTCGAGGACGACGCCCGCGGGGTTGCCGCCGCCCGGCTCGGAGGCGAAGGCGGTGTACCGGAGGATCTCGACGCGCATCCTGCGACCGTAGTCCTCAGCGTCGGATCAGCAGTCCGCTCGCCCGGGGCGACAGCGCCGCGTCGAGCACCAGGCACGCGGCACCGACCGCGGCGACGTCCGACCCACGGTCGCTCTCCACGACCGCGATCGGGTGCTTCGGCACGAGGAGCGGCGACCCGACGATCGCGGCGCGCGCCGCCGGCAGCGCCGCCGACGCGATCCGCGACCAGAACGGCCCGCCGAACACGACCCGGTCCATGTCGAGCAGGTTCACGATCAGCACGACGGCGTGGCCCATCACGGCGCCGGTCTCGGCGGCCAGCGCGACGGCGGTCTCGTCCCCGGCCTCGATCGCGGCCGCCAGGACGTCCCACGCGCGGTCCACGGCCTCCACGTCCGAGCGGTCGCCGAGCTGCAGGCCGCGGTCCGCCGCGATCTGCACGAGCCGCTCCGGCGCCACGGTCGCGCCGACCTCACCACGGGACCCCGAGCCCTCCGGCGTCCCGGCGAGGGCGCCCTGCTCCACCATGATGTGCCCGGCGTCCCCGGCGTTCGACCCCACCCCGCGCACGGGTTCGTGGTCGACGACGAGCCCCACGCCGAAGCCGGTGCCGAAGTACACGAAGGCGAAGTTGCGGGCCGAGGACTCCCCCGCCAGGAACATCTCGCCGACGGCGGCCGCGGTCACGTCCTTCTCGAGCAGCACGGGGTAGCCGGTGGCCTCGGCGACCGCGTCCCGGAGCGGCACGTCCCGCCATCGCGGCAGGAACGGTGGGTCCACGACGATGCCGGCGTCCACGTCGATCGGCCCCGGGCTCGCGATCCCGATGCCGAGCACCGCGTCGACGTCCACGTCCGCGTCGGTCACGAGCCGGTCGACCGCGGTGGCGATGGTCCGGATGACCCCGGACGGGTCGTCGGCGGTCGGCGTGGAGGTCGTCGTCTGCGCCACGACGTTCCCGGCGAGGTCGAGCAGGACGTACGTGACGACGGCCGGGTCGACGTGGACCCCGACCGCGTACCGGCTCCCGGGCTCGAGCCGCAGGATCGTTCGGGGTTTGCCGCGGCCCGACACGATCGTGCCAGACTCGGCGATCATCCCGGCCTCGATGAGGAACCGGGTGACGTTCGACACGGTCTGCGCGCTGAGGCCCGTCCGCGCCGCGAGCTCGACCCGGCTCAGCCCGTCGGGCGACCGCCGGACGGCGTCCAGGACGACGGTTCTGTTGAAGCCGCCGATCGACGGCAGGTTCGCCCCGCGCCGATGCTCTGCCATGTCGAGACGATACCGCGGCAACGGAGCGGTATCGGTCTCGTCATCTCCCTGGCCCCCACACGGGGAGCACCGTTACCCTGAGCGACATGACGGACCTCCGCCTCGAAGAACTCTCCGCGACGACCGCCGCTGCGGCCAACTCCCTGACGCTCAAGCCGGGGCAGGAGCAGTTCGTGCAGCCGACGACCTACGGGGTCGCCGAGTCCGACGTGAAGCCGAGCTCGGCCTGGACCCGGGTCGTGCTCGACGGGGACGAGGTCGTCGGTCTCATCATCGGCACCTTCGACACCGAGAACGCCGAAGAAGAACTGCGCAGCGCGATCTGGCGCGTGAACGTCTCCGCCTCGGCGCAGGGCCGGGGCGTGGGTCGGTTCGCGGTGCACGGGCTCGCCGACGAAGCACGGAACCGCGGGCTCGAGCGCCTGACCGTCGTCTACGAACCCGGCGGCGACGACAGCCCGGAAGCCTTCTTCCGCGCCGTCGGCTTCGAGGTCGTGCGCGAGACGCAGTACGGCGACCACTTCGCCGTCCTGACGCTCTGACCGGTCCCGGCATCCCCGGGAGCACGACCGTGGACGACGACTTCGGTGCAGCCGTCGCCGAGGTGGTGCGGCGCATCCCGACGGGGCACGTCATGACCTACGGCGACGTCGCCGCAGCACTCGGCTCCCGAGCGTCCCGCGCGGTGGGCAAGGTGATGGCCCACGAGGGCTCCGACCTGCCCTGGTGGCGGGTCGTCCGCGCGGGCGGACTGCCGCCGGCCCGGCACGAGGCCCGGGCGCTCGAGCACTACCGTGTGGAGGGCACACCGCTCGTGCAGGGCGCGTCGGTCTGGAGGATCGACATGCGTCGTGCGCGCTGGTCACCCGCCACGGACGCGGACGACCCGTTCTGACGCCACGCCGTCGGCGCCGAGCACGCCGTCACAGGTCGAAGCGCGTCCCCTTCGGGTTGGCGGGCAGCAGGAACATCACGAAGAGCACGAGCGACCCGATGCCGGGGAGCACGTGCAGGAACTGCCAGAACCCGGACAGGTTCACGTCGTGCAACCGCCGCGCACCGAGCGCGAGCGACCCGACGAGCGTCACCACGATCCACAGCACGAACAGGTACGAGCCGACCGGGTTCTCGAGCACGGGGGTGTCCGGCGTGAACACCTGCGGGACGAGCTGCAGCACCAGACCGATCGCGAACGACGTGATCCACCACCACCAGAACTCCGCCCGCGACGCCCGGCCGGTGAACACGGTGTACTTCCGCCAGAACCGCCGGACGGCCTCGGCGAAGGGCGCGCCGTAGAAGGGGTCGCGCAGGGCGACGCCGCCGGGCTGCACGCTGTCGTTGCTCATGGCACAAGCCAACCACGGCGCGCAGCCCGGAACGGCACTACACGAGCGAGTCGCGCCAGGCCGCGTGCAGCTGGGCGAACCGCCCGGTGCCGCCGATCAGGTCGGCGGGCGTGCCGTCCTCGACGATCCGACCGTGCTCCATCACGAGCACCCGGTGGGCGATCGCCACGGTCGACAGCCGGTGCGCGATGATCACCGCGGTGCGGTCGGCGAGCAGGGTCTCCAACCCCTCCTGCACGAGCCGCTCCGAGGGGATGTCGAGCGATGCCGTCGCCTCGTCGAGGATGAGCACCTTCGGGTCCGCGATGAACGCCCGCGCGAACGAGAGCAGCTGCCGCTGGCCGGCCGAGACCCGCCCGCCGCGCTTGTTCACGTCGGTGTCGTACCCGTCGGGCAGCGCCATGATGAACTCGTGGGCGCCGACCGCCTTCGCCGACTGCACGATCTCGTCGCGGGACGCCCCTGGCTTGCCGAGCGCGATGTTGTCCGCGACAGTGCCCGAGAACAGGTACGCCTCCTGCGTCACCATGACGATCGCGCGACGCATGTCCTTCGCGTCGAGGTCGCGCAGGTCCACGCCGTCCAACCGCACGGACCCCTGGGACGGGTCGTAGAAGCGCGCCATCAGCTTGGCGAGCGTCGACTTCCCCGCGCCCGTGGACCCGACGAGTGCGATGGTCTGCCCGGCCGGGATGTGCAGGTCGAACGCGGGCAGGACCACCTTGTCGTTGTTGTACGCGAACGAGACCCCGTCGAAGTCCATCCGCCCGGTGGCGTCCGGCAGCTTCGTGGGCCGTGCGGGGTCCGGCACGCTCGGCTGTTCCTCGAGGACGCCGGAGATCTTCTCCATCGCCGCCGACGCCGACTGGTACCCGTTGTAGAACATCGCGAGTTCCTGGGCCGGGTCGAAGAACCGCTTGGCGTACAGCGCGACCGCGAGCAGCGCACCGACCTCCAGCGACCCGCCGACCACCCGGAAACCGCCGACGACGACGACCGCGGCCAGCGTGGCGTTGCCGATCAGCACGAGCACCGGGTCGAACGTCCCGAACAGGTTGAACACGCGGGCGTTCGCCTGGCGGTAGTCCTCGACGTAGCCGCCGTACTCGTCCCGGTTCCGTGACTCCTTGCGGAACGCCTGGACCGCGCGGATGCCCGTCATCGTCTCGACGAAGTGCACGATCACCCGTGCCGAGGTGACCCGGGTGGAGCGGAACAGGGTCTGCGAGTTCGTCTGGAACCAGCGGATCAGGAACCACAGCGGCACGAGCGACACCGCGAGCACGATCCCGGACGTCGGGTCGAGCAGCACGAGCGCCACCGCGGTGAACACCATGTAGAGCACGCCCTGGATGAGCTGGTTCAGGCCGGAGTCGAGCAGCTCGCGGATGGAGTCGAGGTCACTCGTCTGGCGCGAGATGATCCGGCCCGACGTGTAGGTCTCGTGGAACTCCAGGGACAGCCGCTGCGTGTGCAGGAAGACCCGCTTGCGCAGGTCGAACAGGATCGCCTGGCTGATCCGCGCCGCGAGCACGGTGTACCAGGCGGTGAGCACCGCGCCGGCGATCGCCACGACGATGTACGTCCCGACGACCGTGTACGCGGGGACCCAGTCGTGGTGGTCGATCACCCGGGGCAGGGCGTTGTCGATGCCCCACGCGATGAGCGCCGGGCCGGCGACCGTGCCCGCGGTGGAGACCACGACCACGATGCCGAGCAGCACCAGCCGGGCCTTCAGCGGAGCGGCGAGCGACCCGAGCAGCGCGAGCGACCGCCGACGGAGGCGCTTGCTCTCCGCCTTGGTGAAGTCCTCGCGCTCCTCGCCGCGCACACCGAGGGTGGTGATCGAGGCCGTGACCGGCTCGGCCGGTCCACCAGCGGTGGTGGCTGCCGCGGCAGACTGCGTGCCGGGCGTCTCCTCGATGTCGGGATCCGCGCCTCCCGGCAGGTCGGCGGTGCCGACTGGACGGTTGTCCTGCTGGGTCATGCCATCGCCTCCTCTCGGGCGGGCGCGTCGTCCTCGTCGAGCGACGAGATGACGTAGCGGTAGTGGTCGTTCGTGGCCATCAGCTCCGAGTGGGTGCCGACGGCGGTGATGCGACCGTTCTCCATGAGCGCCACCCGGTCGGCGAGCGTCACGGTGGACGGCCGGTGGGCGACGATGAGCGACGTCGTCTCGGCCAGGACCCGGCGGAGTCCCGCCTCGACCCGGGCCTCGGTGTCGACGTCGAGAGCCGACAGCGGGTCGTCGAGCACGAGCACCGACGGCCGCGCCGCGATGGCACGGGCCAACGCGAGACGCTGTCGCTGCCCACCGGAGAGCGACAGTCCCTCTTCGCCGACGCGGGTGTCCACGCCGTTCGGCAGGTCGTCCACGAAGGACGCCTGCGCGATGTCGAGGGCCTCGCGCATGATCCGCTCGGCCTCGTCACCGGTCAGGTCCGGCCGACCGAGCAGCACGTTCTCGCGGACGCTCGACGAGAACAGGGTGGCGTCCTCGAAGGCGACCCCGACGTGGCGCCGGAGCTCCTCGCGCGTCAGGTCGCGGATGTCGACCCCGTCGATCGTCACCGTGCCACCGGTCACGTCGTACAGCCGGGGGACGAGCGACAGCAGCGTGGTCTTGCCGCAACCGGTCAGGCCGACGAGCGCCATGGTCTCGCCGGGCTGCAGGTGCAGGTCGACGCCGTTGATCAGGTCGGGGAACTGCGGCGGCGAGTCCTGGTACCGGAAGTGCGTCGCGTTGAACGACAGCGCACCGTGCGGCTCCGCGATCGTCTTCGGCTCCGCCGGGTCCTGGATGGTGTTCTCGGAGTCCATGACCTCGAAGAAGCGGTCGACGGCGGTGCGGGTGTCGAACGTCATCGAGAGCAGGAAGCCGATCGACTCGATCGGGAACCGCAGCACGGTCGCGGTCGCGAAGAACGCGAACAGCTGCCCCACCGAGAGCTCACCCTGCGATGCGAGCCAGATGCCCGCGAGCAGGCACAGCGCGAACGCGACGTCGGGCACGAGCAGCAGCCACAGCCAGATGCTCGCGATCGCCTTCGCCTTCTCGATCTCGGTGCCGCGGAGGGCCTCGGCCTGCTCGCTGAACTCGTCCAGCTTGTAGCGACCGCGGCCGAAGGCCTTGAGCACGCGGATGCCGTGCACCGACTGCTCGACGCTCGTGGCGAGGTCACCGACCTGGTCCTGCGAGCGCCTGGCGACCACCGAGTAGCGACGCTCGAACAACAGCCCGTTGATCCAGAGCGGGATCGAGGCGATCAGGAAGATCAGGCCGAGCAGCCAGCCGAAGGTGAACAGCACGACGAAGCCGACGATGATCGTGACGACGTTCACCACGAGCAGCACGACCCCGAAGGCGAGCCACCGGCGGATCAGGGACAGGTCCGACACCGAGCGGGACAGCAGCTGCCCGGACTCCCAGCGGTCGTGGAAGGCCACGGGCAGGTCCTGCAGCTTCGCGTACAGCGCGTTGCGCATCCCCGTCTCGATGCGGGTGGAGGGCCGCATCACCATCCGGCGGCGTGAGGCGATGAAGAACGCCTCGAGCAGCCCGAGGGCGAGGACCGCGAACCCGGCGGGCCAGATCTGTGCGGAGTCACGCGACGACAGCGGGCCGTCGACGAGCCACTGCAGCACGTAGGGGATCGCGAGCGCCACGAGCGAGGCGCCCATGGCTGCGCCCATGCCGCCGATGATGCGCCAGCGGTAGGGCTTCACGTAGGGGTAGATGCGTGCGATCGCGCGCACCGTGGAGGGTCGGTCGGTGGAGTGTCGGTCGGTGGACGGGCGCGCCTGGTCTGGCGTCTTGGACATGCGGTTGCGTCCTCGTGCATCGTGCCGGGTCCGTCGACCGGGTCCGTCGCGTGGTGCTGCGACAGGCCGGCCGGGAGGCCCGGTGTGGCGTTGCGTGGTGGTCGTCGGCCGAGCGGTCGGTCGCGTCTCGAGCCGTCCGCACCCTGGTCGGGTGCGTCCGGTCCGGTCGCGGTCGGCCGCCGCCGCTGGTCGCGGCGTCGGGTCGGTCGGAGTGCACCAGGGGACACGTGTCCCCTGGGTTCAGGCGTGGGCTCGCGCGGGCCCGTGGTCGGTGCCGCCGGCGGAGCCGACGGTCATCGTCCGGTGGCTGTGGGAGACAGCCCTACGCGGACAGCGGTGCCGCGACGGCGGGCGTACCCGTGAACAGGTACGGCGCGACGGGAGCGGTTCGCCGTCGAGCGCCCTGCTTCCGTGCGTCGGGAGCGGTCCCCACGAAGGACACGAGACCTGCACGGGCATCCGTCGCCGCGGTTCCGGTCGTCGTGTTCATCGTCACTCCAGTCGTCGTCATCGTCACCGTTGTGTCCGCGGTGCCGCCGACCCGGGTGTTCCTGTGGTGCGGGGTCGTCGGCGTGCCTGTCGCGGAGCCTTACAGACTATTCACAGTCACTCGTGGTGCGCAATGGCCCGGAGCAACTTGGCCGCGGATAGGTGGTGCTGGGCGCAGACGGTCGTGTTGCTGGGCGCAGATGGTCGTGTTGCTGGACTCAGTGGAAGAAGTGCCGCTCACCCGTGAAGTACATCGTCACGCCAGCGGCCTTCGCCGCCGCGATGACCTCGTCGTCCCGGACGCTGCCACCGGGCTGGGCGACGGCGCGGACACCGGCGTTGAGGAGCACCTGCAGGCCGTCGGCGAACGGGAAGAACGCGTCCGACGCCGCCACGCTGCCCGCCGCACGGGCACCGGCACGGTCCACCGCCAGGTGGCACGAGTCGACCCGGTTGACCTGGCCCATGCCGACACCGACGCTCGCGCCCTGGTTCGCGAGCAGGATCCCGTTCGACTTGACCGCCCGGGACGCCTTCCACGCGAACGCGAGGTCGGCCAGGGTGGCCTCGTCCGCGGGCGCACCGGCGACGAGGGTCCAGGTGGACTGGTCGAACGCCGTGAACCGGTCGGCGTCCTGCACCAGGAACCCGCCGGAGATCTGCTTGACCTCCCGCGCGGCCAGCGCGAAGTCCGCCGGCAGCGTGAGCAGGCGGATGTTCTTCTTGCGGGACAGGATCTCGAGCGCCTCGGGGTCGAACGCCGGGGCGACGATGACCTCGGTGAAGATGTCCTTGACCGTCTCGGCCATCGCGACCGTCACCGTCCGGTTCGCGGCGATGACCCCGCCGAACGCCGAGAGCGGATCGCACGCGTGGGCGGCTGCGTGTGCTGCGGCGATCGCGTCGGCCGCGTCCGCCGGGGCCGTGGCGATGCCGCAGGGGTTCGCGTGCTTGATGATCGCGACGGCCGGGGTGTCGAAGTCGTACGCGGCCCGGACCGCGGCGTCGGCGTCGACGTAGTTGTTGTACGACATCTCCTTGCCGTGCAGCTGCGTCGCCTGGGCGATGCCCGCGCCGCCGTCGCTCGTGTAGAGCGCCGCCGCTTGGTGGGCGTTCTCGCCGTACCGGAGCGTGGCGGCGAGCGTCCCGCCGAGCGCGAGCGTCGTGTCGAACGAGCCGGGCGTCGCGATGTCGCCGGCGACGGTCGGAGCCGAGGCCTGCGCGGCGACCACGTCGCTCGCGAAGTACGCCGCGACGGCGGTGTCGTACGCCGCGGTGTGCGCGAACGCCTGGGCGGCGAGCCTCTTGCGGAGCTCGAGCGTGGTGCCACCGGCCCGCACGGCCTCGACGACCTCGGCGTAGGACGACGGCGACACGACGATCGCGACGTTGGGGTGGTTCTTCGCCGACGCGCGGACCATCGCCGGCCCACCGATGTCGACGTTCTCCACCACGGTCGCGGCGTCGGCGCCCGAGGCCACCGTCTCGACGAACGGGTACAGGTTCACGACGACGAGTTCGAACGGTGCGATGGCCAGGTCGGCGAGCTGCTGCTCGTGCGACTCCAGGCGCAGGTCGGCGAGCAGCCCCGCGTGCACAGCGGGGTGCAGGGTCTTCACACGTCCGTCGAGGGACTCCGGGAAGCCGGTCACGCTCGCGACGTCCGTCACCGCGTACCCGGCGTCACGGATCGTCTGGGCGGTGGAACCGGTCGAGACGATCTCGACCCCCGCGTCGGCCAGGGCACCGGCGAGCTCGAGCAGGCCGGTCTTGTCGCTCACGGAGACGAGCGCGCGACGCACGGGCACGACGTCCCGGTCACGGTAGAGGCTGGGGTCGGCTGCGTGCACGCTCATGCGCTCGTGGTGCCCTTCAGTTCGGTGGTGCCGTTGGCGATGTCGAGGATGGTCTGGATGAGCAGCCGTCGCTCGACCGGCTTGATGCGGTCGTGCAGCGTCGACTCGGTGTCGTGCGGGAGCACGGGGACGCGTTCCTGCGCGAGGATCGGGCCGGTGTCGACGCCGTCATCGACGGTGATGACGCTCGCTCCGGTCTCGGTCACGCCCGCCGCGAGGGCGTCGCGGACACCGTGGGCGCCCGGGAACTCCGGCAGGTACGCCGGGTGGGTGTTGATGATCGCGGGCCCGAACTCGGACACGACCGCGGGCGGCAGGAGGCGCATCAGCCCGGACAGGACGAGCAGGTCGGGCGTCCACGGACGGATCTGCGCCGCGAGCTCGGCGCCCCACTCGGCGCGCGAGTCGAAGTTCGAGAACGGCACCGTGAAGGTGGGGATCGAGTACTCCTCGCCGAGTGCGAGCCCCTCGGCGTCGCGGTCGGCACCGATGGCGACGACCCGCGCCGGGTACTCCGCATCGAGGGTCGCCTCGAGCAGGGCTCGGAGGTTCGACCCGGTACCGGAGATCAGGACGACCAGTTCGAGCACGGGACAACCCTACCGGCGACCGGGCGGTGCTACGCCTGGCCGTCGTGCTTCGGTCGGCGCCACCACGGCAACTCGTCGTCCGGGATCTGGTCCGTCGCGTCCCAACGGGGTGCCGACGGCGCCGGTGCAGCGGCCCTGGGCTCGACCGGCGGCTGGCCGACGCGTTCGTCGTCGGCGTCGTCCCGCCCGGCGACGAACTCCTCGGTGCTCCACGGGAACGCCGGTTGGCCCTCGGTGCGGGACCCGGGCGCCACCGACGTGCCGGATCCCGGAGCGGACCCGATCAGACCCGCATCGTTCCGGGCCGCGTCCGACCCGCCGGTGCCGGTCCGCCCTGGTGCCGTGCCGTCGCCGGCACCTGTCACCCGGTCGCGCAGGTCTCCGGCACGGTCGCGGACGCCGTCCGCCGCACCCCGGAGACGCGCACGCAGCCCGGTGCCCCGTCCCCGGTCCGTGTGGTCGGGGATGCCCGTGACCCGCTCCGCCGCCACGGCGTCGGTCCGTGCCCACGCCGGCAGGTCGACGTCGGTGTGATCAACGTCGGTGTGGTCGAGGTCGGCGTGGTCGAGGTCGGTGTGGTCGAGGTCGGTGTGGTCGACGTCCGTGTGGTCGACCGGCGCCGTCGCGGCGTCGCTCGAGGGGCTGGTGACGTCCACGTCGCGTCCGTCCCGAGCGTCGCGAGCGTCGCGAGGACCTGCGGTCGAGCTGCCGGCGTGCGCTTCCTCGACGACGAAGCGGTGGACGTCGGTCGTGCGACCCGCTCCGGCCTGGTCGAGTGCGGCGAGCAGCGAGCCCTCGCGGTCGACGGGACCGGTCTCCGGAGACTCCGTCCAGCGGTCGCGCGGCCACGACCGCTCCGGCATCCGGACCAGGTCGCTCCCCACGGCCAGGGCGACGATGGCGGGGACACCGATCTCGAGCGCGGCGAACCCTCCGACCGCCAGCGCGTGCGGCCCGACGTCGGCCAAGCGGCCCGGACCGAACGACCCGGACGACACCCAGGCGACGAACCCCATCAGGACGCCGCCGACCAGTCCGGTCGCGACGCCCCCGAGCGCGCGGTGGAGGGCAGAGTCCGCGGTACCGAGGGCACGGACCAACCGCGGACGCAACAGGCCACCGGCGGCGAACCCGGCGAGCACCGGGACGAGCACCCAGACGAGGCCGAACGCGTGTCCCGCGCTCGGCAGCGCTCCGAACACCGGCAGCGCGGGGATCGGCCCGAGGACGGTCGCGACGGGCGACACGCTCGAGCCGGTCCCGATGGCGAAGCCCGGGCCGATGATCCACGAGGTCGCCCACCCGACGAAGTCCGGCAGGAACGCGAGCTGCCCGACGGTCAGCGCGATGCCACCGACGACACCGGCGTGCGACCGCTCGTACAGGGTGATGACCTCGGCGAAGGAACTGAAGAGCAGGAGCGTCACGAGGACGCCGGCGACCGCGACCACCATCGCGCTGGCGGCCGTCCCGGCACGCAGCCCGAACGCGGCGATGTCCCGCCACACCGCGGGGATGCGTCCGGTCAGTGCGAGGACCCGCTCCGCGACGGGGCCGTCAGCCTGCCCACGGCGGTGCCGGCAGACCTCGGACGCGGCGAGCGCGGGGATCCCGAACCACAGCGCGGGCAGGACGATCGCCTGCCAGAGCGTCGGCGAGGTGACCGCGGAGGTGGCCGAGAGCGCGACCGCGAGCCCGAGCAGCGCCACGACGGCGGTTCCGACGAGCAGGCCAGTGGTGCGGTGCTCGGTCTCCGCGAACCGCCGGCCGGCGCGGGCCCCGAGCCAGGCGGTGACGAGCGCGAAGCCGAGCGCGGCGAGCGTCACGTGGACGGGAGCCGCAGCGCCGCTCACCCCGGACGACTTCGCGAGCGCCGGACCGAGCAGGAACGAGACGTCGACGCCGTGCCCGACGAGCCAGACGCTGCCGGTCGCCTTCCAGAAGACGTCCCAGTCGATCTGCAGCCCGTACTCGAACCCCCACAGCAGGGTGAGCGGCACGAGGGCGATCCCGACGCCCACGCCGACCGTCACGATCCCCTCGACGGCGGCGAGCAGTGCGGTTCCCAGGCGGTTCATCGGAGCGAGGATACGTGCCGCCCCGCCCATCGCGGGCCAGCCGCGCGGCTCCTGTGGAGAGTTCCCCGGCCCGGGCCGGTCAGACCGCGGTGCTGGTCCCGCCGGGTACCGCAGCCAGGTACCCGGGGCGGAGCGCCCGCCACCGCGGCTCCCACGGCTCGGGCTCCCCGCCGTCGAGCACCGTCGCGAGGTCCTCCACGTGCACCTGCCACCCCGCCCCGTGGTCTGCGACCTCGTCCGCGCGGAAGCCCCGTTCCTCGAGCACCAGGCGGGTGTGGTCGGCATCGACGGCCGTCAACCAGGCCTCGGTGACCGTGGTGTCCTGATCGTCGAGCATCGTCACCCGCAGGTGCGCGGGCCGATCGCACTCGTCGATGCGGACGGACCCGTCCCAGCTGCTGGTGAACGCCGCACGGACGGTCTTGCCCACGGCGGGCACACCGTCGAGCTGCACCACGAGCCACCGGGCCAACCGCTCGGGCGTGGTGACCGCGTCCCAGAGGTCGTCGATCCCGGTCGGGTACACGCGGTCCATGTGCACCGTCCCGCTGCCGTCCGCTTCGATCCGGACCGTGCCGGTCGTCTCCGTCGTCATCGTCGTACCTTCCGTTCCCGGCGGCCCCGAGCGACCTCGGTGGCGAGCGCGTCCAGGCGCTGGTCCCACTGGTCCCGGTACGGCCGCAGCCACTCGTCGATCTCGGTCAGGGGCTCGTTCCGGAGCCGGTACACCCGGCGCTGCGCGTCCTGCTCGGACTCCACGAGTCCGGCCTCACGCAGCACCCGGAGGTGCCGGGACACACCCGGTCGCGCGATCGGCACGAGCTCGGCGAGCTCGTTCACCGTCCGCGGCCCCTCGCGCAAGGCGGCGAGCATCGTCCGGCGGTGTCCGTCGGCCAGCGCTCCCCAGATCGCGTCCATGCGTCGTGTGTACCACGATGGGTACGTAACCACAAGGGTACGAAAGGACGGCGGGAACGACGGGAGGCACGGTGCCAGCTGGCACCGTACCTCCCGTCCGCCTGCCGGTCACCCGGCGACGTGTGCCGCTACTTCGCGGCCGCGACCACCTCGCGCAGCAGCGCCGCCGTCTCGGACGGCGTCTTGCCGACCTTGACGCCGGCCGCTTCGAGCGCCTGCTTCTTGGCCTCGGCGGTGCCGGCGGACCCGGACACGATCGCGCCCGCGTGGCCCATCGTCTTGCCCTCGGGAGCCGTGAAGCCCGCGACGTACCCGACGACCGGCTTCGTGACGTGCGCCTTGATGTACTCGGCCGCACGCTCCTCGGCGTCGCCACCGATCTCACCGATCATCACGATCGCCTCGGTCTCGGGGTCGGCCTCGAACGCGGCGAGCGCGTCGATGTGCGTCGTCCCGATGACCGGGTCGCCACCGATGCCGATGGCGGTCGAGAAGCCCAGGTCACGGAGCTCGTACATCATCTGGTAGGTCAGGGTGCCGGACTTCGACACCAGACCGATCGGGCCCTTGCCCGTGATCGTCGCCGGCGTGATGCCGACGAGGGACTCGCCCGGCGTGATGATGCCGGGGCAGTTCGGGCCGATGATGCGGGTCTTGGCGCCGAGTGCCTTGGCGTGCGCCCAGAACTCCGCGGCGTCCTGCACGGGGATGCCCTCGGTGATGACGACGACGAGCGGGATCTCGGCGTCGATGGCCTCCATCACGGCGTCCTTCGCGAACGCCGGCGGGACGAACACGATCGAGACGTCGGCACCGGTGGTGTCGATGGCCTCGCGGACCGTGCCGAAGACGGGGAGTTCGACGTCGCCGTGGGTGACGGTGGTGCCGGCCTTGCGGGCGTTGACCCCGCCGACGACCTGCGTGCCCGCCTTGAGCATCAGGGCGGTGTGCTTGGTGCCCTCGCCGCCGGTGATGCCCTGGACGATGACCTTGGAGTCCTTGTTGAGGAAGATCGACATGTTCTTGGTGCCCCTTACGCCGCGGCCGCGGCGAGTTCGGCGGCCTGCTCGGCCGCGTCGTCCATGGTCTCGGCGATCGTGACGAGCGGGTGTGCCGCCTCGGTCAGGATGCGTCGGCCCTCGTCCACCTTGTTGCCGTCGAGACGGACGACGAGCGGCTTCGTGGCCGCGTCACCGAGGATCCCGAGGGCAGCGACGATGCCGTTCGCGACGGCGTCGCAGGCGGTGATGCCGCCGAAGACGTTCACGAAGACGCTCTTCACCTGCGGGTCGCCGAGGATGACGTCGAGCCCGTTGGCCATGACCTCGGCCGAGGCGCCACCGCCGATGTCGAGGAAGTTGGCGGGCTTCACGCCGCCGTGGCGCTCACCGGCGTAGGCGACGACGTCGAGCGTCGACATGACGAGCCCCGCACCGTTGCCGATGACGCCGATCTCACCGTCGAGCTTGACGTAGTTCAGGCCGTGGGCCTTCGCCTTGGCCTCGAGCGGGTCCTCGCTCGCGGTGTCCTCGAGGTCCGCGTGCCCCGGGTGCCGGAAGTCGGCGTTCTCGTCGAGCGAGACCTTGCCGTCGAGCGCGAGGATCTGCCCGTCGCCCGTGCGCACGAGGGGGTTCACCTCGACCAGGGTGGCGTCCTCGCCCTTGTAGACGTCGTAGAGCTTCGCGAAGACGTCCGCGACCTGCTCCTGCAGCGCCTCGGGGAAGCCGGCCTGCTGCGCGAGCTCGAGGCCCTTCGCGTGGTCGATCCCGGTCACCGGGTCGACCTCGACGCGGGCGAGCGCCTCGGGCTTCTCGACCGCGAGCTGCTCGATCTCCATGCCGCCCTCGACGCTGACGAGCGACAGGTAGCTGCGGTTCGCCCGGTCGAGCAGCACCGAGAAGTAGAACTCCTCGGCGATGTCCGCGCCCTGGGCGATCATGACGCGCTTGACCGTGTGGCCCTTGATGTCGAGGCCGAGGATCGCCTGCGCGTGCTCGAACGCTTCGTCAGGGGTCTTCGCGACCTTCACGCCGCCCGCCTTGCCGCGACCGCCGACCTTCACCTGCGCCTTCACGACGACGACGCCGCCGATCTTCTCGGCGGCGGCCCGGGCTTCTTCCGGGGTGTCCGCGATGATGCCCTGGAGGACGGGGACGCCGTAGGACTCGAAGAGGTCCCTGGCCTGGTACTCGAAAAGATCCACGCTGTTCTTCTTCCCGCACGGTTCGTGCGATCGGCATCGGTTTCCCGGTCGCGCTCTCCACATCGAGGGTCGCTCGATGTCGAGACAACGGCCGCGGGCCAGCCTAGCGCCGTCACATGGGCGCCGGTTCCGGCGGGTGGCACGCATCGGTCCGGCCGGGAGGCGCGACCCGGCTCCGCCACGTCGCCTCGCCGCGCACGTGCGCGGCGTTCGAGTGTCGTTCCGGCCGCCGCACCCTCGTCTCCACGTTCGGTACGGTGGCCGCCGAACCCGGCGACGTCGAACAACAGACCTCACGAAAGGCGCGAACGATTGAGCACACACGCTGGTCTCCGCCGTGCCAGGCAAGTCCTGGCCGCCGTCATCAACCCGAAGATGCGTCAAGCGCTTGGCGGCAGCGGCAGCGGCAGCGGCGGCCGGGGCGGGCTCGAACGATTCGACTGGGTTGATCCCGATGGACGAGTGGACGTCCCACAACTGCGCGAATCGATGGCCGTGATCGAGTCGCTGCTCGACGACACAGCGATCCTCCGGTTCGACCGCGTGTCCCAGCTCCCCAGCGACGACAGCGCACGCCGGAACCTGTCCCTCGAGATCGTTGCCCTCGTGCTCCGCCGTCTGGGGTCTCCACCCCGAGTCTCGGAGGAGCGACTCAACGCCGCGCTCGCGATGGTCGTGGAGGACTTCTCCGTGGTGCGACGCGACGCCGTCGACGCAGGCCTCCTCGATCGGACACCGGACGGCCGGACGTACTCGCTGCGACGCACGGCGCCCGAGTGACCCCAGGTGCGGCGCCCCGCTTGCCATACCGGAATTTCAGTGACTAGCATTCCAACGGGAGTCGCCCGGTTGTCGGGGGACCACGTTGAAAGGGGATCCACATGAACTCCACGCTGTTCCAGGCACAGGACCGCGCCGTCGGGGCGACGCGGCAGGCTGGCGGCTACGGGCCGAACGTCGTCGACGCCGACGCCGACCAGGCGCCCGTCCTCAGCGGTTCCGGCCGCTGAGGACCGCTGGAAGAGGGGTCCGCGACCACGTGTCGCGGACCCCTTCCTGTCCTCGGGACCATCCATGACCCTCCTGCAACAACTCGAGAACCAGCTCCCACAGCTTCGGGCGACGACGTGCGGCAACACGCGCATCCGAACGCGGACCATGCGACACCCGCATCAGCTGTCGCTGTTCGTGGTGTGGTCGCAGCCTGAAGACGCAAAGTCGGTGTGCGATCGATGCGTGGGTCGCAAGATCGAATTGCTGTTCAGCTCGGCGAGCTCCCGGACAACGGATCTCAGCGTCGGGGATGCCCGACGACTCACCGAAGACTGCGCAGGGCGCGGAGTCGGACTCGCTGCATCGAACGCCGACGTGTCACAAAACTGGTCCTTGCTCGCTCCGTGGCCGGACTGCGACGCGTGCGACCATTCCTTGACACACCTCGCAGCCGTTCTCTTGCCGCCCGAAGCCGATTCCGACGCCCCTGTTCTCACGGCCGCGGCAGACGGCAACGGCGTTCGGCGAGCGATGGACCCGTCTCGGTTCGCGGCAGCTCACCGCGGTCTCTTCGGCTTCGAGCGCTTCCACCTTGCAGCGCGAGGAGGTGTCAGTCGGTTGATCGCCGCCGAGTCGGCGCCCCGATGCACATGGGCCGGTGCCCGTGACTTCACGGGCGAGACCATCGAGTTGCCCGGCGGGAGCAGCATCGAGGTCCGCGACCTCGATCGCTTGGACCGCCCAGGAGTCCTCGCCGTACCGAACTCCTTGGTCAAGGCTCCGTACCTGCCGCCGACCACCGCTTCAGTCGTCGCTCCGACCTCCAGCAGCACGACGGGCGCGGCAACAGGAGGGAACGTCGCCGAGGCGAGCCTCCAAGCGATCCTCGAGATCGTGGAACGCGACGCGTTCTGGTTCGCCGCGCGCACCGGCCTTCCGCTGGCTCCGGCTCACGCTGCGCCGACGTCGGCCGACATCGCCTCCGTGGAGGAGACCTACGGCGTTCAGGTTGTCCTGACGTGGCTTCCCAATCCGCTTGCCCTGCCTGTCGCGCATTGTGTGCTCGTCGCCGGCGGCGACGGACACCCGGCATGCTCTCGCGGCATGGGCGTCTCGATCTCCCCCGATGAGGCACTCCGGAAGAGCCTCATCGAGGCCGTGCAGATGTGGCGCTCCCTCGCGACTGGCCTCGACGTCGGCGATTCCGACACGGACATGCGCGCCTTGTGGTGGACCGGGCAGGCACAGAACGCCTTCCCGGGCCTCTTCGGAGCGACAGCGGCGTCAACGGACCGCGATCAGTTCTGGGGGAAGGACCTGTCAGGATCCCCGGCGGACACGATCCTCGACGAACTCGTCCGCCATGCCGCACGGAACGGGCTGCACCTGAGCCGCGCCGTCCTGGCCGACAACCGGGCTCACGCCGTCGTCAGGTGCATCGCTGAAGAAGTTCTTCCCCTTGACGACCTCTCCTTCCCGAACCAACGAAGATTCGATGCGTGGCGGGCCTTCACTGGCTTCCACGGGCCTGTCTCGTACCGTCGATCCCTGTTCATGTAGACGATGATCCAACGCACCGGTACAGGCATTTGGCTCTTCCTTGGACTGAGCGGGATCGGCATTGGCTGCTTCAGCGCCTTCGACAACTTTTACTTCCATGGCCTCGGCTACTCAGTAGCGGTCATCGGCGCACTCACCGCAACCTTCAACATCTCGCTCGCGGTGGCAGAACTCCCGTCGGCGGTCATCTTCGATCGCCGCTCGCACTGGGCGGCGATCCAGATCGGCAACGGCATCCGGTTCGTCGGGATTCTCCTGTTCTTCTTCGCGTTCGGTCCCGTCGGTGACTTCGCCGGTGAAGCGCTCGCTGGTGTCGGAGCTGCCGCCATGAGTGGCACGTCGGTCGCGTACATGCTCAACCGGCTCGGGCCGGTGTCCGATCACGAACGGCGCCGCGCGCTCGGGTTCTCAGCAGCGCTCGGTGCCGGGACGTCTCTCATCGGCGGCGCGCTCGGCCTGATGTCGTTCGCGCACGACCCGATGCTCATCTGGGGCGCCGGGGCTGCGTGGGTAGGACTGGCCGGGATCGTCTTCTTCATCGGCCGCCCACGGGTCCGAACGCTCGCGGAACGCCCGACCGAGCCGTTGTCGTCGTACCTGGCTGCGCTCATCGCGATCAGCCGGCACCCGCGGGCGTGGCTGTCAGTGACGGCAGACGCGGCGCTCGTTGGACCGCTGCTGCTCTGGCAGCTCCGTCTCGGCACGACCAGCATCACTGCGATCTTCTTCGGCTTCGCAGTCATGAAGGCCGCGGGAGTACTCGGAGGGCAGCTCGTAACGCACCGGAAGGTCGACGGGCGACTCGTCCTGCTGTGCCTCGCATGCAACATCGCCGCGGTCATCACGTTCGCCTCCGTGAACGCAGCGATACTCATCGTCCTCTTCTTCGGCATCCACGTCTTGCTCCGCATCGCCGTCAGCGCCTACTGCCGCTCCGAACTCCATGCGGTGGTGGACGATGGTCGCCGCGCCGGTGCGAGCTCAGTGGTCTCACTGCTCGGTTCACTCGTCACCGCGCTCGCAGCGCTCCTCGTGGGACGCATCGCTGACGCCGGCGGGCCGCTTTTAGCGATGATCCCGAGCATCGCGTTGTACGCCTCCGTCGGAGTCATCACCCTCGCCTCTCGTCGCTCGGCGGAACCACTCGAGTCCGTCTGAACGGTGCATCGATCTCCGCCACGCCGCCTCGACGGTGCGACACGCCGACCGTTGGCCGCCCCGCGCATCGCGGTGTGGCCCCCCAGGGGGAGCCCGGCACCGTCGGTCTCATGGACGACGCACTCCGCTCCCACGCCACCGAGGTGTTCGGTTGGACCCTCCGCCCCGACCAGGTCTCCGTCATCGACGCCGTGCTGGAGGGCCGGGACGCCCTCGCCGTGATGCCCACCGGTTCCGGCAAGTCCGCGATCTACCAGGTCGCCGGACTCGTGCTCGACGGGCTCGTGGTCGTCGTCTCCCCGCTCGTGGCGCTGCAGGAGGACCAGGTGGTGGGCCTCGAGCACCACGAGGGCGCACCCCGTGCCGTGGCGATGAACGCGACGAAGAAGGCGCGGGCCGTCACCGAGGCGTGGGACGCCGTCGCTGCGGGCGAGGTCACCTACGTGTTCCTCGCACCGGAGCAGCTCGCGAAGGACGACGTCATCGACCGGCTCCGGGACGCCGGCGTCGCCCTCGTCACGGTCGACGAGGCGCACTGCGTCTCGTCGTGGGGTCACGACTTCCGCCCGGACTACCTGGCGCTCGGCGAGGTGATCGAGCGCCTCGGCCGACCGCCGGTCCTCGCGCTCACCGCGACGGGCTCGACACCGGTCCGCGACGACGTGGTCACCCGGCTCGGGATGCGCGACCCGTTCCTCCTCGCGACGGGGTTCGACCGGCCCGGCATCCGGCTCGAGGTCGTGCGGCACGCCGAGGACCGCGACAAGCGGGACGCCGTGGTCGAGCAGGTCGCGGCGCTCGACGGCCCCGCCGTCGTCTACGTCTCCACCCGCGCGGCGACGACCGAGTACGCCGACGCCCTCGCTGCTCGGGGACGACTGGCGCAGCCGTACCACGCGGGCATGCCGATCAGTGAGCGTGAGACCGTGCACACCGGGTTCCTCGACGGCGACGTCGAGGTGGTCGTGGCGACGAGCGCGTTCGGCATGGGCATCGACAAGCCCGACGTGCGGTTCGTCGTGCACGCGGACATCCCCGAGTCGTTGGACGCTTACTACCAGGAGGTCGGCCGCGCCGGGCGGGACGCGGAACCCGCCCTCGCGACCCTGCACTACCGCGCCGAGGACCTCGGTCTCCGCCGCTTCTTCGCCTCGGGATCGCCGCGCCCCGCGACCATCCGCGCCGCGTTCCGTACCGTGCCCGCGACCGGATCGATCCCGCGCGCGGCCCTCGTCGAGGCGTCCGGACTCGCTCCGCGCACCGCCGGGCGCGCCGTGAACGCCCTGATCGAGGCGGGCGTCCTGCAGGACGACGTCGACGGCATCTCCCGCGTGCCGGGCGCCGTCGACACCCCGGACGGTGCGGCAGCAGCGGCAGCGGCACGGGCCGCCGAACGGGAACGCGTCGAGGAGTCCCGGATCGCGATGATGCGCCAGTTCGCCGAGACCTCGGGGTGCCGTCGGCAGTTCCTGCTCGCGTACTTCGGGGACGAGATCCCGGAACCGTGCGGCAACTGCGACACGTGCGCCTCGGGCACGGCCTACGCCGAGGAGACCTCCGGGGTGGACGGGGCGAACGACGCCACCTGGCCGCCGGACGCGCACGTGGAGCACGCGGAGTGGGGCTCCGGGATCGTGATGAGCACCGAGGAAGACCGCATCACGGTGTTCTTCGAGGCGGCCGGCTACCGGACGCTCGCCCTCGCCGACGTCGAGTCGCGCGGGCTGCTCGAGCGCGTCTGACGACGATCGCGGTTGCTCGGGCGGGGGAAGGCGCGGTCGCTCGACCACCCGTCGGCGACCGCGCTCCACTCCCCCGAGCACCGCGAGTGTGCACGGCGTCCGTGACGGGCAGGTAACGTGCCGGTGAACACGACGCGAAGTCACCCGATCGCCGCGCCGACCGGACGTCTCCGCAGCCGACTGGGGTAAGCAGGAAGCCCCCAACCAGAAGGAGCACGCCGTGAGCGACCCCGGTATCACCCCGAACGACGGCAGCGACGAGTTCCGCGACGACGACGTGGACACCGAGCACGTCGGACCGGTCGAGTTCGACGACCGCGAAGAGGCCCTCGAGACCGTGACGAACGACGCCGTCGCGGGCGAGACCGTCGAACCGCAGCTCGGCGACGGCACCGACGATGGGCCCACCGGCGGCGCATCCCGTGAGGGCGCACCGGACATGTTCGAGCACGACTCCGACGAGGACGGCCGCAACCTCGCGACCGAGGACGGGTCCGGCCCGCTCTGAGTCGCGGAACCGACGACCGGCCCGGTCACGTGACCACGGGACGGACGGGAGGCACGGCGCACGACCCGCGCCGTGCCTCCCGTCCTCCTGTGGCCAGGTCCGCGAGCCGGGTCGCGGACCGCGACCTGCGACGGTTCCTGGCGGACAGCACCCCGGTGCTCGCCGGCGGCCGAGCCATCCTGCTGCAGATCGCGGACCCCGTGGTCGGCGCCGGGGTCCGGCGGCACTCCGACTTCGCACGCCGACCGCAGCAGCGCCTGGCCCACACGCTGATGTTCGTCTACGCCGTGGTGATCGGCACCGATGAGGACGCTGCGACCGCAGCGGGCTTCGTGCACCGGGCCCACCGCCCGGTCGCAGGCGCTGACGACCTCGACCGTCAACTCTGGGTCGCCGCGACGCTGTACGACTCCGCGCGGCTGGCCCACGAGCTGTTCGGCTCGCCGGTCTCCGAGGCGCGGGCCGCCGACGTCCTCCGTGCCTACGCGCCGATCGGGACGGCGCTCCGTGTCCCTGCCGCGCAGTGGCCGGGGTCCGTCGAGGCGTTCGACGCGTTCTGGGAGCGGTCACTCGCCGGGCTCGAGGTCACCGACGACGCCCGCGGGGTCGTCCGTGACCTGCTGCACCCGCGGTTCGCGCCGCTCTGGGTGCGGGCGGCGATGCCGCTCGTCCGGATCGTGACCGTCGGCATGTTGCCGGCCGCCGTCCGCGAGCAGTACGGGTTCCCCTGGGGCGCCGGCGAGGAGCGGCGCTTCCGGCGGGCCGTCCGGGGTGTCCGCGCGGTGCGCTCCGTCGTGCCCGGGTGGGTGCTCCGGCTTCCCGGTCCGCTGCTGCTGCGGGCGATGCGACGGGCGGCGCTCGACCGCCCCGCGGTACGGTGACGGGCATGCCGTCCGATCACTTCGCCATCACGGTGCCGGGTTCCTGGTTCGAACTGCCGGTCGACCCCGACCGGCGCGACGACCTGATCAGCGCACTCGTGCAGGACCGGATCGCCGAGCACCGCGAGCTCTGGGACCACCGCACCGAGATCGTGCGGGTCCTCCGCCGGTTCGCCCGGTCTGCATGGGACAGCGGCGCGCGGTACTGCGCCGCCTTCGCGGAGCCGAGCGAGGACGGCATCGTCTCCGGGGCGCTGACGATCACCGTGCTGCCCGCACCCGAGGCGTCGGAGGACCCGCTCGGGACCCTGACCGACCACGTCGCGTCGCTCGGTGCGGCCGATGACGGCATGCACGTCGACGTGCACGACGTCCCCCGAGCCGGTCGGGTGCCGCGCACGTGGGGCGTCTCGACGGTGCAGGCCCCGGACGGCCGCGGTTCGTTCGACGTCGTCCTCATGCAGACGTTCTTCCCGGCAGGCGAGCAGGTCGCCCTGGTCAGCGTGTCCTCACCCGCGACGGACCTCGCCGAACCGCTGCTCGAGCTCTTCGAGACGGTGACGGACACGTTCGAGCTCATCGACTCCGCCTCGGTCGGCAGCGGAGCCGACGCGTGAGGCTCTGGCCCTTCCGCCGGCGCCGGGTTGCCGAGCCCGTGGTCGAACGGGTCACCGCCGAGGACCTCGCCCACATGGCCCGGCGTGGTGAACTCGCTCGCTCCGTCGTGACGCCGCCGCCCGCGCCCCGGGCGTCCTCGGACCGTGTCCGCGCGACCGTCGCCCAGCTGCCCGGCCGCCCCCTGGGCGGCACGGTCACGGGGCACGCCCCGCCGGCTCGCCAGACCGCGGCGGCCGTCCTGCTCCTCGACGACCAGCGCCGCGTCACCGTGACCGGTCCGGGGCTGATCGGCCGCGACCCGGCGAGCACTCACCCTGACGTCGGGTACGCGCACGTCATCGCGCTCGAGGACCCGGACCGACTGCTCAGCCGCACGCACCTGGAGTTCGGGTTCGGTGCGGAGGGGTCCTTCTGGGTGCTCGACGCGGCGTCCGCGAACGGGGTCGAACTGCACCGGCCCGGGTTCCCGGCGACGATGCTCGCCCCGACCCAGCGCACCGTGGTGCAGCCGGGCGACACCGTCGTGTTCGGCGGCCACACGCTCCGGGCCGAGCCGGCCACCGGCCTCGTCGCCGAGTCCACCAACTGACCGCAGCCGAAGCGACCGGGAGGATCAGCGATGCGGGAACTCCGACTGACGACGGTCGAAGAACGACAGCTCGAGGCGCTGCAGGTCCGGCCCGAGGGGTTCGTGTACCCCGAGCGGTTCCAGCGGGTGCTCGCGCAACAGCCGCTGCCCCTGATCGATCCGTTCATGTGGACGTCCGAGCACCACGAGCAGGGGCGCAACTGGGCCGACATCGTCGCGGCGCAGTTCCCCGAACGGTCGCTCGTGCCGTTCGCCAAGCACCAGGACACGGACGACGTGTTCTGCTTCGAGGGCACCGACCACTCCGGTGATCCCCCGGTGCTCATCATCCACACCTTCACCACCCCCGGTTGGGAGTACCGCGGCCAGTGGGCGTCATTCGACGTCTGGTGGGAGGAGATGGAGGCGCAGCACGCCGAATGGCTCTCCGAGCAGGAAGCAGAGGACTGACGGGTGGCTCGTCGGGACACCGAGATCAGCAAGGCGATGTCGCACGCCCTCCGGCACGCCCCGGACTCCTACGGACTCACGCTCGGCGCGGACGGCAGCGTCCCGCTCAACACGCTGGTCGACGGCTTGCGGGGCGCAGGGGTCGAGGTCGACCCCGATGACGTCCGACGGGTGGTCGTCCAGTCCGACAAGCAGCGCTTCGCGCTCGAGGGGGACCGGATCCGCGCGCAGTACGGGCACTCCACCGAAGAGCGCATCGTGAAGCGGGCGATCACGCCGCAGCCGGTGCTCTGGCACGCCACCTCCCCGGAGGCCGCGGCCGCGATCCTCCGGGACGGCCTCCTGCCGATGGGGCGGCAGTACGCGCACCTGACGACGGATCGCGACCTCGCGCTGCAGGCGGGGCGCCGGAAGTCGGCACACCCGGTGCTGTTGCGGGTGGACGCGGCCAGCGCCTCGGCAGCGGGGATCGAGTTCGTGGAGGGCCACGACCGGGTCACCCTGGCGCTCACGGTCCCGGCGGCGTACATCGGGGCCGTGCCGCACTAGTCGCCCGCCGGCACCTGCACGAGCCGGAGCGTCTGGTCGGCGTCGTGCAGGAGCGCGCGGCCAGCCACACGGTCCTGCGTGATCAGGCTCTTCGAGAGCTTCGTGCCGATCAGGTCCCCGTCGATCGTGCTGAGCGGCGCGAGCAACATGCCGCGTCGTGCCCTCTTGGCGTCCACCTGCCAGCCGCGGAAGCCGCTCGCGACACCCTCCACGTCACCGCCGAGCACGAGACCGGTCGACCTGCCCCGGTCGGACTCCATGATCGTCCGGAACACCGGCTCTGCCGGGCTCTCCTTGAGCGCCTCCGCGTCGTCCACGAGCACGAGGGTGAACCCGCCCGCACCGGCGTCCACCGCCGCGGCGAGCGCCTCCGCCCCGATCGCCGGGTCGGTGAACACGGTCGCGCGATCGTGGGACACGAGGTCGCGGAGCGGGGACTCGCGCGGCGCGACCGCGACGACGGAACCCCCGGCGGAGAGCACGTGCCGGGCCATCGCGGTGAGCGCTGTGCTCTTGCCGGACCGGGCGCTCCCGCCGACGATGAACACCGGGGTGTCCTGCACGAAGTCGTGCGTGTGCAGGGTGAGCTCGTCCCCGCCGACACCGAGCGACACCCGGCCCACGGACCCGTCGCTCGCGGGCAGGTAGCGGAGCGCGTCGGAGAAGCTGATCTGCCGGGGCAGGACGTCGATGCGGAAGGGCTTCGGGACGTCGGCGCGGACATGAGCCCGCACCTCGTCGCCGATCCCACGCAGCGCCGCAGCCTGGTCCCGCCCGCCGAGACCGCCCGGCAGGACCGCCACGTGGGTCTCGGTCGCCGTGCCGTTCCGGAAGCCCCGCCCCGGCGGGATCTCCTCGGGGAGTTTCTTGCCGTTGATGCCCTCGTAGCTGTAGTCCCCGCGGTCGGCCAGCGCGAGCAGGAGCTTCCGCTCGACCTGACTCGACATCCGACCGGACGTCAGGGTGCGGTCGCCCGACACGACGAGGTGCACACCGACACCCACCCCCTCGCGGAGGAGCGTCTGCACGGCGTCGTGCAGTGCGCCGTTCTCGGCGTCGGCGAGTGTCGCCATGAAGCTCTCCCACTGGTCGAGGAACACGACGACGTGCGGCAGCGGGGTGGTGTGCTCGTCGCTCCGCTGCTCGGCGATCGACGAGTACCCGCCAGCGGCGAAGGCCGCCTGCCGCTCCTGCACGGTGCGGAGCAGGATGCCGAGGAGCCGCGAGACCCGGTCGGGCTCGTGCCGCTGGACGACGGCACCGCAGTGCGGCAGCGCGGCCAGTGCCAGCAGTGCGCCGTTGCCGCAGTCGATCCCGTACAGGTGCACGTCGCCGACGCCGAGCCGCAGCGCGAGTGCGCCGGCGAGCGTCCGGAGCGTCTGGCTGCGACCCGATCGCGGCGACCCGATGACGAACAGGTGACCGTCGTCGTCGAGGTCGAACACGGCCGGTCGCTGCCGCTGGTCGGCGGGGTGGTCCTCGATGCCCCAGGCGACCGCGAGCGGCGGCAGGTCCGCGGTGCCCGTGGCGTCGACGTCAGCGAGTCCGACGACCGTGCCGAGCGGCGGCAACCACGGCTTCCGCTGATCGGGCGTCCCGAGCGCGCGGGTCGCGGCACCGATCGACGCGACGAGCACGCTCAGGTCGGTGACCTCGACGTCACTGGCCGCAGGTTCGGCGGAGGCTGCACGCGGTGCCGGTTCGCTGAACGACGAGAACGTGAGCTCGCGGACCAGGGTGGGCCGCGCCTCCAGGCCGTCCGCTCCTGGTCGGCGTCCGCCGACCCGACCCGATTGGAACGGGAGCAGCGAGGCTGCGCCGAGCCGCACGTACGCACGTCCCGGGGTGGTCTTCGCGATGCGCGCGGCGTCGTTCGCGCCGATGACGTCCTGGCTCTCCGACTGGTCCGTCACGCGGAGCGCGATGCGCAGGTTGGTGTTCGCCCGGATCTCCGGCGACACGACGCCGCCCGGTCGCTGCGTCGCGAGGATGAGGTGGATCCCGAGGGATCGCCCACGCTGCGCGATGTTCACGAGCCCCTTGACGAAGTCGGGGAGTTCCCGGGCGAGCGACGCGAACTCGTCGATGACGATGAGCAGCCTCGGCAGGCTCGGGATCGGAGCACCTGCTCCGGCACGCTTCGCCTGCAGGTCCTGGTAGTCCTCGAGGTCCTTCGCGCCGACCTCGGCCAGCGCGTGCTCTCGTGTGCGCAGTTCCGCCCCGAGCGACTCGAGTGCTCGCTCGACCTGGTGCGTGTCGAGGTCGGTCACCATGCCGACCGTGTGCGGCAGGTCGACGCAGTCCTTGAAGGCCGCACCACCCTTGTAGTCCACCAGGACGAAGTTCATCTCGTCCGGTCGGTTCGCGACCGCGAGCGACGCGACGATCGTCTGCAGCAGCTCCGACTTGCCGGACCCCGTGGTCCCCGCCACCAGCCCGTGCGGGCCGTCGTTCCGCAGGTCGATCGCGAAGGCGCCGTCGATGGACTCGCCGACCACGGCCGTCGTGCTCCGACCGCCGAGCAGCCAGCGCGCCTGGACGGCCTCCGACGTCGGCGGCTCCAGGCCGAGTACGTCGAGCAGACGTGACGACGACGGGATCGCGCCGTCCTGCACGTCGGGACTCGCGTCGACGACCGGCGCGAGGGACCGTGCCACCCACTCCAGCCAGTCCTGGTCGACGAGGTCCGGGCGCGCGTCGTCGATCCGTTCCGAGCGCTGCTGCGTCACGCGCACCCGGTCGTCGCGCACGACGACGACGGCGTCGCACTCCTCCGGCAGGAGCCGCTCGTCGAGGTCCAAGCAGATGCTGAAGACACCGACCGCCGGCCCCTCCTTGAGCACCTGCACGAGTGACGGCATCGCGCGGAGGCGCCTGGCGCCGTCCATCACCACGACGATCTCGTCGGCTGGCGGGGTCTTCGGTCCGATCCCAGCCTCTTTCCGCGCGTCGATGATCGCGGCGAGCTCCGCGATCGCCCGCGCGGTGGACGTCGCGCTCGAGGCGATGCTGGTCATCGGCTGGTCAACGCCATCGCGACGGATGTGGGGCAACCACGACATCCACTCCCAGAGCGCCGTGCGGGTGGTGTCGGTCAGGAGGGTGAAGCGGACGTCCTTCGGACTCTGCAGGGTCGCCAGCTGCGCGACGACCCAGTTCGCCAACCGTCGGGCGTCGTCGTCCGGGCCGGCGATGCCGATCACGCCGCGCTCGGCGAGTCGGATCCGGACGGGCACGTCGGTGGCGTCCCACGCGACGGTGCGCTTGTGGGAGAGCTGCTCCGGGTCCTCGATGGTCACCTCGGAGCGCTGGGTGGCGGTCCCGACGCGGACCAACAGGTGGTCCGGGTCCGTCCGGCGCCGCTCCCACAGGCGTGGCAGCGGCGTGACCGCCGTCTCGTAGACGACGGCCGGATCGGGGGCGCTCGCGATCCAGCGCGCACGTTCGGACTGGAGGCTCTCGGTCGCGTCCGCCTCGATCCTCGCTCTGGTGTCCTCGTACTCGGCGACGCGCTGTCGGTACGTCTTCTTGCCCTGGCGGCGCCCCTGGAGCCCCGTGACGATCATGAGGATCGGCGACAGCAGGGCGATGAGCAGGTAGATCCAGCGCCCGGTGGTCGACACGAACATGACGGCCATGCCCATCGGTGCGAGGGCCATCAGGATCGGGAGGGCGCGTGCCGGCGGTTCGGCCGGTGGGGCGGGGAGCTGGTACCGCGTGTGTTCGTCCGGGGGCAGGATCCGGGGCGGACGGTTGTACTCGAGCGACATCCCGTCATCGGCGAGCGACAGGTGGGCACCGCGGTCGGCCGCACGCCCGAAACCGAGCAGCACACCCCCGATCGCGAGCTGAGCGGTCTCCGGCCAGTCGACCTGCTCGGTGACCGCGGCGCCGTCGAGCAACGCCCCGGCGTACCCGTTCGCGGGCCGCACGGTCGCCCCGTCCGCCGTCACCGTGACCAGAAGCGCGACCTCGGGCACGGTCTCCTGCCCCGTGACGTCCGCCTCGACCTGGTCCGTCGTGCTCACGGGGACCCGCACGTGGGCGTTCGGTGCGGTGCCGATCGTCACCGTTCCGGCCTCGACGCGCACGATCGTCCCGGCGTGCAGACCCGAGACGATCCGGATCTCCGCCGTGGTCAGTGGGCGGAGCGGAGCCGGCGGGACCTGTTCGGTGCTCCGGCTGACCACCACGCCATCGCGCACGCCGGACTCGGCGATCGGAGCACGAAGGTCCAACGGTCGCTCGCCGACGAAGTAGACGGGGGTCCGGTCGGAGGCCACGACATCGGTGGCGATGAGCCGCTCGGCCTCGGCCACGACCTCGCCGACCGGACGGGCGTCGTCCGCGTCGACGTGGACGTTCGCGGTCTGGCCGCTCTCACGGTCGACCATCGTGAAGGTGAAGGCCATTGGATCCCCCGAACGTGTTGACGTCACTGCGCATGCCGATGGTAGTGTCCCGTGCAACACGCCCCGTTGGGGGGAACCAAACACACTCCGGGGAAAGGGAGTCACACCGTGGCGAACATCAACGTCTCGTACGCAGACCTCGAGGCAGCGGCCTCCGACCTCCGCGCGGGCCAGGCGGACATCGAAGACCGCCTGTCCGCGCTGCAGCGCAAGATCCAGCAGCTCATCTCGGACGGCTACGTCACCGACAAGTCGTCGGTCGCGTTCGGCGAGTCCTACGACGAGTTCAACCGCGGCGTGACGCAGACCGTGCAGGGGCTCGACGGCCTCTCGAGCTTCCTGTCGAAGGCGTCGCAAACGCTGTCCGAGACGGACGAGTCGCTGGCCTCCGGCCTCAAGGGCTGACACCCGCCCACGACCCCGTGTCCCGCCGTCCGGTGGGCCACGGGGTCGACGCGGTTCTGGTCGGGCGACCGACCGTCGGTTCGTGATCGGGGAGGGATTGCTCCGTGGCAGACAGACTGCTCGTTGACCTGATGGGGCTCGGGGAGCTCCAGAACGACCTTTCGACGGTGCACAGCACGCTCGAGAAGGCGCACAAGCGCGTCGATGCGTCCGACGACGCCATCGGCTCCGGCACCGTGCAGAGCGCCCTGCACGACTTCGACCACCGCTGGGGCGACAAGCGCGACAAGATCAGTGACTCGACGAAGGCGCTCGCGGACATGCTGAGTTCCTCGATCGAGACCTACACGAAGACCGACGAGCAGCTCGCGCACGCACTCCAGGTCAACGACGAGAACGGTGGCGGCGGACCCGCTGCCGGGAGGGCGCAGTAGCCATGGGGCGGCCGTCGGGGTGGGATGTCGTCGATCAGGGAGACGACCCGGTCAAGGGTGACCCGGCAACGATCCGGATGATGTCCCGCGAGTACCAACGGATCTCCGACGCCGCCGACGACGCCTCCACCAGACTCCGCTCTGTGCAGGGCTCCGGCTGGCTCACGGACTGGCAGGGCGACGCCGCCGACGTGTTCGTTGACGCGATCAAGGACACCCCCACCGACCTCGGCAAACTCGTCGACTCCTACGCCCGCGCAGCGACCGCGCTCTCCGGCTGGGCCGACACCGTCGACGACACCCAGTACCGCGCCGACGGCGCCCTCGCCGACGCCAAAGACGCCTCCGGCGACCTCGCCACCGCGCAATCCCGCCTGTCCGACGCCCAATCGACGCTCACCCACTACCAGTCCGCCGCGTCCAAGCTGTCGACCGTCGCAGACCAGTACCCCGCCGGGTCCACCGTCCCGCCCGGCGTCGACGTCCCCACCCCCGCACAACTCCGAGCAGCGTCCGACAACGCCTCCGTCGCAGCAGGCTCCGTGTCCTCCGCGCAGGGCGACATCAGCGCCGCTCAATCCCGCATCGACGCCGCGAAACGGCTCGTCGCGGACGCGAAGGGCGACTGGGAAGACGGCGAACGGCGCACCGCGAAGGCAATCGGCGACGCCGCCGACGCCGGACTCGGAAAGCAGTCGTTCTGGGACAAGGTCTTCGGCTCCGAGACCTGGCAGACGATCGTGTCCGTCGCGAAGGTCGTCGTCGCCATCGGCGGCATCATCGTCATGATCATCGGTGGTCCGTTGGCGTGGGTCGTGCTCGGCGCAGCCCTGCTCGTGCTCGCGGACACCCTCTACAAGATGTCCAAGGGCACCGCTGACGGCTGGGACCTGGGGTTCGCGCTGCTCGACTGCATCCCGGGGATGAAGGGCATCACCACCGCTGCGAAGATCGGCGAGGAGTTCGCAAAGGGTGCGTCGCTCGTCGGGAAGCTCAGCTCGGCTGGTCGTCACGTCGCCTCGGAGAGCAAGCAGCTCTTCGCGCCGGGGATCCACCTCGTGAACAATTTCCGCCACGGAGCGACGCAGCGCTCGCTCGAATCGCTCCGCGCGTTCATCGTCCACGGCGGCTCGGCCGCGGTCCGGAGCATCGAGCGTCCGGGCAACGGTTTCATCGCATCGGTTCTCGCGGTGCCCGGTGCCGCTCGTTCCGGGACCAAGCTCTACTGGGACAACGGCGGGAGTTCACTCGCTGAGCTCGCTCGCCACTGGCAGGGCGGCAAGGGCGGCCTCTCCAGTGGCTACCTGGGCGTCGACCGTTGGGCCGACGGCGACCAGCACGCGCTCGTGGGCCAGCACGTCCAGATCAGTGGTCCTGGGCACGGCAACTTCTACGTCCCGGACGGCACGATCCACGCCGGTGACAGCGCGGCGCACTACAGCGAATCGGTCCAGGTCGGCGTGCAGTCTCCTGCGGGTCAGGACGGCGTCGACATCGCGACGTCCGTCCACCCGGACTACCGGTTCACCGGCGACCGTTATCTTGTCAACGAACCGTTGCCCCACGCGGAAGGCGTCGCACAGGCGAACACGCAGTTCGGACCGGGCGGCCAGCACCAGCTCTTCACGGATCGGACCACCGCTCAGCTCGTCAACGACGGCACGCTCAGCCCGGTTGACTCGGCCGGCACCGTCCTCCCGAACGATGGATGGGGCAACGCGGTCCCCAAGGGCGGCAACAAGGTGTACATGGACATGATGACGTTGCGGCCCGAGGCAGGAGTGATGACGACCCACCAGTACACCAACGCACTGCACGACCTCGGCACCCGTGGCGTCGCGGTCGGTGCCGGCGCCGCTACCGCCCCTTGGGACGTCTCTGAGGCGATAACCTCCGTGCACGAGCAGTTCCGTTGACCCGGACCGGCCTGACGCGGGCCGGTCAGGAGTTGCTCCCGCGATCGCCCTCGTGGACGGCCCTCCCGGGCCGAGGTGCCGACGGACGATGGACCGTCTTACCCGCGGTGGTACCGATGTGGCCGGAGTACGGAGGAGCACTCCCGCTCCTGAACGCCCTCGCCGCTGACGGGCACGACGTCGCGGATGTCGGCGGTTCCTTGTTCGAGCGGGGACGACAGACCGCCGTCGCGCACTTCGCGCACATCGGGACACCGGACGCGCAAGCAGTACTCGGAACGCTCGAGCTCGACCCGGCGTTCCACGTGGTGTCGATCGAGCGCGACGGACACCGCGAAGCGATCGTCGACGACGGCTGGACGAACGACTACGAACCACGGCGTTTCCGGCTCGTCCTGGCCCCGGAGCGCCCGCGGTTGATGTCCGACCGCCCCGGCGCCCGGCCGACACCGGTCGGACGGATCCGTCGAGAGCTGGAACCGCTTTCACCGGATCCGCGGGGCCGGTACGAGGTCCCCGAGTCGGGCGCCTTCGGCGAGGGGTGGGGCCGCCTGGCCGTCGTGGCACGCACCCTGATGAGCATCGGCGCCGACGTCCGCCCGACCTTCGAGGGGTACGAGGACCTCTCCGAAGTGGTGCACTTCGCGGGAGGTACGCTCGTCCGGGGCGACCTCGACTGGTCTGCGGTCTTGGGTGCGTTCGACTTCCCAGCCGGCGTCCACGTCGAGGTCTTGCCCGGCAGCCACGCGCTCGTCCGGGACATCCCTGAACCGTACGATCCCCTCCGCGCGACGTTCGCGCTCGTCTTCGCTCCGTCCCGACCCGCGTCGCTCCTGCGACGCATCTTCGACTGAGGTCACCGTGACACCCATGAGCTCCGCCAACCGACGCGCCTTCATGGTGCGCTCTCGATTCGCCTTCGCCGCCGCGGAAGTCATCGCCCTGCGCCAGGACGAGCACGGCACCCCACTCGGGATCGTCTCGGACGACCAGACGCCGTTCGCGATGGCCTTCACCAACCCGGAGGCCGCACGTGCCCGTGTCCCGGAGGGCGTCCGTGCGACGCCGCTCTCGTTGCCGATGCACCGGCTCGCGCGGCTCGTCCCCGAGACGTGGGGCATCGTGCTCGACGTGGACGACCCATACCCGCAGGTCGTCGCTCCTGCACAGAAAGCAGACGTGGTCGCCGCGAGCGGACCGTTCCCGGTCGGGGCAGACGTCTCGCTCGACGCCGTGCAGCGCGCAGATCACACATTCACGGAGTCGCTTCGAGAGCAGACGGCAGGGGCCGCCGGCATCAGTCGCGTCTGGGTCTTCCGCCACCGCGTGGACATCCTCCCAGACGACCTGATGGTCGTGGTCGCGTCCGACGGGCCCGAGTCGTCGCTCCGGTACGCAGACGCCGTCTTCTCGGTGGCCGAGCGCCTCCAGATGGACCTGCCCGTGACGACGGCCTGGATCGACGAGTTGCCCGTCGACCACGCGATGTGGATCCGGCAGCAACCGACCGTCCTGGCGCCCGGCGCCGAGTGACGTGGAAGCGGGCCGACACCGAGCAGCACACGGGACCACCCTCGCGGCTGTCCCGATCCCTGACTGCCTCCACCTCGCGGTCGATGACGTCGGACGCGCGGCGACGGATCCGTACGACCGCGGAATCCGCATGGCGTTCGCCTACTCCGTCGCCGCGGACCGCCCCGCAGCGCGCGGCACCGCGACGCGAGCGGTGTCTCTCGCCTCGCTCATCGAGGACGAACGGGCCGGACGGTACCTGGTCCAGGTCGACGTTGCCGACGGGCACGGCGACGGCCTGCCGGTGCTCCCACACCGCGCGCGGCGCGTCGGTCTGCTCCCACTCGCGCCGTCTGCGGTGCGCTGCATCGAGCTGTCCGCCGCGAGCGGGGTCTGGGCCGCCATCGTCCGCCGTGTCTCGCGTCCCCGTGCGGCATGGCGGCTGCTCGAGGCCGGACAGGACGGCGCCGCCCTCGACCTCGTGATCGATCCCGAGCCGGCGGCGTGGCGAGCGCGAGCAGCCGTTGAGCTCGCCGTCCGCCCGCACCCGGAGGTCGTCGTCGTCGACTCCATCCACGCCGTACCGCGCGTCTGGCGCAGGGCGGCGATCGAGCTGCTCCACGGCCCGGACGGGCAGCCGGGATGAGTACCCAGTTCTTGTCTTAGCGACAATTACCGTGCTACGGTCGAGTCATGGCAGTCGAACTCACCACCTGGGACACCCAGGGAACCCCGACGACACCGACCTTCACGACGATGCACTTCCCCGCCGGTGAAGCCCACGTCAAGATCACCGACGACCGCGACGACGACGCGGCCGACCGCAGCGACGACACCGCCGCCCGCCGCACCGAGATCGCGACCCTCCGCGGCACGAGCGGCGACGACCTCCTCATGCTCGGCATGTGGGCCGACGCCGTCCGCCAGCGCGGCTCGAAGTCCGTCGCCCTGATCCCGTACCTGCCCGGCGCCCGCCAGGACCGCGGCATCCCCTTCGGCGCGAAGGTCTACGCCGACGTCCTCAACGGCTTCCGGATCGACCAGGTCATCGCCTTCGACCCGCACTCCCCCGTGATCGTGGACCTCGTCGAGCGACTCACCGTCGTGACGAGCGAGCAGGTGGTGCGCGAGCAGGTCATCCACCGCGACGAACAGCACTACCAAGGGATCATCGCGCCGGACAAGGGCGCCGTCCCGCGTGCGACCGCCGTGGCCGAGGCCTCCGGGCTCCCGGTGTACCGCGCTGAGAAGCACCGCAACCCGGACACCGGCAAGCTCGACGGCTTCTCCTGCGAACCGCTCCCCGAGACCGGACGCTTCCTGGTGGTCGACGACATCTGCGACGGCGGCGGGACCTTCATGGGGCTCGCAGGCAGCACCGGACTGCCGAAGGAGCGCCTGGGCCTCTGGGTCTCGCACGGCGTGTTCTCCGGCCGTGCCGCCCAGCTGGCCGACCACTTCGGCGAGATCGTCACGACCGACTCGTACCCGGCGCAGAACCCGATCCCGGGTCTCCGCACCGTCCCGCTCACCCCGTACCTCACGAAGGAGATCCGATGACGAACACCGCCAGCGCCGTCACGACCGGCCTCGAACCCCGCATCACCACCGCGAGCCCGATCGCCCCGCTGCTCGCCGTCGACGGGTACAAGCACTCGCACCGGCAGCTCTACCCCGCCGGCACGACGCGGATCCTGATCAACTGGACGAACCGGTCGAACGCACACATGCCCGACTCGACGCACGCCGTGGTGTTCGGGCTGCAGGCGTTCATCCAGCAGCACCTGGTCGAGGCGTGGGCGCCGTTCTTCGCCGCCGACGAGGACGAGGTCGCCGACCTGTTCGAGCAGGCCCTGCAGGGCTACTTCGGTCCGAACCACATCGGCACGGACCACGTCCGCGCACTCCACCGACTCGGGTACCTCCCGCTCGAGATCCGGGCGCTCCCCGAGGGCACGCTCGCTCCGATCGGCGTGGCAACCCTGACGGTCGAGAACACGGTCGACGAGTTCTTCTGGCTCCCGAACTACATCGAGACCGCGTTGTCGGCCTCGATCTGGCACCCGTCCACCGTGGCGACGAAGGCGCTCGAGTACCGCGACCTCATGGAGGACTGGGCCGCCCGCACCGGAGCCGACCCGGCCAGCATCGACTTCGCCGCGCACGACTTCTCGTTCCGGGGCCAGTCCAGCATCGAGTCGGCTGCCGCCGGCGGCGCGGGGCACCTGCTGTCGTTCCTCGGCACGGACTCGATGCCGTCGCTCGACTTCATCGCCCGCTACTACCCGGGCGACAACGGGTGGGTGGCCGCGAGCGTCCCCGCCACCGAGCACAGCGTCATGTGCGTGCGCGGTGCGGACGGCGAGCTCGAGACCTTCCAGCAGATCCTCGACGTCTACCCGACCGGCATCGTCTCCGCAGTCAGCGACGGGTTCGACCTGTTCAAGGTGCTCACCGAGACGCTCCCGGCCCTGAAGGACCGCATCACCGACCGCGACGGCAAGCTCGTGATCCGCCCGGACTCCGGCGACCCGGTCGACATCGTGACGGGGACCGTGCACGGCGTCCCCACCGAGGAACTGCTGCGCGACGGGCGCTCGAACGAGGAGAAGGGTGTCGTCGAGCTCCTGGACGAGCTCTTCGGCCACACCGTCAACGAGGCCGGCTACAAGGTCCTCGACCGGCACATCGGCGTGATCTACGGCGACAGCATCACGCTCGACCGGGCCCGTCGGATCTACGAGCGCCTCGCCGCGAAGGGGTACGCGAGCGACAACATCGTCCTCGGGGTCGGGTCGTACACCTACCAGTACATGACCCGCGACAACCTCGGCAGTGCGGTCAAGGCGACCTGGGCACTCGTCGAGGGGCAGCCGGTGGACATCCAGAAGGACCCGAAGACCGGCAGCGGCAAGAAGAGCGCCAAGGGCCGCATCGCGCTGCACCGGGACGCGACCGGCGAGATCCGGCAGACCGACCAGGCGACCGCCGAGGACGAGGCCACCAGCCTGCTCCAGCCGGTGTGGGTCGACGGGCGCTTCACGCGCCTCCAGTCCTTCGCCGACGTCCGCGCGACGCTCCGCCGCGAACGCGCCGACCGTGCCGCTCGCCGGGAGCGCGCGTGACCGACGCCGCCACGGCGGCCCGCGAGCAGCCGCTCATCGCGATCGACGTCGTCCCGATGTCCTTCGCGCCGGGTGGCGGCCTGCGGGTCGCCACCGCGCGTCGGCCGTACGAACCGTACGCCGGACTGGAGGCACTGCCCGGCGTGCTCCTGGACGGTCCGGAACGCCTCGACCAGGGTGCGCGACGCGCACTGCGGACCAAGACCGGGATCGACGCGGCTGCGGTCCGGCACCTCGCGCAGATCGGGGCCTTCGACGGACCCGAGCGGGACCCGCGCGACGCCGCGATCAGCATCGCGTTCCTGGCGGTGGCGGCACCGACCCCGGCCGCACAGCCGGCCCCGGCGACCGGCACGTCGGGTGATGGCCCCAGGACCACGTCCGCGACCTGGCACGACGTCGCCGAGGTCCCCCCGCACCTCCCCTTCGACCACGACCGGATCATCACCGCTGCCCTCGACCACGTGCGCACCCGGATGTGGCGGGACCTGCCCCTGACACGTGCGCTGCTCGGCGAGGTGTTCACGACGTCCGACGCCGCCCGGCTGCACGCGGCGGTGACGGGAGCGGCTGCGGACCCGGGCAACCTCAACCGGGCGCTCCGCACCAACCCGGCACTCGAACGGACCGCGGCGGTCGGGCCGACCCCGGGCGGCCGGGGTGGGCGTCCCCCGGCGACCTGGGCGTGGCGGAACTGAGCACGGTTGGGTGGAGCCATGTCCTCCTCCCTGTCCGGTGACGACTCCCTCCGCCTGCCCGAGTTCGAGGCACCGCCCGCGTCTCCGCTCGACCTCGCTCGGCAGTGGCTCGACGACGCGGGCGAGCGGGACATCTCCGAACCGCTGTCGATGACGCTCGCCACCGCGGGGGCCGACGGCCGGGTGAGCGCCCGGACCGTCGACGTGAAGCGGATCGACGATCGCGGCCTGGTGTTCGGCACCTCGACGCTCAGTCCGAAGGGGCGGCAGCTCGCGGAGAACCCGCACGCCGCGCTGCAGGTCTACTGGCGGGAGACGATGCAGCAGCTCCGGTTCGAGGGGCGGGCCGTGCAGCTGTCCGACGACGAATCCGACGCGCTGTTCGCCGATCGGTCGCCGAAGTCACGGGCGGCGACGGCGATCGCCGACCAGTCCGACGTGCTCGAGCCGCGGACGCTGCAGGACCTCATCGACGACGCGAACGCGCTGCTCGAGGAGACCGACGACGACGTGGCCCGCCCTGCCGGGTGGGTGGCGTGGCGGCTGGAGCCCGACCTGGTGGAGTTCTGGCACGGCAGCCGCGACCGGATGCACCGGCGCCTGCAGTACGTGCATTCCGGTGCGGGGTGGGACACGGCGCGCTTGCAGCCGTAGCGGGCCCGTGTCGGTGCTCCTCGGGTCGCGGACGCCGCCACACGCCAGCGCAGCGGCCGACGCCAGCGCAGCGGCGCAGCGGCCGGCGGCTAGAGCTTCTCGATCGGGGCGATCTTGATCAGCAGCTTCTTGCGCCCTGCCGCGTCGAACGCGATCTCCGCGATCCGCTTCGCGCCCTGCCCACTCACGGCCGACACGGTGCCCTCGCCGAAGTCGACGTGCGAGATCCGATCGCCGGGGGCGAGTTCCATGTCCCCGTTGTCCCGGACCTGCCCGGACACCCGGTTCGCCCACTCGGTCTTCGGTCGGGTCTTCGCCGCGGCTGCTGCACGGTCGTAGGACCCACCGCCCCAGCCGCCACCACCGCGGTAGCCCCCACCGCCGCCGCCACCGCCCGAGCCACCGAACCCACCGTCGCGCTTCGCGTTGAGCGCCCGGGGCTGCGTGCCGCCACGACTGTTCGCCATGCCCGGCGACTGCTTCCACTCGATGAGCCCCTCGGGGATCTCCTGCAGGAACCGGGACGGCATCGCCACGTTCACGTCCCCGAACTGCGCGCGGGTCATCGCCAGCGACAGGAACAGGGACTTCTTCGCGCGGGTGATCCCGACGTAGAACAGGCGCCGCTCTTCTGACGGACCGCCCGGCTCGTTCGCCGACATCCGGTGCGGCAGCAGGTCCTCTTCGACCCCGGTCAGGAACACGGCGTCGTACTCCAGGCCCTTCGCCGTGTGCAGGGTCATCAGTGACACGGTGCCCGAGGAGTCGTCGAGCTCGTCCGCAGCAGCGACCAAGGACACCTCGGTCAGGAAGTCCGACAGCGTGCCCTCCGGGTTGTTCTTCTGGAACTCCCGGGTCACCGCGACGAGCTCGTCGATGTTGTCCGCGCGGGCCGCGTCCTGCGCGTCCGGCGACTTGCGCAGGTTCTCGAGCAACGCCGAGCCGTCGAGCAACTGCGTCAGGGTGTCGACCACCGGCTGGGTTGCTGCTCGCGAGGACACGTCGTCCAGCAGCGCCGCGAAGGACGTGATCGCGGTCCGCACCTTCGGGCCGAACCCGAGTTCGTCCGCGTGCCGCAGGGCATCGCGCATGGTGGTCTCGTGCTCGTCGGCGTAGCGCTGCAGCGTGGTCTCGGTGACGGCGCCGATGCCGCGCTTCGGCACGTTGAGGATCCGGCGCAACGACATCGGGTCGGCCGGGTTCGCGACGGTGATCAGGTACGCCATCGCGTCCTTGATCTCGGCGCGCTCGTAGAACTTCGTCCCGCCGAGCACCCGGTACGGGATCGCCGAGCGGATGAAGATCTCTTCCAGCGCACGCGTCTGCGAGTTCGTCCGGTAGAACACCGCCATGTCGCGGTAGTCCATGCCGTCCTCGTGCAGGCGCTGGATCTCGTCGGCGACGAACTGCGCTTCGTCGTGGCCGGTGTACCCGGTGAACCCGACGATCTTGTCGCCGGCGCCGACGTCCGTGAACAGGTTCTTCGCCTGCCGGTCGAAGTTGTTCGCGATGACGGCGTTCGCGGCGTCGAGGATGTTCTGCGTCGACCGGTAGTTCTGCTCGAGCAGGATGACCTTCGAGTTCGGGAAGTCCCGCTCGAACTCGACGATGTTGCGGATGTCGGCACCGCGGAACGCGTAGATCGACTGGTCGGAGTCGCCGACGACCGTGAGCGAGGCCGGGGCGATCGATCCGTCGGTCTCGCGCATGCGGGCGACGTGCTGACCGGCGTCCTCGAGCTTGTCGACCTGCTCGACGGGCACCGGGCGCGTGAGCTCACGGATCAGGGAGTACTGCGCGTGGTTCGTGTCCTGGTACTCGTCGACCAGGATGAACCGGAACCGCCGCTGGTACAGCGCCGCGATGTCCGGGAACGCACGGAACAGGAACACGGTCTGCCCGATGAGGTCGTCGAAGTCGAACGCGTTCGCGCGGCGCAGGTCGTTCGTGTAGCGGCGGAACACCTCGGTGAACATGACCTCTTGCGGGTCGTTCACGTTGATGTTGCGGGCGTACGAGTCGATGTCCTGCAGCTCGTTCTTGAGCTTCGAGATCTTCGACGCCGCAGCGCCCACCGTCAGCCCGAGCGAGTCCGCGTCGAGCTCCTTGATGATCCGCTTCAGCAGGGCCTTCGAGTCGGCCGAGTCGTAGATCGTGAACGACTGCGGGAACCCGAAGCGCTCGGCTTCGCGGCGGAGGATCCGGACGCACGCGGAGTGGAACGTCGAGATCCACATGCCCTCGGCCGTCTGCCCGACCAGTGCCCGGACACGCTCGCGCATCTCCGCGGCGGCCTTGTTCGTGAACGTGATAGCGAGGATCTGCGACGGCCAGGCTTCGCGGTTCGCGAGCAGCAGCGCGATGCGACGTGTCAGGACGCTCGTCTTGCCGGACCCCGCACCCGCGACGATGAGCAGCGATTCCCCGCGGTACTCGACGGCTTCCTTCTGCTGGGGGTTCAGACCCGCGGTGAACGGGTCCTCGTAACCGGCGCGGTTGCCCGCGCCCGGTTCGGGCGTCTGGTCGAAGGGGTCGAGCACGATCGTCATGTCCGGCCCAGTCTAGGCGCGACCCCCGACACCTCCGGGGTCGGTTCGCGCTCCGCGCAGCCGGTCTGGAGGCACGGCCCAGCTCCCGTCCCGCCGCCCGCGATCCGCGTCAGTCGCGGCCGCCGACGACTGCCCGGGCGAGGACCGCCAGGTCGGCGTGGTCCGCGAAGACGCCGTCGACCCCGGTCCGGATCACCGAGGTGAACCACCGCTCCCAGTCCCCGAACGCGGCGACGTCGCCACCGCGCCGGAGCGCAGCGGGCAGGAAACGGTTCTCCGGCCGGAGCGTCCACGTGTACACCGCCAGTCCGACGGCGTGGGCACGGTCGACGATCGCACTCCGGACGGGTGCCGGGTCATCGACGGCCACGCTGTCCACGCCCGCCATGAGCGTGTCGAGGTCCACGCTGATCCCGTCGAACTCGCTCGCGAACCCGGCGAGCGCCTCGTCCTTCCGCTCGGCGGCGTAGGTGGGAGCCGCCGACCCGTGGGAGGCGACCTCGTCCGCGGCGCTGCCACGGGCCTCCTGGAGGTACACGAACCGACCGCCGGTCCCCCGCGTCCGCAGGTCGCGCAAGACGCCCTTCTCGAAGGACTCGACCGTGAGACGCTCGTCGTGACGCCACCCGGCGTCACCGAGCGCGCTGTCGACCAGCTCGTCCATCCGGGACCCGGCCTGCGCGAAGTACGTGGCGTGCTTCACCTCGGCGACGAGGCCGACGCGTCGCGGTGCCGCGTCCAGGATCGCGAGCAGGTCCACCAGGCGCAGGATGCGGTCCTCGCCGTCGTGTGCCGCGGAGTCCGGTCGGAGCGCCGGCAGCCGTTCCCGGGTGCGCAGGGTCTCGAGTTCCGCCCACGTGAAGTCCTCGGTGAACCAGCCGGTCGTGGTCTGCCCGTCGACGGTCTTCGTCGTGCGCAGGTGCGCGAACTCCGGGTGGTCGGCGACGTCGGTCGTCCCGGAGACCTCGTTCTCGTGGCGGAGCACCAGCACGCCGTCCTTCGTCGGCACGAGGTCCGGCTCGATGGCGTCCGCCCCGAGTTCGATCGCGAGCTCGTACGCACTGCGCGAGTGCTCGGGCCGGTAGCCGCACGCGCCACGGTGGGCGATCACCAGGGTCATGCGCCGAACCCTACTTGTCGCGGGTGGCCGTTCCGGTTCGACGAGGGGCCGCCGCAGCGCGGGTCCGGGTCCGGGTCCGGGTCCGGTGTCCGGGTCCTGTGTCCGCCGACACATCCGCCGCACCGGACCCCGCCGTTCCCAGTCCCGCGTCCCACGATCGCGCCATGACCGTCCACTCGCTCTCCACCGCCGTCGAGGCCCGGATCGACCGTGCCGCGCGCCGCCTCCTCGACGCCGGCCCGCAGCCGCACCGACCCGGCCGGCTGTTCGTCACCGAGTTCCTGGTCTTCGGTGCGAAGCAGGCGTGGGCCTGCACGTTCGGGGCGCTGTTGCTCCTGACGATGGTCGTCGTCCGACTGACCTGGCCCTCCGGCACCGTGGTGGACCGGAACGACGTGCTGACCGTGACCGCCGTGCTCCTGCAGGTCGGCATGCTCGTGTTCGGGCTCGAGACCGTCCGGGAGCTCCGCGTGGTCCTGCTCTTCCACGTCGTCGGCACCGTCATGGAGGTCTTCAAGACCCACGTCGGCTCGTGGACCTACGAACCGGGCGGCGTGCTCGTGCTCGCCGGGGTGCCGCTGTTCTCCGGGTTCATGTACGGCGCGGTCGGGTCGTACATGGTGCGCGTCCACCGCTTGTTCGACCTGCGGTTCGACCGGTACCCGAGGCAATGGTGCGTCGCGGTGGTCGCCGCGGCGATCTACGCGAACTTCTTCACGCACCACGTCGCGTGGGACGCCCGGTCGGTCCTGCTGGCACTCGTCGTGCTGCTCTTCGCGCGCACGACGATGCACGTGCGCATCCATCGCTCCTCGGTCCGGATGCCGGTCCTGGTGGCGATGGGCCTGGTCGCGGTCGTCATCTGGCTCGCCGAGAACATCGCGACCTGGGCCGGCGCATGGGCCTACCCGACGCAGGCAGCGGCGTGGCACCCGGTCGCTCCGACGAAGATCGTCGCGTGGCTGCTCCTCATGATGATCTCGGTCGCGCTGGTCACGTGGCTCGTCCCGGCCACACCGCCTGGAGGCACGGCACCCTCCGGTCACCCGGCCCGCGTCCGGCGAACGGCTGGCTCTCCACGTCTTCGAGGCGCACATGCAGCAGATCCCCATAGGCTCGGCCCGTCGGGCTCTCCGGAGCCCCTTCCGCTCGCCGCGAATCCTCAGCCTTTCGCGTCGGAGCACCCCTAGGCTGAGAGGACACAAATCTCCCAGGAAGAGGACACCATGGCCTTCAAGCCCGGTTTCGACCAGTCCCCCGCCTTCAACGACCAGGGCCGCAACGCCTGGGGCGCCGGTGCCGGTCAGCGGCAGGCGGGCTGGGGACAGACCCCGCAGCAGGGCATGACCCCCGAGCAGCTGCAGTACATGTACGACCGCCCGGCCGCCAGCACGGTGGACACGGACCGCATGTCGTACGAAGACACCATCGTCAAGACGCTGCTCGCGTTCGGCGTGCTGATCGTCGGTGCGGTCGCGGGGTGGAACCTCCCGCCGGCCGTCTGGATCGTCGGGGCGCTCGTCGGGTTCGTGTTGGCCCTCGTGAACACGTTCAAGCGGAAGCCGTCGCCGGCGCTCGTCCTGGCGTACGCGTTCTTCGAAGGGTTGTTCGTCGGCGGGATCTCCGGCTACTACGAGCAGGCGTTCGGCGGCATCGTGCCGCAGGCCGTGTTCGGAACGCTCGGCGTGTTCGCCGTGACGCTGCTGCTGTTCCTCTCCGGCAAGGTTCGGGCGACGCCGAAGGCCACGCGGTTCTTCCTCGTCGCGATCGTCGGGTACATGGTGTTCCAGCTCGTGAACCTGGTGCTCATGTGGACCGGCGTCACCAACGGCACGTTCGGCATCATGAGCGCTCCGAGCTTCCTGTTCGGGATCCCGTGGGGCGTCGTGATCGGCCTGTTCGTCGTCGTGATGGCGGCGTACTCGCTCGTCCTCGACTTCGACCAGATCAAGACCGGTGTCCAGCGTGGCGCTCCCCGGATCTACGCGTGGACGGCGGCCTTCGGTCTCATCGTCACCCTGGTGTGGCTGTACCTCGAGATCCTGCGCATCCTCGCCATCATCGCGAGCAGCTCCCGCAACTAGTTCTCGCACTCCCGAAGGGCCCCGGCGCTGCCGGGGCCCTTCGTCGTGCCCGGGGTGTTGCTCGTCGCGCCCGACCGGATCCCGCACTGGCCGAAGTCGCACGCACTGCCGTCCGGAGGCTCGCTCAACGGCAGTTCGTGCGACCTCGGTGACCGACCCGCGGCGGGTCGTGCGACCTCGGCGCGCGGGGTGGTGCGCGCGGCCGAGGCTGGGCCGGCGAGCGGGCACGACTCCCCGCGCGCGTCCGCCGAGCGGGCGGAAACCGTCGCCACCGCCGGCCGAGCGAGACCCATTCGGCCCGCTCGGCAGAGCCCGACGCTGACGCTCCGAGCCGACACCCCCGGGCCGACCGCCAGGACTCCCCGCGCACACCCGCCGGCGGCCCGGCGACCGGGCAGGACTCCCCGCGCGCGTCCGCCGAGCGGGCGGAAACCGTCGCCACCGCCGGCCGAGCGAGACCCATTCGGCCCGCTCGGCAGAGCCCGACGCTGACGCTCCGAGCCGACACCCCCGGGCCGACCGCCAGGACTCCCCGCGCACACCCGCCGCTGGTCCGGCGAGCGGGCACGACTCCCCGCGCGCGTCCGCCGAGCGGGCGGAAACCGTCGCCACCGCCGGCCGAGCGAGACCAATTCGGCCCGCTCGGCAGAACCCGACGCCGACGCTCCGACCCGACCGCTCCGGGCCGACACCCCCCAGCCGACCGGCAGGACTCCCGCGCACGTCCGCCGCTGGCGGCCCGGCGAGCGGGCACGACTCCCCGCGCGCGTCCGCCGAGCGGGCGGAAACCGTCGCCACCACCGGCCGAGCGAGACCGATTCGGCCCGCTCGGCAGAGCCCGACGCCGACGCCGGCCGGCGGGACGCCAGAGGGCCCGGCACGCATCGCGCGCCGGGCCCTCCGAGAGGTCAGGGGAGCGTCACTCCCACTCGATCGTCCCCGGCGGCTTCGACGTGACGTCGAGCACGACGCGGTTGACGTCCGGGACCTCGTTCGTGATGCGGTTCGAGATCTTCGCGAGGGTGTCGTACGGCAGGCGCGTCCAGTCGGCGGTCATGGCGTCCTCCGACGAGACCGGACGCAGCACGATCGGGTGCCCGTACGTGCGGCCGTCACCCTGGACCCCCACGGAGCGGACGTCGGCGAGCAACACGACCGGGCACTGCCAGATCTCGTCGTCGAGGCCCGCGGCGGTCAGTTCCTCACGCGCGATCTTGTCGGCGGCGCGGAGCAGCTGCAACCGCTCCGCAGTCACCTCGCCCACGATGCGGATGCCGAGCCCCGGGCCGGGGAACGGCTGGCGACCGACGATGACCTCGGGCAGCCCGAGCTCGCGGCCGACGGCACGGACCTCGTCCTTGAACAGCGTCCGCAGGGGCTCGACGAGCTCGAACGTCATGTCCTCGGGCAGCCCACCGACGTTGTGGTGCGACTTGATGTTCGCCGTGCCCGAGCCACCGCCGGACTCGACGACGTCCGGGTAGAGCGTGCCCTGCACGAGGAACTTCACCTCGGCATCGGAGTCGGACGCCTGCGCTTCGAGCACCAGGGCTTCGGCGGCGCCCTCGAACGTGCGGATGAACTCGCGCCCGATGATCTTGCGCTTCTGCTCCGGGTCGCTCACGCCGGCGAGGGCGTCGAGGAACTGCTGCTCGGCGTCGATCGTGATCAGCCGGACCCCGGTCGAGGCGACGTAGTCCTCTTCGACCTGCTTGCGCTCGTCGGCGCGCAGGAGTCCGTGGTCGACGAACACGCAGGTGAGCTGGTCCCCGACGGCTCGGTGCACGAGCGCCGCGGCGACGGCGGAGTCCACGCCACCGGAGAGCCCGGCGATGACCCGTGCGGATCCGACCTGCTCCTTGATCCGGGCGACCTGCTCCTCGATCACGTTGCTCGAGTTCCAGTCCCCGGGGAGCCCGGCCGCCCGGTGCAGGAAGTTCTCGAGCACCGCCTGGCCGTACACGGAGTGCTTGACCTCGGGGTGCCACTGCACGCCGTAGAGCTTCCGCTCGTCGGAGGCGAACGCGGCCACGGGGGTGGAGGCGCTCGACGCGAGGACCTCGAAGCCCTCCGGAGCCTTGGACACGGAGTCGCCGTGCGACATCCAGGTCACCTGGGTCTCGGGCTGCCCGCCGAGCAGCACGCTGGCGGTGCCGGTGACGTCAACGGACGTCGCGCCGTACTCGCGGAGGCCGGTGTGTGCGACCTCACCGCCGAGCGCGGACGCCATGGCCTGGAAGCCGTAGCAGATGCCGAGCACGGGCACGCCGAGGTCGAGGATCTCGCCGTCGAGCGCGGGGGCGCCGTCCTCGTAGACCGACGACGGACCGCCGGACAGCACGATGGCCGCGGGGTCCTTCGCGCGGACCTCGGCCGCCGTGATCGAGTGCGGGACGATCTCGCTGTAGACGTTGGCTTCGCGGACCCGGCGCGCGATGAGCTGCGCGTACTGGGCCCCGAAGTCGACGACGAGGACGGGACGCTGTTCGGTCTCGCTCACCGGGCGGTCTCCTTCTCGCGCTGCTGGGCAGCGGTCAGCTGGTGGTAGGTGTCCATCGCGATCTTCTGCATGCGGTGCTCGACCACGAAGGACATGAACGGGATGATGCCGCCGAGCGCGATGAGCAGGAAGCGCGTCGGCCGCCAGCGCATGATGCTCCACAGGCGGAAGTCGGTGAAGAGGTACAGGACGTAGAGCCAACCGTGGGCGATCAGGATCCCGATCGACAGGTTGAACGTGCCCGGGTCCTTGCCCGCAGTGCCCTCGGGCACGAAGAAGGCGCCGCCGCCGAGCTGCATCTCGCGGTGGATCGGCGTGTACTTGAGCACCATCTCGAGCACGAGCAAGAGCAAGAGCACACCGGTGATGTACGCGGAGACGCGGTACCACCTCACCGCACCCGGGATCTTCGGGATGTCACGGGTTCGGACGGTCAGGGCCATATCCGCCATCCTACCGTCGGACCGAGGGCGCACCGGAGTCGGCCGCCGAGCCGTCGGCACCGAGCAGCGCGGCTTCGCGGGCCTCGTCCTGCTCGCGCTCCCAGGCGTCCTTCACGAACCGGTACCAGAGGAACACGGCGAACCCGGCGAACACGACCCACTCGACCGCGTAGAAGAGGTTGAGCCAGTCGAACTGGACCTCGCGCGTGGGTGCCCGGTCCGCGATGGTGCCGAGGTCGGCGGCCTTGGCGGTGGCTCCGTCGGCGACGACGTACCCGAGGTACATGCGGTCGTCGAAGGCCTTCCACGTGTTCACGAGCCGGGCGGGCGCGACCGCCGAGAACTCGCCCTTGGTGTAGGCGTCCTGGTCCGGCGACTCGGCCGGGTAGTACCGGCCCTGCACGGTCATGGTCGCGCCGTCCGTCAGGCGGTCGCCCCCGGTGACGGCGGCGGTGCGTCGGTCGGACCACCCGATGACGACCGGGAGGCTCGCCCCGCTTCCCGAGACCACCAGGTGTCCGATGGTCTGGTACGTCCCACCCCCGGTGCGGCCGGTCAGGACCGTGGTGTCACCGGCGACGAAGGTCCCCGTCACGGTGACCCGCTGCCCGGCGATCGTCTCGCCGGCGGGCTGGCCGGGGCGCGTCACCTGGTCGAGCGACTTCCGGGTCTCGGTGGTCTCCGGCAGCGGGGTGCCGTTGGCGATCGACCGCTCGAGCTGCCACTTGCCCAGCCCCGCGAACACCCCCGCGAGCACGAGCGCCAGCAACAGCAGCGCGATCCACCTCGGTCGTCGGGCAACGGCCCACATTCGTATCAGTACTCCGGATCGCGCTGGCGGACCGGGCGTTCGGGGCGCTCGGCGGGGATCTCGACCGACGCCGTCACGGGTTCGTCCACCGCGTCGCTCGTCGTTCCAGTCGTCCCATTGTCGCGCTCTTCCCTGCCCGCGGCCTCCACGAGGGCGAACTCCTCCGCGAACTGGCGGTCCCGGTCGGCCCGGCGAAGCGCGGCGGCCTCGTCCCGTTCGGTCTGCTCGGCCTCCCGGGCGGCCGTCTCGGCCGCGCGGAGGGCGGCCCGGCGCCCGCCGAGGCGCGTGCGCAACCGCGCGAGGCGAGCGGGACGGATCACCAGGCGGCCGATCCGGTCGGAGTTGACCGCGAGCAGCGGTCCCAGGATCGCCATGACGAGGACGTACAGCCCCGCGAACGCGGTGATCCGTGCCTCCAGTCCGGCGGCTGCGGAGAGCGTCGCGAGGATCAGCGCGAACTCGCCACGGTTCACCAGGATGACGGCGGTGTTGATCCCCTGCTGGACGTTGAAGCCGTTCATGCGCGCGACGAGCTGCCCGGCGACGGCGTTCAGCACGACGGTCATCGCGATCGCACCGAGGACGGGCCAGAGCACGTCGCCGAAGGTCATCAGGTCGAGCCCGAGTCCGAAGTTCACGAAGAAGAACGCGGCGAACACGTCGCGCATCGGCAGCGCGAGCTGCTCGATGCGGTCGCGGTAGCGGGTGGCGCCGCAGAGCAGGCCGATCACGAACGCGCCGATGGCGTCGGTCACCCCGAGCAGGTCACCGATGCCACCGAACATCACCGCGAGGCCGAAGAACAGCACGGTGAACAGCTCGTCGTCACGGGTCGCGAAGAGCTTCGACACCCACTTGCCGGCGAACCGCGCCAGCGTGAACATCACGATCAGGAACCCGAACGCCAGGCCGAGCTTGCCGACCACGGCCCAGACGTTCGTGTCACCGGACAGCACGACGGACACGATCGCCAGGTAGATCGCGATGAAGACGTCCTCGATGACGGTGACACCGAGGATCATCGGGGTCTCGTCGTTCGCCAGGCGCCGCAGTTCGATGAGCAGCTTCGTGACGATCGCACTCGACGACGTCGCCGTCATACCCGCGACGATCAAGGCCTCGCGGGTGCCCCAGCCGAGCGAGAACCCGAAGGCGAACCCGACGCCCATGTTGATCGCGACGTAGGTGCCGCCCGAGACCAGGAGCTTGCCGGCGTTGCCGTAGAACTCCTCCTGGTCGAACTCGAGCCCGAGGTTGAACAGCAGCAGGATGAGCCCGAACGTCGCGATCAGCTCGATCGTGTGCGACTCGACGCTCAGGCCGATCCACGGGGTGTGCGGGCTCGCGATGAGCCCGACGATCATGTAGATCGGGATCGCCGGGAGCCCGATGGTCTTGCCGAGCCGTCCGAGGACGTAGGCGATGACGAACAGCACACCGATGGTGAGCAGCTCACCACCCAGGTGCACGGACTAGCTCCCGCGCGGGGCCTCGGCCGCAGCGGCCGCAAGCTCTCCGCTGCGGTAGAACGAGAACGCCTTCGCGACCTTCTCCGGCGACCCCGCGACGACGATCGTGTCGCCGGGGAACACCACGAAGTCGGAGGACGGGGCCGGGTTGGCGCTGTCGCCGCGGACGACGGCGACGACGGTCAGGCCGATGAAGCCGGAGTCGTGCAGGTCGCCGAGGGGCTTGCCCGCGATGGCGTCGTCGTAGTCGACGCTGAACCAGTCGATCGACAGGCCGGGGATCTCGTCGAGCTTGTCCAGGCCCTCGGTGATGCGGGTGCCGCCGAGGAGCTCGGCGAGCGTGTGTGCTTCGTCTTCGCTGAGGCGCAGCGAGACCTTCTCGGACTTGTCCGCGCCGTCCGAGACGTCCGCGAACGAGATGAGGTCGGAGTGCCCCGACCGGTGCGTGATGACACCGCACTTGCCACCGTCGTCGGTGTAGAAGCTGTGCAGCACGCCGACTCCGGGGAGTTTGACGCGATGGACGTCGACCATGATGGCTCCCTTTTCGAGTACCCCGATGATAACCACCGGGCACCGTCGTCCATTCCGTCGGCCCGGATCGCGGGTCCGCCGGTTCGGATCGGACGGGAGGCGCGTGGCGGGGCCGCCACGTGCCTCCCGTCCGCCTGTCCCTGGTGTCTACTCGGGTTCCGTGGTCTTGTCGCCGACCACCTGCTCGTCGGATGCGGTGGCGCCCTCGGCGCCGCTCGAGCGGCCGCCACCGACGACGACGTCGTCCTCGTCGAAGCCGAAGGCGATGTCCGGCGCTTCGAGTCGCACCCGGTCGGCGGACTCGTCATCGGGCTGCAGCTGCGACTCCCGCTCGGCGGCGACGCGCTTGAGGTAGTTGGAGACCTCGTGCTCGGTCGTCTCCTGGTCCCAGCCGAGGACACCGGCCATCAGGCGCGCGGCGACCGGAGCTGCCGACTCACCGCGGTCCCACGCCTCGATCGAGATCCGGGTCCGGCGGGCCAGGACGTCCTCCAGGTGCAGGGCGCCCTCGTGCGAGGCGGCGTAGACCACCTCGGCGCCGATGTAGTCGTCGGCCCCCGGCAGCGGTTCGGCGAGGAACGGGTCCTGTTCGACGAGCTGCAGGACCTCGGTCGCGAGGGTGCCGTACCGGTTCAGCAGGTGCTCGATGCGGACCTTGTGCACCCCGAACGTCTTCGCGGTCCGCGCCCGCTTGTTCCACGCGGCGGGGTACCCCTCGGCCCCGAGCAGCGGGATGTCCTCGGTGGTCGACTTCGGGATCTTGCCGTCCATCGCCGCGACCGCCTCGTCGATGGCGTCCTTGCCCATCACGCGGTACGTGGTCCACTTGCCGCCGGCCACGACGACGAGCCCGGGCACGGTGTGGGCCACCACGTGCTCGCGGCTGAGCTTCGACGTCTGGTCCGACTCCCCCGCGAGCAGCGGCCGGAGCCCGGCGTAGACGCCCTCGACGTCCTCGCGGGTGAGGGGCACCCGGATGACCTTGTTGATGTGCTCCAGGATGTAGTCGATGTCCGCCGCGGTCGCCGCCGGGTGGGCCTTGTCGAGGTACCAGTCCGTGTCCGTCGTGCCGACCAGCCAGTGCCGCCCCCACGGGATCACGAACAGCACGCTCTTCTCGGTGCGGAGGATCATCCCCATGTTCGACTGGAAGCGGTCGCGGGGGATGACGAGGTGCACGCCCTTCGACGCCCGCACCTTGAACTGCCCACGGGTCCCGATCATGGCCTGCGTGTCGTCGGTCCAGACGCCCGTCGCGTTCACGACCTGCTTCGCCCGGATCTCGAACCGTTCACCGGTCTGGATGTCGTGCGCCTCGGCCCCGACCACGCGCTCCCCCACGCGGATGAAGCCCTCGATGCGGATGCGGCTGGCGGCGTGGGCCCCGTAGGACGCGGCTGTCCGGACCAGGGAGGCCACGTACCGGGCGTCGTCGACCTGCGCGTCGTAGTAGGTCATCCCGCCGACGAAGGCGTCCTTCTTGAGCGACGGCATCGAGCGGAGCACCTGCGTCCGGGACAGGTGCCGGTGGTGCGGCACCCCGGGCGGGCGTCCACCGGACCAGCTGAAGGCGTCGTACATCGCCATGCCGATCCCGATGTAGAAGCGTTCCCACACGTGGTGGTTCAGCGGGTACAGGAAGCGGACCGGCTTCACCAGGTGCGGGGCGATCCGCTGCAGCAGCAGACCACGTTCGATGAGGGCCTCGCGCACGAGGCCGAAGTTGAGCTGCTCGAGGTAGCGGATGCCGCCGTGCACGAGCTTCGACGAACGGCTCGACGTGCCGGAGCCCCAGTCACGGGCCTCGACGATCCCGACGCTCAGGCCGCGGGTGGCCGCATCGAGCGCACTGCCGGCTCCGACGATGCCACCGCCGACGACCAGGACGTCGAGCTCCTTGGACTTGAGCGCCTCGATCGCCGAGGCGCGCTCGTCCGGTCCGAGCTTCGTGTTCGGGTCGAACCCGACCCCCGAGGTGGTGCTGGGCTTGCCGGCCATCGTCGCCTCCGTGCGCCTGCGGGCGCCCGGGGACCACCCGTGCCGTTGCCCGGGTGCCAGCGTCAGTGCTGGTGGTACGGCGCCACGACCACTTCTACTCGCTGGAACTCCTTGACGTCGGAGTAGCCGGTGGTCGCCATCGAGCGGCGCAGGGCACCGACGATGTTCGCCCGGCCGTCGTGGGTCGGCGTCGGGCCGTTCAGGATGTTCTCGAGCGGTGCGATCGTGCCGACCTCGACCCGGCGGCCGCGCGGCAGCTCCAGGTGGTGGGCCTCGGCACCCCAGTGGAACCCGCCGCCCGGTGCTTCGGCAGCGCGCGCCAGGGCGGTCCCGAGCATGACGGCGTCGGCACCCATGGCGATGGCCTTCACCACGTCGCCCGCGGTGTCCAGCCCGCCGTCGGCGATGACGTGCACGTAGCGGCCGCCGGATTCGTCCATGTAGTCCCGACGGGCCCCGGCGACGTCGGCCACCGCCGTCGCCATCGGCGCGTGGATTCCGAGTGCGGCCCGTGTGGTGGACGCCGCGCCGCCGCCGAAGCCGACGAGCACGCCAGCGGCGCCCGTGCGCATCAGGTGCAGGGCCGCCGTGTAGGTCGAGGCGCCGCCGACGATGACCGGGACGTCGAGCTCGTAGATGAACTTCTTGAGGTTGAGGGGTTCCTGGTTCTGGGAGACGTGCTCCGCCGAGACCGTCGTGCCGCGGATGACGAAGAGGTCGACGCCGGCGTCGACGACGGTCTGCGAGAACTCCTGCGTGCGCTGGGGGCTGAGCGAGCCGGCGACCGGGACCCCGGCCGCGCGGATCTCGGCGAGACGCGCGGTGATCAGCTCGGCCTTGATCGGCTCCGAGTAGATCTCCTGCATGCGCTTCGTGACGTTGCCGTCGGTGAGGGTCTTGATCTCGTCGTAGTAGGGCGCCGGGTCCTCGTACCGGGTCCACAGCCCCTCGAGGTCGAGGACGCCGAGCATGCCGAGGCCGCCCATCTGGATCACCGTGGCCGGCGAGGAGACGGAGTCCATCGGCGCCGAGAGGATCGGCGACTCGAACGTGAAGGCGTCGATCGTCCACTGCACGCTCACGTCACGCGGGTCGCGCGTCCGTCGCGAGGGAACCACCGCGATGTCGTCGAACGCGTACGCCCGACGTCCGCGCTTGCCTGCACCGATCTCGACTTCGCTCACCCGGCAAGCCTACCGGGTGGCCCCCTCCACGAGCATGGCGAGCAGGTCGGGGTACTCGATGCCGATGCTCGCGAACATCGCCGGCACCTGGGAGTGCTCGGTCAGGCCCGGCATGGTGTTGACCTCGTTCAGCACGACCTCGCCCTCGGGGGTGACGAAGCAGTCGACCCGGACCACGCCGCGGCAGCCGAGGCGGTCCGCCATCGTGACCGCAGCGGTGCGGAGCCGGGCCGCGACGTCCGGGTCGAGGGGCGCGGGGAGGGCGAACCGGGCGGTGCCGTCGTACTTCGTGGAGGCGTCGAAGAAGCCGTCGGGGTCGTTCAGCACCTCGAGGGGTGGGCCGACGATGCGGCCGTGCGGGGCGCTCGCGGGATCGGGCTCGCCGTCCAGGGCCGTTCGCGGGCGGTTGCCGACGGGCCCGGGCTCGCCGTCCTGCAGGGCGGTCCGCGGGCGGTTGCCGACGGGCCCGGGCTCGCCGTCCGGTCGGCCGGTGCTGAGCACGGCGATGTCGATCTCGCGGCCGACGACGAGGCGCTCGACGAGGACCCGGTCGTCGTGGGCGAACGCCTCGGCGAGCGCACCCTCCAGGTCCGCGAGGGTGTCGACCCGGCTCACGCCGAAGCTCGATCCGCCGGTGACGGGCTTCACGATCCACGGGAGGGGCCCGACGGCGTCGGGGTCGACCTCGGGGACGGGCACGGTCGCGGGCCGTTCGAGGAGCACGCCAGGCGCCACGGACACCCCCGCCGCGACCGCCACGAGCTTCGTCACCCACTTGTCCATCGCGATCGCGCCAGCTGCCACACCCGATCCCACGACCCGGACCCCGGCGAGCGCGCCGAGGGCCGCGAGCGTCCCGTCCTCACCGCCCGGTCCGTGCACCGCGGGGAACAGCACGTCCGCCTGGGCGACGGCAGCCGCGGCCGCGGCGAAGGACAACGCCGTGCCGGTGTCGGGTGATGACCAGGTGCCGTCGTGCTCGATCGTCAGGCGGGAGACCCGGAAGCGGGCCGGGTCGAGCGCGGCGGCCACCCCGGCAGCGCTGGCGAGGCCGACCGCGTGCTCGCTGTTGGCGCCGCCGCCGATCACGACGACGTGGACGCGGCGGGTGCCGGCGTTCGTGCTCGTGCTCGCCGTGCTCGTGCTCGTGCTCGTGCTCGTGCTCGTCATGACTGGACCCCCTCGACGAGCCGGGCCCGACCCGGTGGGGCCACGGCGTCCCCCCGCTCAGCGGTCCTCCGGAGTCTCGGGCTCAGCCCGGTGAGGATCTCGTGGGGGTTCGTCCCCGCCCAGTCCGCCCACTCCTGCACGCTGGGCGCACCCCCGTCCGGACCGAACACGGTGGCCACGTCCCCGACCCGGACGGCCGCCGTCCCGACGTCGACGACGAGCTGGTCCATGTTCACGCGCCCGACGACCGGCATCCGCTGGCCGCCGAGGAGCACCGCGGCCCGTCCTGACGCTCCGCGCGGCACCCCGTCCGCGTAGCCCACGGGCACCACGGCGAGGCGACCGTCGATCGGCGCGACCCACGTACCGTCGTACCCGACGGGCGTCCCGGCGTGGACCCGGCGGACCGCGACGACCGGCGCGGTGAGGGTCATGGCGCCCTCAAGTCCGACGGACGTGGGCCCGATGCCGACCAGCGCGGCGCCCACCCGGACCGCGATCCCCGCCAGGTCCGCGCCCGCGAAGGCCGCCGGCGTCCCGCCGAGGTGCAGGTCGACCGGGCGTCCGAGCGGCCCCTCGACGGCGAGACCGGCGAGACGCAGGAGCATCGCCGCGCGCGACGCGGAGGCACGGTCGGCGTTCGGGACGTGCCCCATCACCGCGCGGACCACGACCGTACCGTCGTCATCGGCCGCGACGGCCGCGGTGACGAGGCCCTGCCAGTGGTCCGGCTCGGCACCCTCGCGCGCCATGCCGGTGTCCACGTGCAGGTGGACGACCACGGGCGTCCCGGTGCGCCGACCCGCGTCCGCCACCGCCGCGAGGGTGTCCACGTCCCCGACGGCGACCTCGATCCCGCGGCGCGCAGCCGCTGCGAAGTCCGTCCCGGGCAGGTGCAACCAGCAGAGCACCCGTGCGTCGATCCCCGCGTCACGGAGGGCCACGGCGTCCGGCAGCGTGGCGGTCCCGAGCGCCACCGCGCCGGCCGCGACCGCGATCCGGGCGACGGTGGTGGCACCGTGGCCGTAGCCGTCTCCCTTGACGACGGCGACGAGGTCCTGCCCCCTGGCGGTCACACGGCGGACGTTGCGGGCGATGGCCCGAGGGTGCACCGTGCGTTGGGGCACGGCGGCTCGCGTGGGGCTGCCGGTCGCGGTCTGCGGGGCGTCTGGAGGGACGGTGTCGGTCACCTGACAAGCGTCACCGTCACGGGGCGGCGGGGGAACGGGACCGGGAGTGATCTCCCCTCATCCCGCAGGATGAAGCCCGGGTCATCCCCGCGGTGGACGGGGTGTGCGAGGGCGCCGCTTCCGGAGGACCCGGAGGCTCAGACCGAGCAGGACCGCGAGCGCCACCAACACGACGAGGAGCGCTGCCGCGACCTTCACGAGCAGGGCCGCCCCGACGAAGAGCACGGCGAAGAGCACCCAGACGAGGGCGTCGAGCACGAGGGGGCCGGGAGTCCGCACGTCGGGAACGTTACCGAGTCGGCGGGGGTGGGTCGTGCCTCCCGTCCGGCCGTGTGCGTCGCGAGACGGACGCGTCTCGAGACCGACGCGTCGCGAGACGGACGCGTCGACCCGAGACACCGCGTCCCTCCCGAGACGCCGCCGGATACCGCGGCGTCTCACGCGCAAAGCGGCGTCTCAGGGAGACGGCGGCGTCTCACGGAGACGGGGGCGTCTCACGGAGACGGGGGCGTCCCACGGAGACGGACGCGTCCCACGGAGACAGGGGCGTCTCACGGAGACAGGGGCGTCTCACGGAGACGGCGGCATGTCTCGGAGACGGGAGCGGGGCCGTGCGGCGCGAAGCGTCCACGCACGACCCCACCCGGCGCGGATCCCACCCCCACAGCGGGACCCGCAGTCGACGGCCGCTCAGCGAGCGGCGTCGACGTCCTTGGCGAGCGTTCCCAGGTACAGCTCGATGACCTTCGGATCGTCGGCGAGCTCCTTCCCGGTGCCCGAGTACGCGTTCCGGCCCTGGTCGAGCACGTACCCACGATCGCAGATCTGGAGACAGCGTCGCGCGTTCTGCTCCACCATGACGATCGACACACCGGCCTTGTTGATCCGACGGGTCCGGATGAAGGTCTCGTCCTGGCGGACCGGAGACAGCCCCGCGCTCGGTTCGTCGAGCAGGAGCACCTTCGGGTCCATCATCAGCGCCCGCGCCATCGCCACGGACTGCCGCTCCCCGCCGGACAGGGACCCGGCACGTTGGTTCCGACGGTCGGCCAGGACGGGGAACAGGTCGTAGATCACCTCGAGCCGCTCCGCGAACTTGCGGGGCCGCAGGTACAGCCCCATCTGCAGGTTCTCCTCGATCGACAGGGAGGGGAAGACGTTGTTCGTCTGCGGCACGAAGCCGACACCGGCCTGCACGAGCTTGTTCGCCTTGAGGTTCGTGATGTCCTCGCCCTGCAGGGTGACCGAGCCCTCGCGGACCGACACCAGCCCGAACAGGGCCTTGAGGAGCGTCGACTTGCCCGCCCCGTTCGGTCCGATGATCCCGATGAGCTCCCCCGGGTAGCACTCCAGGTCGCAGCCGTTCAGGATGTTGACCCCGGGCAGGTACCCGGCGACCAGGTCCTTCGCCCGCAGGACGGGCTCCGCACCCTCCGGCCTGGAGGCGCTGCTCGCCACCGTCGCGCTGCTCGCGTCCGTCATCGGGTCGTCTCCTCTGCTGCGTCGGCCGCGTCTTCCTCGGCCACTTCCTCGGCCAGTTCCTCGTACGTCTCCTCGGTGAGGAGTGCGTCGTCGCCGAGGTCGGTGTCGTGGTGCGCACCGAGGTACGCGTCGATGACGGCCTGGTCGTCCATCACCGTGTCGGCCGGACCCTCGGCCACGACCTTGCCCTCGGCCATCACGACGACCCAGTCCGAGATGTGCCGGACCATGTGCATGTCGTGCTCGACGAACAGGACGGTCATGCCGTCGTCGCGCAGGGACTGGATGTGGCCGAGGAGCGACTGGGTGAGCGCGGGGTTCACGCCCGCCATCGGCTCGTCGAGCATGATCATCGTCGGGTCGGACATCAGCGCGCGGGCCATCTCGAGCAGCTTTCGCTGGCCCCCGGAGAGCGAACCGGCGTAGTCGTCCTGCTTGTCGAGGAGCTTGAAGCGCGCCAGGAGGTCCTCGGCCTTCGCCGTGATCTCCCGCTCACGCTTCGACCACACGGGCTTGACGAGCGCGGCGAAGAAGTTCTCGCCGGGCTGGTCCCGGGCGCCGAGGAGCATGTTCTGCATCACCGTGAGGCGGGACAACGCCTTGGTGAGCTGGAAGGTGCGGACCATGCCCTCCTTCGCGATGCGGGTCGCGCCGGTCTTCTGCAGGGTCCGGCCGTCGAAGGTCGTCCGCGCGCCGGGGCTCGGCTTGTCGAAGCCGGTGAGCAGGTTGAAGAACGTCGTCTTGCCGGCGCCGTTCGGGCCGATGAGCGCCGTGATCGATCCGCGCTGCACCTCGAGGTGGTGGACGTCCACCGCGGTCATGCCGCCGAAGTGCCGCTGGACCCCGTCGACGGTCAGGATCGGATCCGCCTTCGGGTGGGCGTACTGGGTGTCAGACACTGAACGTCAGCTCCTTCTTGTTGCCGAGCAGCCCCTGCGGGCGGAACACGATGAGGAGCATCAGCGCGACGCCCACGAGCACGTACGAGAACTGTTCGGCCTGCTGCGCGTTCATGATCGAGTTCGGGATGAAGTCACCGGCGAGGGTCCGGATCCCGAGCCGGAGCACGAAGAACAGCACCGAACCGAGCACCGGTCCGAACACGGTCGCGGCGCCGCCGAGGATCAGGGCCGTCCAGATGAAGAACGTCATCGACCGGCCCATCGCGTCGGGCTGCACCGAGCTCGGCAGGACGTAGATGATCCCGCCGAGCGCACCGAGCGCGCCACCGAACACGAGCGCCTGCATCTTGTACGAGTAGACGTTCTTGCCGAGGGACCGGACGGCGTCCTCGTCCTCGCGGATTGCCTTCACGACACGGCCCCACGGGCTGCGCATGAGCAGGAACAGCGCGAGCGTGAAGAGCGCCACGAGCGCCCACGCCGCGATCCGGATCCACCACCCGTTCACGCCGTTGTTCGCGTACGTGAACCACAGGACGGTCGTGGTGCCGTCGGGCAGCGGGCTGAGGGCGTTGAACGGGTCGCGGTAGCTCGCCCCGGTGATGCCGTTCGAGCCACCGGTCGTCGAGGTGAGCAGCGACGACCGGCCGACCATCCGGATGATCTCGGCTCCGGAGATCGTGACGATCGCCAGGTAGTCACCCCGCAGCCGGAGGGTCGGGACGCCGAGGATGACGGCGAACACGATCGACACCGCCAGGGCGACGAGGACCGCGACGACGAAGGGCAGACCGTTCGTGATCGAGATGGCGAACCCGTACGCGCCCAGCAGCAGGAACGCGGCCTGGCCCATGTTGACGAGTCCGGTCAGCCCGAAGTGGACGTTGAGCCCGATCGCGGCGAGCGCGAACGCCGCCGTGGTCGGGGCGAGGGCCTCCTGCGTGAGACTGCTGAGCAGGTTGAGGATGTAGTCCATTGCGCGCTCCCTTAACCGATGCGCTCGGCGCGGCCGAAGATGCCCTGCGGCCGGAACAGCAGGATGAGGATGAGGATCACGAGGGCCGTGGCGTACTTGAAGTCACCCGGCAGCACCAGGTTCGTGAGCTCGACGACGATGCCGATGATCATCGACCCGACGAGGGCGCCGTAGGCCGTCCCGAGACCGCCGAGGGTGACCGACGCGAACATGAGCAGGAGCAGCTGCAGGCCGGTCTGCCAGTTCACGCCGTTCAGCACGAGCCCGAGCATCACGCCCGAGAGCCCGGCGAGTCCCGCGGCGAGCGTCCACACGAACCGGATCACACGGTCGACGTCGATGCCGGAGGCGCTGGCGAGCGCCGGGTTGTCCGAGACCGCCCGGGTGGCCCGACCGAAGCGGGTCTTCGCCAGGAACAGGCCGGTGCCGACGAGCACGATGAGCGCGATCGCCATGGCCACGTAGGACTGCACCGTCAGCGTGATGCCCGCGAACGCGATCGTCTCCGGGTTGCCCTGCTGGATCCGGACCGTCGAGGCCCCGAAGACGTACTGGAACGCGTACTGGGCCGCGATGGACAGACCGATCGTGACGATCATCAGCTGCGTCAGGCTGATCCGCCGCCGACGCAACGGGCGCCAGATCACGGCGTCCTGCAGGTACCCGGTCAACGCGCAGAGCAGCGTGACGACGATGCCCGTCAGCCAGATGTTCCACCCGAGCTGGTTCGCGAACAGGTAGGCGAGGAGTCCGCCGAGGGTGACCTGCTCGCCGTGGGAGAAGCTCGACAGCCCCGTGGTGCCGTAGATCAGGGACAGGCCGACCGACGCCAGGGCGATGAGCAGACCGAGTCGGATGCCCGACGCGAACTGCTGCCAGGCCCGCGCTGCGGTGACGCCCGTGGACGCGTCGGTGGTCGTCGCACCCTTCTGGTCGGAGAGCTGGAAGATCTGCCCGACGTTGGCGTTCAGCGTCGCCTGCACGGTGCGCTTCGCGTCGGCCGCGTTCGTCAGGTACTGCCCCTTCGGCAGCGAGCTCTGGTCGACGCTCACGGTGTAGGTGCCCGCGGTGTCCACCCGAACGGACCACCGGCCGGTGGGCGAGGTGGTCGCGGTCTGCTGGAAGCCGGCCGGGCCGGCGACGACGACAGCGACCCCGACGGCGGGCTTCCGCGTCGAATCGGTGATCGTGCCCTGGATGCAGCCGTTCGTCGGGCTGACCGTGCAGGGTTGCGTGCTCGCCGGAGCCGACCCCGTGCCGGTGCTCGCGCTGCTGCTGGCACTCGGTGTCGCGGTGGCGCCGATGGCCGGCACGGTGGCAGCCCAGTCGATCAGGAAGGTCGCCAGGAACGCAGCGACGAGCACGGCCATCAGGACCGGTCGCCAGCGCCCCGGGCGGAGGCGGAACAGACGGGTCGACGTCTGCCCCGGAGGAGTGTTGGATCCCACGGTGGAGCCTCTCGTTCGGATGTCGAGTGACGCTAGGGGGGTTGTGTGACACCCGTGTTTCCATCGGGTTCCCTGCGTGATTCGTGCCGGAACTGTGACGTTGTGGAGGAATGGTGCGTGGCGGGGCCGCGCCGCGCCTCCCGTTCGTCCACAGGTGGCTCGACTGTCCACAGGGGCCACTGCGCCGGAATGGCGCGCGAGCCGCGGGCGTTACCATGTCCTATCCGGAACCCGCCGCCGCGTTCCCGGTGTCTCGACAACTGCACCTCGCCCACGAAGGGGAGCCATGGACCAGCCGGATCCGTTCGGATTCATCGGACTCACGTACGACGACGTCATGCTCCTGCCCGGGCACACCGACGTCATCCCGAGCGAGGCGTCCACGACGTCCCGGCTCACCAAGCGGATCGCGGTGAACGTCCCGCTGCTCTCCGCCGCCATGGACACCGTGACCGAGGCCCGCATGGCCATCGCCATGGCGCGCCAGGGCGGCATCGGCATCCTGCACCGCAACATGTCCATCGCCGACCAGGCCGCTGCCGTGGACAAGGTCAAGCGCTCCGAGTCGGGCATGATCACCAACCCGGTGACCACCACCCCCGACGCCACCGTGGCCGAGGTCGACGCCCTGTGCGGTCAGTTCCGCGTCTCCGGACTCCCCGTGATCGAGTCCGACGGCACGCTCGTCGGGATCATCACCAACCGTGACATGCGGTTCGTCGCACAGTTCGAGCACCAGACGACCCTGGTCCGGGACGTCATGACGAAGGCGCCGCTCATCACCGCTCCGGTCGGCATCGACCCCGAAGAAGCGATCGCGATCTTCGCGCAGCACAAGATCGAGAAGCTCCCGCTCGTCGATGCGGACGGGCGGCTCAAGGGCCTCATCACCGTCAAGGACTTCGACAAGAGCGAGCAGTACCCGGACGCCACCAAGGACGAAGCGGGCCGGCTGCGGGTCGGTGCCGCGATCGGGTTCTTCGGCGACGCCTGGCAGCGTGCCGTCGCCCTGCGCGATGCCGGCGTGGACGTGCTCGTCGTCGACACCGCCAACGGCGAGAGCGCCGGGGTGCTCGACATGGTCCGGCGCATCAAGGCGGACCGCTCGTTCGACGGCGTCGACGTCATCGGCGGGAACGTCGCGACGCGGGCCGGTGCGCAGGCGCTCATCGACGCCGGCGTGGACGCGGTCAAGGTCGGCGTCGGCCCCGGCTCGATCTGCACCACCCGCGTGGTCGCCGGTGTCGGCGTGCCCCAGGTGACCGCCGTGTACGAAGCGTCCCTCGCCGCGCGGGAAGCCGGCGTGCCGGTCATCGCCGACGGTGGTCTGCAGTACTCGGGTGACATCGCGAAGGCCCTGGTGGCCGGGGCGGACACCGTCATGCTCGGATCGCTCCTGGCCGGGACGGACGAGTCCCCGGGCGACATGGTGTTCCAGAACGGCAAGCAGTACAAGGCCTACCGCGGGATGGGTTCGCTCGGTGCGCTGCAGACCCGTGGCAAGAAGACCTCGTACTCGAAGGACCGGTACTTCCAGGCCGACGTCCCGTCCGACGACAAGCTCATCCCCGAGGGCATCGAGGGGCAGGTCCCGTACCGCGGCTCGGTGTCGAACGTCGTCTACCAGCTCGTCGGTGGGCTGCGACAGTCGATGTTCTACGTCGGCGGACGCACCGTGCCGGAGCTCAAGGCGCGCGGCAAGTTCGTGCGGATCACGGCGGCCGGTCTGAAGGAGTCGCACCCGCACGACGTGCAGATGGTCGTCGAGGCGCCGAACTACCGCAGCTGAAGAGGCTGGCCGGGCTCGCGGGGTTCGGGCCTGCGGGGGCTCGGGTCCGCGGGGGCTCGCCAGACGCCCCCCGCACGGCTGAGACGCCGCCCAATCATCGAGACCCCCCTGATCCGTCGAGACGCCGCCCTTTCCGGCGGCGTCTCGAGCGTTCGGGGGCGTTTCGCGCATCAGTGGGCGTCTCGCGCCGACCCGAGAGCCGTCTCGCGTCACGGAGACGCGGGCGTCTCGCGCCGACGGCCGCGTCTCGCCAGGACGGGGGCGTTCCCTCACAGGCGCTGAGGGCCGGGAGGCTCTCCACACCTCCGCCACGACGCCTCCCTCCGAACCTGGGTCGCGCAATCGTCGATCCATGGAGCGCACCCCACAGACCGTCATCACCGCACCGCCACTCGAGCTGGACGATCCCGTCCGGTTGTTCCACGGAGTCGGGGTCGAACGCCGGGACTGGGACGGACTCGACCCAATCGGGCGACGGCGCCTCGTCGTGCGAGCGAGGGCAGCACGACTGCAGCGAGACGCGGTCGTCTCGCACCGGTCCGCTGCGGCACTCTGGGGTCTGCCCGAGCACGACCGTGTCGACTGGCGGCTCCACGTGATCGACACCGCCGCGACGAAGACCCACAGCGGCTCCGGCGTGGTCCGGCACGTCGGCGCGCTCTCCGGGCACGAGACGGTGGTGCTCGACGGCATCCGGACGACCACGCTCGAGCGGACCCTCCTCGACCTCCTCCACACGATGCCGTTGGAGCACTCGGTCATCGTGCTCGACCACGCGCTCCGGAAGGGTGGTGTCACGCGGGAGGCGCTCGTGCAGGCCTCCGCGGTTCGTCGCGGTGGCCGGGGTTCCCGGCGTGCGACGCGGGCGCTCGAGTTCGCGGACCCGGCGGCCGAGTCTCCGGGTGAATCGCTCAGCAGGCTCACCGCGGATCGGCTCGGGGCTCCGGCTCCCGTCCTCCAGCAGGAGTTCGTCACGGAGGTCGGCCGGTTCCGCGTCGACTTCTGGTGGCCCGATGCCGGGGTCATCGGTGAGTTCGACGGTCGGGTGAAGTACGACGACCCGGAGGCACTGTGGGCCGAGAAACGGCGGGAGGACGCGCTTCGACGTGCACCCGGCGTCCGGAGCGTTGCCCGGTGGGGCATGTCGGAGGCGGAGGATCCCGTGCGCCTCGGGCGGATCCTGATCAGGGCGGGGGTTCCGCTCGCGCGGGGGTGGACACATCTCGCTTCGTGACCGCACGCGGCGCTCGCCCAGGGTTCATCGGGGCGTCAGCCGTCGCGGAACGCCCCCGTCGCCGCGGAACGCCCGCGTCGTGTCGAGACGCCCCCGTCTGTGCGGGACGCCCGAACGTGGGCAAGACGCCGCGAGATGCCGCGGCGTCTCGACGGAAAAGCGGCGTCTCGGCAGGTTGGCGTTGTCGCCGCGGAACGCCTGCGCCGTGTCGAGACGCCCCCGTCTGTGCGGGACGCCCGAACGTGGGCGAGACGCCGCGAGATGCCGCGGCGTCTCGACGGAAGAGAGGCGTCTCGGCAGGTTGGCGTCGTCTCGGCGAGACGGCGGCGTCTCGGCCGGAACGGGGTGTCTCGGCCGGAACGAGCCGCCTCGCGCGCGGGGACCTACGCGGAACGCCAGTCGTTCGAGGTGATGTGGCTGCCGCCGTGCGGGCCCATCTGCAGCATGCCGCCGTCGACGGGCAACGACACCCCCGTGATGTACGACGACCCGCGTGAGGCCAGGAACGCCACCGCGGCCGCGATCTCCCACGCGTTGCCCGGACGCCCCAGCGGGACACCCGGACGGTCGATGGTCTGCGGGTCCTCGTCCTCGGCGCCGGTCATCCGGGTGGCGATCTCCCCCGGTGCGACGGCGTTCGCGGTGATCCCGTACTGGGCGAGCTCGATGGCGACGGTCTTCAGGAGCCCTCCGAGCCCGTGCTTCGCGGCGTCGTACGCGCTCGACCCGTAGCGCGGCTGGTGCTCGTGCACACTCGTGATCCCGATGATCCGGCCACCGTTGCCCGCCGCGACCATGCGCTTCGCTGCGGCCTGGATCGTGACGAACGCCCCGTCGAGGTCCGTCGCGACGGTGTGCCGCCACTGCTCGATCGTCATCTCGAGGAGCGGCGTGTTGTCCCCGGTGCCGGCGTCGGCGACGAAGACGTCGACGCCACCGAGCTGGTCGGCGAGCCGGTCGATGACCGCTCCGGCGTGCTCGAGGTCGGCGACGTCGATCTGTTCGACGAACGCCTTGCGGCCGAGCGCCCGGACCTCGGCGGCGGTCTCCTCGGCGCGGTCCGGCTCGGAACGGTAGGTGATCCCGATGTCCATCCCGGCGGTGGCGAGGGCCACCGCGGTGGCACGCCCGATGCCGGACTCGGACCCGGTGATGATGGCTGTGGTGGGCTGGAAGTCGCTCATGCGGCGGACCGTACGCCGCGCCTCCCGGGCGGCTCACCGGACCATCCGCCGGACGCGAGACGCGAGACGCGAGGCCGAACACCGCACCAACCGTCACGGCTGCGTAACGAAACACTGTGCGTACCACCCCGTCACGCGGCGGAAACACCGGGACCCTACGTTCTCTCACATCCCCAGCGGAGCCCCGGCTCCGCGCAGAGAAAGGGCTCCACGGATGACCAGAACCACCCGTGCCACCACGGCACTGGCGTTGGCGGGAGCGGCAGCGCTCCTGCTCGCCGCGTGTTCCACCACGACCAGCGCCGACCCGACCGCCTCCGCTTCCGGCGGCCCGAAGAAGGACCCGGCCGCGAGCTGCAAGGCCCCGGCCACCCCCAGCACCGACGCGCTCAAGATCGGCACGATCCTGCCGCTCACGGGCTCCCTCGCGTACCTGAACCCGCCCGCCGAGGCGGGCGTCGGCCTGGCCGTCGAGGACATCAACTCCGCCGGGGGCGTCCTCGGCAAGAACGTCGCCATCTCCCCCGCGACGGACTCCGGCGACAGCAACGACATGACGGTGTCGAGCTCGGCGGCGACCAAGCTCGTGAACGCCAAGGTGCCGGTCGTGATCGGTGCCGAGTCGTCCTCCGTCACGCTGAACGTCATCGACCAGCTGACGAGCAACTGCATCGTCGAGATCTCCCCCGCCAACACGGCGACGGACCTGTCCGGGTACTCGTCGTACTACTACCGGACCGCTCCGCCGGACTCGGTGCAGGGTTCGGCGCTGGGCCAGCTCATCACGGGTGACGGCCACGCGAAGGTCGCGTTCCTGGTGTTCAACGACACGTACGGAACGGGCCTCCGCAACAGCGTGCAGACGGCCATCGAAGCCTCCGGCGGCCAGGTCGTCTACGGCGCCAAGGGCAAGGGGCAGGAGTTCCCGCCCGGGCAGACGACGTTCTCGTCCGAGGTGACCGCGGCACTCGCCACGAAGCCCGACGCGATCGTGGTCCTCGCCTTCGACGAGACGAAGTCGATCATCCCCGAGCTGAAGTCGCAGAACGCCGACATGAAGTCGATCTACATGTCCGACGGCAACACGGCGGACTACTCGAAGGACTTCGACAAGGGCACGCTCGCCGATGCCCAGGGCACCATCCCGGGCGCCTCGCCGAAGGGTGACCTGAAGCAGCGTCTCGCCGCGTTCTACAAGAAGTCGTCCGGCAAGGACCTCGCCGACTACTCGTACGCCGCGGAGTCCTACGACGCGACGACACTCGCCGCCCTCGCTGCCGTGAAGGGCAAGGGCACCGATTCGGGCACCATCCAGAAGAACATGGCGGCCGTGTCCGGTGCTGACGGTGGCACCGCGTGCGCCACCTTCAAGGCCTGTGCCGCCCTGCTGACCAGCGGGAAGGACATCCACTACACGGGTCCGTCCGGCATCGGTCCGTTCAACAAGAAGAACGACCCCTCGAGCGCCTACATCGGCATCTACAAGTTCGACGGGGACAACAAGCCGGTCTACAAGAGCGCGATCCAGGGATCCGCGAAGTAGCCACACCCCATCGCGAACGCGGCAGGTCCCACACGGGCCTGTCGCGTTCGTGCGTGTCGGCGGCACCCGGACGGGAGGCGCGGCGTGAGTTCGCCGGGCGGGTTGCGACACGATCCGGACGGGAGGCGCGGCACGGTCCGGCAGGGCGGGAACGGGTCAGCAGGGCGGACACGGTTCGGCAGCGCGGGTCCCGGTCGGCAGGCACCGCGGGTGCTGGGCCGCACCGCGAGCTCCGGTCGGCACCGACCGCGTCTGGCGCCGCTCAGGCCCGGCCCGACTACGTCGAGCGCCGCTCAGGGCCAGCCCGACCGCGTCGAGCGCGGCTCAGGCCGCGTCGGGCGCGCCGACCGCGGCGGTCCGGCGTGACGTCCGGTTCGCCGCGAAACTGTCCACCGTCAGGATGACGAGCGCCACCCACACGATCCCGAAGCCGACCCAGCGCGATGCCGACATCGCCTCGTGCTGCAGCAGCACCCCGACGACCAACTGCATGATCGGCGTGAGGTACTGCGTCAGCCCGAGCGTCGACAGGCTCAGTCGACGAGCCGACGACGCGAAGAGCAGCAGCGGCACCGCCGTCGCCGGCCCGGTCAGCACGGTCACGAGGGCGTGCACCCACCCGTCGCCGAGGAACGTCACCCCGCCGCCGAGCCCCGTCACGCCGAGCACCACCAGCGTGACGATCGCGAGCGGCAGCAACCACACGGTCTCGATCGTCAGCCCGCTGAGCGCGTCGACCGTCCCACCGACGCGCTTCTTGACGAGCCCGTACATGCCGAACGAGAACGCGAGCACCAGCGAGATCCACGGCACCTGGCCGTACCCGACCGAGATCACGATGACGGCCACGGCGCTGATCCCGACGGCCGTCCACTGCAACGGCCGGAGCCGCTCGCGGAGGACCACCACGCCGAGCGCGATCGTCACGAGCGGGTTGATGAAGTACCCGAGCGCTGCCTCGACCGTGTGCCCCGTGGTGGTCGCGAGGACGTACACGGTCCAGTTGACGACGATGAGCACGGCGGCGAGCGCCATCACGGCCATGACCCGACGCTGCGCCATCAGCGTGCGCGTCCGCCGCCACGACCGGGTCAGCGCGATGGCGACGGCGCAGAACACCAGGCCGAAGACGATGCGCCAGGAGACGATCTCGAACGCGCCGGCGGGGGCCATCGCCGCGAAGAGCAGCGGCATGAGGCCCCAGAGCCCGTACGCGACGATCGCCTGGACGACGCCGACCGATGCCTCGCTGCGCGCCGGTGTCGATCGCGCTGGGGTCGGTCCCGCCGGGGTCGGTTCGCTCACGGAACCATCCTAGGAACCCGCGCTGACGGACCGGGGCCGCAGCGCGCCTCCCGGAGGGTGCGGACGTCACCGCGGAGACGCGGGGAGCGCCCCCCGAACGCGAGAACGCCCCGTCGGCCGTGAGGCCGGACGGGGCGTCCGTGCTGCGAGCTGGGTCTCAGCGCTCGATGACCGCGAGGACGTCGCGGGCCGAGAGGACCAGCAGGTCCTCGCCGGAGTACTTGACCTCGGTGCCGCCGTACTTGGAGTAGATGACCTTGTCACCCACGGCGATGTCGAGCGGCACGCGGTTGCCGTTGTCGTCGATGCGACCCGGTCCGACGGCGACGACCTCGCCCTCCTGGGGCTTCTCCTTCGCGGTGTCCGGGATGACCAGACCGGAAGCGGTGGTCTGCTCCGCCTCGACCTGGCGGATGACGATGCGATCCTCGAGCGGCTTGATGCTGACGGCCACGGTGACCTCTTCTTTCTCGGTACGGACTCGGTACAGATGAAACCGGGTTGGCACTTCGCGCAGGAGAGTGCCAACGCCAACTCTAGGGGGCTGCTGGCACTCGGTCAATCCGAGTGCCAGCGCTTCCCGAGGTCGGGCCGTCACCTGGGAGGATCGGGGCATGGACGCCGACGAACTCGCCCAGCTGCTGACCCCCGACGGGATGGCGCTGCTCGACCGCACGCCGGGCGTCTCGGACGGCGGGGAGATCGTCCGGGTCGTCTCACGCCTGCGATCCGAAGGCCACGATCCCCGCCTGGTCGCCGCCGTGCTCACCCAGGCGCGGCTGCGACTGAAGGGCACCGGCAAGTTCGGCCCGTTCGCGGCCCGGATGCTCTTCACCGAGGCCGGCCTCGAGCAGGCAACCCGGCTGCAGGTCGCCGCGCAGCACGCCGGGCGCTTCGCCGCCGCCGGACTCACCCGGGTCGCCGACCTCGGCTGCGGGATCGGCGGCGACGCGATGGCGATGGCGGCGCTCGACCTCGACGTCACCGCCGTCGACCGCGACGAGGTGACCGCGGCGGTCGCCACGCACAACCTCGCGCCGTGGCCGCGAGCACGCGTGGAGCTCGGTGACGCCGCTTCGTTCGACGTCGGGCGTGTCGACGGGGTGTGGATGGACCCCGCGCGACGGACCTCAGGGCACTCGGACACCCGGCGGCTGGCGGACCCGGACGACTGGTCCCCCTCGCTCGACACCGTGTTCGCCACCGCGACGACGGTCCCCACCGGCGTGAAGCTCGGCCCCGGGATCGACCGCGACCTCATCCCCGACACCGCCGAGGCACAGTGGACCTCCGTCGACCGCGAGGTCGTCGAGCTCGCCCTGTGGTTCGGCCCCCTCGCGCGTCCGGGCATCCGACGGGCCGCGACCGTCATCGGGTCGCACGGGATCGCCGAGCTCACCGGACCCGAGGACTCCCCCGACGAGGCCGTCGGGCCGCTCGGAACCCACCTCTACGAGCCCGACGGTGCCGTGATCCGGGCGCGGCTGATCGGGGACCTAGCGCGCTCGCTCGACGGGCACATGCTGTCCGACGGGATCGCGTACGTCACCTCCGACCGGGCGGTGTCGACGCCGTTCGCGCAGGGGTTCCGGGTGCTCGACGTCCTGCCGCTCGACGTCAAGCGGCTCGCCGCCCGCCTGGCGGCGGACGGCATCGGCACGGTCGAGATCAAGAAGCGCGGGGTCGACGTGGACCCGGCACAGTTCCGGAAGCGGTTGCGGTTGCGCGGGACGGGTCGCGTCACGCTCGTGCTCACCCGCCTGGAGGGTCGGCACACCGCGATCCTGTGCGAGCGGCTCGCGGACGTGGCCGGGTAGGCGACCGGTGCCCGTCAGAGGATGAAGGCGCCGGAGTCCGTGCCGTAGTTGTAGCTCGAGGTCGAGCCGAGCGACGAGAAGACGATGATCGCGACGATCCAGAGGATCCAGACGGCGGCCATGATCCAACCGGCGATGATGCCGGTCAGCGCCAGGCCACGTCCGGCTTCGCCCGACTGCTTGATCTTCCCGAGCGCGATGTGTCCGAGGATCGCCCCGGCAGGTCCCAGGAGGATCGCCATGAACCACAGCGGAACCGCTCCGAGCCCGAACACGATCGACATGATGGCCAGGGTGTTCGTCTTCGGGCGCTGCGCGTAGGGCTGGTACCCGAGGGAGCTGTACGGGCCGGCTGCGTACGAGTTCTGCTGTTGGCCGTACGGGTTCGGCTGCTGACCGTACGGGTTCTGCGGCGCCGCGTACGGGTTCTGCTGGCCGTACGGGTTCTGCTGCTGGCCATAGGGGTTCTGGGGTGCGCCGTACTGCTGCCCCGGCTGTCCGTACGTCGGCTGCCCCGGCGCCTGCTGCGCGTACGGGTTCTGCTGCGCGTACGGGTTCGGCTGGCCAGGCTGGTACTGCTGCTGGCCAGGCTGGTTCTGCTGCTGCTGCCCGGGCTGGTCCGCGGTGTACCCGCCAGAGACACCCTGCGCCGCGGAGCCCTGTCCGGACTGCGCCCACGGGTCGGCCGGGCGGTTGGCCTGCGGATCCGTCTGCCCTGCCGAGTCGTCGCTCGGCGTCGTCTCGCCCGGCTTCGGCCACTGGTTCTGATCGGACACCGTCCACCCCTCTCGACGCCGGTTCGTCGACGCCCTGTGAATCCTCCCACACGCCCCCGGCAGCCGACCGGCCCCCGACCGGGGCAGGACGAGCACGGCGAACCCGCGGTGGACGGTCCGGTCCGGTCCGGACGTACCGGCGCTCAGACCTGGACGGTCGTGACCGGCAGCGTCGAGTCCGCCGCGATCCCGAGGTCGCTCGGAGCGTGCCCCTCGGCGACCAGTCGCGCTCCGACTGCGGCGATCATCGCGCCGTTGTCGGTGCAGAGATCGAACGGCGGGATCCGCAGCGCGACCCCGGCGGCCGCGCAGCGCTCCTCGGCGACCTGACGGAGCCGGGCGTTGGCGACGACACCACCGCCGAGCAGCAGCCGGTCGACCCCGGTGTCCCGACAGGCGTTCAGCGCCTTCGTCAGGAGCACGTCGACCACGGCCTCCCGGAAGCTCGCGGCGACGTCGGCCACGGGGACCTCGCGCCCCTCGTCGCGGCACTTCTCCACCCAGCGGGCGACCGCGGTCTTCAGCCCGGAGAACGAGAAGTCGTACCGGTGCGCGGCCATGTCCTTCGGCAGGGTCAACCCGCGCGGGAACCGGATCGCCTTCGGGTCACCGTCCGCCGCGGCCCGATCGATCTGCGGGCCGCCCGGGTACGGCAGCCCGAGCAGGCGCGCGACCTTGTCGAACGCCTCGCCCGCGGCGTCGTCGATGGTCTCGCCGAGGAGCTCGACGTCGCCGACCAGGTCGCGCACGAGGAGCAGGGACGTGTGACCGCCGGACACCAGGAGTGCCACCGTCGGCAGCTCGATCGCGCTGCCGTCCGCGCGGAGGACGTCCGCGCCGACGTGCCCCACCAGGTGGTTGACCCCGTACAACGGCTTCCCCGTCGCGACGGCGAGCGCCTTCGCCGCGCCCACCCCCACCATGAGTGCACCGGCGAGCCCCGGGCCCGCGGTGACCGCGACGGCATCGAGTTCGTCGAGCGTCACCCCGGCCTGCGCGAGCGCCTGTTCCAGGGTCGGGGTCATCGCCTCGAGGTGTGCCCGCGCGGCGACCTCCGGCACGACACCGCCGTAGCGGGCGTGCTCGTCCATGCTCGACGCGATCACGTTCGCGAGCGGGGTCGTCCCCCGGACGATCCCGACGCCGGTCTCGTCGCAGCTGGTCTCGATGCCGAGCACCAGCGGTTCAGCTGCGGTCATCGAGCGTCTCCTGTCCGATCGGGCCGACCGTCTGGGGCGTCGCCGGCACTGCCGGCGAAGCGGCCGGGATGCCGGCTCGCATCACCCACGCGTCGACGCCGTCCGGCTGGTAGTACCGGGGGCGCGTGGCGATCTGCTCGAACCCGAACGCGGCGTACATGGCCTGCGCCACCGGGTTGTCCGCCCGCACCTCGAGGAAGACCTCCTGCACGCCGCGGCGCTGTGCTTCGTCGAGCAGTTCGGTGAACAGCACCCGGCCGATGCCGGCACCGCGCTGATCGGCCGCGACGGCGATGGTCTGCACGTCGGCGACGGGGTTGCCCGCGAGGGACGAGAGCCCCGCGTAGCCGACCACCGTCGGGGCGTCCCCACCGGTCTCGGCGGTCGTCTCCACCACGACGTAGTACTCGTGCGGTGAGTACAGCTCCCCCGCCATCTGCGAGGCGGACCAGGCGTCGGTGGGGAACGAGGCGTGCTCGAGCCACATGATGTCGTCCAGGTCCTGGGGGTGGGCGCGCCGCAGGCGCAGCCCGTCCGGCAGACCGCTCACCGCGCCACCCGCTTCGGAGCGCCCGGCATCGTCACGTCGGGGTCCCGCAGGTAGAGCGGGGTGTCCGCGGCGAACCCCGTGCCGGACGCGAGCCGGCCTGCGGCGAGCGCCCCGAGCCTCCAGGCCGGGATGGACAGCGCGGTCACGCGGTCCCAGCCCACTGCGTCCGGACGGGAGGCGCGGATCGCCTCGTCGAGATCGGCGGGCTGCACGAGTCCGGGGCCGGCCACGCGGACGCCGCCGGCGTCGTACGCGCTCCAGTAGACCTCGCGACGACGGGCGTCGGTGACGACGACGACCGGGCCCTCGCCGTCGTGGTCGGCGGCGACCGCATCGTGGCTGACGAGTGGCAGGAACGGGACCGACCGTGCCGCGGCGAAGGTGCGGGCGGCCGCGATCCCGACGCGGAGGCCCGTGAACGGACCCGGGCCCATCCCGGCGACGACGCCGGTGACCCCGGCGCCGGTGATGCCGGCTTCGGCGAGGACGTCGGCCAGGAAGGGGCCGATCACCTCGGCGTGCCGGCGAGAGTCCTCGGTGCTGCGGGTCGCGAGCGCGGCGCCGGTGGTCGGGTCGACGACGGCGACGGAGGTACCGGCGGAGGTGTCGATCGCGAGCAGCACCCGTCCATCGTACGCGGAGTCGACCGGCCTCCCGGGGCCCGTCGACGCCCCTCGGTACGCTCGGGGCATGGTCTTCGCGAACGCGGGAACGCTCGGCACCGTCCCGGGCCGACGGGACGAACTGGTGGCACACCTCACGCGACGGAGTGAGACCCTCGCAGCAGCGGGGTGCCTGACGTACGAGGTCGGCGTCGACGACGAGCAGCCCGACGTGGTCTTCGTCGTGGAGCTCTGGACCAGCCGCGCCGCGCACCGGGCGTCCCTGGACCTGGCGGAGGTGCAGGAGTCGATCGCCGCAGCCCGCCCGCTGCTGTCCGGCGAGTTCGGCGGGTTCCGGTTCGACGTCGTCGGGTCACCGCTGCACGACTGACGAATCGCGGGTGACGGCTTCCGTTCGCCCGTCAGATGCTGACGTCGGCCCAGCGGGACCCGGTCGCGGTGACGATCACGCGTCGCGGTTCGTCCGGGACGTCGTCGGGGTCACCCTCGGCATCGTCGACGCCGTCCGCTCCGGTGGCCCGCACGATCTCCACGTCCAACACGTCGTCCGAGATGCCGTCGACGAACCCGCGTCCCCACTCGACGACGACGATCGAAGCGTCCCAGTCGAGGTCGAGGTCGTCGAGCTCGACCGGGTCGGACAACCGGTAGGCGTCGACGTGCACCAGGTCCGGTCCGGTCGTCGTGGGGTGCGTCCGGGCGAGGACGAAGGTCGGGCTCGACACCTGTCCCCGGGCGCCGAGCGCCGCGCCGAGTCCGCGGGTCAGCGTCGTCTTGCCGGCGCCGAGCGGGCCGGTCAGCACGACCAGGTCGCCCGCCCGGAGGACCGCGGCGATCCGGGCGCCGAGAGCGCCCATCTCGTCGGTCGTGGCGACCGTGGTGTCGAGCACGACCGTGCCTTGCTGGGGTCCCGACTCCGTCACGGCCGCTCCCCGCGCAGGTACTCCGCCACGTGTCCCTCGGCCTCGTGGCCCCGGTACTCCCGGGGGACGCGCGCGCCGATGCGGCAGACGATCTCCTCGCCGATGGTGCCGAGCGCGTCGCCCCACTCGAGGACCGTCATCTCGTCGTGCTCCCCGGTGCCGAAGAGCACGACGGTGTCCCCGGTGCGCACGTCGTCGTCGCCGACGTCCACCAGGAACTGGTCCATCGCGACGCGCCCTGCGATGGGGTAGCGCTTGCCGCCGATCGCCACCTCGATCCGGCCCTGGGCCAGCCGCGGCACGCCGTCCGCGTACCCGACGGGCACGAGGGCGAGGGTGCTCTCGCGGGCGGTCCGGTACGTGTAGTCGTACGAGACGCCGGTGTCGACCGGCACACGTTTCGTCTTCGCGACCGAGGCCGTCAGCGTCATCACCGGCTCGAGACCGAGGTCGGCAGCGGAGACACCGTCCGCCCCGGGGATGCCGAACAGGTTGGCGCCCATCCGCACCATGTCCTTGCGGAACTCCTTGCGCTCCAACCCAGCCAGTGACGCGGCGACGTGCTCCATCGGGATGTCGAGTCCCGCGTCCTCCGCCTGCTCCACGCACGCGTCGAACACGGCCACGGCGGCGCTGTCCTCGTCGTCGGAGGACTCGGCCAGGTGCGTGTACGCGGCGACGACCTCGATGCGGCCGGCGCGCTGGGCGTCCCGAGCGAGTTCGACGAGCGCCGGCCAGTCCGCCGGGGTCGCCCCGTCGCGGTGGAGCCCGGAGTCGACGCCGAGGTGCACGCGGGCCGGCCGCTGGTCGACGGCGTCGATGATGCGCTGCAGCTCCGCCGTGTTCGAGACGCCGAGGTCGACCGCGGAGTCGATCGCGTCGCGGAAGTCCAGGTCGGGCGCGTGCTGCCAGGTGAACAGGTGGACGTCCTCGCCCACACCGATGGACCGGAGCCGCAGCGCGGCGGCGACGGTGAGCACGCCGATCCAGCGGATGCCGGCGTCGACCGCGGCGAGCGCGATCGGCTCGAGGCCGTGCCCGTACGCATCGGCCTTCATGATCGCCATGAGCTCGACCGGGCGCATCCACCCGCGCACCAGGTCGAGGTTGGCGCGGTAGGCGTCCAGGTCGATCTCGGCGCGGCGCAGGGGGGCGTTCACGTCGTCCTCCGTTCCACGCTGCGGCCGACGCGCGCGACGACCTCGTAGTTGATGGTGCCGACCGCCGCTGCCCAGTCCTCGACGGCGGGGTCGCCGTGCTCCGGGTCGCCCCACAGCACGGCCTCGTCGCCGACCCGCACGTCGGCGTCGCCGATCTCGACGTGCATCGCGTTCATCGCGACCCGTCCGACGACCGGGAACAGCCGGTCTCCGATGCGGACCGAGACCCGGTTGCCGAAGTCGCGGTCGAAGCCGTCCGCGTACCCGAGGCCGATGACCGCGAGCCGCGTGTCGGTCGTCGCACGCCACGTGTAGCCGTAGCTGACGCCGTCGCCGGCACGGACCGGCACCGTCCGGAGCACCGCTGCGGTGAGCCGCATCGCCGGCCGGAGACCGAGGTCGGCGGAGGTGCGATCGGCGAACGGGCTGAGACCGTACAGGGCGAGCCCGACGCGGGCGAGGTCGTGCCGGGTCTCCGGGACGGCGATGCTGGCAGCGCTGGCCGCCAGGTGCACGACGTCGGGGACGATGCCGACCGCACGGAGGCCGTCGAGCGCCCGCTGGAGTGCGGAGTCCTGGTCGAGGTCGTCCGCGCGGGACGCGTTCGACAAGTGCGACATGAGCCCCTCGATGCGCAGCCGGTTCCCGCTGCGGGCCAACCGCGCTGCCGTCGTGAAGAGCTCCGGCCACTCCGACTCCACGGCGCCGTTGCGGCTCAGGCCGGTGTCGATGCAGAGGTGCACGGCCCGGACCTCGGAGTCCGCCGCGGCCGAGAGCTGCTCGACGCTCGACACCGCCGGCGTGACGTCGTACTGCGCGGCACGTCGGAAGTCCTCGTCGGGAGCGTGCAGCCACGCGAGGATCCGCACCCCCTCGTCGATGCCCGCCTGGCGCAGGGCGACGGCCTCGTCGAGATCAGCGACGCCGAGCCACTCCGCACCGGCGTCCACGAAGGCCCGAGCGGCGTCGACTGCGCCGTGGCCGTACGCGTTGGCCTTGACGACCGCGATGACGCCGGCCGGCGCCACGCGCTCGGCGACCGTCGCGTAGTTGGCGATCAAAGCCTCCCGATCGACCGTGATCCCGGTGAACGCGCTCATCGCGCACCCCCTGACTGGAGGCGCTGGTTCCGCCGCGCCGAACGGCGCGGCCCCCGCAAGTGGCTGGTCACTCCGTGTGTCCTTCCGAACGTTCGTTCCCCTCGATCACGACGAACGCCGTCGCGATCCCCCCATCGTGCGACAACGACAGGTGCACTGCCGTGACCCCGCGCGCATCAGCGACGTGTCGCGCGCCCTGGTGCAATGTCAGCGACGGGTTCCGCTGGTCGTCCGCGACGACCTCGAGGTCTCGCCAGCGCAGCCCGGCGCTCGACCCGAAGGCCTTGATGAGCGCCTCCTTCGCCGCGAACCGCGCCGCGAGGGACGCGGTCGGCCGCGGTTCCCCGTCCCGCTGCTGCTCGGCCTCGGTGAAGAGCCGCGCACGCATCGCCGGGGTCCGTGTCAGGACCCGTTCGAACCGCTCCAGGTCGACCACGTCCACCCCGATGCCGATGATCATCGCCGCACTACTCGACGGTGACCGACTTCGCGAGGTTGCGCGGCTGGTCGACGTCGAGGCCCTTGGCCGCGGCGAGTTCCATGCCGAACATGTGCAGCGGCGCCACGGCGAGCAGCGGCTCGAACAGCGGCGTCGCGAGCGGGATCCGCAGGACCTCGTCGGCGAACGGCAGCACCGCGGCGTCGCCTTCTTCGGCGATGGCGATCACCCGGGCCCCGCGTGCGCGGATCTCCTGGATGTTCGACACGACCTTCGGGTGCAGCGACCGCGGGTCACGCGGCGACGGCACGATCACGAAGACGATCTGGCCCGGTTCGATGAGCGCGATCGGCCCGTGCTTGAGCTCACCGGCAGCGAACCCCTCGGCGTGGATGTACGCGAGCTCCTTGAGCTTCAACGCCCCCTCGAGCGCGATCGGGTACCCGACGTGCCGGCCGAGGAACAGGACGCTGCGGGTGTCCGCCATCCAGCGGGCGAGGTCCTTGATGCCGGAGGCGTCCTCGATCGTCTGCTGCAGCTTCGGGGCGAGGCCCTCGAGCTCGGCGACCTGCTCGGCGATCTGCTCCGCCGTCAGCGTGCCGCGGAGCGTCGCCAGGTGCAGCCCGAGCAGGTACAGGGCGACGCCCTGCGCGATGAAGGCCTTCGTCGACGCCACGGCGACCTCGGGTCCGGCGTGCGTGTAGATCACCGCGTCGGACTCGCGGGGGATCGTGGCCCCCTGGGTGTTGCAGATCGACAGGACCTGCGCCCCCTGCTCGCGCGCGTACTTGACGGCCATCAGCGTGTCCATCGTCTCGCCGGACTGGCTGATCGAGACGACGAGCGTGCGCTCGTTCAGGACCGGGTCGCGGTAGCGGAACTCGTGCGCGAGCTCGACCTCGACCGGGACGCGTGCCCACTGCTCGATCGCGTACTTGCCGAGGATGCCGGCGTAGGCCGCGGTACCGCAGGCGATGACGATGACGCGGTCGATGGTCGCCAGCCCCTCGGCGATCGGGTCGAGGTCGGTCAGTGTGACGGCACCGTCGTGCACGCGGCCGAGCAGCGTCTTCGCGACGGCCTCGGGCTCCTCGCTGATCTCCTTCGCCATGAACGAGGACCAGCCGCCCTTGTCGGCGGCGGAGGCGTCCCAGTTCACCTCGAACTCGGTCGGCTCGGCGGGGGTGCCGTCGAAGTGGATGACGTCGACCGAGTCGGGGCGGATCGTGACGATCTCGTCCTGCCCGATGGACAGCGCCCGCTGCGTGTAGGCGACGAACGCCGCGACGTCCGAGCCCATGAAGTTCTCGCCGTCGCCCAGACCCACGACGAGCGGGGAGTTGCGACGAGCGCCGACGACCACGCCCGGCTGGTCGGCGTGCACGACGAGGAGCGTGAACGCGCCCTCGAGCCGCTGCACGGCCTGCTGCATCGCGGTCGTCAGGTCACCGGTCGAGCGGAAGGCACGGGCCACCAGGTGCGCTGCGACCTCGGAGTCGGTCTCGCTCACGAACACGATGCACTCGGCCTGCAGTTCGGTCCGGAGCTCGGAGAAGTTCTCGATGATGCCGTTGTGGATGAGCGCCAGCTTGCCGTCGTCGGCGAGGTGCGGGTGCGCGTTGCCGTCGGTCGGTCCGCCGTGGGTCGCCCACCGGGTGTGGCCGATGCCGGTCGTGCCGTCGGGGATCGGGTGGGCGGCGAGCTCGTCGACGAGGGCCTGGAGCTTGCCCGCCTTCTTGGCGGACACCAGGTCACCGGCGGGGTCGACGACGGCGATGCCCGCCGAGTCGTAGCCGCGGTACTCGAGCCGACGGAGCCCGCCGAGGAGCACGTCCTGGCTGCTGTTGCTTCCGACGTAGCCGACGATTCCACACATGGGTTCGATCCTACGGTCTGCCTGACCGAGCGCCCTGCGAAGCGACAGGGCTGGGGATAACGTTTGGGCCATGGGACGCTTCGACGACATCGCGATCACGACACTCCACGGCGAGCACACCACGTTCGGCGCGTACTCGGACAAGGCGGTGCTGGTCGTGAACGTGGCCTCACGCTGCGGTCTCGCGCCCCAGTACGAACAGCTCGAGGCGCTCCAGAAGGAGTACGGCCCCCGCGGCTTCACGGTCCTCGGGTTCCCGAGCAACCAGTTCCTGCAGGAGCTCGGTTCGTCCGAGGCGATCGACGAGTACTGCTCCACGACCTGGGGCGTCACGTTCCCGATGTCCGAGAAGGTCAAGGTCAACGGCAAGGGTGCCCACGAGCTGTACAAGGCACTCAAGGAGACCCCGGACGGCGACGGCAAGGCCGGTCGTGTGTCGTGGAACTTCGAGAAGTTCCTGGTCGCCCCGGACGGCACGGTGACCCGCTTCCGTCCCATCACGAAGCCCGACGCCCCGCAGGTCGTCGCCGCCATCGAGGCGGCCCTGCCCGCCTGAGCGAACCGGACTGGGCCCACGCCGCCGGTTCCGGGGCGACGCGCAAGCGGCGGACCGGCCGTGCCGGTGGGGAGAGGCGCGGATCACGTGAGCAGGTCTGCTCACGTCGGCCGTGCCTCCCGACCGACCTGACTACGCTCGTGGCCATGCCGATCCCGGAGACCACCGTCGCGCACCCCACCCCCTTCGTGGAGATCCCGCGTGGCGAGTGGTCGCAGCTCGCCCCGAAGGAGCACCTCTCCCTCACCGAGACGGAGATCGTGCAACTGCGCGGCCTCGGCGACCGACTCGACATGCAGGAGGTGCAGGAGGTCTACCTGCCCCTGTCGCGGCTGCTCACGCTGTACGCCGCCGGTGCGCGGGACCTGCACGCCGAGACGAGCCGGTTCCTCGGTGAACGCGCCGGCCGCACGCCGTTCGTGATCGGGGTCGCCGGATCCGTCGCGGTCGGCAAGTCGACGGTCGCCCGACTGCTGCGCGAGCTCACGAAGCGGTGGCCGGACACCCCGCGGGTCGAGCTCGTGACGACCGACGGGTTCCTGTACCCGAACGCCGAGCTCGAGCGCCGCGGGATCATGGACCGGAAGGGCTTCCCGGAGTCCTACGACCGCCGGTCCCTGCTCCGCTTCGTCAGCCAGGTGAAGAGCGGCGCAGTCGAGGTCCGGGCGCCGTTCTACTCGCACCTCGTCTACGACATCGTCCCGGACGCGGAGATCGTCGTGCGACAGCCGGACATCCTGATCGTCGAGGGCCTGAACGTGTTGGCGCCGCCCGTGCACGGACGCCTGGCCCTCTCCGACCTGTTCGACTTCACGATCTACGTCGACGCCAAGACCCGCGACATCGAGTCCTGGTACGTCGACCGGTTCCTGGCGCTCCAGGAGCAGGCGTTCTCGAGCCCGGACTCGTTCTTCCACCGGTTCGCCTCGCTGTCCCGCGAGGACGCGGTCCGCACTGCGACCGAGGTCTGGCGTGCGATCAACGAGCCGAACCTGCTCGAGAACGTGTTGCCGACGCGCTCCCGGGCCACCCTCGTGCTCCGGAAGGCGGCCGACCACAAGGTGTCGTCGGTCCTGCTCCGCAAGATCTGACGGGGGCCCACGGCGTGGCTGCGCGCGGGGGCGGCGGCTCGCGCCCCGGCACGGTCATCGCGCCCCGGAGGGCCGGGGCGCAATCCCCCACCGGGCGGCAGCGTCAGCGCGCGGCGCCGAGCGCTACGCGGCGTCGTCGAGCGCCAAGCGCTCCGACACGACGGCCGCGAGCTCCTCGGCGATGCGCTGGGCATCGTCCTGCGAGGCCGCCTCGACCATCACGCGCACGACCGGCTCCGTGCCCGACGGGCGCAGCAGCACGCGGCCGCTGTCACCGAGGGCCTCGGTCGCCGCGGCGATCGCGTCCTGCACGCCCTGGTCGGCGAGCCCGTGACGATCGACCCCGCGGACGTTCAGCAGCACCTGCGGGAACACGGTCATGCACGACGCGAGCTCCTGCAGCGACCGGCCGGTGCGTGCCATCTCCGCCACCAGGTGCAGCCCGGTGAGGATGCCGTCCCCGGTGGTGGCGAACTCGTTGAAGATGATGTGCCCGGACTGCTCGCCGCCGAGCGAGTAACCGCCCTCGGTCATCTTCTCGAGCACGTAGCGGTCGCCCACCCCGGCTTCGATGACCGTGATGCCAGCCGCAGCCATGGCGCGCTTGAGCCCCAGGTTCGACATGACCGTCGCGACCAGGGTGTCGTCGACCAGGCGTCCGCGCTCCTGCAACGACAGCGCCAGGATCGCCATGATCTGGTCACCGTCGATCGCGTTGCCCGCGGCGTCGACCGCCAGGCAGCGGTCGGCGTCCCCGTCGTGCGCGATGCCGACGTCGGCCCCGTGCTCGAGGACGGCTCGGGACAGGTTGTCGATGTGGGTCGAACCCACGCCGTCGTTGATGTTGATGCCGTTCGGATCGGCACCGATCAGCGTGACCTTCGCCCCGGCGTTCACGAACACCTCGGGTGAGACCCCGGCGGCGGCTCCGTTGGCGCAGTCGAGCACGACGTGGATGCCGTCGAGCCGGTGCGGCAGCGTGCCGAGCAGGTGCACGATGTAGCGGTCCTCGGCGTCGGCGAACCGGGTGATCCGGCCGACGTCGGCGCCGGTGGGGGTCGGCGCGGAGTGGTCGTGCATGGCCGCTTCGATGCGGTCCTCGACCTCGTCGGGGAGCTTCTGCCCGCCAGCGGCGAAGAACTTGATCCCGTTGTCGGGCGCGGGGTTGTGCGACGCCGAGATCATCACGCCGAAGTCGGCGTCGATGTCGGCGACGAGGTACGCGGCCGCGGGGGTCGGGATGACCCCGGCGTCGAGCACGTCGACGCCGGCGGAGGCGAGCCCGGCCGCGACGGCGGCACCCAGGAACTCACCGGAGACGCGCGGGTCGCGCGCGAGGACCGCGCGCGGGCGCGGTCGACCGGACGCCCGTCGGGCGTCGGCGTGGTGTCCGTGCGTGAGCACGGCCGCGCTCGCCTGGGCAAGACCCAGTGCGAGCGCGGCCGTCAACTCGCCGTTGGCGAGACCACGAACACCGTCGGTACCGAACAGACGCGGCATGGTGTTCCCTGCGGTCAGGCGATCAGCGCTTCGAGAACTGCGACGCCTTGCGGGCCTTCTTGAGACCGGCCTTCTTGCGCTCGATGACGCGGGCGTCACGGGTGAGGAAGCCGGCCTTCTTGAGGGCCGCGCGGTTGTTCTCGCGGTCGATCTCGTTCAGGGTGCGGGCGATCGCCAGACGCAGCGCGCCCGCCTGACCCGAGGGGCCACCACCGGTGATGCGGGCGACGACGTCGTACGAGCCGAGGAGCTCGAGCACCTTGAACGGGTCGTTGATCAGCTGCTGGTGCAGCTTGTTCGGGAAGTAGTCCTCGAGCGTGCGGCCGTTCACGACGAACGTGCCCGAACCGGGGACGAGGCGAACGCGCGCGATGGCCTCCTTGCGGCGCCCGACGGCACCGCCGGAGACGTTGAGGATCTGACGGGGAGCGGCCTCGGCAGCGGCGGGTGCGCTCTCCGTGGTGAAGCTCTCCGGGGTCTGGTCGAGGGAGTCAGCGATCTGAGCCATGAGTTTCTTTCGTGTCCTTGAAGTCGTCGTGGCCGGAACTACTGTGCGACCTGGTCGAAGATGTACGCCTTGGGCTGCTGCGCGGAGTGCGGGTGCTCCGCGCCGGCGTAGACCTTCAGCTTCTTGAGCTGCTCACGACCGAGGGTGTTCTTCGGGAGCATGCCGCGGATCGCCTTCTCGACGGCGCGGGTCGGGTGCTTCTCGAGCATCTCCGGGTACGAGGTCGCCGTGAGGCCGCCCGGGTAGCCCGAGTGGCGGTAGTAGACCTTCTTCGCGAGCTTGGAGCCGGTGAGGGCGACCTTGTCCGCGTTCACGATGATGACGTAGTCACCCATGTCCATGTGCTGGGCGAAGGTGGCCTTGTGCTTGCCGCGCAGGAGCGCCGCGGCGTGGGTCGCGAGGCGGCCCAGGACGACGTCGGTCGCGTCGATGACGATCCATTCGTGATGGACGTCTGCCGGCTTCGGTGAGAACGTGCGAGTCACAGGAGTGCTGCTTTCGTGTCGAGGTGAGGAGTCCGTGAATCCCGCTCCGGTGGGAGTTCGCGCTGACGATGTCGGCGAGAACGACCCGGTGGAGGGCTCATCTGACTGTCTGGCGCACGCGGCGCGCAGACCAAAACGAGAGCCTAGCCGACGCGGGTCCCGCCGGTCAAACGCGCCCACCGCGGACGGGAGGCACGTGGCGGGCGCGCACCGCGCCTCCCGTCCGGCAGGCGGTCACCGCACGCGACCGGCGCGGCCGACGCGACCCCGCCGACCGGCCCCCGAACGCGACATCCCCGCTGTCACCCGACAGCGGGGATGTCGTCCTGCGCCGGAGTCCTACTCGGCGCGACCGATCCGGCGTCGACGGACCACGAGGATGCCCGCACCCGTGGCGAGCAGCAGCAGTGCGGCCACCATGCCGACCGTCAGGTCGGCGCCGGTGAACGCCAGCGCGCCCGTGCCCGGGCTGACGGAACCGGGCGACGTGCCACCCGCGTCGCCTGCGCCTCCGGCGATCGGACCACCGGCGTCGCCTGCGCCACCACCGTCCACGGGCACCGGCGGCGTGCTCCCGCCGTCACCGGGCGTCGGCTCGGTCGCCGGGGCGCTGAGGTCGAAGCCGACGAGGATCGGGTCGTGGTCGCTCGCCCGGTAGACCTCGTCCGTGTACAGGTTCGTCACGTTGTAGTTGTAGCGGCTGTACTCCAGGCCGACCGACTCGACCGAGTTGATGTTCCAGATGTCCACGCCCCTGACGGTCGCGCGCGCTGCCGGTGAGGCGAACACGTGGTCGAGCGAACCGCTCAGCCCCGAGAACACGTACGAGTACTCCGACGCGTCGAGCGCCGGACCGAGGTCGGTGTAGCCGGCGTCGTCGAGGACGACCACCGGGTCCTCCTTGCTGTACGCGTTGAAGTCGCCGAGCATGAACACCTTGTCGGTGCCGTACTCCGCCTGCATCGCGGTGGAGAAGGTCACGAGCGCCTTCGCCTGCGCCACGCGCGACGCGTTCGACGCACCCTGCCCGTCGCCCTGGTCGGCGTTCTCACCGGTGCCGGAGCCCTTCGACTTGAAGTGGTTCGCGATCACCAGGAAGTCGTCGTCAGCCGTCCCACCGATCGGCCGGAACGCGTCCGCGACGGGCTGCCGCGCGTTCGAGAACGCCGCGTCGAGCAGGATTGTCGACTCCCCGACCGGCTGCACGCGGTCCTTCTTGTAGATGAGCGCCAGACGGATGACGTCCTCGCTCGCGGGGACCACGGCCGGGGACTTCACGTACGCCCAGGTGTCGGTCCCGGTCGCGGCGTTGAGCGCGGCCACGAGGGTCCCCACCGCTGCGTCGCGGTCCTGCCCGAAGCGGGCCGAGTTCTCGATCTCCTCGAGGGAGACCACGTCGGCGCCGAGCCCGTTGATGGCCGTGACGATCTTCACCTGCTGGCGCTGCAGGTCCTCCTGCTCGGCGGCACCGCGGGCGTCGCAGCCGGAGTTCACCGTGACCGGGTCCCCGGCGCGGTCGGTGTAGTACGTGCAGCCGATCAGCTCGTCGCCGGTCGTCGGGAAGTAGTTCAGCACGTTGAAGCCGGCGAGCTTCAGGGCACCGCCGACGTCACGCGGTGTCGCGGTGCGGACGTTCGAGAACGACACGGGCAGGCTCGCAGCGGGGGTCGCACCGGTGATCGGCGCGGTCGGCTGGAACTTCCACGCCGCGTTCCGGTAGTCGAGCACCACCGGCGCGTCGAAGGTGGCGCTCGCACCGACGGTGACGGGCCCCTGGGTGAGCCACGACACCGGGATGCCCTGGTTCGCCTTCGTCAGGAAGTTCGTGCTGGCACCGTCGTCGAGCGTGACCGACCGGGCGGCGTTGTCGGTGGCCACGGCCGTCGCCTCGGCGCTGCCTGGGCGAGCGACCTCGGTCGGCTGGACGAGGCGCTTCGTGCCGGTGGCCAGCACGACCTCGCCGTACTGGTTCGTCGTGTAGTTGTCCGCCACCGTGTAGGCGCCCTGGGGAGCGATGAGCATGCTCTCGAGCGGCTCGCGCTGCGCGTCCGTCCGGGGGAACGCGACGGCGGCGGGGACCGGCGCCGGGACGACCTCGGTGCGACGGGTCAACCCGGCCGCCGTCGGGACGGTGAGTTCGGTGAGGCCGTTGAACTCCGACACCGCGCCGGTGAGCTGCAGGTACTCGCCGACCTGCACCGTCGGGGCGGTGGCGGCGGAGTACACGAACACCGCGTCGGAGGACTTGTGCGTGGCCGGATCGACCACGCCGCCGGTACCCGGGGTCTGGATCGTGTAGCCGTTGAACCCACCGGTCGCGTACACCGCGGTGACGACTCCGGAGGTCGTCACGGTCTTGCCCGCGTACGGCGAGGTGTCGGTGGTGCCCTGCAGCTGCGCGACCGTCACCACGTCGGCGGGCGCGGGGTCGGTGGGGGCAGGGTCGGTCGGCGGTGCGTCGATCGGCCTCGCCGTCTGCCCCGCAGCGTTCGTCGGCGTGATCGTGGAGGTCTTCGTCACGTCGACGACGTTCGAGTCGGTGTCCGCGGTGCCCTGCCGGGCGAACGCGTCCGGCACGGAGTTCGCCGTGCCCGCCGTGGCCGCGGCCGTCTCGAAGGTGGAGGCGGTGCCGTACCCGATCAGGTCGACGACACCGGGCGTGGTGGCCCCCACCGGGCCGTCGGGCAGCACCACGGGCGCGGTCTGGTCCGCGAGCACGAGCACCCCGCCGGCTCCGCCCGGGTTCAGCGAGAGCGTCGCGTCCGGTTGCGGCAGGCGCGCGGTCTCGTTCGTGCCGTTCGACCCCGTGAGTGCAGCCAGGTACGTCCCGTGCGCCGGGATCACCCCGGTCAGGGCGGCGGCCGTGACGGTGCTCCCGCCCGCGGGTGGCCGGTACTGCAGCGACCAAATGCTCAGGTCGACGGGCGCGTCGGTCGGGTTCCCGAGCTCGACGAACTTGTTCCGGAACGGCTGGTTGGCGCTGCCGCCCTTGACGTACGCCTCGCGGATCACCAGACCGGTGCCGGCCGGGTTCGCGGTGGCGGCGGAGACGGTGACGAGCGGCGCTGCGAGGAGCGTGGCAGCGGCGGTGGCGCACAACAGGGTGCGGCCGAGCGTTCTGGGCATGACGACCTTCGGTCAGGACGAGCAGTGGTTGTCTGCACCGTACCGACCTGCGGAGTCGTTCAGGTTGCGGCCAGGTGAATCATCGGGAGCGCCCGCGCCGGGTCGGCTCGACCGGCACCCACCCGCGCCCCACCCGGTGCACCGCCGGTCCGTGCCCCGGCAGCACGATGGCCGGGATCGGCAGCGCCCGGGCCGACTCGAACGCCGTCGACGCGTCGGCGGTGAAGAACGGCGTGATCATCCGGGGACGTGGGTGCCACGAGGCCGGCTGGGTGTCGTGGTGCGAGACGACCGCGTCACCGGTCACGATCGCGTCCGCCGCCGGCAGCAGGTAGGCGGTCGATCCGGCGGTGTGCCCCGGAGCCGGCAGGGGTGCGATCGCCCGACCGACGAAGTCGGCGGCGGTGAACGCCCGGACGGTGGGCACCGTGGTGGGCCGCAGTGCGTCGGACCGGATGGCACGCACGAGCCAGCGGAGCACGCGCACCGATGCGAGTCGGCCGCCGATCTCGGCCGGGGTCACCTGTTGCCGTTCCGGGCCGCGGACGTTGGCGACCTCGTCGGCGTGCGCCAGGACCTCCACCCCCGGGTACCGCGCGAGGATGCCGGGTAGGCCACCGACGTGGTCGACGTGCCCGTGCGTGACGTACACACGGCGGAGGTCGGCGGGGTCGTGGCCGGCGTACCGCACGGTGTCGAGCACCAGGTCGGCGTCGGCCGGGTACCCGGCGTCGATGAGCGAGACGCCGTCCTCCTCGGCGAGGACCACCCAGTTCGAGACCGGCCCCTCGACGAAGACGACGCCGGGGGCGACCGAGACGACGGATCGGGCTTCGCGGGTGCTCATCCGTCGACGGTACCGTCCGCCGCACCGCGGCGAGCGCGGGTCTGGACGGCGCGTGCGGCGAGTTCGTCGTCGGCCGGGTACCCGACCTCGGTCAGGGTCAGGCCCTTCGCCGGCGCGACCTTGAACGCGCTGGTCCGGGTCTCGGCGCGGCGCAGCTCCTCGAGTCGGTCCGGCCCGTAGCGGCCCTCGCCGACCGCGATGGTCGCCCCCACCATCGCGCGCACCATCGAGTGGCAGAACGCATCGGCCTGGAGGCTCGCCACCAGTGTGCCGTCCGGCTCGCGGTCCCAGCGGAACTCCTGCAGCGTCCGGATCGTGGTCGCGCCCTCGCGCGGCTTGCAGAAGGTCGCGAAGTCGTGCAGCCCGAGCAGCGTCAGCGCACCGCGCTCCATCGCCGCCGGGTCCAAGCGCGTCGGGTGCCATACCGTGTGCCCACGACGACGGGGATCGCGCGGTGCCTCGGCGTCCGCGATCCGGTACTGGTAGCGGCGCCAGAGCGGCGAGAACCGGGCGTCGAACCCCGCGGGAGCCAGGGAAGCGCGGGTGACGACGACGTCCCCGTCCGGCGCCGCGATCCCGTTGACGCGCCGGACGAGTCCGTCCAACGCCGTCCGCTGCGCTGCGTCGGGCGCGGAACGCCTGGGGCGGGTGAGCGCGTCCCACTGGTCGGTCGTCAGGTCCAGGTGCGCGACCTGCCCGGTGGCGTGCACCCCCGCGTCCGTCCGGCCGGCCACGGTCAGGAGGGGCGGCTCGCCCCACCGGGTGAACACGGTCGCGAGCGCGGACTCGAGCGCACCCTGCACGGTCCGGAGGCCCGGCTGCCGCGCCCAGCCGGAGAACGCCGCCCCGTCGTACGCGATGTCGAGCCGCACCCGGGTCGCACCGCCCGACGTCCCCGTCTCACTCACGCGACCACCGTACCGGGGCCGCACCGTGCCTCCCGTCCGGGCCACCACCCGTCCGCCCCTGACGGCGCGACGACACCGGTGTCAGCGCCACGTCAGTGCCGCGTGAGCGGCCGGCGGCAGCATCGTCCACGACATCGACGAAAGGACCTGCGATGACCACGACACCCCTCGCGGTGGAGGCCATCGGCCTCGTGAAGACCTTCGGGACGAACCGCGCCGTCGACGGCGTGGACCTCCGGGTGGAGGCCGGCACCGTCTACGGCGTGCTCGGCCCGAACGGCGCCGGCAAGACCACCACCATCTCCATGCTCGCCACGCTGCTCCGACCGGACGGCGGCGAAGCCCGCGTCTTCGGCCACGACGTCCGCACCGAGGCCCAGACGGTCCGCAGCCTGATCGGCGTCACCGGGCAGTACGCCAGCGTCGACGACACGCTCAGCGCGACCGAGAACCTCGTCATCTTCTCGCGGTTGCTCGGCCTGTCCCGGGCCGAGTCGAAGCGGAAGTCGGTCGAGCTCCTGGAGCGCTTCGGGCTGACGGAGGCCGCGTCACGACCGCTCAAGGGGTTCTCCGGCGGCATGCGTCGGCGCCTCGACCTGGCAGCGAGTCTCATCGCGCAACCGCCGCTGATCTTCCTCGACGAACCCACCACCGGCCTCGACCCCCGGACCCGGGCGCAGATGTGGGACACGATCCGCGAACTCGTCACGACGGGCTCCACCGTGGTCTTGACGACGCAGTACCTCGACGAGGCCGACCAGCTCGCCGACCGCATCGCCGTGATCGACCACGGGCGGGTGGTGGCCGAGGGCACCGCCGACGAGCTCAAGGCGTCGATCGGCACCGCGTCCCTGCAGCTCCGGCTCACGGACGCGCTGCGGCTCGACGCCGCACGGACCATCGTCCGGACGACGCTCGGGGTGGACGCGATCGCCAGCCCCGAGGGGTCGCGCATCACCGCACCGATGACCGACCCGGACCGCGTGACCGACCTCCTGGTGTCGTTCCGCGAGGCCGCGATCTCCCTCGCCGAGCTCAGCGTGCAGAAGCCGACGCTCGACGAGGTCTTCTTGCAAATCACCGCCGAAGCGGGGGTCGCTGGCGCGTCCGCCGCCGCCGAACGGAGCATCGCATGACCACCACGACCCCTCCCGACCTGATCACCGGCACGTCCCGACCCCGGGTGACCCCGCGGCCCGGCGTCGGCGGCACGGGCCTCGCGGCGACCGTCCGGCAGTCGTTCACGATGGCCTACCGCGGCCTGGTGAAGGTCCGACGGACGCCCGAGCAGTTGTTCGACGTCACGCTCATGCCGATCGTCTTCACCGTGATGTTCACGTACATCTTCGGCGGGGCGATCGCAGGGGACATCGGCTCCTACCTGCCGATCATCATCCCCGGCATCCTGGTGCAGACGAACATCACGTCCTCCATCGTCACGGGCGTCCAACTCCGCGAGGACATGGACAAGGGCGTGTTCGACCGCTTCAAGTCCCTGCCGATCGCGCGGATCGCACCGCTCGCCGGCGCGCTCATGGCCGACACGGTCCGGTACGCGATCGCGACGACCATCACGTTCACGGTGGGCATCATCATGGGCCTCCGTCCCGCGGGCGGCGTCGGTTCGGTGGTCCTGGCGGGACTGCTCGTGATCGTGGTCGCCTGGGCCGTGAGCTGGATCTTCGCGTACTTCGGCGTGATCGCCCGGACCGCGTCGAGCGTCTCCGGCATCTCGAACCTCGTGCTGTTCCCGCTGACGTTCCTGTCGAACGCGTTCGTGCCGGCGAACACGCTGCCGGACTGGCTGCGCTGGTTCTCCGAGGTGAACCCGATCTCCCACCTGATCACCGCGGTGCGGGACCTCGTGAACCACGGGACCGTCGGGGGTGACCTGTGGATCAGCCTGGTCGGGGCCGCGGTCATCGTCGCGGTGTTCGCGCCCCTCACCGTGCGGGCGTACATGCGGAAGGCCTGATCGTCGGCGTCGGCGTCGGCGCCCGTCGGCGTCGGCGTCGGCGCCCGTCGGCGTCGGCGCCCGTCGGCGTCGGCGTCAGCGTCAGCGTCAGCGTCAGCGTCAGCGTCAGCGTCAGCGTCAGCGTCAGCGTCAGCGTCAGCGTCAGCTGAAGCGGAGTTCCTCGAGCAGTGCCCGCGCCTGCGCGACGGCCTCGGTCCGGTCCCACCCGGCCGAGGCCGTCTCGGCGTCCGTCAGCGCGCCGGCAGCCGCGGCGCCGCCCGCCGCCTCGAGCAGGGGCCGGATCCGCGCGTGCTCGAGGACCGCGAAGTCCTGGCGCGACCCGAAGCGGGTGGCGAAGGCCCAGCAGCGCGCGGCAAGGTCGGGTCGTCCGGAACGGGTGGCGGCGAGCGCCAGACCCAGCATCGCCGTCCCCACCACGGGCAGGTCGAGCCACCCGGGGTGCAGCCGCACCATCACGAGGGCCCGGACCCGGACCCGCCGGGCCACCTCCCGTTCGGGCGCCTGGAGGCCCGGTGCGGCACCGTCAGCGCGGCTCGCCGCCTCGTCCACCGCCGCGATGAGCGCAGCGCCCGCCATCAGGGCCCAGTGCGGTGCCCGCCCGTGCGACGGCTGCACGCGGTCCCACGCCTGCGCGTACTCGGCCGCTGCCTGCTCCGGGAACCCCTCGGCGCGCGCGCACTCCGCGCCCATCGCGACCACCAGCACGCCGATCTGGGCACGTTCCTCGTCGAACCCGCCGCGGGCCTCCAGCGGCCGGTGCTCGAGGTCCGCGGCGATCGACCGTGCGAGGACGACGTCACCGGTCGCCGCAGCGCAGAGTCCGACCGTCCACCCGATCTCGTACAGGTCGTCGTCGGCACCGAACAGCTCGAGGTGTTCCCGGGCGGCAGCGGCGGCGGCGAGGGCGTCGGCGTACCGGCCGTTCTGCGCGAGCAGCTGCGTCATCGACACCGCCCCGGTACCGGTCATCCAGGCGTCCTCGGCGACCCGGCCCAGGACCTGGGCGCGGTCGGCGTAGCGGAGGGCGTTCGCGGGCTCGCCGTCGTTCTCGGCGAGGGGTGCGCTGAGCATGTTCGCCAGGCATGCCACGCCGGCGTCCTGGTCGTCGCGCAGTCGTGCGAGGAGCGCCTTCCCGTCGTCGGGCCGACCGAGCGTCAGCAGCAGCGCGGCCTGCGCGTCGAGCACCGGGTACCCGGTGGGGTGGCCCCGCAGGACCCGTCGGAGCGTGGTGATCGCCCGTGCCGCCGTCCTCCGGTCGCCGAACGCCGCCGATGCCCCGGCGATCACGAGCGCGACGACCGTCGCCACGCGGTCGTCCTCGACCGGCGGCCTGGCACGCAGCACGGTGATGACGTCGGCGGCGACCGCGACGGCCTCGCCTTGCGACCCGCGGAGGGACCAGTAGGCGCCGAGGGCCGCGAACACCTGCGCGGTCGTGGGCGCGTCGTCCGCGCTGAGGCTCCAACGCAGGAGCGTGACGAGGTTGTCGGCCTCCCGCCGGACCTCGTGGAACGCACCGCGCTGCGGGGCCCCGGTGATCGTCAGGAGGTTCCGGGCCGCCGCGAACGAGCGCGCCCACCCCGTCATCGCGGACCGGACGGCCTCGGTCTCGCCCCGGTCGGCCAGCCGGGCGACCCCGAACTCGCGGACGGTCTCGAGCAGCCGGTACCGGACGGGTTCGCCCTCGTGCTCGATGAGCTGGACGAGCGACTGCTCGACGAGTTCGGCGAGGTCGTCGAACGCGTCGGTCCGGCCGGCGTCCGCCGCCACGGCCTCGACGGCGTCGATCGCCAGCCCGTCCGGGAACAGCGCGAGCCGGGGCAACAGGTCCTGGGCGCCGTCGCCGAGGAGGCGCCAGCTCCACTCGATCACCGCGAGCAGTGTGCGGTGCCGTTCCGGAGCGCTCCGGTCGCCGCCACGCAACAGGGCGAACCGGTCGTCCAGTCGCCGCTCGATCTCCTCGATGCTCATGCCCCGGATCCGTGCGGCCGCGAGTTCGATGGCGAGCGGTGACCCGTCGAGCCGCGTGCAGATCCGGCGGACGGCGTCGACCGGCAGGACCGCGCCCGGGCGTGCGGCCCGAGCCCGTTCGGTGAACAGCCGGACCGCGGCGCCCCCCGTCTCGACCGGCAGCGGCGCGAGGGGCGCAACGGTCTCCCCCGCGATGGCGAGCGGTGTCCGCGACGTCGTCAGGACCCGGAGCTCCGGATCGGCGGCGAGCAGGTCCGCCGCGAACCGGGCGACCGCGCCGACCAGGTGCTCGCAGTTGTCGAGGACGAGCACCGTCGGCCCGTCCGCCAGGGCGCCGACGACCCGGCCGTGCAGGTCCGTCACGACGGCGTCCCGCAGGGTCCGCGCGGACCGGACCTCGGCGATCCCGAGCAGGGCCCCGAGCGCGGGCACGATGTCCTCCGCCTCGGCGAGCGGTGCGAGTTCGAGCACCACGACCTGCACCGACGGTGACAACCCCCCGGCGACCTCCTGCGCGAGCCGCGTCTTCCCGAGGCCCCCGGCACCCAGGATCGTGACGAGCCGGTGGGCGGACAGCAGGTCCGCGACGGAGGCGACGTCCGCCTCCCGTCCGACGAGTGCGTTCGGCGCGGCCCGGAGGCCGATCCGGCGGACGCTGCCGACGCTCGGCGCCTGGCGGAGCAGGTGGGCGTTCAGCCGCACCAGGTCGCCGGACGGGTCGGCTCCGAGTTCCTCGGCCAGGTGGTCACGGTGGGCTGCGAAGCGGGCCAGTGCCTCGGGCACCCGGCCGGCGGCCGCGAGCGCTCGCATGGCGCCCCCGACGGCGACCTCGTCGAACGGGTCCGCGTCGGCCTCGGCTGTCCACACGTCGGCGGCCGCGGGGTCCCCGGCGTCGAGCAGTGCGGTCCCGAGCGATCGGTGCAGCGCTCGTCGAGCGGTCCGCGCGCGTTCCGCCAGGACGGCCCCGAGTGCACCGTCGACGTCCGCACCGGGGTCACCGCGCCAGAGGTCGAGCGCGGCACGGACGGTCCCCTGCGCCGCTCCGGGTCGCGCGGCCTGCTCGGCGCGCGTGAGGTCGACGTCCTCCGGCTCCACCGCGAGTGCGTACCCCGTGGTCGTGGACACGACCAGCCCCTCGGCGACGCTCCGTCGGAGCCGCGACACCAGCGTCTGCAGGGCCGCTCGAGCACCGCGTGGCTGGTCGTCCGGCCACAGCTCGTCGATGAGCGCGGTGGTCGGTGCCGCGTGGCCCCGTGCCAGGACGAGCGCGGTCACGAACGCCCGCGCGAGCGCCCCGGCGACGGGCGTCGGAGCACCGGTCGGTCCCTCGACCGTGACGGGTCCGAGGACGGCGATGCGGGGCGACGTGGGCACGGTGCGAGTCTGGCACGCCGGGCTGCCGCATCGGCTGACGCGGTACTGCCGACAGGGCGCGGGACGACCGACGGGGCCCGGGACGGCGGACGGGAGGCGCGTGACGGGCCCGCCACGCGCCTCCCGTCCGCCCGGTGGTGACGCCGCACACGACGACGCCCCCGCAACCAGCGTTGCGGGGGCGTCGTCGGGGTGGTGCGATCGACTACTTGCTGTCGTCCGACTTCTCGGCGGCGTCGGCCTCGACCTCGGCAGCAGCCGCGGTCTCGGTCTCGGCCTCCACGGGAGCGGACTCCTCGGTGGTCTCGGTCGACTCGACCGGGGCCTCCTCGGTGGTGTCCGCAGCGGCGGTCTCGTCAGCAGCCGGCTCCTCGACGGGCGCGGCAGCGGCCGGAGCCGCGGTGCGCTTCACCGGGGCGGGCGTGCCCGACACCGGCTCGAGGACGAGCTCGATCGACGCGAGGGGCGCGTTGTCGCCCTTGCGGAAACCGAGCTTCGTGATGCGGGTGTACCCGCCCTGGCGGTCGGCCACCTGCGGCGCGATCTCCGTGAACAGCGTGTGCACGACGGTCTTGTCGCGCAGCGCAGCGATCACGCGACGACGGGCGTGCAGGTCACCGCGCTTCGCGAACGTGATGAGGCGCTCCGCGACCGGGCGGAGGCGCTTGGCCTTCGTCTCGGTCGTGGTGATGCGACCGTGCGTGAACAGGGCGTTGGCGAGGTTGCTCAGGAGCAGGCGCTCGTGGGCGGGGCCGCCACCGAGGCGGGGACCCTTGGTGGGCTTCGGCATGTCAGTTCTCCAGTGGTGATGTGGTGCGCGCTGACCTCAGCGCGCGTGCGCGGCAGCGCGAGGTCAGTTGTTGGACTCGTCCTCGTCGTACCCGCTGTAGAAGTGGGCGCCGTCGAATCCGGGGACGGTGTCCTTGAGGGACAGGCCGAGCTCGGTGAGCTTGTCCTTGACCTCGTCCACCGACTTCTGGCCGAAGTTGCGGATGTTCATGAGCTGCGTCTCCGACAGGGCGACGAGCTCGGACACCGTGTTGATGCCCTCCCGCTTGAGGCAGTTGTAGCTCCGGACCGACAGGTCCAGGTCCTCGATCGGCGTCTGCAGCTCGTTCGAGAGCACTGCGTCGACCGGCGCGGGGCCGATCTCGATGCCCTCGGCCGCGGTGTTGAGCTCACGGGCGAGGCCGAAGAGCTCGACGAGGGTCCGACCAGCCGACGCGATGGCGTCGCGCGGCGTGATGGCCGGCTTCGACTCGACGTCGACGACCAGGCGGTCGAAGTCCGTGCGCTCACCGGCACGCGTCGCCTCGACGCGGTAGGTGACCTTGAGGACCGGCGAGTAGATCGAGTCGATCGGGATCTGACCGGCTTCGCTGAACTCGGAACGGTTCTGCGTCGCCGAGACGTAGCCACGGCCACGCTCGATCGTGAGCTCGAGCTCGAAGCGCGCGGTGTCGTTCAGGGTCGCGATGACGAGGTCCGGATTGTGGATCTCGACGCCGGCCGGAGCGGAGATGTCCGCTGCGGTGACCTGACCGGCACCCTGCTTGCGCAGGTACGCCGTGATGGGCTCGTCGTGCTCGCTGGAGACGACCAGGCTCTTGATGTTGAGGATGATCTCGGTGACGTCTTCCTTGACACCGGGAACGGTGCTGAACTCGTGGAGGACGCCGTCGATGCGGATGCTGGTGACAGCCGCGCCGGGGATCGAGGAGAGGAGCGTGCGGCGCAGCGAGTTGCCGAGGGTGTAACCGAAGCCCGGCTCGAGCGGCTCGATGACGAAGCGCGAGCGGAACTCGGAGATCGGTTCCTCGGTCAGGGTGGGGCGCTGTGCAATGAGCACTGTGGGATTCCTTTCGGCGAAGTGTCCGCTATATGACACTTGGCGGTACGACGGGGCCGACCGGGCCCCGACGGGTCTGTTGAGTTGTGATCACGCGTACTGAGGTACGCGATCGAACGACCAGGAATGGCCGCGGGCCCTGCCCGACCCCGCCGGGGTGAACCCGGTCAGGGGACGAGCAGGGCGCGGCCGGTTGCTCCTCGCGTCAGACGCGACGGCGCTTGGGCGGGCGGCACCCGTTGTGCGCCTGCGGCGTGACGTCGTTGATCGAGCCGACCTCCAGGCCAGCGGCCTGGAGCGAACGGATCGCGGTCTCGCGGCCCGAACCCGGGCCCTTCACGAACACGTCGACCTTCTTGACGCCGTGCTCCTGCGCCTGACGCGCAGCGGACTCGGCGGCGAGCTGCGCCGCGAACGGTGTCGACTTGCGCGAACCCTTGAAGCCGACGGCTCCGGAGGACGCCCAGCTGAGGACGGCACCCGACGGGTCGGTGATGCTGACGATCGTGTTGTTGAACGTGCTCTTGATGTGGGCCTGGCCCACAGCGACGTTCTTCTTCTCCTTGCGGCGCGGCTTGCGCGCGGCAGTCTTGGGGGTAGCCATCGGGGTCTCCTATCGAGCCTTCTTCTTGCCTGCCACGGTGCGCTTCGGTCCCTTGCGGGTACGCGCGTTGGTCTTCGTGCGCTGACCGCGCACCGGGAGACCACGACGGTGGCGAAGACCCTCGTAGCTACCGATCTCCACCTTGCGGCGGATGTCGGCGGCGACCTCACGGCGGAGGTCACCCTCGACCTTGAAGTTGCCCTCGATGAAGTCACGAAGGGCGACGAGCTGGTCGTCGGTCAGGTCCTTGACGCGGATGTCACCAGAGATGCCGGTTTCGGCGAGTGCCTGGACCGCGCGGGTACGGCCGACGCCGTAGATGTACGTGAGTGCGATCTCCACGCGCTTTTCGCGCGGGATGTCGACGCCTGCTAGACGTGCCATGTGATGGCTGCTCCTGTTGTTGGTGGAGGTGTGGCGCAGCGCCGGTGCTCGGGCCTCCGACCCGAGGTGTCCCCCGCTCTCCGGACTGAGGTCTGGGAAGCGGGTTCTGGTGCTGCGTGTTCGATGTTGAGTTGTGGTCCTGCGCAGGCCGTCCGAGGACGATCCGTGTCAGGCAGCGGGCCGGATCCCGTTGGGGACTAGCCCTGACGCTGCTTGTGACGCGGGTTGCTCTTGCAGATCACCATGACGCGGCCCTTGCGGCGAATCACTCGGCAGTGCTCGCAGATGGGCTTGACGCTGGGGTTGACCTTCATGTTCGTTTCCTCGTGCTCGCTGGCTTCGTGCTGGGCGGGTTCGCTCAGCCGTTCCTTTCCAGCTCGCGGATCACTTGTAGCGGTAGACGATCCGGCCGCGGGTCAGGTCGTACGGGCTCAGCTCCACGATCACGCGGTCCTCGGGGAGGATGCGGATGTAGTGCTGGCGCATCTTCCCGGAGATGTGCGCGAGGACCTTGTGTCCGTTGGTCAGCTCAACGCGGAACATCGCGTTGGGCAGAGCTTCGAGCACCGAGCCTTCGATCTCGATGACGCCGTCTTTCTTGGCCATAGCCTCACTGTCGCTTGATTGGATTACCGGTGTGATCCCCGAGCCGGTCTGCGGGTCGGGCGCCACGCCCGTAGGCATGGCACACCAAAGATCGATCTTATGTGATAGACCCGGGATTGCCAAGTGCTGGCCGTGTCGGCCCCACACTTGGGGCTTCCGCAGGCATGCTGAACGTTCCACAGTGGTTTGACGGCGCGTTCCGGGTCGTCCCCAGTGCGTGGTCCCTAGCGTGTCACGGCAGCCTCGTCCGTCGCACCCCGTGCACGACGGACCACCGAAACGGAGACCACGTGCCCGACGCCACCCCGAAGCGCCCCAGGACCGCCGGCATCGCGCGCCACGGTCGGCTCGCTCGCCGCCGCGGCTGGGGGACGCTCGCGTCCGTCGTCGCCTCCGTCGTCGCCGTCGCCCTGGTCAGCGGGACGAGCGTCGCCGCCATCGCCGGCGCACAGCTCGCCACGGCACCCACCACCGTGAAGCTGAGCACCGACGACCAGAGCACCGCGCAGACCGCGGACATCACCGCGATCAAGGGCGGGGCGAACATCCTGCTCATCGGCAGCGACACCCGCGTCGGGCAGTTCGACTCGAACGAGGCCGTCGAGGGCGCGCGCAACGACGTCACGATGCTCATCCACATCTCCCAGGACCACACGCAGCTCACCGCCGTGAGCTTCCCGCGTGACCTGATGGTGCCGATCCCCTCGTGCACCAACCCCGAGACGCACGCCACCTACCCGGCCGCCGCGTCCGCGCAGTTCAACACGGCCCTGGGCAACGGCGGGGTCTCGTGCGTCGTCGACACCGTCGAGAACCTCACCGGACTGAGCATCCCCTACGCCGGGCTCATCACGTTCGACGGCGTGATCGAGATGTCGAACGCCCTCGGCGGCGTGGACGTCTGCGTCGCGAAGGCCATCAACGACGACTACACCGGCCTGCACCTCACCCCGGGGTCGCACGCGCTCCAGGGGTCGGACGCCCTCGCCTACCTGCGGACCCGGCACGGCGTCGGCGACGGCAGCGACCTCGCCCGCATCAGCTCCCAGCAGGTGTTCCTGTCCGCACTGCTCCGGAAGGTCACCTCGGGCGACACCCTGTCGAACCCGATCACGCTCTACAAGCTCGCGGGCGCAGCCCTGTCGAACATGGTGCTCTCGGACGGCCTCGCCCAGGCGCGCACGCTCGTCGGGTTGGCCGGAACGCTCCGCGGGATGAGCACGTCGAACATGCTCTTCGTGCAGTACCCGGTCGCCGACGACCCGGCCAACAGTGCCCGGGTGATCGTCGACCAGGAGCCGGCGCACACGCTCAACCTCGCGCTGCAGCAGGACGTCAAGACCTCGCTGAGCGACTCGAAGACCGGTCGGGCGTCGGAGGAGTCGCCCGCCGGCACGGGCACCGGCGCCGGTGCTGCGACCGGGACGGGCACCGGGGCAGCGACCGGAACGGGTTCCGGGACCGGTACAGGCACCGGGGCCGGCACCGGGTCCGGGTCCGGGTCCGCCGCCACGCCGTCGAGCGGTCCGTCGGCCGGGACCACGACGGGCACGACGCCGAGCGCCACGCCGCTGCCGTCCTCCATCACGGGGCAGAGCGCCTCCGAGCAGACCTGCTCGGTCGGGAACTAGCCTCGCGCACCCGGCGGCGCCGCCTCGTGGCGCCGCCGGGTCGCGACCGGGTGGCGACGCGATCGCGGCGGCGCCCCACGTCCGGGCGGGGCCGGCCGGGGGCCGGAAGGACGAGACGGGCCCGCACCCGCGAGGCGGAGGCGTGCCGTGCCTCCAGTCCGTCAGGTCGCGACAGCGACACCCAGCACGAGGACAGCCAGCACCCCACGACCAGGCGAGCGGCTGGTGACATCGGGTGGATTCCCGGCGCCGGTGCGGGCGGGGCGGACCGCTACGCGATCGGGACCGGCGTCACCCCGAGGGACGCCAACGCCGCCGCACCGCCGTCGCTCGCGGTCAGGACCCAGATGCCCCCGCTGTGCACCGCGACGCTGTGTTCCCAGTGGGCTGCGTCCGAGCCGTCGAGCGTCCGGACCGTCCAGTCGTCGTCATCGGTGGAGCTGTCGATCGTCCCGGCGGTCACCATCGGCTCGATCGCGATGACGAGCCCCGGCTTGACCGCAGGGCCCGCGCCCCGGACGCGGTAGTTGAAGACCGGCGGATCCTCGTGCATGGACCGGCCGATGCCGTGTCCGGTGAAGTCCTCGACGATGCCCCACGTGCCGGTCTCGTCCACGGCGTCCTCGACCGCGGCACCGACCTCGTGCAGGTTCCGTGCCGTCGCGAGCGCCGCGATGCCGTGCCACAGCGATCGTTCCGTCGTGTCGCACAGGGCCTGTCGTGCTGCCGTGCGGGGAGCATCACCGCCCGGCACCACCATCGTGAACGCGCTGTCGCCGTTCCAGCCGTCGACCTCTGCTCCGGCGTCGACCGAGACGATGTCGCCAGGCTGCAGGACGCGGTCGCCCGGGATGCCGTGCACGATCTCGTCGTTCACGGACACGCACAGCGTGTGCCGGTAGCCCGGCACCAGCTGGAAGTTGGGGATCCCTCCACCGTCGCGGATCGTCCGTTCGGCGATCGCGTCGAGCTCACCCGTCGTGACTCCGGGGCGGACGGCCCGCCGGACGGCCAGCAGCGCCGCTTCGGTCAGGAGGCCCGGTCGGACCAGCGCTCGGAGTTCCTCGGGCGTCTTGTAGATCGAGGGCTTGCGGAACCGGACCACGCCGACGTCAGACGCCTGCGGTCAGCCCGCGTGCGGACAAGGCCGCCTGGATGCGGTCGCCGACCGCGTCGATGCCACCGAGGCCATCGACGTCGAGCACGAGCCCGCGCTCGCCGTACGCCGCGACGATCGGGGCCGTCTGCTCGGCGTAGACCTGCTGACGACGACGGATCGTCTCTTCGTTGTCGTCGCTCCGGCCCTGGTCCTCGGCGCGCTTCAGCAGTCGACCGACGAGCTCGTCCTGGTCCGCCACGAGCTGGATGACCGCGTCGATCCCGGTCCCCTGCTCGGCGAGCATCGCGTCGAGGTACTCGACCTGGCCCACGGTGCGCGGGTACCCGTCGAGCAGGAAACCGTGCTCCGCGTCGGCCTCGGCCAGACGGGCCTTCACGAGCTCGTTCGTCAGGGAGTCCGGCACGTAGTCACCGGCGTCCATGATCGCCTTCGCCTGGACCCCGAGCGGTGTCCCTTCCGCGACGTTCTTGCGGAAGATGTCACCGGTCGAGACGGCGGGGATCCCGAAGGACTCCGCGATCCGCCCGGCCTGCGTGCCCTTGCCCGCTCCGGGGGGTCCGACGATGATCAGGCGTGCGCTCAACGGAGAAGCCCTTCGTAGTGACGTTGCTGCAGCTGCGAGTCGATCTGCTTCACGGTCTCGAGACCGACACCCACGATGATGAGGATGCTCGCGCCACCGAACGGGAAGTTCTGGTTCGCGCCGAACAGCGCCAGTGCTGCCAGCGGGATGAGCGCGATGAGACCGAGGTAGAGCGCACCGGGCAGCGTCACCCGGGTGAGGACGTAGTCGAGGTACTCAGCCGTCGGACGGCCGGCCCGGATGCCCGGGATGAAGCCGCCGTACTTCTTCATGTTGTCGGCGACCTCTTCGGGGTTGAAGGTGATCGCGACGTAGAAGTACGTGAAGCCGACGATGAGCAGGAAGTACAAGACCATGTAGAACCAGTTGTCACCCGAGGTCAGGTTGCTCTGGACCCAGGTCACCCACGGCGCCGGCGCGGAGCCGTCCGAGGGCTGGTTGAACTGCGCGATCAAGGCCGGCAGGTACAGCAGCGACGACGCGAAGATGACGGGCACGACGCCGGCCATGTTCACCTTGATCGGGATGTACGTGTTGTTGCCGCCGTACGTCCGTCGGCCGACCATGCGCTTGGCGTACTGGACCGGGATCCGCCGCTGCGACTGCTCGACGAACACGACGGCCATCATGATCACCAGGCCGACCAGGATCACGAAGAGGAACAGCTCGAACGACTGCGACTGCTCGATCGCCCAGAGCGCCGACGGGAACTGCGCGGCGATCGACGTGAAGATCAGGAGGGACATGCCGTTGCCGATGCCGCGCTCGGTGACGAGCTCGCCCATCCACATGATCAGGCCGGTACCAGCGGTCAGGGTGACGACCATGAGCATGATCGCGTACCAGCTGTCGTTCGAGATGATCGACGAGCAGGAGGACGATGCGCTGGTACCGAAGAGGGCACCCGAGCGTGCGACCGTGATGAGCGTGGTGGACTGCAGGACACCCAGCGCGATCGTGAGGTACCGCGTGTACTGCGTCAGCTTCGCCTGGCCGGACTGGCCCTCCTTGTAGAGGGCGTCGAAGTGCGGGATGACGACGCGCAGCAGCTGCACGATGATCGACGACGTGATGTACGGCATGATGCCGAGCGCGAAGACCGACAGCTTCAGCAGCGCGCCGCCGGAGAAGAGGTTGATGAGGCCGTAGAGGCCGCCGGAGGACGACGCGCTGGCGAGACAGCTCTGCACGGCGGCGTAGTCGACGAACGGCGCGGGGATGTACGACCCCAGGCGGAACAGCGCGATGATCGCGAGGGTGAATCCGATCTTCTTGCGAAGATCCGGGGTGCGCATGATGCGCGCGACCGCTCTGAACACGATGACTCCGAACTTCTGGGACCGGCCGCCGAAGATGGTCGGACCCGGTGTCGGTCGGCACGCCGACCTGGCCGGCGGTGCCGACCTCCATCAAGGAAACCGTAACGGCGGCCCGTGCGCAAACGCACGGGCCGCCGACGGGGGTTACTGGGAGACGGTGCCGCCAGCAGCCGCGATCTTCTCGGCGGCGGACGCCGAGACCTTGTCGACCGAGACCGTGAGCTTCACGCTGATGTCACCCTGACCGAGAACCTTGACCTTCTCGTTCTTGCGGACGGCGCCCTTGGCGACGAGGTCCGCAACGGTGACGTCGCCACCGTTCGGGTAGAGCTCCGCGATCTTGTCCAGGTTCACGACCTGGTACTCGACGCGGAACGGGTTCTTGAACCCGCGGAGCTTCGGGGTGCGCATGTGCAGCGGCATCTGCCCACCCTCGAAGCCGACCCGGACCTGGTAACGGGCCTTCGTGCCCTTGGTACCACGACCGGCGGTCTTGCCCTTGGAGCCCTCACCGCGACCAACACGGGTGCGGTCCTTCTTGGCACCCGGGGCCGGGCGGAGGTGGTGCAGCTTCAGCACCTGCACGCGCTCGTTCTTCTCGTCGCTCATGCGTCAACCTCCTCGACCTTCACGAGGTGCGCCACCGTTGCGACGTACCCGCGGTTCTGGGAGTTGTCCTCGCGCAGGACCGTACGGCCGATGCGCTTGAGGCCCAGGCTGCGCAGGGTGTCGCGCTGGTACTGCTTCTCGCTGATAACGGACTTGATCTGCGTGATCTTCAGCATCGCCATCACGCACCTGCCTTCTCGGACGTGGCACGCAGTGCAGCTGCCTCGGCCCGCAGCAGACGCTCCGGGACGACCCGGTCGACGGGGAGACCGCGACGGCTCGCCACCGCGCGCGGCTCCTCGAGCTGCTGCAGCGCCGTGACGGTCGCGTGCACGATGTTGATGGTGTTCGACGACCCGAGCGACTTGCTCAGCACGTCGTGGATGCCGGCGCACTCGAGCACGGCGCGGACCGGACCACCGGCGATGACACCGGTACCGGCAGCGGCCGGACGCAGCAGCACGACGCCGGCAGCGGCCTCGCCCTGCACCGGGTGCGGGATCGTGTTGCCGACGCGGGGGACGCGGAAGAAGTTCTTCTTCGCTTCCTCGACGCCCTTCGAGATGGCGGTCGGGACCTCGCGGGCCTTGCCGTAGCCGACACCCACCAGACCGTTGCCGTCACCGACGACGACGAGCGCGGTGAAGCTGAAGCGACGACCACCCTTGACGACCTTGGAGACGCGGTTGATGGTTACGACGCGCTCGAGGAACTGGCTGTCGCCACCCCGCCCGTTGCGGTCGTTGCCACGGCCGCCACCCTGCTGACGGTCGCGTCCGCCACCACGGCGGCCACGGTTGTCAGCGGAGTCGCGGTTGTTCGATGCCGAACCCGCGGCGGTCTCGACAGGACGCTCGACGACGGGGACCTCGGGCTCCTTGGCCGCAGGGGCCTCGGCGCTCGTGGCGTCGGCGTCGGTCGCCTCGGTCTCGGTCGACTCCGTGGTCTCGGTCGACTCGGTGGTCGCCGTGGCCTCGGTTGCCTCGGTGGACTCGGTTGCCTCAGTCGACTCGACGTTGGCGTCTTCGTTGGTGTTCGCGATGTCGCTCACAGGTTCAGCCCTCCTTCACGGGCACCGTCGGCGATCGCGGCGACGCGACCGGCGTACTTGCTACCGCCGCGGTCGAAGACCACGGCCTCGACGCCGGCTGCCTTGGCGCGCTCGGCGAGCAGCTCGCCGACGCGACGGGCCTTGGCGGTCTTGTCACCGTCGAACGAACGGAGGTCGGCCTCCATCGTCGACGCGCTGGCGAGGGTGTGACCCTTCGCGTCGTCGATGACCTGCACGAACACGTGACGCGACGAGCGGGTGACGGCGAGGCGCGGACGCGCCTCGGTGCCGTTGATCTTCTTGCGAAGACGGTTGTGGCGGCGCGCCTTGGCGGCCGTCTTGCTCTTTCCTCGGATACCGAGAGCCATGATCACTTACCTGACTTTCCGGCCTTGCGGCGCACGATCTCGCCCGCGTAGCGGACACCCTTGCCCTTGTAGGGCTCCGGCTTGCGCAGCTTGCGGATGTTGGCAGCCACCTCGCCGACGGCCTGCTTGTCGATGCCGGTCACGGTGAGCTTGTTGTTGCCCTCGACGGCGAAGCTGATGCCCGCCGGCGGCTCGACCGTGATCGGGTGGGAGTACCCGAGCGCGAACTCGACGTTGTTGCCCTTGGCCTGCACGCGGTAACCGGTGCCGACGACCTCGAGGCCCTTCGAGTACCCCTGGGTGACACCAAGGATGTTGTTCGCGATGAGGGTGCGGGTCAGGCCGTGGAGGGCGCGCGAGGAACGCTCGTCGTCCGGACGGGTGACGAGGACCTGGTTCTCCTCGACCTTGGCCTGGATGGGCTCCGCCACGACGAGCGCGAGCTCGCCCTTCGGGCCCTTGACCGCGACGTTCTGACCGTCGATGGAGACGGTCACGCCAGCGGGGATGTCAATGGGAAGACGTCCGATTCGAGACATTGTCGATCACCACACGTAGGCGAGGACTTCCCCACCCACGCCCTTCTGCTCGGCTTCGCGGTCGGTCAGCAGCCCCGAGGAGGTCGAGAGGATCGCCACGCCGAGGCCACCGAGGACCTGGGGGATCTCCGTCGACTTCGCGTAGACACGCAGGCCCGGCTTGGAGACGCGCTTGATGCCGGCGATCGAACGCTCACGCTCAGGGCCGTACTTGAGGTCGATCTTGAGGGTCTGCCCGACTCGGGCGTCCTCGATCTTCCACTCGCTGATGTAGCCCTCGCGCTTGAGGATCTCGGCGATGTTCTTCTTGAGCTTGGAGCTCGGAAGCGAGACGGCGTCGTGGTGCGCCGAGTTCGCGTTCCGCAATCTGGTCAGCATGTCTGCGACCGGATCGGTCATCGTCATGATGGTTCATCCATTTCTCGCCTGGTTTCGACACCCGTTCCACGAATGCCGACCTGAGCGATCGAGTGATCTCGGAGCGATTCCCCGAGATCGGTGTGTTCGTGCGTGCGGGCCGGAGGACTTTCGCCCTCCGGCCCGCACCGCTCGAAGTATCTTAGACCGTCTGCTCAGCAGAACGGAACGGGAACCCGAGCTGACGGAGCAGCGCGCGTCCTTCGTCGTCCGTCTTCGCGGTGGTCACGACGGTGATGTCGAAGCCACGGACGCGATCGATGCGGTCCTGGTCGATCTCGTGGAACACGGACTGCTCCGTGAGACCGAACGTGTAGTTGCCGTTCCCGTCGAACTGCTTGTCGCTGAGACCGCGGAAGTCGCGGATGCGGGGCAGGGCGAGCGAGAGGAGGCGGTCGAGGAACTCCCAGGCGCGGTCGCCACGGAGCGTGACGTGGGCGCCGATGGCCTGACCCTCCCGCAGCTTGAACTGCGCGATGGACTTGCGGGCGTTCGTGACCTGCGGCTTCTGACCGGTGATCGCCGTGAGGTCCTTGATGGCCCCCTCGATGATCTTCGAGTCACGAGCGGCCTCGCCGACACCGGTGTTCACGACGACCTTGACCAGGCCGGGGACCTGGTGGACGTTCGCGTACCCGAACTGCTCGGTGAGCGCCGCGGCGATCTCGTTCTTGTACTTCTGCTTGAGGCGCGGCTGGATCTTGCCAGCCGGCACGGCAGTCGTGTCAGTCATCAGAGCTTCTCACCAGACTTCTTGGCGTAGCGGACGCGGACGGTCTTGGTGACGCCGTCCTTCTCCACCTGTTCGATACGGAAGCCGACGCGGGTCGGCTTCTTGGTCTTCGGGTCGACGAGCGCGACGTTCGACACGTGGATCGGGGCCTCGTGCTGCTCGATGCCACCGGTCTTCGAGCCACGCTGGGTCTGACCGACGCGGACGTGCTTCGTGACGAAGTTCACGCCCTCGACGACGACGCGGTTCTTCTCGCGCAGCACCTCGATGACCTTGCCCTGCTTGCCACGGTCACCGCCGCGCTCCTGCTTGGCACCCGTGATGACCTGGACCAGGTCACCCTTCTTGATGTTCGCCATGGCTTACAGCACCTCCGGCGCGAGCGAGATGATCTTCATGAACTTCTTGTCGCGAAGTTCGCGACCGACCGGACCGAAGATGCGCGTTCCGCGCGGGTCGCCGTCGGCCTTGAGGATCACTGCCGCGTTCTCGTCGAACTTGATGTAGGAGCCGTCCTGACGACGGGTCTCCTTCTTGGTGCGAACGATGACCGCCTTGACGACGTCACCCTTCTTCACGTTGCCGCCGGGGATGGCGTCCTTCACGGTGGCCACGATGACGTCACCGAGGCCGGCGTACCGACGACCCGAGCCACCGAGCACGCGGATGGTCAAGATCTCCTTGGCACCCGTGTTGTCGGCGATCTTCAGGCGGGATTCCTGCTGAATCACTGCTGTCTCCTATTCCGAAGCAGGCCGAGGCCTACTTGGCCTTCTCGAGGATCTCGACCAGGCGCCAGCGCTTGGAGGCGCTGAGGGGACGGGTCTCGCTGATCACGACGAGGTCGCCGACACCAGCGGTGCCGAGCTCGTCGTGCGCCTTCACCTTGGAGGTGCGACGGATGATCTTGCCGTAGAGCGCGTGCTTCACGCGGTCCTCGACCTCGACCACGATGGTCTTGTCCATCTTGTCGCTCGTGACGTAGCCACGACGGGTCTTCCGGTAGCCGCGAGTGGAGGCGGCGGAGGTCTTCTCTTCGTTCGCCATCAGTTCTCCTCGGCGGTCTCGGCCTCGGTCGACTCGGCCGGCTTGTCGGCCTTCTTCGTCGTCTTCTTGGCCTTGGTGGCGGTCTCGACGGGCGCGGGAGTGGCACGGATGCCGAGCTCGCGCTCGCGGAGGACGGTGTAGATACGGGCGATGTCGCGCTTGACGGCACGGAGGCGGCCGTGGCTCTCCAGCTGGCCGGTGGCCGACTGGAAGCGGAGGTTGAACAGCTCCTCCTTGGCCTTCTTCAGCTCGTCAGCGAGACGCTCGTTCTCGAACGTGTCGAGCTCCGTCGGACGGAGCTCCTTGGAACCGATCGCCATTATGCGTCGCCCTCCTCGCGCTTGATGATGCGTGCCTTGAGGGGCAGCTTGTGAATGGCACGGGTGAGTGCCTCGCGAGCGATCTCGTCGCTCACGCCGGAGAGCTCGAAGAGCACACGACCCGGCTTGACGTTGGCGACCCACCACTCGGGCGAACCCTTACCGGAACCCATGCGGGTCTCAGCGGGCTTCTTCGTGAGCGGGCGGTCCGGGTAGATGTTGATCCACACCTTGCCGCCACGCTTGATGTGACGCGTCATGGCGATACGAGCGGACTCGATCTGACGGTTGGTCACGTAGGCGGGGGTCAGCGCCTGGATGCCGTACTCACCGAACGACACCTTGGTGCCACCGGTGGCCTGGCCCGTGCGCTTCGGGTGGTGCTGCTTGCGGTGCTTGACTCGACGGGGAATAAGCATGGTTACGCCTCAACTCCTGCGCCGGCCGGCGCGTCCTGCGGGGCCTGCTGCGGGCGACGGTCGCCACGGTCGCCGCCACGACGGTCTGCACCGCGGTCGCTGCGCTCGCCACGGGGGCCGCCACGACGCTCGGGGCGCGACGAACGCTGGTTCGCCTGCTCGCGAGCGAGCTCCTTGTTCGTGATGTCGCCCTTGTAGATCCAGACCTTCACGCCGATGCGGCCGAACGTGGTCCGGGCCTCGTAGAAGCCGTAGTCGATGTTCGCGCGGAGGGTGTGCAGCGGCACACGGCCTTCGCGGTAGAACTCCGAGCGCGACATCTCGGCGCCGCCGAGACGACCCGACACCTGGATGCGGACACCCTTGGCGCCGGCGCGCTGTGCACCCTGCAGGCCCTTGCGCATGGCGCGACGGAACGCGACACGAGCGGAGAGCTGCTCGGCGATGCCCTGCGCGACGAGCTGGGCCTCGGTCTCGGGGTTCTTGACCTCGAGGATGTTCAGCTGGATCTGCTTCTTGGTGAGCTTCTCGAGCTCACCGCGAACGCGCTCCGCCTCGGCGCCGCGACGGCCGATGACGATGCCGGGACGCGCCGTGTGGATGTCCACGCGGACGCGGTCACGGGTGCGCTCGAGCTCGATGCGGGCGACGCCGGCACGGTCGAGGGTCTTCTTCAGGTACTCGCGCACCTTGATGTCCTCGGCCACGTAGTCGGCGTAACGCTGACCCGGCTTCGTGCTGTCGGTGAACCAGTGCGAGACGTGGTCCGTCGTGATCCCGAGACGGAAGCCGTACGGGTTGACCTTCTGGCCCATTACTTGCTCGCCTTCTTGCTCGTCGCGACGACCTCGGCCTCATCCGGCGTCGCGAGGACGACCGTGATGTGGCTGGTGCGCTTGTTGATGCGGAAGGCGCGGCCCTGGGCACGCGGCTGGAACCGCTTCAGGGTCGTGCCCTCGTCGACGAAGACGCGGCTCACGTAGAGGTCGCGCTCGTCGAGGAAGCTGTTGCTCGAGTCAGCCTTGACCCGTGCGTTCGCGATCGCCGAGGCGACCAGCTTGTACACGGGCTCCGAAGCGCCCTGGGGGGCGAACTTCAGGATGGCGAGCGCCTCGTGGGCCTGCTTGCCGCGGATCAGCTCGATGACGCGACGGGCCTTCTGAGGCGTGACGCGGATGTGACGCACGCGTGCGATCGACTCCACCATTTCGTTCCTCCTCTGCGTCGCCGCCCTAGCGGCGACGGCCCTTCTTGTCGTCCTTCACGTGACCACGGAAGGTGCGGGTCGGCGCGAACTCGCCGAGCTTGTGACCCACCATCGCCTCGGTGACGAACACCGGGATGTGCTTGCGCCCGTCGTGCACGGCGATCGTGTGACCGAGCATGTTCGGGACGATCATCGAACGACGCGACCACGTACGGATCACGTTCTTCGTGTTGGCCTCGTTCTGCGTGACGACCTTGCGGAGCAGGTGCTCGTCGACGAAGGGGCCCTTCTTCAGACTGCGTGGCATCTTCTGAACTCCTACTTGCGCTTCTTGCCGGCGTTACGGCGACGGACGATGAGCTTGTCGCTCGGCTTGTTCGGCTTCCGCGTGCGGCCCTCGGACTGGCCCCAGGGGCTGACCGGGTGACGGCCACCAGAGGTCTTGCCCTCACCACCACCGTGCGGGTGGTCGACCGGGTTCATGGCGACACCACGGACGGTCGGGCGAACGCCCTTCCAGCGCATGCGGCCGGCCTTGCCCCAGTTGATGTTCGACTGCTCGGCGTTGCCGACCTCGCCGATCGTGGCGCGGCAACGGGCGTCGACGTTGCGGACCTCGCCCGACGGCAGACGGAGCTGCGCGTAGGGGCCGTCCTTGGCGACGAGACGCACCGAGGCGCCGGCGGACCGGGCCATCTTCGCGCCGCCACCGGGACGGAGCTCGATCGCGTGGATCACGGTACCGACGGGGATGTTGCGGAGCGGCAGGTTGTTGCCGGGCTTGATGTCAGCCCCGGGGCCCTGCTCGATGACGTCGCCCTGCTTGAGCTTGTTCGGCGCGATGATGTAGCGCTTCGTGCCGTCCACGTAGTGCAGGAGCGCGATGCGCGCGGTGCGGTTCGGGTCGTACTCGATGTGCGCGACCTTGGCGTCCACGCCGTCCTTGTCGGAACGACGGAAGTCGATCACGCGGTACTGGCGCTTGTGTCCACCACCGATGTGACGGGTCGTGATCCGGCCGGAGCTGTTTCGACCACCGGTCTTCGGCAGCGGACGAAGCAGGGACTTCTCCGGAGTCGAACGGGTGATCTCGGCGAAGTCGGCGACCGAGGAACCGCGACGACCAGGGGTCGTCGGCTTGTAGTTACGAATAGCCATGATTTATCCCTCTGGTCCTCAGCCGACAGCCGTGAAGATGTCGATCGAACCGGACTTGAGCGTCACGATGGCGCGCTTGGTGTCCTTGCGCTTGCCCAGACCGAACTTCGTGCGACGGGTCTTGCCCGTCCGGTTCAGCGTGTTGATGCTCGCGACCTTGACGTCGAAGATCTTCTCGATGGCGAGCTTGATCTCGGTCTTGTTCGACCGGGGGTCCACGACGAACGTGTACTTGCCCTGGTCGATCAGGCCGTAGCTCTTCTCCGAGACGACCGGCGAGATGATGATGTCGCGCGGGTCCTTGTTGAAGCCGCTCATGCGGTGATCTCCTTCGCGGTCTTCGACGCGATGAAGGCGTCGAGGGCGCTCTTGCTGAAGACGATGGCGTCCGACTTGAGGACGTCGTAGGCGTTCAGCTGGCCGTACGAGAGCGCGTGGACGTTCGGCAGGTTGCGGATCGACTTGAGCGTGAGCTCGTCGTCCGTCTCGAGCACGACGAGCACGTTTTTGACGGGCGCGACCTTCTCGATGAGCGTCCGTGCGGTCTTGGTCGACGGCGCCTCGGCGACGACGAAGCTGTCGACCGCGGAGATGCGGCCACCGCGGGCGCGGTCCGAGAGCGAGCCGAGCAGCGCTGCGGCGATCATCTTCTTCGGGGTGCGCTGCGAGTAGTCACGCGGGGTCGGTCCGTGGACGACGCCACCGCCGGTGTGCTCGGGAGCACGGACGGAACCCTGACGGGCGCGGCCGGTGCCCTTCTGCTTGAACGGCTTGCGACCGGCACCGCGGACTTCGCCGCGGTTCTTGGTCTTGTGGGTGCCCTGACGCGCGGCGGCGAGCTGCGCGGTGACGACCTGGTGGATCAGCGGAACGTTGGTCTCGACGTCGAAGAGCTCGGCAGGGAGCTCGACGGTGCCGGACTTGGCGCCCGTTGCATCGAGGACGTCGATCGTGGTTGCAGTCGTGGTGGCCATGATCACTTACCCTTCACGGCGGTGCGGACGAAGACGGAGCGACCGCGGGCACCGGGGACGGCGCCCTTGACGAGCAGCAGACCCTTCTCGGCGTCGACGGCGTGCACCGTGAGGTTGAGGACGGTGACCCGGTCGCCACCCATACGACCGGCCATGCGCATGCCCTTGAAGACACGCGACGGGGTCGAGGAAGCACCGATCGAGCCGGGCTTGCGGTGGTTGCGGTGTGCACCGTGCGAGGCGCCGACGCCGTGGAAGCCGTGACGCTTCATGACACCCGCGAAGCCCTTGCCCTTGGAGGTGCCGACGACGTCGACCTTCTGGCCCGCGACGAACGTGTCGACGGTGAGCTCCTGGCCGAGCGCGTACTCAGCGGCGTCCGCGGTGCGGATCTCGGTGAGGGTGCGGCGCGGGGTGACCCCGGCGGCCTCGAAGTGACCAGCGGCCGGCTTGTTGACCTTGCGCGGGTCGATGGCGCCGGCGGCGATCTGGATCGCCTCGTAGCCGTCGCGCTCGACGTTGCGGATCTGGGTGACCACGTTCGTGCCCACCTCGATCACGGTGACGGGGATGAACTTGTTGTTCTCGTCCCACACCTGGGTCATCCCGAGCTTCTTGCCGAGGAGGCCCTTGACGGTCTTGAGTGAATTCGCCATCAGTGCAGCCCCCTTACAGCTTGATCTCGATGTTGACGTCGGCCGGCAGGTCGAGACGCATGAGCGAGTCGACGGCCTTCGGCGTCGGGTCGACGATGTCGATGACCCGCTTGTGCGTGCGCTTCTCGAAGTGCTCGCGCGAGTCCTTGTACTTGTGAGGGGAACGGATCACGGTGACCACGTTCTTCTCGGTGGGGAGCGGCACCGGGCCGACCACGGTCGCGCCGGCACGGGTCACCGTGTCGACGATCTTCCGGGCCGACGTGTCGATGACCTCGTGGTCGTACGACTTGAGCCGGATGCGGATCTTCTGTCCCGCCATGTGTGTGTGTCCTCTCTCTACGCCGCGCACCCTTCCGGGCCGCCTGACGTCGCCTATACTCCGGGCGGTGTGGTGCACCGCGCACGGGCTTGGCTGTTTTCCTGAACCAACCGGCCGCATCCGCTGGGGATGACCGCTGTTCTCCTGTCAACCGCGCGGGGCGACCAGGGCCGTCCAGCGTGGGCATGTCGACCGCTCCGCACGTCGGGCACAGCAGTGCCGTCCGTGGTGTTCGGAGGATCGAACGCGTTCTGCTGCCTGCGGCCCAACCCAGCCCTGCTGAACAAGGGGGTTGTGCACTGCCAGAGCAGTGATCCTGCGTGCGCGAGCGCCTGCGGAATTCGGAACTGGACAAGTTTCGCATAGGCACGCGATCCGTGCAACCCGGGCGTGTCGCGGTCGCGGGGACTCCGCCTCGGGCTGCGTTCCGCGGATCGACGGCGATCGGCGGCCGGGAGGCACGACCCGCCCCCGCAACGCGACATGCCCTCCGGAGATGGTCCGGAGGGCATGTCGGGGAGCGGCTACTCCTCGATCACAGGAGGCACGAACCACGGTGGGAAGACCGCCACCCGCGGTGCGTGTCCGCCGTACTCGGACAGGATCGCCTTGACGTCCTGTCGGATGCGGTCGTTCGGGACACCGACGACCGCGACGGCGGAGAACGGCACACTCGGCCCAGCCAGCAGCTCGAGCTCGTGCATCTCCGGGTCGGTGAAGTCGGTGCGGCGGATCAGGTTCGTCGCAGCCTCGGGGCCCACGGCGAACCGGGCGTCCTCGAGGTCGGCGTCCTTGTCGGCGACGATCACGGACGCTCCGAACGCGGACACCGGGACGACGAGCACGACGTAGTCCGTCGCACGGGTCCGACGAGCCGCGTCGGACCACCGCTCGCCCTCGGCACCGCGGCGGAGCTCGTCCCAGCGGGTCGCGTCGGGCGAGAGCGTGAAGGGCACGTGCGCGGCGACGGGCGTGCCATCGGGCGCGTACGTGGCTGCCCGCGCCGCACGGGTCTCCGGCGAACTGACGTCCACGGAGACGGGCGCCTGGTCCGCTGCGCTGATGGCGCCGTCGGAGACGATCGACGCGAAGTTGTCGACGTGCGTCACGTGGTGCGCCCGGAGCGTCGCGAAGACGCGCGGCTCAGCGAGGGCGGCCGCCGCGGCCCGCGAGGCGGACGCCGTCGGGGCCGATCGCAGGGACGTGGTGATGCGGGTTCGGCGCGGAGCGGGCACCGCGTCGAGCAGCGGATCGCGCTGCCTGGGGGAACAGATGTCGCAGAGTTCGGTGGGGAACCCGTGGATGCACTCGTCGGTCACGACTGGTGTGTGTCCTTCCGTGCCGTGTGGGGGTGGTCCGGCACATCGTCCAACGCTACGTCATCCTGGGCGCGCGCGGGGTCATTGTCGGTAGAGCAGGGCACGGACCTCGCTCTCGGCGGCTCGGAGCCGGTTGGGGTCGATCGTCTCGCCGTGGTCGTACGCGTCCAGGAGCCGCGGGTCGATGTAGCTCTGCCGGCACACCGTCGGCGTGTTCCCGAGCTCGTCACTGGCCGCCTTCACCGCGTGCGACACCGCCTTCTTGCGCTTGGCCTGGCTCGACTGCGGCCCGGTCTTCGCGAGGTCGACGGCCGCGGCCACCGTCCCGTGCAGCGTGCGGAAGTCCTTCGCGGTGAACTCGTCGCCCGCGCGCTCCTTGACGTAGGCGTTGATGTCCTCGGCGGCGAGCGGCTCCCAGTCGGCGCCGCGGGCCGCGCGGAACGACAGCAGCCGTGCGTTCGCCCCGCGACGCTTCATGCCGGCGATCACCCGTGCGAGGTCGTGGTCGTGGATGGTCGACGACCACTCCTGCCCGCTCTTGCCCGGGAAGTCCAGCTCGATGACGTCCCCGCGGACGTGGGCGTGCGCACAGAGCAGCGTGGACAGGCCCCGGCTGCCGTGTTCGGTGGCGTACCGCTCCGACCCGACACGCAGGGATCCCTGGTCGAGCATCCGGAACGCCGCCGCGAGTGCTCGCTGCCGGTCCGGCTCCGGTCGCCGCAGGTCCTGTGTCACCATCCGTCGCGCGGCCGGCAGGGACTCCGCCAGTGCCAGCGCACGGTCGTACTTGATCTTGTCCATGCGTTCGCGCCAGGACGGGTGGTACATGTACTGCCGCCGACCGGCGCCGTCGAGACCCGTGGCGAGGATGTGCCCGTTGTCGTAGGGCGAGATCCAGACGTCGTCCCATGCCGGTGGGATGACGAACTCGTCGAGGTGCTGCCGGATCTCCGGGTCGGTGACGGTCTGGCCGCTCGGGTCGCGGTACGAGTACCCGCGTCCGGTGCGGATGCGGCGGTAGCCGCGACCGTTGGTCGCGGAGCGGCGGAGACGAGTCACGTCTCCGAGCCAACTCGGCGATGCCTGGGACCGTCCCCGGTCGGACGGGAGGCGCAGTGCGGGCCCGCACCGCGCCTCCAGGCCGGTGGTGGGTGCGGACACGAAAGCGGGGCCGGACCCAGAGGCCCGACCCCGCTGCCGCAGGTAACCGGAGTTACTTGATGATGTTCTCGACCGTACCGGCACCGACCGTACGACCACCCTCGCGGATGGCGAAACGGAGGCCCTCTTCCATGGCGATCGGCTGGATCAGCTCGACCGTCATCGACACGGTGTCGCCGGGCATGACCATCTCGGTGCCCTCGGGCAGCGTGATGACGCCGGTGACGTCCGTGGTGCGGAAGTAGAACTGCGGGCGGTAGTTCGCGTAGAACGGGTTGTGACGCCCGCCCTCGTCCTTGTTCAGGATGTACGCGTTCGCGGTGAAGTTCGTGTGCGGCGTGACCGAACCCGGCTTCACGACGACCTGGCCGCGCTCGACGTCCTCGCGCTTGAGGCCGCGGATGAGGAGGCCGGTGTTGTCGCCCGCCTCAGCCTTGTCCAGCAGCTTGCGGAACATCTCGATGCCCGTGACCGTGGTCTTCTGCGTCGGGCGGATGCCGACGATCTCGACCTCGGAGTTCAGGTCGAGCGTGCCACGCTCGACACGGCCGGTGACGACCGTGCCACGACCCGTGATCGTGAAGACGTCCTCGATCGGCATGAGGAAGGGCTGGTCGGTCGCGCGCACCGGGTCCGGAACGGACTCGTCGACGGCGGCCATCAGGTCCTGGACGGACTTGACCCACTTCTCTTCACCGTTGAGGGCACCGACCGCGGAGACCTGCACGACGGGGGCGTCCTCGTCGAACTCCTGCGAGCCGAGGAGCTCACGGACCTCGAGCTCGACGAGCTCCAGGATCTCCTCGTCGTCCACCATGTCGGACTTGTTCAGCGCGACGACGATGTACGGCACGCCGACCTGACGGGCGAGCAGCACGTGCTCACGCGTCTGGGGCATCGGGCCGTCGGTGGCGGCGACCACGAGGATCGCGCCGTCCATCTGCGCCGCACCCGTGATCATGTTCTTCACGTAGTCAGCGTGACCGGGGGCGTCGACGTGCGCGTAGTGACGCTTCTCGGTCTGGTACTCGACGTGCGAGATGTTGATCGTGATGCCGCGCTGGCGCTCCTCGGGAGCGTTGTCGATCTGCGCGAAGTCACGGGCCTCGTTGAGGTCCGGGTACTGGTCGTGCAGAACCTTGGTGATCGCCGCCGTGAGCGTGGTCTTGCCGTGGTCGACGTGACCGATGGTTCCGATGTTGACGTGCGGCTTGGTCCGCTCGAACTTGGCCTTGGCCACTGTGGGTCCTCCTCAGGACTCGGATGCAACGCCCCCGGTCGGCCCTGGATGGGCCCGGGCCGTTGGCGCGCGGTGTGTGTGTCTTTACTGTACTTGGTGACGAGGGGCCCGTCGCCGGGCTCCCTCGCCTGTGGAGAAACGCTGGAGCGTTACTCCCCCGCGTTCTTCGCGATGATCTCCTCGGCGACCTTGGCCGGGACCTGGCTGTAGGTCTCGAAGGTCATCGAGTAGACCGCACGACCAGAGGTCTTCGACCGCAGGTCGCCGACGTAGCCGAACATCTCGGACAGCGGCACGCTCGCGCGGACCACCTTGACGCCCGAGGCGTCCTCCATCGAGGCGATCTGGCCACGACGGGAGTTCAGGTCACCGATGACGTCGCCCATGTACTCCTCCGGAGTACGGACCTCGACGGCCATGATCGGCTCGAGGATCGCCGGACCGGCCTTGCGGGCCGCTTCCTTGTAGGCGATGGACCCGGCGATCTTGAACGCCATCTCGGACGAGTCGACGTCGTGCGCCGCGCCGTCCTTGAGGGTCGCGCGGACGCCGACGGTGGGGTAGCCCGCGAGGACGCCGACCTGCATGGCGTCCTGGATGCCGGCGTCGACCGACGGGATGTACTCGCGCGGGACGCGGCCACCGGAGGTCGCGTTCACGAACTCGTAGACCTTCTCGGCGGTGACTTCCATCGGCTCGAGCGCGATCTGCACCTTCGCGAACTGGCCGGAACCACCGGTCTGCTTCTTGTGGGTGTAGTCGTAGCGCTCGACGACCTTGGTCAGCGTCTCGCGGTAGGCCACCTGGGGCTTGCCGACGCTGGCCTCGACGTGGAACTCACGCTTCATGCGGTCGACGAGGATGTCGAGGTGGAGCTCGCCCATGCCCTTGATCGTCGTCTGACCGGTCTCGGCGTTGAGCTCGACGCGGAACGTCGGGTCCTCTTCGGCGAGCTTCTGGATGGCCGTGGAGAGCTTCTCCTGGTCAGCCTTGGTGTTCGGCTCGATGGCGACCTCGATCACCGGCTCCGGGAACGTCATCGACTCGAGGACGACCTGGTGCTGCGGGTCGCACAGGGTGTCACCGGTGGTGGTGTCCTTCAGGCCGATGACCGCGTAGATGTGGCCGGCGGTCACGTTGGCGACCGGGTTCTCCTTGTTGGAGTGCATCTGGAAGATCTTCCCGATGCGCTCCTTCTTGCCCTTGGTCGAGTTGATGACCTGTGCACCGGACTCGATCGAGCCGGAGTACACGCGGACGTAGGTCAGACGACCGAAGAAGGGGTGCACCGCGACCTTGAACGCGAGCGCCGAGAACGGCTCCGTCGCGTCGGGCTTGCGGATGATCTCCTTCTCCTCGTCCTTGACGTCGTGGCCGATCATCGGCGGCACGTCGAGCGGGGACGGGAGGTAGTCGATGACCGCGTCGAGCATCGGCTGGACGCCGCGGTTCTTGAACGCGGAACCGCAGAGGACCGGGTAGAGCGTGCTGCTCACGGTGAGGGCACGGATCGCTGCCTTGATCTCGGCGACGGTGAAGTCGGTGTCGCCCTCGAGGTAGCGCTCCATGAGCACGTCGTCCGCCTCGGCCACGCGCTCGATGAGCTTCTCGCGGTACTCGGCGGCGCGCTCCTGCAGGTCGGCCGGGATCTCTTCGATGTCGTACTTCGCGCCCATCTCGACGTCACCCTTGGCGTCGCCGCGCCAGGTGAGTGCACGCATCTGGACGAGGTCCACGACGCCTTCGAAGGAGCTCTCGGCACCGATCGGCAGCTGGAGCACGAGGGGCTCCGCGCCGAGACGGTTCACGATGGTGTCGACGGTGTAGTAGAAGTCCGCGCCGAGCTTGTCCATCTTGTTGACGAAGCAGATGCGGGGGACGTTGTACTTGTCCGCCTGACGCCACACCGTCTCGGACTGGGGCTCGACGCCCTCTTTCCCGTCGAACACGGCGACGGCACCGTCGAGGACGCGGAGCGAACGCTCCACCTCGACCGTGAAGTCCACGTGACCCGGGGTGTCGATGATGTTGATCTGGTTGTTGTCCCAGAAGCAGGTCGTCGCAGCCGACGTGATCGTGATGCCGCGTTCCTGCTCCTGCGCCATCCAGTCCATCGTGGCGGCGCCGTCGTGGACCTCACCGATCTTGTGCGTGATGCCCGTGTAGAACAGGATGCGCTCGGTCGTCGTGGTCTTGCCAGCATCGATGTGCGCCATGATGCCGATGTTGCGGACCTTGTTCAGGTCAGTGAGCACGTCCTGTGCCACAGGTTCCTCCGGAAGAGTTGTAGGAGAGCTTGGCGGCCGTCCGGGTGCCGGTGGTTCTTGACCACCGGCACCCGGACGGTGCCGGGACTACCAGCCGGACTTACCAGCGGTAGTGGGCGAAGGCCTTGTTCGACTCGGCCATCTTGTGCGTGTCCTCGCGACGCTTGACCGCGGCACCGAGACCGTTCGACGCGTCGAGGATCTCGTTCATGAGACGCTCGGTCATCGTCTTCTCGCGACGGGCCTTGGCGTACGAGGTCAGCCAGCGGAGCGCGAGGGTGTTCGCGCGGTGCGGCTTGACCTCGACCGGGACCTGGTAGGTCGAGCCACCGACACGGCGGCTCCGGACCTCGAGGGTGGGACGGACGTTGTCGAGCGCCTTCTTGAGCGTCACGACGGCGTCCTGCTGGTTCTTGGCGGTGACCCCTTCGAGTGCGTCGTAGACGATGCGCTCGGCGAGGCCCTTCTTGCCGTCCAGCAGGATCTTGTTGACCAGCTGGCTGACGATCGGGGCGCCGTAGACCGGGTCGGCAACGACGGGACGCTTGGGGGCGGGACCCTTACGAGGCATCTAACTCAACCCTTCTTCGCGCCGTAGCGGCTACGAGCCTGCTTACGGTTCTTCACGGCCTGCGTGTCGAGCGCGCCGCGGATGATCTTGTAGCGGACACCGGGCAGGTCCTTCACACGACCGCCGCGCACGAGCACCATCGAGTGCTCCTGGAGGTTGTGGCCCTCACCGGGGATGTAGGCCGTGACCTCGGTACCGTTCGAGAGCTTCACACGAGCGACCTTGCGCAGTGCCGAGTTGGGCTTCTTGGGGGTGGTGGTGTAGACGCGGGTGCACACACCACGCTGCTGGGGGTTCGCCTTCAGGGCGGGCGCCTTGGTCTTGGTGACCTTCGGCGTACGACCCTTGCGAACCAGCTGCTGGATAGTAGGCAACTGTTCTCCTGGTTCTCGCTCGTGCTCTCTGGTCGGCGCGGACCGCCGACTTCCTCGTCCCACGCTGATCACCGCCGGAAGGCGGATGATGGAGGCGGGGACGGATTGGTCCGGCGAGGGACGTGATCCGTGCCGGACGATCAAGGCGCGCCCGAGGGCGCACACCCGAGCAAGACTACCTGCGCACCCGCGTGAAATCAATCCAGGGCAGGCCGGAGCAAGCTCGCGCGGGGCGCTCTGAGCGAACGTCGTCGACGGTTGCGGAGTCGCTCGTCAGGAACCGGAGTCGGAGGACCCGTTGCCGATCGCGGACCGGAAGGTCGCACCGCCGCTGGTGAAGCCCGTGATGTACCCGCTCGCGTTGACGTTCATCGGTCCCGCGGAGGCCGTGCCCACGCCCCCGGGCCCGGAGATGTCCGCCGTGAAGGTCGCCCGGCCGAAGGTCGTCGTGGTGATCAGCCAGCCGCCGGCACCCCAGTCACCCACGGAGACGACCGGCCTCGTCTGCAGCGTCCACTGCTCGTTCGAGTACGTGTAGGACGGGTCCTCGCCGTAGGCGTAGAAGCTGCAGCCGGACGGCGCCGGGTCCTTCGAGGCGATGCACCCGTTGACCCACGCGTCCACCGCGGCCTTCGCCGACTGGGCCCCCGCGGCCGTCAGCTTGGTCGCGAGCGTGACCGGCGCCGGCGCGGTGTCCCCGAAGCCCTGCACCGTCGCGGTGGTCGCATCGGCCGTGTACCACTTGCCCCCGTCGACGCCGACGTCGTAGGTCCCGGGCAGCACCTTGAGCGTGACCGAACCGTCCTTCGTGGTCGTCGCGGACTGGCCGCCGACCGTGGCGGTCGCGCCGGCGGGCCCCTGCACGGTGAGGTCGACCGTCCCGAGCCGCGGGGCCTCGAGCTTCCAGATCGGGAAGACCCCCCAGTCCGTGCCGGTCTTGTCGAGGGTGAAGGTCGCGGAGACGTCCTGACCGCCCTGCCGGAGGTACGCCCCCACGGTCGCCGTGTCGCCGTCCTCGCGCACGGCGGCGATCCGGTAGCCGGTGACCTTGCGTGTGGCCTTGGCGTAGGCGGCGTCCGTCAGCAGGACGTCGGTCTTGGTGTGGGCGACCCCCGCGTCACGCAGCGCCGCGTCGACCCGGCCCGCCGTGAGGTCGTCGAGGAACGCGCGGACGGGGCGGTCCGCGGAGTGGGTGCTCGTGCCGACGCCGTACCCGACGACACCCGCGACGAGCAGCAGGAGCACGACGGCGCCACCGGCGATGATCGAGACGAGCGCACCACGGCGGAGCTTCCGGCGGGGTGCGAGCCGGCCGTCCGGCACAGTCGACGCACCGTTGGGGACGCTCCACGCGCCTCCAGACCGGTCATGCGCGACGGCGGAGGCGACAGCCGCTCCCGCGCCGCTCGGTGGACCGTCAGTGGTCCCGCTGATCGAGTCGACGTGCGGGACGGATCCCCATCCGTCTCGCTGGTGCTGGTCCGTCATGGTTCCCCCGTGGCGTGGTACGGCGTGCCCCGCGATCCTACCGCTGGGCGGTGTCGCCCTGGCGGCGCTCCACGCCTCGCTGGTGACGGGCCATCACGACGCCGCCGATCACCGAGACCAGCGCCACGACCACCGCGCCGACCACGAACGGCCCGAGCGCGTACCCGGCCGGGAAGACCAGGAGTTCCGTGACGTCGCCACGGATCAGCGTGTAGCCGACCGCCCCGACGCCGAGCATCACGAGGTAGGCCGCTGCCGCGGCGACGAGTCCCGTCACTCCGGGGTTCCCCTCGCGGGCGCCGACAGCGGTCGCGAGGAACACCACGATCGCGCCGGCGACGACCATCGCGGGGCCGAGGTACGGGGTGGCGTCGGGCTGGGAGACGGGCTCGACGTCGGCGAGGAGCGCCTCGAAGCCGGTCACGGCGACGACGAGCGCGATGAAGAGGACCGACGTCATCGTCGCGATCAACCACCGGGACATGGGGCGATCGTAGCGCCGGGGACTCCGGGGCCGCTCGGGGAAGTGGAGGTACAGGCTGGCGGGTGCGCTATCGCAGCTGGTCGTGCTGCTGGTGCTCTTGCTGCTGTTCCTGCTCGTGCTGCTCGTGCTGTTGGTGCGCGGCAGCTACGAGGGCGAGCGCGATGGTCGCCGTGATCACGGGGACCGTCTCGGTCATCGGGGCCGGTGGCGCTCCGGCCGGTGACCCGATCTGGAGGACCGGGGTCGGCTCCGGCAGGGAGGTCGCGGTTGCTGCGGTTGCTGCGGGCAGGTTCACCGTCGCCGCCGCAGGGTCGGCGCCGTTCCCGTGATCACGGAGCGCAGGACCGACGACCCGGAGCACCGCGGTCGTCGCCGGTGGTTCCGCGAGACCGACGGCAGGGCTCGGCGCGGCCTGGCCGAGGTCGTGCGGCTGACCACGTCGCTCGGAGCGCCGAACGGCCGCGGTCCGGATGAGCACGACGAGGGCGACGATCGACCAGATGCCGTTCACCACCGTCGACGGGATCGCGTGGTGCGCCGCGACGTTGACCGCGATGGACAGGCCGCCGACCAGGTTGATCAGCTGGTAGACGGGGCCGTTCGAGAGCTTCCCTGCGGAGAAGAGCATGTAACCTGCCAAGACAGTTACAGCACCGAACCACCCAAGGAATTCGACGATTCCGACCAACACGCGCGACTCCGGGCACGACGATGGACGACCGATTTGGATCGACCGTCCGAGGGGTGACGAGCAACCGCGAGCGCGGCGCCGAGCAGCATCGTAATCAGGACGGTGAGCGGTGCGGAAGTCGATCGGCGTGGCGTTGCCACCCCAGTCCGTGGGGTGATGGAGAGCGCCGGATCAGCGCTTCGCGGCGGGGGTGGCGGTGCCGGTCGCCGCAGTACCCGGAGTGGTCGTCCCGGGGGTGTTCGTCCCGGTCCCTGTGGCGCCGGTGCCGGTCGCATCAGTGCCGGTCGCGCCGGTTCCCGTCGCCGTCGACGTCGACGTGTCGAGGACGTAGATCGAGCCGCCGAAGGTCCACGTGGAGTTGTTGCTCGCGGAACCGCCGTCACCGCTCGTCGCCGTCGATGAGATGGTCGTGATGAGGAAGAGCCGTGCACCACTCTGCATTCCTCTGACAAACGCGAGCGCCTGGTCGAAGGACCCATCCACAGCGACGGTGACCGGGATCACCGAGAGGTTCTCGCCGGTGATCGAAGGGTTCGTGACGGCGGTCGGAGCCACGGGAGCCACGGGAACCGCTGGTGCAGCACTGGCGCTGGTGCCGGTAGACGGTCCTGGACTCGGAGTGGCGGATGCTCCTCCTGCGGCAGCGCCCGCCGCCAACGCGGGGGTGGCCGGAGCGTAAGCCACTGCGTCGCTCGACGTGAACGAGGACACCTGCATGCCCGACGAGGCGGCGACTCCGTCGAGCTCGTCGATGAATGCGGGCAGATCCGCCCCGGCGGGCACCGAGGCAGTTCGAGCGGTCAGCTCGCGACGCATGGCTGGCAACTTCGCCGCTTGGGCGGAGAGGCGCGAGAGTTCGGCACGGTTCGCGTCGTTGGACGTCTGGACCGTACGCGTCTGAGCACGGGCAGCGGCACTCGCCGCGAGCTGTGGTTGGATCGCGAGGAAGAAGCCCCCGACGGCGACGATGGCCATCGCGACGACTGCGAGCAACAGGCTCATCCGGTTCCGCGACATCGGTCAGCCCTTCGTCGCGTTCGTGGCAGCGTATGCGCCGTCGAACGCTTTCTCGTTGAGGTGGATCGTCATGTTGACCCGGTAGCCGCTTCCGTCGTCGGCCCGAGCGACCGAATTCGCGTTTGCATCCACGAATCCCCGCATACTCCGAACCGACGTCAACCATTCTGGGACGGACGGCAGCGTCGAACTGGACGCGTCGAAGGTCAGGGTAGCGATGCGCGCGCCCTGGAGCGGGTCGTCCGACTGCGCGTAGGACTGCGTGGGCGATGCTGAGTCCACGGTCAGACCGGTGATCTTCACACCCGCCGGGAGCTTCGACTGGACCGATCGGAGCGTGGCCGCCCAATCGACCTCAGTCGAGCCGCCGACCTGTTGCGCGGCCTTGAGCAGCGTGGTGGCGCCCTCGGTAACCCGGACGTCCCGGTAGCGAAGTTGCTGCTGGAGGAGCGTGACGGTCTCGCCTTGCGCTGTCGTCAAGTCTTGCTCTGCTGCCATCCGGTCGAGCGAAGCCCAGCCCGCCAACAACCCCACTGCCACCGCCATCGCCACGACACCCGCCCAGACACGCCGGACCACTGCGCGCTGGCGCCGGCTGACGTGGACCTCGCCGGGGAGGAGGTCCACCCGCGGGACCCCGCCCACCACGAGCTGTCGTGCCTTGCCGCGGGCACGAGGCGCTCGAACCGGCTCACCACCTCTCCGAGCGCGCCCTCCCGGGTCGGAACGGGGGTGATCGGTCGTCGTGTCGATGATCTCGGTCATGCTGCTCGTCCTCCGACTGCGAGACTCCAGGCCACCGAGAGGGACGCGGCGCGCTCTCTGAGCACCTCGGGGCTGACACCACGGGCTGTCCGGGCTGAGACGAACGGGTCGCCGAGGGCGACGGGAAGTCCAGAAACGTCTCCAAGGCCCTCGCGGAACCCAGGGAGAGCCGCACCGCCGCCGACGACCACGATCCCCTGGATCGTCTCGTCAGGTCGGGTGTTGGTGTAGTAGGTCACGGTGTTGCGGATGCTCGTGAGGAGCTCGCCGACGGTCTCCCGCGTGGCGGCCACAGCCCGACTGTCGTCAGGCGTCCGTGGCTGCCCGACCAGGCCGAAGTACCGTTTGACCGCCTCTGCTTCGGAGACTGGGATTTCCAGCCGCGCAGCGATCGCCTTCGTGACGTCGTCACCACCGGTCGGGATGATCCGGACGAACCGCGGGACGCCATCGCGCGCGATGACGATCGAGGTCGTGTTGCCACCGCAATCCACGATCGCCACGGTGCCCGAGCCGGCCACCCGAGGAGCGAGGACGCGCGTGAGTGCGAAGGGGATCAGATCGACACCCACGGGGTTCAGGCCGGCGAGTTCTGCTGCGCGCACGTTTGCGAGCACCGCGTCCTTGATAGCCGCCACCAGGAGGCCGTGGACGACCGGGCCGCTTTCACCGATACCCTCGTCAATGGGGTAGAAGTCGAGGATTGCATCTCCGACGGGAACCGGGAGCATGTCCTGGACCTGGAACGGGAGCGACTCGCGGATCTGGGCAAGGGGGGCTTTGGGCACGGTCAGATCGCGCGACAGCACGCGTTGGTTACCCATCCCCAGGACCACGTCCTTGGTCCGGAAGCGCCCGATCGACCAGAGTTCGCGGAACGCCACCGAAACGGTGTTCGCTTGGAGCACCTCGCCATGCTTCGTCGCGTCGGTGGGCACGGGAACCTCAGCAACACGAACGATCGTCGGCTGGGCTTTGTCCGCGTCAGCGACTTCGACCGCTCGGATCGCTTCTGCTCCGATGTCGATGCCGACTATGTGCTTGCTCATGCCGTCTTCCTTCGGGGTTGGCCCGGGTCAGTTGAGGTGCATCGGGTCATCAGACCAGACCGAGGAGTCGGAGGTAGGCAGCCCAGACGGGGTCGCCCACGAACGCGCCCACCCACGCTCCGAGGAGCATCCACGGTCCGAACGGGATCCCACTGCCCCGACGGGCCCGACGGATCAGGAGGAGGACGATCCCGAAGCTACCGCCGAGGAGGAACGCTGCGAAAGCACCCACAGTGAGGGGTCCCCATCCGAGGTACGCGAGGAACAGTCCGAGCGCTCCGGCGAGTTTGACGTCCCCGAGTCCCATACCCCGCGGAACTGCCACCGCGAGGACGAGGTACGTACCACCGAGGATCACCATGCCGATCAAGCCCCGCACGAGGGCGCCCCAGTCGCCGGTGAACACGCTCGAGACCCCGAGGAGCACGAGGAGGAGCGGGTACAGAGGGAGCACGATCCGGTTGGGGAGCCGGTGCGTATCGATGTCGATGAGTGCAAGCGCGACACTCACCGCCATCACGTACAGCAGCGCGACGAGGAAGGCGATCTCACCGGCGAGCTCGGCACCAGAGACCGCGTGCCGCGGTCCGAACCTCAGCGCGACGGCGAGGAACAGGAGAGCGGTCACGGCTTCCACGAGCGGGTAGCGCGCCGAGATCGGCTCGCGGCAGTTGCGGCAACGACGACGGAGCAGGAACCACGACAGGATCGGGATGTTGTCCACACCCTGGATCAGCCGACCGCACCGCGGGCAGGAAGAGGCCGGCGCGATTACCGAGAGCCCCGCAGGCACTCGGTACACGACGACGTTGAGGAACGAGCCGATGGCGAGTCCGAGCACCGCGACGAGTCCGATGAGCACCGCCGCCAGCGACATGAGTGAGGTCGTCACGTGATGGGGGCCCCGTTCCCGTCGTAGGCCGTCTTCGACTCGACCTCTGTGGCGACGCGGTACGTCGTCACAGTCGGCTGCGGGAACTTTGGAGGGGTGTACGTGGAAAGGCTCGGATCGAACTTGTAGGACTTGTCGTACCCCTGCCCGCTGGCGAGCCCGACCGCTCCACGGAAGTTCTGAGCGATCGAGCCGCTCACCGTCAGGGTGCCGCGACCAGCTGAAGAACCCCTCGTCCAGTTCTGGACGACGAAGGTCCCGCTGTTCGACAAGATCGCCGCATCGATCTCGCGGTCATTCGGCAGGATCGCTCCGTTGCTCGGGTTGATGGGGTTCCAGACCCAAACGGCGCGCTGGCCGATGAGACCGAGGATGGTCGACGCCGAGCGCGTCGTGGGGTACTTGATGTCGCCGGTGACGTAGAGGTAGTTCTCGGCAGCGATCGTGACCGCCTTGTCGACCGTCCCTTGGACGAACGCGTCGCCGCGGTCACACCCGTAGGGGTTGGTGACCGCAGCACCTGCCCCGGCGGTGGGATCGACCTCGGATGTGGCCGTGCTGCTGCCGACGTAGGGGTACCCGACCCCGTTCGCCTTCAACGTCGTCGCCCCGTTCGGGCCACCAGCCGCTGACGTCGCATCGCATGCGGTCGCGGTGCTCTTCAGCTGGGCATTGCCCTTCCAGTAGTTGGGGTCCTGAACCGGACCCGGTCGGGCCGCCGGCTCGTTCTGGACGAAGATCAGGTTGTTCTTCGGGATGGCCACCCTCGCGCCGGTACTGCTCCGGAGCGCGGCAACAGGGCCGCACTTCGCCTCGGAGGTTGTGGTGTCACCGCCGGTGATCACCGCGCCCGCCGTCGGCGTCGCTCCGGTGACTTGCGAGAAGATCGTCATCGGAGACCGGACCGTCATCGTGCCGTCTCCGTTGAACACGATCTTGGTCGGCCCCGTGTACAAGCACCCCGCGCCTTCCACCGTCCCCGTGGTCGACGGAAGGTCCGTTCTCGTGAAGTCGCGGAGGTTGCCGATGGTCGCCGGCGGAGTCAACGTCGATGACGTGGTCGGGTTGGAAGCGTACCGACCAACGGTGCACCCGCTGCTCGAGACGCCGAACACGCTCTGCACGGTGCTCTTGAACTGCGCGCCGCACACCTTGATCTGGTCGTTCGACCGGACAGGGCCCTCCAGCACGTCGTTCCCGCCGAACTGGATCTGGTCGCACGTCGCGGCCGTGGCAACGGGCCGGTAGGCCGAGGTACAGGGAGTCGTTCCGGTCGAGGTCTCGTTCGTGACCGTGGGGTCGCCGGACTCGTAGTTGGTGAAGTACAGGTAGTTCGAGAACCCGTCGGGGCGGACGTTCGCGATGACCGTCCGCGTCGTGTTGCCCGAACGGCCCGTCGACTGCAGCCGGATGACGCCCTGTGATGACAGCTTGCTGTTGTCGACCGCGTACCGGAAGGACGAATCGCTGCCCGTCCCGTCCCCCGTGGGTACCGTGACCCACGGCTGCCCGGCCTGGTCGCTGAACGCTGGGTTCCCTCCGAGGCCTTTCGGGAAGTTGCTGAGCGAAGCGTGACTGAACGGGGCGGCAGGATCCCCGTAGTTGCCATAGGTGTTGTCGGCGTTCAGCCGAGACTGGTAGTCCGCGACACCGGCGTAGGCCGCTGCGATCGCACGGTTCCATGCGCGGTCCGTCGAGGTCACGCGAGCTCCGGACGTCGCCACCGCAACCATTGTGGCGACGAGGAGCATCACGACGGTGCCGATGCCGACCACGGCGACCAGCGCCATCCCCCGCTCGTCGTCGTGCCTTCTCATTGCACGGAGCAGACGGATCATCAAGACGCCCCCATCGCGATGTTCGGCAGGCTGGCTGAGTTCGTCAGCGTGACGGCGTTCGGGTCCGAGGTGGACGAACCCACCGTCAGAGCGATGTCGACGGTCCGGATGTTCGGGAGGTTCGCTGCTGAGACCGGCGAGGTGAGCGAACCGAGGACGTTCCCGACGCTGTCCTTGAAGCTGAAGGCCGTGGCGTTGACGGCAGAGGACACGAGGGTCCGTGTCGAGCTCGGCGTCACCGAGAGTGCGGCCGCTGACCCGAGGGGAAACGCGAAGTACGACGAATTCCCCGCGACGGCGGTTCCGTTCCACTTTGTCTCGGTGACGCGGTCGGCGACCGGGTCGAGCGTGAGCTGGACTTCCACGGCCTGGGAAAGCGTCGAGTCGAGGTTCACGTAGGCGAAGAACCGGACCGAGGTTGCGCTCGCGTATTGGAACGCGTACTGCGAATCATCGCCGGTCGGGACCGGGTTGTCAGTTGCTGCGCGGAGCATGCGTTCCATCTCGTTCATCCCTGCCGAAGCGGCACGCGTGTTTTGGCTGGTCGAACTCGCTGTGAGGGATGCCTTCTGCGCGGACACGAGAAACGAGCCGGCTACGGTGAGGACGATGAGCGAGAGCGCCATCGCGACCAGCAGCTCGACCAATGTCAGTCCACGCTCGTCCACTCGAGCGGCACGGAGGACTCGCCGGATGCAGGTGCTCATGACGCGGGCACCGTCCGCGGGTCGAGCGTGACCACGTTGCTCGCGGAGGTCACCTTGAGGTTGGTCACGTTCGGATTGGAACCGATCGTCGGCACAGCAGCACTCGGCTGCCCACCGACTGCGCTCGTCCCAGTGAGCGTCCACGTCCCGAAGGGAAGAGCGATGGTGGTCGCCGTGGCAGCGGTCATCCCGGTGAAGGTGTAGGTCGTCATCGCGCAACCGGGATCACCGTTCGGCACTGCCGTCGTGTTCTTCACGGTTGCCACGAGGACGGAGTCGCTACCGCCCATCTTGACGTTGAAGACGCCCATCGGCGCCCTGGCCGTCGCCGTGGTCGGCGTCGTCGGGTTGAACCCGGGGGTCGAACCGTCGGTCGCGTTGAAGATGTTCGGCGACACGCCGAGGTTGTTGGCCGTGGGCCATGCGGTCGGGTCGACGTTCTTGCAGGTGCTGCTGTAGGCGCCGGCGATCGTCGTCCACGCGTAGGGGAAGAGCGTCGTCGACATCGTCGACACGGTCTTCACTGTGTCGTTGTAGCGGTAGGTCGTCGGAAGCGACGTCGGGAGCTTCACCGAGACGCCGTCCTTGAGGTTCAGCGGGCTGCCCGTCGTCGCCGTCACCGCTTGGTCGTACTGGAAGGACTTGTTCCCCACCCCGCCAGGCGAGGTCGTGACGTCGTAGTACGGAGCGGTGGCGCCGGAGGGGTCGACGTCGCCCGCCTTCGTGATGGTGACCCGGTAGGTGCCGGGAGTGATGCCCACCGCGTAACTGCAGCCGTTCGCATCAGTCGCCGCGGGCGGATTGGACAGACCGGTCGCTCCTCCCGACAACGGAGCGATTGTCACCGCGACCCCTGTGTTCGGCCCTCCCGACGCTGTCTGCACTCCCACCACGATGGTCGACGCCGACGCGCTCGAGACGGCCGACGATGGTGAGATGAGCGAGTCGAGCACTACGTTCTTCTGTCGCGGCGACGTTCCACTCGTCCACGAGACGGTGATCGACACGCGCTTGTACGCCAGCACTCCGGTCCCCGCCCCGCAGGGGTTGTCGGACCCATCGGAGTTGATCCAGTTCGTCGTCCGCGTGACCGTGTAGTTCTGGTTCCCGACGGGCTGCGTCGACACGTCGTTGTCGAGCGTGAAGACGTCCTTCGTGCTCCGTGCCGAGTCGAGCGCCTGGTTCGCCAGGTTGAGAGCAGCTTCCCGAGAGCGATTGTCCTGCGTGAGGTAGAGCGTCGCGACGATACCTGCCGCGACCCCAGCAGCGATCATCGCGAAGATGGTCATCGCGACCATCACTTCGATGATCGAGAACCCCTCGTCAGATTCTCGGACCGCGCGGAGGCGATCGACGATGCGTAGCAGCATGCTCAGCCTCTCCAGGGCGACGGTTAGTAGGTCGACGACAGGCCGTGACGGTAACGTCACGGCCTGTCGATACGGCTTCGATCAGCAGGTGGAGCCGGTGACCACACCCGACGTGTCTGAAGCACAGAAGGTGGCGCCCGTCGAGCTGGTGCCCACGACCTGGAACGTTCCGGCAGTGGTCGACGTCCCAGCCGTCGTCGTGTACGCGAGCTGCGTGGTGTTGCCACTGAGGCTCGCACCCGCGCTCTTGAGGGTGGCGGGGAGCGCCGTGGCGCCAGTGCCGCTGCCATAGGTCCCGGCAGTCGGCAGCGAGCCCGTGTTGGTCTGGATGGCAACGACCGCAGTCTTGAAGTTGGTGACGTCCGACTTCGCACTCGAGTCCTTGGCGTTGTTCTGCACACCGATGTAGACCGGGATCGCGATCGCGGCCAAGATGCCGATGATGATCACGACGACGAGGAGTTCGATGAGCGTGAAGCCCTTTTCCTCGTCCTTGAGAAGACCCTTACGGCGAGCGTCGAGCTTGCCCATGAGAGCGAAGTACATGGTCGTTTCCATTCTTCCGGGAATGCGTGTGGGTGATTGCCGGGGACTGCTCCGCCGCCGAACCCAAGCGTATTCAGCCGTTTTTCCTGGCGGAATCCCGAGAACGGGGGGTCAGGGGGTACCAAAATGCCCCCAGTGCCGGGGGTGCGCGAACGCCGATCACCCCCATCGGAGGGTGATCGGCGGCCTGAGCTACTTGATGAGCGACGAGATCTGGAAGATCGGCAGGTAGAGCGCGATGATCATTCCGCCCACCACCACGCCGAGGAACCCGATCAGGAGCGGCTCGATGAGCGACGTGAGCGCCTCGGTCGACGCTTCGACTTCGTTGTCGTAGAAAGCGCCGATCCGCTCGAGCATCAATTCCATCGAACCGGCATCTTCACCGACGGCGATCATCTGCGAGACCATCGTCGGAAACACTGTTTCACGCTGGAGCGGCGCGGCGATGGATTCGCCCTTCCGAACCGATTCGGACACACGGTGCAATGCACGTTCGACCACGATGTTGTTCGAGACCTGCCCGGCGATCTGCAATGCCTCGAGAATCGGAACTCCTGCCCCGATCATGTTCGACAGGTTCCGCGCAAAACGCGCCATCACGATCTTCCGGTTGAGCAGACCGAAGACGGGCAACCGTAGTTTCAGGGGGTCGACGACACTCCGGAACCGGTCCGAGTTCTTGTTCGCACGCCACCACAACCAGGCGAGCACCGCGAGCACTGCGAGCACCGGGCCGACGTAGATCATGGCGTGCGAGAGGTAGACCAGCATCATCGTCGGGAGCGGCAGCTGGCCACCCAGCGACGCGAACATGTCCTGGAAGATGGGGACGATGAAGACGAGCATGATCACCACCGCGATCAGGGACATGCACAGTACGACGACCGGGTACGTCATCGCCGACTTGATCGTCGCGCGGAGTTTGTGCTCCTTCTCGAAGTTCGTCGCGATCGAGTCCATCGCCTGATCGAGGAACCCGCCGGTCTCCCCCGCGCGGATCATGTTGATCATGATCGGCGGGAAGTCCACCGGGAACTTGGCGACCGCGTCGGAGAACGAGACACCGCGTTCGACGTCATCGCGGACCTTGCTGATGATCTCCTTGAGCTTCTTGTTGTCCGTCTGGTCCGCCAGGATCGACAGCGCACGGAGCAGCGAGAGCCCCGACGACAGCATCGTGGACGCCTGCCGGGACATGATCGCCAGGTCCTTCAGGCCGACGCCCTTCTCGAACCCGGGGATCTTGATCTCGGTCTGCAGCCCGGTGCCGGCCTTCGCCTCGGTGATCGCGATCGGCGAGACGCCCATGCCCCGCAATCGCTGCACGACCGCACCCTCGGACGACGCGTCGAGCCGCCCCTTCACGAGCTTGCCCGCGCCATCGCGCCCTCGGTAGTCGTAAGCGAGCGACATCAGTGGCCTCCTGAGTACTTGTCACCGAAGTCGATCTCGGACGCGGCGATGGCCGCGGCGGACGAGTCGGAGGGGGATTCGACACGCTGCACCAGCCGGTCGAAGCCGTCGAGGTCGTGCACCTTCTCCATCGCCGCCACGCGCGTGATGGTGCCGACGTTCACCAGCTCGGCGAGGTCCTGGTCCATGGTGTGCATGCCCATGTCACGGCCCGCCTGCATGGCGGAGGTGATCTGGTAGGTCTTGCCCTCGCGAACGAGGTTGGCGATCGCCGGCGTGGTCTTCATGATCTCGGTCGACACGACGCGGCCGGCGCCGTTGGCCTTCGGCACGAGCGTCTGGCAGACCACGCCTTCGAGCGTGGCGGCCAGCTGCGTCCGGATCTGGCCCTGCTGGTGCGGCGGGAACACGTCGATGACGCGGTCGATGGTGCCCGGGGCGCTCTGCGTGTGCAGGGTCGCGAACACCAGGTGGCCGGTCTCGGCTGCGGTCAGCGCGACCGAGATGGTCTCGAGGTCGCGGAGCTCGCCGATCAGGATGACGTCCGGGTCCTGGCGCAGGACGTGCTTCAGCGCGGAGGCGAACGAGTGCGTGTCCGCACCGACCTCGCGCTGGTTGATGAGCGCCTTCTTGTGCTCGTGCATGAACTCGATCGGGTCCTCGACCGTCACGATGTGGTCGGCACGGGTCTCGTTCACCAGGTCGATGAGCGCCGCGAGGGTGGTGGACTTGCCGGACCCCGTCGGCCCCGTGATGAGCACGAGCCCGCGCGGGAGCTTCGCGAACTCCGCGACGTGGGCGGGGATCCCGAGCTGCTTGAGGGTCTTGATCTTGGTCGGGATGATGCGGAAGGCAGCACCCCAGTTGCCGCGCTGCTGGTAGAAGTTCACGCGGAAGCGGTAGTCCGCGGACAGCGAGTACGCGAAGTCGAGTTCCTGATCGCGGTCGAACTGCGCGAGCTGCTCCTCGGTCAGGAGTGTCCTGAGCGCCGCGACGACCTTGTGACGTGCCCACGGGCCTCCCGGCACGGCGGGTCGCAACGCACCGTCGACGCGCACCGTCGGCGGTGCGTCGGCGGTCACGTGCAGGTCGGACGCGCCCTGGTAGACCACCTGCGCCAAGGCGGTGATGAGGTCGGGGTCCGCGTCTTCACGCGCGTGGCGCGTGAAGCCGATCTCCGGCGAGCCGTCGGTGACGGTCGCGGTGCGCGCCGGGGTCGAGCCGGACGGGAGGATCGTGGTCGGTTCCGCGGGCACCACCGGCAGGTGGTGGGTCGGCGCGTCGGCGTACCCGTAGGAGGCGGTCGCCGGCGGGACGACGGCGCTCGGTGCTGCCGGGTCGGCGTACGGCTGCGCCACCGGGACCGCGACGGGGTGTCCCCCGGGGGCAGGCCAGCCCGACGCACCGGTGGGGGCCTGGACGGTCCCGTCCGGCTCGGCTGGGGCGACCGGGGTCGACCAGCCGGACGGGTCGGCCAACAGGTCCGTCGACAGGTCGTACACGGGCACGGGCACGGCCGGGGCGGTCACGGCCACGCCGGACTGCTCCGCTGCTGCGGCTGCGAGGCGCGCGGCGCGACGGCTGCCGATCTCGGTCCCGGGTCGGCCCGGGTGCCAGCTGTCGGCCGCCGGGTCGTCCCCGCCGGGCGAGAGGTCGTAGACGGATTCGTCCATGGTGTCTGCTCCCCGTCCGCTACGCAACCACGCGCAGGATCTCGTCGACGCTCGTCATGCCGAGCTTGACCTTCTCCCACCCGTCCTGACGGAGGGTGAGCATGCCTTGGTCCTGGGCGACGCGGCTGATCTCGGCACTCGAGGCCCGGCCGACTGCGAGCCGCTCGATCTCCTCGGTGACGATCATCACCTCGTGCAGGGCGATCCGGCCGCGGTAGCCCGTGTGCGAGCAGACGGCGCAACCGATGGGTGCGAAGAAGTCCGGCACGGAGGTGTCGGCCTCGGTCAGGAACCCGAGGGCCTGCAGCTGCTCGGTCTCGTACACCGCGGGCGCCTTGCAGCGGTCGCAGAGCCGGCGCGCCAGGCGCTGGGCGACGACGGAGTCGAGCGCGGACCCGACCAGGAACGGCTCGATGTCCATCTCGGTCAGCCGCGTGATCGCCGAAGGGGCGTCGTTGGTGTGCAGCGTGGAGAGCACGAGGTGCCCGGTGAGCGATGCCTCGATCGCGATCTGCGCGGTCTCGTGGTCACGGATCTCACCGAGGAGCACGACGTCGGGGTCGGACCGCAGGATCGACCGGAGGGCCGACGCGAACGTCAGACCCGCCTTCGGGTTCACCTGCACCTGGTTGATCCCGGCCATCCGGTACTCGACCGGGTCCTCGACCGTGATGACGTTGATCTCGGGCTTCGCGACCGCGTTCAGCGTCGTGTACAGGGTCGTCGACTTGCCCGAACCGGTCGGGCCCGTGACCAGGATCATCCCGTAGGGCTTCGAGTAGGACTTCTGGTACTTCCGGAAGTTCTGCTCGAGCAGGTTGAGGTCCTTCAGGGACATCGACGTGTTCGTGTTGTCGAGGATCCGCATGACGACCTTCTCGCCCCAGACCGTGGGCAGGGTCGCGACACGGAGGTCGATCTGCCGCCCACCGTGGCGGACCGACATGCGGCCGTCCTGCGGCTTCCGTCGTTCGGCGATGTCGATGTCGCTCATGATCTTCAGGCGGCTGATGACGCCGTTCTGGATGTTCTTGGGCGCCGGCGCCATCTCGTGGAGCACGCCGTCGATGCGGTAGCGGACCCGGACCTCGTGCTCACCCGGCTCGATGTGGATGTCCGACGCGTGGTCCTGGATCGCCTGCGAGACGAGCAGGTTGACGAACCGGACGATCGGCACGTCGTCGAGGGAACCCTCGGTCAGGTCGACCTGCTGCTTCGACTGTGCCGATGCCTCTTCCTCGAGGGAGCTCGTGAGGTCGTTGAGCTCGTCGTCCGCGCGCAGGTACCGGTCGAGCGCTGCGACGAGGTCGCGTTCGTCGACCTGGAGGGGCTTGATCGGACGCCCCGAGGCGGCCCGGGCGTCGTCGATCGCGAGGACGTTCGTGGGGTTCACCATGGCGAGGACGAGGACCTCACCCTCGAACCCGATGCCCAGCACGCCGTGCCGACGACAGAGCGCGGCCGGCAGCATGGACACCGCGGTGCCGTCGACCGGGTAGTCGGTGAGGGGGACGGTCTTCGAGTTGTGGGAGGCGGCGCGCGCGGTGATGTACTGCGCTTCGCTCACCAACCCCTGGTCGACGAGCGATCGGATGGACCGGTCGTCCATCTCTTCGTCGCCGGTCATCGAGTCGAGGTGCTCGATCGGCAGGGCTCCGTTGAGGATGAGGATCTCGGACAGCGTGGCCATGTGCCCCGGAGCCTCCAAGTGATCGCGCGTGGGTCGTCGATGACGGCGTCGCAGGGGTTCGACGCCCGTCCAAGGTATGTCTGCGTCCAACCGCAGCCGCAGTCCCACAACGAGGGGGCGACGGGGTTTCCCTGCCCCCAGTGCAGGGGGACGCGGTTGCCGGGCGGCGTGGTCCCCCGGTTCAGAGGGCAGTCGACGCGGTGACGTGCACCGATCCGGCGACGAACCCCAGCCGCTCGTAGATCCGGCCGGCACCGCTCGGGTTCTCGGCGTCGACGTCCAGCGCGGCGGCGGACAGCCCATCGTCGCGCATCGCCTGCAGCGCGCTGTCGAGCACGACGGGCGCGAGACCACGGCCACGAGCGGACCGGACGACCCCGACCCAGTGCACGTACCCGAAGCTGCGGCCACGAGCAGCGAAGGCAGCTGGATCGACCTCGACGATGGCGAACGCCAGGACGGCGCCGTCGGCATCGAGCACGACCCGTGAGAGGTCCAACCGGCACTTCTCCGCGGTGAGGAACCCCCGCCAGTCCGACGCCACCATCGGCTGCGACCCCCAGTGGTCGCGGAAGGCGTCGTTCTTGGCGAGCCGGAGGGGCTCGATGTCGTCCGTCGTCGCCGGACGGACGACGAGCCCCTCGGGAACGGCGGGCACGGCGACCGGGTGCTGGTCGTCGAACACGACCTGCATGTCGAGCCAGTGCCGTGTCGGGGCGAAGCCGAAGCGCGCGGCGAGCCCGAGGGCAGGGGACCCCTGTCGGGCACCCACCTCGATCGTTGCCGGGAGGTCGAGATCGACTGCTGCGAGCCGTTGGCGCCCGCGCTCGACCTGCCACCCGAACACCCGCCGCCCGATGCCCGCCCCGCGGTGGTCGGGCCGGACCGCGCCGTCGAGCACGATCCGGGCCGCGGTGACCGGGGAGGGAACGCCGATGACGATGCCGTACGCCTGCACATGCCCATCAGCATCGACGGCGACGATGGTGTCCCGGGCGACGTCGAGCCCTTCGGTGGACAACGTCCGCTCGAAGTCCGCTGTGGAGGGATGCGCGCCGGGATCGTCGAGCGCCGCGGCCTCGATCGCGACCCCGTGGACCGCCACGAGGTCCTCCGTCGAGCCTGCGCGGAACGTCACGCCGCCGATCGCCTCCGGCAGGTCGAGGTGTGTCGGGGCCGTGATCCGTTCGCGCAGCGTCGCCATCCGTCCACCCTGCCAGAGCAGCCGGAAACCCCCTGGCAGAGCAGCCGGAAACCCCTCGACGGACGGGCGCGCGCGGGACATGATGAGGCATGGACATCACGAGCGTGACCGTGGGGTTGCCCGTCACCGACATCGAGGCGTCCTGCCTCTGGTACGGCGCGGTCTTCGAGCGCACCGAGCCGGACCTCGAACCGGAGGAGGGCGTCGCCGAGTACGAGGTCGGCGGCATCTGGATCCAGCTGTACGAGGACGAGCACGCCGAGGAGAACCCGGTGAGCGTCCGGTTCGGCGTCGATGACGTCCGCGCCCAGCACGCACGGATCGGTGCGCTCGGCATCGACATCGGGCCGGTCGAGTGCGTCGACGGCGCCACGAACTGGTTCGACGTCCGCGACCCCGACGGCAACGTCCTCAGCCTGTACTCACTCGTCGACGAGAAGGGCCGCACCGCCTGACGCACCACGCGGTGCCCGGGGGGCGCTCGGCTGTCAGGTGCTCGCCCAGTGCAGCGCCAGTGCGGTGGCGATGATCCCGAGCACGACGAGGAAGGCAGCGGGCGCGCGCGCGTTCTCGCGGTCGATGATTCCCGCAAACGTACTGAGTGTCACACCAGCGGCGCCCGCCGCGACGGCGAGTGGGGTCTCGAGCACCACCGCGATCGGTGCCCAGAGCGACACCACCACCGCGATCACCGCGATCACGTCTGCGCTCCGCTTGCGCCGCCTGGCGCTCGTTCCGTCCATGGTCCATTCCTCGGCGAGGTGAGGAGGAGAACTCGACGCCGCCTCCTCGCACGGCGGCGCGGTCTTCTGGCTCCGCTCCAGGTCTGGACCTGGGCGCCATCACCGGCGCACCAACATATCAGGTACGGACGGACGGTTCTGGTTATGGCGATGACCGACTGGAGGCGCGTGGCGGCGCCGCACCGCTCCTCCAGACCGAGGGCGCAGCCACAAACGTGAACGGCCCCCGCATCCGAGGATGCGGGGGCCGTTCACGTCAGATCAGGCTCAGTTGTACGTGCCCGGCGTGAAGTCGTCCGACGAGAAGCTGTCGAAGTCGACGAAGCTCAGGTCGGCGTCCGAGAACGACGAGTCGTCCGCGAAGATGCGGTTGGGGTACCGCTCTGCCTTCGCTTCTTCCGTCGCGTTCACGTCCACGTCGCGGTACCGGCTGAGGCCCGTCCCGGCAGGGATGAGCTTTCCGATGATGACGTTCTCCTTGAGGCCGACGAGGTGGTCCTCCTTGCCCTCCATGGCCGCCTGCGTCAGGACGCGGGTGGTCTCCTGGAAGGACGCGGCGGACAGCCACGACTCGGTCGCGAGGGACGCCTTGGTGATGCCCATGACCTCCTGGCGGGCCGAGGCGGTCTTGCGACCCTCCTGCAGCGCCGCACGGTTGATCTCGTTGTACCGCGAACGGTCGACGAGCTCACCCGGGAGGAGGTCCGTGTCGGCGTGGTCGACGACCGTCACCTTGCGGAGCATCTGGCGGACGATGACCTCGATGTGCTTGTCGTGGATCGGCACACCCTGCGAGCCGTACACGTCCTGCACACCGTTGACCAGGTGCTTCTGGACCTCACGGACACCCTTGACGCGAAGGACTTCCTTCGGGTCGACGGTGCCGGCGATGAACTGCTCGCCGAGCTCGACGTGCTGCCCGTCCTCGATGAGGAGGGTCGCACGCTTGAGCACCGGGTAGATGAACGGCTCGTCGCCGTTGTCCGGCGTGAGGATGATCCGACGGCCCTTGTCCGTGTCCTCGATCGTGGCGCGGCCGGGGGCCTCGGCGATCGGGGACGCGCCCTTCGGGGTCCGCGCCTCGAACAGCTCGGTGACACGCGGCAGACCCTGGGTGATGTCGTCGGCCGAGGCCGAACCACCCGTGTGGAAGGTACGCATCGTCAGCTGGGTACCGGGCTCACCGATGGACTGGGCGGCGATGATGCCGACCGCCTCGCCGATGTCGACGAGGTTGCCCGTGGCGAGCGACCGGCCGTAGCACTGCGCGCAGACACCGACGGCCGACTCGCAGGTCAGGACCGAGCGCACCTTGATGCTCTCGACACCGGCCGCGAGCAGCTGGTCCAGCAGGACGTCACCGACGTCGGAGCCGGCGTCGGCCACCTGGTTGCCCGAGGCGTCCACCGCGGGCGTCGCGAGGGTTCGCGAGTACACGGTGTTCTCGACGCGCGGGTCGCGGACGAGCGTGCCGTCGGCACCCACGGTCGCGATCGGCAGCTCGAGGCCACGGGTCGTGCCGCAGTCGTCCTCGCGGATGATGACGTCCTGCGAGACGTCCACGAGACGACGGGTGAGGTACCCGGAGTCCGCGGTCCGGAGCGCGGTGTCGGCAAGACCCTTGCGAGCACCGTGCGTGGCGATGAAGTACTCCGCTACGGTCAGGCCCTCGCGGTACGAGTTGATGATCGGGCGGGCGATGATCTCGCCCTTCGGGTTGTTCACCAGACCACGCATACCGGCGATGTTCCGGACCTGGAGCCAGTTACCACGAGCACCGGAGGACACCATGCGGTTGATGGTGTTGTCCTTCGGGAAGTTGTCGCGCATCTCCTGCGCGATCTCGTTCGTGGCCTCGGTCCAGATCTTGATCAGGTCGGCGCGACGCTCGGAGTCGGTGATCAGACCCTTGTCGAACTCGCCCTGCACCTTGGCGGCCTGGATCTCGTAGCCCGCGATGATCTCCTTCTTGCGAGGAGGCGTCACGACGTCCGACAGGGCGACGGTCACACCGGAGCGGGTGCCCCAGTAGAAGCCGGCGTCCTTGATCCGGTCCAGCGCAGCGGCCGTCTCGGTCTTGGAGTAGCGCTCCGCGAGGTCGTTGACGATCGCGGAGAGCACGCCCTTGTCGGTGACCTTCTGGACGAACGGGTAGTTCGCCGGGAGGGTCTCGTTGAAGAGCGCACGGCCCAGGGTCGTCTCGACCAGGACGGTGTCGCCCTGCTCGTAGCCCTCGGGTGCTTCACCCTCGGCGAAGTAGACGTCCTTCATGCGGATCTTCGCGAGCGCGTTGAGGTGCAGCGTGTGCTGGTCGTTGGCCAGGATCGCCTCGGCGACCGAGGAGAACGCGCGGCCTTCACCGACGGCGCCCTCACGGACGGTCGTCAAGTGGTGCAGACCGATGATCATGTCCTGTGCGGGCAGGGTCACCGGACGGCCGTCCGACGGCTTGAGGATGTTGTTCGAGGCGAGCATCAGGATGCGGGCCTCGGCCTGGGCCTCGACCGACAGCGGCAGGTGCACCGCCATCTGGTCACCGTCGAAGTCCGCGTTGAACGCGGCACACACGAGCGGGTGGAGCTGGATGGCCTTGCCCTCGACGAGCTGCGGCTCGAACGCCTGGATGCCCAGACGGTGCAGCGTCGGCGCACGGTTCAGGAGCACGGGGCGCTCGCGGATGATCTCCTCGAGCACGTCCCACACCTGCGGGCGCGAACGCTCGACCATGCGCTTGGCCGACTTGATGTTCTGCGCGTGCGACAGGTCGATCAGGCGCTTGATCACGAACGGCTTGAAGAGCTCCAGCGCCATCTGCTTGGGCAGACCACACTGGTGCAGCTTCAGCTGCGGGCCGACGATGATGACCGAACGGCCCGAGTAGTCGACGCGCTTGCCGAGCAGGTTCTGGCGGAAACGACCCTGCTTGCCCTTGAGCATGTCGCTCAGGGACTTGAGGGCGCGGTTGCCGGTACCCGTGACGGGACGTCCACGACGACCGTTGTCGAACAGCGCGTCAACGGCTTCCTGCAGCATGCGCTTCTCGTTGTTCACGATGATCTCGGGAGCACCGAGGTCGAGCAGGCGGCGGAGACGGTTGTTGCGGTTGATCACACGACGGTAGAGGTCGTTGAGGTCCGACGTGGCGAAGCGGCCACCGTCGAGCTGCACCATCGGGCGCAGCTCCGGCGGGATGACCGGCACGACGCCGAGCACCATCGCGGCCGGCGAGTTGCCGGTGGCGAGGAAGGAGCTGACGACGCGCAGGCGCTTGATCGCGCGGATCTTCTTCTGACCCTTGCCCTCGGAGATCTGCAGACGCAGGGCCTCGGCCTCGGCGGTCAGGTCGAACGCCTCGAGCCGCAGCTTGATCGCCTCGGCGCCCATGTAGGCCTCGAAGTAGATCCCGAAGCGGTCCTGGAGCTCGTGGAAGACGGCGTCCTCGGGCTTGAGGTCGCCCACCTTGAGGTTGCGGAAGTCCTCCCACACACGCTCGAGACGGGTGATGTCCTCGTCGAACGACTTGCGGACCTGGGACATCTCCTTCTCGGCGGTGTCCTTGGTACGGCGCTTGACGTCGGCCTTGGCGCCCTCTTCCTCCAGCGCTGCGAGGTCGTCCTCGAGCTTCTTGAGGCGGTCGGCGATGATCGAGTCGCGCTGACCCTCGAGGTTCTTGATCTCGAGGCGCATCTCGTTCTCGAGACCCGGCATGTCCGCGTGACGGCCGTCCTCGTCGATGCTGATGATCATGTACGCGGCGAAGTAGATGACCTTCTCGAGGTCCTTCGGCGCCATGTCCAGCAGGTAGCCCAAGCGCGACGGAACGCCCTTGAAGTACCAGATGTGCGTGACGGGGGCGGCGAGCTCGATGTGGCCCATGCGCTCACGACGGACCGAGGACTTGGTGACCTCGACGCCGCAGCGCTCGCAGACGATGCCCTTGAACCGGACTCGCTTGTACTTGCCGCAGGCGCACTCCCAGTCGCGGGACGGCCCGAAGATCTGCTCGCCGAACAGACCGTCCTTCTCGGGCTTCAGGGTGCGGTAGTTGATGGTCTCCGGCTTCTTGACCTCGCCGTACGACCACTGGCGGATGTCATCGGCCGTGGCGAGGCCGATCCGCAGTGCGTCAAATGAAGTTGCTTCGAGCAATGTTCTTCTCTCTTGCTGAATTCGAAACGTGTTCGGGCTGGCGGGGATCAGATGTCGTCGACGGAGGACGACTCGAACCGCGAGGAGATGTTGATGCCGAGCTCTTCAGCGGCACGGAAGACCTCGTCGTCCGTGTCGCGGAGGCTGACCGCCTGGCCGTCCGCCGAGAGGACCTCGACGTTCAGGCAGAGCGACTGCATCTCCTTCATGAGGACCTTGAACGACTCCGGGATACCGGGCTCCTGGATGTTCTCGCCCTTGACGATCGCCTCGTAGACCTTCACGCGGCCGAGGATGTCGTCGGACTTGATCGTCAGGAGCTCCTGGAGGGCGTACGCGGCGCCGTACGCCTCGAGCGCCCACACCTCCATCTCACCGAAGCGCTGTCCACCGAACTGCGCCTTCCCACCCAGCGGCTGCTGCGTGATCATCGAGTACGGCCCGGTCGAACGCGCGTGGATCTTGTCGTCGACCAGGTGGTGCAGCTTGAGGATGTACATGTAGCCGACCGACACGGGCTCCGGGAACGGCTCGCCGGAGCGGCCGTCGAAGAGCTGCGCCTTGCCGGACGAACCGATCAGACGCTCGCCGTCGCGGTTCGGGAGGGTCGAGTCGAGGAGGCCCTCGATCTCACGCTCGTACGCACCGTCGAACACCGGGGTCGCGACCTTGGTGCCCGGCGCTGCGCTGTGCGCGGCCTCGGGGAGGTGCTCGGCCCACTCCTGGATGCCCTCGACCTGCCAGCCCTGCTTCGCGAGCCACCCGAGGTGGATCTCGAGGACCTGACCGAAGTTCATGCGTCCGGGGACGCCGAGCGGGTTGAGCACGATGTCGACCGGCGTGCCGTCCGCGAGGAACGGCATGTCCTCGACCGGCAGGATCGTCGAGATGACGCCCTTGTTGCCGTGACGACCGGCGAGCTTGTCGCCCGCGGTGATCTTGCGCTTCTGGGCGATGTAGACGACCACGCGCTGGTTGACACCAGAGCCCAGTTCGTCGTCGCCGTCCTGCGAGTCGAACACCTTGACGCCGATGATCGTGCCCTCTTCACCGTGGGGCACCTTCAGCGAGGTGTCGCGCACCTCACGCGACTTCTCGTTGAAGATCGCACGGAGGAGGCGCTCTTCAGCGGAGAGCTCGGTCTCGCCCTTCGGCGTGACCTTGCCGACCAGGATGTCGCCGGGGCGGACCTCGGCACCGATCCGGATGATGCCGCGCTCGTCGAGGTCGGCCAGGAGGTCCGGGCTGACGTTCGGGAGGTCGCGGGTGATCTCTTCCTTGCCGAGCTTGGTGTCGCGGGCGTCGACCTCGTACTCCTCGATGTGGATCGAGGAGAGCGTGTCGTCCTTCACGAGGTTCTGCGACAGGATCATCGCGTCCTCGTAGTTGTAGCCCTCCCACGGCATGAACGCGACGAGGAGGTTCTTGCCGAGCGCGAGCTCGCCGTTCTCCGTCGCGGGGCCGTCGGCGATGACCTCGCCCTGCTCCACACGCTCGCCGGCCGAGACGACCACGCGGTGGTTGTAGCTCGTGCCCTGGTTGGAGCGGTCGAACTTGCGCAGGTAGAAGGTCTGCGTGCCACCCTCGTCGAGCTGCAGGGTCACGGCGTCGGCCGAGACCTCGGAGACGACACCGGCCTTGTCGGCGATGAGCACGTCGCCGGCGTCGATGGCGGTGTAGCCCTCCATGCCGGTGCCGACGAGCGGCGACTCGGAGCGCAGGAGCGGCACGGCCTGGCGCTGCATGTTCGCACCCATGAGGGCGCGGTTCGCGTCGTCGTGCTCGAGGAACGGGATGAGCGAGGTCGCGACCGACACCATCTGGCGCGGCGAGACGTCCATGTAGTCGACCTCGTCCTTGGCGACGAGTTCGACCTCGCCGCCCTTCTTGCGGACGAGCACCTTGTCGTCGGCGAAGTGGAAGTCGCTCGTCAGCGGGGCGTTGGCCTGCGCGACGACGAACTCGTCCTCTTCCGAAGCGGTCAGGTAGTCGATGGTCTTCGTGACCTCACCGTTGACGACGCGACGGTAGGGGGTCTCGATGAACCCGAACGAGTTGATCCGACCGAAGGACGCGAGCGAGCCGATCAGGCCGATGTTCGGGCCTTCCGGGGTCTCGATCGGGCACATGCGGCCGTAGTGCGACGGGTGGACGTCACGGACCTCGACGCCGGCACGCTCACGGGACAGACCACCCGGGCCGAGGGCCGACAGACGCCGCTTGTGCGTCAGGCCCGCGAGCGGGTTGTTCTGGTCCATGAACTGCGACAGCTGGCTGGTCCCGAAGAACTCCTTGATCGCGGCGACGACGGGACGCACGTTGATCAGGGTCTGCGGCGTGATGGCCTCGATGTCCTGCGTGGTCATGCGCTCGCGGACGACGCGCTCCATGCGGGACAGACCAGTGCGGACCTGGTTCTGGATGAGCTCGCCCACCGCGCGGATGCGACGGTTGCCGAAGTGGTCGATGTCGTCCACGTCGAGGCGGAGCTGCACGGGCTCGCCGTCACGGATGCCGTCGATCGTGGTGCGCTCGGCGTGCAGCGACACCAGGTACTTGATCGTCGCGACGATGTCCTGGACGGTCAGCACCGAGTCGCTGAGCGGCGCGTCGATGCCGAGCTTGCGGTTGACCTTGTAGCGGCCCACCTTCGCCAGGTCGTAGCGCTTCGGGTTGAAGTAGAAGTTGTCGAGCAGCGCACGCGCGGCCTCGGCGGCGACCTGCTCGCCCGGGCGCAGTTTGCGGTAGATGTCCTTGAGCGCCTCTTCCTTGGTGAGGATGGCGTCCTTCTCGAGGGTCGACTCGATCGAGGCGAAGCCCTGGAACTCCTCCATGATCTCTTCGCTCGTCAGGCCGAGGGCCTTGAGGAAGACCGTGACCGACTGCTTGCGCTTGCGGTCGATGCGCACGCCCACCTGGTCGCGCTTGTCGATCTCGAACTCGAGCCAGGCACCACGCGACGGGATCACGCGAGCGGAGTAGATGTCCTTGTCGGACGTCTTCTCCTGCTGCCGCTCGAAGTACACGCCCGGCGAGCGGACGAGCTGCGAGACGACGACACGCTCGGTGCCGTTGATGATGAACGTGCCGCGCTCGGTCATGAGCGGGAAGTCGCCCATGAAGACGGTCTGCGTCTTGATCTCGCCGGTCATGTGGTTCATGAACTCGGCGTTGACGTAGAGCGGGGCAGCGTAGGTCTTGCCACGCTCCTTGCACTCGTCGATCGAGTACTTCGGGTCCTCGAGCTCGGGCGACGTGAAGCCGAGCTGCATCGTCTCGCCGAGGTCCTCGATCGGGGAGATCTCCTCGAAGATCTCCTCGAGCCCGGAGTGCAGTGCGAGGTCGGTGCGACCCTGCTCCTGCCCTTCGGCGAGGCGGGCCTTCCAGGCGTCGTTGCCGACGAGCCAGTCGAAGCTCTCCGTCTGGAGTGCGAGCAGATCGGGAACCGTGAGGGTGTCCGTGATCTTGGCGAACGAGAGTCGCGAGTGGTTGCGACCGTTCTTGGGGTTGGTGGATGCGTTGGGCGCAGCAGCCAAGGGTGTGACCTCCGGTAGGCCCCGTCGGGCCGGTACTGACGAGCAGCACGTAGGTGAGTGGATTGATCGCTCGGCGAACCCCGAGAAGAGAGCCCCGTGATCTCGACACACGATCGGGCACGGCAACACCGTGACCGGACACGTGGCATGATCTGGGTGAGCGGGTCCTGCCGCCATATACGGGACCGGCTGCACCGGGGCACGTTCTGAAGAACGTTGTGTCGACCGCAATATGACGACACGGATGCCAGGGAGCGCGAACTGTCATCATAAGTCGCTCCGGCGCGTGCTGTCCAGTCCTGGCTTGACCGGATTCGGCACTGGCGTGTATAAGCCCGTGGAACGGACCGGTATTCCCCCGATTCCGGGCGGTCACCGGGCCGGGTGCACGGCGCGGGTCGCCTGCTCTGAGCGGTCCCGGCCGCGGCCGTCCTCAGTCCGCGAGGGCCCGGAATGCGTCTTCTGGCCGATGCGTCCGGACGAAGGTCGAGCGCCCGCGGTCGTCGGTGAACTCGATCCCGAGTCCCGGCGTGAGGATGAGGGCGCGGACACCGTGTCGGCGCCGGAGTCCGAGTCCGCCGTACGTGGTGGCGTCGGCCTCCACCAGGTGTGCGTCCACGATCCGACGGCGTGCGATCCGTCGTGGCGGGAGCGGCCGGAAGTGCAGGACGACGGCGTCGTCGGTCACGTCGAACCCGGCCCGGGCGACGAGGAGCAGGACGCCGACGACCACGGCCACGAGTCCGGGCACCAGGAGCGCGGTCTCCGGGGCGTCGCCCGGCCAGCCGAGCACGGCCCCGCTGAGCGCGGTGCCCACGGCGAGGAGGACGCCGCCGGTCGCGCGCATCCAGATCGGCGCGCTGTCACGGTCGACGTGGAGCGGGCCGGTGCCGCCGGCGACACGGTCGGGACGGGAGGCGCGGGTCACCTCGGGCGGCCGGGTCGCGCGGACGACGCGGTGCGTGGGCACGTTCATGGTGTCGGCGGTCATGTCGGACTCCTGCGGGTTCGTGCCCCGTCGGACTCGTGGTCCGTCGGGTGGTGCTCGAGCGCTGTGCGGAGCGCGCGAGGGGACGCGGGCGGCACGGCGTCCTCGGCGGGCCAACACGGGCGGCGCACGGTGGGGTGTGCGTCGGCGGCGCGCACGCGTGGGCAGCAGGGCTGCGGACGGGGACGCCGCGGTCAGGACGCGGGCGGATCCGGGACGGGTGTGGGGCCCGCCGGGTCGACGCTCGCGAAGATGACGACTGCAACAACGGTACGTCGCGAGTCTTGGCGTCCGCTGTTCATCTCCCGTTCCCGTGGGTGAACGCCGCCTGGACAGCCGATGTGCGCGGGCCGGGGCGCTGCCCTCAGCCCACAGCGCCGCCCTCAGCCCAGGACGCGGGCGACCGCTTCGGCGCGGGTGCGGACGCCGAGCTTCGTGAAGACCTGGTTGACGTAGGACTTCACGGTCGGCACCGTGAGGAACAGCTCGGCCGCGATCTCCGGGTTCGTCCGGCCCCTGGCGATGCCCTCGAGCACGTCGGCCTCCCGCGGCGTCAGGTCCGGGAAGCGGTCGCGGAGACCCACCGGCTGCGCTGCCGGTGCACCCCCGGCGAGCTGCGCGACGAGCCGCGCGCCCACCGTCGCGTCGAACGTCGCCTGCCCGGAGGCCACCGACCGGATCGCGGTCGCGATCTCGGCCCGTCCGGCGTCCTTGGTCAGGTACCCGCGCGCGCCGGCGCGGAGGGCGGTCAGGATCGACTCGTCGTCGGCGAAGGTCGTGAGCACCAGGACCGCGACGCCGGGGTGTTCGGCCGTGATGCGGGCCGTCGCGGTGGGACCGTCGACGCCCGGCATCCGGAGGTCCATGAGCACCACGTCCGGCGGGTCCCGGTCGACCGCGGCGATGGCCTCCGCGCCGTCGGAGGCCTGGCCGGTGACCTCGAGGTCCGGCACGAGCGACAACACCGTCACCAGGCCGTCGCGCACGATGGCCTGGTCGTCGACGACGAGCACGCGGATCGTCACGGCGTCACCACCGGCAGGGACATCGAGACGACGAAGGACCCGTCCACCACGGACGCGTCGACGGTGGACGTGTCGTGCAGTTCGGCGAAGCGCTCCCGCATCCCGACGACCCCGCGACCGTCGGAGGCGAGCGGGTTCGTCACGGTGACCCGCACGGCGGAGCCGTCCCGGACCACCGAGACGACCACGGGGCGGCCAGGGGCGTGCCTGCGGGCGTTGCTCAGCGCCTCCCGGCTGACCGCCACGACCGCGTCGCGGTGGGCCGCGTCCAGGTCGGCGAGCGCCTCGTCGCCACGGACCGTGACCTCGCCGCCGAAGGAGCGGTGCGCGTCGACGAGGGCGGCGAGCGCAGCGGCCGGACGGGAGGCGCGACCCGCGTCCGCCACGTCGGCCGGCGTGGGTGGATCGTCGCGGAGCGTGCGGACGGCCCGTCGGGCCTCGGACAGCCCCTCCGCCGCGAGCGTCCGGGCCTCGGCGGCCCGGGTCGTCGCCTCGTCGACGCGGCCCGCCTCGAGCAGGGCCTCGACCGCGTCGAGCTGCAGGACGAGCCCGCCGAGCGAGTGCGCGAGGACGTCGTGCACGTCCCGGGCCGCCCGTGCCCGGCTCGCCAGGAGCTCCGCGCGCTGCTCCTCCCGCTCGCTGCGCCGCGCCTGTTCCTCGGTGAGCCGGAACTGCCGACGACTGAAGCCGATGAGGACCCCGAGCAGCACCCCGCCGCCCGTCCCCAGGACGAACTGGACCGACGTGTGCATCACCGTCGCGACCACCGCGATCACCACGATCGCGACGACGGCGGCCACGGTCGCGGTCCAGACCGGCAGGCGGAGGTCGGTGCCGAGCAGCACGATCCCGAGGATGACGGGGACGATCATCAGGGACTCGGTCGGCACCACGACCGCCGCGCCCGCCAGGATCATCACCGCGGCAGCCGACCGGACCACCCGGGTCGAGCGACTGGTCTCGCGGACCACCCACGCGGCGAGCGCCACCGCGCCGAGGACCCAGACCCACGCGGGGTGGTGCAGCGCGAGACCGTTGCGGGCGAACCAGAACGCGACGACCACGATGCCGAGGGCATTGAGGGCCCGGGACAGGCCCGGACGGGAGAGACCTCCCTCGCCGGTGTGTGCCGGGGGGAGGTCGGTCCGCGCGCGTTCACCCGGTCCGGGGGCGAACGGTGCGGGTTCGCCCGGTACGGGGTGCAGCGGCTGGGTCACCGGACCATCATGCCGCGGCCGTCGCGCGCACCGGTCGTCCCCGTGCCGCGCGGGATGCGCTGGTCGATGACGACGGCGCGGGCGGCGCGGTTCAGGGCGAGGGCCAGCAGGATCGTGCCGGTCGAGGTGAGCAGGTGGGCACCGAGGTGGCCACCGAGGACGTCGAGGCCGATGCGGACGACGATCAGGACGATCCAGAGGCTCGCACCGAGCCAGCCCGTGCGGGACTGCATCGTGCGGCCCCTGCCGTCCGGGGTGCCCACGATGCGGAAGCGGGTGATCGCGCCCATCGTCAGGCCGATCGCGATCGTGACCAGTGCCTCGATCCCGAGGAACACGATGTCGGCGGTCGTGATCGCCGCCTTCGTCTGTGCGAGGACCACCAGGCCGACCGCCCCCATCACGAGCGGCATGCGCCAGATGCGTGCCGGGTCGAGGTACTGCCAGGTCGCCTGACGGTAGGCGAGGAACGCGACCAGGGCGAGGCCGATGAGGACGTTGGCGAACAGCTGGACCGACATGGGGAGACCTTCCGGGAGCGGGGCCGGTGGGGTTCCCCGCCGGTGTTCCCATGCTCGTTCGGCGGCGTCGACCAGACCACCAACCAGGGGTGGGGACGCGGGTGGTGATCACGGTGGTGTTCCATTGGTGCATGGCTGATGCGTTCGACGGGTTCCGGATCGGTGCGGGCTACGCGGTCGTCGAACCGGACCGGCACCGGCCGGGGTCGTTCACCCTGGTGGTCGACGGGACGCCGCAGTCGCACGTCGACCTCGAGGACCCGACCCACCTGGCGTTCGAGTACATCCGGCGGATCGGGCACGCGATCGACCTGCTGCCCGCCGGGCCGATCACGGCGCTGCACCTCGGCGCGGGCGCGCTGACGCTCCCGCGCTACGTCGCGGTGACCCGGCCCGGCTCCCGGCAGCAGGTCATCGAGCTCGAGCGGGACCTGGTCGACCAGGTGCGCGAGGTCCTGCCGTTCCCGCGGGGCGCCTCGATCCGGGTGCGGTACGGCGACGCGCGCGAGGTCATGGAGAAGCTGCCCGCCGGCCTCCGCGGCACGGTGGACCTGGCGGTCGTCGACGTGTTCGGTGGGGCACGGATCCCCGCGCACGTGACGAGCGTGGAGTTCTACCGGTCCGTCGCGTCGTTCCTGTCGCCGACCGGTGTCGTCGCGGTGAACGTGGCCGACGGCGCGGGGTTGGCGTTCGCGCGGGGCCAGGCGTCCACGCTGCAGTCCGTGCTGCCGTCGGTCGCCGCGGTGGCCGACACCGGGATGCTGAAGGGTCGGCGGTTCGGCAACATCGTGCTGCTCGGGTCGCCGAGCCCGCTGCCGATCGAGGACATGCCGCGGCGGTACTCGTCCGACCCGATGCCGGCGAAGGTCGTGCACGGTGCCGAGCTGCGGGCCTTCACCGCGGGGGCGCCGATCGTCACGGACGCGACCGCGGTGGCGTCGCCCGAGCCGAACCGGAGCGTCTTCGGGGGCTGATCCGTGCGGCGGCGGCTGGCGCGGCGCGGCGCGGCGGCAGCGCGGCGTCCGCGCCCGCGCGCCGTCCCGGTGGTGCGAGGTGGATCGCCCCGTGCGCCGCAGGAACCGAGCACCGGCCGGGCAACGTCGCACCACGCACGACGCACCGGCAGCGCGCCTCGCACCGCACGGTGTCGAGCGGTCCGCGCCCCGCGCTGCCAGGATGGTCGCGTACGACCGAGCGATGGGAACCCGATGACGAACGACGACCGGAGCAACGAGGACCGGACGGGCGACGGCCAGCCCCCGCACTGGGGTGCCGCGCGCGACCAGGAGCCACCCCGCTACGGGGAGCGCACCGAGCAGGTCCCGCCGCGGTACGGCGAGCGCACCGAGCAGGAAGCGCCCCGCTACGGCGAGCGCACGGACCAGACCCCGCAGTACGGCGAGCAGTACGGGCAGCAGCCAGCGGCGCACCAGTACGGGCAGCAGTCGGGTGCGCCGACCTGGGGAGACCAGCACCAGGTGCAGCACCAGCCCCAGCACCCGTACGCGGCGTCCGCAGCACCTGCCAACTCCGGCCCGGCGTGGCAGAGCTACCAGGAGCCGCAGCGGAAGAAGAAGACCCTGGGCGTCATCGCGTTCGTCGTCGCGCTCGTCGCGCTCGCGCTGGCGATCGTCGCGGGCATCGTCTTCGGCTCCGCGTTCGGCGGGAACGACGCGATCCGCCAGGCGATCATGGACGGGTCGGCGGCCACGCAGTCCGGCCAGGAAGAACTCCAACGCCGCCTGGCGAACGACCCGGCACTGCTCGCGAGTGCCGGCGGCGGAGGCATCGCCGCGCTCATCGGCACCGTCCTCGGTCTGTGGGCGATCGTGCAGGGCATCATCGCGATCGTCACGAAGCGGGGCCGCGCCTTCGGCATCATCGCCCTGGTCGTCGCGGTCGTGTCGCCCGTCGTCCTGTACATCACGTTCGCGGTCGCGCTCGGCAGCCACCTCGCCTGACACCGGCCAGAACGGCCCGTCCCGCTCGTTCGGGACGGGCCGTTCTGCGTTCCGGACCACCCCCGTGCGCGTGGCACCGCCCGCTCTCGGGAGACCGCGGTTACCCTCGAACCGATGTCCCTCCCGCCCGACGACCGTCAGAACCCCGACCACGCCGACCGCTCCCGGGAACCGCGCCACGCGGCTCCCGCAACGGCCGGCGTCAGCCCGGGGAGCACGTTCGCGCCCATCAGCCTGCGCCCGGCCGTCGACGTCGACGTCATCCAGCAGCGCCTGCGGGACCTCGGGCAGAGCCGGAGCACCGAGGCGCTCGCCGAACGCGCCGAGCTCCTCCGCCTGCTCGGTCGACTGGACGAGTCGCTCGTGATCGCTGAAGAAGTGTTCCGACTGACGATGTTCACCGGGGAGCGCTCCGACAAGGTCGCCGCACGCATCCGCCGCGCGCACGTGCTGCACGACCTCGGCCGCCACGAGCGTGCCGCGACCGAAGCCGCCCTCGCCCGCGGCACCGCCCGGACCGAGGAGTGGCCGGAGCTCGAGGGCGCCGCCGCCGAGCTCGAGGGCTGGTCGCTGTTCGAGCTCTCCCGCTTCGAGGAGGCCCGTTCGGCGCTGTCCCGCGCCTATGAGGCGTTCCGACAGGCCGGGGCGCCGTCCGAGCGCACCGAGGCGCTCCGCACCGCCGTCGAGGCCGCCCTCCGCGCGTCGGCGAACCACCCGACCCCGTCCGCCGAGGACCGTCCCCGCACCGCCCGCGAGATCGCCGCCCGCCGTGCCACGGAGGACGAGCCGACGACCCGGGTCGCCGAACCCGTCAAGCAGGTCCCGCCGATCCGACGCCGTGTGCTCGGTGCGCCCGATGCCGCCCGCACCGACGCCGACGACATCTGGGGCCGGATCGCGACCCGCGCGGCGAAGAAGGGTCAGGCCGACCCCCACGCCGAGCAGTGACCTCGCTCGAGGCCGTCCGGGCGCGTGCGGAGCACCTGATCGCCGCGCACCTCGGCCGCGGCACGTGGAGCTTCGGGTTCGACCACGCGAAGACACGCGCCGGCCAGTGCGACTTCGCGAAGCGCCGCATCACGGTGAGTCGACACCTGGCCGTCCGCTTCACCGACGAGGACGTCGACCAGGTGCTGCTCCACGAGATCGCCCACGCGCTCGCCGGGGCCCGCGCCGGGCACGGGCCGACGTGGCGACGCACCGCCGTGGGACTCGGGTACACCGGCTCGCGTCTGCACGACGGGCCGATCGCGAGCGACCTCGCGCCCTGGGTCGGCACGTGCCCCGCTGGCCACGAGCACTTCCGGTACCGGACCCCGACGCGTCAGCTGGCCTGTGCGCGGTGCTCCCGCCGGTTCGACGCGCGCAACGTGATCACCTGGAACCGACGCATCACGCGGGAGCACGCGATTACCGCATGATCGGCCCGAGGCTCGGAGGCGCGCCGGTAACCCGTTAGCCTGGGCGGATGCACACGGGGCAGCACATCCGGACCGACGCCGGTTCCTCCTGGTTCTTCGACGCCGGCCGGATCGCCCTGGACTTCGCGCACACCGGCGGGTTCGCCGACGACCCCGACCACCGTCGGCCACGTGCCCAGCTCGGAGAGCTCCTGGCGACGCCGGCCGACCTCGACGAGTGGCTGAGCGACCACACCGAGCCGATCGACGTCGGTGCGGGGGCCCGCGAGCTGCAGGACGCACGGGCACTCCGCGCGGCGATCGCCCGGTTGGCCGTCGCCGCCGCTCCGGCACCGACCGCCGGCGCAGCCGAGCGCACCGCCGTCGCGGCGGGTCTCCGGGCCGGAGCCGGGCGCACGCGCCCCGCGCCCGACGACATCGACACCGTCAACCTGTTCGCCGCCCTGCCGGACGTGCCCCCGAGCCTCCCGGGCGGCCGCCGCCGGGCCGGAGCCAACCGCGTCCGACTGGCCCAGGCACTGTCGAGCGTCGCACGCGACGCCGTCGCGCTGTTCACTGAGGTCGGCTTCGACGACGTCGAGGCCGACGGCCGACCCACGCGGCTGAGCCGCTGCTCCGCCGAGGACTGCGGCCTCGTGTTCTACGACTCCTCGCGCGGCGGGACGCGGCGCTGGTGCTCGATGCAGCGATGCGGGAACCGGGCGAAGGTGCGGGCGCACCGAGCACGCCAGGCCATCGCCTGACCAGAACGCCACGACGAAACACTGGATTCGGCACGCCGAATCCTCTGGCATGCTGGACGGCGTGACCGACACCGCTGCCGGGCCGTCCGCCCCCGCACAGACCCCGCGGAAGCGCGCTGCCGGTCTGACGCTCCTCGGTCCGGCGTTCGTCGCGGCGATCGCCTACGTCGACCCCGGCAACGTCGCGGCGAACCTGACCGCCGGCGCCCGGTACGGGTACCTGCTGCTCTGGGTCCTCGTCGCGGCGAACGCGAGCGCGGTCGTCGTCCAGTACCTCTCCGCGAAGCTCGGCGTCGTCACCGGCAAGTCCCTGCCGGAGCACCTCGGCCTGCGGATGCGGCGCGCACCCCGGCTGCTCTTCTGGGCGCAGGCCGAGATCGTGGCGGCCGCGACCGACATCGCCGAGGTCATCGGCGGGGCGCTGGCCCTGCACCTGCTGTTCGGGCTGCCCCTCGTCGCCGGCGGGGTGGTCACGGGGGTGGTCTCGATGGCGGTCCTCACCCTGCAGAGCCGTCGCGGCACCCGGACGTTCGAGGCGGTCGTCACCGGGATGCTCGCGATCCTGACCGTCGGGTTCTGCGCCGGGCTGTTCGTCGCGCAGGTGTCGCCGGCGGACCTGCTCGGCGGGATCGTGCCGCGCTTCGACGGGTCCGGGTCGGTGATGCTCGCGGCCTCGATGCTCGGCGCGACGGTGATGCCGCACGCGGTGTACCTGCACTCCGCGCTCGCGCGTGACCGGCACGGGGACGTCCCCGCCGGACCCGAGCGCCGACGGGTCCTCACGGCGACCCGGTGGGACGTGGCCCTGGCCCTCGTCGTCGCCGGGGGCGTCAACATCTGCATGCTCGTGCTCGCCGCGACGACGCTGCCGGGTGTGGCCGGGACGGACTCGATCCCCGGGGCGCAACACGCGATCGCCGAGCACGTCGGGCCGGTCGTCGGCGTCCTGTTCGCGGTGGGGTTGCTCGCGTCCGGGCTCGCCTCGACCTCGGTGGGGTGCATGGCGGGGGCGGAGATCATGCACGGGCTGCTGCACGTGCGGATCCCGCTGCTCGCTCGGCGTGTGATCACGCTCGTCCCGGCGGTCGTGCTGCTCGCCCTGGACGCCGACGCGACGATGCTGCTCGTGGTGAGCCAGGTGGTGCTGAGCTTCGGGATCGCCTTCGCGATCGTGCCGCTGGTGGTCTACACGTCGCGGCGGAGCGTGATGGGGAGCGACGTCAACGCCGTGGGCACCCGGGTGGTGGCGGCGCTCATCGCGGTGGTCATCGTCGCGCTGAACGTCACGCTCATCGTGCTGACGCTGGCGGGGTGAGCGTCGGGGCTGGGCCCGGTGCGAGGTCGATCGCTTCGTGCGTGGTGACGACCGCGCACCGGGCCAGCTGTCTCGCACCGAGCGAGACGACCGCCGCCTGGCTACTCGACGACCTTGACGTCCTTCCAGAACGCCACGTAGCCGGAGTAGTCCTTGCCCACGCGGTCGAACGACGTCGGGATCGGCGTCGGGTACGACCACGCACGGTCCTGCAGCGCCTGCCCGTCCACGTTCACCGTGAAGTACTGGGTGTCGCCCTTCCACGGGCAGTGGTACTGCGTGGGGCTTTCGGTGAGGAGCTCGGTCTTCACGCTCGACGGCGGGAAGTACCAGTTGCCCTCGATCTGGATGAGGTCCTCCTTCGAGGCCTCTGCGATGACGGTGTCTCCGACGACTGCCTTCATGACGGTGCTCCTTCGTTCGTTGGGGCCCCGCGTCGGGTGACGCGTCTCCCGTGACGAGTGGGAACGCTACGCCCGGCGCCCGGATTCCCGCAGGACGACGAGTTCCGGTCCGGCGGCGAGCGCCCCGTGGACGGCGTCACGGCCCACCGCTGCACCGCTCTCGGAGGCGCTGACGAGGTGCTTCACGGCCCGTCGGAGTCCGGAGTACGCCGCACACGCCGCGGCCGCCTCGGGCGAGGTGTGGTCGATCCCGATGACGGCGAGCGCGTCGACCAGGGCGCCGGCGGCGAGGAGGTCCTCGACGGCGAAGTCGGGAGCGTCCGGAGCGTCGGTGCCCTCCCCCGCGTCCTCCGCGACGTCCGAGGCGCCCGCGTGGTCGCGTCCGGCGGCGACGATCGCGACGACGCACCGGTCGCCCAGTGCGGCCTGGAGGCGCGTGACCCGCTCCGCCACGGCCGTCGCGTTGCCGAGGTGGCCGAGCACGACCTCCGGCCCGTCCGGCAGGTGCGCCGTGACCGTGCGGAGGGCCGCGTTCCGGAGTCGGGGGCCCGCTGCGTGCACATCCCCGGGGAGCACGTCGACCCAGACGAGCAGGTGCGCGTCGGCGCCGATCCGTGCAGCACCCGTGCGCCCCCACGCGAAGCGGACCTGGTACTGCTGCTGGGAAGGTACGGCCACCGGTCCACGATAACCGGCGTCCAGCACCTGATCTTCTCCACAGATCGCGACCGCTCGGCTCGTCACCAGGGCGGGCGACCGTAGGATTCCATGCCATGGAGATCGCCCCCGCACCCACCCTGACCGGCGACCGCGTGACGCTCGAACCACTGGAACACGAGCACGCGGACGACCTGCGGGCGGCGGTCGCGGACGGCGACCTGTGGCGGACCTGGTACACCTCGATCCCGGCCCCGGCGGAGGTCGACGCCGAGATCGACCGGCGCCTCGCGGAGCACGCCGCGGGCCGGATGGTGCCGTTCGCGGTGCGCGACCGACCGACCGGCCGGGTCGTCGGGGCGACGACCTTCCTGAACATCGACGCGACGAACCGCCGGGTCGAGATCGGCGCCACGTTCCTGGCGAAGGCGTCCCAGCGGTCGGGGATCAACACCGAGTCGAAGCTGCTCCTGCTCTCGCACGCGTTCGAGACGTGGGAGTGCATCGCCGTCGAGTTCCGGACGCACTGGCACAACCTGCAGTCCCGCGCCGCGATCGCCGCCCTGGGCGCGAAGCAGGACGGCGTCCTCCGCAACCACTCCATCGGTCGTGACGGCACCCTCCGTGACACCGTCGTGTTCTCGATCACCGCCTCGGAGTGGCCGACGGTCCGGCTGTCCCTGTCCGAGCGGCTGCGCAAGCACGACCGGGCCGAGGGGTCGCGGCGGCGGGCGGCACGGCACGCCTGACCGCGCTGACCCGGCTGACCCGGCTGACCCGGCTGACCCGGCTGCACCTCGGCGTCCCAGCGGTCCCGGGTAGCGTCGCGCCCATGCACGTGGGTCTCCGGATCGTCCTCGATGCGCCGGTCGACGCCGTGCGCGACGCCCTCCTCTCGCCGTCGGTGATGGTCGCCGTGACCAAGCCGTTCCTGGTGTACCGGTCGCGGTCACCGGAGGGCTTCCCCGAACGGTGGACACCGGGTGCCCCGCACCCGATCACGGCGAGCGCGTTCGGGCTGCTGCCGAGCGGGGACACGCACGTCGACCTCGACCTGTACGAGGTGCACGGCATCCCCGTGCAGCGCGACAACGGCGGGGGGACGTCGGGGTTGTTCGGTCGGATGACCATGCAGCACCGGATGGCCACCGTCGACCGCGGGGACGGCACGACGATGCTCATCGACCGGCTGTCCTACCGGATGCGGCCCTGGGTCCTCGGCGTCGCGCTCTGGCCGGGCATGTGGGTGATCTGGCAGTGGCGGGCCCTGCGCATGCGTGCGCTCGCTCCCACGTGGCGGACGCGCGCCTCCTGACGGTGGCGCCGCCGCGACTCCCCGCTGACGGTCCGTGCTCGGTGGGGTGCGCTCGCGGACCGGCACCGCGCCTCCCGGCCGACGACGGTTCCGACGGCGGGACCGACGGCGAGTCGCTGCGCCGTGGCGCTGGCGCGGGTGCGTCACGCGGGCGTACGCTCGCACCGTGAGCCAGACGCAGCCGGCAACCGACCGCGTGCACAGCACGCTCGCCACCGTGGACTGGCGTCGGATGACCTTCGACCTGTACCGCCGGGTCCGGGCCACGCCCGATCCGGAGACGGCGCACGCGCTCTGGCGCGAGACGCGGGACGCGATGTTCGGGGAGCACCCGGCGAGCCCCCTCCTCGACGAGGACGCCCGTGACTTCGAAGCGCTCCCGGTTCCGGACTACGACCCGTCCTGGCGTTTCCACGCACGCATCGAGGCCACGGAGCCGGCGAGCATGGACGTCGAGACCGGAACCGACGGCATCGTGCACTTCGACCGTCTCGGAGCGGTCCGGCTGCCGGGCATCGGTTCGCTCGACGTGTGGTCGCACGGCGGGTACGCCGGGGGCGTGTTCATCCCCGTCAAGGACGCCAGTGCCGGCAAGGCCCGCGGGACCTACGGCGGTGGACGGTACCTGATCGACACGATCAAGGGCGCCGACCTCGGGGGCGAGGACGCCGAGATCGTCCTCGACTTCAACTTCGCGTACAACCCGTCGTGCGCGTACGACCCGGCGTGGGCGTGCCCGCTCGCGCCGCCCGGCAACACCGTCGACGTGCCGATCCCGGTCGGCGAGCAGTACGACTTCTAGGGTGGTCCACATGTCGACGACCGGACTCGTGGCGCTGGACGCCGGCGGGCGCGTCCCGCCCTTCGAACAGGTGCGGTCGCAGATCGCAGCGCAGATCGCCGCGGGCTACCTGGTCGACGGCGAACGGCTGCCGAGCGTGCGCGGCCTGGCCGAGGAACTCGGTCTCGCGGCGGGGACCGTCGCGAAGGCCTACCAGCTGCTCGAGGAGTCCGGGCTGGTCGAGACCGCGCGGGGTGCGGGGACCCGGGTCGTGCGGCCCGTGTCGGTGCCGGCCCCGGTGACGGAGGCGGCGCACGCGTTGGCCGTCGCGGCACGGGAGGCCGGGTTGTCGGCCGATCAAGCCGCTGCTGCGCTCCGGGACGCCTGGCCCGCGTAGAGGCTCCCGGGCGGGTGCAGCGGGCACGCAGGGTCGCGGCGCCGATCCGGGGTGTGCGTCAGCAGTGCTCGAACACGTGGGCCGGGTCGGACGCCGGCACGAGCTCCCGGTCGCGCAGGATCGTCATCGCGGGCCGGTCGTGGGAGGCGCAGACGCTCGACCACTGCCGCTCGAGCGTGTCCGAGTACTCCACGTCGATGACCCGCGCGCCGTAGGCCGTCGTGTAGGCGCCGCACTCCTGGTACTGCACGCACTCCTCGGCCACGACGAAGTCGAACCCGGTCTGCTGCCGCCCGGCCTTCCCGAGCTGTGGCGTGTTCTTCTGCCCGACCGCGAGGTGGTGCTCGTGCCCGACCTGGACGAGCGCCACGGCGAGTGCCAGGTTGCCGGACCGCTTCAGCGCCCCGTGGGACCGCGTCCACGAGTCGAGGTTGTCGAACTCCACGGCGTCGAACCCGCGGTCGGCGCAGCGGGCGATCGTGCGCGTGAGGACCCCGACGATCTCCGAGCGTTTCGCGGCGGTCGTGGTGTCGAGCAGCATCTCGTCCGGCCACCCCGGGTCGGACACCGGCTTGCCGTCGGCACCGCGCAGGATCGCGTCCGGGTGATCCTGGAGCCACGCGTGGGCATCGCCCGGCTGCGTCTGGAAGCCGTTGACGTAGCAGATGCCGTACTTCCCGGGGGCCGGCCGGTCGGTGCTGTCGCGCTCGACGATCGTGACGCCCGCTGGCGGCGTCGAGGGCCCGCCGAGCTGGTAGTCGGGCAGTCCTGAGGTCGGCAGGTTCGTGTACCGGGGCGCGGGCGATGAAGCCGCCGCCGATCCTGCGGACGACGGGGCGCATCCGGAGAGTCCGAGGACGGCGACGACGGCGACGGTGACGGGCAGCAGGAAGGTCCGGAGGAGCACGTCGGCATCCTCGCACGTGGACCCGGACAGTCTCCTCCTGGGACGCTTCCTGGGGTTTGGGCCCGATCACCGCTATGCTGGTCGTACTCGAGGCGCCGATCGCCTCGTGCGTCGTACGGACGCCCCGAACTCCCGACCACTCGATCCCCGGATCGCGGTCGATGTATCGTGCACCACCTCGTGGTGCCAGGCTCTCTGCTGCGGCGAATGCGCCAGCCACTCGTGCTGGTGCGCATCCCGCCCGCGCGCCCACCTCGCAGCGCGCCCACGGCCGGTTCCCGTACCGGCCCGAAAGGTCACCATGACCGACATCACCTCAGACCTCCGTTTCTCCGACCTCGGCGTCCCCGCGCCGATGGTCGACGTCCTGGCCAAGCAGGGCAAGGACATCGCCTTCCCGATCCAGGCGGACACGCTCCCCGACTCCCTCACGGGCAAGGACGTGCTCGGCCGCGGCCGCACCGGGTCCGGCAAGACGATCGCCTTCGCGATCCCGCTCGTCGCCCGCCTCGCCGGCAACCCGCGTCAGCGTCGTGCCGGCCGCCCGCGTGCCCTCATCCTCGCGCCGACCCGTGAGCTCGCGACCCAGATCGACGCGGTGGTCGCACCGCTCGCCCACGCCATGGGCCTCACCACCACGACCGTCTTCGGTGGCGTGGGTCAGGGCCGTCAGGTCGAGGCCTTCAACCGCGGCGTCGACATCGTCGTGGCGTGCCCCGGCCGCCTCGCCGACCTCATGCAGCAGGGGCACGTGAAGCTCGACGCGATCGAGGTCACCGTCCTCGACGAGGCCGACCACATGGCCGACATGGGCTTCCTGCCCGGTGTCACGAAGATCATGCAGGCGACGCCGGAGAAGGGGCAGCGCATGCTGTTCTCCGCCACGCTCGACAACGGCGTGGACAAGCTCGTCAAGAAGTTCCTGCACAACCCGGTCATGCACTCCGTCGACGAGGCGAACAGCCCCGTCGAGGCGATGACCCACCACCTGTTCGAGGCCGCTGACGCCGACGGCAAGAAGGACCTCGTCCACGCGCTCGCTTCGGGCACCGGTCGTCGGATCCTGTTCATGCGCACGAAGCACCACGCCAAGCGCCTGGCGAAGCAGCTCTCCAGCCAGGGCATCCCGGCGGTCGACCTGCAGGGCAACCTGTCGCAGGGCGCCCGTGAGCGGAACCTCGCGAAGTTCTCCTCCGGCGAGGCCCTCGTGCTCGTCGCCACCGACGTCGCCGCCCGCGGTGTGCACGTCGACAACGTCGAGCTCGTCGTGCACGTCGACCCGCCGACCGAGCACAAGGCGTACCTGCACCGTTCCGGTCGCACCGCCCGCGCGGGCTCGTCGGGTGACGTCGTCACCGTGACGCTGCCGTCCGAGCGTCGTGACGTCGCGCAGATGATGCGTGCCGCCGCGATCAAGGTCACCCCGCAGCAGGTCACCGCGAAGTCCCCGGCCGTCGCGTCGCTCGTCGGCGAGGTCGCTCCGATCCGCCACGTCGAGGAGCAGCCGGTCCAGCAGCAGCGCCAGCGCCAGCCGCGCGTCGGCGAGTCCGATGGTGACGGCGGCGGTCGTCGCCGTGGCCGCGGTGGACGCACGGGAGGCGCGGCCCAGGCCCCGCAGACCGCCTCCGCCGGGTCGTCGGCTCGTTCGGGCGGTCGCCGTGGTGGCGCTCCGCGCGCCGACTCGGCAGCCTCCGCCGGCCGCGGTGGGGCGCCGGCCGCTGGCGGCCAGCGTCGCGCCGGCGGGAGCCGTCGCGCATCGAGCGACGGCGTCCGCGGTGGCTCCGCACCGGTCTGGTCCTCGGAGGGCGGCTACGCCGCCGGTCGTGGTGACGACTCGGCGTCGGGTGCTCGTCGTGGCTCGCGCCGCGCCTCCCGGCCGGCCGGTTCCGCTCGCTGACCCTGCCGTCTCGGCGCAACCTCCACGTCGGCTCCGAACACCACGGCTGCTGAGGCGTACGGTTCTGGTCACCGGATGCCGCGCGAGCGGCTGACGGGGAATCGTCCCCTGTTGGAAGGAGTGCCTATGGCTGGCATGGAAGACATCAAGAACGCCGGCGAGAAGCTCGGCGGCAAGGCCAAGGAAGCTGCTGGCGACGCGAGCGGTAACGACCACCTCAAGGCAGAGGGCAAGACCGACCAGGCCAAGGCCTCGGCCAAGCAGGGCGTGACCGACGTCAAGGACGCCGCGAGCGGCGTTGCTGACAGCCTCTCGGACAAGAAGTAAGCCGGTCACACCGACCGTGCTGCGAAGCCCCCGGATCCGCAAGGGTCCGGGGGCTTCGTCGTACCCGATGCCAGGGCGGCTCCGTCACAGAGCGGCTCCGTCACAGAGCGGCTCCGTCACATGAGGGCGCCGACCGAGGCGAGCCCGGCCTTCAGCAGCGTGCCGCGCCCGCCTTCCATGTCGTCGGCGACGGACACGGAGGCGGCTTCGCTCGGGCTCATCCACGTGAGTTCGAGTGCGTCCTGCCGGGGCTCGCACGTGCCGGTCACGGGGACGACGTACGCCAGGGAGATCGCGTGCTGCCGCTCGTCGGTGAACACCGAGGCGCCCGGCAGCGGGAAGTACTCCGCCACGGTGAACGGCGTCGGGCTGGAGGGCAGCTGCGGGAACGCCATCGGACCGAGGTCCTTCTCGAGGTGGCGGAACAGCGCCGTCCGGATCGATTCGCCGAACATCACCCGCCCGGAGACCAGCGTGCGGACGATCGAGCCGCTCGGTGCGACCCGCAGGAGCACACCGACCTCGGTCACGACGCCGAGGCCGTCGGTGCGGACGGGGATCGCCTCGACGTAGCAGATGGGCAGTCGACGACGCGCGTTCGCGAGTTCTTCGTCGGACAGCCAGCCGGAGTCGGGGTCGGGGGTTTGCAGCGAGGCCATGGGTCGTGTCTACCAGTGACTCCGGCGAGTTCAGCGCACGGCGCGGACGTTGGGGATGGTTAGCGTTGTCCACATGATCGATCAGGACATCGTGCAGTGGACCCGCGACCGCGCCGGACGAGCGGGCACGCCGCTCCTCGTCGCGCTGCACGGGGTGGGGTCGAACGAGCTCGACCTGCTCGGGCTCACCCCCGCGCTCCCGGCCGCGTGGACGATCGCGTCCCTCCGGGCGCCGATGCCGTGGGGCCAGGGCTTCTCGTGGTACCCGCTCGGGACGCCGGGCACCCCCGCGGTCGAGGACGTCGACCGAGCGGTCGAGCAGGTCCTCGCGTGGATCGACGCCGTCGCCGACGAGCACCCGCGGATCGGACTGCTCGGGTTCTCGCAGGGTGGGTCGATGGCGCTGCAGCTGCTGCGCGCCCGACCGTCGGCGTTCGCGTTCGCGGTGTCGCTGTCCGGGTTCGTGGTGCCGGGCGTGACGGACGCTCGTGATGAGGCGGTCGCGGCGGTGCGCCCGAAGGTGTTCCTGGGGCACGGGGACCTCGATGCGGTGATCCCGACGGAGGCCACCACTCGGACGCAGGTGTGGGCCGCCGAGCACACGGACGTGACGGACCGCACCTACGAGGGCCTGCCGCACGCGGTGTCGGCCGAGGAACTGGCCGACGTGTCCGCGTTCATCGCGGCCGCGTAGCGCGGCGGCGCGCCCGTCCGTTCTGTGGTTGCGCTAGTCGGCGAGGATCTGCAGGAGGTCCTTGCGGAGCTGGTCGACCTTGGCGGTCGCCGCCTTGGCCTGCTCCTCCGTCGCGCTCGTCCGGTACATGTGCAGGACGCCCATGGTCTTCCGGAGCGCTTCGAAGAACTCGCGCTGGGCGTCGGGGATGCCGGGCGTGGACTCCCACGTCGCGGCGATCTCGTCCGCCTTGGCCTCGGCCTCGGCACGGCCGGCGTCGGTGAGCTCGAAGAGCGTCGTCCGCCCGTCCCCCGTGGAGACCACGAGGTCTTCGTCCACGAGCTGCTGGAGCGTCGGGTAGACCGAGCCGGGGCTCGGCTTCCAGGCGCCGCCGGTGCGTTCGGCGATGGTCTTGATCACGGCGTACCCGTTCTGCGGGCCCTCGGCCAGCAGACCGAGGATCGCCAGACGGACGTCGCCGCGGCGGCGGCGTTCCCGGCCGAAGCCGGGCCCACCGAAACCAGGGCCGCCGAAGCCCGGGCCACCGAAGCCGGGACCGAAGCCGGGACCGAAGCCCCGACCGAACCCGGGGCCGAAGCCGCGTCCGCCGTGGTCGTGGTCACCGCGGTCGCGGCCGGGGAAGCCGGCGCCGTGGTGCTGCCGCGCGCCGCCGAAGCGGGGGCCGCGCGGACCGATGCCGCGCTGGGCGCGGTGGGGCGTGTTGCTGTCGTCGTCATACACGGGGCGCATGATGACTCCTTCCTTGTTGCATGTCTGCTCGCGATTGGAGTATCGCGATGTGTCAACGATAGATCGGTACGTATCGGCATGTCAAGGGGTACCTCGCGCTGGGGCTGCTGTCGGTGGCGACGGGCAGGATGGGTCAGACGATGACGGACGTGCTCGAGCGCTTCTCCCCCGCGACCGCGGCCTGGTTCCGTGGCGCCTTCGCGGCACCGACCCCGGCACAGGCCGGCGCGTGGGACGCCATCTCGACCGGGCAGCACGCGCTCGTGATCGCGCCGACGGGGTCCGGCAAGACGCTGGCGTCCTTCCTGTGGTCGATCGACCGCCTGATCAGTGCCACGGACCGTCCGCCCGCCAAGCAGCGCACCCGCGTGCTCTACGTCTCACCGTTGAAGGCGCTCGGCGTCGACGTCGAGCGGAACCTGCGCAGCCCGCTGGTCGGCATCACGCAGACCGCCAGGCGGCTCGGCACCGAACCGCCCGACGTCACGGTCGGGGTGCGGAGCGGTGACACCCCGTCGTCCGACCGGCAGAAGCTCCTGCGCCAGCCGCCGGACATCCTGATCACCACGCCCGAGTCGCTGTACCTGATGCTCACGTCGCAGGCCCGCGAGACCCTGGTGAACGTCGACACCGTCATCGTCGACGAGGTCCACGCGGTCGCGTCGTCCAAGCGCGGGGCGCACCTGGCGGTCTCGCTCGAGCGCCTCGACGACCTGCTCGAAAAGCCCGTCCAGCGCATCGGGCTGTCGGCGACCGTCCGCCCGGCAGAGGAAGTAGCGCGGTTCCTCGGTGGGCGAGCCCCGGTGACGATCATCGCCCCGCCCGCGCAGAAGACCTTCGACCTGCGCGTGGTCGTGCCGGTCGACGACATGACCGAACTGGGGGCACCGCCGGTCGGTGCGGATGCCTCCGACGCCCCGACGAACGGGTCGATCTGGCCGCACGTCGAAGAGCGCGTCGTCGACCTGGTGGAGCAGCACCGGTCGACGATCGTGTTCGCGAACTCCCGGCGGCTGGCCGAGCGGCTGACCGCCCGCCTGAACGAGATCCACGAGGAGCGCGTCCTGGCGGCCGCGGGCGACGGCGTCTTCGTCCCCGCGGGTGCGTCCCCGGCCGACGACGGACTGCCCGTCGCCCGGGCGCAGTCGCCGGCCCGGATGTCTGCGCACTCGCGGCCGCCGGCGCAGCTGCTCGGCGGATCCGGACAGACGCAGGGCGGCGGTTCGGACACCACGGTCCCCGTGCTCGCCCGCGCCCACCACGGCTCGGTCTCGAAGGACCAGCGCGCGATCATCGAGGACGACCTGAAGTCCGGACGGCTCCGGTGCGTCGTCGCGACGAGCTCCCTCGAGCTCGGCATCGACATGGGCGAGGTCGACCTGGTCGTGCAGGTGGAGGCGCCACCGTCGGTCGCGAGCGGGTTGCAGCGCGTCGGTCGCGCGGGTCACCAGGTCGGCGAGATCTCCCGCGGCGTCCTGTTCCCCAAGCACCGCGCCGACCTCGTGAACAGCGCCGTCACCGTCGAGCGCATGGTGTCCGGGCAGATCGAGTCCATCTCGGTCCCCGCCAACCCGCTCGACGTCCTGGCGCAGCACACCGTCGCCGCCGGGGCCATCGACACGCTCGACGTCGAGCACTGGTTCGAGCTGGTGCGGCGGAGCGCCCCGTTCAGTGGGCTGCCCCGCTCGGCGTTCGAGGCCACGCTCGACCTGGTCACCGGCCGGTACCCGAGCGACGAGTTCGCCGAGCTCCGCCCACGCCTGGTCTGGGACCGTGTGCACGGCACACTCACCGGTCGTCCCGGGGCCCAGCGGCTCGCGGTGACGAGCGGTGGGACGATCCCGGACCGCGGCATGTTCGGCGTCTTCATGGTCGGCGAGAAGGCCTCACGCGTCGGCGAGCTCGACGAGGAGATGGTCTACGAGTCGCGGGTCGGCGACGTCTTCGCGCTCGGTGCGACCAGCTGGCGCATCGAGGAGATCACCCACGACCGCGTCCTGGTGAGCCCCGCGTTCGGCCAGCCCGGCCGGGTGCCGTTCTGGAAGGGTGACGGCATCGGTCGTCCCGCCGAGCTCGGCCGTGCCACGGGTGCCTTCGTGCGCGAGGTCGACGCCGCCTCCGACGAGGACGCCCGTGCTCGCGTCGCCGCCGGCGGGCTGGACGAGCGTGCCGTCACGAACCTGCTGGCCTTCCTGCGCGACCAGCGTGCGGCGACCGGGCACGTCCCGAACGACACGACGCTCGTGGTCGAGCGCTTCCGCGACGAGCTCGGGGACTGGCGGCTCATCCTGCACTCGCCGTACGGCATGCAGGTGCACGCGCCGTGGGCCCTGGCGGTCGGGGCACGTCTGCGCGAACGACTCGGCATCGACGGGGACGCGATGGCCGCCGACGACGGCATCGTCGTGCGCATCCCCGAGACGGACGCCGAGCCCCCGGGCGCGGACCTGTTCGTGTTCGAGCACGACGACCTGGAAGCCCTGGTCACCGACGAGGTCGGCGGCTCGGCACTGTTCGCCGCCCGGTTCCGGGAGTGCGCCGCACGCGCCCTGCTCCTGCCGCGGCGGAACCCCGGGCAGCGGTCCCCGCTCTGGCAGCAGCGCCAACGGGCATCGCAGCTGCTCGAGGTCGCGATGAAGTACCCGACGTTCCCGATCGTGCTCGAGACCGTGCGCGAGGTCCTGCAGGACGTGTACGACGTCCCCGCCCTGCTCGGCATCGCGGACGACATCGCCGGACGGCGCATCCGCCTGGTCGAGACCGAGACCGAGCAGCCGTCGCCGTTCGCACGGTCGATCCTGTTCGGGTACGTCGCCGCCTTCATGTACGAGGGCGACTCGCCACTCGCGGAACGGCGGGCTGCGGCACTGTCGCTCGACTCGACGCTGCTCGGGGAACTCCTCGGCCGGGCCGAACTCCGCGAGCTCCTCGACCCGACCGTCATCGACACCGTCGAGCGCGACCTGCAGCGGTTGTCGCCGGACCGCCGGGCACGCGACGTCGAGGGGTTGGTCGACGTGCTGCGGCTGGTCGGCGCGCTCGACCTCGACGAAGCCGTCGCGCGCAGCTGGGTGGCGGACGGGCCCGACGGTCCGGACACGCTCCGCCCCGCTCTCGAGGCGCTGGAACGGGACCGCCGCGTCCTGTCCTTCACCCATGCCGGGGCGACGCGCTGGGCCGTGATCGAGGACGCCTCCCGACTCCGGGACGCGCTCGGCGTCCCGCTGCCCATCGGGGTGCCGACCGCCTTCGTGGAACCGGTCGCCGACCCCCTCGGCGACCTGATCGGGCGCTACGCACGCTCGCACGGACCGTTCTCGGCGCACGACGCCGCCGCGCGTCTCGGGCTCGGGATCGCGGTCGTGCAGGACACCCTCCGCCGACTGGTCGCCGACCGCCGGGTGGTCGAGGGCGAGTTCCGACCCGATCGCCAGGGGTCCGAGTGGTGCGACGCCGAGGTCCTCCGCCGCATCCGCACGAAGTCCCTCGCCGCGCTCCGGCACGAGGTCGAACCGGTCACGCCGGACACCCTCGCCCGGTTCCTTCCCGCGTGGCAGCACGTACGCACCCCCGGGACGCGCGGCGGTCTGCGCGGGGTCGACGGCGTCCTCCAGGTCATCGACCAACTGGCCGGGGTCGCGCTACCCGCCAGCGCGTGGGAGACCCTGGTGCTGCCGTCCCGCGTCAGCGACTACGCCACGAGCATGCTCGACGAGCTCACCGCGACGGGCGAGGTCCTGTGGTCCGGAGGCGGGTCCCTGCCCGGGAACGACGGCTGGATCCGGCTGCACCTCGCCGACACCGCCAGCACCACGCTCGCCGAACCGAGCGGTGACGAGACCACCGCCCTGCAGCGGGACGTGCTCGGGGCGCTGGCCGGTGGCGGGGCCTACTTCTTCCGGCAGCTCGGCCAGGCCGTCGGCAGCACGGACGACCAGGCACTCACGACGGCGCTCTGGGACCTCGTCTGGGCCGGCCAGATCACGAACGACACCTTCGCGCCGCTCCGGGCGATGCTCGGCGGCAAGGCGAAGAGCACGAGCGCGCCCCGGACCCGGGCGTACCGGGGCCGCCGACGCCCGACCCTGCCGACCCAGGCGGGGACGCCGAGCGTCGGGGGTCGCTGGTCGATCCTGCCGCTCGCCGAGTCGGACTCCACCGTCCGGGCCGCGGCGACCGCGGAGCAACTGCTCGAGCGGTACGGCGTGGTCACACGGGGTGCCGTGCAGGTCGAGGGCGTCCGTGGTGGGTTCGCCGGGGTGTACCGGGTCCTGTCCCGCTTCGAGGAGTCCGGCCGGGCCCGGCGCGGGTACTTCGTCGAGGGGCTCGGCGCAGCGCAGTTCGCGACCGGCCCGACGGTCGACCGACTCCGGACGTACGCGCGCGACCTCGACGACGACGAGCGCGCCGACCCCGACCGGCAGCGCGAGGCCCTCACGCTCGCCGCGACCGACCCCGCCAACCCGTACGGCGCCTCGCTGCCCTGGCCGTCCGACGCTGCCCCTGCTGGTGACGTGACCGACGGTCCGGCCGACGCCGGGGCGGACACCGGGAGCACCGGGGCGGCCGCTCCGTCGGCACGCGCGACCGGCGCGAGCGCGGGAGGCACGACGGGTGCGAACGCGACCGGCGGACGTGGGCACCGGCCGGGCCGGAAGGCGGGCGCCCTCGTGACGACCGTCGACGGCAAGCTCGCCGTCTACGTCGAGCGCGGCGGCAAGTCCGTGCTGACCTTCACCGACGACCCGGCCGACCTGGCGGCAGCCGCGGCCTCGATCGCCGCGACCGTGCGCACCGGGCTCCGGAAGCTCTCGGTCGAGCGCGTCGACGGCGACTTCGTGCTCGAGACGCCGCTCGGCGGCGCACTCCGCGAGGCCGGGTTCACCGCGACCCCGCAGGGACTGCGGCTGCGTGTGTGAGGCGAGCCGCGCCTCCCGGCCGGTGGGGGTGACCCGTGCCTGAGGGCGACACCGTCTACCGGGCGGCGAAGCGGCTGCACACCGCGCTCGCGGGGAAGGTGCTCACGCGCAGCGACTTCCGCGTCCCGGCGTTCGCGACCCTGGACCTGGTCGGCCGGACCGTCGACGAGGTCGTGCCACGCGGGAAGCACCTGCTGCACCGGATCGGCGACCTGACGGTGCACTCGCACCTCAAGATGGAGGGGCGGTGGGACGTCTACGCTCCGGGCGAGCGCTGGCGACGGCCCGCCCACCAGGCCCGAGCGATCCTGGACGCGGCGGACGTCTCGACGGTCGGCTTCACGCTCGGGGTGCTCGAGGTCGTGCCGCGCGACCAGGAGTCCGAGGTGGTCGGGTACCTCGGTCCGGACCTGCTCGGGCCCGACTGGGACGCCGACCTCGCGCTCGCGAACCTGACCCGCGACCCGGAGCGGCCGGTCGGGTTGGCGTTGCTCGACCAGCGGGTGCTCGCTGGCCTCGGGAACGTGTACCGGAACGAGCTGTGCTTCCTGCGCGGGGTGCTCCCCACCCGACCCGTCGAACAGGTGCGGGACCCGGCGCGGGTGATCGCGCTCGCGAGCCGGCTCATCCTGGCGAACCGGGACCGGAGCGCTCGCGTCACGACCGGTGTCGACCGTCCGGGGCGGCGCTTCTGGGTCTACGGTCGCGCGGGCAAGCCGTGTCTCCGGTGCGGCACGCCGATCCGGTACGGCGAACTGGGCGAGTCGGACCTGACGCTCCGCGACACGTACTGGTGCCCGCGCTGCCAGACGTGACCCCGTGCCCACCAGGCCGACTCGTCGGCCCCGACCGGGGTCACTGGGTGGACGACTCGACCACGCAGCTCTTCACCTTGCGGGCACCCGTCGATCCGGCGGTGAACGAACTCGGCGCGGGCGAGGCCGAGGCGGTGCGGGCGGCGCTGGCGTCCTTCGCGGCCTTGTTCACCGCGTAGAGCTGCCCGTCGAAGCCGTCCTTCGTGGGGTCGGTGGTCGTCGCCCAGATCGTGACCTCGTCCTGGTTCGGGTCGTGGCTGTCCGCCGGGACGATGTCCGCGCCGAGGTACCAGCCGCCGTCGGCCTTCGCGACGTTCGCGACCTCGGTGGTGTCGTGCGCTCCCACGGCGGCGGCGATGCGGTCGACCGCGGCCTTCGAGGCGACACTGCACGCCGCCGGCTGGGACTTCTCCTCCGCGCCCGGCACCTTGCCCACCGGGTTGATGTTCTGCGCGTCCCCGGGGGAGCAAGCGGTCAGCAGCAGGGCGATGGTGGCGGCGCCGATCAGCGCCGAGGCGGTCTTGGCTCGCGTCGTCATGCCTGGGACGGTAGGCGGCGCGCGGTGTGCCGCCGCCCAGACGATCCGCCTCGCGCGGGGGCCTCAGGCAGCCGGACGCTCGGCGACCGGGCGGCGGCGGAGTCCGGGCTGGAGCACCGCGGGCGGGTTGTACTGCTGGTCCAGCCGACCCACGTCGGTGCCCGGCGGCACGATGGCGTCGATGCGGTCGAGCACCTCGTCGGACAGGGTCACGTCCACCCCGGCGAGCAGGTCGTCGAGCTGCTCCATCGACCGTGGTCCGATCAGGGCGCTCGTGACGCCGGGGTGCGCGATCGCGAACGCCATCGCCAGGTGGGTCATCGGGATGCCCGTCTCCTCGGACAGGGCGACGACCTGCTCGACGGCGTCGATGCGTCGTTCGTCCCGGTTGTGCTGGAACATGTCGACCCGTGCGAGGTCGCTCGGCTGCCCCTTGCGGAACCGGCCGGTGAGCATGCCCCCGGCGAGCGGGCTCCAGACGAGCGCGCCCATGCCGTAGCGCTGGACCACGGGGAGGACCTCGCGCTCGATCCCACGGTTCAGGATCGAGTAGGTCGGCTGCTCGGTGCGGAACCGCTCGAGTCCACGGCGCTCGGAGGTCCACTGCGCCTCGACCTGCATCGATGCGGGGAAGTCCGACGACCCGATCGCACGGACCTTGCCGCTCCGCACCAGGTCGGTCAGCGCCGAGAGGGTCTCCTCGACGTCCACCGTGTCGTCCGGGCGGTGCGCCTGGTACAGGTCGATGTGGTCGGTCTGCAGGCGGCGGAGCGAGCCCTCGACGGCGGACATGATCCACCGGCGCGAGTTGCCGCGGTGGTTCGGGTCGTCGCTCATCGGGCCGTTGAACTTGGTGGCGATCACGACGTCGTCGCGACGGCCCTTGAGCGCCTTGCCGACGAGGGACTCCGAGCCGCCCTGCGAGTAGCGGTCGGCGGTGTCGATGATGTTGATGCCGGCGTCGAGCGCGCGGTGCACGATGCGGATCGAGTCCTGTTCGTCGCCGTTGCCGATGCGGCCGTCGGTGCCGAGCATCATCGCGCCGAGTGCGAAGGGGCTGACCTGGATGCCGGTCTTGCCGAGGGTGCGGTACTGCATGAGCGTGCCTCCTGTTCGATGGCGTCCCCGCCTCCGGTGCCGTATGGTGACCCGAAGCGGAACGCTCTTCCGGAACTATACGGAACGTATTTCCGTTTATGCAAGAGCATTCTGAAGAACGTCCCGAACGAGGAGGATCCGTGCGCGCCGACGCCCGACGCAACCTGGACGCCCTGGTCGACGCCGCGAAGTCCGTGTTCGCCGCGGACGGGGTCGACGCACCCGCCAAGGTGATCGCGGACCGGGCGGGGGTCGGGGTGGGCACGCTCTACCGGCACTTCCCGCAGCGCTCGGACCTGGTCGTCGCGGTGTTCCGGCAGGCGGTCGACGCATGCGCTGCGGCGGCCGACGAGCTCAGCGCCGCGTACGCCCCCGACGAGGCACTCGCACGCTGGCTCCAGCGGTTCACCGAGTTCGTCGCCACCAAGCGGGGGCTCGCCGCGGCGCTGCACTCCGGCGACCCCGCGTTCGAAGCGCTGCCGGCGTACTTCCTCGGGACGCTCGGGGACGCCCTCACCGGACTCCTCGACGCCGCCACGGCCGCCGGATCGATCCGCCCGGACGTCGACGCGTCGCAGCTGCTGCACGCGGTCGCGGACCTCTGCCACGGCGCTCCGACGGCCGAGCAGAGCCAGCTGATGGTCGGACTGCTCGTCGACGGGCTCCGCTACCGCGCGATCGCCTGACCGCCGGCAGCCCGCGGTGGGTGGAGCCGGTCGGCAGCGGTGGTGCGCACGGCCTCGGTGACCCGCTCGAGCAACGGCGACGCCAGGTTCCACCGCTGCCACCAGAGCGCGACGTCCGCTCGGCGCCCGGGGGTCAGTTCGACGAGCTCGCCGCGGCCCAGGGCGCCGAGACACTGCGCCTCGGGCAGCAGCCCCCACCCGAAGCCGAGCGACACCGCCCGCGCGAAGTCGGCCGACGTGGGGACGAAGTGGCGTGGCCCGCGGGGAGCGTGTCCGAGGACCCGGCGGAGGAACCCCTGCTGCAGGTCGTCGGCACGGTCGTAGTCCACGAGCGGGACCCGGTCGAGCCGGCTGAGCATGCGCCGCTCGGAGTCCGCACCGCCGAGGTACCGCTCGACGAACGCCGGAGCCGCCACCGCCCGGTACCGGTCGATGCCGAGCGGGACCGACGAGCACCCCTGCACCGGGTCGGCTTCCGCGGTCACGGCCGCCATCACTGTCCCGGCCCGGAGGAGGGCAGCGGTCCGGTCCTGGTCCTCACGGTGCAGCTCGAACACCACCTCGGTGTCCGCGCGCACCAGGGCGAGGGCGTCGAGGAACCACGTCCCCAGGGAATCGGCGTTCACCGCGAGCGGGATCGACGGGACGGTGTCCTCCGGGTGCTCCGCAGAGCCCAACGCCCGCGAGGTCTCCTCGTCCAGCAGGCGCGCTTGCCGAGCATGGCGGAGCACGACCTCACCGTCGGGGGTGGGGAGCACCGGCGTCGTGCGCTGCAACAGCACGCGTCCGACCTGCTGTTCCATGGACTTGATGCGCTGCGACACCGCGGACGGGGTGATCGACAACGCTCGCGCGGCGGCGTCGAGGGTCCCGTGGTCGACGGCGGCGAGGAGGGTCTCGAGGTGTTCACGCTGGAACCGGAGCATGCAGCGCAGCTTACGACGGTGAAGGAACGTGAGCTGGTCTACAGGCACCGCCGGCCGTAGCGTCGTCGTCGTGACCGCACTCCACACCCTGCTGCCCGCCCTGTCCGGCCTCGGGACGGGGCTCGCCCTGATCGTCGCCATCGGGGTGCAGAACACCTACCTGCTGCGACTGGCCGTGAGCGCGCGGCTCCGCGTCGTGGCCGCCGCCGTCGTCGTGTGCGCGGCCTCCGACGCTGCGCTCATCGTCGCCGGGGTACTCGGGGTCGGGGTGGTCGTCGAGCGGTTCCCGGTGGCGCTCGTGGTGGTCCGGCTCGTGGGAGCGGCGTTCCTGGTCACCTACGGTGTGCTCGCGGCACGGCGGGCGCTCCGGCCGACCGGCGACGTGATGCGGGTGGCGGAGGACGGGGACTCGGTCCCGGTTCCGGTCGCGGTCGGCCTGGAGGCGCGTGCGGACCTGGCCGGGCAGGTCGCGGAACCGGCGGCGCAGCCTGCGGAACCGGCGGGGCGGGCGGGCACCGTGCCTCCAGGCCGGAACGAACCGGAGGGACGTGGCGGACGCGACACCCGTCGCCAGACCGCCGGGGTCTCGATGCGCACGGCGGTCCTGACCATGCTCGTGTTCACGTGGGCGAACCCGCACGTGTACCTCGACACGCTCGTGTTCCTGGGGGCGGTGGGCAACCAGCAGGGCATCGACGACCGGTGGTGGTGGACCGCCGGTGCCATCGCCGCGAGCTGCCTGTGGTTCGGGGCACTCGGGTTCGGGGGGCGGCTGCTGCGGCCGCTGTTCGCGCGGCCGGTGACCTGGCGCGTGTTCGACGGGCTGGTCGCCGTGGTGATGCTCGGGTTCGGGGCCTCGCTCGCGCTGGGGGTGTGAGCGCCGGACGCGAGTCGAACCGGTGCCTCGCCCGCGCTACCGCATCGACTGGCCGACGCGGCTGTTGCGCCGGCTGTAGCCGAAGTAGACCGCGAAGCCGATGACGAGCCACACGACGAAGCGCAGCCAGGTCTCGACCTCCAGGTTCAGCATCAGCCAGAAGCACAGCACCGCCGACAGGATCGGCACCACGGGCGACCACGGCACCCGGAAGGCCCGCGGTGCATCCGGCCGCGACTTCCGCAGCACCACGATGCCGACCGACACGAGCACGAACGCGGACAGCGTCCCGATGTTGATCATGCCCTCGAGCTTGTCGACCGCGGTGAACCCGGCGAGCAGCGCCACGACCACGCCCGCGACCACCTGGACGCGGACCGGGGTCTGGGTCTTCGGGTTCGTCTTCGAGAACCAGCGGGGCAGCAGTCCGTCACGGCTCATCGCGAACACGATGCGGGACAGGCCGAGGAGCAGCACCATGACGACCGTGGTGAGGCCGATGAGGGACCCGATCGCGATGATGCCGGCGGCCCACGGGAGCCCGACGATGTCGAAGGCGGAGGCCAGCGAGGGCGCGTCCTCCTGCGCGAGCCGCTGGTAGGACACCATGCCCGTGATCACGATGCTGACGCCGACGTAGAGCAGCGTCACGATGCCGAGGCCGATGAAGATGCCGCGCGGCAGCGTCTTCTGCGGGTTCTCGGTCTCCTCGGCACTCGTCGCGACGACGTCGAACCCGATGAATGCGAAGAAGACGAGCGAGGCCGCGGCCAGGAGCCCGAAGACGCCGTACTGCGCGGGCTCCGACCCGGTGAACCAGGACACGAGCGACTGCGTCCAGACACTGCCCTCGGCGCCCTTCGACGGCTGGGACGGCGGGATGAACGGCGTGAAGTTCGCCGCCTTGACGAAGAACGCCCCGACGACGATGACGAAGACGACGATCGCGACCTTGATGACGGTGATCACCGCGGACACCCGCGACGACAGCCGCGTCCCGAACGCGAGCAGCACGGTGAAGATGCCGACGATCAGCACCGGTCCCCACGTGAACCCGATGGGTCCGAGCTGGATCGTGCTCGGCAGGGTGACGCCGAACACGTCGAACGCGGTGCTGAGGTAGATGCCCCAGTACTTCGCGATCACGGCGCTCGCGGTGAGCGTCTCGAGGATCAGGTCCCACCCGACGATCCACGCGAGCAGCTCACCCATCGTGGCGTAGGTGAACGTGTAGGCGGAGCCGGCGACCGGGATCGTGGACGCGAACTCGGCGTAGCACATGATCGCCAGCCCGCACGTGACAGCGGCGAGGAGGAACGACACGATGACGCCGGGTCCGGCGAAGTTCGCGGCAGCGTTCGCACCGACCGAGAAGATGCCCGCTCCGACCGCGACGGCGATGCCCATGGCGGCGATGTCGAACGTCTTCAGGGACCGTTTGAGGGAGCGGCCCTGTTCCTCGGAGTCGGCCAGTGAGGCCTCGATGGACTTGATGCGGAGCTTCGTGGCCAAGGGTGGTTCCCGTCATCGGCTGGCGGCGGACCCCGAGATGGTATTGGTGTACCACCGGGGCACGCAAATGGACGGGGGCGCGCGTCGGGCGGGTGCGGCGGGCTGACTGCGCGGGTGCGGTGGGCTGGCTGCGCGCGTGCGGCGCGCTGGCTGCGCGCGTGCGGTGGGCGGCGGCTAGGAGGCTCGACCGGGCTCAGCGGATCGGCGCCAGTCGCGCAGGAACCGGGCGCCGGCCTCGTCGTGGATGACGCCGGCGGGAGCGGTGAGCACCGGGTACGGCGTCGTGGGCACCCCGTCGGCGGGTCGGACGTCGACGTGTGCGACCTGGTGTCCGTTCGCGTGCAGCCAGTCGGCCATCGCGTAGTCGCTCCGGGAGTCGCCCATCGTCCGCCACGCCACCGGCAGTTCACCGTCGAGCGCGAGGAGCTCGAGCGACCGTTCGGCCCCGAGGTCCTTCCCGCTGCGGTCGGACTCGACGTCGGTGGAGATGATCGTCGGGTCCACACGCCACTGCACCGCCCCCGATGCGTCGGGCCGGACGTCGTCGAGCCGGCGGACACCGAGACCGCGGCGCTCGAGCGCGGCCATCGCCTTCGCGTCGAACTCGGGCTGTCGTGCCAGGTAGGTCGGGTTCGGCACGTCGACGCGCTGCTCCACGGACACCATCGCACGCTTGGTCTCGTCGAAGAACACCAGGTCGGCGTACTCGTCGTGGACCAGCTGGCGCATCTCGTCCGCGTAGTCCCGCGGCAGCGCCAGGTCGTCGGCGACGGTCAGTTCGCCCATGCCACCGTCGTACTGCGGGCCGATCGAGCACCACACCGCGCCCTTCTCGCACACGGCGTGCACCCGGCCGCCCTCGGCGAGGCCGCCGGCGAGCAGCGGGCCGACGACCTGCTCGCGGATGAAGGCGTCGCTCCGACCGGTGTTGAAGACGACCGGGATGCCCTCGGCAGCGAGGGCCACGAGGTCCTCGATGATGCTCGGGATCGCGATCGTGCGGGAGACGGGGCTCGCGATGGGGCCGTCGACGTCGAGGAGCAGTCCGAGGCGGGGTGCAGTCACCTGGTCATCCTCTCGCACCGACTGCTCCGCACGCACCGCCGTGCACTCCGCGCGGTCGTCCGGCCATCACGGGGTCGTCGGTCCGGTCACGCGTCGTCGGGCGGATCAGGCGACGGGCTGCGGTTCGGGCTGCGGGGTGGACTCGATGAACCGGTCGAGGAGCATCCCGAGCACCCGCGGGTCGAGCACGTGCCCCTGTCCGCGGACCTCGGCGTACTCCGACCCGGGGATCGCCCCGACCAGGGCGTGCGCTGCCTGCCGCATCCAACCGAACCCGTCGTCGCCCGCGGCCACCAGGACCGGCACACCGACGGACGCTGCCGTCCGCTCGGGGATCACCAGGCCACCGAGCACCCGGACGTCCCGCGCGAGGACGTGCGCGTGGGCCACGAGGGAACGCCACAGTCGTCGCTTGAACCGCAGCGCCGAGATCTGCCCCATCGGGACGCCGAGCACCTGCGCGAGGTACCCGCGGACGGCCTGCGCCCGGCGGCCGACGGCGATGTGTTCGTCGAGCAGGTCGGCGAAGACCACGTCGTCGGCGTGCGGGTCGACACTCGCCCGGTACGGCGGTTCGTACAGCACCGCTCGCACGACCGGGAGCCCACCGGCGAGCCCGTGCAGGACGACGCCGGCACCGACGCACAACCCGACCGCGGTCACCGGGGCGTCCACGGTCGCGACGACGGCGGCGAGGTCCTCGACCTCGCGGTCGATCGACCACGGCAGCGTGTCACCACTGGTACCACGGCCCCGACGGTCGTACGTCACGACGCGGTAGCGGTCCCGCAACACCGCGGCGAGGCCGGTCGTGTACGAGGAGCCGCGGTGGTCGAACGCGCCGGCGACGACGACCAGCGCAGGACCGCTCCCGACGTCCGACACGGCGATGGCCGTGCCGTCCGGGGAGACGACCGTGCGGTCGGCGTGCTGGTCCATGTGGTCCTCGGGAAGGCGACCGCGCCGGGTCGGCTCCGGGTCGGGCTCCTGCAGGCAGGACAGGCCGCGCGGGTCGGTCCTTCGAGCATGACAGCACCCGACGCCGCCGTCGACACCCGCAATCAGGGGAGGACGACCACGTCCGCGAGGCGTCAGACGAGGGCCGTCGTGCCGACCGCCTCGCGTTCGAGCAGGGACCGCTTGACGTCGAGTCCCCAGGCGAAGCCACCGAGCGACCCGTCGGACCGGAGGACCCGGTGACACGGCACGAAGAGCGCCGGCGCGTTCCGCGCGCACACGCTCGCCGCGGCCCGCACGGCATCGGGTCGGCCCATCGCAGCCGCGAGCTCGGTGTAGGTCAGCGCGGCCCCTGGCGGGATCGCCCGCAGTTGCCGCCACCCCTCGGTGAAGAGCTCGGTGCCGAACTGCCGGACGGGGACCTGCATGGCGTGGTCGACCTCGCCGGCGTAGAAGGCGTCGACCGCGTCGGCCGCCGAGACGATGCCGTCGAGCACCCGCTCCGGCCGGTGTCGGTCGGCGAGTCGACCGAGGATCCGGTCCACGGAGTCGGTCCACCCGGAGGCGAGGACCCGACCGTCGGCGTCTTCGAGGACCGTGAAGGGCCCGTCGGGGGTGTCCAGGGTCTGGATGGTCGCAGGAGCAGGAGCAGTGGTCGTCATCGTTCGTCCTTCCGGGGGTTCGTGCGGGTCGCGGCGGCCGTCGTCATCGCGCGGTCGATGACCGGCCGCCAGCAGTGCATCGTCAGGTAGCTCCGCCACGGCGCCACCTGCTCCGACCATAGGGAGAGCTCACGCGCCGTTCCGGGCAGTCCGAGTTCCTGTGCACCGTTGCGCACGGCGAGGTCGCTGTGGAGGAACACGTCGGGGTGGTGTCGGACACGGAGTGCGACGTAGTCGGCCGTCCAGGGGCCGATGCCCTTCACCGCGAGGAGTCCGCCGCGGAGGTCCTCGAGCGACTGCCCGCCGTCGACGACCAGCGACCCGTCGGCGAGCGCCTCGGCCACGCGGATGACGGTGTCGACACGTGTGGCGGGGCCACGGAGGACCTCCCGGCCGCGTGCCGCGACGACCGCTGGCCTCGGGAACAGCCGGCCCCCGCCGTGCAACGGACCGCCGGACAGCGGCTCGTCGACGCCCGACGGGCCGGAGGATGGCCCGACCGGAGCCCCGAGCGCCGCGACCAGCCGTGTCTGCGCCGTGCGGGCGGCCGCCACCGACACCTGCTGCCCGATGAGCGTCCGGACGACGATCTCGTGCGGGTCCACCGCGCCGGGCAGGCGGATCCCCGGGACCCGCGCCACCGCGGCCGCGAGGGCCGGCACCGCCCCGAGCACGGCGTCGACCGCGACCGGGTCGGCGTCGAGGTCGAACAGTGCGCGGACGCGCGCGACCAGCGTCGGCAGGTCCGACAGGTCCGTGACCTGCACACGCAGGTCGATACCCGTCCCCCGCCCGGCCACGTCGGGGACGGAGGCCGACGCGCTGAACCAGGCCGGGCCTCCAGGCAGGTCCACCAACCGACCGTAGGAGGTGACCCGCCCTCGTTCGTCGGTCGTGGTCTCCTCCATACCGGGGAGGGCGTGCAACGCGTGCCAGTCGAGCAGCCCCTGCACGTCGAACGGCGGCCTCGCGGGCAGGTGCACGTGGAGCGTGCCGTCCTGCACGGGCCGATGCGTGCGGCGGGCGCGGAGTGCGGTCGGCGTGACGGCGAAGACCTCGCGGACGGTGTCGTTGAACTGTCGGACGCTCGTGAACCCGGCGGCGAAGGCGACGTCCGCGATCGGCAGGTCCGACGAGGTGAGCAGCGTCCGGGCGGTCTGCGCGCGGTGGGCACGGCTGAGGGCCTTCGGGCCGGCGCCGAGTTCGGTCATCATGATCCGGCCGAGCTGTCGTTCGGAGTAGCCCACGCGGGCGGCCAGTCCGGGGACGCCCTCGCGTTCGACGACGCCGTCGAGGACCAGGCGCATCGCGCGGCCGGCGACGTCCTCGCGGAGGTCCCACTCCGGGCTGCCGGGGGTGGCCTCGGGCAGGCAGCGCTTGCAGGCACGGAAGCCGGCGAGGTGGGCGGCCGCGCTCGTTCGGTAGAAGGTGACGCCGGTCTCGCGCGGGGTGCGGGCGGGGCAGCTCGGGCGGCAGTAGATGCCGGTGGAGTGGACCGCGGTGACGAACTGGCCGTCGAACCGGGCGTCGCGGGAGGCGACGACACGATACCGCTCGGCGTGCAGCGGGTCGGGTGCGGGGGTGTCCATGGGTCCACCCTGACACGGGCGGCTGACGGGGACTGGCGGGAATCGGACGCGGCAGTGGTGGTGGGGCAGGCGGGGTGGGCGGCGCGGGAGGAGCGGGGCTGGGGCTCGGGCCTGAGACGGCGGCGTGTGGGGGAGACGACGGCGTCGGGCCGAGACGACGCCGTCCCGCCGAGAGGACGCCGTCCGCTCGGGACGCCGCACTGCTGCCGAGACGCCGCAGGTTCTCGCGGCGCCTCGCGGCCACCGGGGCGTCTCGCGGGGACGGGGGCGTCTCGCGGCGACCGGGAGGGGAGTTCTGCGAGGACGCCGACGTACTGAGACGACGCCGTCTGCTCGAGACGCCGCACTGTCGCCGAGACGCCGCAGGTTCTCGCGGCGCCTCGCGGCCACCGGGGCGTCTCGCGAGGACGGGGGCGTCTCGCGGCGACCGGGAGGGGAGTTCTGCGAGGACGCCAACGTACCGAGACGACGCCGTCTGCTCGAGACGCCGCACTGTCGCCGAGACGCCGCAGGTTCTCGCGGCGTCTCGCGGCCACGGCGGCGTCTCGCGAGGACGGGGGCGCCTCGCGAGGACGGGGGCGTCCCGTGGCGACAGGGACACGCGGGCTGACGGGAGGCGCTACTACCGTGGGCGCGTGACCTCCGTGGACGACGTGGCCGAGCCGGGCGCGGCCGAGCCGGGCGCGGCCGACGAGCTGCCCGTCCGCACGGAGGTCGAGCTCGTCCTCCTCCTCGTCTCCCCGCGGCACCGGTACGAGGGCCGCCCCGCCGACGGCGCACTCCCCCCGGCGGGCGACGAACTCCCGGACCGCATCGAGCTGCGCGCCGGCCTCGGCATCGTGGGCGATCGGTACTTCGCCGCCCGGGCGCACGTCCACGCGTCGGTGACCCTCATCGGGCTCGAGGGCCTCGAAGCCGTCAGCACCGAACTGGGTGGCGTCGCGATCGACCCGGCCGCCACGCGCCGGAACATCGTCCTGCGGGCTGCCGACGTCGAGGCACTCCGCGGGGAGCCGTTCTCGCTGGACTCCGGGGACGGGCCCGTCCGGTTCCGCGGGTACCGCCCCGCGAACCCGTGCGCCTGGATGGACCACGAGGTGGCCCCGGGCGCCTTCCGGGCGATGCGTGGACGCGGCGGGGTGCGGTGCGACCCGGAGTCCGACGGCGTGCTCACCCTCGGCCCCGCCGTCCTCCGCACGGCCCGTCCCGTGCCGATCACGGCACTGCCGATCACGGCAGCGGGACGCGGTCCGATCGCGACCACCTGACGGACGGGAGGCGCGGTGCCAGCTGGCACCGCGCCTCCCGTCCGACTGTGGTGGCGGCGCGATGGCGCGCCGCCACGCGATCAGGCGGTGAGGGCCTGCTCGATCGCGTCGACGAAGGCGGGCAGGTCGTCCGGGGTGCGCGAGGTGATCAGGTTGCCGTCGACCTGGACCTCCTGGTCGACCCACTGCGCACCGGCGTTCCGGACGTCGGTCTGCAGGGACGCGAAGGACGTGATGGTCTTGCCGGTCAGGACGCCGGCCTCGATGAGGGTCCACGGGCCGTGGCAGATCGCGGCGACGGGCTTGCCCGCCTCGACGAACGCCGACACGAGGGCGACCGCGTCCGACTGCTGCCGGAGGGTGTCGGCGTTGATGGTGCCGCCGGGGACGACGAGCGCGTCGAAGTCAGCCGCACTGACACCGTCGATGGTGGTGTCGACGTCGACCGTCTTGCCCGGGTCCTTGTCACCGACGAGGGTCTGGATCGCATCGGAGGTCGTCGCGGCCACGGTCACCGTCGCTCCGCGTTCGCGCAGCTGCTCGGTCGGGACGACGATCTCGTCCTGCTCCACGCCGTAGTTCGTCGCGATGACGAGGACGTTCTTGCCGTCGAGGGTTGCCATGGGGTGCTCCTTCCGCGGCACGGGGGTTCCGGCCGCAATCCCGAGCGTCGTCGGCGGCGGCTGAGCGCGTGCGGAGTCGCGGGCGGAGCGGGTCCGGAGTTCGGGTCGAGCGCTCCGGAGCTGGTGACGGTGGGTCAGCCGCGGATGCGGAACCCGGGGCCCTCCGGCTCGACGGTGAAGCCCTCGTACCCGGCGATGCGCGGGAGTCCGACCGTCACGGGTGCCTCCAGGTCGCCGACGACGACAGTGGTCGCGCCGGAGTCCACGGCCGCCTGCACGCCGGCGGGTGCGTCCTCGAAGGCCAGGCACTCCTCTGCGGCGACGCCGAGGAGTGCAGCGCCACGCAGGTACCCCTCGGGGTGCGGCTTGCCCTGCTCGGCGTCCTCGGACGGGACGACGGCCGCGGGGACGGGGATCCCGGCGGCCCGCATCCGGTTCACGGCGAGATCACGCGGAGCACTGGTGACGAGGGCGACGGGCACGCCGAGCGCCTCGAGCCGCCGGACGAACGCGCGGGCGCCGGGGACCTCGACGATGCCCTCGACCTTCTCGACCTCGACGGCGATCATCTGGTCGACGATGCGCTGCTGCTCGTCGAACCGCAGGTCGGGCAGGAAGTGCTGGATCGTGTCGATGGTCTGGCGTCCGTGCGAGAACGCGAGGATCGTCTGCAGGTCGAACCCGTGCCGGTCGCCGAAGCCCGTCCATGCTTCCTCGACCACCGCGGTCGAGTCGACGAGCGTCCCGTCCATGTCGAACAGGACTCCGGACACCACGATGTCGATCACGGCACGACCCTAGCGGAGCGCCGGCGGGCGCCGCCCGAGACCCGGGCGCGTCAGCGCGCGCGGACGTACCGCGTCAGCAGCACGCCGTCGGCACCGAGCAGCACGTGCGCCGGCCGCATCCGCCGGAGCGCCGACGACGCGCCCGTCGCGATGCGCGGCCCTGCCCCACCCTCCAGCGACGGGTCGATCGTCAGCGCCAACTCGTCGACGAGGTCCGCCGCCACGAGTGCCCCGAGGAACGACGGCCCACCCTCGCAGTGGATCCGCCCGAGCCCACGGGCCACCAGGGCATCCCGCACGAGCGAGACGTCGACCGCGTCCGTCCCGCACGCGACCACCTCGGCCACGGCTGCCAGCGCCGAACCCCGGGCCGACCCCGCCGCGGACGCCGACGTCAGCACGACGGGTCGCACCGGGGCCTCGGTGAACACCCGCGACGCCGGGTCGAGCGCTAGGGATCCGGACACGATCGCGAACACCGGGTGGTCCGACCGCCCGTGGGCCCGGCGCCAGGCCACGTCCTCGTCGTGCAGGAACATCGGACCGTAGCCCTCGTCGCGCACCGTCCCCGCGGCCACGAGCACCACGTCGGACAGGCGGCGCAGCAGGTCGAACACGCGCAGGTCGTCCGCTCCGCCGAGGGACCCGGAGACCTCCCCGGCCGTGGCCGAGCCGTCGAGCGTCGCGACGAAGTTCACGCGGAGCCACGGAGCGTCCGCCCCGTCGACGTACAGGTCGAGCAGCGCGTCGTCGGACAGGTCGGCGATCGACGCAGGCAGCACGCTCACGTGTTGTGCCGCACTTCCACCGGTTCCCGCCAGCCGAGGGTCGCCTCCACCATGCGCATCGCGTCGACGCTCTCGAGGACGTCGTGCATCCGGACGATCCTCGCGCCGAGCATCGCGCTCACCGTGGCGACGGCCAACGAGCCGGACAGCCGCTCCCCGCGCGGCCGCCCGAGGGACTCCCCCACGAAGTCCTTGTTCGACACGGCGGCCAGGACGGGGTAGCCGAGCGCCACCACCTCCGGCAACCGACGCGTCAGCTCGAGGGTGTGCAGCGTGTTCTTGTTGAGGTCGTGCCCGGGGTCGATGATGATCCGTGACTCCGGGATGCCCGCGGCGAGCGCCCGGTCCACGCGCTCCCGCAGGAAGCCCACGACCGAGGCGGCGACGTCGTCGTAGTGCGGCGGCTCGGGCAGACGCTGCCGCGGCGGCGCGATCGAGTGCGTGATGACGATGGTGGCGTCCGAGTCCGCGACGACGCTGGCCATCCTCGGGTCGCTGAGCCCGGTGGTGTCGTTGACGACGCTGGCGCCGGCGGCGATCGCGGCGGTCGCGACCTCCGGCCGGAAGGTGTCGACGCTGATCGTGACGTCGGACTCCCCCGCGAGCTGCCGGACGACCGGGACCACGCGGTCGATCTCGTCCGCGGCGGACAGCTCGGGCCCGGGCGCGAACTTCACGCCGCCGATGTCGACCCAGTCGGCACCGAGGTCCGCTGCTCGCACCGCTGCCTCGACGGCCCGGTCGAGCGCGAACGTGGCGCCCTTGTCGTGGAACGAGTCCGGGGTGCGGTTCACGATCGCCATGACGGCGATTCGGTGGTCGAAGTCGAAGGTGCGGCGGCCGATCCTGCGCACGGGCTCGCGCAGGTGCGGCACCACCCAGCCGGGTGCGGTCACGTCGTCGGCCGGGAGGCCCGTGGCCCGTCCGTCGGTCGTCATGCGTCCGCCCCGTGGTCGGTCGCGGCCCCCACGGGCACGGCACCGCCGACGGTGGTTGCCACTCCCGATCCGATCAGCGCGATGGCCTCGGCACGACCGGCCGGCTCGGCGAGGGCCCCCGACGCGGCGACGGTGACGGTGGTCGACCCGGACTGGCGCTCCCCACGGGTCGTCACGCACTGGTGCTGCGCGTCGAGCACGACGAGCACCCCGGCGGCGTCGAGGCCCTCGGCGATCGTCGCCACGACCTGCTCACCGAGTCGCTCCTGCAGCTGCGGGCGGGACGCGATCGTGTCGAGCACGCGGGACAGGGTGCCGAGGCCGATCAGCCGCGAGCCGGGCGCGTACGCGAGGTGTGCGACACCGGTGAACGGCAACAGGTGGTGCTCGCACACCGACCGGAACCGGACGTCCCGGACGATCACGAGCTGACCCCGCTCGCCGTCGCCGGCGGGGACCGTGCCGGCACGGGCGATCTCGGCCGCGTCGACACCGATCCCGCTGAAGAACTCGGCGTAGGAGTCGGCCACCCGGCCGGGGGTGCGGAGCAGTTCGAGGCGGTCCGGGTCTTCCCCGATGGCCAGCAGGAGCTCGCGTACGGCGGCTTCCACGCGACCTCGGTCCATGCGTGACGTCACCCGCTCATCCAACACCAGCGGTTGCCGCGGAACGCGAGCGGATGCTCGGCGGGACGTACCCCGGAAACCGGGCCGAGCCTCCCGTCCATCCTGGGAAGTCCGTGGGAAACAGCCGGATCCCAGCGTCCTCTAAACTCGTTCGGTGAGCGCCCAGCAGACCGACACCTCGCCCCGGAACCGCTTCGCGTCCGGCCTCGACCGCTACTTCTCGGTGACCCAGCGCGGGTCGACCATCCCCCGCGAGATCCGAGGCGGTCTCGTCTCGTTCGTGACGATGGCGTACATCGTCATCCTCAACCCGCTCATCCTGGGCGGCTTCAGCGCCGACCAGGCGGCGAAGGACGTCACCGGCGGCTGGCTCGAGAACGCGCAGGTCGCGGCGGCGACCGGTCTGGTCGCGGGGCTGATGACGATCGCCATGGGGGTCATCGCGAACCTGCCGTTCGGGATCGCCGCCGGGCTCGGGATCAACTCGTTCCTGGCCGTGAGCGTCGTGCACCAGGTCACCTGGGCCGAGGCCATGGGGCTCGTCGTCATCAACGGTGTGATCATCGTGATCCTGGCGCTCACCGGCGTGCGGACGATGATCTTCACGGCGGTGCCTGCTCAGCTCAAGGCCGCGATCACGGTCGGCATCGGGCTGTTCATCGCGTTCATCGGCCTGGTCGACTCCGGGTTCGTCCGGTCCTCCGGGCTGGCCTCGCCGCCGCTGCAGCTCGGCGAGAACGGCTCCGTCGGGGCGCTCCCCACGATCGTGTTCCTGATCGGGCTGGTCATCATCGGGACGCTCATGGCGCGCAAGGTGAAGGGCGCGCTGCTCATCGGCATCGTCGCGACGACGATCATCGCGATCATCCTGCAGGCGATCTTCCACGTGCCGACCTCCGTCGACTCGAAGACCGGCTGGAACCTGAACGCCCCCGGCCTGCCGAGCGCGCTGTTCGCCGTGCCCGACCTGTCGCTCGTCGGCCACGCCGACCTGTTCGGAGCCTTCGGTCGCATCGGACCGTTGGCCGCGTCGATGCTCGTCTTCACGCTCGTGTTCACGAACTTCTTCGACGCGATGGGCACGATGACCGGGCTGGCGAAGGCCGCCGGCGTCGCCAAGCCCGACGGCACCTTCCCCCGCCTGAAGTCCGCGCTCGTCGTCGAGGGCGTCGGGGCCATCGCCGGTGGTGGCGCCTCGGTGTCGTCGAACACCGTGTTCATCGACTCCGCCGCGGGCATCGGTGAGGGCGCCCGCACCGGGATGGCGTCGGTCGTCACCGGGCTGCTGTTCCTGCTGTCGATGTTCCTCACGCCGTTGACGCAGGTCGTCCCGCTCGAGGTCGCCGCCGCGGGGCTCGTGGTCGTCGGCGCGCTGATGGTCGCGCAGGTCGCGGACATCTCGTGGACGGACTTCGGGTCGGCGCTGCCGGCGTTCCTGACGATCGTCGTGATGCCGCTGACGTACTCGATCGCGAACGGCATCGGGGCCGGCTTCATCAGCTGGACGCTCATCAAGCTGCTGTCCGGCAAGGGCCGCGAGGTGTCGTGGCTGCTGTACGTGGTGGCCGCGGGCTTCCTGCTGTACTTCGCGCGGGGGCCGCTCGAGGCGGCGCTCGGCGTCGGCTGAGCCCGGGGGCGAGACGGGGGCGTCTCGGCGCCGAGTACCCGCGAGACGGGGGCGTTCCGTTAAGACGCCGCTGAGCACGCGAGACGGGGGCGTCTCGGCGCCGAGAGCCCGCGAGACGGGGGCGTTCTGTTGAGACGCCGCCGAGCACACGAGACGCCGCCGTATTCGGCGGCGTCTCGTCAGTCCCGGGGCGTCTCGCGCGGACGGGGGCGTCTCGCGCGGACGGGGGCGTTCCGCGGCGGGGGGCGAGTCAGCTGGGCAGGTCCGCCGGGAGCGCCTCGTGGTGGTCCCGGCCCTTGGTGCGCCGGTCCTCCTTCATGCCGGCCTCGAACAGGTGGCGCTTCCCACCGACGAGCTGCTCGCGGGCAGTCCGCTCCAGCTCCTTCGCGAGCGCGTAGTAGTTGTCGTCGTAGTCCTCGACGATCTGGAACGTCCACCGCCCGGCGATCACGTTCCGCCCCACCAGCTCGGTGTCGATCCGCTCCGCGAGCTCGGTGTGGCCGGCCTTCCGCAGCTGCTCGACGGCCTCGCCGAGGTTGAGGTCCGCCGTCCCGGTCAACCGGTGGAACCCGTAGAGCAGTCCCCGTGCGTGCTCGAGTACCTCGACGGCTGCCGACAGGGTCCCGAGCGCCTCCACGGTCGCCTCGGACACCCCCTCCGGCACCTGGTGCGCTGCGTCGGGACCCTGGTCGTCGTGTCGTTCGTCCGTCATGGTTCCCGTCTACCGGAGCAGTGCTGGGACGGCACGCGGCGATCGCCGCCTCGGTCGTCCCCCGATGACGGTCGGACAGGAGGCACGCCGCACGTCCGTCACCCGCGGTACCGTTCCGACATGAGCAGGTGGGTCGCGCTGCTGCGCGGGGTCAACGTCAACGGGATCACGATCAGGAGCGCCGAGCTCGCCGCACTGTTCCGCGAGCTCGGGTTCGAGGACGTGCGGACCGTGCTCGCCTCCGGCAACGTCGTGTTCTCCACCGCGGACGGCCCGGGCACCCCGGACGGCCCGGACGCCCCTGCCGCCGGAGCGCTGCGGTCCCGCATCGAGCGGGCACTCCGCGACCGGTTCGGCTACGACGCGTGGATCGTGCTCGTGCCGCACGGCTCACTCGCCGCCGTCCTCGACGGTTTCCCCTTCGACTCCGCACCCGACCGTCACGACTACGTCGTCTTCGGTTCGGATCCCGCGGCGTTCGACGACCTGCTCGCGGACCTGGCCCTCGACGAGTCGGTCGAACGGGTGGCGCGCGGGGACGGCGTCGTCTACTGGTCGTGCCCGAAGGGCTCGAGCACGGACACGGCGTTCGCGAAACGGGCCGGCGCCGCGCGGTTCAAGCGCACGACGACGACCCGGAACGCGAACACCCTCCGCAAGCTGCTCTGACGCAGCGTCAGGCCTGGGGCGGCTGGCCGTTGCTCGCGGTCGTGCCGCCATCGACGGGCAGGATCGCGCCGGTGATGAACGAGGCCGCGTCGCTGGCCAGGAACAGGATCGCTGCGGCGACCTCGTCCGCCCGCCCACCACGGCCGAGGGCGATCCGCTCGCTGAACTTCGCCTTGAGGTCGTCGTCCTCCGCCTGCGACTCCGTCATGTCCGTCCAGATCAGGCCCGGTGCCACGGCGTTCACGCGGACGCCGAACGGCCCGTTGTCGAGCGCCGCGGCCTTCGTGAAGTTCGTCACGCCGCCCTTCGCCGCGTTGTACGGGCTCATCCGCCAGTCGGCGGCCTGCCCGGAGACCGACGAGGTGTTCACGATCGACCCCTTCGTCTCGCGGAGCGACGGCAGCGCGGCACGGGTGCCGTAGAACACGCTCGACAGGTCCGTCTCGACGACGCGGCGCCATTCCTCGGGGGAGATCTCGGTGATGTCGCCCGAGGTGAACGTCCCCGCGTTGTTCACGAGGACGTCGAGCCGTCCCCAGCGGTCGACCGCGTCCGCGACCACGGTCTCCCACGCCTGCGGATCGGCGACGTCGCCCTGCAGCGCCACCGCCTGGTTGGTCGGCAGGGTGTCGGCGACCTCGCGCACCTTGTCCTCGACGCTGTCGACCAGCAGCACGTTCGCGCCCTCGGCGACGAACGCCCGAGCCGTGGCCGCGCCGATGCCGGAACCCGCCCCCGTGACGATCGCGACCTTGCCCTCGAACCGGTTGCCCATGGTGTCTCCTGTTCCGTGGATGCACCCGGGCGGAGCCGTCGTCGGCGCCGTCGGGTGCGATCACTCACGCTGCTCGTCGGTGCCTGGACACCCTGCCGAGCTGGGCGCCGTGACGGGGCCGACCCGCGCCTCCCGGACGAGGGCGCCGTGCGTCAGGCCGTCGTCTCGTCCGCGTCCAGCCCGCGCTCCAGGGAGATCGTCGGGATCGACGCCGTGATGACCGATCCGTCGGCCCGCAGCGTGCCCTGGATGTCGCTCGTCGTCGGGGCGTGCCCGGACATGCGCGGTCCGTGGTGGGGCAGCGGCACGACGGTGGGTTCCGCGGCCGTGATGTCGAACTGCTGGTTGTGCACCCAGGCGGTGAAACCGTCGCCGGTCTCCACCGTGAACGTCAGGGTGTCCTGCTGCAGGTCCACCCGGACACGCGATCCGTGGACGGTGATCCGGTACGTCAGGCGGTCCCAGTGCATCGGCAGCCGCGGGTTGAAGGTCATCCGGCCGCCGTGGTCCCGCATGCCGCCGAACCCGTTGACGAGCGCACCCCAGATGCCGCCGGTCGACGCGATGTGCACGCCGTCCGAGGTGTTGCCGTGCAGGTCCGCCAGGTCGACGTACAGCGCGGTCTGGAAGTACTGGTCGGCGAGTTCGTGGTACCCGACCTCGGCCGCCATGATCGACTGCACGACGGCGGAGAGCGTCGAGTCGCCCGTCGTCAGCGCGTCGTAGTAGTCGAAGTCACGGCGCTTCTCGGCTGCGGTGAACTCGTGGCCCTGCAGGAAGAGCGCCAGCACGACGTCGGCCTGCTTCAGGACCTGGAACCGGTAGATCACCAGCGGGTGGTAGTGCAGCAGCAGGGGGCGCTTGGACTCCGGCGTGTTCTCGAGGTCCCAGAGCTCCTTGTCGAGGAACTGGGCGTCCTGCGGGTGGATGCCACGGTGCGGGTCGAACGGGATCTCCATCGACTCGGCGGCGTGCTCCCACCCGAGGACCTCGTCCGGCTGGAGCCCGGTGCGCCGGACCATGCGCGCGTACTCTTCCGGGTCGTCAGCGGCGAGCTCACGGCACGCGTTGACCGCGAACCAGAGGTTGGCCCGTGCCATCACGTTCGTGTACAGGTTGTCGTCGACGACGGTCGTGTACTCGTCCGGACCGGTGACCCCGTCGATGTGGAACTTCTGGTCGCCGTTGGACCTCCAGAACCCGAGGTCTTCCCACAGCCGCGCGGTCTCCACCAGGATGTCGATCGCCCCGCGCTTGAGGAACTCACGGTCGCCCGAGGCCCGCACGTACTGCATGAGCGCATGGGCGATGTCGGCGTCGATGTGGTACTGCGCGGTGCCTGCGGCGTAGTAGGCGCTGGACTCCTCGCCGTTGATCGTCCGCCACGGGAACAGCGCCCCGTGCTGGTTCAGCTCGCGTGCCCGAGCGCGGGCGGCGTCGAGCATGTTGTAGCGGAACCGCAGTGCGTTGCGGGCGACGATCGGTGCCGTGTACGACAGGAACGGCAGGACGTAGATCTCCATGTCCCAGAAGTAGTGACCGCCGTACCCGGAGCCCGTGACGCCCTTCGCAGCGATGCCGTGGCCGTCGGTGCGGGCCGTCGCCTGGGCGAGCATGAACAGGTTCCACCGGACGGCCTGCTGGACCGCGGGCTGCCCGGCGATCTCGACGTCACTCCGCGCCCAGTAGTCGTCGAGCCACTCGCGCTGCCGCGCGAACACGTCGTCGACGGTCTCGGCACGGGCCCGGTCCAGCGTGCGGTCGCAGCGGTCGGCGAGCTCGCGCGCCGGCACCCCGCGGGACGTGTGGTACACCAGGGTCTTCGTCAGGCGGATCGGCTGTCCCGCCTTCGCCTGCACCCGGAAGACGTGCTTCGCGAGGTCGTCCTCGATCGACGACGACTCGTCCCAGCTGTTCTCGGTCTCGAGGTGGTGCTCCACCCCGACGCAGATCGTCATGCCCGAGCTCGACGCCTGGTAGCCGAGCAGGGAGCGCCCACCGGTGCTGCGCTTCAGCTTCGGTTCGAGCACCCGGTCGTGGAACGCCTCCGCCTTGCGCGGGTCGAAGGCGTTCGCCGCGGCCCGCATGCCAGCGTGGTACTCGTCCTGGACGTCCTGACGGTTGAGGATCTGGCTCGAGAGCAGGATCGACGCGTCGGCGTCGAGCACGGTGACCTCGTAGTCGATGACCGCCAGGTGTCGGTCGGTGAAGGACACTAGTCGGCGCGCACGGATGAGCACGCGCTTGCCGGACGGCGTCGACCACTCGGTCTCACGGAACAGGTACCCGCCCCGGAAGTCCAGGCGCCTGGTGTGGCGGAGGATGTCCGCCTCGGCCAGGACCAGGGGTTCGTCGTCGACGTACAGGCGGATCACCTTGGCGTCGGGCGCGTTGATGATCGTCTGCCCGGTCTTCGCGAAGCCGAAGGCGTCCTCGGCGTGACGGATCGGCCAGATCTCGTGGAAGCCGTTGACGTAGGTGCCGTAGTGCAGGCCGCCCCGCCCCTCGTCGAGGTTGCCGCGGAGCCCGAGGTACCCGTTGCCGACGGCGAAGTTCGTCTCCGCGACGCCCTGCTCGTCCGGCGCGTACTCGGTCTCGACGAGCGCCCACTCGTCGATCGGGTACCGCACGCGGTCGAGGGGGTCAGAGGTGATGGGGTTCATGCTGCTCCGGGGGGAGGGAGGTGGTGGGGGTGTCTGGTGCGGGCCGGGAGGCGTGGGTCGCCTGGGCCGTGGAGCCTACGGCGTGCCGGTGGCCGCGTCGGGCTCCGGTGCAGCGCCGGGCAGTTCGTCCAGCAGCTCCGCCAGGTCGCTGACGACCACGTCGGCCCCGTGCTCGCGGAGGGCGTCCGCCCCCGCGCCGCGGTCGACGCCGACGACGAGCCCGAAGGCACCGTTCCGACCGGCTTCGACCCCGCTCGTGGCATCCTCGACCACGACGCACTCGGCCGCGGTCAGCCCGAACCGGCCGGCGGCGTCGAGGTAGGTGTCCGGCGCGGGCTTCCCCGCGAGGCCGTCCTGCCGCGCGACGAGCCCGTCGACGACGACGGGGAAGCGGTCGAGGATCCCCGCGGTCCGGAGCACCTGCGTGGCGTTCGCGGAACTGGACACGACCGCGACGGCCAGTCCGGCGTTGATCGCGGCGGTGAGGAACCGGAGCGACCCCGGGTACGGCGCGACGCCGTGCTCGGTCAGTTCGGCCGTGAACTCCGCGTTCTTCCGGTTCCCGAGCCCGCACACGGTGTCGAGGTCCGGGGCGTCGTCGGGCGTGCCCTGCGGCAGGTCGATCCCCCGCGACCCGAGCAGGGAACGGACGCCGTCGTAGCGCGGCTTGCCGTCGATGTAGGCGAAGTAGTCCTGCTCGGTGTACGGAGCGACCCCGTGCGACTCGAGGTAGGGCGTGAACAGCCGGCTCCACGCGCGCATGTGGACGTCGGCCGTCGGCGTCAGCACGCCGTCGAGGTCGAACAGGAGGGCGCGCTGGTCGGCGAGTCGCGCGGGCGTGCGCCGGTCGGGCGTCGTCATGGGCTGCCTTCCGAGGAGGGGCGGTGGATCGTGCTCGTGCGAGTCTAGGTCCGCTCCCGGGCCCCCGCCCCGTCGCGCCGCCGAGGTGTGGAAAGTGTTCACACAGGGCGGTCCTGTTGGGGAATGCCCGCGTCGCGCCGGTGCTGTGAGGACGTGGAGGAAGCGCCCGGAACGCTGATCAGGACGAGAGGCAGCTCCATGACCAGCGACACCGCAGCACCACCGCAGGACGGCACGGGCTCGAAGCTCAAGCAGGCGATCACCGGCCCGCTCCTGTACCTGTTCATCCTCGGCGACGTCCTCGGCGCGGGCATCTACGCCCTCATGGGGACCCTGTCGAAGGACGTCGGTGGTGCGCTCTGGGCACCGTTGCTCCTCGCGCTGGTCCTGGCGCTCCTCACCGCCGGCTCGTACGCCGAACTCGTGACGAAGTACCCGAAGGCCGGTGGTGCAGCAGTCTTCGCGGAGCGTGCGTACAAGGTGCCGATCGTCTCGTTCCTCGTCGGCTTCTGCATGCTCGCGGCCGGCGTGACGAGCGCCGCGGGCTTGTCCCTGGCGTTCGCCGGTGACTACCTCGGCACGTTCGTCGACCTGCCGCCGATCCCGACCGCGATCGTGTTCCTGGCGCTGGTCGCCTGCCTGAACGCGCGGGGCATCTCCGACTCGCTGAAGAGCAACGTCGTGATGACGATCATCGAGGTGTCCGGCCTCGTCATCGTGGTCGTCGTCGTGGCGATCATGCTCGGCGGTGGCGGCGGGGACGTCTCGCGCGTCGGGGCCTTCCCCGCCGGCGCGAACCCGGCGCTCGCGACCCTCAGCGCGGCGATCGTCGCGTACTACTCCTTCGTCGGCTTCGAGACGAGCGCGAACGTCGCGGAAGAGGTGCGCGAGCCGCGCAAGGTGTACCCGAAGGCACTGTTCGGCGCCCTTGCCACGGCCGGCGTCGTCTACGTGCTCGTCGGCCTGGCGAGCGCGATCGCCCTACCCGCGTCGAAGCTGTCCGGCTCGAGCGGTCCACTACTCGACGTCGTCGCCGCGTCGGGCGTGCCCGTCCCGGACTGGGTGTTCAGCATCATCGCCCTGGTGGCCGTCGCCAACGGTGCCCTCCTGACGATGATCATGGCGAGCCGCGTGACCTACGGCATGGCCGAGCAGCGCCTCCTGCCGAACACCCTCAGCAAGGTGCTGCCGAACCGCAAGACGCCGTGGGCCGCGATCATCGCGACCACCGTCGTCGCGATGCTCCTCACCCTGATCGGGGACGTCGGCACGCTCGCCGAGACGGTCGTGCTCCTGCTGCTGTTCGTCTTCATCAGCACGAACGTCGCCGTCCTGGTCCTCCGGAAGGACCACGTCGACCACGACCACTTCCGGGTCTGGACGTTCGTCCCCGTGCTCGGGGTGGCCTCGTGCATCCTGCTCCTGACGCAGCAGAGCGGGCAGGTGTGGCTGTACGCCGCGCTGCTCCTGGTCGTGGGCGTCGTGCTGTACTTCGTGGCCCGGTTCACGGGTCGCCGTGCCGGACGCGGCCACGAGGCGGGCGTGATCCGCTGATCGGCTGAGCCGCTGAGCCGCTGAGTCGCTGAGTCGCTGAGCTGGCGCGTGTCGCGCCTCCAGGCCGACGGCCGTCGGACGGGAGGCGCGGCACCAGGCCGCCACGCGCCTCCCGTCGACGGCGCAGCCGCTCCGCGACCGGCGCTACCGCAGGTCGCGGGCCCAGGCCTCGATCGCCGCGCTGATCTGCTGGCGGGCCTCAGTCCGGGGGATCGTCGCCGTCATGTCGCCCGGCTGCACGCCGTACGCCCCGAAGTCGGCGTGGTTCGCGCCCTGCACCTGGGTCATCGTCGCGGTCGAGGGCAGCAGGTGCCGTGCCGCGTCGACCTTCGCGGGTGTCGACAGCCCGTCCCGAGAGCCCGACACGCTGAGCACCTTGATGTAGGAGTGGCTCAGGTCGTTCGCGCAGTAGCTGCCGAGCAGCAGGAGCCCGTCCGCGTCGGGTGCGAGCTGGCAGGCCCGGACCCCGCCGAGCGAGTGCCCGCCGACCGCCCAGGTGCGGACGGCCGGTGCGTGGGACTCGAACGCCGAGAGCGGGCGCGTGTCGAAGAAGGCCAGGTGCAGCGTCGGCTTCGTGATGATGACCGTGGTGCCCTCGGCGACGACCTGCCGGAACGTCGCCATGTAGGCGTACGGATCGACCTTCGCGCCGGGGATGAAAACGATCCCGACGCCGTCCGCGTCGCCCGTCGGGGTCATCACGACCGAGTCGCCCGTGTCCCGCACGGCGACGCGGTCGTCCCGCCAGACCTGCAGGGCGTCGCTCCGCGTGCCCTGCATGACGATGTTCGCCCAGACCAGGAAGACGACCGCGATCAGGACGACGACGGCGACCACCCAGGCGGTCCAGCGGAGTGCTCGGTTCACGGTCGTCCTGCTTCCTGGGGGCGCTCGTCGTCGGCCGCGGCGGCATCGATCACGACGTGGTCCCATCCTGCCCGCTCGGTCACGGCTGCGGGGTGCCTCTGAGGGCTCGGCGCATCACGAGTTCGTGTCGGCCGTCGGGCAGTTCGTCGCCGGGTCGTCCGGACGCGACGAAGCCGGTCCGCTCGTACACCCGCTGCGCCACGACGTTGTCCGGCATGACCGAGAGTTCGAGCGTTGTGGCCCCGGAGTCGGCGGCCCATCGGGCGATCGCGTCGATGAGCGTCGTCGCGACTCCCCTGCCCCGGACCGAGGGGTCGACCCACATCGAGATGAGCTCCGCCGTCCCGGGTTCGTCGCCGGGGACGCCGCTGGCCATCCCCACGGGGCGCGGCTGCGGTCCGTCGAGCTGCTCCCCGTCGAACCGCGCTCCGTCGAACCGCGCTCCGTCGAACGCGAGCAGGTCGAGCCCACCGGGGAGCGACAGCCGGGTCCGCCAGCGGTGCTCGGGGGCGTCGACCCAGTCCGCGAGGGTCGACCCGAACGCGTCGGGCGCCTCGGCGAGGGCTGCGAGGCGCACGGGGCGCCAGGTGCGCCAGTCGGCGGCGGTCACGCGGCGGAGTTCGATCGTCACGTGCCGACGGTAGCGGGGTGCGGGGCGGCCGGGAGCCCGTCGTCCCGACACGACGCCGTCGTCCCGACACGACGGCGTCACCGCGAGACGCCGCAGCCCGGCCGAGACGCCCCCAAATACCGCGGCGTCCCGTGGACCCGGCCGCGCCTCACGAGGATGGGGGCGTCTCGCACCCTTCACGCCCGGCCACACCCCGCGCCTCCCGACACGACGGCGTCACCGCGAGACGCCTCAGCCCGACCGAGACGCCGCCAGAAACCGCGGCGTCTCGAGGACCCGGCGGCGCCTCACGAGGACGGGGGCGTCTCGCACCCTCCACGCCCGGCCGCACCCCGCGCCTCCCGACACGACGCCGTCACCGCGAGACGCCGCAGCCCGACCGAGACGCCGCCAGAAACCGCGGCGTCTCGAGGACCCGGCCGCGCCTCACGAGGACGGGGGCATCTCGCACCCTCCACGCCCGGCCGCACCCCGCGCCTCCCGACACGACGCCGTCACCGCGAGACGCCGCAGCCCGACCGAGACGCCGCCAGAAACCGCGGCGTCTCGAGGACCCGGCCGCGCCTCACGAGGACGGGGACGTCTCGCACCCTCCACGCGCGCCCCGCCCGCCCGCCGCACGCGCCCCGCGCCGCGCGTCAGGCCGCGGTGATCGCCGCGCGGATCTCCGCAGCGGCAGCGCCCACGTCGGACGCGCTGTAGATCGCGCTCCCGGCGACGGCGACCCGCGCCCCCGCAGCCTGCACGGAGGCGACGGACGCTGCCGTCACCCCGCCGGCGACCGAGAACGACACCCCGGAGGCCTTGCCCTCGTCGAGGAGCGTCGAGAACGTGAACCCGTCCTCCGCCTGCTCGTCGAGCCCGGCGTGCATCTCGACGAACTCGGCGCCGAGCGCGATGACCTCGCGGGCACGGGCAGCCTTATCGGGCACGCCGATCAGGTCGACGACGATGCCCTTGCCGTGCTTCTTCGCCGCGGCGACCGCACCCGCGATGGTGCTGTCACCGGCGACGCCGAGGACGGTGACCAGGTCCGCGCCGGCGGCGAACGCGATGTCCGCCTCGAGCTCGCCGGCGTCCATCGTCTTGAGGTCGGCGAACACGATCTTGTCCGGGTGGGCCTCCTTGATCGCGGTGACGGCGGAGAGTCCGGCGCTCTTGATGAGCGGCGTGCCGAGCTCGAGGACGTCGACGTGCGGAGCGGCCGCGGCGGCGAGTTCGAGGGCGGCTTCGGTGGTCAGGGTGTCCATGGCGAACTGGAGCTGCATGGTGGTGCCTTTCATTCGAGGTTGGCGTGGCGTGGCCACAGGTCGTCGGCGGAGCGACCGCTCCGCTGCCAGAGCACGTGGAAGAGTGCGTCCCCGAGCAGGACGAGTGCCTGTTCGAAGAGACCGCCGGCGTACTGGGCCGAGGCGGTGCCCGACCGGTCGGTCTTCGTCGCCGCGGGGACCACGAGGGTCACCGTGGCGAGGTCGGCGAGCGGCGAGGCGTCGGTCGTGGAGACAGCGAGCACATCGGCTCCGACGTCCGCGGCGGTTCGTGCTGCCTGCACGATGCCGGCGGTCTGCCCCGACCCACTCGCGACGAGGAGCACGTCCCCCGGTCCGATGGCCGGCGTCGTGACCTCGCCGACGACGTGCACGTCGAGACCGAGGTGCATCAGGCGCATCGCGGTCATCCGCAGCGCGAGCCCGGAACGTCCGGCGCCGTGCACGAACACGCGCCGGGTGCCGTCGAGCAGGCCCAGCGCCCGGTCAGTGTCCCCACCCACCCGGGCGGTCACGTCACGGACTTCACCGGCGATCAGGTCGAGCGCTGCTGCGAGGGGCATGCCTCCATGCTGCGGCGAACGCAGCACCCGCGCCGCTACCCGGCACGACGGGCAGCCCACCCGATGGGGTGGCCACCCGGACGGGTGGGTCGGGTAGGTTCGGAACCCATGGACACGGACAGTGACACCACCGCCACCGGCCGGGAGGAACGGATCACCGAGTCCGAGGACCTCGCCGCCGCCAGTCGGTCGGCTGCCGCCGAGCACGCCAGGACGGTCGCCGAGCAGGCCGATCGGCACGCCCTCACCCTCGAGTCGGTGCTCGCGGTCCTCCGATCGCCGCGGGTCTCCGACGCCGCCGCGCGTGCCGAGGCCACCGAGATCGCGTCGGCCGCGCTCGTCGCACTCCGCACGGCCACGGACCGGCAGCGGAGCACCCTGCTCGAACCGGTCACCGGGGCCTTCTCACGACTGCGCGCGGACCTGCGCCCGCTCGTCCGCTTCGGCGACCTCGACCTGCAGTTCATCGAGCCACCCGCGACCGGCCGGGCGCTCCCGGGTGACGTCGCGCACGCTGCCCGCGCCATCGTCCGGACGGCGGTGCTCGCCCTGGTGGACGACGGCTCGGCCGGTCGGGTCCGGATCCAGTGGGACTGCGACGGCCGGAACCTGCTCATGCAGCTCCGCGACGACGGCACCGGCACGCTCGACGCCCACGACGACGCGGTGCGGCCGATCGCCGAGCGGGTCGTCGCCCTGGACGGACGGCTGCGCGTCGAGTCGACGCCGGGCTGGGGGTCGACGCTCGACATCAGCCTGCCGCTCGACCCACCGCCGGGAGCCGTCGACCTGCCCGAGGACACCGGCTTGACCCCGCGGGAGCGTGACGTCCTGCGGCTCGTCGCGACCGGGGTCGGCAACCGGGAGATCGCGGGCAGCCTCGGCATCAGCCTGAACACGGTGAAGTACCACGTGGCGAACCTGCTCCGGAAGCACGGCGCCAGGACCCGGGCGGAACTCGCCGCGGTCAGCTCCCGGGGCTGAACCGGTAGCCCATCCCGGACTCGGTGACCAGGTACCGGGGCGCAGAGGGATCCGGTTCGAGCTTCCGCCGGAGCTGCGCCATGTAGAGCCGCAGGTAGCCGGAGTCGGTGCCGTGCGACGGCCCCCACACCTCGGTCAGGAGCATCTCGCGGGTCATCAGCCGGTCGGGGTTCGTCACGAGCACCTCGAGCAGACGCCACTCGGTCGGGGTGAGCCGGATCGCGGGACCGGTCGGCGGTGTGACCTGCTTCGCGACGAGGTCCACGACCAGGTCGCCCACCCGGATGGTCGGCGCGGCGTCGACGGCCGCCTGCCGCCGTCGCCCGAGGGCACGGAGCCGCGCGAGCAGTTCGTCCATCTGGAACGGCTTCGTCACGTAGTCGTCCGCGCCGGCGTCGAGCGCGTCCACCTTGTCCGACGAGTCCGTGCGCCCGGAGAGCACCAGGACGGGCACCTGCGACCACGCCCGCACCGCCTCGAGCACCCCGATGCCGTCGAGCCGCGGCAACCCGAGGTCGAGCAGCACCAGGTCGGGTCGCTCCGTGATGACCGCGTCGAGCCCGGCCCGGCCGTCGCGGGCGGTGACGACGTCGTACCCACGCGCGGCCAACGTCACGGCGAGCGCCCGGACGAGCTGCGCGTCGTCGTCCACGATCAGGACCTTCGTGCTCATCGGACCTCCACCCCCACGTGCCCGGCGATCGGCAGGCGCACCACGACGGTGAGCCCACCACCCGGGGTGTCGTCGACCTCGATCGTGCCGCCCATGCCCTCGGTGAACCCGCGCGCGAGCGCCAGGCCGAGTCCGAGACCGGTCTCGTTGTCGGTGTCCCCGAGTCGCTGGAAGGGCTGGAACACCTCGTCGCGGCGGTCCTCCGGGATCCCCGGTCCGTGGTCGGCGATGCGCAGTTCGACGCCGCCGCCGAAGGCGCTCGCCGCGACGCGGACGCGGGTGCCGTCGGGGGCGTACCGGCTGGCGTTCGCGAGCAGGTTCACGACGACGCGTTGGAGCAGCACGGGGTCGGCGAGCACCGGCGGCAGGTCGGCGGGCAGGTCGAGGTCGACCTCCTCCGGACCGAGCTCGAGTTCGTCGAGGGCCGGGGCGACCACGGTCTCGACGGCGGTCGGCACGGGGGTCGCGGCGAGCACCCCGGCCTGCACGCGGCTGACGTCCAGCAGGTCCGCCAACAGCACCGCCAGGTGACGGAGGCTCTCGTCGGCGGTCGCGAGCAGGGCCTCCCGGTCGGCATCGGACAGGGCGATGTCGCTGGCACGGAGGGTCTGCACGGCCGCGGACGCGGCCGCGATCGGTCGGCGCACGTCGTGGCCGACCGCGGCGAGGATCGCGCTCCGGACCCGGTCGACGGCGGCGATGCGTTCCGCGTCGACCGCGGTCCTGGTGAGTTCGCGGTGTTCGACGGCGGCGTCGAGCTGCTGTTCGACCACACGCAGCAGTCGTCGTTGGGTCGGGTCGTCGGGTGCACCGGCGAACTCGAGCACCGCGCCGGATGCCAGGGTCGTCGCGGCGTCGGGCGTGCCGTCGAACGTCCCGGAACTCGCCGGCACGTCCTCCCCCTGACGGATCCGGACGCCGGTGAAGCCGAACGCCTCGCGCGTCCGGTCGAGCAGCGCCTGCAGGGCGTCGTCACCGCGGAGCACGCTGCCGGCGATCCCGACGAGCAACCCCGACTCCGCCGCGGCTCGGCGTGCCGTGCGCGACCGACGGGCCGAGCGGTCGACCACGAAGCTCACGAGGACGGCGCTGATCACGTACATCACGAGCGCGAACAGGTGCCAGGGCTGCTGGACGGTGACCTGGTACAGGGGTTGCACGAAGAAGAAGTCGAGGCTCAGCCCGGACAGGACCGCGGCGAAGACGGCCGGCCACATCCCGCCGACCAGGGCCACGACCAGGACGAGGAGTTGGTACGCGAGCACGTCCACCGTGATCGCGTCCGGGTCGCTACCGAGCGAGAGCAGCCAGGTGAGCAGCGGCCCGACGAGCACGGCGAGCACGAACGCGGCGAGCACGCGGCCGCGGGACAGGCTGCCGCCGAGCTTCGGCAGGGCGAACCCGCCGCCGGCCCGCTCGTGGGTGACCATGTGCACGTCGATGTCGCCGGACTCGCGGATGACCGTGTTCCCGATGCCGGGGCCGGTGATCGCCGCCGACAGTCGGCTGCGCCGGCTCACGCCGATGACGATCCGGGTCGCGTCGATCGACCGGGCGAAGCGGACGAGGGTGCTCGGCACGTCGTCGCCGACCACCTGGTGGTACGTGCCGCCGAGCTGCTCGAGGAGTGCGCGCTGCGTGCCGAGTGCGCCGGGGTGCCGCTCTCGGAGTCCGTCGTTCGTCGTGACGTGCACTGCGGCGAGCTCCCCGCCTGCACTCCGGGCGGCGATCCGGGCACCGCGGCGGAGCAGCGTCTCGCCCTCCGGTCCCCCGGTGAGCGCGACGAGCACCCGCTCGCGCGTCTCCCAGCGGTGGTCGATGCCGTGTTCGGCGCGGTAGGCCTTCAGGGCGTCGTCGACCTCGTCGGCCAGCCAGAGCAGGGCGATCTCGCGGAGGGCGGTCAGGTTGCCGAGCCGGAAGTAGTTCGACAGCGCCGCGTCGATCCGCGCCGCCGGGTACACCAGCCCCTCGGACAGGCGCTCGCGGAGGGCCGCGGGCGACAGGTCGACGACCTCGACCTGATCGGCCGCCCGGACCACGGCGTCCGGCACGGTCTCGCGCTGCACGGTGCCGGTGATCTCGCGGACGACGTCTCCGAGCGACTGCATGTGCTGGACGTTGACCGTCGAGATGACGGTGATGCCCGCGGCGAGCAGGGCCTCGACGTCCTGCCAGCGTTTCTCGTGTCGGCCACCCGGCGCATTCGTGTGCGCCAGTTCGTCGACGAGCGCGACGTCGGGGTCCCGCGCCAGGACGGCGTCGAGGTCCATGTCGTCGAGCTCCACGCCCCGGTGCTGGACCGTGCGGCGCGGGACCACTTCGAGCCCGGGGACGAGCGCCGCCGTCGCGACACGGCCGTGGGTCTCGACGACGGCGACGACCACGTCCTTGCCCTCGTCGAGCAGGCGGCGGCCCTCCTCGAGCATCGTGTAGGTCTTGCCGACGCCGGGGGCGGCGCCGAGCAGGACCCGCAGCTTGCCTCGCTTCACGGGCTCATCCTCTCGCGTGACGGGCGGGGGCGGCGGCACGCGAGTCGTTGCACCGCCGCCTGGCCGCGCCCCGGGACGCGCGTGTGGACCCACGCTCCCGACATCGAACCGACCGTCGAGCGTGGTTCGACGTCGGGATCGTGGTTCGACGGCATCACGACGCTGCGGCCGTCACGACGCTGACGCCTTCGCCAACGCCAGGTTCAGCTCGAGCACGTTCACCACGGGCTCCCCCAGGAACCCGAGCTGGGGCGACTCGGTGTGCTGCTCGACGAGCCTCCGCACCGCCGACTCCGACAGGCCCCGGGCCGCGGCCACCCGCTTCACCTGCTGCAGCGCGGACATCGGGCTCACGTCCGGGTCGAGACCGGAGCCCGACGCCGTCACCGCGTCCGCCGGAACGTCGGCAGGGTCGACCCCGTCGGCCTTCGCCACCGCGGCCTTCCGCTGCTCGATCGCCTTGGTCAGGTCGGGGTTCGACGGCCCGAGGTTCGAGCCGGACGAGGCGTTCGCGTCGTAGCCCTTCTCGCCGGCGGCGGACGGGCGCGACTGGAACCACCGGTCGGCGCTCTTGCCGTCGAAGGACTGGCCGATGAGCGACGATCCGACGACCTTGCCGGACGCGTCGGTGATCGTCGAGCCGTTGGCCTGCGCGGGGAAGGCGACCTGCCCGACACCCCAGACGGCGAGCGGGTACGCGATCCCGAGCACGACGGTGGACAGCAGGGTGAGGCGCACGGCCACACCGGTGGAACGGAAGAACGAGCGAGTTGTCATGAGGAGAATCCCGGGATGAGACCGACCACCAGGTCGATGAGCTTGATGCCGATGAAGGGGACGACGACGCCACCGAGCCCGTAGACGAGCAGGTTGCGGCCGAGGACGGACGACGCGGACGCCGCCCGGTACCGCACTCCGCGCAGGGAGAGCGGGATGAGCGCCACGATGACGAGCGCGTTGAAGATGACCGCCGACAGGATCGCCGACGACGGGCTGTGCAGGCCCATCACGTTCAGGGCCGCGAGCCCGGGGAACGCGATCTGGAACATCGCCGGGATGATCGCGAAGTACTTGGCGATGTCGTTCGCGATCGAGAAGGTGGTGAGCGCACCACGCGTGATGAGCAGCTGCTTGCCGATCCGGACGATGTCGATGAGCTTCGTCGGGTCGGAGTCCAGGTCGACCATGTTGCCGGCCTCCTTCGCCGCGGTCGTCCCGGTGTTCATCGCCACGCCGACGTCCGCCTGCGCCAGGGCCGGCGCGTCGTTCGTGCCGTCGCCGGTCATCGCGACGAGGTTGCCGCCCTCCTGCTCCTTGCGGATCAGGGCGAGCTTGTCCTCCGGGGTGGCCTCGGCGAGGAAGTCGTCGACGCCGGCCTCACGGGCGATCGCCGCCGCGGTGCGGGGGTTGTCGCCGGTGATCATCACCGTGCGGATCCCCATCTCGCGGAGCTCGGCGAAGCGCTCGGCCATCCCCGCCTTGACGACGTCTTTGAGGTGCACGACGCCGAGCAGCGCGACCCGGCCGGACGGGTCCCGACGGGCGACGACCAGCGGCGTCCCGCCGGAGTCGGAGACCTCGGCGACCGTGGCGTCGATGGCGGCGACCAAACCCGCATCGGAGGTGTCGGCCCAGTTCAGCACTGCAGCAGCGGCTCCCTTGCGGATCTGCGACCCGTCGGGCAGGTCGAGACCGGACATCCGGGTTTGCGCCGTGAACGGCACCTCGACCGCACCCGCGGGCGCGCCCTCAGCAGCACCGGCAGCCGCGGCGAGCTCGACGATGGAGCGCCCTTCCGGGGTCGTGTCCGCCGCGCTCGACAGCGCGGCCGCCCGCATCAGCTCGGCCTCGGTCACCCCGGGCACCGGCACCACCCGGGACGCACGCCGGTTGCCGTACGTGATCGTGCCGGTCTTGTCGAGCAGGAGGGTGGTGATGTCACCGGCCGCCTCGACCGCGCGTCCGGACATCGCCAGGACGTTGTGCTGCACGAGCCGGTCCATCCCCGCGATGCCGATGGCCGACAGCAGCGCACCGATCGTGGTCGGGATCAGGCAGACGAGCAGGGCGATGAGCACCGGCACGCTGACCGTCGCGCCGACCATCCCGGCGAGGGGCTGCATGGTCAGGCAGACGATCACGAAGACGATCGACAGCGACGCGAGCAGGATGTTCAGCGCGATCTCGTTCGGCGTCTTCTGGCGAGCAGCGCCTTCGACGAGCCGGATCATCCGGTCGATGAAGGTCTCGCCCGGGGTCGAGGTGATGCGCACCACGATCCGGTCGGACAGCACGCGGGTCCCGCCGGTCACCGCACTCCGGTCACCACCCGATTCGCGGATGACGGGCGCGGATTCACCGGTCACGGCGGATTCGTCGACCGAGGCGATGCCGTCGATCACGTCACCGTCGCCCGGCACGACCTCGCCGGCCACCACCAGCACCACGTCGCCCTTCGCGAGGTCGACGGACGCGATGTCCTCGACGGACGCGGCGAGCGCCGCCGGGTCGGCGGCGTCGTACCCGACGACCCGGCGGGCGCTCGTGGTCGACCGGGTCTTCCGCAGGGTGTCGGCCTGCGCCTTGCCGCGGCCCTCGGCGACCGACTCCGCGAGGTTCGCGAAGACGACCGTCAGCCACAGCCAGACCGCGATCGCGGCCGTGAAGACGGACGGCTCGACGACGGCGGTGACCGTCGTCAGCGCGGCGCCGACCTCGACGATGAACATCACGGGGTTCCGCCACATCAGTCGCGGATCGAGCTTCCGGAACGCGCCCGGGAGGCCCGCCACCAGTTGGCGGGCTCCGAAGGCGGTGGAGCGGGTGGCCGGCCGGGAGGCTGGGCCCCGCCCGCCGGTACCGGATCGACGCGCCAGCGGCGAGCCGGCCGTGTCGGGTGGGAGGGTCGCCTCGGTCTCGGAGGACACGGTGGTCATGGGTTCGGCTTTCATCGGTTCGCTGCGCACCGGTTCGGCGCTCATCGGTTGAAGGCTTCGGCGAGGGGGCCGAGGGCGAGCACCGGGAAGTACGTGAGCGCGGTGACGACGATGGCGACGCCGCCGAGCAGGACCACGAACAGGGGCCGGTGGGTGGGGAGGGTGCCGGCGGTCTCCGGCACGCGGTCCTGCGCGGCGAACGACCCGGCGAGCGCCAGGACGAAGACCATCGGCACGAAGCGGCCGAGCAGCATCACGACGCCGAGCGCGGAGTTCATCCAGGTCGTGTTCGCGGTGAGGCCGCCGAACGCGGAGCCGTTGTTGTTCGCTCCCGAGGTGAACGCGTAGAGCATCTCGGAGAACCCGTGGTTGCCGGGGTTCGACACCGACGTGCCGAGGACCTGCTCGCGGACGCCCGGGATCACCAGCGACAGGCCGGTGCCGAGCAGCACGAGGGTCGGGGTGACGAGGACGTACAGCGCCGCCGCGGTCATCTCGCGCGCTCGGATCTTCTTGCCGAGGTACTCCGGTGTCCGTCCGACGAGCAGACCACCGATGAACACCGCGATGACGGCGAGCACGAGGATGCCGTACAGGCCCGATCCGACGCCGCCCGGCGCGATCTCGCCGAGCATCATGTTGACGAGCGCCATCATGCCGCCGATCGGCGTGAAGCTGTCGAACATGCCGTTCACCGCTCCGGTGGAGGTGGCGGTCGACGCGGTCCCGAACAGGGTCGTCCCGAGGATGCCGAACCGGGCCTCCTTCCCCTCCATCGCGGCACCGGCCGCGTGGGTGGCGGCGCCACCGGCGCCGAGCTCCGCGATCGACATGATGGACAGCGACACCAGGAAGATGCCGGCCATCACGGCGAGGATCGCGTACCCCTGGCGGTCGTCCCCGACCATGCGGCCGAAGGTCCGCGGGAGCGAGAACGGGATCACGAGCATGAGGAACACCTCGACGAGGTTCGTCCACGCCTGCGGGTTCTCGAACGGGTGCGCCGAGTTGGCGTTGAAGGAGCCGCCGCCGTTCGTGCCGAGTTCCTTGATGGCCTCCTGCGACGCCACGAACCCGTCGGGGATGTGCTGGGTGCCTCCGGCGAGGGTGGTCACGTCCATCCCGGAGCCCCACGACTGGATGACCCCGCCGGCGACGAGCACGATCGCGAAGACGAACGCGCCGGGCAGGAGCAGCCGGCCGGTCCCGCGGACGATGTCCACCCAGACGTTGCCGAGCGTCCCGGAGCGGCGCCGGGCGAACCCGCGGACAAGGGCGACCGCGACCGCGAGTCCGACCGCCGCGGACAGGAAGTTCTGCACCGCGAGGCCCGCCATCTGCACCGCGGTGCCCATGGTCGCCTCGGGCGAGTACGACTGCCAGTTCGTGTTCGACACGAAGGACGCCGCGGTGTCGAACGCGAGCGACGGTCCGACCGCGGGCAACCCGAGGTCTCCGGGCAGCACGACCTGGATCCGCTGGAGCAGGTAGACGAGCAGCACGCCGACGACGCTGACGAGCAGCACGCCCCGCAGGTAGGCGGGCCACGACTGCTCGGCGTCGGGGTCGACACCGATCACCCGGTACACGCCGCGCTCGATGCGGCCGTGCGTGGTGCCCGAGTACACCCGGGCCATCCAGTCGCCGAGCGGGCGGTACGCGACGACGAGCAGGAGGACGAGGGTCGCGACCTGGACGATGCCCGCCCAGAGGTCCGCGGTGCCCATCAGAACCGCTCCGGGCGGACGAGCGCCCAGACGAGGTACACGACTGCTGCGGTACCGAGGACGGCCGCTGCGATGGTGATGCCGATCACAGCCGCTCCACCCCCTTGGCGATGAGTGCCACCACACCGAAGACGGCGAGGACACCAGCGACGACGAAGACGTCGAACACGAGGGACTCCATGGGTTCTGCGGATCCGCACCGGGTGGTGTGGACGGCACCACGTGTGGTGCCGAACCGATGGTGCGGCCGCAGCCGTGCCTCCAGGCCGTGTCCTGACGGTTCCCTAACGCTCGCCCTGCGGACGCATGCGCGCCCCTAACGCGCCGGGCGCCCCCGGCGCTGCCCCGGGGCGATCACGCGGTCCGCGGAGCCCCGCTCGCGGTCAACGCGGCCAGCAGGGCCGTGCCGTCCGGGGACCCGAGGCCCGTGCAGGCGTCCCATCCCGGCGCCGCGTCGTAGGCCCCGTTCGAGCCCGAGGTCACGTCGTGGAAGGTGTGCGCCGCGGCGTAGAGGGCCGGCTGCGCGAGTCCGAGTGGACGGCCGGTGGACTGCACGATCCGCGCGATCAGCGCTGCCCACAGCGGGGCCACCGCGCTCGTCCCGCCGATCACGGTCCGGGTGCCGTCGACCACCACCTGGTACCCGGTCTGCGGGTCGGCGTCCGCTGCGACGTCCGGCACGCCCCGGCCGCCCGTGGCTCCCGTGCCCGTTCCGGTCGGTACCGCGACACCCTGCTGCCACGACGGCCGCGGGAACGTGTCGCTCACGCCTCCGCCCGTCGCTCCCCCGCTCGCTCCGTCGTCCCACACGGTCTCGGACCGGATCGTCGCGCCCGACGCCTCGAGCCGCGTCCCACCGCAGGCGAGCACGTGCGGGCTGGCGGCCGGGAAGTCGACGTGCGGTCGCCCGTCGGTCGCTCCGTCCGAGCTCCCGCCGTCCCCGGCCGCCGCCGTCACCGTGACGCCGAGCGTGACGGCGTCGACGACCGCGTCGTCCAGTGCGGTCCGGGCCTGCGCGGTCCAGGCGTCCTCGCTCTGCCCCCAGCTGATGCTCATCGACGTCGGGGTCGGCGTCGCGTGCGCCGCACGGGCGACGGCGTCGACGAACCCGGCGTCCGTGTTGGGCGCGAAGTAGACGACGATCGACGCCGCCGGGGCCAGGGCGCCGACCACCTCGATGTCGAGCATGACCTCGCCGTCCGCGCCCTGGGGGTCACCGCCCGGGACGTTCTCCGCCCCGTCCACGCCCACCGCGGTCACCGACGGCGAGCCGACGCCGAGCGTGGAGAAGTAGGTGTCCAGGTCGGCCTGTTCGTACCCGCCGCCGAGCTCGATGATCGCCACCGTCTGCCCGGAGCCGTCGGTCCCCGCGGGGAACGCGTACGCCTCACCGAGCTGGATCGGGGTGTAGCTCGTGCTCACCGCGGCTTCCGGCACGGAGCGGAACTGGGTGCGGGCCTGGGGACGGTCGTCGAGACCGAGGACGGCGACGACCACGCCGTCGAGGTCGGCGGGCACGCTCAGCCCGCCGGAACGGTGCCGGTGCTGTGCGGTACCGCCCGTCGGCGCGTCACTCGTGACGGACTCCAACTCGGTCCCGAAGGCGCGACTCATCTGCGCCGCCGTGCCCTCCACCCGGACGTGCCGCGTGGCGGCGTCGGCCTCGAGGACGGTCAGGCCGAGGCCCTCCAGGGTCGTGCGGACCAGTGCGAGGTCCGCGTCCGTCGCGCCGTGCTCACGGGCGAAGGTCTCCGGGTCCATCGGCGCACCACCGTCCCGCGATCCGACCGGCTGGGCGCGCCGGACCACCACGGTCACGGGGATCACGGTGTCGGCGGGGAGCGGCGTCGCGTCCCGCGCTCCCGGGGCCGGCAGACGCTCACTCCCGGCGAGGGGGACGAGTCGTGGGTCGTTCGAGGTGTCCGTCATGGGACCGGTGTACTCCGCCCCACCGACGGCAGCGCCCCCGGGTCGCCCCCTGTGGACAGACGGGGATCGCGATCACGTGGCCGCTGTCAACCGGTCGGCGAGGGCCCCGACCGCATCACGGAGCGGTGCCGGTCCTTCGACCTCGAAGTCCACCGTGAGACCGGCGATCCGACCCGCGAGTCCGTCCCACGACCACGACCCGATCGTCAACCGTCGGCGGCCGGTGTCCCCGTCCTCGAGCTCGGCGTCGTCGGGCAGGTACGGGGTCACGACGTGGGCGTCCGCGACTGAGAGCAGCACCGAACCGGTGCACGGCCAGACGTCATCCCGGTCCGAACCCTTGAACCGCGCGGCCACGAAGGCAGCGGCATCGTCTCCCGGGATGGCCCGCGGCGCGAACCGGAGCCTGGTGCGTCCGCTGGGCGCGATCCGGTCGACCCGGTAGGTCCGCCAGTCGGCGCGGTCGAGGTCCCAGGCCAGCAGGTACCAGCGGCCGTTCCGGGCGACCACGGCGTGTGGCTCGACCCGGCGCGCGGGTGCCGCCACGTCCGAGCCGGAGGGGAAGTGGAAGCGGAACACCTCGCCGAGGTGCACCGCCTCGCTGACCGCCACCAGGACCTCCGGATCGACGCGGACCGGGCCGACCGGCGCGATCGCGTCGATTGCGTCGACCCGGTGCCGGAGGCGCGCCGGCATCACCTGCCGCACGGTGGCCAAGGCGCGCGCTGCCGACTCGGCGATGTCCGCTCCCGACGCGGGTGCGACCGCGAGGGCGAGGGCGATCGCGACCGCTTGGTCGTCGTCGAACAGCAACGGCGGCAGATCGGAGCCGGCCTCGAGTCGGTACCCGCCGGCCGGACCCCGGAGCGATCCGACGCGGTAGCCGAGCTGCCGGAGCCGGTCGACATCGCGGCGGACGGTTCGCGGGCTGACCTCGAGCCGTCCGGCGAGCTCATCGCCCGGCCAGTCACGGTGCACCTGCAGCAGCGACAGCAGCGCGAGCATCCGCGAGGAGGGTCCGGCCATGTCGTTCAGTCTGCCTCGAGAAGCGGACACGATCTGACCGGATCCGTCGACACACTCGTCCCATGAGCATCCAGACGACCACACACCTCAACTTCGACGGACAGGCCCGGGCGGCCCTCGACTTCTACGCAGCGGCCTTCGGCGGTGCCGTGTCCGCGACGACCTACGGCCAGATGGGCGCCTCCGACGACCCGGCCTGGTCCGACCGCATCGTGTTCGGCCAGGTGTCCACCGCGGACGGCTTCCGCGTGATGGCGTTCGATGTGTGGCCCGGCCAGCCGTACGAGCAGGGCACCGATGCGTTCTACGTCTTCGTGCACGGGGACGATTCCGTCGAGATCACCCGGTACTGGGATGGACTGTCGGACGGTGCCGAGGTCCGGCAGCCCCTCGCCCCGTCGGCGTGGGCACCGCTCGCCGGACAGCTCCGCGACCGCTTCGGCGTGGTCTGGGTGCTCGACGTCGCACCTGCTGAGGACGCGGCACCTGCCGGAAACGCGGCACCGGCCGAGTAGGAGTCCTCAGCGCGGACGTGGGTCGGAGTCGAGCATCGCCATCCGCACGGCGTCGACCCACTCCCCGTCCCACCGCAGGGCATCACGTGCCCGACCCTCGACGACGAAGCCGATCTTCGCGTAGGAGCGCTGCGCGGCCGGGTTGAACGCGTACACCTCGAGCGAGATCCGGTGCAGCCCCACCACGTCGAACCCCCAGTCGACGACGGCTCGACCGGCCTCGGTGCCGTACCCGCGACCCCGGAGCGACGGACCCGCGAGGGCGATGCGGTAGTTCATCGCGAGGTCGTCCTCTTCGAGCTCGTTGAGGACGACCTCGCCCAGGTACGCGCCGCTCCGGTCGGTGATCGCGAAGTCGGCGCGGTCCCCTGCGCCGGGGAGCCGCTCCAGGTGCGCTCGGACGCGCTCACGGGTGAAGGTCCCGCGCGTCCCGGTCAGGCGCATCGCGTCGAGGTCGTCGAGTGCGGCGAAGGACGCATCCAAGTGCTCCGGCCCGAGCTGCACGAGGGTCAGGCGCTCGGTCGTCAGGGTCGGCTGTGCGGCAAGGCGCTCTGCGATCACGCTCACGGGGCTCCGAGCCTAGGAACAGGCGTCCAGGTGCTCACCGTCACCGCAGCGGTGACCGCCGCGGGCTCGAACACCGCGTCGGCCGCGACGTGGTGGTGGCTCGGTCCCATGTGCACGACGTCGTGGACGTCCTCCGCGGACAGGTCCATCGTCCAGGTCAGGTCGTCGGACGACCGCAACGCGAACGACGGCGTGAGCGAATCGTGCAACCGCCGCTCCTTCTCCGGGTCGACCGTGATCGTCGCCGCCGCCAGCTCCGCGAGGTGCCCGGGTCGCGGTGTCACCACGACCAGGACGCCGTCGGGGTGCAGGACCCGTGCGTACTCGCGCTGGTTGCGCGGCGCGAAGACGTCGAGCACGACGGCTGCGGCGCCGTCGACGACCGGGAGGCGCTCGGTCACGTCCCCGACGACGGCCCCCGCCCGCTCGTGGGCGCGAGCCGCCCGCCGGATCGCGACGGCCGACAAGTCCAACGCGACCCCGAGCCTCCCGTCCGCCGCGCGCAGCGCATGCGCCAGGTACGTGCCGGGGCCGGAACCGACGTCGAGGACGACCCCGGGTGCCTCCGCGTCGGCGACGATCGCGGCGAGCGCCCGCTCGACGGGCGCGTAGTGGCCGCGTCCGAGGAACCGGAGTCGCGCGTCGACCATCTCCGGGGTGTCGGCGGTGAGCGTACGACGCTTGGCGGGCAGGAGGGTGAGGTGCCCCTGCCGGGCTTCGTCGTACCGGTGTCCGTGCGCGCATCCGGCTTGGCCGGCCGCGACCCGGGCGAGCGGCTCGCCGCACACGGGACAGGCGAGCACCGGGAGCAGGTCGTCACGCACCCGACCAGCGTACGGGCGTCGGTAGCCTGACCGGATGGCACCCACCTCCCTGGAGCACCTGTTCGGCTCGGACGGCCGCGTGGCCCTGGTCACCGGGGGCAGTTCGGGCATCGGCCGTGCCATCGCCCTCGCGCTCGCGAGTGCGGGGGCGCACGTCCTCGTCGCGGCCCGGACCCCCGCGACGATCGACGACACGGTCGCCGCGATCCGGGCGCTGGGCGGTTCAGCGGCGGGGATCATCGCCGACCTGTCCACCCGTGCCGGGGCACATGCCCTGGCGGAGGCCGCGGGCGACGTCGACGTCCTGGTGAACAGCGCGGGCGTGAACCTCAGGCCGCCGATGGCCGAGCTGGACGAGGCCACCTGGGACGCCACGATGGCAGTGAACCTCGACGCACCGTTCGTGCTCGGGCAGCGGCTCGTTCCCGGGATGGCGGCGCGGGGGTTCGGCCGCGTGATCTCGGTCAGCTCGCAGCAGGCCCATCGCCCGTTCGCCGCGAGCGGCGCCTACGGGGTCTCCAAGGCGGGTCTGGAGGCACTGGCCCGGTCCCAGGCGGAGGCCTGGTCAGACCAGGGCGTCACCTCGAACGTCCTCGTTCCCGGCTTCGTCCCCACGCCGTTGAACGAGCGGCTTCGCTCGGACCCGGCGGCGGTCTCCGCGCTCGCGGCGCGGACGCTCGTCGGCCGGAACGGCCTGCCCAACGACTTCGCCGCCGTCGCGGTGTTCCTCGCCGGCCCCGGGTCCGGGTACGTCACCGGGCAGTCCATCGCCATCGACGGCGGCTTCTCGGTGCACTGAGTCCCGCAGGGCCTCCGACAACCGGTGGGCGAACCGCTCGACCGCCGCGGCCTCGTCGTCCGTCAGGCCGTCGATGACCTCGATGACCGGGCCGTGGATGTGCCCGTACGCCCGGGCCAGTTCCACCATCGCGCTCTCGGTGGGCTGCACGACGATCCCCCGGCGGTCCTTCGGGTTGGGCTGTCGTTCGGCGCGGCCGTCGCGGACGAGCCGGTCCACGAGCTTCGTGATCGCCGCGGTCGTCAGGCGCAGCAACCCGGCGAGCTGGGTGGGGTTGAGGGAACGGCCCTCCCCCCGTGCGTTCGCGAGCTGCTGCAGTGCGAGCGCATCGCTCGACCGCAGCTGCAGGGCCTGGAGTGCCTGCTCGTCGGCTTCGTGCACGGCGTCGCTGAGTTCCTGGAGGCCCTCGAGGGCAGCCGCACCCGCTTCCGTACGCGGGCGGCGGGCGAACAGCCGCGGCCCTCGGGTCGTCTGCTCACCGTGTGCCATGCGGGCCTCCTCCAAGAGACCGTCATGATGGCACCTCGCGCTGGGAGGACTAACTGAGAAAGTAATCAACCGAGTGAGACAACCGTCTCCTGCAGCGAGCGCCACAACGTGTGGCGTTCAGAGAAGGAGCAACCATGTCGAACACGGCACACACCCCGGCGCGGTCGAACTCCGTCGCCCGCCGCACCTGGGACGAGACCAAGTCCGCCCTGAAGACCACGGAGTTCTACGCCTGGATCGTCGTCTCCATCGCGATCCTGATCGCCTCGGCGGTCGTGGACGGCCACAACGGCCACGGCGGCTTCGGTGCCGACCACGCCTGGCAGTACGTCGCCTTCGTGACGGTCGCCTACATCCTGAGCCGTGGCATCGCCAAGGCCGGCGTCCGCAAGCCGGACACCGAGACCGACGAGCGCGACGTCAACGGCCGCTAGTCCTCCGTCGACCACTCCCGTCCGGACCCGACCGGGCGGGAGCGCCTGCGGGCACAGCCGCGAACCCCGGTGTGGCACCCGGCGACGGGCCGCTCCGATCCATCCGGAGCGGCCCGTCGGCATGTCCGCCCCGCGTCACGGGTACGGACAGTGCCTGCTTGTCCGTACCCCGAACTGGCAGGATCGTCGGTGTGAAGACACTGGAGTTGCCACAGACCGACCTCACCGCGTCCGACGTCGTCCTCGGACTCATGCGGATCAACGACATGAGCGACGAGGACATCCGTTCGCTCTACGCCGCGTCGCGTGACGCCGGCGTCACCATGTTCGACCACGCGGCCATCTACGGCGGCTGGCACGGGTGCGAGGAGCGCTTCGGCGCCGCCGTCACCCTGTCGGCAGCCGAGCGCGCCGAGATCGTCCTGCAGACGAAGGTCGGGATCCGTTCCGGGTTCTTCGACTTCTCGTACGAGCACATCCTCGAGTCCGTGCACGAGTCGCTCGAGGCCCTGCGCACGGACTACATCGACGTCCTCCTGCTGCACCGCCCCGACGCCCTGGTCGAGCCCGAGGAGGTCGCGAAGGCCTTCGACGAACTGCACGCCGCCGGCAAGGTGCACCACTTCGGTGTCTCGAACCACACGCCGGGTCAGGTCGAGCTGCTCAAGAAGCACGTCCGGCAGCCCCTCGCGTTCAACCAGGTGCAGCTGAGCATCACCCACGCGAACGTCATCGCGCAGGGCGTCGCCGCGAACATGGGCGGCCTGGAGCAGTCCGTCGACCGCGACAACGACATCCTCAACTACTCCCGCCTGAACGACATCACGCTGCAGGCGTGGTCGCCGTTCCAGAAGGGCTTCTTCGACGGCGTCTTCCTCGGTGACCGCGAGCAGTACGCGGAGCTGAACGACGTCCTCGACGAGGTGGCCGCCGCGCACGGGGTCACCCCGACCGGCATCGCCGTCGCCTGGATCACCCGCCACCCGGCGCACTTCCAGGTCGTCCTCGGCACGACGAACCCGCAGCGCGTCCGCGACTCCGCCGCAGGTTCCGACGTCCGGCTCTCGCGCGAGGAGTGGTACCGGATCTTCACGGCAGCAGGGCACACCGTCCCGTGATCGGGCTGCGGTCGGCGCGGGTCGAGGCCCGCGCCGACCGGCCGGCTCGGAACCGCGTCGGCTAGGGTCCTCTCGTGGCGCAACGACTGACCCATGCCGACATCGTCGCTGAACCCGCCCGTCGGGTGCGTTTCGGGTACAACCCGGCCCTCGATGGTCTCCGAGCGATCGCCGTGTTCGGCGTGGTCGGCGGCCACGCACACTTCGGCGGGCGGGTGGCCGGGTACCACGGCGTCACGGTCTTCTTCGTGATCAGCGGCTACCTGATCACGAGCCTGCTCACCGCCGAGCACGCCGAACGTGGGCGGATCGCGCTGGGGCGGTTCTACGGCCGCCGGTTCGCGCGGCTCGCCCCCGCCCTGATCCTGGTCGTGCTGGTGACCACCGTCTGGCTGCTGCTCACACGGGTGCCGTTCTCGACGTGGTGGGGTGGGCTGGTCGGCTCCCTGACGTACACGACGAACCTGTTCCAGTACTTCACCGGCAACGGCAACGTCAGCTTCTACTTCCAGTACACCTGGTCGCTGGGGCTCGAGGAGCAGTTCTACCTGGTGTGGCCGCTCCTGCTCGTGCTCCTGCTCCGCTTCCGCTCCTCGAACGTGACGCTCGTGGTGCTCGGGATCGCGTACGTCGGGTTCTGGGTGCTCCGGTACCTGCAGGACCAGTCCGGCCCGACGCACGAAGCGCAGTTCTACGGTCCGATCTCGCACGCCGACGCGCTCGTCCTCGGTTCGGCGCTCGCGATCGTGCTGGAGCGCTGGTCGGGTACCCGGTGGCTCGAGCGCGTTGTGTCGATCGCGGGTCCGCTCGGCCTCGTGCTGCTCGGGTGGGTGGCCGTCGTACCGAACGGCCTCCCGGGTCTCCGGAACCTGGACTCCGCCGGCTTCGGGCAGACCGCGCTGTTCTCGGCGGGGATCGTCGCCTGGCTCGCGCTCGAGCGGGACGGGTTCCTCGCGAAGTTCCTGTCGCTCCGGCCGCTGGTGTTCCTCGGCAAGCTCTCCTACGGCATCTACCTCTGGAACCTGCTCGGTGTGTTCGTGTTCGTCCGCGTCGCCGGCCACTGGCCCGGGTGGTCGAAGTACCTGCTCATCTGGCTCGCCGGCCTGATCCTCGTGTCGTGGCTGTCGTACCGGTTCGTGGAGACCCCGCTCCGGCTGCGGTTCGCGCCGCCGCACGCGCACTCGGTGATCGGCCCGCGCCGGTCGTCCTGGCGTCGCGCCGGAGCCGACGCCCGCTGAGTCGTCAGCGCTCGCTCAGTCGCGGGACGGGACGCTCGGCACGCTCACGTCGACCGGCGACACCCTCGCCGGGTCCGCCGATGCCCCGGCCACCACGTCGAAGGTGATGCCGAGGTCCGCCGGGTCCTCGTCGAGCAGGAGGCCGTCCTGGGTCAGCTGGTCCTCGGGGATCGCGCGACCGCCGGAGGGATCGAACGAGTTCGCAATCGACATGTGACCGAGCATGCCCGCGCCACCCGGGGAACCACCTTGAACGCCCTGTGGAAGCGGGGAACGGTCAGAGGTCGTCCGGGTGCAGCCGGTCCCCGGGGTGCGGACGACGGAACACCGGTCCGCCACCGGCTTCGTCCTCGTCCTCGTGGTGGACCGGCGAGACACTCGGGTCGTCGGCGTCCGGTCCGACGTCCGCGCCACGGTCCTGCTCGATCTGGAGTTCGTCCTCGTCCGACCCGTCCACCGGGATGGAACGGCCCTGCTGCTCGGGATCGAACGGTGCGCTCATCGACATGGGCCGAGCATGCTCCGCCCGGGTGAACAGCGGGTCAACGCTGTCCGTCGGCCGCGACGAGCTCGAGCTGGGTCAGCGGGAGGTCGGACGCCGCCGTGAACACGAACACCGGACCGCTGGCCATCAGGCGGAACACCCGGGTCTGGCACGCCCAGTCGAACACGGCGTCCTCCACTCCCACCGTCGTGCCCCCGCGTGACACCTGCCACGCGTACGTCCCCGCTGCGGCCGCCGTCACCGTGTACAACGAGGACGCCACCGCGGGGACGTCGAACGACACCGCCGTCCCGGCCGACAGCGTCGTGACGGTCCGGCCGGTGTCGTCCGTCAGCGGTGACGCCCCGACCGGCAGGAGGTCCACGGGCGGGTCGACGTACCCGTGCACCTCCGACGCCGAGACCGGTCGGGTGTCCGCCGCCCACCCGCACGGCGTCTCGGAGAGCTCGACCACGATCCGTGACGCACGGACCACCACCGCGTGCGGGATCGAGATCGACGTCCAGGGCTTCCCGTCGACGGTGACCGATGCGATGTACGCACCCGTCGAACCGGGGGCGGTCTCGATGACGGTCTCCGTGCCTCCCTGCGGGCGCAGCACCGTCCGCCGGACCGACGGCGGCACGAAGACGTACGCCGCGGTCGACGGTGCCAACGGGTACAGGCCGATCGTCGCGAAGACGTACCAGGCGCTCATCTCGCCGTTGTCCTCGTCACCGGGGTAGCCCTGCCCGAGGTCGGAGCCGACGAACAGGCGCTCCAGGCACTCGCGGACGATCCGGTGGGCGTCGTCGTGCCGCCCCGTGAACATCGGGAAGAACGGGATGTGGTGCGCCGGCTGGTTCGACATGCCGAGCATGCCCATCCGCACGTCGCGAGCCTCGGTCATCTCGTGGATCGGGAACCCGTACGAGCCGGAGCGAGCGGTCGCGCCGGTCTCCTGAGCGGCGAAGAAGGCGTCGATCGCCGCGTCGAACCGTGCGGGCCCGCCGTGCAGGTCGACGACACCGGCGCCGTCGTGGGGTGCCGTGAAGGCCGTGCCCCAGGCGTTCGTCTCGGTGTAGTCGTCGCCCCAGTCGCGCGGGTCGAACTCGGATCCGGCCCGCCACGAACCGTCCGGGTCGCGGCCGATGAAGAACCCGCGCTCGGAGTCGAAGACGTGCCGGTACTGCAGGGACCGGCGTGCGAACCACTCGGCCTCGGTCTCGTACCGCCCCAGGTCCGCCGCGTCCTGCGCGCGGCTGGCGAGCAGCCCCGCCATCACCGCCAGCCCCCAGTCGTTGATCGCGGCGTCGAGGGTCCAGCTCATGCCCTCGTGGGTCGCGGTGTCGACGTGGCCGCGGAAGGCGCCCGGGAGGCTCCCCTTCCGCCCGACACGCTCGTCACGGGGCGGGACGGTCGCGTTGCGCACCGCGCTCCGGTACGCCGCCGCCAGGTCGAAGCCGGGGACGCCCTTCGCCGCGAGGTCCGCGAACACGGTGTCGCTCGTGGTCCCGGTCATGCAGTCCTCGGCACCGGGGGCACTCCACCGGGGCGTCCACCCACCGTCGTGGTGGTGCTCGACGAAGCCCTGCGCCAGGTCGCCCGCCGTGCCCGGCGTCAGGAGCCCGAGGAGCGGCCACGCGGTCCGGTAGGTGTCCCAGAACCCGTTCGTCGTCGTGAACGGTCCGTCCACGACCTCGGGGCCGGGTTCGTCGCGGATCGGCTCCGCGAGCACCGCGCCGTACGGCGACCGGTGGTGCGGCGAGCCGGTCAGGGCGGTCTCACCGGCCCGGTTCGGGTAGAGGAACAGCCGGTACAGGCCGGAGTACAGGCTCGTGCGCTGGTCGTCCGTCGCGCCCTCGACCGACAGCGTCGCGAGCTGCTCGGTCCAGCGCTCCTCGGCTCGGGCCCGCATCACGTCGAAGGACCCCTCGGCGTCGAGGTTCGCCCGGGCGTCCTCGATCGACACGGTCGAGATGCCGAGCAGGACGTCGGTGTCCCCGTCGACGGTGACCCACCCGCGCAGCGTGTCCGCCCCGACGGTCGTGTGGTCCTCGAGCGCACCGGCGACCCGGACGTGCACGTGGTGCGGCGGTGTGCCCGGTCGGTCGTCCAGCAGGCACTCCACCACCGCGGTGCCGTCGGTGATCGTCACCGCGACGTCGGACACGCGGCCGTGGTGGTCGAGCACGATGCTCCGCGTGCCCGTGAACCGGAAGCCGAGGGCGAACTCCCCCGCGGTCATCTCGGCGGTGACGCCGTGGTCGAGCGTCACCCGGTACCGGTGCGGGCCGTCGTGCTCGTCGTCGTGGTCGAACCCGAGCGCCCGTGCCGCCCGGTCCGGGTCGGGCGTGTCCGACGGCGAGGGCATGACCTGGAAGACACCCCGGTCGCCCATCCACGGGGACGGGAGGTGGCTGGTCGCGAAGGCCTGCAGGGCGGGACGGTCGTCGAACGCGCGGTCGTGCTCCTGGTACGCGTACGGCCACCGGTTGCTCGACGCGTCCGTCATCGGCAGGCCGAAGACGCCGCCGTGCGGCACGCCCACGAGCGGGGCGGTGTTGCCGCGGGAGAACCGGGACGACGCCTGGGTGCCGCGGGTCGTGCGGACGTGGTCGAGCGGCGTGGACGGCGTCGCGCGGGCGGGCCCGATCCGGACGGCGTCGAGCCAGCCGCGGAGTGCGGGGGCGCCACCCGGGCCGGACGCGGGCGGCGTGGCGGAGCCGAGCCGTGCCTCCAGGCGGTCGACGACCAGCCCGACGACCGACGCGAGGTCCACCGACCGACGGTTCCACTGGTCCACCCACTGCTTGCGGGCTGATGCCTGGCCCTCCGGGGTGAGCGGGTCGCCGTACTGGTCCCGCGCCCGCTCGCTCAGCCGCGAGCCGTCACCGAAGACGACGTCGAGGCTGCAGGCGGTCGCGTCCCAGAAGTGCGCGAGGTCCTGTTCGGTCGGCTCGTCCGACCCCTCGGGCAGCGTGCGTTCCGGGAACCAGACCCACGAGAGTTCCTCGCCCGGGCCGATCGTCCGCCCGGCGAAGCCCGGGACCACCGCAACCGTGGTCGGTTCCCCCGACGCCCGTTCGACCAGGTAGCCCTCCGGGGACCCGAACCCGACACCGTTCCGCGCCGCGACGGCCGTCGTCGGCCCACCGCTCCGTTGCAGTTCTCGCACCCCGTCAGCCTATTTGCTCCATCGTCTGGAGGAAGACCGTGGCGTGCCCTACTTGTTGTGCCCGGGAGCCTTGCCGGACTTGCCCGGACCGGTGTTCGCGGAGGTGCCGGACAGCGGGTCCTGCACGGGGTTCGTCACGGGTGTCGACGGCTCCGGCCCGACGGTCGGATCCTGGGCGGGCTGCGTCGGCTGCTGCGTCGGGGCGGGCGCGGGCTGGCTCGGCTGCTGGGCCGGCTCGCTCGGCTGTTGCGCGGGCTGGCTCGGCTGCTCCTGCGCGGGCTCGCTCGGCTGCTGCGCCGGCTGGCTGGGCTGCTGTTGTTCCGTCGAAGGGGAGCTGGAGTCGGTCGGTGCGGGGGCGTGGTCGCCGTTCAGGGCGAACAGCGCGACGCCGATCCCGACGAGGACGAGCACACCGACGATGATCGCGGCGACGAGGGGTCCGCGGCGGCGCCGGTCGTCCCGGGCGGCCTCGGCGGCAGCGGTCCCCGGGCGTGGGCCGACCGGGGGAACGGGCGCGCGGCTGGCCGCGGTCGCGGCACCGGACGGAGCACCCGCGCCGTGCTGCGCGCCGAAGGCGGTGGTCGCGACGTCGTCCGGGGAGGCTCCACCCGGCGTCCCGAGCACACGGGTCGCGTCGTCGACGCCACCGGTGGGCATCGCCTGGGTCGCGCCCATCGCTTCGGTCGCGCCCATGGCCTGGGTGGCGCCCATCGCCTGCGTCGCTCCGGCTGCGCCGACTGCGGCGCCGGCAGCAGCAGCGCCCGCCGCGGCGGCCGGGGTGACCGTTCCGGGTCCGGCGGGCAGCAGCCGGGTGGCCGTCGCGTCGTCGTCCCGGCCCAGGGCGCGCAGACGCTCGGCTGCTTCGGCGGCGGTCGGCCGGTCGTCCGGGTCCTGCAGGGTCATCACGTGGAGCAGCGTGCGCCAGGCCGTCGGCAGGTGCTGGTCGATCTCCGGACCACGGGTGAGTCGTGCCGTCGCGGACTCCACCGCGGAGCCCGGGAAGGGTGCCCGACCCGTCAGGCACTCGAGCAGCATCAGTCCGAGGGAGTACACGTCGGCCTTGCCGGAGATCGGACGGGCCAGGACCTGTTCCGGGGCGATGTAGGCCGCGGTGCCCATCACGGTGCCGGTGCCGGTGACGCGGGCGGAGTCCCGGAGCAGCGCGATCCCGAAGTCCGCCAGCTTGACGTGCGTGCCGTCGCTCTCGAGCAAGACGTTCGCGGGCTTCACGTCGCGGTGCACGACGCCCTGCGAGTGTGCGACGGCCAACCCCTCGGCGACCTGCTGCCCCACGCGGGCGGTGGTCGCGGGGTCGAGCGGACCCTCGCGCAACCGGGTGGCGAGGTCACTGCCCGGGACGAGTTCCATCACCAGGTACGCGTCGCCGTCGTCGTCGAGGGAGGCGTCGTACAGGGTGACGAGCGTCGGGCTGCGGAGCGCCGCGAGCACCTGGATCTCGGCCTCGGCACGGGCCCGCTCGCCGTGGTCGACGGCGCCGATGCGGAAGACCTTCAGCGCCACCTCGCGCCCGAGGAGCTGGTCGACCGCGCGGTACACGGACGCCATGCCACCGTGCCCGAGGGTCCCCGTGACGCGGTACCGACCTCCGTAGACACTTTCTTCCATGTCCGGCAACCTATCGGTCTCCGCTGACCGGCCGCGGCAGGGCCGGGGCTGCCGGTGACCCGTGGGCATGGTGGGTGATCGCCGTCAGGTAGAGCCGGTGCGCCGTGATGACCAGGGACAGCCAGGCGAGGCCGAGCGCCAACGCCGCCAGGACGTCGGTGAGCCAGTGGTGCCCGAGGAACACCCGCGAGAAGCCGACCGACAGCACGAACAACGTGCCGACGACGATCGTCCACACCCGGGTCACGACGCGGGTCTGGCGCAGGATGAGGAGGTACACGATCGTGCCGACGATGACGGTCGCGTTGAGGGTGTGACCGGACGGGAAGGACGGCGAGTGCTCGTACGGGGGCACCGCGTCGTGGAGCGGCGGTCGGGCCCGGCCGATCAGGTCCTTGCCCGCGATGGTCATGAAGAGCGAGCCGGCACTCGCGGACACCAGGAGCACGAAGGGCGTCCAGCGGCGCCGCTGGATCGTGAACCCGACGAGGAACCCGAGTGCGACGATCGGCATGCCGATCGTCCCCGCGACGTCGGTCCACCAGGTGACGAGCTGGTCCGCCACGGGCGACCGGATGCTCATCATCCAGTCGAGCACCGGCCGGTCGAGCACTGCGACGTCGTCGGACTCGCGCACGGCGTCGTAGACCGCGGACGCCGCCCAGGTGGCGAGCATGGCGATCCCGATGCCCACGAGCAGGGTCAGGATCAGCAGCGGGAGTGCCCCGTACCGCTTGCCGAGCCGCACCCAGGCGGAGGCGACGGAGCGTCCGACCCCGGTGCGCCAGTGCGCGAGGTCGACGTCGCCGACGTGGCGGTCGACGTCCTCGGTAGGTGCGGGGGCGCCGCGGCGGGGAGTGTCCATCCGACCAGCTTGCCCGGGAGCGCCTGACGGCACCCCCGGTCCGTCCACCGTGCGCTTTGCTGCCCCGGGCGTCCGCCCCGTGGTCCGCGCAGACGCCGCCGTCTCGCGGGAACGCCGCCGTCTCGCGGGAACGCCGCCGTCTCACACAGACGCCGCCGTTGGCGCGAGACACCGGTCCGACGTCGAGACGCCGCCACTTCCCGCGGCGTCTCGGCCACTCCGCGGCGTCTCGCGGGCACACCCCCGTCTCGCACAGACGCCGCCGTCTCACGCAGACGCCGCCGTCTCGCGCAGACGCCGCCGTCTCGCGGGAACACCCCGTCTCGCCGGCTCAGTCCTTCGCTGCCCCGTAGTCGTCGACGACCACCACCGAGAGCGGGAACGTGATCGGGAAGTCCCGGAACAGCAACCGCCCCGCGTCGACCGCCGCAGCCCGGACCTGCTCGGCCACCCAGTCCGCGAGCCCCGCGGGCGTGTGCACCACGAGCTCGTCGTGCACGAAGAACACCAGGTGCGGCCCCGCGGTGACGGCTCCCGGTGTCCGGGCGGCGAGCCGGGCACGCAACGACCCCATCCACGCCAGCGCCCACTCGGCCGCGGTCCCCTGCACGACGAAGTTCCGCGTGAACCGACCCCAGCTCCGGGCCCGCGACTCGACGGACCGCTGCATCGCCGCCGTGCCCTCGACCGAGTAGGCCTGGTTCCGGGCCTCGAACCACGCCGCATCCGGCACGGGCGACGTCCGTCCGAGCAGCGTCGTCACGGGCTCCCCGCGCTCCCCCGACCGTGCGGCGCGCTCCACGAGTCCGAGTGCGAGCGGGAACGCCCTCGCCAGCCGTGGGACGAGCCGACCGCCCTCACCCTGGGTGGCGCCGTACATCGCGCCGAGCATCGCACCCTTGGCCTGCTGCCGCGTCTCCACCGCGCCCGACGCCACCACGCCGTCGTACAGGTCCCGCCCGTCGCCGGCCGCCGCCATCGCCCGGTCCCCCGACATCGCAGCCAGGACCCTCGGTTCGAGCTGCGCGGCATCCGCGACGACGAACTTCCACCCGTCGTCGGCGACCACCGCACCACGGATGCCCTTCGGCAGTTGCATCGCTCCCCCACCGTCGGCCGCCCAGCGCCCGGTGATGACCCCGCCGACCAGGTACTTCGGGTGGAAGCGGCCGTCCTGCACCCACTCGTCGAGCCAGTTCCACCCGTTCGCCGTCAGCAGGCGGAACAGCCGCTTGTACTCGAGCAGCGGTTCGATGACCGGGTGCTCGATCTCCTGCAGCTCCCACTTCCGCGTGCTCGTGACCATCAGGCCGGCCCGCCGCAGCGCGCGGAGCACGTCGCTCGGCGAGTCCGGGTTGAGCGCCGGGTCGTCGAGCCGGTCGCGGATGACCGTCGCGATCTCCTCGAGTCGCCTCGGACGCACGCCGTACGGCACCCGGGGACCGAGGGACTCCTCGAGCAACCGCTCGTGCACCGCTGCGCTCCAGGGCAGTCCGGCGTGGAACATCTCGGCGGCGACCAGGGCACCGGCGGACTCGGCCGAGAGCAGGAGCCGGAGCGCGCTGGACGCGCTCGAACCGGCGACGGTGGCCAGTTGCGCGCGGAGCTCGGCGACCGGGTCGACGTCGTCGTCCGGCAGCGTGGCTGCGAAGAGCGCGTCGTCGAAGAGCTGGGCCTGCGTCGAGCGGGTGACCCGCGCCTCCGCGGCCGGTCGGTCCCACGCGTCCGGCGGCGCCGTCTGCAGTGCGGAACCACGCGCCGCCAGCGCCGACCGCAGGATGCGGCGGCACAGCCGCAGGTCGACGCAGCGGGTGACCCGTCCGCCCGCGGCCAGGACCGGTGGGTACCACCTGCTGGTGTCGTCCCACACCCAGCGCACGTCCGGTCCGCCCCGGTCGGCGACGAAGGCCGGGAGGCGCTGGTCGCCCACCCGGGTCGGCTCGCCGTCGGCGGTCCCCGCGTCGGTCAGGGGCGTCGCGAGGACGCCGCCGTCGGCGCGGCTGAGGACGAGGTGCACCCGACGATCATGCCGTGCTCCGCCGTCATCGGGTCACAGTCGTCCGGGTCTCAGCCGTCCGGGTCTCAGCCGTCCGGGTCTCAGTCCTCCGGGTCTCAGTCCTCCGGGTCCCCGGGGCGCACCGCCGCCGTGTCGGCCACGTCGATGCGGACGTTGCCGTTCGGTTCGGTCGACACCTCGACGCGCGGATCCGCGTCGTGCGCGTCGGAACCGGACATCCGTCGGAGCGTGTCCTGCCGACGCTCCTCGAAGGTCATGTCCACACCGTCGTCCAGGTGGTCGCGATCGGGCTTCGTCATGGCGACGACGGTACCGCGGGCCGGGCGGCGTGGGGTCAGCAGAGCGGGACGTTCACCGCGAGGCCGCCCATCGCGGTCTCCTTGTACTTCGTGGACATGTCGGCGCCGGTCTGCCGCATCGTCTCGACGACCTGGTCGAGCGAGACGTGGTGCACACCGTCCCCGCGCAGCGCCATCCGTGCCGCGTTGATCGCCTTGTTCGCCGCGATCGCGTTCCGCTCGATGCACGGGATCTGCACGAGGCCACCGATCGGGTCGCACGTGAGCCCCAGGTTGTGCTCCATCGCGATCTCGGCCGCGTTCTCGACCTGCTCGGGCGTCCCGCCGAGCACCTCGGCGAGCCCGGCCGCCGCCATCGAGGCAGCGGACCCGACCTCGCCCTGGCAGCCGACCTCGGCGCCGGAGATCGACGCCCGCTCCTTGTAGATCGAGCCGACCGCGCCGGCGGTGAGCAGGAACCGCACGACCGCGTCGTCGCGGTGTTCCGCGGTGACGGTCGGCACGTACGTGAGTGCGTAGAACAGGACGGCGGGGATGATCCCGGCGGCGCCGTTCGTCGGGGCGGTGACGACGCGGCCGCCGGTGGCGTTCTCCTCGTTGACGGCCATCGCGGTGAGGTTCACCCACTCCATCGCGAACAGCGGGTCGTGGTGCGGGTCGTCAGCGGTGAGCTGCTGGTACCAGTCGGCGGCACGGCGACGGACCGCGAGGCCCCCGGGGAGGGTGCCGGTGCGCTCGATGCTCCGGCGCACGCAGGACTCCATCACGGCGTGGATGCCGAGCAGGCCCGCGCGGACCTCGTCGACCGTGCGGGTCGCGGTCTCGTTGGCGAGTGCGACACCGCTCACGGGCAGGCCCGTCGCCGCACAGGTGGCGAGGAGTTCGGCGCCGCTGGAGAACGGGTACGGCACCGAATCGACCACCGGGATCGCAGCGACGGCGACGGCGGCGGCACCGGTCGTCGCGGCACCGGTCGTCCCGGCTCCGGTCCTTGCGCTGGGCGGGACGGCAGCGGACGCGATCCCCGCGGTGTCGCCCTCGCTCGTGATGAAGCCGCCACCGATCGAGTAGTACGTCTCCTCGGCGATCGTCGTGCCCTGCGGGTCCTCAGCCCGGAGGCGCATGGCGTTCGGGTGCCGCGGCAGGATCGTCAGCGGGTGCAGCACGATGTCGGCGAGACGGAAGGGCACCGTGGCGCCCCCGTGCAGCGGCAGGGTCCCGGTCTCGTCCACGGCCGTCAGTTCCACGGCGAGCGCGTCGGGGTCGACGGTCTCGGGATGGGCGCCCATCAGCCCGGCGACGACCGCACCGAGCGTGCCGTGTCCCTGCCCGGTGGCGGCGAGGGAGCCGTACAGGTGGACGTCGATGCGGGCGACCGGCGCCCCGACGAGGGCCTCGGCGAAGGCCGCACCCGCCCGCATGGGGCCGACGGTGTGCGAGCTCGACGGGCCGACGCCGATGCTGAAGAGATCGAAGACGGAGACCGGCACGCCGCCACACTAGCCCGTCCGGACGGACGGGGGGTCAGTGCGCGTCGGGCCCGTCGGGGCCGTCGTCAGCGGCGGGGCGATCGCTCGTCGGGCATCAGGAACCAGAGCACGACGTAGGCGATCCAGAGCGGTCCGGGGAAGAAGCTCAGGATGACCCACGCCACGCGGACGAGCGAACGGGACCAGCCGAAGCGGTCGGCGATGCCGGCGCAGACGCCGGCGAGCACGCGGCCGGTGCGGGGACGGATGAGTGTGTTCATGCCTCCACGGTACGGACGCGACGTGGGCGCCACCAGGGCGTTCGCACCCGGTCCCGTGGTGGGGTCATCCCCACCCCGACCGGCGGAGCGGACGTCAGGGGACCAGGACGATCTTGCCGCGCGTGTGCCGCTGCTCGAGCTCCTCGTACGCGTCCTGCACCCGCTCGAGCGGGTACGTGGCCGCGATCGGCACCTCGATGGAGCCGTCCGCGACCTGTGCGGCGAGCGCCCCGAGGATCTCGGGGTCGGCCGTGTCCGCGCTGCCGGATGCCTTCGCGCCGATCTCCTGCGCGACCTCGAACGCGATCACGGTCTCGATGCGGTCCACCGGGATGCCGAGTTCGACGGCGAGGTGCACGTACTCGGGGCCGAACGTGTCGATGAACGCGTCGATGCCGTTCGTCGCGAGCTCCTGGATCCGCTCGCGCAGCCCGTCGCCGTACGCCACCGGACGAGCTCCCTTGGACCGGAGCCACTCGTGGTTCGACTCCGAGGCGATCGCGATGACGTCGATGCCCTCGTTCGTCAGCAGCTGCGTCACGAAGCCGCCCACTCCCCCGGCAGCTGCGGAGACGACGACCCTCTCGCCCGGTCGCGGGTCGACGGCACGCACGGCGGCGGCAGCGGTGGTGGCGATGACGTCCAGGGCACCGGCGACGGTCCAGTCGAGCAGGCGCGGCTTCTGCACGACCTGCTCGGACGGCACGACGACGTACTCGGCCTGGCTCGACCTGGTCCACGACCAGCCGAGGACCTCCTCGCGCTCGTCGATGCCGTCCACACCCTCGCCGACCGCGACGACGATGCCGGCGAAGTCGGTCCCCTGGCCGGACGGGAGCTTCTCCGGGTCGTTCCCGTCGAACAGGCCCTGCCGGATCGCGGACTCCCCCGGGTTGATGCCGGCGGCACGGACGCGCACGAGCACCTGCCCGGGTCCGACGGACGGCACGGGGACCTCGTCGACGCGGAGGACCGAGCGGTCTCCCCACTCGTGGAAGCGGACGGCTCGCATGGTCTCGGGGATCGCACTCACGGCATCGACGGTACGCCACCGGCCGCAGCACCGGGCGTGGAGCGCTCCATCGGCGTGTGATGGGAGACTGCACGACATGCCCATCCTCAACAAGGACATGCAGGTCTGCATGTCGCTCGCGGCCCGGCCGAGCAACATCGGCACCCGGTTCCACAACTTCCTGTACGACGAACTCGGCCTCAACTTCGTGTACAAGGCGTTCACCACGACGGACCTGCCGGGAGCCGTGACGGGCATCCGCGCGCTCGGCATCCGGGGCTGCTCGGTGTCGATGCCCTTCAAGGAAGCGATCATCCCGCTCGTCGACGTCGTCGAGGACTCCGCGGCCGCCATCCAGTCCGTCAACACGGTCGTGCACGACGACGGCGTCCTCACCGCGTCGAACACCGACTACGAAGCCGTCGCCGCACTGCTCGCCACCCACGGCGTCGACCCCTCCGCACGGGTCCTGCTGCGGGGCTCCGGCGGGATGGCCAAGGCCGTCACGGCGGCGTTCCGCGGCGCGGGCTTCGAGCAGCTGACGGTCGTCGCCCGCAACGAGCGCGCCGGCTCGGCCCTCGCGGACCAGTACGGCTACGCCTGGGTCGCCGACCACGACCGCGCCGGTGACGCCGAGGTCGTCGTGAACGTCACCCCGCTCGGCATGCGGGGCGACGAGCAGGACACCCTCGCGTTCCCCGACGACCGCATCGCGGCCGCGCACACGGTGTTCGACGTCGTCGCGTTCCCGTCGGAGACACCGCTCGTCCGTGCCGGACGCGCCGCCGGCAAGCGGGTCATCACGGGTGCCGAGGTGATCGCGCTGCAGGCAGCGCGGCAGTTCGAGCGCTACACGGGCGTCGCCCTCACCGACGACCAGGTGGAGCGCGCCAGCGCGTTCAGTCGCGCCGAGTGACGCCGGACGGGAGGCGCGGTGCGGGCCCGCACCGCGCCTCCCGTCCGCTGTTCGGTCGGTCTGGTCGTCAGACCGTCTGGGCACGCCCCGCGGCCAGCCAGCCGAGACGGCGGAGCGTCTCACGGTTGCGGATCCAGATGAGCGGCTGGACGATGAACCCGGGCACCAGCGACCCCGGTCCGGCGACCGGGTTCTCGACGATGGTCACCTTGCAGCCGAGCCGGTGCGGTTCGACCGCGAGTTCGACCCGGGCCTCGCCGATCGGCCAGCCCTTCGGCTGGATCGTCATCCGGCGCGGCGGGTCCCACTCGAGGACCGTCGTGGCGTCGTCGATCACGAGGGGCCACGACCCGAACGAGTGGTGGAGCTGGGAACCCACCGCGGGCCACGCGGCATCGACCCCGCGCATCCGTGACGCGCCCACCACCCAGGTCGTGTAGAGCCAGCCGTCGCTGAGCACGTCGAAGACGTCCTCCGGTCGGCAGTGCAGCATGCGCACGTTCTTCGCCATGGTCAGTCCTCCGGTCCGAGTTCGACGTCATCCGACAAGCCGAACGTGTGTCGTAGTGCGCTCTTCGCCGCGTGCCAGCCGGCCATGCCGTGCACGCCGGGGCCGGGCGCGGATGCCTCGGAGCACAGGTACATGCCGCCGCCCATCCGCCACGGGTCGCTCGACAGCACCGGGCGCTTCACGAGCTGCCAGAAGCTCGCGGCCCCGGCGGCGATGTCCCCGCCGACGTAGTTCGGGTTGTACGCGGCCATGTCCACGGCGGTGCGGCTCGAGGACTCGAGGATCGTGTCGCGGAAGCCCGGGGCGAACCGCTCGATCTGCCGGATGATCGCGTCCGTCTGGTCGACGTCGGACCCGGCGGGCACGTGCGCGTACGCCCAGAAGACGTGCTTGCCGCGCGGTGCCCGGCTCGGATCGACCACGGTCGGCTCCGAACCCAGGACGTAGGGGCGCTCGGCGTGACGACCGCGCGAGACCTCGCCCTCGGCCGCGGCGATCTCGGCCCGGGTCCCGCCGATGTGCACGGTCCCCGCACGGCGCAGGGCCTCGTGCGTCCAGGGCACCGGGTCGGACAGGGCGAAGTCGACCTTCGCCGCCGCGTTCCCGAAGCGGAACCGCCGGAGGGCCCCACGCCTGGGCGTCGGGATCTGCTTGCCGGCGATCCGCAGCATGCCCGGCACGCTCGTGTCGAACAGCACCGCCTTGGCAGGGGTGAGGTCGGACAGGTCGTGGACCTCGCGGCCGGTCTCGATCGTGCCGCCGTGCCGCTCGAGGTCGGCGGCGAGCGCGTCCACGATCGCCTGGCTGCCGCCGATCGGCACCGGCCAGCCGCGACCGTGCGCGTAGGCGCCGAGGGAGAGCGCCGCGGCGGCAGTGGACAGGGACGGCATGTGCTGGATCGAGTGCGCGGCGACGCCGGAGAGCATCGCGGGCGCGACGTCGCCCCGGAAGCGGAGGTTCCACGCGGCGGTGCCCTGTTCGAGCGCCCGGAGGCCGAACTTCGCGACGGTGACCGGGTGCCGCGGCACGTGCAGGAGCGCGTCGGTCGCGAAGTCGGCGACCTGGTCGGCGTTGCCGGACAGCGGGAGCATCAGGCGGCGGAACGCGGGGCCGTCGACCCCGAGCTCCTCGGCGGTCCGTGCGAGGTCCCGGTACGCGATGCCGGCACGACCGCCGTCGAGCGGGTGGCCGTACTGGACCTCGGGCAGCGGCAGCTCGATGCGGTCCTCGAGCCGGAAGCGTCGGAAGAACTCGGACTGCAGGGCCATCGGGTGCACCGCGGAGCAGACGTCGTGCAGGAAGCCCGGGAGCGTCAACGGGGACGTGCGGGCTCCGCCGCCGATCGTGTCGTTCCGCTCGATGACCTGGACCGAGAGTCCCGCACGAGCGAGGGTCACCGCGGCGGCGAGGCCGTTCGGCCCGGCGCCCACGACCACAGCATCAACCATGTCCGAGAGCCTAGGGATCCCCGGCTCCGAGTGGTCACGGTCTGGGTCAGGAGCGGGCGTCGTCCGCGTCCGCCGGATCCGTCCCGTCGTCGCCGGCGTCCGGGTCGGGTTCGTCCGCGTCCAGCGCGGTCGCCCCGTGCGGGTCGACCGGGTGCTCGGCCAGCAGCGTCGCGAAGTCCTCGTCGAGCAGCTGCTGCAGTCGGTCGTCGCGTCCGACCTCGTAGTCGTCGGCCGGACGCTGCGCCCACCCCAGGCGGCCGACGACCGTCGTCCCGATGTCGTCCCACGCGCGTGCACGGGCCGCGAGCACGATCCCGTCGACGAACTTCTGGTCGTCGCGGCGCCGGTCGAGCATGGTCGCGAGTTGCTCGTACGTGGCCTCGCGCGTGCGGAGCTTCAGGTCGTCGCCACGGCGGTAGTCGTGCTGGTGCCGGGAGCGGCCGGTCTGCTTGCTCGACTTCGACCGGATCTCGCGGACACGCTCGGCGTCACCCCGCTGTTCCTCGGCCATCCGGTGGAGCTCCTGCCGGGTGGCGTCCGCCATCACCGCGTGGTCGAAGTACCCCTGGTCGCGGAGGGCGTTCGTGATGATCCGGTTCGCCACGGCGATGGTCACGGCCGCCTTGGCGATGAGGAACCCCTCGTCCACCGCACGCTTCAGTTCGACCTGGCTGACGGGCCGGTCGCGCACGTCCTGCTTGCTGCGTCGTCCGAACAGGGCCATGCAGACGACGATACCGGCGCTCGGTGACCGTCCGTCCGGCGGCCGCCCGAGGGCACCGGCATCACTCGTACCGGAGGGCCTCGATCGGGTTCTGTCGCGCTGCCCGCCGCGCCGGCAGGGTGCCGGCCAGGAAGGCGATGAGCATCACGACGATGATGATCGTCGCGACCGAGCTCGGCGCGAACTGCAGGATCTGGAGCCCGGGCAGGTCCTTCAACACCGTTCCGGCGAGCACGTTCGAGATGCCCGTGCCGAGCAGGATCGCGACCCCGGCCCCGATCGCGCTGCCGAGGAACCCGATGAAGACCGCCTCGAGCGAGAACAGCGTGTAGACCTTGCCGCCACCCATGCCCATCGCCTTCATCAAGCCGATCTCGCGGGTGCGCTCCTGCACGCTCATGAGCAGGGTGTTGATGATCCCGAACCCGGCCGCGACCAGCGCGATCACCGCGAAGGCGTTCAGCACGCCGACGATGCCGTTGATCACGGTCTCGAACTGGCCGAGCTGGTCCTGGATCGTCTGCCCCGTGAAGCCAGCCTTCGACAGCGCGCTCTTGACGCTCGCGGTGGACGCACCGGAGTCGAGCTTCGCGGTGGCGCTCGCGTACGAGGTGGCGATGGACGCCGGCTTCCCCGTCTCCTGCGCCGCCTGCATCGCGTCGGTCAGCGTGGCGTTCGCCCCGGCACCGCCGCCGAACAGCGACTCGTTCTGCACCCCGACGACCGTGGCGGTCAGGGTGTGTTCCTTACCCTGGTAGTCGTCGACGGCGAAGGTGAGCTGCTTGCCCACGGCCGACGACGCGCTGCCGAGACCGAGGTTCTTCAGGTAGTTCGTCGGCAGGATCACCTGGTTGCCCGCCGAGGACCGGTCGTCGAGCTGCTTCCCCGACGCCAGGTCGGCCTTGAGCTCGCCCGCGTTGGCGGTGAGGTCGACGACGTACTTGCCGTGGTCGGCGTACTCCGCCCACTTCGTGGTGAGGGCGACGGCCGGCCGGAGGCTGCGGATGCCGTCGACGGCGGTGATCTTCGCGATGTCGGACGCCGACAGGTACGCGAAGGACGCCGGGCCGCGGTTCACGGTCTGGCTGGAGGCGTTCCGGTCGTACTTGGCCGGGCCACTGCCGGTGCCGGAGGACGCGGCCGTCTTCGTGATGGTCAGGGACCCGGTGTCGCCGATCGACGCCACCTGCGTGTTGATGTAGTTACCGACGCCGGTACCGATCGCCGAGGTCAGGGTGATCGTGAAGGCGCCGATGAAGATCGCGATCACGGTCAGGGTGGTGCGGAGCTTCGACCGGAAGGTGTTCGCGATCGCCGTCTTGAGCAGGTCGAGGAAGTTCATGCGGAGTGCCTTCCGTGCTGGTCGATCGATCCGTCGACTGGGGCGCTGCCGCCGACGATCAGGCCGTCACGGACGTTGACGCTCCGGTCGCACCGGGCGGCGAGTTCTTCGTCGTGCGTGACCACGACGAGCGTCATCCCGCGTTCCCGCTGCAGGCCGAAGAGCATGTCCTCGACCACCTCGCCGGTGTTCGTGTCGAGGTTGCCGGTCGGTTCGTCGGCGAAGATCACGTTCGGCTCCCCCACGAGCGCCCGGGCGATGACCACGCGCTGCTTCTGGCCGCCGGACAGGTCGTTGGCGTCGTTCTTCGCCTTGTCGGCGAGTCCGAGGGCGTCGAGCGCCGCCAGACCCCGACGCTTCCGCTCTGCCCCGGGGACGCCGGCGATCTTCAGCGGCAGCACGACGTTGTCGAGCACCGAGGTCTTCGGCGTCAGGAAGAACTGCTGGAACACGAACCCGAAGGTGCGGTTCCGTGCCTGGTTCACCTGGCGGGCACTGAGCGTCGCCGCGTCGGTGCCCTCGAGCAGGACCTCACCCGAGGACGGTTTGTCGAGCAGCGCGAGCAGGTGCATGAGCGTCGACTTGCCCGAGCCGGACTTGCCGACGATGGCGAGGCTCTCGCCCTGGTGCACGGCGAGGGACACGCCCTTGAGCGCGTCGAACCGCGTGGCACCACGGCCGTAGGTCCTCGTGAGGCCACGGGCCTCCAACACCGGGGTGCGCCCGGCTCCGGGAGTCGTCATCCCCTGAGCGTAGTGATCGTTGCACTCGTGCAAATCCGCGTTTGCTGCGAAGTCACCACGGTTTACAGTCATCCCATGCCCGACACCGTTCCCTCGACGCCGATGGGACTGCGCGACCGGAAGCGCCTCGAGACCCGCCGGCGCATCGCCGACGCCGCCCGTTCGCTCGCCCTCGAGCAGGACATCGACCACACCACGATCGAGCAGATCGCCGGTCGCGCCGAGGTCTCGCCGCGGACGTTCTTCAACTACTTCGAGAGCAAGGAGGACGCGGTCCTCGGGCACACCGAGCTCGACCTGACCCCGGAGGCACTCGACGCGCACCTGGCGGCGGTCGCGGGCGAGCCGGCCGCGCAGGCGGTGGTGGACCTGGCCTTCCTGGTGTTCGGCGACTCCTTCGGGGACGAACGCCAGCGTCACGAACGGAAGGAGGTCATCGTGCGCTTCCCGCAGCTCATGCGCCGGCAGGTCTCGCGGATGACCTCCGTGGCCGAGGCGATGACCGGTGCCGTCCGCACGATCCTGGAACGCGATCCCGTCTGGGGCCCCGAGGCCGCGACCCCGCAGGCCGCGGAGATGCTGCTCGGCATGTGCATGACCGCACTCCGGAGCACGGCCCGGCAGGACGGGACGGACGCGGAACAGGTGCGCACGCAGATCGTCGGCCTGATCCGCGACACCGCGTCCCGCATCGCGGCCGCCTGACCGGCGCCTCCGGAAACACGACGGGAGGCGCGTGGCGGACCCGCCACGTGCCTCCCGTCCGTTCCGGGCCATCCGGGCCGGTCAGCCCTTCGTGATGAAGCCCTCCCGCACCATCCAGTCGAACGCGACGTCGGCGGGCTCCCGGCCCTCGACGTCGACCTGCTTGTTCAGCTCCTGCAACACCGCGTCGGTGAGCTTCGGCGAGATCCGGTCGTAGATCCCGCGGAGCTGCGGGTACTCGCGCAGCGTCGTCGAGTCCAGCACCGGCGCGACGTTGTACGCCGGGAAGAAGCCCCGGTCGTCCTTGAGCACGGTCAGCCCCAGCGACTTGATGCGCCCGTCGGTCGTGAAGACCTCGCCGAAGTTGCACTTGCCACGGTCGGTCGCCGTGTAGACGGTGCCCGTGTCGAGGATGCTGACGTTCCCGGACGGTACCCCGGCCTTCCCCGCGCCCCCGAGCTGCAGGCCGTACTTCTCGAGCATCGGCTTGAAGCCGTCGGCACGGGAGTTGAACTCCGACTCGACGCAGAACGTGCGTTCGCTGACCGGCAGCGCTGCGATCTGCGAGAGCGTCGTGATGTTCCCGAGCTTCGACACCGCCTCGTTCCGCACGGCGAACGCGTAGGTGTTGTTCATCGGCGCCGGCTGGAGCCAGGTGAGCCCGTTGCGTGCGTCCTCGTCGCGGACGGCGGTCCACTGCTTCGTCTTGTCCGGGATCCCCGCCTTGTGGCCCATGTAGGTCAGCCACGCGGTCCCGGTGTACTCGTACGTCAGGTCGGCCCCGTGGGTGGTCATCAGCTGCCGGGCGGGGACGCTGCCCGGCACGTTCGTCTCGTCGGTCACGTCGAACCCGGCGGCCTTCGCGGCGAGCACCGCGATCTTGCCGAGGACGAGCTGCTCGGTGAAGTTCTTCGACGTCACGGTGATGTGCGCACCGCTCGGCAGGCCCTTGATGCGGGCGATCGACCCCGGCCCCGCGGCCGGCGCGAACGAGGTGGCCGGTTGCAGCCCGCAACCGGTCAGCACCAGGGCGGTCGCGCCCGCCACGACGGCGGCGGCCACGGCCCGGCCACGACGGCGCGGACGGGAGGCGCGGCGTGCGTCCCGCGGTTCGGCGTGCGTCATCGGAGTCCCTTCGGTCGTGCGTACGTCTCGACCACGCGGCCGACCCAGTCGATGGACAGGGCCAGGAGCGCCACGAGGACCGCGCCGGCGACGAGCACCCGCGGCAGGAACAGGTTCACGCCGGTGGTGATCAGGAGGCCGAGGCCGCCCGCACCGATGAAGGTGGCGAGCGTGGCCGTGCCGACGAGCAGCACGAGCGCCGTGCGGATGCCCGCGAGCATGATCGGGACCGCGAGCGGGAGCTCGACGCGCAGCAGCACGCTGAACGCGCTCATGCCCATCCCGCGGCCGGCCTCGACGGTGCGGGCGTCGACGCTCTGGATGCCGATCATGGTGTTCCGGAGGACCGGGAGGATCGCGTAGAGCACGAGCGCCACCACGGCCGACCAGCTATTCAGACCGATCCAGGCCCCGAGCAGGACGATGAGCCCCACCGCCGGTGCAGCCTGCCCGAAGTTCGCCACCGCCAGCACGTACCCGCTGATCCGGCGCAGCGGGCCGCGGGTCAGCAGGATGCCGAGCGGGATGCCGATCACCAGGACGAGGACGGTGGCCTGGAGCGTCAGGACCAGGTGCTGCCCGGTCAGGGCGACGATGTCGGCCGGGTTCAGGGTGGTGCGCTCGGTCGGGGTGAGGTCCGCGGTCGCCAGCCACGCCACGAAGACGAGGAACACCACGACGATCGCGATCGGCTGGACGAGCAGCCCCTTCCACGAGGTGCGCTGCCCGGTGGCGGGCCCGGCGATGACCTGGCTCATCGGTCCCCCTGCGACCCGACCGGGTCGGCGACCGGGGCGGGCGACGACGGCAGCGTCTCGATGGGGTTCGTGTTCGTCCCGACCGGCGCGTACGCCTGGTCCTGGCTGGCCGCGGCGCGGGAGCGGGTGATCGCCTCCATCACCGTCTCGACCGTGATCACGCCACGGAAGGCCTCGCGCCGTCCGGTGACGAGGGCCGCTCCGGCGCTCGAGACGAGCATGGTGTCGAGGGCGTCGTTGAGCGTCGCCGCGTCGCCCACGACGGGCAGACCGGGCTCGGTGCCGTCCGGGATGCGCGTGAGCCGCTCGAGCTGCCGACGGCTCGGCCAGCCGATCGGGCGCTGCCGGTGGTCGACCACGACGGCGTGCTGGTGTCCGCCGGCCTCCTGCATGCGCTGCAGCACGGCCTTCACCTCCTCGCCGGGCGAGCAGGTGACGGCCGCTTCGACCTCGACGTCGCGGACGCGGGTCAGCGTGAGCTGCTTCAGGCCCGCGCCGGAACCGATGAAGTTCTCGACGAACTCGTTCGCCGGCTCGGCGAGGATCCGCTCCGGGGTGTCGTACTGCACGATGTGCGCACCCTCGGTGAAGATGACGATCCAGTCGCCGAGCTTCACGGCCTCGTCGAAGTCGTGCGTCACGATGACGATGGTCTTGTGCAGCTCCGCCTGGATGCGGATGAGCTCGTCCTGCAGTCGCTGCCGGGTGATCGGGTCGACCGCACCGAACGGCTCGTCCATCAGCAGCACGGGCGGATCGGCCGCGAGCGCTCGGGCGACACCGACGCGCTGCTGCTGGCCGCCGGAGAGTTCGCGGGGGTAGCGGTCGCGGTAGGTGTCGGGGTCGAGCGAGACCAGGTCGAGGAGCTCGTCGACGCGCGCGGCGACCTTCTCCTTGGACCAGCCGAGCATCTTCGGCACGATCGCGATGTTCGCCGCGACGGTCATGTGCGGGAAGAGCCCGCCGGCCTGGATGACGTAGCCCATGCGACGGCGGAGTTCGTCGCCGTCGATGTTCGTGACGTCGTCGTCACCGACCACGATCCGGCCCTCGGTCGGCTCGATCAGGCGGTTGATCATCTTCAGCGTCGTGGTCTTGCCGCAGCCGGAGGGCCCGACGAGCATGACGACCTTGCCGGCCGGGATCTCGAGCGTGATGCCGTCGACCGCGGGCGTCGTCTGCCCCGGGTACCGCTTGGTGACCTGGTCGAGCAGGATGCTGCGGCCGGTGACGTCGCCGTCGGGGGCGGTGGTGGTGGCGGAGTCAGTGCTGGACACGGATACCTCTCGAGATGGTCAGGCGGCCGAGGCCGAGGAGGAGCAGGTCGAGGACGAGGGCGAGCAGGATGACGCCGACCACCCCGACGACCACGGAGGACATGGCGTTGGCGCCGCCCAGGCGGGACAGGCCGGAGAAGATGAAGCCGCCGAGGCCCGGGCCGAGGGCGTACGCGGCGACGGCGGCGACGCCCATCACCATCTGCGCGGACACCCGCACGCCGCTGAGGATGACCGGCCAGGCCATCGGCAGTTCGACCTGCACGAGGGTGCGGAACCGGCTCATGCCGATGCCGCGGGCCGACTCGACGACGGCGGGCGGGATCTCGGCGAGCCCGACGACGGCGTTCCGGAGGATGGGCAGCGTGGCGAAGAACACGATCGTCACGACGGACGGCACGACGCCGAACCCGAGCGGCACGATGAGCAAGCCGATCAGGGCGAACGACGGGATGGTGAGCCCGATGGCGGACACCCCGTTCGCGATCGAGCTGAGCCGGTCGCTGCGGTAGACGAGCACGGCGAGCACCACGGCGAGCGCGGTCGCCAGGACCACGCACTGGACCACCAGGGAGAAGTGCTGCCACGACGAGAACCAGATCTGGTCCCATCGCTCCACGACGTACTGGAACACGGGTGGGCGCTCCTTCCGGGTCGGCCGAAGTGCCCACGGATCGGGGCACGAACGGCTTCGAACCTACTCAGGACACGCCGGGTGCCAGGACACCTGGACGCCGAGGACCCCCGCCACCGCACTGATCGCGCTCCACAGAACCCCTGATCAGCGGGCGTTCGCGCCGTGCAGCCTGGGAGATCGGTAACAATGACCGATCGTCACCGACTATCAGGGGAGTCCGCGCAGACCGGATCGCTCGGCGATGTCGACCAGGTGCTCGCGCCACTCGACCCACTCGTCGGGGGTCTTGTCGGCGAGGTTGCCGTCCCCGTCGCCGGCGAGTCCGTCGAGCATCTCGCGGACGATGTCGGCGTGCCCCGCGTGCCGTCCGACCTCGTACGCCATGTGGACCAGGACACGGTGGAGCGTGACCTCGCGGTGCCCTTCCGGCCACCACGGCACCACCCCGCGGGCGTCGAGGTCGAGCGCCTCGATCGTCGCGTCGGCGTGGGCGGCGCTCCGGTGGTGGAACGCGATGACGTCGGCCATGGTCTCGTCGGGCGAGGCGTACATGTCCTCGCCGCTGGCGGAGTCGACCCAGGCCGGGGCGTCCGGCAGCGGGCGACCGAAGACCTCGCCGAAGTACCCGGCCTGGACCCCCGCGACGTGCTTCACGAGCCCGAGGACGTTCGTGCCGGTCGGCGTGACCGGCCAGCGGGCCTGCCGTTCGGCGAGCCCGTCGAGCTTCGCCAGGAGCGCCGCGCGGTGCTTCTGCAGGTACCGGTGGAGCGTCTCCTTGACCTGCGCGGCGTCCGTGGACGGCCCGGTCCCCTCGGACGACAGCAGCGACCCGCCGCGCGAGGCGATCGTAGCGGTGGGGGCGGCTGGGCGGACTTCGGGGACCGGCTCGTCGGAACTCATGCCCCCGATCGTGCCACCGCATCGGCCCGGACGCGCTCCGACTCCTGCACGGAGACCCGTTCGGCCGTGAGCAGCAGACTGGCGACCTCGCGTCCGCTGCGGTCCGGCGCGTCGTTCCAGCTGGTCAGGTCGCGGACACGGCCCATCCGGATGTCCGGCGCCGGACACCAGAGGACCGGCTGTCCCTCGTCGGAGGCCAGCGCGTGCCACACCAGGTCGAGGGCGCGCTGGACCCGTTGCGAGTGCACCGCGTGCGGCCCACCGGCGGCGTAGACGACGGCACCGACCAGGCACGCGCCGACGAGCGGGCGCCCCTGCACGTCGAGGGTGGCCGCACTCGACGCCTTGCGCACCCGACCGCGGTCGTCGACGTAGGCGAACCAGGCGTGCTGGATCCAGCCGCCCTCGATGACGACCCGCGCCTCGGAGAGCAGGTGTCCGAGGTCGTCGAGTTCGTGCAGGCGAGCGACGGTGCGACGGGCCTGGGCAGCGGCTCGACGGGCTGCGAGCCTGTCGAGGAGCCCTCGGAGACCGGTGCGGGCGGGTGGGACGGGGGACTGCGTGGCGTCGATGGCGACGTCGTGCTGGACGCGGAACTCGAGGGTCATGACGGCCCCTCCGATCTTCACGTGCACGGATTGGTGCGGTCACACTAACCCCGTTCGGGTCGCCGCAACAGTCCCCGCTGGTGACGGTTCAGTCGTCGAGGACCGCGTCGATCGTCCGCCGCCCGACGGCCCGGAACCACGGCTCGTCACTGCCGTGCAGGGCGGAGCCGATCGAGACGGCCCACCCGCGCGCGCGACCCCAGGTGGCGTCGTCGGGGGCGACGCGCGCGCGGAAGGTGCCCCGCGCCTCCCGGTCGAGCGTCAGCCAGGCCGTCGCGAGGTCCACGGCGGGGTCCCCCGCGGTCACGTCCCCGAAGTCGACGACCGCCGTCAACGACGGATCGGTCTGCTGCGGCTCGACGAGCAGGTTGAACGGGTGCAGGTCGCCGTGCACCCAGACGGGAGGCCCGGCGTACGCGGGCAGGTCGGCTGCGGCCCGCCAGAGCGCTGCCAGCTCCACAGCCCGGTGCACGTCCGCCGTCGCGAGTCGCGCGAGCACGGCCTCGCTCCGGCTGCGCAACGGGACGGCGCGCACCGAGTTCAGCGGCGCCTCGGCCGGGGCGGGCACGTGCAGGAGTCCGAGGAAGTCGGCGAGTGTCTGCGCCACGCGGTCGCCGCACGCCCGTGTGCCGCCGCCCCGTGCACCCGCCGGCACACCGGGCAGCCAGGGGACGACGCTCCAGCTCCACGGGTACCCGAGGGCGGCGCGGCCGGTCCGGACCGGTGCCGGTACCGGGACGACCGGGGCGACCCGTCCGGCGATCTCCGGCAGCCACCGTTGCTCGTGCTCGATGAGCCGGGCGGCCGCGGCCCGGCGAGGGAGTCGCACCGCGAGCCGGTCCCCCAGCCGGACGACGACGTTGTCCCACCCGTTCGCGACGACGTCGAGCGGCAGGTCGGCCAGGTCCGGGTGCTGGTCGTGGAGCAACGCCCCGACGAGCGGCACGTCGACGGCGAACTCGGCGGCAGGGGTCGGCACGGCGTCAGGGTACCCGGGGTCGCGGCACCCGTGAACGGGGGCAGAGCGGCAAAACCGACCGATTGGTATGCTTCAGTCGTCGGTGACGTGGGTGTCCCTGGGGGGACCCGCGTCACTCACGGGGCCCCCATGTCGCTCGCCCTGCCCGTGTCGCGCTGAGCGCCCGCGTCGCGCTCCCTGCCCGTGTCGCTCTCTCGGGGGACCTGGGGCAGCCGGGCGGCACCCGGCCCGATGATCGCCACGAGCCGGGGGATCTCGGGGCGCATCCGTGCCGTGACGATCGCCGCGAGCAGGACCGTCCAGAGTTCCCGCAGTCGCTCGTACAGGTCGGACCGGTTCGCGAGCACGTCGGACATGGTCTGCACGCCGGTGTACGCCGGGATCACGACGCGTGCGATGAGCGCCGGGTCCCACGAGGGATCGACCTCGCCGGCCTCGATCGCGCGCTGCATCGTCGCGGTCGCGATCACGATCCAGTCCTCGTAGGGGTTCTGCCGGTCGACGTCGACCGACGCCGAATCGGTCGACAGCCGGATGCCGGCGCTCACCACGACCTCGTGGATCATCTGCGTCGCGAGCCCCTGCGCCATCCACATCATCGACTCGAGCGGCGTGGTGCCCCGCGCGGTCGCGTCCTCCGCGTACCCGCGCGCCACCTCGTGCTGTCGGGCGATGACCGCACCGGCGAGTTCGGCCTTGGACGCGAAGTGGAAGTAGACCGCACCCTTCGTCAGCCCCGCCCGCTCGGCGACCGCGTCGACGGAGGCACCGAGGTACCCGCGCTCGTCGAACTCGGCGGCGGCGGCCTCGATGATCGCGGCCCGCGTCACCACCGCGCGCTGCTGCCGTGTGTTCCCGTCCTGCACCACCACCGGTCCTCCCGCAGTCGATCGTCCCACGGGAACCGTCAGGACGCGTGCCATACGGTTCCGGCATGGACGGATGGCGGAACCCGGCGCGCTGGGCACGGACCGGGCGGTGGCTGCTGCTGCCCATCGCCGTGCTCGACTGGGTCGCGCTGACCCCGCAGACGATCGTCGTCGTGGCCTTCCTGCTCGCCGTCGTGGGGCTCGCCGGCATGGCCGCGGCGCTCGTCGTCCACATGCTCGGGCGCTCCCGCGGGGCCATGGGCGGTCTCGGCGTCGTGCTCCTGCTCGCCGGCCTCGCGGTGTTCGGCCTCGACCCGTTCCCGGGGTCGTTCCCGCTGATCGACAGCTGGTGGCCCGACACGATCACGCAGCCGCAGCACGTGGGGAGCGCCTACTGGCAGCTCGCCGGGCTCGGGATCGAACTCGCCGGGTTCGCGCTGCTCGCGACGCTCCTGGTCGTGGCCGCGACGGGACGGCCCGCACCGCGCCGGTGACGCCCGACCCTCGGCACGTCAGCAGTCAGCGCTCAGGGGCCACGGGCCAGGGGTCAGCGACGGCCGAGCACCACGAGCGTGACGTCACGGTCCACACCACGGGCCGGAAGCCGCTCGCGGACCCGTTCCACCAGGGCCGCCGCGTCCGGGACCTCGCGTGCGAGGTCGACGAGCGCGTCCAGGTCGTCGATCCCGTCGAGTGCGAAGACGCCCGGCGTGCACAGCAGGATGCGGTCGCCGGGCTCGAGGTCGAGCGCACCGGCAGAGCGGGGCACGGACGTCGGCTGGAGCCCGATCGGCAGGTCCGGCGAGCGCAGCACGCGGGCATCGCCGTCCGCGCCGAGGTGCACCGCCAGACCGTGGCCGGCGTCGCCGTAGGCGACGTGGCCGGAGTCGGGGGCGAGTCGCAGGTGGAAGAGCGAGCCGATGGCGTCCGCAGCGGACAGGTCGGCGGTGATCTGCGCCTCCAGTCCCGGCATGGCGTCCTCCATCGGGACGTCCGTCCTGGCGACGACGGCGCCCCGGACGGCCGATGCGAGCAGGCCGGACGCGCTGCCTCCGGCGGCGATGGCGCCGACGGTCACGTGCAGAGCGCCGTCCTCGGCGAGCCGCCAGTCGAGGACGTCGCCGCCCCCGCCGGGACGGGCGACGCGGAGCGCCTCGAGGTCGTGGCCCGCGACGTCCACCCGCTCGGGGACGAGTCCGTCGAGGACGCGCTGGACCTGCCCGCGGTCGATCTCCTGGCTGAGTTCCCGTTCGGCCCAGCGCGCCAGGTCACCGAGGAGCGCCAGGTCGGTCGCGGTGAGCTCCCGGGGGGCCGCGTCCATGATGCAGAGCGTCCCGACCCGGGTGCCGTCGAGCGTCGACAGCGGCGCCCCGGCGTAGAACCGGAGCCCGCGTTCCGTGACGGCCTTCAGGTCGCTGAACCGCGGGTCGAGCGACGCGTCCGGCACGATCAGGGGTTCGTCGCTCAGGACCGTGGCGGCGCAGAAGGTCTGTTCTGCGGGTCCGGTCAGCCCGTGCGGGGCTCCCTGGGCCGACTGCGCGGTCACCAGGTCGTGGTGCACGAGGTTCAGGAACGTCAGCGGGACGCCGAACGCCTCCTGGGTCATCCGCGTGATGCGGTCGAACCGCTCCTCGGGGCCGCTGCCGAGGACGCCGAGCGCCTCGACCAGGGCAGTGCGGTGCGTGGCGGCGTCAGGCGGGGTCATGCCCCCTGTGTACTCGACCGCCCATCCAGGAACCAGTCACGCGGGTGCTCGTCGGCCGTCAACTCGCGTCGTGCGGACACCGGGCGCGCCCACTCGGCCGCGTTCGCGAGCACGCGCTGGATGTCCGGGTGGTGGTACACCGGGTACTCCTGGTCGCCGGGCGAGAAGTAGAACATCCGGCCGAGGCCCCGGCGGTACGCGACGCCGGAGCGGAAGACCTCGCCGCCGGAGAAGGTCGACAGGAAGACCTCCTCGTCCGGGCGCGGGATGTCGAAGTACTCCCCGTACATCTCCTGCCGCTCGATGACGATCGGGTGCGGGACGCCCGCGGCGATCGGGTGTTCGGGGGCGATCGTCCAGACGAGCTCCCGCTCGCCGTCGTTCCGCCACTTGAGCGAGCAGGTCGTACCCATCAGGCGCTTGAACGGCTTCGAGTAGTGGCCCGAGTGCAGCACCACCAGACCCATCCCGGCGTGCACGGCCTGGACCACGCGGTCGACGACCTCGTCCGAGACCTCGTCGTGGGCGGCGTGGCCCCACCAGAACAGCACGTCGGCGGCTGTCAGTCGCTCGGCCGTCAGTCCGTGCTCGGGCTCCTGCAGCGTCGCCGTCGAGACGTCGGCGTGCGGGAGGTGGTCGCGGAGCGCCCCGGCCACGACGGTGTGGATGCCGTGCGGGTAGTGCTCGACGACCGTCGCGTCGCCGCGGGTCTCGTGCACGTTCTCGTTCCACACGACGATGTTCAGGGGACGGGGCTCGGTCGACGTCGACATGCTCCCGACGCTACCCGAGCGCGGGTCGAATCGATACGACGAGCGGTGTGTCGGGCGTCGTTCCGCCATCCTGCGCTCGGCGGCCGGCCGCCGAGCGGGCGGAACGCGCCGCGCGCTGTCCGCCGAACGGGCACAACGCGCCGTTCAGGAGCATCGAGGGCGCCACAAATGGCCCGCTCGCGGAACGGCGACGGACCGCGGAACGTCCGATCGGGCGCAGGCGACCGCGACTCGGACGGGCGGAAGGCACGGTGCCAGCCGGCACCGCGCCTCCCGTCTCGTCGTGGATGCGCCTACAGGGCCGCGAGCACCCCGTTGAGCGTGGCGGACGGACGCATGATCGCGCTCGTCTTGGCGTCGTCCGGCCGGTAGTACCCGCCGATGTCGGCCGGGTGCCCCTGCACGGCGACGAGCTCGTCGACGATGGTCTGCTCCTGCTCGCCCAGGGCGCGGGCGATCTCGGCGAACGACGCCGCGAGCTCCTGGTCGGTGGTCTGCGCCGCGAGTTCCTCGGCCCAGTACTTCGCCAGGTAGAAGTGGCTGCCCCGGTTGTCGATCGTGCCGATCTTGCGGCCCGGCGAACGGTTCTCGTCGAGGAAGGTCCCGGTGGCGCGGTCGAGGGTCTCGCCGAGGATCTTCGCCCGCTCGTTGCCCGTGACGCCGGCGAGGTGCTCGAGCGACACCGCCAGCGCGAGGAACTCGCCGAGGCTGTCCCAGCGCAGGTAGTTCTGCTGCACGAGCTGCTGCACGTGCTTCGGCGCGGACCCGCCGGCACCGGTCTCGAACAGGCCGCCACCACCGAGCAGCGGGACGACGGAGAGCATCTTCGCCGAGGTGCCGAGCTCCATGATCGGGAACAGGTCGGTCAGGTAGTCGCGGAGGACGTTGCCCGTCACGGAGATCGTGTCCTCGCCGCGGCGGATGCGCTCGAGCGAGAACGCCATCGCGTCGACCGGGGACATGATCTCGATGTGCAGCCCGTCCGTGTCCAGCTCGCCGAGGTACGTCCGGACGAGACCGATCAGGCTCGCGTCGTGCGCACGGGTCTCGTCGAGCCAGAACACGGCCGGGGTCTCGGAGGCACGGGCACGCGTCACGGCGAGCTTCACCCAGTCGCGGATGGCGACGTCCTTGGTCTGGCAGGCACGCCAGATGTCACCGGCCTGGACCTCGTGCTCGATGACGGTCTCACCGGCGCTGGTCGTGATGCGGACGCGTCCGTCCCCGGGGACCTCGAAGGTCTTGTCGTGCGAGCCGTACTCCTCGGCCTTCTGCGCCATCAGGCCCACGTTCGGCACCGAGCCCATGGTGGCGGGGTCGAACGCGCCGTTGGCGCGGCAGTCCTCGATCACGGCCTGGTAGATGCCGGCGTAGCTCGAGTCCGGGATGACGGCGACGGTGTCGTGCTCCTCGCCGTCCGGACCCCACATGTGGCCGGAGGTGCGGATCATCGCGGGCATCGAGGCGTCGACGATGACGTCGCTCGGGACGTGCAGGTTCGTGATGCCCTTGTCCGAGTCGACCATCGCGAGGGCGGGGCCGGCGTCGATGCCGTCCTGGAACGCCTGCTTGATCGCGGCGCCGTTCGGCAGCGCGTCGAGCCCGGCGAGGATCGAGCCGAGGCCGTCGTTCGGCGTGAGTCCGGCGGCGGCGAGGTCGGCGCCGTACTGGGCGAACACCTGCGGGAAGAACGCGCGGATGACGTGCCCGAAGATGATCGGGTCGGAGACCTTCATCATCGTGGCCTTGAGGTGCACCGAGAACAACAGGTCGTCGTCCTTCGCGCGCTGGATCTGCTCCTGGAGGAAGGCCTCGAGCGCGGCGACGTGCAGCACCGTGCCGTCGATGACCTCTCCGGCGAGGACGGGGATCGACTGCTTCAGGACGGTGGACGAGCCGTCGGCGCCGACGAACTCGATCGTCAGGACGTCGTCGGCGGGGGCGATCCAGGACTGCTCGTTCGCCCGGAAGTCGTCGACGCCCATGGTCACGACGTTCGTCTGCGAATCGGAGCTCCAGGCACCCATGCGGTGCGGGTGCTTGCGGGCGTAGTTCTTCACGGAGAGCGGGGCGCGGCGGTCGGAGTTGCCCTCGCGCAGGACCGGGTTCACGGCGCTGCCCTTGACGCGGTCGTAGCGCGAGCGGACCTCGCGCTCGTCGTCCGTGGTGGGCTCGTCGGGGTAGTCCGGCAGGTCGTAGCCCTGCGACTGGAGTTCCTTGATCGCGACCTTGAGCTGCGGGATGGACGCCGAGATGTTCGGCAGCTTGATGATGTTCGCCTCGGGGGTCTTCGCGAGCTCGCCGAGTTCGGCGAGGGCGTCGTCCAGGCGCTGCTCAGCACTGAGCCGCTCCGGGAACAGGGCGATGATCCGGCCGGAGAGCGAGATGTCGCGGGTCTCGACCTCGACGCCAGCGGTGCTGGCGAAGGCCTGGATGACCGGGAGGAAGGAGTGGGTGGCGAGGAACGGGGCCTCGTCGGTGAGGGTGTAGATGATCTTGGCCATGCTGGCGGGTACTCCCTTGTTCATGCCGTCGGTACGTCCACGCTACTCGTGCCAGCGGGATGTCTCGACATCAAGATACCTGCCTCAGACGGCGATGCGGAAGACGCGGACCCCGGAGGCCCGGAGCCCCGCGAGGCCGAGGCGCATCCGGAGCGAGCGGAACGGCCGTCGGAAGCCGGACGGCGCCGAGGCCTCGCCGATCTGGTGGAGGACCTCGGACGTCAGGGTCCGCTCGAGCCTCGGCGCGAGCCGCGTCGCACCGGACACCGTCACGACCACCCGCACGGCGTTCGCCGCGAGCAGCGGTGCGATCAGCTCGGCCACCTCGTTCGCGCGGTGGAAGGCCGGGTCGTCGCCCGGTCGACGGATGGCGATGACGGCGAGCTCGGCGTCGCCCCGCTCGGTCGGGTCCGGCGGGTCGTCGGTCTCGACGACCCGCATGCGCGCGGCGTCGACCCCGGCCCGCACCGCTGATGCGCGGAGTGCCGGCAGGAGTTCCTGCGTGCCGGCGAGTACGACCGACGCCGAGCGCAGGTCGATCGGCTCGTGCCGCTGGCGGGGTGAGCGGGCCATGGGGGTCCTTCCGCTGGCACTCGTGGTCGTGCGTCTGTCGGTACTGCTCCTGTCCGGAGACTACCGAGGTGACGGCCAGGAGGCCCGTTCGCGCGCCCGGGACCGGTGCGGTCAGCAGGTGGTCGGGTCACGACGAGATCACGACGGGACCTGTACAAAGCGACAGACTCGTGCAGAATGGGGCACGGCATGACGACGACAAGCGATCCAGACCAGCACCCGGGCACGCCGGTCGTGCACCTGTCCCGTCGAGCGGCACTCGCGGCCGAGCGCCTCGCCGCGGGGGAGACCGCACGGAGGACGCACGGCTCCGGGGCCGCCGAGCAGCGCCCGAGCGAGGACCGTGTCCGCCGGATCCCACGCCGACCCGCGCCGGTCGCGACCCGCATGGCGGCGGTGAGCGGTGCCTCCCGTCCGGCTGCGTCCGCGACGCACGCCCCTCGCGGCCGCCGGACCCCCGGACGGTCCGCCCGCGCGGGGCGGAACGCCGTCACGAGCGGGATCGCCGCCCTCGCGCTGTTCGCCGCGTCGGCGATGCCCGCGCATGCCAGCGGCACCACGTCCATTGCGACCGCCGCCCTGACACCGAGCGTCACCGGACAGGACTACGCGGTCGACCGGGCAGTGACCGTGGCGCAGCTCGCCCGCGACGGGTTCACCGTCGGCGGGGGCGCGGACGGCGCACCCGGCACCTCCGTGTCGTACGGCGGCGACGTGCGGTCGCCGTTCCCCGGGCCGGTCCGGATGAGTTCCGGCTTCGGCTACCGCTCGGCTCCGTGCGGCGCCTGCTCGTCGTTGCACGAGGGCCTCGACTTCACCCCGGGGCTCGGCACGCCGATCGGTGCCGTCGCGAAGGGGACCGTCCGGATCTCCGGCACGTACTTCTCCTACGGGACGGCCGTCGTCATCGACCACGTGGTCGAGGGGCGCCGGGTGTCCACCCTCTACGGGCACATGGTCCCCGGGTCCTCGCCACTGCGGCCGGGCGACGACGTCGAGGCGGGCGAGTTCATCGGCAGGGTCGGCAACTCGGGCGTCTCGACGGGGGCGCACCTGCACCTCGAGGTCCTGATGGACGGCGTCACCCCGATCGACCCCGAGGTCTGGCTGGAAGCGCGCATCGGGCACTCGCTGACGCTCTGACCCGTCGGCGCGTCCACGCCGATCGCGGACAGGTACGGGCAGTGCCTCGCTGTCCGGAGGGCACGCGCCGTACGCTCGTGGCATGGGTATCGACGTGCGCAACGAGATCCGCGACTTCCTGTCCTCGCGACGGGCGCGGCTCACCCCGGAGCAGGTGGGCATGCCGTCGTTCGGCGGCGGGGTGCGGCGGGTGCCCGGGCTCCGGCGCCACGAGGTCGCGATGCTCGCCGGCGTCAGCGTCGACTACTACACGCGGCTCGAGCGGGGCACGCTGAAGGGCGTCTCCGAGAGCGTGCTCGAGGGCCTGGCCGGTGCGCTGCAGCTCGACGAGGACGAGCGCGTCCACCTGTGGGACCTGGCCCGGCTGGCGAACTCTGGTGTCAAGTCGATGCACCGGAACGTCCCGACCCGGGTCCGTCCCGGCGTCCAGCGACTCCTCGACGCCATCACCGGGGCGCCGGCGTGGGTGCGGAACGAGCGCGCCGACGTCGTCGCGACGAACGAGCTCGGTCGCGCCCTGTACGCGCCGATGTTCGCCGGGCCCGGACGTCCGGTCAACTCGGCTCGGTTCACGTTCCTCGACCCCGCGGCGAAGGACTTCTTCCACGACTGGGCCCAGACCGCTCGTGACTCGGTGGCCGTCCTCCGCGCCGCCGCGGTGTCGAACCCGTGTGAACCCGGACTCATCACCCTGGTCGGTGAGCTCTCCACCCGCAGCGAGGAGTTCCGAGAATGGTGGGCCGCGCACGACGTCCGCCTGCACCGCACCGGCGGGAAGCGGATCAACCACCCCGTCGTGGGCGAGCTGCAGCTCGGGTACGAGGCGCTCGACCTGGTGGCCGACCCGGGCCTGACGATGTTCACGTACAGCGCCGAACCGGGGAGCGAGTCCGAACGGTCGCTGAGCCTGCTCGGGAGCTGGGCCGCGACCGAACGTGCCGAGCGGCTGGCCGCGCTGCGCGAGAGCGAGTCCGAGTCGGTCGACTGACCTCCCGGCGGGTCCTGCGCGCCGGGGCGTGCCGACCGTACGCTGGGCTCATGGTGCGCACGGCTGACGGATCGGCGGGGGACGCCGACGGGGCGAGGGCTGCCGGCTCGGCGAGCGGCGGCGACTCGTCGGTCCACACGGCGGACCACCTGCGGTACCGACGCCCGGAACCGTCCTTCGTCCGCACGATCGCGCACGCCCTCGGGGAAGCCAGCAGCGTCCTCGACGTCGGCAGCGACGCGGGCGCGGTGTCCTACGCGCCGGCCGACCGGCAGGTGACCTCGGTCGACGCCGCGGCGGAGGGCCTGCCGTTCGCGGACCGGAGCTTCGACGCCGCCCTGACGACCTTCCCGGTGGCCGGGTGGACCGACCTCCAGCGGGCGCTCGGCGAGGTGCGCCGGGTCACGAGCGGCCCCGTGCTCGTCCTCACGCGGGACCCCGGACGGATCCCGGACTCCTGGCTCACGGAGTACGCCCCCGAGGTCGTCGCGGCCGAGGCCCGGCAGTACCCGGCGCTCGACCGCATCGCCGACGCGCTGGGCGGGCCGGTCGAGACGCACCACCTGGCGATCCCGTTCACCTGCGTCGACGGGTTCACCGAGGCGTACTACGCCCGGCCGGAGCGGCTGCTCGACGCCGGGGTGCGCCGCGCCACGGGCGCTTGGGACCTGGTCGACGACGTGACCGCCCGGCGCTCGGTCGCCGCCCTGCGCACCGCGCTCGACACCGGAGCGTGGGACGCCCGCCACGGTGCGCTCCGCGTCCGGCCCTCCCACGTCGGTTCGCTCGTGCTGCTCGTGGCGTCACCCGCCCGGGCGACGTAGGCTGACCGCGTGAACTTCCAGGAGGTGGTCGGCGCTCCCTGCGCCGGCATCAGGGCGTGATGCCCTCGGTCGTGCCGTTCGGCACGGCCGACGTCGTCGACCCCTGACCACCACCTCCGCCCGGTGCGGTGCGCGTCCGCGTGCCCCGGGCTCCACGAAAGCGATCCCCTCATGCTCCCCATCACGGAGAAGACCCTCCGCACGTCCTTCGTCAACGCCTCCCGCAAGGAGATCGGCGACCTCACGCTCCCCGGCGGCTTCGACACGATCGACTGGGACGGCCTCGACTACCTCGGCTGGCGCGACCCGAAGACCGCCCGTCGCGGGTACGCCGTCGTGCCGACCCTCGACGGTGACCTGATCGGCATCCTGTTCCGGCAGGCCGAGGCGTCCCCCCGGTCCCGCGCGCAGTGCTCATGGTGCCAGGACGTGAAGCTGCCGAACGACGTGGTGTTCTGGAGCGCCAAGCGGTCCGGGCCGGCCGGACGCAACGGGAACACCGTCGGCACGCTCGTGTGCCAGGACTTCCAGTGCTCCCGGAACGTCCGGAAGACCCCACCCCTGGCGTACGAGGGCTACGACGTCGAGGCCGCCCGATCGCGGCGGATCGAGGACCTGCAGCTGCGGGCCGCGTCCTTCGCCGCCGAAGTGTGAGCTCGGCGACCGGAACGGGACCGGAGGCGCGGGGCGATCCCGCACCGCGCCTCCCGTCCGTCAGGTGGTCGCGTCAGCGGCCGATGCTGGACATGTCCGGGTAGCGGTCGCCCGTCGGGACGGGCAGGGCGGTCAGGCGCTCGATCTGCTCCGGGGTGAGGGTGAGGTCGGCGGCGCCGACGTTCTCCTCGAGCCGCGAGACGCGCTTGGTCCCGGGGATCGGGACGACGTCGTCGCCCTGGGCGAGGAGCCAGGCGAGCGCGACCTGGGCCGGCGTGCCACCGGCCTCCGCCGCGATCTCCTTGACGGAGTCGACGATGCGCATGTTCTCGGCGAAGGCCTCCTGCTGGAAGCGCGGGTTCGCCAGACGGAAGTCGTCCGAGTCCAGATCGGACGGCTTCGTGATCGCGCCGGTCAGGAACCCGCGGCCGAGCGGCGAGTACGGCACCAGGCCGATGCCGAGTTCGCGGAGCGTGTCGAGGACCTCGCCCTCGGGGTCGCGCGTCCACAGCGAGTACTCGCTCTGCAGTGCGGTGATCGGGTGGACGGCGTGCGCCTTGCGGATCGTCGCGGCGGAGGCCTCGGACATGCCGATGTGGCGGATCTTGCCCTCCTGGACGAAGCCGGCGAGCTGGCCGATGACGTCCTCGATCGGGACGTCCGGGTCGACGCGGTGCTGGTAGTAGAGGTCGATGTGGTCGGTGCCGAGGCGGCGGAGGGAGCCCTCGAGCGCCTCCCGGACGGAGTCGGGTGCGCTGGAGATCCGGCGTTCGGTGGCGGGGGTCTCCTCGCCCGCCTCGTGCGTGATGAGCCCGAACTTCGTGGCGATCACGACGTCGTCGCGGCGGCCGTCGAGGGCTCGGCGGAGCAGGTCCTCGTTCGTGTACGGGCCGTAGGCCTCCGCGGTGTCGAACAGGGTGACGCCGAGGTCGATCGCGCGGTGGATGGTGCGGATCGACTCCGCGTCGTCGGTGCCGGCGCCCGTGTAGAAGGCGCTCATGCCCATGGTGCCGAGGCCGACGGATGCGACCTCGAGGTCTGCGAGCTTGCGTGTCTGCATGGGTCCAGGTCTACTCCGGCTCCACCCGTTGGAGGGAGGCACTGACCGTGCCCGTCTCGAGGGCACCGGGTTGTCCGGTTCCTCCAAGGACCTCGCGCCGAGCGCGCTCGCCTGGTGGGATCGACGCCGTGAACCTGTACCTCCGGCTCTTCCTGCTCATGCTGCGCGTCCGGCTCGCGTCGCTCCGTCCCGGCCGGCGTCCGTCGCTGTGGGGCGAAGCACGGACGTCGTTCCGCGTCCTGCCGACCGATCTCGACCCGCTGCGCCACGTGAACAACGGCAAGTACCTGTCGCTGCTCGACCTCGGGCGGTACGACCTGCTCACGCGCTCCGGGTTCTGGGCGGCGGCGTCGGACCTCGGGTGGTACGCCGTCGTCGCGGCGCAGACGATCACCTACAAGCGGTCGTTGACGCTCTGGCAGCGGTTCGAGCTCGTGACGCGGGTGCTCGGCGTGGACGAGCGGGCGGTGTACATGGAGCAGACGTTCGTGCGGCGGGGGGACGTCGTCGCCCGGGCGGTCGTCCAGGCGCGGTTCCTGCGGAAGGCGGGCGGCACGGTGACCCCGACGGAGTTGATCGAGGCCACCGGGGGTGCACCGCGGGACCTGACGGTGCCGGAGTGGGTCGGTGCGTGGGCAGACGCGGTGCGGATCAGCAGTGGCGGGGGCGGGGAGGCGAGCACCGGGGCGCGTGGCGGGGCGTCGGGGCGCGCGTCGGCTGGTGGGTCCGCCGGGGCGTCGGGCAGCGGGTCCGCTGGTGGGCCCGCCGGTGCGCCGGCTGGCGCGTCCGCCGGCGCGTCCGCGGACGGCGTTGGCCGGTCGGCTGGTGGAGATCGGCCGCTGGACTGACGGCTCCGGGCCCGATCCGGCGTAGACATGTCGGGTGACGGACCAGGACGAGCGGGGGGACCGGCCGGGCGGGGAGCGCCAGGCCGGCGACGTGGACGCGAGCAGACGACGAACCAGCCGGACCACACGGCGGGCGGTGATCGCCGGGGGGATCGGGGTCGGCATCGCGGGGGTGCTCGCGGCGTGCACGCGACCCTCGCCGTCGCCGAGCGCCCACCCCACGGGCACGGGCACGACGATGCCGTCCCGCACCCCGACGTCGAGCCCGACGCCCGGGGGACCCGACAGCTGGCAGGCCCTCGCCGCCGCGGTCACCGGCACCCTGCTCCGATCGGGCTCGGCCGGCTGGGACGGCGCACGGGTGCTCGAGAACCCCCGCTACGACGACGCCGACCCACAGGGCATCCTGCGCGCCGCGAGCACCGCCGACGTGCAGGCCGGACTCGCGTTCGCGCGGAACACCCGGACGCCGGTGGCGCTCCGCTCCGGCGGACACTCGTACACCGGCTGGTCGGCGGGCGGCGCCGCGGGCACCGACGTCCCGCGGTCGCTCGTGATCAGCACGCAGGACCTGGACGACGTCGAACTGCACCCCGACCACTCGGTGACGATCGGCCCGGGCGCCCGACTCGGTGACGTCTACGCGATGCTGGCACAGGCCGGCCGGGCGATCGGCGCGGGGTCCTGTCCGACCGTCGGGATCGGCGGGCTGACACTCGGCGGCGGGGTCGGGGTCCTCGCCCGGTCGTTCGGCTTGACCAGCGACCAGCTCACGGGCGTGACCCTGGTGACCCCCGACGGCACCGTGCACGAGGTCTCGTCGACGGCGGAGCCCGACCTGTTCTGGGCCTGTCGCGGTGGCGGCGGCGGGAGCGTCGGCGTCGTGACGTCGATGACCTTCCGGACGAAGCCGGCCCCCGGCATCCTGCTCTTCACGATCGTGTTCCCCTGGTCGGCCGCCGCCGCGGTGGTCCGTGCCTGGCAGGACTGGGCCCCGACCGCGGACCGGCAGCTCTGGTCGACGCTCAAGTTGCTGAACGGCTCCCGGCACTCGGCACCGACCGTGACGATCACGGGCGTGTGGACCGGCTCGAAGACCGGCGCCGATGCCTCGGTCGACGGGTTCATCACGTCGACCGGAGCCACCCCGACGACGCACACCGCCCGGCAGATGACGTACGGACAGGCGATGTCCGCGCTCGCGGGGAAGCCGCAGCGCGTGTCCGAGGCGGCGACCTCGTCGATCGGCACCCAGAAGCTCACCGACGCGCAGATCGACGTGCTCGTGCAGCACGCGGCAGCAGCGGGGGACGTGCCCGGCAACCGCGAAGGCGGGGTCTCCCTGGACGCACTCGGCGGCGCCGTGGCCGACATCGGGCGGACGGACTCCGCGTTCCCGTGGCGGTCCGCGCTGATGACGGTGCAGTACACGGCGGTGTTCGCCGACGGGTCGGATCCCGCGCCGTTCGACGCCTACGTGCGGGGGTTCCGTGCGGCGATGACGCCCGCGTGGGGCACGGCGGCGTACGCGAACTACTGCGATGCGACGATCACGGACCCGGCGGACTACTTCGGCGTGAACACGTCGCGGCTGCACCGGATCGCCGAGCAGGTCGACCCGACGGGCGTGCTGTCCCAGCCGCACTGGGTCTGACCCGCGCCGAGCTGTTGCCGGCGCCGATTGCCGGCGCCGAGACTCGGGCTGGGCGACCGAACTCGGGGCAACCGGCACGAGAACTGTCGCCCGCACCGAGACTCGGGCCCCGCCATGCAGCCCGCCGGGCCGCGCGGGGCGCGCCTACGATGGCGGGATGGAGGACGACGAGCTGGTCCTGCGGGACGCCGCGGCGTGGCGCGACTGGCTCGCGGCGCACGAGGACGACCCCGACGGCGTGTGGCTCGTCCTCGCGAAGAAGGGCACGACCGAGCCGACGACCCTGACCTACGACCAGGCGCTCGACGAGGCCCTGTGCTCCGGGTGGATCGACGGCCAGAAGCGCGGACGCGACGACGCCACCTTCCGGCAGCGGTTCACCCCGCGGCGCCGGGCGTCCCTGTGGTCGAAGCGGAACCTCGGGTTGGTCGCGACACTGATCGCCGACGGCCGGATGCGCGACCGAGGCCAGGCGGAGATCGACCGGGCGAAGGCCGACGGCCGCTGGGACCGCGCGTACGCCGGTGCCGCCACCGCGGAGGTGCCGGACGACCTGCGGGCCGCGCTGGACGCCTCCCCGGACGCTGCCACCCTGTTCGCCGAACTCGACGCGACGAACCGGTACGCCGTGCTGCACCGGATCATGACCGCGCCCAGTCCGACGGCACGGGCGAACCGCCTGGCGAAGCTCGTCGGGGGGCTCGAACGCGGCGAGACGCCGTACCCGCGACCGACACGCTGAGCCGCCGTTCAGTCCGGGGGACACCGCTCCAGCCGTGTGCAACCCGGTCGGCGTAGACCGGACCCATGACCACTCCTGACACCACCACCCGCCCGGCCGACGCATCCGGCACGTTCCGGATCGGCGGCGACCTCGAGGTCAACCGCCTCGGCTACGGCACGATGCAGCTCACCGGTCCCGGCGTCTGGGGTCCGCCGAAGGACCACGACGAGGCCGTCCGCGTGCTCAAGCGCGCCGTCGAGCTCGGCGTCAACTTCTTCGACACCGCCGACAGCTACGGCCCGTACGTCGCCGAGGAGCTCCTCAAGGAAGCCCTGCACCCCTACGGCGACGACATCCTCATCGCGACGAAGGCCGGCCTGACCCGCACGGGCCCGAACGTCTGGCCGCCCGTCGGCCGTCCGGAGTACCTGCGCCAGGAGGCCGAGATGAGCCTCCGCCGCCTGGGCCTCGAACGCATCGACCTGTTCCAGCTGCACCGCATCGACCCGAAGGTCCCGCTCGAGGACCAGGTCGGCGAGCTGAAGAAGCTGCAGGACGAGGGCAAGATCCGCCACATCGGGCTGTCCGAGGTGAGCGTCGACGAGGTCAAGGCCGCGCAGCAGATCGCCACGATCGTCTCGGTGCAGAACCTCTACAACCTCGCCAAGCGCGACGCCGAGGAGCTGCTCGACTGGTCGGAGGAGCAGGGCATCGGCTTCATCCCGTGGTTCCCGCTCGCAACGGGCAACCTGACCGGAGCGGATTCGCCGCTCACCGAGATCGCCGAGCGGAAGGGCGCCTCGCCGGCGCAGCTCGCGCTCGCGTGGCTCCTCAAGCGCTCCCCGGTGATGCTCCCGATCCCGGGGACCTCGAGCGTCGCGCACCTGGAGGACAACCTGCAGGGCGCGACCATCGAACTGACCGACGACGAGTTCGAGGAGCTGTCCAAGCTGGGGAGCTGACGCTCCCACGAGACGGACGGGAGGCACGTGGCGGCACCGCCACGTGCCTCCCGTCCGTCTGCCGCTTGCGTTCGCGTGCGCTGCATGTGCATACTCGGTATGGGCATACTCGGTATGCTCCACGGACTCGGGGGGGAATCAGATGAGCGTTCGGATGGGTGTACTCGCACTGCTGGTGGGGGGACCTGGCTACGGGTACCAGCTCCGGGGGGAGTTCGAACAACGCACCGGCGGGACCTGGCCGCTCAACATCGGCCAGGTCTACACGACGCTCGACCGCCTGGAGCGGGACGGCCTGGTGGCCCGCGGGGACGCCGACGACGACGGACACGTCGTCTACACGGCGACGGACGCGGGTCATCAGGCCGTGGCGCGCTGGTTCAGTGAACCGGTCCCGGCGAAGCGCGGGCGCGACGAACTCGCGATCAAGTTCGCCCTCGCGGTGACCGTGCCGGGCGTCGACGTCACCCGGCTCGTCCAGGTGCAGCGCGGTGCAGCGGTGCGGAACCTGCAGGACCTGACCCGGCTGAAGCGCACCGCTGACCCGGCGGAGGACCTGGCGTGGTCGCTCGTGCTCGAGTCGATGGTGTTCCAGGCTGAGGCCGAGGTCCGCTGGCTCGACCACGTGGAGTCGAGCGTGACGCGTCACCGGCCTCCGACAGGCCTGCGGGGCCCGGCCGGCCCGGCTGGCGATTCGTCGGCGGACGTCGAGGTCACCGGTCGCGACGAGACCCTCCGGAGCGCACGATGAGCGCCCCGGCCGGGACGACGACCGCACCGCTCCTCGAACTCGACGCCGTGAGCGTGCAGTACGGCTCCGGCGCGAAGGCCGTCACCGCGCTGGCCGGGATCGACCTGCAGGTCCGCCGCGGCGAGATGGTGGCCGTGATGGGCACCTCCGGGTCGGGCAAGTCGACCCTGCTCGCCTGCGCGGGCACCCTGCTGCCACCGACGAGCGGCGAGGTCGTCATCGACGGCGACTGGGTCTCGGACCGGCCCGCCAAGGACCTCGCGGCGCTCCGGCGACGACTGGTGGGGTTCGTGTTCCAGGACTTCAACCTGATCCCCTCGCTGACCGCCGTCGAGAACGTGGCGCTGCCGCTCGAGCTCGACGGGTGGAAGGCGAGCAAGGCCCGGCGCGCTGCGGAACTCGCGCTCGACAACGTCGAGCTCGGCGCCCGCGCGGACGCCTACCCCGACGACCTGTCCGGCGGCCAGCAGCAGCGTGTCGCGATCGCGCGGGGTGTCGTCGGGGAACGCCGGCTGGTGTTGGCCGACGAGCCGACGGGTGCGCTCGACTCGCAGACCGGCGAGGTCGTGCTCCGCATGCTCCGCCGTCACGTCGACGCGGGCGCCGGAGCCCTGCTGGTCACGCACGACGCCCGACACGCAGCGTGGGCCGATCGGATCGTGTTCCTCCGGGACGGCCGCGTCGTCGACGAGACCGTGTACTCGGGCGTCGAGATGGCCCTCACGGACCGAGCCGCGTCGTGAGCGAGCGCCGGCGGGACCGGCGCGACGGGGGCGACGAGCGGCGCGGGAGCGGCGGCCGCTCGGTCCGAGGGCGCCGACCGACCGCGCGCGTTCGCACCCCGTTCGCGTTCCGCCCGGCGCTCCGACTCGGTCGGCGCCTGGCCTTCGCGAAGACCGGGCGCGCAGCGCTCATCGTGGCACTCATCGGTATCCCGGTCGCGGGCTTCGCGGGGGTCGCCGTCGTGGTGCAGTCGACGCAGGCCACCACGCAGGAGCAACTCCGCTACGACCTCGGCAGGTCCGCGGCGCAGATGCGGGTCTCGGGTCCGGACGTCGCCGGGATGCGGCAGGACCCCGTGCAGTGGCAGTTCACGGACACGGCGCCGAACAGCCCCGCCGCGAAGGCCCCGGACGACACCCGGTTCGTCGACCTGCTCGACGAGGTCCCCGCCGGCGCGGCATCGATCCCGGTCGGCAGCACCTCGGTGGTGCTGTCCGGTCCGAAGGGTCCGGTCGGGCTCACCGCGGTGGAGGGCAGCGTCTGGGCACCGGCACTCGACGGGCACTGGCGGGTGATCGACGGTCGTGCGCCCACCACCTCGGACCAGCTCATGGTCACCCCCGCCACCTTGACGCGGCTCGGGCTGGCGATCGGTGACGCCGTGCAGCTCACCGACCCCGTCACGAAGCGCTTCACGATCGCCGGCACCGTGCGTGACCTCGGGACGGACCCCGATGCCCAGGGGGTGTTCCTGCCGTGGGGCACGACCGGCACGAGCGTCGCGTCGCCGAACTCGGCCGGGGGTCCGGAGGCCGTCGGCCAGCTGTCCGACCTGTCGGTCTACCTGCCGTCGCACGCTCCGACGTGGTCGGAGATCCGGGCCCTCAACGCGCACGGCGTGGTCGTGCAGTCGCGGCCGGTCGTCCTCGACCCGCCGCCGGCGCGGTTGCCCGGGGCGAGCACCGGCTCCACGATCGGCTTCTACATCGGTGTGCTCGCACTGCTCGGCGTCTTCGCCATGTTCGAGGTCGGCCTGCTCGCCGGTGCAGCGTTCCTGGTCGGCACCCGAGCCGACACCCGCTCGTACGCGATCGTCACGAGCGTCGGCGGGGACCGCCGGTTCGTCCGGTCGATCGTCGCCGGATCCGGGCTGGTGCTCGGCGCGACCGGTGCCGTGCTCGGGGTCGCCGTCGGGACGGCGATCGGCATCGGGGCGTTCCGGCTGATCGACAACGGCAACGTCGAGACCTACCCGGGCCTGCACGTGCCCGTCGTGATGCTGCTCGTGATCACGGCAGCCGGGGTGCTCGCCGGGGTCGTGTCCGCGCTGGTGGCCGCACGGGCCGCGACCCGGATCAACGTGCTCGCAGCGCTCCGCGGTTCGCTCCGGCCCGCGGCGGTCAACCCGCGTGCCGAGCGTCGGCGCCGGATCTGGGCACCCCTGCTCATCGGCGTCGGGGCGCTCATGACGCTCGCGTGCGGTGTCGGGGTGCTGCTGCTGAACGACCGTCCGGTGCAGCAGGACGCCTGGGTCTGGGTGGTCGGCGCGGGTGTGGCGATCGGTCCGTGCCTGGTGCAGGGCGGGGTCGCGCTGTGCTCCCCGTGGCTGCTCGCCCTCGTCGCCCGCGTCTCCACCCGGCTCGGCCTGTCCGCCCGGCTCGCGGCCCGGGACGCACGTCGGAACCCGGTGCGGACGGTGCCCGTGCTGGCGAGCGTGATGAGCGTCGTGTTCATCGCCTCCGTGGTGATCACCTGGACCGCGTCGGCACACGCCCAGTTCGTCCGCGACTACGAGTACCGGACGGCGGTCGGCGTCGCGACGACGTCGGTGACCATCAGCGCCCAGAACGGTACGCCGGCGGGGTACGACGCCGAGCTGACGGCGCGAGCAGCCGACGTCGCACGTCGCGTGCTCGACGGCGACCGCATCCGCGTGCTCGGCGCCGTCCGCGAGGAACCTGGCGAGCAACCGGCGACCCTGATGCTGCCGCACGACTGGGCGCACCGGACGTGTCGGGTGAACGACACCACCGGGTGCTCGCGGTACCTGCAGTCGCAGGACAGTTCGGCGCCGCACATCTGGACGGGGACCGCCGACGACTACGCCGTGCTCACCGGGCACCGTCCGTCCGACGCCGTCAGGAGCGCACTCGCGTCCGGGAAGGCCGTGTCGCTCTGGCCGGAGTACGCGCACGACGGCACGGTGCGGCTCGACACGTTCCGGAACCGCACCTGGAACGACGCCACCGCGCTGCCCGACTCCCGTCCCGACGCGAGCGTCACGATCCCCGCGGTCCTCGACGTCCAGTCGCCACGGATCCAGGTCGGCGTCTTCATGACCCCCGCCACCGCCGAGCGCTACCGGGTCCCGGCGGTGGACGGGATGCTCGTCACGAAGCTCTCGCACGACCCCACCGCCGCGCAGTCGGATGCGATGTCCTCAGCCTGGCAGAGCTACGGCGGAGCCGATCGCACACGGTCCTCCGGTCCGTCGTTCTGGTACGAGTCCGGGCCGGTGGACTCGCAGGGCCTCGTGAAGGCGATCGTGCTCGCGTTGGCGGCGGCGGTCACGATCGGCGCCACCGCCGTCGCGATCGGGCTCGCTCGCTCCGACGGGCGGCGCGACGACGAGGTCCTCGACGCGATCGGCGCAGCCCCGATGCTCCGACGCCGGGTGTCGACCTGGCAGGCGGCCATCCTGACCGTCGTCGGCGCGGTGATCGGCACGCTGCTCGGACTCCTGCCGATCCGCGCGCTCACCCTGCGCTTCACCGCCGGTCCGGTCGGGGCGACGCACATGCCCTTCGTCCCGGACTGGCCGGTGCTCCTGCTGCTCGCGATCGGGTTGCCGCTCCTGGTGACGGCGGGGACGTGGCTGACGGCGGGACGCAGCCGTCGGGTCGCGGTGCGTCGGACGCTCTGACCCGACCACAGACGGACGGGAGGCGCGGGGCGGGCCCGCCCCGCGCCTCCCGTCCGTCTGTGTCCCCGTCGCGCCCGCTCCCCGTCGCGGCGCACCTGGGAACGACGGCGAGGACCCACAGGCCGCGGCCCACTTCCCCAGCTCTGGGGACTGGTGCCGAGCAGCGATCCGGGGGGACCCTGATGTCGTGCCCAGTCCCCGTCGGATCGCCGTGATCGCGAGCGTCCTCACCGCAGCCTGCCTGGCCGCGGGGGGCTCCGTCGTCCTCGTGACGGCGCACATCGCCTCGGCTGAGAACAGCACGGTGTCGGGCCGCCCGCGAGCCGCTGCGGACCACGGCGACACGCGCATCCCCGGAACCGGCGTCGTCACCCAGGGCGACCCCGCGGCCGGCGAGGTGCTCACCGGCGCACTCGGTTCGGGCGATCGTTCCGGTGCCACGACGTTCGCGTACGCGGGCGACTCGATCACGGCACGCACGGACTCGTGGCTGCACGTCCTCGAGCCGGACACCCGCTTCCACGCGCTGGGCGGCTACGCTCACAGCGGCTACCGGGCCGACCAGGTGCTCCACGAGGTCCGGCCCGTGCCCGGCGCAGCGGTCCTCGTCGTCGAGGTCGGGACGAACGACGTGACCCAGGCGATCCCGACCGCGACGACGATCGCGAACGTCGACGCCATCGTCCGCAGGGTGGGCGCACCGCACACCCTCGTCGTCGCCGGGCCGCCGTCGGACTGGACCACCAGCCCGTGGGGCGCCGACCGGCGGACGGGCCAGCTCGCCCTGAGCCGTGCGCTCGGGCAGGACGCGACCGCGCACGGGTGGTCGTACGTCGACCCCTTCGTGGAGTTCCGGCAGCCGGACGGCTCATGGGTCCGGGGAGCCTCGCCGGACGGCATCCACGGCTCCGCAGCGACGAACGTCCTGGTCGCCCGGGCGATGGCGGAGGCGATCGCGAAGGCGTCCCACTGAACGCCGACTGATCGCAAAGGATTCGCTGCAAACAAAATGTTGCAAAGCTTTCTTTGCAGTCGTACGCTGATGGCATGCCCCGCGAACCCCGCGTCCTCGACCTCCCGTCGATGAAGGCGCTCAGCCATCCACTGCGATCGCAGCTCTTCAACGAGCTCGCCGCACACGGCCCGGCGACGGCGACGTCGCTCGCCGCCAAGGTCGGTGAGTCGACGGGCTCGACCAGCTACCACCTCCGCCAACTCGAGCGGCTCGGCTTCATCGAGGAGGTCGAGGGTCGTGGCAACGGCCGGGAACGCTGGTGGCGCCGTGTGCCGGTCGCCGTCCACTCGGGCGGGACCGACGGACCGCAGTCCGCAGCCGGGATCGCCGCAGCGCGCCTGCTCGCGTCCAACTCGAACGAGTTCTCGGAGCAGATGATCCGCGAGTTCATCGCCCGCGACCAGGAGACGATGTCGCCGGGGTGGCGCGACGCCGCCGACCTGTCGGTCGCGATCCTCCGCCTGACGCCCGCGGAGCTGCGGGAGCTCATGGACGCGGTCCACGGGGTCATCGAGTCGTTCCGGGACCGGCACGTGCTCGACGACGCGTCCGATCCGGACACCAGCCGCGTGTTCATCCGGACGGCGGCAGTCCCGATCTTCGACGACGAACGAGACGACGACCGTCGGGATGGGCAGGACGGATCATGAGCGCCGCACTGAACCTCACCGAGGTCGGTCCGATCGAACGGGCCGCCCACCGGGTCGGGACCGCGCTGCTCCGGTGGAGCGAGGCGCGCGCGGCGCGGGGCACTCTCAGTGCCGTCGGCGCGCCCGTCGGCTCGGCTCGGGTCGCCGCGCGGCTCGCTCTCGAGCAGGACACCGCCCTGGAGGCACGGCAGCGCCACTGGGACCAACTCGCGGCCGCGACGCCGCGGCTCCGGTGAGGCCCGACCGACATCGCCTCGTCCGCCGACGCGGGTCGGCCCGGTGTCACTCGGGGAGTGGCTCCGCGTAGGTCCGGAAGTCACCGCGTTCGCTGTGGATCGCCCACAGCTGCTCAGCGATCGCGGCACCGGAGTGCTCCGGCTGCCCGTCGTCGATCCCGAACGGGATGATGAGCTGCGCGACGTGCACGTCCTCGTCCCGGACCGCGTCGTGCAGGAGCTGCGCGTACGCGGTCTCGCCCGCGAAGGCGACCGAGGTGCCGGTGACCCGTGCGCCCGGACGGACCGCGCTCGCGCCGTTGACGAACAGGATCGTGCCGTGACCGATCGCCCGCATGCCGGGCAGGACCTGGCGGACGGCGGTGACGGAGCCGTAGATCGAGAACTCGACCGGGCCGACCAGGTCCTCGGCGGTGGTCTCGAGCACCGGTCGCATGTACTCCTTCGCGGGGAGTGGGCTGTACTGCAGCACCTCGATCGGGCCGAGCTGCTCGGTCGCGAGCTCGAGCGCGTGCCGCAGGGAGTCCTGGTCGCGGACGTTCGCCGCGAACCCGGCGGCGTCGTACCCGTGCTCGCGCAGCGCTGCGGCGAGTTCGTCGAGTCGGGCCTGGTTGCGGGCGATCAGGGCGATCGAGAAGCCCTCGCGGCCGAAGCGCGCGGCGACCTCGAAACCGAGGCCCTTGCCGGCGCCGACGATGGCGATGGTGGTCATGTGGTGGTCCTTCCGGAGGTGCGGGCTGGTGCCCGGGTCACGGTCGACGGTAGGCCGCCGCGCGACGGTGAGAGAGGTCCGGCCCGTACCCCTCAGGGGATGAGCCGTTCGGCGCGGTAGCGATCGAACAGCCGGGTGAACGAGTCGATCGTGCGGTGGTGCTCGGTGAACCCGGCGAGCCGGCTCTTCGACATGTCGGTCATCACCTCGATGTCCCGTCCGAGGTCGGCGTCGGTGTGCCACCACGACGCCACCCGGTCGAGGTCCGGTTCGACCAGACCGTGCTGGGCGACGATCTCGGCCCACACGGGCGCCGCGGCGGCCATCTGCTCCTCGAACGGGCGCGGAGCGTCGACGAACCCGACGGCCTCGACGCCCAGGTGGGCCGCGATCCTGGGCCACATCCAGCGCCACCGGAACACGTCGCCGTTCGCGGTGTTGAACGCCTCGTCCGCGCCCTCGGGACTCGTTGCGGCCCAGACCATCTGCGCGGCGAGCAGGTCGGCGTCCGTGACGTCGGTCAGCCCGTTCCACTGCGTCGCACTCCCGGGGAACACGAGCGGCCTGCCGGTGTGCCTGCTGATCGCCGCGGCGGCAGCGATCGTCAGGCCCAGGTTCATGGCGTTGCCGACGGCGTACCCGAGGACCGTGTGCGAGCGGTGGACCGACCACGTGAAGCCCTGTCGCGCGGCGGCGGCGAAGAGCTCGTCCTCCTGGGCGTAGTAGAAGTTCGGGACGTCGAGCCGCGGCTCGTCCTCGTGGAACGGGGTGTCCGGCATCGTGCCCTGCCCGTACGCCTCGAACGGCCCGAGGTAGTGCTTCAGCCCGGTCATCAGTGCGACGTGCTCGACGGGCGCTCCGGCCAGTGCGGCGAGCAGGTCACGGACCATGCCACCGTTGACGGCGATGTTCTCCGCCTCGGTCGCCTGCCGGGACCACGCGGTGAAGAACACGTGGGTCGCCGGGACGTCGCGGAGTGCCTGCGCCAGGGATTCGGCGGACCGCAGGTCGGCCGACCGCCACGACAGGCCGGCCTGCGCTGCGCCCGGGCGCCGGGACAACGCGGTCACCGCCCAGCCGTCCTGGAGGAGGCGGTCGACGATCGCGGAACCGGCGATGCCCGTGGCGCCGACGACGAGTGCGTGGGGTGCGGTGGTCATCCGTCCAGCGTGCCAGGGTCCCCATGGACGACCCGGAAGTGGTCATCGCGCGGGCGCACCGGTCTGACCCGGGCGCCGTTCAGATCCGGAAGGGCCCGGCGACCGAGACCTCGTCGTGCTCGACCAACCAGCGCACCGCGTCGAGCACGGTCTCCGAGGCTGTGTACGTCGGCTGGTACCCCAGCACCCGGGCCGGCTTCTCGAGGCTGAATACCTGGCTGCGCGACAGGTGCTCCCAGCTCGCGTCCGCGTGCTCCGCGGCCGTGGTCTCGCGGAACCGGTCCCACGTGACGGACTCGAGCCGTGCCTCCTGGCCGAACCACGACGCTGCCAGGTGGGCGTACCCGCGCACGGTGAGCGCGTCCGGGGCCGTGATGAAGAAGTCCTCGCCCGCTGCGGCGTCGCGCCGCTCGACAGCGAGTTGGAAGGCCTGGGCCACGTCGTCGGCGTGCACGTGGGCCATGGTCTCGGCGCCCAGGCCGGGGACCTCGAGGGGTGCACCGGCGGACAGCGTCGTCCAGACCGCGGGGTCGAGGTTCCCGAGCGGACCGATCGGCATCCAGCCGGGCCCGCTGATGTGCCCGGGGTGGACGGAGGTCGTCACCAAACCTCCCGAGGCGGTTTCTGCCTTGAGCATCCGGGCGATGGCGTCCTTCTGCGTGCCGTACTCGCCGAACGGAGCGGTCGCCGTGCCCTCGGTGATCGGCAGGACGTGGGAGACACCGGCACGCCAGATCGACCCGCAGTGCACCAGGTGCGTCCCGGACCCGCGGAGCGCGGCGACGAGCGCCTCGGCCGACTCGAGCGTGAAGCAGACCAGGTCGACCACGGCGTCCGCGTGCAGGTCGGCAATCCGGCCGCCGAAGGTCCCGTCGCGGTCCTCCTGCTCCCGGTCGGCGGTGACCTGCTCGACCTGCTGCCACTCCGGGGCGTCGACGTAGGCCGACCGGGTGCCGCGGCTGATGGTGACGACCTCGTGGCCGGCACGAACGAGACGGGGGACGAGGAACGAGCCGATGTGGCCGGTTGCTCCGATGACGACGATGCGCATGAGCGCCACCGTAGGCTGCGCATCCTGGCCGAGCGAGGACCCACCAGGGCCACCCGGGAATGTTCCGTCGTGGAACGGACTTCGCCCCTCCATGGCTGCACGATCCTCCGGGGTCGGCCTGCGCTCGGAGCGTGGCCCGATCCTGCTGTCCCTCATGCTCGCGACCGCGCTGGTCGCCCTCGACTCGACCATCATCGCGACCGCGTCATCGTCGATCGCCCGCGACCTCGGACACTTCCAGCAGCTGCCCTGGCTGTTCTCGGTGTACCTGCTCGCGCAGGCCGTCTCCGTGCCGATCTACGGTCGCCTCGCGGACGTGCTCGGTCGGAAGCGCCTGCTCCTCGTCGGTATCGGACTCTTCCTGCTCGGGTCGGTCCTCTGCGGTGTCGCCTGGTCGATGCCCGTGCTCATCGCGGCCCGTGTCGTCCAGGGGCTCGGCGCCGGTGCGGTCCTGCCGATCTCGATGACGATCACGAGCGACATCTACACGCTCGAGGAGCGCGCCAAGACGCAGGGCTACCTGGCGTCGGTCTGGGGCATCGCCTCGGTGGTCGGTCCGACACTCGGCGGCATCTTCAGCGAGATCGGCGCGTGGCGCTGGATCTTCTGGATCAACATTCCGCTGGCGCTCGTCGCAGGGTTCATGCTCCTGCGGGCATACACCGAGAACCGCGTGGCCGGTGAGCGACGGGAACGCATCGACTACTGGGGCGCGGCGCTCCTGGCCGGCGGCACGACCGCGCTGCTGCTGGGCCTGCTCGAGGGCGGGACGACCTGGGCCTGGAACTCCGGGGCGTCGTTCGCGATCTTCACCGCGGCGGTCCTGCTGCTCGTCGCGTTCATCCTCGTCGAGCTCCGGGTGGAGCAGCCGATCTTCTCGCTCGCGCTGCTCCGGCGCCGGGTGGTCGCTGCGTCAACGGTGGCGTCGCTGGTCATCGGCGTCATCGTGATGGGTCTGTCGACGTACGTGCCGATCTACGCGCAGGACGTGCTCGGCACCTCCGCGCTGATCGCCGGGTTCGCCCTGGCCGCGCTCACGCTCGGATGGCCGATCTCCGCGTCGCAAGCCGGCCGCTTCTACCTGCGGTGGGGGTTCCGCGTGACCGCCGTGATCGGGTCGTCCCTGGTGCTGGTCGGTGCGCTGCTCACGATCACCCTCGGCGCGCAGTCATCGGCGTGGCTCGTCGCCCTGTTCTGCTTCGTGGTCGGCGCGGGCATGGGCCTCACGGCCGTGCCGACGCTCATCGCCGCGCAGACCTCTGCGGCACACAACGAGCGCGGAGCCGTGACGGGGACGAACATGTTCGCCCGGTCGATGGGCTCAGCGATCGGCGTCGCGGTGTTCGGCGCGGTCGTGAACGCCCACGTCCGGTTGAACGCGACCGGCGTCCCGGAGGGTGCCGGCCTGATGACCGCGATGCACCTCGTGTTCATCGCGATCGCCGCTGTGGCGCTGGTGCTGCTCGTGTCGGTGCTGTTCATGCCGGCGCACCGACGGCGTGCGGCCGACGTCGCGGCGGAGTCGCAGCCGGAGGCCGCCACGGTCTGACGGGGACCGGTCCGGACCGGACCGGAAGACAGACGGGAGGCACGGTGCGGGTCCGCACCGTGCCTCCCGTCTGCGTGTGGTCCGGTCGGACCGTCGACGGATCGCGTCGTCAGGACGCCGTGACGACCTTGACCGAGCCCGCGATCGTGGCGGCGTCCTCGGCGAGCGCGACGACGGGGTCGGGCAGCCCGGTCGTCCCACCGACGGCCTTGCGTGCGGCCCAGCCGACGAAGCTGCCGACGAGCGCGCCGACGGCGCCGAGGATCGCACCCTCGATGCGGAGGTCGCGCTTGCCCGTCGTGCCGAGGGCGGCACCGGCGAGCGCGCCGGAGCCCATGCGCCCGAGCAGGCTCATCGGGGCGATGCGGTTCGGGGTCTTCGGGAACTTGTCACCGATGAGCTCACCGACGGCAGAGGCGACGAGCAGGCCGCGGCCGAGCGGGGTGGCGAACACCTTCCAGTCCTGCCAGGCGCCCGTGAGCGCGGGTCGGTCGTGGTTCAGCGCGAGGACGGCGAGTGGGGTGGCGCTGCGGCCACCGCTCAGGACGCCGAGCGCCAGGGTCCGGATGAGCGTGCGCTGCTCACGGGTGTGCGGTTCGCGGGTGTTCTTCGCCATGGTTGCTCCTCGAGGTCGTGTCCGACGGTACTCACCCACCGCTGGCTGGTACCCGGGGCGCGTACGGTCGGGAGCATGAGCAACGTCATCCTCTTCGGTGGTCACGGCAAGGTCGGTCTCCTGACGACACGGATCCTCAGCGAACGGGGGCACACGGTGACCTCGGTCATCCGGGACCCCGCGCAGGGCGACGATGTCCGCGCCCACGGCGGCGAGCCGCACATCGCGGACATCCAGGCGCAGACCCTGACGGACTTCGCCGAGCTCGTGCACGGGCACGACGTCGTCGTGTGGTCGGCCGGCGCCGGCGGGGGATCCGCGGACCGGACCTGGGCGATCGACCGCGACGCCGCGGTCCTGTCCGTGCAGGGTGCCGCGAAGGCCGGCGTCGACCGGTACGTGATGGTGTCCTGGGCGGGTTCGGCCCTCGACCACGGGGTGCCGCAGGACCAGGACTTCTTCGCGTACGCGCAGTCGAAGACGATCGCGGACGCGGTGCTGCGCGACTCCGGGTTGCAGTGGACGATCGTCGCGCCGAGCACCCTCACCGACGACGAGCCGACCGGGTCCGTCGACTGGGACGGGACGGCGACCGAGGTCCCGCGCGGTGACGTGGCGCACGTGGTCGCCGACGTGGTCGAGGACCCGTCGACCGCCGGCCGCACCTTCCGCTTCAACGGCGGCGGCACGCCGGTCGCCGAGTTCCTGCACGGTAGCGGGGCCTGACGCGGGCCGGGGGTGCGCGCTCTCGCGCGTACCCGGTCGTCCCGCGCGTGCCGGGCGGTTCGTGCCTACCCGGTCGTTTCGCGCGTACCTGGTGGTTCCGCGCGTACCCGGTCGTTCCGCGCGTGCCCGGTGCTTCCGTGCGTAGTCAGTGTTCCCGCGCGTACCCGGGCTGCGCGTTCGGCCGGGTACGCGCGTTCCCGCTTGTGATCGCGACCGTTCTGGGAAGGAACAGCCTCGCGCCGCTGTGAGCGAACGGGGCGGCCGACCACGCTACGGGTCCCTAGGTTCGAGCACATGACGAATCCGACCGTGGTCTTCGTGCACGGCGCCCTGGTGCGCGACGGCGCGTGGTGGTGGCAGCCCACCGCCGACCTCCTCCGCACACGGACCGGCATCGAGAGCCGGGCGCTGGCCCTCCCCTCGTGCGGCAAGCCTGAGCAACCCGAACGACCCGACCGACCCGACCAGCCCGCCGCAGCCCCCGCCGCTCCTGGCAGCCCCGACCTCCGCACCGACGCCGCCGCACTCCGGCGAGCGCTCGACGGACTGTCGTCGGTGATCCTCGTCGGGCACTCCTACGGCGGGACCGTCATCGCCGAAGCCGGAGCGCACCCCGCGGTGACGAACCTGCTGCTCGTGTCCTCGTACACGCCCGCGGTCGGCCAGGCGCAGGCCGCGATCATGAGCGGCGAACCCGACCCGGTCGCCGTCGCGGTGCACGAGGACGGCACCGTGTCGCTCGACGGCTACGACGAGACCTCGTTCGGAGCGCGGTTCCTGCAGGACGCCGACCCGGCGACGCAGCGTGCTGCCTGGCACCGGACGACCAGCCAGTCGGTCGCCGCGCTCGGGACCCCGACGACCAACGCGGGGTGGGCCGACGTCGACTCGACGGCGATGGTGTGCCTCGACGACCGGAGCACGACGGTGGCACTGCAGCGCGAGCACGCCGCCCGCGCCTCGCGGAGCGTCGAGGTCCCGACGGGACACCACCCGTTCATCACCCGCCCGGACCTGGTGGTGGACCAGATCCGGGCGTTCCTCGCCTGACCTCCCGGTGTCGACCGAGGGCTGGATCGGCGGCCGCACCGACAGCCGCACGAGTCAGGCGAACCGCGCGTAGAACTCCTCCGGCTTCCCCGCGAGCGACGCCTTGACCATGGCGCTCCACTCGTCCACGACGACCTCGGCGGCGTCCCGCTCGACCCCGTCCAGCGATGCGCGCGCCACGTCGGCGGGGTCGACCATCGGTCCGTCGTAGCCGGCCATGATGTCCGTGTCCGCCGCGCCGAGGTGCAGCCCCTGCACGCTGATGCCCTTGCTCGCGAGCTCGAGCCGGACCGCGTTCGTCATGTTCCACTCCGCGGCCTTGGCGGCCGCGTACCCGCCGGACCCCGGGAACACGAACCACGACAGCGCGGACAGCACGTTGACGATCCCGCCGCCGCCGTTCCGTTCGATCACCGGTGCGAAGGCGCGGACCATCCCGAGCGTGCCCCAGAAGTGCGTGTCCATCTCGCGGCGGGCGTCCGTCAGGTCGTCGTGCACCAACGACCCGGTCGTGGCGATGCCCGCGTTGTTGACGAGCAGGGTGACGTCGGGTGCCGCGGCCGCAGCAGCGGTGATCGAGGCGTCGTCGGTGATGTCGAGCGGCAGCACCTCGACCCCCTCGATGTCGACGAGCTCGGGTCGCCGTGCGGTGGCGTAGACCTTCGTGGCGCCGCGTTCCAGCAGCTGCAGCACGAAGCGGCGTCCGATGCCCCGGTTCGAGCCGGTGACGAGTGCGACGGATCCAGCGATGTCCATGTGTTCCTCTCGCCGCACGGGTCCGTCCCGCTGCGGCTGGGCTACGCTACGACCTCACATGGGTGTCAGGGGCAAGCCCGGTTCCGGGACGCCAGGATCGGAGCAGTCATGCGCATCGGAGACCTCGCCGCCGCCACGAGCGTGAGCGTGCGGTCGCTCCGCTACTACGAGGAACAGGGCTTGCTGCTGGCCTCCCGCACGGCCAGCGGGCAACGTGTCTACACGGAGGCCGCGGTCGATCGGGTCCGCCTCGTGCAGCAGCTGTTCGCCGCCGGGCTGCCCAGTCGGACGATCGTGCAGCTGCTGCCGTGCGTCGACGCGGGGCAGGCGACCCCGGAGTCGTTCGCGCTCCTGGTGTCGGAGCGTGACCGCATCTCCGCTCAGCTGCGAGAACTCGAGGCGGCACGCGCGCGCCTGGACGAGGTCATCGCGATCTCCGAGCACCCGACGGCCGAGCACTGCCCGGCGCTCCGCGAGCAACCCTCCGGAGCGGTCGCCGCCTGACCGGCCGGAACGACGGACGGGAGGCGCAGTGCCAGCTGGCACCGCGCCTCCCGTCCGTCCGTCAACCGGCCGGGTGATCCCCCCGGTCACCCGACCGGCCCGGTCAGGGCTGGTACAGCTGGATCTGGTCCAGCTCCGCGAACCCCGTCCCCTTCGTGAAGGTGATCGTGTTCGTCCCCGCCGCGAGCGTCACGGTCTTCTGCGCCCACCCGAACCGACCCCAGTTGACCGTCGGCGCGTAGGAGATCGCCGATGCCGTCCCACCGTTCACCGACACGTTGTGGGAGCTCGTCGCCCCGGAGCCGTTGTCGTAGCGGACGTTCATCGTGTAGGTCCCGGCCGTGGCGGCCTGGACGGTGAACCGCACCGAGCTGGTCGCGGTGTTGATGTTGCCGACCTTCGCCCCGCCGACGGCGTCCGGCTGCGTGACCAGGCTGGTGTCCGACGAGCGGACGGCGGCCTCGGCCTCGTACTGCTGGGCGTTGATCGGGATCGACCCGACCCGGACGTCGTTGTAGGTGGTGGTCGGGTTCTCGACGTTCGTCGCCTGGTAGAGCGTCTTGCCGTCGGCGCTCGAGTCGAAGCTCTGCGCGAACCCGCTGAACGTCCCGCCCTCGGTGTCGCGGGCGTCGTACGTCACGGCGTACGGCAGCTGCTCCCACGCTCCCGAGCCCTGGTTCCGGTTCACGACGAAGTCCTGACCACCGTCGATGTTCCCCGCGCTGTCGAGCGACCACTTCGACGAGACGACGACCATGCCGTTCGCGTTGCCCGCGGTCGGGATCCACCGGACCTCGGGCGAGGACCCGACCCCGCGGCCGTTCGCGAGTGCGATCTTCGTGCCGAGACTCGTCTCGGGGCTCCAGTTCAGGCCGTCGGGCGAGATCTTGTAGTACACCGGCGCGGTGTTGTTCGACTGGCTCGGCTGGTTCACGACCTCGAACGTGGCGAGGTACTTGCCGTTCGGCAGGCGCGTGACCGTGATCATCCCCGGGCGGTCGCTCCGGTTCGTCGGCGCCGACACGTTCACGACGCCGCCCCAGGTCAGGCCGCCGTCCGTGGAGCGCCGGTAGCTGACGGCCTGCAGGACACCGTTCGCCTTCTGCCGTTCGTCGGAGAAGTACGTGACGAGCCCGCCGTTGGCGTCCACCGCGAGCGAGGGCTCCCACACCGTGGAGGTCGTCGAGGTCGGGCTCGGGTCGTAGGTCGCGGCGCCACCGGTGTCGACGGTGCTGACGAACGACCAGGTGACCCCGTGGTCGAGGCTCTTGTACATGACGAGTCGGCTGCTCGACCGGTCGCTCGGCATGATCATGCCGCTCAGCAGCAGGGTGCCGGCGGGCATCGTGCCGAGCTGGATCGGCGTCTCGTAGAGCGACGGCTGCGCGGTGCGGGTCAGCGTCGGGAACTGCGCGCTCGGCTTCACGGCGGCGATCCGCGTCCACGAGGTGCCGTTGTCCGTGCTCCGGTAGATCGGGTAGACCTGCACGCCGTTCTCGAGCACGAGCTGGTCGAACGTGACGATCTGCGTGCCGTTCGACGAGCCGCTGTTCTTCAGGACGACCATCTTGGCGTAGGTGGTCCCGGCAGCGCGGCCGCCCTCGGGGTTGAACGAGGTGCCCGCGGCCGGGGAGTACACCAGGGCGCCGTTGCCCGTGGTGACGGCGTGGGCAGGGGGCGCGCCGACCAGGGCGACGACGAGGGCGGCGGACGCGGCGAGCGCCGTCGCGAGCAGGGTCGTCGTGCGACGACGTGGCGCCGGGGCGGCGCCGGTTCGGAAGGGCATGGTGCTCCGTTCGTTCGTTGGGTGCGGTGTTCGTGTGCTGGGTGGACGGCGGACGGGAGGCGCGGGGCGGGCGGGTCCCGTCCTCCAGTCCGTCAAGTGGTCGCGCTGAGCGACGCGGTGGCGACCGCGGCGTGACGGGCCTGCGCCGTGAACGCGTCGGCAACCGGGTTGCGACGGCGGTCGAGACCGCCGGCGCCGTCCTCCACCAGGTCGAAGAGCCCCATCGTGAGCAGGTGCTCCTGGCGGGGTGCGTCCGTGTGGCGCCACGTCCACTCGTACATGTCGAACAACGGCCACCAGGTGTAGCCGACGACCGGGACGCCCTCGGCGCGGAGCTCGTGGATCGCCTCGACCGAGTCGTCGAGCCAGGCGATGCGGTCGGCCTCGGAGCCGGTGACGCAGGTCTCGGTGAGCATCACCGGGGCGCCGTAGCGGTCCGCGTAGGTGGTCAGCACGTCGCGGAGCCCCTCGGTGCCGGTGTCCCGGTACGGCCGGGGATCGGCGAACCCGCCGCCGTGGTGGACGCCGGCCTCGAAGACCTCGGTGGAGTGCAGCGGGTAGTAGTTGACGCCCATCACGTCCGGTCGGACCGCGTTCGCGCGGAACCAGTCGAGGTCCGCGTCGGTGACCCCGCCGGACCGGAGGCGTCCGACGAGCGGGTGGTCGTTCCCCACCCCGCCCGTGACGAGGTCCTCGACCAGGAACGCCTGCGCCCGGAGTCGTTCGACGGTGTCACGGTGCTCGGGGGCGTCGACGTCGCCGACGTACCGGATGCCCGCTTCGACGTGGACGAAGCGTGCTGCGTCGCCGAGCTCGCGGGTGATGGCCTGCTGCGTGGTGACGAACCCCGTCGCCAGGGCGGCGGCGATGCGAGCGGACCCCTCGGCACCGGTCAGGTACGGGGGCCAGTAGCCGTACTCGCCGGAGAACAGGGCGTGGATGACGGGTTCGTTGACCGGCGTGTAGTCCGTGGCGACGTCGCCGTAGCGGGCCGCGAACCGTGCCGCGTACTCGGTGACGTGCGCGGGGTAGTCGGGGTTCGCGAACTGCCCGTCGAGCCAGAGCGGCGTGCCGTAGTGCAGCAGGTCGACCACGGGCCGCAGTCCGGTCTCGCGGAAGCGCGCCATGACGCCGTCCACCCACGACCAGTCCCAGACACCGGGCTCGGGGGCGACCCGGTACCAGGGCACGCCCCAGCGCAGGAGCTCGGCGCCGACGTCGACGGCCAGGCCGAGGTCGGCGGCGTACTGCCGGTAGTGGTCGGTGAGTTCGTACTCGTCGATGGGGCGCTCACCGGGACGGGCCTGCGGGACGAAGGTGTCCTCGATGCCCAGGGCGAAGTGCAGGCGTCCGTCGTCGGACCAGTGCATGGGGTCTCGTCTCGTGGTGTTCGTCATTTGAGTCCGGTGCTGGCGACGCTCTCGATGAAGCGGCGTTGCACGAGCAGGAACATCACGGCCAGGGGCAGCACGGCCATCAGGGCGCCCGCCATCATCACGCCCTGCGGGATGATCCCCCCGGGGCCGGTCAGGAGCGTCAGGCCGGAGGTGATCGTCCCCATGTCCTGGTCCGTCGTGAAGACGAGCGGCCAGAGCAGGTCGTTCCAGTTGTTGACGAACGTGAAGATCGCGAGCGTGAGCAGCGCGGGCACCGCGTTCGGCAGGATGATGCTCCGAAATATCCGCCACTCGGACGCGCCGTCGATGCGTGCGGCGTTGTCGAGGTCGCGGGGCAGCGAGATGAAGAACTGCCGCAGGAAGAAGATCCCGAACGCGTCCGCGGCCCGGGGTGCGATGAGCCCGGCGAAGGTGTTCACCCACCCGAGGTCGGAGACCAACCGGTAGATCGGGATCAGGGTGGCCTGGAACGGGATCATCAGGCTCGCGATGATCACGATGAGCAGGACCTTGCTGCCGCGGAAGTCCAGCCGTGCCAGGGCGTAGGCGGCGAGGGAGTCGAACGCCAGCGCGAACACCGTGACACCACCCGCGAAGCCGAAGCTGTTCAGGATGAGCCGGCCGAACGGCAGCTGGGTGAAGATCGCCCTGAAGTTGTCGAGCGTCCACGTGTGCGGGAAGAGCGTCGGCGGGTAGGCGTTCACCTCGCTCGCGGGCTTGAACGCCGTGAACACGATGATGAGCACGGGCAGCAGCACCGCGAGCGTCACGATCAGGACGGCGGCGAAGCCGAGCCACCGGAGCGACGGTTGCCTGCGCGTCCGGGTGGTGTGCCGGGCGACGACGGCGGGGCGGGGGAGTGCGGTCATGATGCGGCGTCCTCTCCGCGCTTCGCGAAGAACAGGAACTGCACCAGGCTGAGCAACAGGGTCGCGATGAGCAGCACGTAGGCCAGCGCCGAGGCGAACCCGAGGTCGAGGTCCTTGAACCCGGACTGGTACACCTGCATCACGATCGTCTCGGTGGAGCGGTACGGGCCGCCCCCGGTGAGCACGTAGATCTGGTCGAACGCCTGCAGCGCCGCGATCAGGGCGACGATCACGACGAACGCCATCGTGTTGCTCAGCATCGGGAAGGTGACGTTCGTGAACCGCTGCCGACTGCTCGCGCCGTCGAGCTGCGCGGCCTCGTACAGGCTGGTCGGGATCTCCTGCAGACCGGCCAGGAAGATCACCATGTAGAACCCGAAGCTCTTCCACACCGCGACGAGCACGACGGTCGGCATCGCCAGGGTCGGGTCCTGCAGGACGTTGCCGAGCCGGATGCCGACCACCTGCAGCCAGTGGTTCAGCAGACCGATCTGCGGGTCGAGCAGGTACGACCACGCGAACGCGGCGACGGCGAGCGAGACGATGAACGGCAGGAACAGCGCCGACCGGAAGAACCCGCGGAACGGCAGGGCCGGGTGGTTCAGGACCAGGGCCAGCGCCAGCGCGACGGCGATCGCGACCGGGGTGAACAGCACCGCGTACAGCGCCGTGTTGCCGATCGACCGCAGCACGTCCGGGTCGGTGAAGACCTTGACGTAGTTGGCGATCCCGATGAACCGCGGGTCGCCGAAGCCACTCCCGTCGGTGAAGGACAGCTGGAGCGCGGAGATCATCGGCCAGAGCACGAACGCACCCAGGACGACGATCGCGGGTGCCAGGAAGCCGACGATCGTGGCGCGGCGGCGGAACGACCCGTTGAGGGGCGTGCGGCCGCCGAGCTGCCCCGGCGGGCGGTACCGCCGGCGTCGGCCGAGCTGCTGTGTGGTCATGGTCTCCTCCGTCCGGGTGGGGCCCGACGCGCGGGCCCCACCCTGGCTGGGCTGCTGCTACTTCAGGGCCGACTTGACGCTGCTGTCGGCGGTGGCCAGCAGGTCTGCCGGGTTCCCGCCCGACATGGCCTTCTGCGTCGCCGTGTCGATCGCGGTGAGGACGTCACCGCTGTTCACGACACCGGGCAGCAGCGGGATCGTCTCCCCCGGCAGGCCGGTCAGGGTCGCCACGGTCGGGTTGGCGTCCACGTCGGCGGCCGAGACGTCGGTGCGGAGCGGCGGCCACCCGGAGCCGAGGGCCCACTTCGTGGCGACGGTCTTCTCGTTGAAGTAGGTCAGGAACTGCTCGGCGGCTGCGCGCTTCGGGTCGTCGGTCTGCGCGGTGACGCCGAGCGAGATGCCGATCGCCGAGGCCGCCTGCGCCTTCGGGCCGGCGGGGATCGCGGCGATGCCGTAGTCGATGCCCGAGGCCTTGGCCACGCCGGCCATCCACGGGCCGCCGATCTCCATCGCGGTCTTGCCCGCGGTGAAGAGCTTGTCGGCCGCGATGCCGTCGACCCCGGTCGGCGAGATCTTGTCGTCCCGGACCGCCTTGGACCAGTACGCCAGCGTCGCCTTGTTGGCTGCGGAGTCGATGGTGGCCTTGGTGCCGGCCTTGTTCGTGATCGATCCACCGTTGCCGGCGAACAGGCTCGGCCAGATGCCGTTCCCGACGGTCTGGTGGTCCGGCAGCACGAGCCCGTACTGCTCGGGCGTGCCGTCGCCGTTCGTGTCCTTCGTGAGCTTCTTCGCGTCGGCGACCCAGGCGTCCCACGTGGTGGGGAACGCGGTGATGCCCGCGGCGCTGAAGAGCTTCTTGTTGTAGATCACCGAGAGCGGGACGAACCCGCTCGGCACGCCGTACTGCTTGCCGCCGACGGTCTCCATGGCGACGGCCTGCTCCTTGAGCTTCGCCGTGTTGCTGGAGTCCTTGCGGTAGAAGTCGCTCAGGTCGACCAGCGCCTTCTTCTCGGCGTAGACGGGCAGCCGGTCGGACGTCATCGCGACGATGTCCGGGCCCTTCTTCGCCGAGAGCGCGGGGAGCATCGTGTCGTCGATGACCGCCCACGTCTTGGTCTGCGTGGAGATCGTGACCTTGTCCTGGGACTTGTTGAAGTCCTTGACGATCTGGTCGAGGACCTTGCCGTCGGCCTCGGTGTAGCCGTGCCAGAACGTCAGGTCCACGTGTGCGTTCGGGGAGGATCCGGGCGAACCGGCGCACCCCGCCAGGGAGATGGCCGCCGCTGTTGCGAGCGCGACGACCGCGATGTGCTTCTTCATCGAAAACCTGCCATCCGTCCCGCACTTCGGTGTGGGGGACCTCGTCTGCACCAGATTTACACCGGTGTAAATGGCAAGGTAGCCGGTGCGCTCGGTGTCGTCAAGGGTGGGGCGCGGGGACCGTCCCGGCAGCGCCGTGCCCGAGACGCCGCCGTCGCGGTAGGACGCCGCCGTCTCGACGGGGCGACGCCGCCCGCACGGAACGGGCCCGTCTGCGCGGGACGCCCCGGTCCGTGCGAGACGCCCCGGGATTCGGCGGCGTCTCGGCATCCTCAGGGCGTCTCGACCCGGACGGAGGCGTCGCGCTGGGACGCCCCCGTTCCCACGAAACACTCGTCCCCACGCGAGACACCCCGGTCCGTCCGAGACGCCGCGGAATTCGGCGGCGTTCCGGCATCCTCAGGGCGTCTCGACCCGGACGGAGGCGTCTCGCCGAGACGCCCCCGTTCCCACGAAACCACTCGTCCCCACGCGAGACACGCCGGTCCGTGCGAGACGCCGCGGGATTCGGCGGCGTCTCGGCACATACGCGGCGTCTCGGCACACCCGCGGCGTCTCAGCACCCCCGCGGCGTCTCGGCACACCCGCGGCGTCTGGGCACCCCGGCGGCACCCCAGCGCCCCAGCGGCGCCCCCGCCCCGGTCAGGACGCGCTCGGGACCACCACCGCGCCCGACGACGCCCGGACCAACAGTGCGTGCGGCGACTCCACGATCCCGGGCGAGGGCGCAGCCCCCTCCTCCAGCTGCGCGACGAGCAGCCCCACCGCCGTGGCAGCCACGCGATCGAGGTCCGCCGACACCGTCGTCAGCGCCGGCGTCGCGTACGCGGACTCCTCGATGTCGTCGAACCCCACCACGGCGACGTCCCCCGGCACGTCACGCCCGGCCAACTGCAGCGCACTCATCGCCCCGAGCGCGAGCGCGTCGTTGCAGCACACGATCCCGTCCACCGTCACGCCCGCCGCGAGCAACCGCCGCGCGGCCTCGGCCCCGTCCGCCCGGTGCCACAGCGCCGTCGACACGATCCGCTCCGACACCAACGGGATCCCGTGGGCGGCCAACGCCTCGCGGTAGCCCCGCAGACGCTCCAGAGCCGTGCGCACCGGTCCGTCGGGCTCCGCCCCGAGGAACGCGATCGCCGTCCGACCCGCGGACAGCAGGTGTTCGGTGGCGTCCCGGACCGCGGCCGCGTTCGACATCGTGATGAAGGTCGCACCACTGCCGGCCAGGGGCTCGCCGAGCACCACCAGCGGGAACTTCACCTCGAGGGCCTCGACATCGCTCTCCCGCACGGCCAGCGGACTGTAGATGATCCCGTCGATGGAGTGCTCGCGCATCCGGGTGATCGCGTCGGACTCCCGCTCGCCGCTCGCGGTCTGCTCGATGAGCACCGTGTAGCCGACGGCGCCGGCAGCCCGGATGACGGCGTCGGCGAGCTCTGCGAAGTACGCCTGCCGGAGCTCGGGGACCGCCAGCCCGAGCACGCGCGAGCGCCCCGCGCGGAAGTTCCGCGCCGACACGTTCAGCTCGTACCCGAGCTCGTCGACGGCCGCCATCACGCGGTCGTGCGTCCGGGCCGAGACGTGCTCGTAGCCCGACAGGACGTTCGAGACGGTCTTCTTCGACACCCCGGCGAGCGCCGCGACGTCGCTCATGGTCGGCGGAGAGCGGTGCCCCTGGGCCATCGGCGCTCCCTTCGCACGGTCGACTGCGCGGGTCGCACGGTGGACTGCGCTCGGCAGGAACCTACCGCACCGAGGGAGGTCGGTCCGGACCGACAGACGGGAGGCGCGGTGCCAGCTGGCACCGCGCCTCCCGTCCGTCAGTGGGTCGTGACCCGATCAGCGCGCGGTGCGCGCACCCGTCGACCGTCCGGCGCGCGGCAGGACGACACCGAGCACGATCATCGCGACGGCGAGGATCAGGTGCAGCACGTTGTCGGCGGCGTTCAGCGGCACGAAGTTCGCACCGGTCATCATGCCGGCGGTGAACAGGCCGTAGATGAACAGGACGGCGTAGACGATGCCGCCCACGAGCAGGTACAGGCGCGCTGCGGACGCCGTACGGGCGGCGAGCAGACCGACGATGCCGAAGAGCAGGTGCACGATGTTGTGGAGCACCGAGACCTGGAAGGTGCCGAGGAGCATGGCCATCGAGCCGTGCCCGGCGACGGACATGGTGCCCATGTCCATGGTGAGTCCGGGGATGAAGCCGGCGAGACCGACGATCAGGAACACCACTCCGAAGACGAGGGCGCCCTTCTGGGTCAGCGTCGAGCCGTACCGCGTGGTTGCTGCGTTGCTGGTCATGATGGGATCTCTCCTGTCACGAGCCGCAGGTCGTGTGCGACTCGGGCGCCCGACGCCCGGCCTGGTTGCCGGACGCGGCGACGGTGTCGCCATGCGCTCGGATGTGATTCGGAGCGCTCTCGCGGGCGGTTTGCAGCATTCTGCCCACCGCGTTTCCCGGACCGGCTCGACGCAGCGCCGGGGAGCGGGTTCAGTCCGCGAGCACGGCCTCCGCGATGCGGGCCGCGACCTGCTCGGGTGTGCGGCCGACGGTGTCGATGACCTCCGCCTCGTCGTGCAGCCAGGTGCGCGCTGCCTCGGCGTAGGGCGCCAGTCGGGAGAACCGGAACGTCGACGGCCCGAGGTCGGGGTCGTGCTCGATGCGGTGCCGCAGGGTCGCCTGGTCGGCGTCGAGCACGAAGTGCCGGATCGCGATGCCGTGCGCCGCGAGTCCGTCGCGGATCTCGTGCCAGTACGCCTGCACCAGGACCGTCATCGGCATCACGAGCGTGCTGCCCGTGTACTGCTGGACCCGACGGGCCGTCTCGACGACGAGCGGGCGCCACGGGTCCCAGTGCTGGAAGTCGTCGGTGGTCGGCAACCCCGGTCGGATGTCCATCAGGACCTCACCGACCTTCTCGGCATCGAGCAGACGCGAGCCGGGCAGCAGCCCCTGCACGATGCGGCTCGTGGTGGTCTTGCCGACCCCGTGCGTGCCGTTGATCCAGACGATCTCGCCCCCCGTCGTCCCCACGGGTCAGACCGCCGCGGCGATCGCGAGCGCGATGAGCGACAGCAGCGGCAACGCGCCCTGGGTCGTGGCCGGGCGCCGCTTGGTGGCGTCGCTGGCGAACAGCACCACGGCGGCGGCGAGCATCGAAGCCGTGCCCGCGACGACGAGCGCGCTCCCGACGGCGTGGTGGTCGGCGATCACGAGCACCACGCCGATGCCGGTGACGATGGCCAGGAACAGGTTGTAGAAGCCCTGGTTGAAGGCGAGGGACCTCGTGGCCTCGGCCTCGTCGGAGGTGGTGCCGAACACCGACCGGGCGCGCGGCGTCGTCCAGAGGACGGACTCCAACACGAAGATGTAGACGTGCAGCAACGCGGCGAGGGCCGCGAGCACCATGGCGACGACGAGCACGGGGAGCCTTCCGACGGGCGGTCCACGCCCGGTCGGGCGATCGGGCAACACCCTATCGCCGGGGGTCGACGGGGAGCAGGGTCGCCCGGAGCCGTTGCCGGATCGACACCCGGGCACCGGGCCGCCGGTCAGTCGGTTGGTGCCGCGGTGCTCCGGCTGCGGATCAGGTTCATCATCATCTGGGACATCACGACGGCGCCGTCCTGCCGCAGGAGCTCGATCCGCGTCCGGACCAGGCCGCGATCGGGCTTCGTCCGCGACGGGCGCGCGTCGAGCACGGTGAACCGCGCGGACAGGGCGTCGCCGGGCCGCACGGGCAGGTGCCACCGGAGCTCGTCGACGCCCGGGGAGGCGAGACTCGTCCACTGGTTGAGGTAGTTGTCCGCCATCAGCCGCATCATGATCGCCGTCGTGTGCCAACCGCTCGCGATCAGACCACCGAAGGGCCCGTCGACCGAGGCCGCAGGGTCGGTGTGCATCTGCTGCGGGTCGAACGCCCGCGCGAAGGCGACGATCTCCGCCTCCGTCACCGTGATCGGGCCGTACGTGCTGACCGTGCCGGGGACGTAGTCCTCGAAGTGCCGGTCGGCCAGCGGGACGGTGAACTCGGGGGTCTCGGGTGCGCTGTTCATACGGTCCGACCGTATCGCGCCCGCGATGAGAACCGGCTCGCGGACCGCGTCAGGCCGCGCCGCGCTCCTGCTCGTGCCGCAGCCGACGGATCCGCCGTGCCAGCCGCAGGAAGGCCTCGTGTTCCGGACGCTCGGGTTCGGGCTGCACGACAACGAGTCCGTCGTCGACCGGCGTCGCGAACCGGGTGCACCCGCACCGGTCGCAGACGTACAGCCACTCGTGCACGGCCAGGCTCACGCCGTAGTACGGGTTCCGTGCCGTGCGGAGCGGCCGGGCGCACCGCGGGCACGGGGTCGTGGTGGCGGTCGGAGCAGCGGGGGCGAACGGCGCCTCGGCGCACGGTTCGGGCGTCACTCGGGTCGTGGCGGTATCCGGCGCCGACGTCGTTGCGGACTTCGTGGCGGGCTTCGTGGCGGGCTTCGTGGCGGAGAACACGGTGATCAGCTCAACGCCGCAGCGCACGGATCGGTTCGGAGGCCACTCGCTGGTGCGCAGAACAGCTGACCATGGTGTTCCTCCTCCGTTCGGAGACCGCCGGACTGCCGTAGTCCGGTGGCGGTGCGGTCCCCGCTCAGGACGGGTCCGCGGGTGCTGGCCCTGACGATACGCACGCACGACCGCCGGCTGCAAGCCCCTGTCGTTCTGCGGCTCAACGGCCCCACGAGCCCGACCCCCGAACGCGGGGAGTCCTCCCGCTACGGGACCAGGACCCGCTGCACGGCCGGGGCCAGCAGCGCCACCAACTCCTCGTGATCGGCGTCCACGAGCGACTCGATACCGACGATCTGCCGCCCGACGACCACCCCGAGCAGCATCGACGAAGCGAGCGTCGCCCGGAGGGGTCCGTCGGCGACCTCGGGGAACCGGGGCAGGAACACCGAGAGCACCCGCGCGCGGATGAACGACCGGAGACTCGCGGCCGCCTGCTCGTTCGTCACGGCGGACCGGAACATCACGAGCATCGGTTCGGCGGTCGCCGGGTCGGTCCACAGCCGCAGGAAGGCGCGCACCATCCGTTCCCCGACCTCGTCCCGGCTGCCCTCGAGCGCGTCCGTCAGCATGGTCGCGGCTTCCGGCGGCAGGGCCATGGCAGCCGCGAACAGTGCGTCCTTCGAGCCGTGGAAGCGGATGACGAGGGCCGCGTCCACCCCGGCGTCCGCGGCGATCTTGCGGATGGAGGCTCCCGCGTACCCGTCCGCGGCGAAGCGGGCGCGGGCCGCTTCGAGGACGGCCTCGCGCGTCACGGTCTCCCCGGGCCGCCGGCCGCGGGGGCGCGTGGCACCCGGCTCGTCAGCAGGCTTCGTCATGTGCTGATCCTAGGCCGACCCACAGGAAGTCAACATGCGTTGCTTTCTCGACGGATCCGACCTACGCTCGCTCTCGGCCTCGCGCCCCCACCCGCGTCCGCACCCGTCGGCGCTGCCAGAAACGAGCCGTCCATGAGCATCCCCGCCCGCACTCCGCAGCCCACCCACTGGCGTCGGGCGGTCGTCGTGGGGATCCTCATCGCGGCCCTCGTGTCCCTCATCGTCATCGCGTTCACGTGGCCGACCCGGGTGTCGGTCGTCCACGAGATCCCGGTCGCGATCGCCGGACCAGCGGCGCAGACCAGCCGGGTGGAGACCGCGCTGACGTCCGGGAACGACACGTTCGACGTGCGGCGGGTGGACGACCGGGCGGCTGCGGTCCGCCTGATCCGGTCCCGTGACGTCTACGGAGCGATCGTCCTGACAGTCGGCTCCGCGCCCGAGGTCCTCACCGCCTCGGCCGCGAGCCCGGCCGTGTCGCAGGTCATGGGTGCGGTCGCCGCGAAGCTGCAGGCGCAGCGGAGCGCCGCTGCCACGCGGGCATCGGGATCGACCGCCGCTCCGGCCGGTCCTGCCGTGCGCGTCACCGACGTCGTCCCGCTGTCCGACGCCGACCCGTCCGGGGGCGGGCTCGTGGCGGCCGGGTTCCCACTGGTGATGGGCGGGATGCTCGGCGGTGTCTTCCTGACGTTCCTGGTCCACGGCACCCGTCGTCGTCTCGTCGGCTTGGGCGTCTACGTCGTCGTCGGCGGACTCGCGGTCTCCGGCATCCTGCAGGGCTGGTTCGGGATCCTGCAGGGCTCGTACCTGGCGAACGCTGGAGCGTTCACCCTCGCGCTCGCTGCGATCGCGGGCACGATCCTCGGCGCCTCGGCGTTGATCGGGCGCATCGGCGTCAGCACCGGACCGGTCCTGTTCCTGCTCTTCGCCAACCCGGTCGCCTCCGCAGGGACGCCGACGTCGTTCCTGCCCGCACCGTGGAGGAGCATCGGCCAGTGGTTCCCACCGGGCGCCAGCACCAGGCTGATCCGGGACATCTCGTACTTCCCGCACGCCGACTCCACCCTGCAGTGGGTCGTGCTCGCCGACTGGACCGCCGTCGGCCTGGCCCTGATGGTCGTGGGTGCCGCGGTGCACCGGGGACGGAGCCACGGCCGCCACCGCCACGACGGGGAGCACGTGGCTCGCGTCGAGCACGAACTCGACCCGCTGACGGTCTGACCGCCCGTCGGCGCGTCGCCGATCAATGGTGGCGACGCCTGGTGGCGACCCATGACGGACGGGAGGCACGGTGCGGGCCCGCACCGTGCCTCCCGTCCGATGGGGGTGACCGCACGCGTCAGCGGCGGCCGGCGTCCCCGTCGAGGTCCTCGCGCTGCGCGGGAACACCTTCCTCGTCGGTGACCGGGACCTGCTCGATCCGGACCTCTTCCCGCTGCACCGGCACCGTGATGGTGCGTTGCTCGGTGACGGTGTACTTCTTGAGGCGCGCACGCGTGGCGGGCGCGGACTCGGTGTGCACGTGCAGGCGTTCCTCGGAGCGGACCATCGAGCCGTCGTCCGCGTGGTCGACGGCCGGCGCATCGTCGCCGGTGCGGGCGTCGAGTCCGTTCGCGTCCTCCACGGCCGGGCCACGGTCGCGGTCCAGGTCGGTGGGTCGGTCTGCCGCGACGGACGCCACGGCCGGTTCCCGCTCGGCCGGGCGGTCGGCGGCGTCATCGTGCTCGCGGTCCCGGTCGTGCCGACCGTCATCGGCACGGTCCTGGTCAGCACGGACCTGATCGGCACGGTCACTGTCGGCACGATCGCTGTCGGCACGGTCGTGGTGACCCGTGCCGATGCCGTAGTGGTCGAAGATCCGGTTCTGGTCGTCGTCACCGAGGTCGCCGTCGGGGTCCACCCGCGGTGCGTCCTTGATGACGTCCTTGTCGTGCATCACCCGGAGCTCGTCGCCCACCAGGGTCGCGCCCTGGAGCGGGACGAACGACTCCGAACGGCCGAAGAGTCCGGTGCCGACGGTCGTGAAGAGCGGGTGCCCGTCCGTCTTGTCGACGTACACCTGCTTGGCGGTCCCGACCTTCGCCCCGTTGGGGTCGACGACCGTCGCGCCGAAGACGCTGTTCAGGTTCGTGCTGTCGATCTGCATGCCCGTGGTTCCTCCGTGATCGGTTCGTCTGTCCGACATGACGTCAGCGGCCGAGGCCGACGCGGTCGACCCGGCGGTGGTAGCGCATGCCGCCGAGGCCACCGAGCACCGCACCGACGAGGGCGATCAGCGCGACGACGATCGCGGTGATGATGCCCGTCGCGGTGAGGGTGCCCTCGTCGACGGGGATGCGCGGGAAGCTGTTCAGGTTGCCGAGCACGTTGAACTGCGAGCCGGCGACCGCGGTGATGATGGCGACGATGATCGCGATGACGATCGCCCAGATCCAGACCGCGATGCCCTGCTTGGCGCCGGCGAAGCGTGCCATGCGACCGGCGACGTACCCGCCGCAGTAGTAGGCGACGAACAGGATCACGGCGAGCGCGATGGCCCCGACGATCCCGACCACGTCGGCGTTCTTGCTCACGGCGTCGGCGGCCTTGTTCGCGTTGCCGCCGTTCTGGCCGAGGCCGACCCCTGCGCCGATCGCGCTGAGGATCGCGGTCAGGATCACGGCCGTACCGGTCGCGGTCAGCCAGCCGAAGAACGCCGAGCCCCACTTGAAGCCGGCGAACTCCTCCTTCTCGCGTTCGAGGACCGCCTCACGCTGCGTGGGTCCGCGGTCAACCGGGGTCGCACCGCCCTCGGTGACCGGGACGGCGTCGTGGCGCTCCGTCACCGGGACGGCGTCATGGCGCTCGGTGACCGGTACTGCGTCATGGCGCTCCGTCACCGGTACGGCGTCGTGGTCTGCGCGCTCCCGGTCTGCCGGGACCGCGTTGTCGTTGTTCAGGCTCATGGTGTCCTCGCTCGTCGCCATCGGGTCTCGTACCGGCCAGAGCCAACTCGGTCGCACCCGACGGTGTGATCAGGCTGACGGTGGGAGGACATCCAGGCGAACACGTCCTCGGCATCCCGGGCCGCGGTGTCCCCCGGTTCCGTCGAACCTCCGTGTCCGTTCGGACGGGACCGAGCATCGTTCGTCCGGCAACCCCGTCCATCTGCGAAAGGGAACCACCGTGATCACCTCCACGAACGGTGCCGGCACGGGCACCGGCGGCGGTTCGTCCCTCGGGTCGGACACCGCAGCGGACTACGCCGGCACGGACACCACGCGCTCCGCCGGCCGCGCACGGCTCCGAAAGCACATCGTCACCGAGCAGCAGCACATCTCGGCGCAGGTCGCCCACGAGGAGATCGACCTCGACGAGGACGGCACGAACCGCCGCTGAGCCGCAGCACCGCTGGCAGGAGCCGTCGACCCGGAAGGGTCGGCGGCTCTCCGCGTCTGTCGGCACGGCCGACCACGGCGCTCGGTCCCCTCGCGCTCGATACCCCGCCCGGGTACCATCAGATCGACCACCGACCGCTGTCCCTGTTCCCGTGACCTGATCGCACCGGCCCTCCATGACCTCCTCGCTCCCCGGCCTCCGGCGGCTCCTGACCGCGAGCACCGCCGTGCTGGGTCTCCTGCTGCTCGTGCTCGGCCCGATGGCCATGCACAGCGTCATGGGACAGGGCACGCTCGAGCGCGGTGGCATGGCGATGACCACCACCGGCCACACGCACGCGGGCACGGCGATGGACATGACCGTCCACCCCCACGCGGGCACGCCGATGGACATGGCCGCCCACTCCCACGCGGGCACGGCGATCCCGGCGTCCGACCACCCGACAGCAGCCGTCTCGCACCCGGACGCCCCGGCGATGCCCGCGATGCCGATGGGCTGCGACGGACTCTGCGGGCTGCTGTGCTCCCACACCGGCATGGCGTGCCTGATCGTGATCGTCCTGTTCGGGTGGGCACTGCTCGGCCCCCGCCCGGGCGGACTCCTGTACCTGCTCGCCCGACTGGTCGCCCTCGCATCTCAGGTGCCCCGCCGCGTCGCCGTGCCACGACCGCCGTCACTCACGGCACTGCAGATCATCCGCATCTAGACCGACTCCTCGGGGCCGTCAGCCGCCCCACTCCGGTACCCCGGGCAGGCGCGTGCCTGCCTGTCGTCATCGACCCGAGGAATCGTCCTGATGCACCGTACGAAGACCACCATCGCGGCCGTCGCCGCACTCACCGCCGGCCTCTCCCTGGCCGGCTGCTCCACCGCCTCCCACCCGGGCGCCCACGCGTCCACGTCCACGTCAGCAACCGCGTCCGTGCACAACGACCAGGACGTCATGTTCGCGCAGGGGATGCTGCCCCACCACCAACAGGCCATCGAGATGAGCGACATGCTGCTGAAGAAGGGGACTGGCGTGCGCGCCGACGTCGTCACCCTCGCGAAGCAGATCACGACCGAGCAGCGACCCGAGATCACCCAGCTCCGCAGCTGGCTCACGTCGTGGGGCGCCGGCACCAGCATGTCGGGGATGGACCACTCGATGTCCGGGATGATGTCCGACTCCGACATGACCGCGCTCGACACCGCGTCTGCCGACGATGCGGGGAAACTGTTCCTGCAGCAGATGGTCGAGCACCACACCAGCGCCGTCGACATGGCGAAGACCGAAGTCGCCACGGGCAAGAACCCGGACGCCGTCGCGATGGCGAAGTCGATCGTGTCGAGCCAGACCGAGCAGATCACCCGGATGGAGGACCTGCTCGCGTCACGCTGAGACGTCGGGGAGGACGGCGCACCACGGCGGAGGTCGGCCGGCTCGGTCCGGCACTCGCGGGATGCGTCACCGACCCACTGCGGACGGGAGGTACGGTGCCAGCTGGCACCGTGCCTCCCGTCCGGCGACCGCTTCCGCGGTCGCCTCACGCGATCGCCGGATCCTCCGATCCCAACCGGATGTCGAACCACTCCGGGTCCCGCACGTGGACGAACTGGCGGTCCTCACTCGCGGTGAGCCAGCCGTACAGGATGAAGCGAGCGCCGATGAGGTCCTCGATGTCGCTGAGTCCGTGGGTCGCGAGCAGCTCGGCCGCCGCAACCTGCGGGAGCCGCACGGTGAGCGTGCCCCACCGTTCCGTGTTGAGCCAGTAGCTCCCACGGCCCGCCGCCGCCCACCGGATCTCGCCCCAGTAGAGACGTCTGCGGGCAGGGTGCAAGTGGTCCTCGGTGACGTCGAGCGTCCGGACGCAGACGTTCCGGACCTGGTGGCGGTAGTCCTTGTCACGACCGGGCAACACGAGCAGGTCGGTGCTCGTCCGGTACGCGGGATCGCGGATGAGCGTGCGCAGGATCGCGCGGAGGCCGCGGGTGGGAACCACCTCGGACGTGGCCTCGCCGGCGGCGGTGTGGCGGCCGCGCGAGCCCGGGTCGGCCGGGCGCGCGTCCGGGTCGTGCTCGATCCGCGGTCCGGACGCGGGCGCCCCTCCTCGTTGTGCCGGTCGCACCTTCACGACGTGCTCGGCGGGTGTCCTCGGCTCGGTCTCCTCGAGCGCCCGGTACTCGGTGTCGCCCGTCCCGCCCGAGGCGAACGGGCAGTCCGGCCGCGCGTGGCGTGCCCAGAAGGTCGCCTTGCGGCCGTCGATCGAGCGGCGACGGAACATCGCGTCCGCGCCGCAGCCGGGGCACGTCAGTGTGAGCGCGATGTGCTGCCGGTCGGCGGAGCGCTCGAACTCGTCGGCGGTGATGGTGTCGGCGGTGATGCCGTTGCGCGCCTCGAACATGGCTCTCGTCTCGTCGACCGGATGTGGCAGGTGCGCCGGGGACGCTCTGCCACCATGCCACTCTCCCGTCCGGTGCAGCATGATGTGGGGGTGATCGTCCTCGGCCCGGGCGCCGTCCGGTACGGCACAGCACTGATCGGGGTCGCCTGCGCGTGGGCTGCCATGGTGTTCGCCTGGCAGGAGCAGGACGGACCGGGGTCGGGCTGGGTCGTGATCGCCGTCCTCCTGCTCGGGGTCGGCATCGGCGGGTGGCTCACCGGACGGGCGCTTCGGCTCGGGGTCGTGTGCGGCTCCGATCACTTCGTGGTCCGCGGGCTCGTGTGGTCTCGGCGGATCCCGTTCTCCGCGATCATCTCGATGCCCGGCCCGGACGACGTGACCACGTGGCCGTCCATCGCCTGGCACCGGCACGGTCGGCGATGGAGCACACCCGTCTTGGCGTTCTGGGTTTCGCAGGGCCGGCTCGCAGCACCGGCGCAGCGGTCTGCGATGGATGCGGTGCGCCGTCTCGAACGACACCGCGTCGAACGGAGTTGAAGCAACTCGGGTGCGGCCGGTGGGCGGCCCGTGCAGTCAGCTCAGGCGCGCCAGTACGGCCGATATGCGGAATGCGAACTCTTCGACAGTGCCTTTTCTGCGCCGTATGTTCCTTCCGAACAAGCTGGCCGCTCCGGTCTGCTGATGTCAAAGGGAGGCAGCGTGGCGGAGATTGTGGAGTCGCTCGTGAAGGTCACGCTCGGCGCGGCTTACAAGAAGTGCGCGGTCGACCTCGCGAACGCGCACAAGCCGTCCGCAGCGGAGCTGCAGCGCTACCGCGGCGCAGCCATCGCGATGGGTGCCATCCTCGCGGACAACTCCATCACCAAAGGTGAGGCGCGCGTGCTCGCGGGCCGCCTGCTCGCCGCGGGTGCATTCGGTTGCATCGGCGCCCTGTGGGTCTAGGACACACTCACGGCATGCGTACCGTCTGGACCGCTCTAGCCGTGGTCGCCCTCGGCGCGGTCCTCATCGTCGGGATAGTCGCGTTCCCGCCCGGCGACCGCCAGGTCCCGTTCCTTGTCGCATGCGCCGTGTTCGCAGTCGGCACCCGGCTGATGGTTGACGGTTCACGTCGGGACAGGCGCTGACGGCTGCGCGTGGTTTCGAATACTGCAGCGGAACGAAAGCATGCCCGCCTCCCGTATCCACAAGAGTCACCGCGCTTTCAACACCCGCGCCAAGCTCATTCGGGCCGTACTCCAAGCGCGGACCGCCCCTATCTGAGGTCGCGGAGCGGCACGCCCTCGACGATTGACGTTTCACGGTGTTCGCCACGACGCGTCGTGCAAGTGCAGGCACTCTTGCCTCAGTGACTACCGCTCGCCGGCGACCAACCGATAGTGATGGGTTGGAGGTTCACGATGGTGGTCGTATTCGGGGTGCTGGTTGCGTCAGGGATCGTAGGCGCCGCGATACTCAGGGCTCGTTACAGGCATACGCATCGGGAGCCCGCCCGGTCCTGTCTTGCTCCGAACCGTTCCCGTGGCCGGAACATGTACTGCCAGAACCCGACTCCTCGTGGGGGGTACTGCAGCATCCACCACGATCAGCACACCCGCGATAACGGCATGGTCGTTTCTTCAAGTGTTCTTGCCACGCTTGTCCTTGCGGTGAGCATCTGGCTGCAAGCCCAGCAGTGACAGAGCCATCTTCATCGCGCCGGCGTCCGGCAGGTCCATGTGACACAGAGCCTCGCGAAGACGATGACGCCGAGCAGGACTGCTGTCGACGTCCTCGTCAATAGCGGCGGGTACGGTTACCGAGCTGAGGTGGAAGAACGCGATAAGTACGACGTGCAGCAGCTGTTCGACACGGACATGTTTGGAGCAACTGGTCGTTCGGAGCCATCACGTTGACCGGACCGACCCGATACTAAACCGTGGGTACGGTCCCGCCGTCGATGACGTACTCGGCCCCAACGATCGCTGACGCCCGATCGGAGACGAGGAACCCGACGAGGTCTGCGATTTCCTCTGTCCTGGCGAAACGGCCGAGCGGCACACCGCCGAGCGAGTCCATGATCTTCGCCCTGGCCTCCTCGCGGCTGAGGTCGTTGCCCTCGGCGATCCGGTCAACGAATCGCTCGTACGCTTCCGTTTCGATTCCACCGGGGCTGATCGCGTTGACGCGGACACCGCGGGGGCCGAGCTCGTTCGCGAGTCCCTTGCTGTAGGTGCGCAGGCCAGCCTTCGCAGCGGCGTAGGCGAGCGACGCGTCGTACTGCGGCAGCTGACGCTGAATCGAGGTGAAGTGCAGCACAACGCCCGACCCCCGTTCGATCATCGCCGGAACGAGGGCGCGGTCGAGTCGTACGGCGCCGAAGAAGTTCAGGTTGAACTCCGTGAACCATTGCTCGTCGGTGATCACTGCGAAGCCGCCGGACGGGGTCGATGCACCGCCGACGACGTGCACCAAAATGTCCACGCCGCCAACCTCGGTCATCCTCGTAGCGACCGCATCCGTGCCCGGCGGCGTTGACGTGTCAGCGGCGATGAAGCGGTCGGGGAATTCGTACCCCTCCGGCATCGACCGGGCTGTCACGTAGACATCGGCGCCGAGTTCGCGGAGCCGTTCGGCCACCGCCTTCCCCGATCCCTTCGACCCGCCCGTCACCAGTGCCCGGCGGCCGTCCAGTCGGTCACGATCCTCGTTCGACATCTCTGCTCCCTACGTGTCCACGGTTACTGTCCCGCAGGACAGTACCACATGTACTGTCCTGTGGGACAGTAAACTGAGTAGGTCGCGACGCAACCGGTGGTCACGCCTCAGGTGGCAGGAGCCCCCGCCGGAGCATGCGGTCGGCTGCCGCGATGGCATCCCCGACGAATCGCTCCGTCAGCTCGGTGTACTGGCGAACCTCCGCGGCAGCCCAGCCCTCAAGAACCTCGGAGATCATCCGATCCCCGAGGGCGTACACGCCGCGGGCTGCCGTCTCCCCAGCCTCGGTGAGGCTGATCAGGGTCGCCCGACGGTCGGATGGGTCCGTGGTCCGTTCAACCAGGCCATCAGATTCCAGTCGGCGAACGATCTTGCTGACGTGGGAGGCGCCGGTAGCCAGCACCCGAGAGAGGGCGGTCGGCCGCATCGGCCCCCATGCCAGGAGGTGCCGCAACGCCTGATGCGACTGCTGGTCGAGCGTTTCACCGGTCTTCACCAGAATCTCGCCCTGAACAGCAGGAGAGTCCCACAGGAGGATCAGCGCGCTCAGGTTCGCGAGCAGCTCCGATCGGTACGGGAAGTCCGCCGCCTGCAGCGACCTCTTCACTCCGGCATCACTGATGTCTCCCATGTCCGGATTCTACCCGTCGTCTCGCGTTGATCAGTGTCCTTCAAGCAATAGTGTCTCACAGGACAGTAAGTGTGTTACTGTCCGTGCCGACAGGAAATGAGAGCGCATCCGGTGCTCTCGCCTGGAGACGGAGAGAAGAGAACCATGAGCGACATCACCCTCCCGAAGGCCGTCGAAGCCTTCGTCGCCACCACCAACGCCCACGACGCCGAGGCGCTGTTCGCGGTCTTCGCCGACACCGCTGTGGTGCACGACGACGGCAACGCGTACACCACCGAGGAAGAGATCCGGAGCTGGATCCAGGTGCACCAGATCGGACCGAAGATCGTGCTCACGCCGACCTCCTTCAACGACGGCCGGCTCGTCGCCTCCGTCAACGGGGAGTTCGACGGCGGCCCGATGAACTTCGCGTTCGACTTCACCACCGAGGGCGACCTCGTCACCGACCTGGCCATCGGCCTGGCCTGACCATGCGCTGGCCGGAGCAGCCATCGGCTGCTCCGGCCACGGCAACGAGGAGGAACACCCATGGGTGCGATGGATGAGCTGATCAACCCGACCGTGGTCGCCGCCCTCCGCGGCTCGCTCACCAGGGTTGCACCAACGCACGAACTTGACGCGCTGGCCGCCGCTCCGGCCGCCCTGCCCGGCCTCCGACTCCGCGAACGCGTGAATCTCGTGCGTGACGCGCTCCTGGCGGACATTCCCGGCGGCTTCGCCACGGGGAAGAAGATCGTCCTTGATCTCGTCGACGACCCACAGTTCGCCGGCTGGATGATCTGGCCCGTCACAGAGTTCGTGACCGCTCGTGCGCTGGAGAGCGGCACGTCGGCCGATTTCGACGCCGCGATGGCGCTGTTGGCCCGCCTCACGGTCGGGCTCACCGGGGAGTTCGCGGTACGAGACCTCCTGATCGCTCGCCCTGAGCGCGGCGTGCAGATCATGCAGACCTGGACCGACCACAGCAACGAGCACGTCCGACGGCTCGCTACGGAAGGCTCACGCGCGTTCCTGCCGTGGGCCAGGCGAGTGCCATGGCTGATTGCCCACCCGGAGGCAACGCAGGGCATCCTTGACGCCTCCTACCGCGACCCCGCCGTCTACGTACGGCGCTCGGTCGCCAACCACCTCAACGACCTCAGCCGAATCGACGCAGACGTCGTCACGAGAACGGCCACCGGTTGGGCCGCGGAACCCGACGCGAACACTCCCTGGGTACTCCGACACGGCCTCAGGACCTTGATCAAGCGAGCAGACCCGGTTGCCCTCGGCCTGACCGGCTACACCGGCGGCCACCTGCGGGTCTTCGCACCAGAGGTCGGCAGCTTGATCGTGAACTGGGGTGGCGAGCTCACGTTCACAACGGTCATCACCAACGACGGCGACACGGACGCGACCGTCGCGATCGATTACTCCATCGGATTCCTCCGCGCCAACGGATCGGCGAACCCGAAGACCTTCGAGCTCGGATCGAGACGCCTCCCTCCGAACGCAACCGTCGTCATCACGAAAACCCATTCCTTCCGCCCGATCACCACGCGCACGTACTATCCCGGACCCCACTGGCTCACCGTGCAGGCCAACGGGGTGCTCTCGCCCCGCGCCGCGTTCAACCTCGATGCCAAAGGTGGCCAGTCCCTCGACACCCGCGCAACGATCGCGAGGCTCGAAGCCCATGGATGACCTGACAGAGCAGGTATTGGGCATAGTCGCGTCGATACCGGCCGGCCGTGTGATGACGTACGGGGGCCTTGCACGCGAGGTGGACACGGGAGCACGAACGGTCGGTCGGATCCTGCACGGCGGCGGACACGACATTCCGTGGTGGCGGGTCGTGAACGCTGACGGTCGTCCCTACAGCGGCGCAGCCGACCGTGCCCGCATCAAGTTCCTCAACGAATCCACCCCACTCCTCAGCGACGACCCCGACGTGCGCGTCGATCTCGCCCAGGCGCGGTGGGCTCCCGCTGAGACCACGGCCTCGACGGAACCAGTTCAACCACAACAAGACCATTGAAAGGACAGGAAAAATGAACGAGATCAAGAACGTCGTGCTCGTGCACGGAGCCTTCGCGGACGGCTCCGGGTGGCGGGGCGTCTACGACAACCTGACGGCTCGCGGCTACGCGGTCTCCATCGTGCAGAACCCCCTCACCTCGCTCGAGGCCGACGTCGCCGCCACGTCGAGAGTCCTCGACCGACAGGATGGCCCAGCCATCCTCGTTGGGCACTCCTGGGGAGGAACAGTCATCACCGAGGCCGGAGTCCACCCCAAGGTAGCCGGGTTGGTGTACGTGTCGGCGCTCGCGCCCGACCAGGGCGAGACCACCGCGCAGCAGTACGACGGCTTCGCCCCGACTCCGGACTTCGTGATCGATGTTGGCGACGACGGCTACGGGTTCATCAACCCAGGGAAGTTCAAGGCTGGCTTCGCTCACGACGCCAGCGACGCCGACGCGGCGTTCCTCCGTGACTCGCAGGTGCCGATCAACATGGGTGTGTTCGGCACTGCGCTCACCCGCGCAGCCTGGCGCGACAAGCCCAGTTGGGCAGTGATCGCCACCGACGACCACGCGTTCGACCAGGCGATGCTGCAGCACATGGCGACTCGAAGCGGAGCACAGATCACGAACGTCCCTGCCAGTCATGCGGTCTTCGCGACGCAGCCGACCATCGTCGCGGACATCATCCACGCCGCAGCAGAGGCCGTATCGCGAGCCGCGTGAGAGCCGCCGAGCGCCGGGCGGTGCCTGATCTGACAGCTGCCCGGCGCGCGTGACCGGATCGTCAACAGCCCGATGCCGACGGATTCCCCTACCAGTCCCGCGTGCTGGCCAGTCTGAATGCCCTGATCCTCGTTTGGAACTCGCCGGCCCTCCAGGGCGAAATCCTGGCGAAGTCAGGCGAGACGCTGGACCAGCAGGCCCACCAGGTGCTTTGCCACTTGTTGGCGTGGGGCCCGGTCCGGCCCAGCGTCCTCGCGGAGGTACTGGGAACAGGAGCGTCGAACGTGAGCAAGATCACCGGTCGGCTGGACCAGGACGGGCTCGCCGTGCGAATCGACGACCAGGTCGACGGGCGGGCGTGCCTGGTTGCACTCACGGATCGCGGAAGGGCAGCAGCAGCAGGCGCCTACGTGCGCGGTGACAGGATGATCGCCGAAGTGTCAGAGGAATCTGCGACCTGCAGGAGTCTCTCGGCCTGTCGCAGCCGATCGTGTCACATCACCTCAAGGTCCTCGTCGACGCCGGGATCCTGCACCGCGAGAAGCGCGGCACCTGGGCGTACTTCTCGCTCGTCCCCGGCGCCCTAGACATCCTTGCCGACCTCATCACCGCGCCGACGCGCTAACCCTCAGTCACGCCCGACGTCCTCTACGCGTGGCCGGCCGACCGGCGGGGCACTTGCCCATCGACCCGCCGGGGCTGCGGGAATGGCAGGAGCTAATTCAGGCCCGCTGTCCGGAGGGATAGGGGGCCTGAACTCGATTTCGGTCGACTCCGCCTAGACGAGCGTAAGCGTTGGACGAGAGTCGACCTCGCCGAGGAGGCGACGTACCCGTAACGGCTTCCATGCGAGCTCAGCCGCGATAGATGCGATCGTCACGTTGCTTCTGCCGGCTAGCTCAACTGCTTGAGCGAGCATCCCGGGCACCTCGCCCGGATACTGCCGTACGGGTCGCGAAGCAACCGCTGGGGTCGCGGCGAGCTCGTGAAGCTTGATGTACGCACGCCGCGCAGCAGAGTCCGAGATCAGTCCGAGCTCCTTGCTGCGATAAACCAGCGCTTGAACCGACACTCCCCAGTGCTCACTGAGCTGAGCAAGCTTTCGCATGTCGAACCTGCTCGGAAGTTCGTGCCGGACGACGTTGGTCGGCATGAGGAATTCAGCAGCAAAACGGTCTGCTTGCCGCTCTAAGGCAGGATCGCCTGCGCTGTACTCCCCGTGCATGAGTAGGTGACCGAGTTCGTGCGCAGCAGTGAAACGGTGGCGGAACACATCATCCACTTTGTCGACCGAGAGCACCATGAGCGGCCGATCAAACGCGAGAGTCGAGAACGCATCGATGCGAGCTACCTCTTGCTCCACTATCGGCACGAGCACTGCGACGATGCCTTTGCTCTCGAGCAGTCGTACGAGATGACGGACGGGCGTACCGCCCAACCCCCAAAACTGACGAACAGCTCGGGCCGTCATCACAGGATCCAGCGGCTGCCCGGCCTCAGCGTCAAGACGAGGGAGGCTGACCTCGGGCAGGCGAACATGCCGCTCGATGACGTTGACGAGCTCCCAAACTTGTTCCGTGTAGGACGTCGCCTTCGCTCGCTGACGAGCCGTCGTTGACCGAAGGCTGCGGAAGAACGCGTCTCCGGACTCAAGCTTGGACTGCGGGCGTCCAGCAGAGAAGAACTCGGGTAGAACGTCGAGAGCGGAGGCGAGTGCGCCCACGAGTTCAGGACGCGGTGCCATGACATTCGATTCGTACTGACCCACCGCGGCGGCGGACACACCTATAGCTGCCGCGACGTCCTGCTTTGCCATCAGGGCAAGCTGACGTGCTTGCCGGAGCCGATCACCATCGAAGGCCTCGGCGACCTTCTCTAGCGAGAGGGACGCTCGTCCGGCAGTACCGAATGCTCGATCAAGATTCATCGGTACCAGTGTCCTCGCCTTCGATGAGCCCAAGCGACACCTCCGGCGCATCGCCGGCAGTGAAGGAGTCCATCGGCTGCTCGAGATCGAGGGCCACAATTCCCAGGTCGGCCGCGGTTTCGACCGTCGTTGGGAGCTGCTCGCGGTGCACCCAGAGCACCGTTCCGTCGTCACTAACACGCACGTCTCCGATGTGGATCCGTTCGACGCCGCTGCGGTCGGAGCCCTCGACGACAACGAGAACTGCACGAGTGGCCGTACCGAACTCCGAGTCGTTGACGACCGCTCCGCCCGCGTCGAGGAGGTCGTAGTCGTCCCCGAAGTTCAGAGGCGTGTCCACCTCGACCGGGGAGAGCCGCAGGATGCGCTGGCGGATCGCGGACGTGATCTTGAAGTCGTCGATCCCGTTGGTGCTCGCCGGGAGCTTGGTCGCCAACACCAGCGTCGTGTTGAGGACGGCGACACGGTAACGGCCACCCGCCGGCCGAACGACCTCCGCGCCAAGATTTTCGAGCTCCGCCGCTACGTGATGCGCGAGCGAGATCCACGTGGTCGCGCCGTACGCTTCGTTGGTGCGCAGGCGGCTACTGGTCTTCGCGTCGTGCCCATCTGCCTGAGCCGACGCCGCGGCGCGAGCGAGCCCCGCGGCAACGTCCGCGCTGTCAGCGCCGAACGCATCGAGCATCCAGTGAGTCGGCCGGTAGTCGGTGCTGCTCATGTCCTGCTCCTGGGAGTTGAGGGTCGTCGTTGTCACAACCGTACACGAGAACTTTAGAAATTTGCGCGAACCAGTCACTAGGGGTTTGGTTGCGATGCTGGTAAGGACGCTCCGCAGCCGCTCACCCAGCGCCGAGCCGAGTCAGTAGGGCACCCCGGGCGGTCGGCCGCTGTGAGCCGGACTAGTCCGCCGCCCGCCTCGCCTCTCTTGGACCCGATGGCGCCGATGGTGCTGGCAGCCGACGGAACACCAATGTCGCCACTGCGTACTGCCAAACAGCGTGTTCACCGCCGTGACCGATACCTGTTCCGTGGCAGTCGGACAAGTTGCTTAGCAGACGAGAAGCGCGCGAGCCCCTCGACCCGGCGTCAAGTTGAGCCGAATCGGCCCGAGAGGTCGCGAGCGGGTCCAGCGCGGCGGGTCGCGACAAGCTGGTTCTCAATCGCGACAACTTGCGCTTCGAAACGACGACTTGTCTTCCACTTCACACGCGCGGCGACAAGTGCACTACTGCGGCATGTCGACGAACCGCGAGAACATCCCGTGGAACGCCACCGTGATCGTGTCCGTCGGCCCGTTGCGGTGCTTCGCCACGATCAGGTCCGCCTCGCCCTGCCGCGGGTTGTCCTTCTCGTACGCCGACTCACGGTGCAACAGGATCACCATGTCGGCGTCCTGCTCGATCGACCCGGACTCACGCAGGTCGGAGATCATCGGCTTCTTGTCGGCACGCTGCTCGGGACCACGGTTCAGCTGCGAGAGCGCGATCACGGGGACCTGCAGTTCCTTCGCCATGAGCTTGAGCGCACGCGAGAACTCGGAGACCTCTTGCTGGCGGCTTTCGACCTTCTTACCGGAGGTCATCAGCTGCAGGTAGTCGATGACGACGAGCTTCAGGTTGTGCTGCTGCTTCAACCGTCGGCACTTCGCCCGGATCTCGACGAGCGTCATGTTGGGGGAGTCGTCGATGAAGAACGGGGCGTCGTTGATCCGCCCGCGGGTCTGCGCGATGGTCGTCCAGTCGCGCGAGTCGACGGTGCCCTTGCGCATGTTCTGCAGCGGCACGCTGGACTCGGCGGACAGCAGGCGCATCGCGATCTCGGCGCGACCCATCTCGAGCGAGAAGAACGCGGCGGTCTGGTTGTGCTTGAGCGCGGCGGCGCGGCAGAGGTCGAGCGCGAGGGTCGACTTCCCGAGCGCGGGTCGTGCGGCGATGATGATGAGCTGTCCGGGGTGGAACCCGTTGGTCAGGCCGTCGAGCTGCGCGAACCCGGTCGGGACGCCGGTCATCTGCCCGTCGCGGCCCTTCGCGGCCTCGATCTCGTCGATCGCGGCGCCGATGGCCTCGGTCAGGGGCACGTAGTCCTCGGTCTGCACGCCGCCGGCGACGTTGTAGACCTCGGCCTGGGCGCTGTTGACCAGGTCGGTGACCTCGCCCTCGGACGCGTAGCCCATCTGGACGATGCGGGTCCCGGCGTCGACCAGGCGGCGGAGCACGGCCTTCTCGGCCACGATCGCGGCGTAGTAGCCGGCGTTCGCCGCGGTGGGCACCATGCTCGTCACGCTGTGCAGGTACTCGGCGCCGCCGGCGCGGGACAGGAGGCCCGTCTTCGTCAGCTCGTCGGTGACGGCGATGACGTCGGTCGGCTCCCCGTGGGAGTACAACGACAGGATCGCGTCGAAGATGACCTCGTGCTTGGGGATGTAGAAGTCGACCCCTCGTGCGGTCTCGATGACGTCCGCGACGGCGTCCTTCGACAGGAGCATGCCGCCGATCGTCGACTGCTCGGCGAGCAGGTCGTGGGGCGGGGTGCGTTCCATGCCGCGGTCGGACACGTCGTGCGGGGACGGATCGAGGTGCGCGATCGACACACAGACTCCCTTTGTTGTTGCGGCGTGGGCCCTGACCCACGCCGGCAGTTCTACCCCGGACGACCGACATCCCCGAGTCGCTGGGCCAAGCTACGGGTACAGAGTTATCCCCAGCAAACGGCCCTGTGGATAACTTTGTGGAGGACTTGCGGAACACGCCGGGGTGGCGTGTGGAGAACTGTGGATGACGGTGTGGACAACTCGGGCGGGGAACGTATGTTCGACCGCCTGACCAGGGTTTTCCTGTTTCACATGGTGTGTGGAGAACTCGCCCTCAAGTGAACGTTGAAGCTTCCCGAAACTGCTGTTTCCACTGTGCAAAAAGCCTTGACAGGAGGGCTCCCTGTGGGAAGTCTTCCCGGCGCCTGTTCAGCAATCGCGGCCTGTCGTGAGCAGTAACCGGTCAGCCCAGCGCACACCGTGCCTCCAGGCTGACGGCCGCCCCGCGGACCGTCAGGCCGACCGTCAACGCGACGACGGGCGGGTCTCCCGGAGGAGACCCGCCCGTCGGGGCGGAACGTGGAGCCAGTACTACTTGGCCGCCACGACCTGGAGCGAGATCGTCGCGACGATGTCCTCGCGCAGACGCACGGTGGCCTCGTGGTCACCGACGGTCTTGATGGTCGCGGGGACCTCGACCTTGCGCTTGTCGAGCGAACCGACGCCCTGCGCCTGGACGGCGTCAGCGACGTCGCCCGGACGGACGGAGCCGAACAGACGACCGTCCTTGCCGGCCTTGACCGACAGCTTGATCGTCGCGTTCTCGAGCTTCATCTTGAGGTCCTGGGCCTCTTCGATGGTGGCGAGCTCGCGAGCGGTCCGTGCTGCACGGATCGACTCGACCTGCTTCTCGCCGCCCTTCGACCACATGACGGCGAAGCCCTGCGGGATCAGGTAGTTGCGGGCGTAGCCGTTCTTGACGTCGACGACGTCACCGGCGGAACCGAGGCCGGAGACCTCGTGGGTGAGGATGAGCTTGGACATGGTGATCCTCCTGATCAGCGGCCGGAGCCGGCGTAGGGGAGGAGCGCCATCTCACGGGCGTTCTTCACGGCACGGGCGATGAGGCGCTGCTCCTGGACGGAGACGCCGGTGATGCGGCGGGCGCGGATCTTTCCACGCTCGGAGATGAACTTGCGAAGGGTCGCAACGTCCTTGTAGTCGATGACGCCGACCTTGATCGACTTCGCGGGAGCGGCGTTCTTGCCGCCCTTACCGCGAGGCTTCCGGCGGTCGCCGGTGCTCTTTCCAGCCATTGTGTGTCCTTAGAGAATGAAGTGTGTCGTCTGTCCGGAGGGACCGAGGATCAGAACGGGGTCTCGTCGTCGTACGTGCCGCCGGGGGTGCTCCACACGTCGTTCGACTGTGCGTTGCCACCCTGCTGGCCACCCTGGGGGGACCAGGGCGCGTCCGACTGACCACCGTTGAAGCCGCCGCCGTTGCCACCGTTGCCGGCGGGAGCGTTGCCGCCACCTACCTGGCCACGGCCGCCACCGGCGCCGCTGCCACCCGCTGCACGGGTGATCTGCGCCGTCGCGTAGCGGAGCGAGGGGCCGATCTCGTCGACCTCCAGCTCGATGCTCGTGCGCTGCTGACCTTCACGGTCCTGGTAGGAGCGCTGACGGAGACGGCCCTGCGCGATGACGCGCGACCCCTTCGTCAGCGAGCCCGCCACGTGCTCGGCGAACTCGCGCCACACGCTCGCACGGAGGAACAGCGCGTCGCCGTCCTTCCACTCGTTCGCCTGACGGTCGAACGTGCGAGGGGTGGAGGCGATGGTGAAGTTCGCCACGGCGAGCCCGTTCTGCGTGTACCGCAGCTCGGGGTCCGCGGTGAGGTTGCCCACCACCGTGATGACGGTTTCGCCGGCCATGGCTTACTCGGCGCTCGCTGCTGCGGGTGCGGGTGCGGCGGAGGCGTTGGCGGCCTTGCGGGCCGCGCGGGCCTCGTCGCGCTGCTTCTGGGCGGCGACCTGCGCGATGCCCTCTTCGGCGCGGAGGACCTTCGTGCGGAGCACGGCCTCGGAGAGACCGAGCTGACGGTCGAGCTCCTTGGCGGCCTCGGGCGAGGACGTGAAGTCCACGACGGCGTAGATGCCCTCGGACTTCTTGGCGATCTCGTAGGCGAGCCGGCGACGGCCCCACACGTCCACGTTGTCGACGGTTCCACCGTCGTTGCGGATCACGGCGAGGAACTTGTCCAGGCTGGGAGCGACGGTGCGCTCGTCGATCTCGGGGTCGAGGATCGCCATCAGTTCGTACTGGTGCATGCGGAACCCACCTCCTCTGGTCTCAGCGGCCCCGGGCAGTTCCCGGGGCAGGAGGGTTGATGCATGTGCCTCGGCACGCAGACACGCGCGAGACAACCTCCACAGCCTAGCGGACGGCCTGGAGGCGCGCCACCGGTCGGTGGGTCGGCTCGGCCGGGTGGGCCCCGCCGGGTCGCGACGGTTCGGGTGCCGAGGCCGGCCCCGTGGGGCGCCGCGGTCGGGTGCCCTGGTCGGGCGCACTGGTCAGGCGCCCGTGTCGCGGGCGGCCCACCAGGTGCGCAGGCGTTCCTCGGCGTTCTCGGGGTCGAGTGGCCCCTCGTCCATGCGGACCTCGAGCAGGTAGCGGTACGCCTCGCCGACGGCACGCCCCGGTGGGATGTCGAGGATCCGCATGATGTCGTCGCCGGTCAGGTCGGGACGGATCGAGTCGAGTTCCTCTTGCTCGGCGAGCTCCGTGATGCGGTGCTCCAGGTCGTCGTACGCGAACGCGAGCCGATCTGCCTTCCGGCGGTTCCGGGTCGTGACGTCGGACCGGGTGAGCTCGTGCAGGCGTTCGAGCTGCGGCCCGGCATCCCGCACGTAGCGACGCACGGCGGAGTCGGTCCACGCCCCCTCGGTGTACCCGAAGAAGCGCAGGTGCAGCTCGATGAGCTGTGCGACCGCGGCGATGGTGTCGTTGTCGAACCGGAGCGCACGCAGGCGCTTCTTCGCGAGCTTCGCACCGACCAGGTCGTGGTGGTGGAAGCTCACGGCGCCGCCGGGCTCGAGCTTCCGGGTCGCGGGCTTGCCGATGTCGTGCAGCAACGCGGCGAGACGCAGGATCGTGTCCGGTGCGTCGCCCGGGTGCCGCTCGGCCTCGTACCCGATGGCCTGCGTCACCACCGTGAGCGAGTGCTCGTAGACGTCCTTGTGATGGTGGTGCTCGTCGATCTCCAGGCGCATCGCCGGCAGCTCGGGCAGGAACCGTTCGGCCAGTCCGGTGTCGACCAGCAGCCGGAGGCCCGGCACCGGGTCCGCCGTGTCGAGCAGCTTCACGAGCTCGTCGCGCACGCGTTCGGCGGAGACGATCTCGATGGAGTCGGCGAGCTCGGTCATCGCGTCCCGCACGTCGTCGGTGACCGTGAACCCGAGCTGGGCAGTGAACCGGGCGGCACGCATCATGCGGAGCGGGTCGTCACGGAAGGACACGACCGCGGCCTGCGGCGTGCGGAGTCGTGCGGCCAGCAGGTCCTCGACCCCGCCGTGCACGTCGACCAGTTCCCGCTGGGGGAGTCGGAGCGCCATCGCGTTGACCGTGAAGTCACGGCGGAGGAGGTCGTCCTGGATGGTCTCGCCGAAGGCGACCTCGGGCTTCCGGGTCGCGCCGTCGTAGACGTCGCTGCGGTAGGTCGTGATCTCGACCTGCTCGCCGTGGACGCGGGCGGCGATGGTGCCGAAGGCCCGCCCGACGTCCCAGGTGGCGTCGGCGATCGGCTCGACGATCCGCAGGACGTCGTCCGGTCGGGCGTCCGTCGTGAAGTCGAGGTCGGTGACCGGGCGGCCCAGGAAGGCGTCGCGCACGGGACCACCGACCAGGGCGAGCTCGTACCCGGCGTCGGCGAAGGTCCGAGCGAGGAGTGCGACGGGCTCGGTGGCGGCGAGTGCGTCGAGTCGCTCGACGGCCTGGGCAACGGAGTGCATGACGGTCCTCATCCTCCCAGATCACCGGTCCCGAGTTCTCCACATCCACCGCGCGCACGGGGACCGTTCATGGTCTCGCCTCATACACTCGTCACGGCCCGAACCGACCACGTGCCTCCTCGTATGCAGATCTTCCGCTCCACGCTCGCCGCCGCCGCGTCGGCCCTCGTCGCGCTCGGACTCGTCGTCGCGCCGACCGCCGCCGACCTGCCGAGCGCCACGGCCGCGACGGCGACCACCACGCCGACCGCGCTCCCGACCGCGGCGACCCCCGGGACGACGACCGTCTCGATCGCCCCCGCGGACCGCGGGGTGGTGCAGCGCGACGGCGACCTGAAGCTGACGCTCACCGTGACGAACAACACCGACGCCGACCTCCCCGCCGGCACGGCCGACCTCGACATCTTCCGGTCCGCGAGCACCCGCGACGTGCTCGCCGACTGGCTCTCCGAAACCAGTACGACCGGTTACCTCGGCGCCCCGATGGGGAACGTCGGCGTCCCGGCGGTCCCGGCACACCACTCGGTGACCGTGGACTCCATCGACATCGTGCCGGGCAACCTCGGTCTCGGCGGGTACTCCTCGTTCGGTGCCCGTCGCATCGCAGCGGCGTACACGGCCGGTGCGACCACCGCCGTCGGTCGGTCCGCGATCACGTGGAACCCCGCGTTCGACCAGGCGCCGCTCGGCGTCTCCGTGGCGATGCCGATCACGGTGCCCGCCACGAGCGAGTCCCTCCTGTCGGCGAGCACCCTCGCGTCCGCCACCGCCGTCGACGGCACACTCACCCAACAGCTCGACGCAGCGCAGGGACACAACGTCGCCCTCGCGATCGACCCGCGCATCATCGCCTCCATCCGGATCCTCGGCGAGAACGCGCCCTCGAGCGCGACGGCGTGGCTCAACCGGCTCGAAGGGCTCCGCAACGAGACCTTCGCGCTCGCCTACGCAGACGCCGACGTCACCGGGCTCCGGCAGGCAGGGTCCGCGGGGATCCTGTCGCCGATCTCGCTCGACCAGGAGATCAACGCCGACGACTTCCCCGGAGCGGCGACACCCACCCCGACCCCGACGCCGACGGGCACGCCCACGACGCCGTCCGCCAGCACGACGCCGACCGCCGGGGCCACTGGGCGCCCGAACGCCGCGGATGCGACGAACGGCGGCTCGACCAACGGCGATTCGACGAACGGTGGCTCGACGAACGGTGGCTCGACCGACCAGCCGGCGATGATCCCCACCACGCAGTCGCTCCTCGACTTCCCGTACTCGATGTCGTCCATCGCCTGGCCGGAGGACGCCACCGTCGCCACGGCCGACCTCGGCGCCCTCCGCGCCGCAGGCGTGAAGAGCACGATCCTCTCGAGCGACAACACCTCGGCCGGCGCCGACACGACCATCCCGGCGTCCGAGCGGATCGGGAACGACCACGTCCTGGTGTCGGACCGCTCGATGTCGGAACTGCTGCGGGCGGCCGCCACGGCACCGACCCAGCACGAGTACGCGACGGCGATGGCCGAACTGACGGCGACCCTGGCGACCGCCGCACGAGCCGGCACCGCGAGCGGCCCGGTCCTCCTGACCCTCGACCGCACGTGGCCGACGGACTCCGGGCGGCTCAGCCAGGCGCTCGACGCCCTCGAGAGCACGCCCTGGGTCTCGCCCGCCGACCTGTCCACGGCGGCATCGGTCACCGCTGGGTCGCTCACCCTGACCCCGCACGCCGACAGCGACGCCCGGATCGACCAGCTCGCCCGCCTGGTCCGTGGCGAGCAGGAGCTCTCCGGGTTCGCGACCGCGCTCGACACCCCGACCGACCTGACCGCACCCGCACGGCTCCGGTTGCTGGCACTCGCCTCGAACGCCTGGCGCACGGACGACCGCCTCGGCTCCGCGATCGATGCCCGGACCGCCGACTGGGCGAAGCGCGCCTCGGCGGTGAGCATCGTCGACTCGAGCAGTCTGACCCTGCTCGGCGACAAGTCGTCGTTGCCGATCTCGCTCCGCAACAGCTCCGAGTACCCCGTCACGGTGCGGCTCTCCGTGCAACCGTCGAGTTCGGCGCTGCACATCGTGCAGAACGACATCGTCGTCAAGATCCAGAAGGACTCGTCCACGCGGACGACGGTGCCCGTGCAGTCCGTCGCGAACGGCACCGTGCAGCTCACGATGCGGCTGTCGAGCCCGACGGGCGTGGAGATCGCGCAGCCGGCGACCGTGCAGCTCAACGTCCAGGCACAGTGGGAGACCGTCATCACCGCCGCGGCCGCGATCGCGCTGATCGGCATCTTCGGTTTCGGCATCTTCCGCAGCATCCGGAAGCGGGTGCGTCGCCGCAACGGGGAGCTCGACGACGAGGACGACGAGGACCCGAACCGTCCGCTCGCGGTGCAGCCCACCCTGGCCGGGGCGTCCGCCGCGAGCTCGACCGGTTCCGGCTCGACGGGCACCGGAGCGGGCACGAGCACGCTGGTCATGCCGCCGCGGCACGCGAGCTCGCGGCACGCGAGTTCGACCGCTGGCCTCCACGTCGCGCGCGGGCCCATCGCCCCGTCCACCGCCGCGGCGACCGCGAGCCGACCCGGCGGAGCCGAACCGGGCCTCCCGACCGACCAGGCGAGCCGCACCGAAGGGTCGGAGGACCCCGACGAGCCGACCATCAGCGTCACCCAGCCGCAGCAGTCCGTCGACGCCGAGCCGGCGGCCGAGCGCAGCCTCGGCCGGGCGAGCGCGATGCTCGCGGCGGGCACCATGGTGTCCCGCATCCTCGGGTTCGCGAAGACCTTCGTCCTCGCCTTCGCGATCGGCAACACCGGTTCCGACGCGGCCAACGCCTTCGCGATCTCCAACCAGTTGCCGAACAACATCTACGCGCTCATCGCCGGCGGCCTGTTGTCCGCCGTGCTGATCCCGCAGATCGTCCGCTCGATGCAGCAGCACACCGACGGCGGCACCGCGTACGTCAACAAGATCGTCACGCTCGGTGGGTCGGCGTTCCTCGTGATCACCGTCGCCGCGACCCTGCTCGCGCCCATGCTCGTCCGCCTGTACAGCCAGAGCGCGGGCGACGGCGGCAAGGGCTTCAGCGCCTCGACGACGGACCTCGCGGTGGCGTTCGCGTTCTGGTGCCTGCCGCAGATCCTGTTCTACGCGATGTACTCGCTCCTCGGCGAGGTGCTGAACGCCAAGCAGGTGTTCGGCCCGTTCACCTGGGCACCGCTGCTCAACAACGTGATCGCGATCGCCGGACTCATCCTGTTCATCGCGCTGTTCGGCGGCCGTGGCGAGAACGCAGCGACGGACGCCTGGACCCCGCTCAAGATCGCGGTACTCGCCGGCAGCGCCTCGCTCGGCGTGCTCGCCCAGGCGGCGTTCCTGCCGTTCTTCTGGCGGCGCGCGGGGCTGACGTTCCGACCGGACTTCCGCTGGCGCGGGGTCGGGCTGAAGTCGACCGGGACGGCTGCCGGGTGGCTGTTCGCGATGATCCTCGTCACGCAGCTCGCCGGCGTCGTCCAGGCTCGCGTGGCGTCCTTGGCGACCGGTGCTGGCAACGCGACGCTGAGCACGACGTGGCTGCTGTTCATGCTGCCGCACTCGATCATCACGGTGTCGATCGCGACGGCGTACTTCACGCGGATGAGCCACGACGCCGAGCGCGGGGACCTGGCGGCCGTCCGTCGCAACCTGTCGCTGTCCCTGCGCATCGTGGGACTGTTCACGGTCTTCGCGTCGGTGGCGCTCATCGTCACGGCGATGCCGTTCGCCCGGATCTGGGAGAACGAGTTCGGCAACACGAAGGCGATGGCCTTCGTCCTCGTCGCCTACATGCCGGGGCTCGTGCTGTTCAGCATGCTCTTCATCATCCAGCGCGTGTTCTGGGCGATGCACGACCACCGCACCCCGTTCCTGATGCAGCTCGTGCAGTCGGGCCTGTTCGTGATCGGAGCTCTGTCGGTCGCGATGCTGCCCAGCTCGTCGATCGGCGTCGGCATCGCGATCTGCACGACGATCGCCGGGTCCGCCCAGACCGTCGTCGCCCTGGTGCTCGTCCGGAAGCGCCTCGACGGCATCGAGGGCGCGATCGTGACCCGCTCGCACGTGCAGTTCGTCATCGCGGCACTGATCGCCGGCGTCGCGGGTCTGGTCGTCGCGAACTTCTTCGGGGCGTTCTCGGCCGCCGGGTTCGCGATGGCCGACGTCACGGGAGCGTTGGTCACCCTGGTCCTGACCGGCGCCGTGATGGTCCTGGTGTACTTCGGCGCCCTGGTCGTCGCGAAGAACGGCGAGATCCGCGGTGCCGTCGATCTCGTGCGCAGCCGACTCGGACGCTGAAGCGCCCGCTGCCGCTCGTGGTGACGCTGACGTTCGCGCTGGCGTTGGCGTCGGCGTCGGCGTCGGCGTCGGCGTCGGCGTCGGCGTCGGCGCCCGATGCTGACCGGCGGCCAGGTGCCCCGGAATACGACCCGGCTACCATTGGTTGACCCGGTCAGCACCACTACGGAAGGGCAGCCAGGCATGCGCCAGCTCATCATCATCGGTTCCGGTCCTGCCGGGTTCACCGCCGGCATCTACGCCGCGCGCGCGGAGCTCAAGCCCCTGATCGTCGCGTCGAGCGTCGAGACGGGCGGCGAGCTCACCAAGACGACCGAGGTCGAGAACTTCCCGGGCTTCCCGGAGGGCATCCAGGGCCCGGACCTCATGATCAAGATGCAGGAACAGGCGGAGAAGTTCGGCGCCGAGGTCCTGTACGACGACGCCGTGTCCGTCGACCTGAACGGTCCGGTCAAGAAGGTCACCGTCGGATCCGGCGAGACGTACGAAGCCCTCGCGGTCATCTACGCCACGGGCTCCGCCTACCGCCAGCTGGGCCTCCCGGACGAGCAGCGCCTGTCCGGTCACGGCGTCTCCTGGTGCGCCACCTGTGACGGCTTCTTCTTCCGTCAGAAGAACATCGCCGTCGTCGGTGGTGGCGACTCCGCGATGGAAGAGGCCACGTTCCTCACCCGCTTCGCGGACAAGGTCACGGTGATCCACCGCAAGGACTCCCTGCGTGCGTCGAAGATCATGCAGGACCGCGCGATGAACGACCCCAAGATCGAGTTCGCGTGGAACAAGGAAGTCACCGGGATCACGGGTGACACCGCGGTCACCGGCGTGACCCTGACCGACACCGTCACCGGTGAGACGTCGGAGCTCGCCCTCGACGGACTCTTCATCGCGATCGGCAACGACCCCCGCACGCACCTCGTGCACGGACAGCTCGACCTCGCACCGGAGGGCACCATCGCCGTCCAGGGGCGTTCGTCGCGCACCAACCTGCCGGGTGTCTTCGCCGCCGGTGACGTCATCGACCCCACCTACCGTCAGGCGATCACCGCTGCCGGTTCCGGCACGGTCGCGGCGCTCGACGCCGAGAAGTACCTCGCCGACCTCGACCACGGTCTCACCGACCAGGCCGAGGGCCGCACGCCCTCGGAGCCGGCCACCATCGAGGTCAACGCCGCCACGGTCTGACCGAGCGGCCAGCAGGCTGCCGGAATACCGACGTGCCCTGCTCCGTTGACACCCACGAACCGATCTGACACGAAAGGACACTCATGTCCAACGCCAAGGCAGTCACCGACGCCACCTTCTCGGACGAGGTCCTGAAGTCCGACAAGACGATCCTCGTCGACTTCTGGGCCGAATGGTGTGGCCCGTGTCGCGCCGTGTCGCCGATCCTCGACCAGATCGCGGCGGAGCACGCCGACAAGATCGAGATCGTCAAGCTCAACGTCGACGACAACCCGCAGTCGGCCATGAACTACCAGATCACGTCGATCCCCGCGATGAAGGTCTTCCGTGGTGGCGAGGTCGTCAAGACCGTCATCGGCGCGAAGCCGAAGCCCGCGCTCGAGGCCGACCTCGCCGAGTTCCTCGCGTAGGTCCGGACTGCACCAGGCCCCAGCAGCACGAGGGGCCAGCACCCCGAACGGCCCCGTTCTCCACCAGGAGGGCGGGGCCGTTCCCGTGTCCGGGGGAGTCCCGTGGGCGCGGGCATGCCACCCGTTCAGGATCGGCCCCCTCGCAAGGCCTCAGGTTTCAGCAACGGATGTCGTAGTGTGGCGGGAATGTCCCACTGATCGGAGCACTCATGACGAACGGCAACAGCCTCGACCCCTGGTACGACTCCTACGCCCAGCGCACCGCCGGGCTGAGCGCCTCCGAGGTCCGAGCCCTGTTCGCCGTCGCTTCGCGCCCCGAGGTGGTCTCACTGGCCGGTGGGATGCCCTTCGTGTCCGCCCTGCCGCGGGAGCTCGTCACCGGGTCACTGGACCGCGTGATGAACGAGCACGCGGCGATGGCCCTGCAGTACGGCGGGGGACAGGGTCTCCGGTCGCTCCGTGAGCACATCGTCGACATCATGAGCCTCGAGGGCATCCGTGCCAGCGCGGAGGACGTCGTCGTCACCACGGGCTCCCAGCACGCGCTCGACCTCGTCACACGACTGTTCATCGATCCGGGTGACGTCGTCCTGGCGGAGTCGCCCTCGTACGTCGGCGCGATCGGTGTGTTCCGCTCGTACCAGGCCGAGACGGTGCACGTCACCACCGATGACAACGGCCTGGTGCCCGAGGCCCTCCGTGAGGCCATCACGAACGTCCGTGCCCAAGGCAAGCGGATCAAGTTCCTGTACACGATCCCGAACTTCCACAACCCCGCAGGCGTCACGATGAGCCGGGAGCGGCGCATCGAGATCCTCGACATCTGCCGCTCGAACAACATCCTGGTCCTCGAGGACAACCCGTACGGTCTCCTCTGGTTCGACGAGCCCGCGCCGCAGGCCATCCGCTCCATCGACGAGGAAGGCGTCGTCTACCTCGGCTCCTTCTCGAAGACCCTGGCTCCGGGCTTCCGCGTCGGCTGGGCGCTCGCACCGCACGCGATCCGCGAGAAGCTCGTGCTCGCGAACGAGTCCGCGGTGCTCGCACCGAACTCGTTCGGCCAGTACGTCGTGAACGCGTACCTCGACGCGGCGGACTGGAAGGGCCAGGTCGACACCTTCCGGGGCATCTACGCCGAGCGCCGCGACGCGATGCTCGCCGCACTCGGCGAGTTCCTGCCCGACCTGTCCTGGACGCGCCCGAACGGCGGGTTCTTCGTGTGGCTCACGTTGCCGCAGTCCCTCGACTCCAAGGCGATGCTGCCGCGGGCGGTGAAGGAACTCGTCGCCTACACGCCGGGGACCGCGTTCTTCGCGGACGGGCGCGGCGCCGGCCACATCCGCCTGTCGTTCTGCTACCCCACGCCGGAACAGATCCGCGTCGGCATCAAGCGGTTGGCCAACGTCGTCAACGGCGAGCTCGAGCTCATCGAGACCTTCGGCTCCGCGACACGACCGGTGAACGTCATCCGCGAATCGTCCGTCACCGCTCCGCCGCCGAACGTCTCCTGACCTGCGGTTTTCTTTCTCCACCACCGTCTGATCCGCAGGAGGACCCCCGCATGACCGAGCTCACTCGTCGCCACGTCGTGGTCGTCGCCGGCGGTATCTCGCACGAGCGCGACGTCTCGCTCCGCTCGGGTCGTCGCGTCGCCGACTCGCTCTCCGGGTACGGCTGGCAGGTCGATCTCCGAGACGCCGACGCGTCGCTCCTGCCTGCCCTGGCGGAGAACCGCCCGGACGTCGTGTGGCCGGCGCTGCACGGCGCGTCCGGTGAGGACGGTGCGCTGCGCGGCATCCTGGAGGCGGTGGACATCCCGTTCGTCGGCTCGCGATCCACGTCGGCTCGGCTGGCATGGGACAAGCCGACTGCGTCGGCCTTGGCAGCACGCGCAGGGATCCGCACCCCGCGCTCGGTGACGCTGTCGCACGACGTCTTCCGTGAGCTCGGTGCCGTCGGGGTCCTCGAGAGCATCGCCGCCGAGCACCCCGTTCCGCTCGCCGTGAAGCCGGCGCGCGGTGGGAGTGCGCAGGGTGTCACGCTCGTGGAGGACGTGGACGACCTTCCCCGTGCAATGGTGACCGCGTACACGTACTGCGACGATGTCGTGGTGGAGCAGCTCATCCGCGGGACCGAGATCGCGCTGGGGATCATCGACACGGGCGACGGCCCGGTACCTCTCGCGGCGGTCGAGATCGTTCCGCGCAGCGGTACCTACGGGTTCGAGGCGCGCTACAACGCCGGGGAGACGACCTTCTTCACGCCGGCCCGTCTCAGCGACGACGATGCGTCGGCCGCCGCCCAGGCTGCGGTGGCAGCGCACGAGGCGCTCGGCTTGCGCCACCTCTCGCGCGTCGACCTCATCGTGGACGCTGCAGGAACCCCGTGGTTCCTCGAGGCGAACGTGCTCCCCGGACTCACCGAGACGTCGTTGTTGCCACAGGCACTCCTCGCCTCGGGGTTCGACCTCGGTTGGACCTATGCCGAGCTGGCCGAGCAGGCCATCCGCGACCACCGGTCCTGACGCTCTCCTCGTGACGATGTTCCACGTGGAACGTCGGGGTCGTCGTCCGGTCTTTCGGGCGGTCCGCTGGATCGTCGTGGCCGGGGCTGGCGTGCTGGCGATCGGCGAGGCCGCGCACTGGCGCGCATCGCTCCACGGTCCGTACCGGCTGGCTCCGCAGCACGGCGAACGGGGCGTCGTCGTCTTCGGATTTGCGAACGCCGGACCCCGGGTCAACGCGGTGAACCGGTGGCGTGGACGGGCCGCCGTCCGAGCCGCGCGGCTGCTCGGTGCTGACTCCTCGGTCGGCCGCGGGGACCGGTCATCCGTCGTGACGATGGTCTGCACCGGGGGAGCGGTGCGCGGCACGACCCCGGAAGCACTCCTGCTGGCGCAGTACATCCATCGGCGTCAGGGTTGGTCGGGACAGATCATCACCGAGACCGACAGTCGGTCGACGTGGGAGAACGTCCGGAACGTCTTGCCGATTCTCGAGGATGCCGATTGGATCGCCTTCGTGTCGGGCAGTCTGCACGCGGAGAAGGCTCGGATCCACCTGCAGCGAATGCGGCCGGACCTCGCAGCGCGACTGGTCAATGCCCGCGAATACCGTGCCGGTGAGCTGATCGCGTTCAAGCCGATGTTCGCCGCCATCGGTCTGTGGAAGCTCCACACGCTTCGACACTGACGCAGGGATGTTCCACGTGGAACGACCCCTTGCCCGCCGACCTGCCGACAGGGTTGAGGAAGCCAACAGGAGTCGCCACCGCACGTTCCACATGGAACATGCCGACCTCAGTTCTCACATGGACCGAGCCCAGCGAGGGGTCACGGGGTCGTTCGCGCCGAGTGTGCCTGCGCTGGACCGCCGAAGCCGGAACGCAGACGATCCTCTCGGCCGAGCTCGACGCAGCCCGATCGGATCCGCAACGGCCTACGAACCGTCGCCGTTGCGCACAGTGGCCACAGGCGGGGAGCTGAGGGACTCGCATGAGCTTGGCGACCTTCCGGGGCGCTCCGGCAATCCTCGGGCCGCACAACGGCACACAGCGGCTAATGGGGCCAGCGCCGGGCTACGCTCCGGGTTCGGCACCCGCCCCTGGACCACACCTGCCAGCGATCGACCGTGCTTCGTCCCCACGGCCCCCCGCCCCCGCCGCACGGGCAGCACGGGTCGGCCGCTGCGTGGTCGACGCCCGTCACGAGGCCTCTCCGCTCCGGACAAGCAGCGGGGCAGAGCATGTCAGACGGAGACGTCCTCGACGCCGAGCTCTCCGAGGATGCGGTTCAGGTCATCGCCGTTCGCGAACTCGATCGTCACCGAACTCTTCCGCGCACCGACCGCGATCTTGACGCGCGTGTTCAGACGATCACCGAGGCGGTCCGCCAGGTCGTTGAAGTGCGCCTGCCGCTTCGAGGGCTCCGCCTTGCTCTTGACCGGAGCCTTCGCAGCGAGCTGCTGCGCGATGGCCTCCGCCGCGCGCACGGACAGGTCTTCGTTGACGATCTTCTCGGCGAGGTACTCCATCGCCTCCGCGTCCGGCGCCGCCAGGATCGCTCGCGCGTGACCGGCCGACAGAACGCCGGCCGCGACACGTCGCTGCACGGGGGAGGGGAGACGCAACAGTCGGATCGTGTTCGTGATCTGCGGCCGCGACCGGCCGATGCGCTGCGCGAGCTCCTCCTGCGTGATGCCGAAGTCGGCGAGCAACTGCTGGTACGCGGACGCCTCTTCGAGCGGGTTGAGGTTCGCGCGGTGCAGGTTCTCCAGCAGCGCATCCCGGAGCATGACGTCGTCAGGGGTTTCCTTGACGATCGCGGGGATCGTCGGGAGCCCGAGCTCCTTCGTCGCCCGGAGTCGCCGCTCACCCATGATGAGCTCGTACTGGGCAGGGGTCCCCGGCGCAACGGCTACCGGGCGCACGACGATCGGCTGGAGCACCCCGATCTCGCGGATCGAGTGCACGAGCTCCTGGAGCTCCTCCTCGCGGAACTCCTTGCGCGGCTGCTGCGCGTTCGGAACGATGTCGAGCGGGTTGAGGTTCGCCAGCCGCGCACCCGGAACCGCGAGCAGATCCTCAGCGGTCGGAGCCGACCCCGGAGTGCCGCCCGTCGGGAAGAACACGTCGACCGGTCGGTCCTGCTGATCGGTCGCGGTGGGGATCAGTGCGCCGATCCCTCGGCCGAGTCCGGTTCGCTTCGGTGCCATCAGTCCTGCGCTCCTCGTGCTGCGATCTCGGAAGCCGCCTCCAAGTAGGAGAGCGACCCGGTGGAGTTGACGTCGTACGAGACCACGCTCTGCCCGTAGCTCGGCGCCTCGCTGACGCGGACCGACCGGGGGATCATCGTCTTCAGGACCTGGTCACCGAAGTGCTCGCGGACGTCCGCGGCCACCTGGTTCGCCAGGTTCGTCCGGCCGTCGTACATGGTCAGCAGGATCGTCGACACGCGCAGATGTGGATTGAGATGCCGCTCGATCAGCTCGATGTTCCGCAAGAGCTGGCTCAACCCTTCGAGCGCGTAGTACTCGCACTGGATCGGGATGAGTACCTCTTGCGCTGCGACGAACGCGTTGATCGTCAGAAGACCCAACGACGGCGGGCAGTCGATGAACACGTAGTGGTACGGCTCGTCCAACGACTCCAGGTACTGCTCCAGCGCGGTACGCAACCGCTGCTCGCGGGCCACGAGCGACACCAACTCGATCTCCGCGCCGGCGAGGTGGATCGTTGCCGGCACGCACCACAGGGTGTCGGACTCGGGGGAGCGCTGCACCGTGTCCGCGATGGGCGCCTCGTCGACGATCACGTCGTAGATGCTCGCCACCTCAGCCTGGTGGTTCACGCCGAGCGCGGTCGAGGCGTTACCCTGCGGGTCCAGGTCGATCACCAGAACCCGGGCCCCACCGTGCGCCAGGGCGGCAGCGAGGTTCACGGTGCTCGTGGTCTTGCCCACGCCACCCTTTTGGTTGGACACCGTCACGATGCGCGTCTTCGACGGAAGCGGGAACTGCTGCGTGGCGATCGCGCGGCGTCGACGGTTCAGGTCAGCGATCTCGCGCGCAAGCGGCGTCGACGCGTCGTAGTCGGTCGATGAGCTCAACGAGATCCTCTTCCCCGGTTCGATGTTTCACGTGAAACGCGGAGCCGCTGCCGGCCGGTGACACCGACCCGAGCTGCAGCGTCAGTCAACTGTAGCCCGGAAGACCCGCGTGGTCTCGTCGACCACACCGACCCCGAGCTCGAGCACCTCGACGTCGGACAGGCGCTTCCGGAGGATGACCTTGCGCGCCTTCTCCATCTCGTCCTCGACCCGCGCGCCCTTCATCAGGAGGAGCTGTCCGCCTGAGCGGACGAGCGGCACGGTGATCGGGATGAGCTTGGACAGGGCGCTGACCGCGCGCGCGGTGACCTGGTCGACGACGACTGAGTCTGCGACGTCCTCTGCTCGTGCACGAACGACCGCGACGTTCTCCAGGCCGAGCCGCTCGGCCTCCGACGTGAGCCAGTCCACGCGGCGCTCCATCGGTTCGATGAGCGTGAAGCGCACGTCCGGGCGCGCGATCGCCAGGACCAACCCGGGTAACCCGGCACCGGAACCGACGTCACCGACGTGACCACCAGCCTCCAGAAGGGGAGCCAGCAAGGCAGAATTGAGGATGTGTCGCGTCCAGAGTCGAGGCAACTCGAGCGGGCCGATCAGGCCCAGTTCCTCACCGCGCCTCGCGAGTTCGTTCGCGAACGAACGCGCGACGTCGATGCGGTCGCCGAACAGCTGCGCAGCAGCAACCGGTTCTGCCTCGAGCACCGCGGTGGACTCGTCCGTCATCGGGTGACGACGGTGTGGCGGTCCCGACCCTCGCCCTCGGACTCCGAGTGGAACCCCTTCTCGGCGACGAGGTCGTGCACGAGCTTCCGCTCGTACGACGACATCGGCGGGAGGGCGGCAGACGGTGACCCCGCCTCGATGCGTTCGATCGCCGTGTCGACGAGTCGCTGGAGCTCGGTGGCGCGGGCGTCCCGCGAGCCGCCGACGTCCAGGATGAGTCGGCTGAACTCGCCCGTCTCGGCCTGCACGGCGATGCGGGTGAGCTCCTGCAGCGCGGTGACGGTGTCCGGCTTCGACAGCACGCGGAGTGCGTCCCCGGTGTCGGTCACCGACAGGTACACGCGCCCGGCGCGCTCTTCGATCTCGATGTCCCCGTCGAGGTCGCAGATGTCGAGGAGTTCCTCGATGTAGTCGGCAGCGATGTCGGCTTCATCGCGGGTCGCGCTCTCGGACACCTCATCCGCAAGCGGCTCGACGGCCGTGGTCTCAACGGCAGCGGAGTCAACGGCGGTCGGCTCGACGGTCGCGGCGGTGTCCTGATCGGTCACTTACTTCTTCCCGTTCTTCTTGGCACGGTTCTTGCCGACCGGCTGCTGGCGCTGGGTGGTCATGCGGGCCGCTTCAACCTCGGCCACCGAAGCACCCGTCCCGGCCTCCGCCAGGGCGCCCACCGGCGTCCCACGGCGCTGCGCACGCTTCGCCAGGCGGGCCTCGCGGGCCAGAGCGGCCTCGGACCCCGGGGTCGGCATGCTGCGGATGACGAAGTACTGCTGGGCCATCGTCCAGAGGTTCGACGCGAGCCAGTAGAACATGACGCCGAGCGGGAACGAGAGGCCCGAGATCACGAACACGAGCGGGAGGATGTACAGCATCATCTTCTGCTGGCGGTACATCGGGGACGCCTTGGTCTCCGGCGACATGTTCTTCGCGACGAGCTGCAGCTGCGTGATGAACTGCGACGCGGTCATCACCACGATCATGAAGCCGGCGATCGCACGGACTTCCCACCCGGTGGCGTTCGTGAAGGTCTCGTGCAGCGGAGCGCCGAAGAGCTTCGCGTTGCCGAACGACTGCGCCAGCGTGTTCGTCAGCAGGCCGATGCCGGTCTTGTTGATCTGCGCCGTGTGCAGAACCGAGTACAGCGAGAAGAAGATCGGCATCTGGATCAGCAGCGGCAGGCAGGAGCTCAGCGGGTTCGTCCCGGTCTCCTTGTACAGCGCCATGGTCTCGCGGCTCATGGCCTCACGCGAGAACTGGTCCTTCTTGCCCTTGTACTTGTCCTGGATCTTCTTCAGCTGCGGAGCCACCTCGAGCATGCGGCGCTGCGACTTGATCTGCCGCACGAAGATCGGGATGAGCGCGGCGCGGACCACGAACGTCAGGAAGATGATCGAGAGCACCCAGGTGATGCCCTCGTTCGGGTCCATACCGAGGTTCTCGAAGACCCAGTGGAAGCCGACGAGGATGGCCGAGACCACCCATTTGAGCGGCCAGAGGATCGTACCGATGATGTCCATGGGGACGGTCACGCCTTTCGAGTGCGCTGGGGGAGCAGGACCGGCTGCGCAGTCGCGGCGGATCGCTGCGACGGACGGGAACCGGCCGCGGGCTGCGGCTGCTGCGGAGCCGGCGCGAGGACGAACCCGAACCGGTTGACGATGTAGGGGCGACGCCGATCAGGGACGTCGTCGATGCCGCCGGCGGCCCAGGGGTTGCAGCGGGCGATGCGCCAGGCTCCCATGGCAGAACCGCGGACGACCCCGTACTGCTGGATCGCCTCGAGCGCGTACCGGGAGCACGACGGGTGGTAGCGGCAGACGTTGCCGTAGAGCGGGGAGATCACCGCACGGTAGGCGCGCAGCACGACGACACATGCGTTGCGAGGGAGCAACGCAACGACCCAGGCGAGCCGGGTCCACTGGTTGCGGTTCATGCGGCCTTCTCCACACCGCGCGCGAAGGAGCGCGAGACGTCTTCGAGCAGGGTAGGCCACCCGGCCTGCGCGGCGGCTGGCAAAGCCCGCACGACCACGTCGTACCCGGTGGGGGTGGCGACGAGCAGCTCGTGCGCGATGGCCTTGAGCCGACGGCGCATCAGGTTGCGGGTCACCGCGTTCCCGACCGTCTTCGCGACGATGAAGCCGAAGCGCGTCGGGCCGGTGTCGGCACCGGGTCGTCGGACCACGGATACGACCACGTGCGCCGTGGCGCTCCTGCGACCACGACGCACGGTGGACCGGTAGTCCGCACCGCGGACGATGCGGTTGGCGGGAGCCAACACGATCGCTACCGGGTGCCCGGCCGAGATGAGATCGGAGCGAGCCCGATCAGGCGCAGCTGGATCAGGCGCTGAGCTCGGTGCGGCCCTTGGCGCGGCGCGCAGCGAGGATCGAGCGACCGGCGCGGGTGCGCATGCGGAGGCGGAAGCCGTGCTTCTTGGCCCGGCGACGGTTGTTCGGCTGGAAGGTGCGCTTGCTCATGATCTTCTCCACACGGCTGCTCGCGGCGAGCCGTCACGTATGCGTAGTCGTTCGCGGTTCGAACGACGCAGATGGGCGCGACCAAGCGGCCGCAGTCAACTGGATAACGGTACGTGACAGCAGCGGACAGGTCAAACGCGCTGCCCGCCGACGCGTGCGAGTCCATTCTCCACACTGGGGACAACTTCCGTTCGGTACGACGCGGCCCGGTCCTTTACAGTGGTGTGATCGACCGGCCCTGCCCCGGTACGACGGGGATCCCCCTCGTAGCGGGCAACGAAACGGTCGTGGACAAGACTGTGGACAACCCTGTGGACTCCGATCGTCCTCGGATCCCCGACGGCTCGCGCCAAACGGCCCGTCGGCACCGACTGCGACGGACGCCCCAGGGCGATCCGAGGGGGCGGAACGACTCGATCGGCTGCGATCGAGCGCGGATCCGGTCCCGGTACGTCCACAGCACACCACCCGATGAGACCTGGAGACGAGCGCGACATGACGCTGCCGGCCGACCCCGTCCAGGACCTCTGGTCCTCGGTGCTCGCACTCCTCGCCGAGGACTCCCGCATCACGCCGCAGCTGCACGGGTTCCTCAACCTGGTGGAACCGAAGGGCGTCCTCGCCGGGACGCTCTACCTCGAGGTCCCGAACGACCTCACCCGGGGGATGCTCGAGCAGCGCATCCGCATCCCGATCACCGAGGCGGTCGCCCGGATCGGTGACGACACGGTCGCGAACTTCGCCATCACCGTGAACCCTGACATGGCCTCCGAGCCGCGGGTCGACAGCATCGTGCCGTCCGCGGTGCCCGAGTACGCCGCCCCCGCCACGGTCGCCGTCGAGCAGAGCGCCGCACCGCGCCAGTACATCGAGGCACCCTTCGTCCCGAGCCAGATCGACTCGTCCGGCTCGAACGGCCGCCCGGAGTCCCGGCTCAACCCGAAGTACAACTTCGACAACTTCGTCATCGGCTCGTCGAACCGCTTCGCGCACGCCGCCGCCGTCGCCGTGGCCGAAGCGCCCGCGAAGGCCTACAACCCGCTCTTCATCTACGGGGACTCCGGACTCGGCAAGACACACCTGCTGCACGCGATCGGCCACTACGCCGAGAGCCTCTACCCGGGGATCCGGGTGCGGTACGTGTCGAGCGAGGAGTTCACGAACGACTTCATCAACTCGATCGCGAACAACCGGTCGAACCAGTTCCAGCAGCGGTACCGCGACATCGACATCCTGCTGATCGACGACATCCAGTTCCTGCAGGGGAAGGACTCGACGCAAGAGGCGTTCTTCCACACGTTCAACACGCTGCACGACCACAACAAGCAGGTCGTGATCACCTCGGACGTCGCGCCGAAGCACCTCACGGGCTTCGAGGACCGGATGCGCTCGCGCTTCGAGTGGGGCCTCATCACCGACGTGCAGGCACCCGAGCTCGAGACGCGCATCGCGATCCTCCGCAAGAAGGCGCAGTCCGACCACCTGCAGGTGCCCGACGACATCCTCGAGTTCATGGCGTCGAAGGTCTCCAGCAACATCCGGGAGCTCGAGGGGACGCTGATCCGTGTCACGGCGTTCGCGAGCCTGAACCGGACGGCCGTCGACATGGCCCTCGTGCAGACCGTCCTCAAGGACCTCATCACGCTCGACGAGGACAACGTCGTGGCGCCGACGGACATCATCAACCACACCGCGGAGTACTTCAAGCTCTCGGTCGACGACCTCTACGGCTCCTCGCGGTCGCAGGCGATCGCCACGGCGCGTCAGATCGCGATGTACCTGTGCCGGGAGCTCACGAGCCTGTCGCTGCCCAAGATCGGCCAGCTCTTCGGCAACCGCGACCACACCACGGTGATGTACGCCAACAAGAAGATCACGGAGCTGATGAAGGAGCGCCGGTCGATCTACAACCAGGTCACCGAACTCACTTCGCGCATCAAGCAGGACCGCCGGTACCGCTGAGCGCGATGCGCTCGCACCGGCCTGGAGGCACGGGTCGATTCCGCCGGATCGGCCCGTTTCCGCGCGCGTCCACCATCTGAGACGGTTCCATGGGCCGGAGTTCTCACAGTGTGGATAGCCTGTGGATAACTGTGGAGGACACGCCGCCCGGTTGTTCACAGCGACAGGGGCAACTGTGGAAACTGGGGATGGAAGTGGATAGATGAGATTCATTCATCCAGACGCCGCTCACACGCCGCCCACAAGTCACACGCTTGTAGTTCCCTGTCGCCGAGCGGTCTCAACAGGGTTATCCACAGTGTGCACAGGCGTTAACACCATTACTCCTGGTTAACCATTGATCTCAGGGGGCCAACCTTGTGGATGGCGGGATGACAAGAAATCCGGGTCCACCTGCGCTGTGCCACAATGGGGCGGCCGGACAGTCCAACCGATCGACAGGGGTCCCAGCTGTGAAGTTCGAGGTCAACCGGGACGTCTTCTCCGAAGCCGTCTCCTTCGCGGTGAAACTCCTCCCACAGCGCACGACCCTCCCGATCCTGTCTGGTGTCCTGATCCACGCCGATGCGGATCACCTGACGCTCTCGTCGTTCGACTACGAGGTCTCGGCACAGACCTCGATCACGGCGCAGATCGACGAACCGGGCACGGTCCTGGTGTCAGGTCGTCTGCTCAACGACATCGCGAGCCGCCTGCCGAACGCCCCGGTGACGTTCGCCACCGAGGACTCCCGGATCTCGGTGACCTGTGGTTCGGCGCACTTCACGCTCCTGTCCATGCCGGTCGAGGAGTACCCGACGCTCCCCGAGATCGGTCCGCAGACCGGTGTCATCCCCGGCGATGCCTTCTCCGAAGCCGTCTCGCAGGTGGCCGTCGCCGCGAGCCGTGACGACGTCACCCCGGTCATCACCGGCGTCCAGCTCGAGGTCGGCGACAACGACCTGTCCCTCATCGCCACCGACCGATACCGCGTGGCCGTCCGGACGATCGCGTGGGACTCCGGTCGCGTCGGTGCCGACCCGCTCAAGGCACTCGTCCCGGCTCGCACCTTGCAAGAGGTCGGTCGCACCTTCGGCTCGGCCTCGACGGTGTCGGTCTCGATCAGCGGCAACGCCGAGCGGGAACTCATCGCGTTCCACGCCGACGACAAGACCGTGACGTCCCTGCTCATCAAGGGCAACTACCCGCCGGTCCGCCGGCTCTTCCCGGAGACGGTCAACGACCACGCGGTCATCAACACCGCGGAACTGGTCGAGGCCGTCCGACGGGTCTCCCTCGTCCTGGAGCGCGAAGCCGCGCTCCGGTTCTCCTTCACGGTCGACGGGCTCACGCTCGAGGCGATCGGTTCCGAACAAGCGCAGGCATCAGAGTCGATCAGTGCGTTGCTGACCGGGGAGGACACGGTGGTCTCACTGAAGCCGGCGTTCCTCCTGGACGGGTTGAACGCGGTGCACTCCGAGTTCGTCCGGATCTCCTTCACCAAGACGGAGAACCCGAACAAGCCGGGCCCGGTGCTCATCACCGGACAGACCTCGCAAGAGGCCCCCGCGACGGACGGGTACCGCTACCTGCTCCAGCCCAACCTGCTGCTGCGGTAGTCGCAACAGCCATCCTGCGCTGGCGCTCTCGACACAGCAGCAGCGCGACGACGAACAAGAAGAGGAAATCATGCACATCGGTCTTGTGGGCCTTGGTCGCATGGGCAACAACATGCGTGCCCGTCTCCGTAACGCTGGGATCGACGTCACCGGTTACGACGCCAACCCCGCCGTCTCCGACGTCGCCAGCCTCGCCGACCTGGCGGCCGCCCTCCCCGAGGGTCAGAAGCTCGTCTGGGTCATGGTGCCGCACGGCAAGATCACGGACGACGTGATCACCGAGCTCGCCGGTGTCCTGGGCGAGGGCGACCTCGTCATCGACGGCGGCAACTCGAAGTGGCTCGACGACACCGTGCACGCCGAGCAGCTCGCGGCGAACGGCATCCGCTACATGGACGCCGGCGTCTCGGGTGGCGTCTGGGGCAAGGACAACGGCTACGGCCTGATGGTCGGCGGTGATGCCAAGGACGTCGAGTTCGCGATGCCCGTCTTCGACGCGCTCCGCCCCGAGGGTCCGCGTGAGGAAGGCTTCTCGCACGCCGGCCCGATCGGCGCCGGTCACTACGCGAAGATGGTGCACAACGGCATCGAGTACGCGATCATGCAGGCCTACGGTGAGGGCTTCGAGCTCCTCGAGGCGAAGGACCTGATCAAGGACGTCCCGGCGGTCTTCGCCGGGTGGCAGCGCGGCACCGTGGTGCGCTCCTGGCTGCTCGACCTCATGGTGCTCGCCCTCAACGAGGACCCGAAGCTCGCCGAGCTCGAGGGCTACGTCGAGGACTCCGGCGAGGGCCGTTGGACCCTCGAGGAAGCGATCGAGCACGCCGTGCCGATGCCCGCGCTCTCCGCGGCCATCTTCTCGCGCTTCGTCTCCCGTCAGGGCAGCGAGTCGCCGACGATGAAGGCCGTCGCAGCACTCCGCAACCAGTTCGGCGGCCACGCCGTCAAGAAGGCCTAGCCCTCTCCGGGGCGACCCGGCCACGGCCCGCGTGCACGTCGATCACCTGCAACTCACCGACTTCCGGAACTACCGGGAGGCAGATGTCGACCTCGCACGCGGGCCGAACCTGTTCGTCGGCCGCAACGGCCAGGGCAAGACGAACCTCGTCGAGGCGATCGGGTACCTGTCCACGCTCGGCTCGCACCGCGTGCCCACCGATGCAGCCCTCGTCCGACAGGGCTGCGACGCCGCGATCGTGCGGGCACGGCTCGCGCACGAGGACCGCAGCATCCTGGCCGAGGTCCAGATCAACCGCACGGGAGCGAACCGCGCGCAGGTGAACCGGTCGGCGATCAAGCCCCGGGAACTCCCGCGGTACTGCACGAGCGTCCTCTTCGCTCCGGAGGACCTCGCGCTCGTCCGTGGTGAGCCCGCCGGTCGCCGGCGCATGGTCGACGAGCTCCTCGGCCAGATCGCACCGCGGATGCAGGGCGTCCTCGCCGACTACGACCGCACGCTCCGCCAGCGGAACACGCTGCTGAAGTCCGCTCGATCCACCGGTGCGAAGGCCGGTGCGTTGTCGACGCTCGACGTCTGGGACGAGCGGCTCGTCGCGTTCGGTTCCGAGATCATCGCCGGTCGGGACCACCTGACCCGGCGGCTCGCGCCGTTCGTCGCCGAGGCCTACGCCACGGTCGCCGGCGAACGGCACGAAGCCTCCATCACCGGCGTCCTCAGCGTCCGCGGTGGCGACCCGGAGGACGCGTCCGCCACCGACCCGGTGCTCGGGACCCCCGACGAGCCGGTCACGATCGCCGCCGCGGCCGAGGCCTTCCGTGCAGCGCTCGAACGCCGACGGCGGGACGAACTCGACCGCGGGCTGACCCTCGTGGGACCGCACCGCGATGACGTGCTCTTCCAGCTGAACGGGTTACCAGCCCGTGGGTACGCTAGTCACGGGGAGTCCTGGTCCTTCGCGCTCGCGGTACAGCTGGCGTCGGCGTCGATCCTCCGCACCGAGTCGAGCCTGGGCGACCCGATCATCATCCTCGACGACGTCTTCGCCGAACTCGACGAGTCCCGCCGGGAGCGGCTGGCGAACGCGGTCGTGGACTACGAGCAGGTGCTCATCACCGCAGCGGTCCACGGCGACGTCCCGGGACAGCTCACCGCGCACACCGTCCGCATCGAGGCGGGCACCATCGTGGTGGACGACGTGGCGCCGGACGTGGCCTGATGCCGAAGCCGTGGAAACCCGCCGAACCCTCGAAGGTCTACCGACACCTCCGGGCCGTGTTCGGGGACCCGTCGAAACGCGGCGTCGACGCACGCCGACGTCGAGCCCGCGAACTCGATGCCGACTCGGTGCCGTACGGCCGGGGTCGCGAACCGCGGGGGCTCGGTGACGTCGTCGGATCCCTCGCCGCGGAACTCGGGTGGACGGAGTCCCTGGCACGGTCGGAACTCTTCGTCGACTGGTCGAGCGTGGTCGGTGACGAACTCGCGAAGCACTCCACGCCGATGACCATCGAGGACGGCGCACTCGTCATCCGCTGCGACTCGACCGCCTGGGCGACGCAGCTCCGTCTGATGCGCAGCACCGTCACCACGACGATCGCGGAACGGCACCCCGAAGCCGGGGTGGAATCGATCCGGGTTTCCGGCCCGGACGCCCCCACCTGGAAACGCGGCCTCAGGACGGTCCAGGGGCGCGGCCCTCGCGACACCTACGGTTGAGCCGACGAAATCATCCTCTGGTGGCGAAAAAGGCTGTCAGAGGGCCGGATGAGCCCTCGAAGGAGGGGGCCCTACGGTAGACTGACGGGTGCAGTGCGCGGGCGTTCCGTGCGCAGGCGGGAGCACTTTCGACATGGCATCAGGATCTGACGACGACCGGAAGACCACCGACGAACCGGCTTACGGTGCAGACCAGATTCAGGTCCTCGAAGGCCTCGAGGCCGTCCGGAAGCGTCCGGGCATGTACATCGGCTCGACCGGTCCCCGTGGACTCCACCACCTCGTGCAGGAGATCGTCGACAACTCCGTCGACGAAGCGCTCGCGGGGTACTGCGACACCATCAACGTCACGATCCGTGCCGACGGCGGCGTCCGCGTGGTCGACAACGGCCGTGGCATCCCGGTCGGCATCCACGCTGCGGAAGGCGTCTCGACGGTCCAGGTCGTCCTGACCGTCCTGCACGCCGGCGGCAAGTTCGGCGGCGGCGCGTACGCGGTGTCCGGCGGTCTGCACGGCGTCGGATCATCGGTCGTGAACGCACTCAGCTCGGAACTCGACGTCGAGGTCCGTCAGCAGGGCCACGTCTGGCGCCAGAGCTACACCGACGGCGTCCCCGTCGCGCCGCTGTCGAAGGACGAAGCGTCCGACGAGCACGGCACCACGATCACCTTCTGGCCGAACGCCGAGATCTTCGAGTCGGTCGAGTTCGACTACGAGACCCTCCGCACGCGCTTCCAGCAGATGGCCTTCCTCAACAAGGGCCTGCGGATCACCCTGCACGACGAGCGCACGCCCGACGACGGCGAAGAAGCGCGGAACGACTCCTTCCTGTACGAGCGCGGGCTGGCCGACTACGTCGAGTACATGAACGCGCAGAAGAAGGCCGACCTCGTCCACCCCGACGTGATCGAGTTCGAGTCCGAGGACACGGACCGCAAGATCGCGCTCGAGGTCGCCATGCAGTGGAACACCTCGTACCAGGAGAGCGTCCACACCTTCGCGAACACGATCAACACGCACGAGGGCGGGACCCACGAAGAAGGCTTCCGTGCGGCGCTCACCACGCTCGTCAACAAGTACGCGCGCGAAGCCAAGATCATCAAGGAGAAGGACGACAACCTCACGGGTGACGACATCCGCGAAGGTCTGACCGCCGTCATCTCCGTGAAGCTCGCCGAGCCGCAGTTCGAGGGCCAGACCAAGACGAAGCTCGGCAACACCGAGGCCAAGTCCTTCGTCCAGCGCGTCGTCGGCACCGAGCTCACCCACTGGTTCGAGAGCAACCCGACGCAGGCGCGAGACGTCGTCCGCAAGGCGATCCAGGCCTCCCAGGCGCGCCTCGCCGCCCGCAAGGCCCGCGAGACCACGCGGCGCAAGGGTCTGCTCGAGTCGGGTGGCATGCCCGGCAAGCTCAAGGACTGCCAGTCGAAGGACCCGACGGTCTCCGAGATCTTCATGGTCGAGGGTGATTCCGCCGGTGGTTCCGCCGTGCAGGGGCGCAACCCGCTGACCCAGGCGATCCTGCCCCTCCGCGGCAAGATCCTGAACGTCGAGAAGGCCCGGCTCGACCGCGCCCTGGCGAACCAGGAGATCCAGTCGATGATCACGGCGTTCGGTGCCGGCATCGGCGAGGACTTCGACCCGGACAAGGCCCGGTACCACAAGATCGTGCTCATGGCCGATGCCGACGTCGACGGTCAGCACATCACGACGCTGCTCCTGACGCTGCTGTTCCGGTACATGCGTCCGCTCATCGAGCGCGGGTACGTGTACCTCGCGCAGCCGCCGCTCTACCGCCTCAAGTGGTCGAACTCCGCACACGAGTACGTGTTCAGCGACCGCGAGCGCGACGCGATGCTGCAGTCGGGCATCGCCTCGGGCAAGCGCATCCCGAAGGACAACGGGATCCAGCGCTACAAGGGTCTCGGCGAGATGGACTACAAGGAGCTCTGGGACACCACGATGAACCCGGACACCCGCACGCTCCTGCAGGTCACCCTCGAAGACGCCGCGGCCGTCGACAGCGTGTTCGCGACGCTCATGGGGGAGGACGTCGACGCCCGCCGTCAGTTCATCCAGCAGAACGCCAAGGACGTCCGGTTCTTGGACATCTGACCTCCGGACCCTCGCCTGGAGGCGCGGTGTGAGCCGCGTCGACCAGTCCTGACCACCTGTGGTCGCGCCCGGCGCGACGACCGGACCACTGCCTCCAGGCGGTGCAGAAAGGCAAGAAGGCCACATGGCTGACGAGAACGAGAACCACGACGAGCCCGAGATCGTGCACGGGGACAGCGGGGACATCGTCGTCTCCGGCGACCGCATCTCGCAGGTCGACCTGCAGCTCGAGATGCAGCGGTCGTACCTCGACTACGCGATGAGCGTCATCGTCGGCCGTGCGCTGCCGGAGGTCCGTGACGGACTGAAGCCCGTGCACCGTCGCGTGATCTACGCCATGTACGACGGTGGCTACCGTCCCGACCGGGCGTTCTCGAAGTGCTCCCGTGTCGTCGGCGACGTCATGGGGCAGTTCCACCCGCACGGTGACTCGGCGATCTACGACGCACTGGTCCGCTTGGTGCAGCCGTGGTCGCTCCGGTACCCGCTCGCCCTCGGGCAGGGCAACTTCGGCTCCCCGGGCAACGACGGTGCCGCGGCCCCGCGGTACACCGAGACGAAGATGGCCCCGCTCGCCCTCGAGATGGTGCGGGACATCGAGGAAGAGACCGTCGACTTCCAGGACAACTACGACGGTCGGACGCAGGAGCCGGCGATCCTGCCGGCGCGCTTCCCGAACCTGCTCGTCAACGGTTCCGTCGGCATCGCGGTCGGCATGGCGACGAACATCCCGCCCCACAACCTGCGCGAGGTCGCCGCCGGCGCGAAGTGGGCGCTGGAGCACCCCGACGCCACCCGTGAGGAACTCCTCGCGGCGCTCATGCAGCACATCAAGGGCCCGGACTTCCCGACGGGTGCCCAGATCCTCGGCACGAAGGGCATCCAGGACGCCTACCGCACCGGCCGTGGGTCGATCACGATGCGCGCGGTCGTCAGCGTCGAGGAGATCCAGGGCCGCACGTGCCTGGTCGTCACCGAGCTGCCGTACCAGGTGAACCCGGACAACCTGGCGATCAAGATCGCCGAGCTCGTCAAGGACGGCCGCCTCGCGGGCGTCGCCGACATCCGTGACGAGACGTCGGGCCGTACCGGGCAGCGCCTGGTCATCGTGCTGAAGCGCGATGCGGTCGCGAAGGTCGTGCTGAACAACCTGTACAAGCACACGCAGCTGCAGGAGAACTTCGGCGCGAACATGCTCGCGATCGTCGACGGCGTGCCCCGCACCCTGGCGCTCGACGGGTTCATCTCCGCATGGGTCGACCACCAGGTCGAGGTCATCGTCCGGCGCACCCAGTACCGGCTGCGCGAAGCCGAGAAGCGCGCGCACATCCTGCGCGGCTACCTGGCAGCGCTCGACGCCCTCGACGAGGTCATCGCCCTCATCCGTCGTTCGCCCGACGTCGAGGACGCCCGGAACGGCCTGATGGAGCTGCTGTCCGTCGACGAGATCCAGGCGCGCGCGATCCTGGAACTCCAGCTCCGTCGTCTCGCAGCGCTCGAGCGGCAGAAGATCCACGAAGAGGCCGAGGCCCTCGAGCTCAAGATCGCGGACTTCGAGGACATCCTGGCCCGACCGGAGCGCCAGCGCAGCATCATCATCGACGAGCTCGGTGAGATCGTCGAGCGCTTCGGTGACGACCGCCGGACCGAGATCATGTTCGGGTACGACGGCGACATGTCCATGGAGGACCTGATCCCCGAAGAGGAGATGGTCGTCACCATCACCCGCGGCGGGTACGTCAAGCGCACCCGGAGCGACCAGTACCGCTCCCAGCACCGCGGCGGTCGTGGTGTGCGTGGCGCCCAGCTCCGTGCCGACGACATCGTCGAGCACTTCTTCGTCACCACAACGCACCACTGGCTGCTGTTCCTGACGGACCAGGGTCGGGTCTACCGGGCGAAGGCGTACGAACTGCAGGAAGCCGGTCGTGACGCCAAGGGGCAGCACGTCGCCAACCTGCTCGCCCTGCAGCCGGACGAGCAGATCCAGCAGGTCCTCGACATCCGCGACTACGAGGTCGCGCAGTACCTGGTGCTCGCGACCGAACACGGGCTCGTGAAGAAGACCGCGCTCACCGAGTACGACACCAACCGTACCGGTGGCATCATCGCGATCAACCTGCGGGACGGCGACAAGCTGCGGCAGGCGCTCCTCGTCGACGAGCACGACGACCTGCTCCTCGTCTCGAAGCAGGGCATGTCCCTGCGGTTCACGGCGACGAACGACACGCTCCGGCCGATGGGGCGTTCGACCTCCGGTGTGAAGGGCATGTCCTTCCGCGACGGCGACTCGCTCCTGGCTGCGCGGGTCGTCTCGGACGACGGCTTCGTGTGGGTGATGACCGAGGGCGGCTACGCGAAGCGCACCTCCGTCACCCAGTACCGGGTCCAGGGCCGTGGCGGCCTCGGCATCAAGGTGGCGAAGCTGGCGACGGACCGAGGGGACCTTGTGGGTGCTCTCATCGTGGGCGAGGACGACGAAGTGCTCGTCGTGCTCCAATCGGGCAAGGTGGTAAGGTCTGCCGTGGCCGAGGTCCCCGCCAAGGGCCGTGACACGATGGGCGTCGTCTTCGCGAGGTTCGCGGAGAACGACCGGATCATCGCGGTGGCCCGGAACAGCGAGCGGAACCTGGAAGACCAGGACGACGACGCCGAGATCGAGCCCGCGGGCCCGGTGGAAGCGGTCAGCCCGGACGAAGCGGCTGCTGACCCCATCGAGGCCGTGACCGACGAGAGCGTGCCCAACGACACCGAGCCCGTCGAAGACGAGGCCGGAGAGGACCAGCCAACCAATGAGTAGTGTCGCCGAGAAGCTCCAGAAGAAGGCGAAGCGACCCGTCGGCACCCGCCAGGTGCGACTCCGACTGGTCTACCTCGACTTCTGGTCCATGGTGAAGCTGAGCTTCCTCATCTCGTTCGCCGGGTCGATCGTGATCGTCGTGGCGACCGGGCTGGTGTGGGTCATCCTGAACCAGACGGGCGTGTTCACCCAGGTGGACTCGCTGCTCAAGGACGTCACCGGTCAAAACACCTACTCGATCATGGACCAGTTCTCGCTGGGCCAGGTCCTCGGGTTCTCCATCGTGGTGGGGATCTTGAACGTGGTCGTGGGCACCGTCCTCGGCGCGATCGTGAGCGTCCTCTACAACCTCAGTGTGCGGATCACGGGCGGCCTGCTCGTGGGCTTCACGAACAACTGACACACCCGGGCCGGGTGGGCCAGCCGCTCGATTTCGTTCTGCGAGATCGGTGGGGTAGGCTTTCATCCGGTCTGAGGGGCTATAGCTCAGGCGGTTAGAGCGCTTCGCTGATAACGAAGAGGTCCAAGGTTCAAGTCCTTGTAGCCCCACCATCCACTCCCCAGAACCGACTGACACCGCGGTAGCATGAACGGTGTTCCGGGGCCTTAGCTCAATTGGCAGAGCACCGCCTTTGCAAGGCGGGGGTTAGGGGTTCGATTCCCCTAGGCTCCACTCGTAGTTCCGGCTGTTCGACAACTTCGTTGTCTTTCCCGGTGACTCGTTCAGTGCCCATTCGCGCCGCCGCCCCTGCGGCGCGGGCGTCGTGCGTGGTGGCGGTCGCGAGTCCCGTGCCGTCCTCCGGCCCTCGTTGAGGGTCCGTTGGTGCCGACGCTGCGGCTACGGGTGCAGCGAGGTCGGGGGAAGTGCCGCGGGGGATCGCGGGCGTGGTCTGTTGTGCGACCCGGGTGGCGGGGGACGGGGTGCGGTGCGACGTCGAGGGACGAGTTGCGCTCCGGTCGCCGCGGTACACATGGCCGCTCGGCGGCTCGGAGTGCTGCAGGCGCCGGGACGACGAAGGGCCCCGGCTGGTGCCGGGGCCCTTCGGTCGAACCGTGGAGGTCAGGCGGCGGGCTTCTCCGCCGTGTCCGCGTCATCGGCGACCCAGAGGTCGTCGTCAGCGCGGAGCGTCTGGTACGCGGCGTAGGCAGCACCGGCGACGGCGACGATCCCGACGATGATCAGGGCGACTCCGCCGAAGCCGATGCCCTTCTTGTCGTTCACGCTGACCTTCGCGGCGGCCTTCTTCGCGTTCTTGCCCTTCTTCTGGGCATCCTTGACGATCTTCTGCACGCGCGGGTCCTGCACGAGGTCGCGCACGCTCAGCACCGAGCCGGCGGTGGACACGAGGCCCGGAACCACCTCGGTCTGGAAGCGGTGCGACGCGGTCTGCGCTGCGGACGTCGCGGCGTGCACACCTGTGGCGACCGCCGGGCGGATGCCGTTGTCGATCGCGTTCTGCACTCGGGGAGCGATGTCCTTGCGCGCTGCATCGGCAGCGTGCGAACGGGCCTCGGCGAGGATCGCGTTCGCGTGCTCGAGGACCTTGCGCTGCTCGCCCAGGAGCGCGGCGGTCTTGCCCTTGAGCTTCTTGATCTGCTTCCGACGCTTGCGCGGGATCTCGATCGTCGTCATCTGGTACCTCCATCGGAACGGCGTGACCCCATCCTGCCACCGCAACGCCTGACAGGTCACGGAGGCTCTCCTGTGCGTACCATCCGACCGTCAGCAGTACATGCGAGAATCGGAACATGTCTCTGCACACCGCTGTCGCAACGATCCACACGAACAAGGGCGACATCCGCGTCAACCTGTTCGGCAACCACGCTCCCAAGACCGTCCAGAACTTCGTCGGGCTGGCGACCGGCACGCAGGAGTGGACGCACCCCGGTACGGGCAAGGTCTCGACCGACAAGCTCTACGACGGGGTCGTCTTCCACCGCATCATCAAGGACTTCATGATCCAGGGCGGGGACCCGCTCGGTCAGGGCGTCGGCGGTCCTGGCTACCGCTTCGACGACGAGATCCACCCGGAGCTCACCTTCCAGAAGCCGTACATCTTCGCGATGGCCAACGCCGGCATCCAGGGCGGACGCGGCACCAACGGCTCGCAGTTCTTCATCACCACCGTGGCCACCCCGTGGCTCCAGGGCAAGCACACCATCTTCGGTGAGGTCGCGGACGACGAGTCCCGTGCCGTCGTCGACTCGATCGAGGGCGTCGCCACCGACGGCCGCGACAAGCCGCTCGAGGACGTCTTCATCCAGAGCATCGACATCGAAGAGGTCTGAGCCACCACGTGACCGACCAGGGGTACACCTCGGGCAACACCTGCTACCGCCATCCGGACCGGCCGAGCTTCGTGCTCTGCCAGCGGTGCGGCCGGACGATCTGCCCGGAGTGCCAGACACCGGCCGCGGTCGGCGTGCACTGCCCGGAGTGCGTCCGTGAGCAGCGTGCGCAGTTCTCCGCGAACCGTCGTGCCTCCGGGGCGCCGAGTGGCCTCACGGTCGCCCGACGCCGGTTCGCGATGCTCGACCAGAAGGCGACTGTGGTGCTCGTCGTCGTCTCGGTGGCGATCTGGTTGCTCGACCAGGTGACGGGCGGGTTCCTCTCGGGGCTGCTCGCGTACAACTCCGCCCTGCTGCCCACGCAACCGTGGCGGATGGTGACGGCACTGTTCGTCCACTCCGGGATCTTCCACGTTGGATTCAACATGTGGGCGCTGTGGATCTTCGGGCGGATGCTCGAGAACATGCTCGGCGCCTGGCGGTTCCTGGCGCTGTACTTCATCGCCGGGCTCGTGGGCTCGATGGCCGTGACGTTCCTCGCTCCGGGCACGTGGGTCGTCGGTGCCTCCGGTGCGATCTTCGGCCTGTTCGCCGCGTTCTTCGTGCTGCAGCGCAGCCTGGGGAACAACGCGGTGCAGCTGCTGGTGATCATCGGCCTGAACCTGGCGATCGGGTTCCTGCCCGGCACGAACATCGCGTGGCAGGCGCACCTCGGTGGCATCGTCGCCGGCTTCGTGACCGGCTACGTGTTCGCGAAGACCCGGAACATCCGGCAGCGCCCGCTGCAGATCGCGTTGCTCGTGGCCGAGGCCGTCGCCTCGATCGTCCTGACGTACGTCGGGTACGCGGTCACCTTCGGCTGAGCCCGAGCCCGAGCCTCTGCCTGGGCCCGAGTCCGAACGGCAGGGGCCCGGACAGCACCGGCTGGAACGGCCTGCACTCCACGTTCGACACGAACGCCTCAACACGAACGCCTCGACACCTCCGGTGCCGGGGCGTTCGTGGTTTCCACAGGCATCGACCGGGTTCTCCACAACTGGGGACAACTCGGTGAGTTACACGCGTGTGATTATCCCCACTGTGGATTCACCTGTGGATAACTTCGTGGTCCGGGTGTGGATGGTCGTGTGGAGAACCCGAAAAGGTGTGGAGAACGACGAGCGGCAGTGCGGAGAGCGGCCTGGTCGAGCGCGTGCGCTGTGGAGAACCTCGCCCTCGTGAGGATCACCGACGCGCGAGCGTGCACGGATGGTGACCGGCCAGCGTGGTTGCTGCCGCCCGAGGCCACGGCAGGGATCGCAGGGTGAACGACGACGCCCGCCGCACCGGAGTGCGACGGGCGTCAGGGAGCGGACGGGGTCAGCGCCAGCGAGTGGTCATGAGGAAGCCGACGAACATGATCCCGAACCCGATCAGGATGTTCCAGGAGTGCAGGGACGGAACCGGCAGGACGCCCTGCGAGATGTAGAAGACGATCACCCACGCGAGTCCGACGAGCATGAAGCCGAACATGACCGGCTTGAACCACACGGGGTTCGGTGCGTCCCCGGTGGTGTCGACCGAGTCGGCTCGGGTCTGCCGGGCGGGCTTGGTGCGGTCCTTGTCCTTGGCCATGGCCGGTATCCTACCGTCAACACGTGTGTCCCAGGGCCCGGCCCCGCTGCGCACATCCCCCACGAGTACGGTGAACCGACCATGACCAGGATCCTCGTCGTCGACAACTACGACAGCTTCGTGTACACGCTGAACGGCTACGTCCAGCAGCTGGGCGCCGACACGGACGTCGTCCGCAACGACGCGTTCCCGGAATCCGAGATCGCGGACCGCATCGCCGACTACGACGGTGTGCTGCTGTCTCCCGGCCCGGGCACGCCGGCCGACGCTGGCGTCTCGATCGCGGCGGTGCACGCCGCCATCGCGGCTGACAAGCCGCTCCTGGGTGTGTGCCTTGGCCACCAGGCGATCGCCGAGGCACTCGGAGCGACCGTGACGCACGCCGACGAACTCATGCACGGCAAGACCTCGCAGGTGGACCACGACGACAGCGCGCTCTTCGTCGGGGTGCCGCATCCGTTCACCGCGACGCGCTACCACTCGCTGGCGATCGTCGACGGGACGGTGCCGGACGAACTCACCGTCACCGCCCGGACCGGGGGCGGCGTCATCATGGGCGTCGAACACCGCGAGCACCCGGTGTACGGCGTGCAGTTCCACCCCGAGTCCGTGCTGACCGAGGGCGGGTACCGCATGGTCGGGAACTGGCTCGAGGCGACGGGCCTCCAGGGCGCCGCGGAGCGCGCCGCCGGACTCAACCCGTTGATCGCGGCGCACCGCTCCTGAGCGGCCGGTCCTCCGGGGACGGGGGCCGTCGCAACCACCGGGCCGTCGCAACATCCGGGGCCCGTCCACCGGGCCCGTTCCGCTGAGGTCATGACCCAGCCGCCTGCGGTGCCGGGTCTCGAGACGGGCTGGCGCCGCGCCTCCAGGCCGGGAGGCACGGATCACCGCCACTGACCGTCCTGCCTGATGCGGACTCGACGCCGACCCATCGGCGCCGGGTCAGACGAGCGGGGTCGCGATCACTTCCCGCCGGTGCCGCCGTTGCCGGCATTGCCACCGATACCGGCGGTGCCACCGCCACCGCTGCCCGTGCCACCGGCCCCGTTGCCCGGGGTCGCCGGGGCGGAGGGCTGGAACGAGGCCGCGCAGTAGGTGAGGACGACGGTGCTGCCCTGTGCGATGTCGCCGGCGGGCTGGTCCTGTTGGGTCACCATGCCGCCAGTGCAGGCGTAGGACGGGTTGGCGGTCACCTTGAGCCCGAGGTCAGCGAGGGTGCTGTTGGCCGTCGTGAAGGGCTGCTGCGTCACGTCCGGCAGCTGCACCTTCCCGTTCGAGACGGTCAGGTTCACCACGGTGCCCTTCGTGTGCGCCGACCCCGCTGCGGGATCGGAGCTGAGCACGGTGCCGGCCGGGACGTCGGTGGAGTAGTCGGTGCTGACGGCACCCACGGTGAAGCCCGCGGCCACGAGGGCCTGCTGCGAGGCGTCCTGCGTCTGGTTCGCGACGGTCGGGACGGGGATCTGTTGCGGGCCGGAGGAGACGAGGACGCGGACGTTCTGGTGGCGACCGACCTGCTCGCCCGACCCGGGGTCGGTGCCGATCACGGAGCCCTTCGCGACCTTGTCGGAGTTCTGGTCGACGCGGACCGGCGTGAGCTCCGCCTTCTGCAACGCCTTCGCCGCGGAGTCGTAGGTGGCACCCGACAGGTTCGGCACGATGACCGACGACGACACGGGCGGCTTGCCGGGCTGCAGGTTCGCCACGAACCAGATCGCGCCGGCGATCACCCCGATGACCAGGATGATGCCGACCCAGATCCAGGCGACGGGCGGTCGGTTCTGCGTGCGCTGCGGTCGGTGCTCCGCGGTGTCCTCGAGCTCGCGGAAGGCCACGGTCGGGTTCGACGTCGTGCGCGGGTTGACGCCGAACAGCATCGTCGACGCGTCACGAGCGCTCTGCGGCACCTTGCGGGAGGACGCGGGCACGTGGCCGGCGGCGGCCTGCTGCAGGTCCGTGCGGAACTCCGCGGCGTTCTGGAACCGACGCGTGCGGTCCTTCACCAGGGCGTGCAGGGTCACGGCGTCGAGTGCCGGCGAGACCGCGGGCGCGATCGACGAGGGTGCGACGGGCTGCTCGCTGACGTGCTGGTACGCGACGGCGACCGGGGTGTCCCCGAGGAACGGGGGGCGGCCGGTCAAGAGCTCGAACAGCACCACGCCGGTCGAGTAGATGTCCGTGCGGGCGTCGACCGTCTCGCCGCGCGCCTGCTCCGGGGAGAAGTACGACGCGGTGCCCAGGATCGAGGTGGTCTGCGCCACCGTGGCCGAGGTGTCGGTGATGGCGCGGGCGATCCCGAAGTCCATCACCTTGACCTGCCCCGTGGGGGTGACCATGACGTTCGCCGGCTTGATGTCGCGGTGGACCACACCGGCGCGGTGCGAGTACTCGAGCGCGGTCAGGATGCCCTCGGTGATGCGCACGGCTTCGTCCGGGGCGACGGGGCCGTCGCTGATGATGTCGGAGAGCGGTCGGCCCTCGACGTGCTCCATGACGATGAAGGGGACCTGGACCTCTGCACCGGAGGGCTCGGTGACGGTCTCTTCGCCGGCGTCGTACACGCGGACGATGGTCGGGTGCGCCATGCGTGCCGCCGCCTGCGCTTCCTGACGGAAGCGGGTGCGGAACGCTGGGTCGTTGGCGAGGCTGGGCTTGAGCAGCTTCACCGCGACCTTGCGGCCGAGACGGGTGTCGTTCCCCAGGTGCACCGTTGCCATGCCGCCGCGACCGATGACGTCACCGATCTCGTACCGGTTGGCGAGGAGCGTGATCCCCGCGGTCACACCTTCTGGCACGTACTCCTCCGTCTGTTCGTCCGGGCCAGTGTACGGCAGCACTTCTGACCGACACCCTGGTCACGGGGGCGTCGACCGAACCGTTACCGAACGGTGTCGAGCCCCCGTGTGGGGGACGTGTCAGTTGTTGTCCTGCGGACCTGAACTCGGGTTCGTCCCGTCCGTCGGATCGGTCGTCGGGGTGCCCGTGGACTCCCACGTCGCTGTCGCCGGGTCGGAGTTCTCCGAGGCGGTGAGGTTGCCGCAGGTCACGTTGTACGTGAACGTCACCGGCTTGCCGACGGCGTTCGCCTGGACGGTGACGGCCGGCGAGCTCGTGTCGCCCTGGAACGCGCCCGATGCGTCCTTCGCGCCGGCGACCGACCACGAGTACTTCGACACCGTGTACCCGGTGGGGCACGTGGCCGCGGACCAACTGAAGGTCACCGAGCCCGTCGAGGACACCGTGCCCGCGGTCGGGGTGTTCGGCTTGTTGACCGTCGGGGGCGCCGTGTACTGCTGGATCACGACGAGCGACCCGGGAGCCAGGCTGCCCGTCGGACTGATCGACTCGACCGTGTTCGCCTTCGCGGGGCTGTCGGCGGTGTCGCCGTCCTCCACGCGGGACGTCAGCTGCATGTCCGCGAGCTTCGCCTGGGCGTCCGCGACGGAGAGCCCCTGGAAGTCGGCCGCGTTCACGATGACCCGCACCGGGGCCGGGGTCGACGAGGGCGTCGACCGCGGGGGCTCGGGTGTCGAACTGGTCGGGGGAGTCCCGCCGGCCTTCGGGTCGTTGCCGTTCAGGGCGAGGGCGGCGATGACCCCCGCGATCGCGAGCACCACGACCGCGGCGACGAGCCACCAGATCCAGGCACGTCGCTTCTTCGGCTCGTCGTCCGTGAGGGGTGACGCCGGCGTGGTGGGACGACCCGTCAGAGCGCCGGCCTGTGTGCCGATGAGCGCGGTCGCAGCGTCGTTCCCCTGCGCGTGCGGGGGGTTGAACGCGACCGTGCCCGCCTGGGCGATGGACGGAACCGCGACGGTGGCCGCGGCGACGTCCCCGCGGCGGAGCGCCTGGGCTGCACGAGCCAGGTTCGCGGCCGTCGCCGGACGGTCGGCGGGCTTCTTCGCGATGCACGACATCACGAGGGCCGCCACCGGCTCCGGGACGTCGCCCGGCAGCGCGGGCGGCTGCTCGTTGATGTGCGCCATCGCGATCGCGACCTGCGACTCGCCCGTGAACGGACGACGGCCGGCGAGGGCCTCGTACGCCACGATGCCGAGCGAGTAGATGTCGGTCGACGGCGATGCGGGGTGTCCGCTCGCCTGCTCCGGCGACAGGTACTGCACCGTGCCCATGACCTGGCCGGTCGCGGTGAGCGGGACCTGGTCGGCGATGCGGGCGATCCCGAAGTCGGTGATCTTCACGCGGCCGTCGGGTGTGATGAGCAGGTTGCCGGGCTTGATGTCGCGGTGGACGAGGCCGACGGCGTGCGCGGCCTGCAGGGCGTTCGCGGTCTGCGCCACGATGTCCAGGACCTTGTCGACCGGCAGCGTGTGCTCCCGCTCGATCATCGTCGACAGGGCTTCGCCGGGGACGAGTTCCATGACGAGGTAGGCGCTGCCGTCTTCCTCGCCGTAGTCGAACACGTTCGCGATGCCCTCGTGGTTCACGAGTGCCGCGTGCCGGGCCTCCGCGCGGAAGCGCTCGAGGAAGCCCGGGTCACCGAGGTACTCGTCCTTGAGGATCTTGAGCGCGACGGTACGGCCGATGACGAGGTCGGTCGCCTGCCACACCTCGCCCATGCCGCCGATCGCGACCCGGGAGGAGAGCTGGTACCGCCCACCGAAGGTGAGTCCGCTGGTGGGTCTCATTTGTTCAGCACCGCCTCCATGACTTTCTTCGCAACCGGAGCCGCGACCGTGTTGCCGACTCCGGACTGGCCGAGACCGCCGCCGTTGCCGACGACGACCGCCACGGCGACCTCCGGGTTCTTCGCGGGCGCGAACCCGGTGAACCACAGCGTGTAGGGGTCGCCCGTGCCGTTCTCGGCCGTGCCCGTCTTCCCGGCGACGTCGACACCGTCGATCTTCGCATTGGTCCCGGTGCCGGCGTTGACGACGCTCTGCATCGCCTCGGTCAGGTCGCTCGCTTCGGAGGAGGACAGCGGGTCGCTGTACTGCTTCGGCGAGAAGGACTGCACGGTCTTCAGGTCGCTCGTGGTGATCGAGTCGACGAGCGACGGCTGCATCACGGTCCCGCCGTTCGCGATCCCGGCCGAGACCATCGCGATCTGCAGCGGGGACACGCGGACGCTCGCCTGGCCGAAGGAGCTCAGCATGAGCTGGGCCGTCGAGTCGACGTCGGGGTACTGGCTCGCGGTCGCCTTCATCGGCACCTCGATCGCGTCGCCGAAGCCGTACTTGTCGGCCATCCGCTTGATCGCGTCGTACCCGAGCTTCTGCCCGAGTTCCGCGAACGGGATGTTGCACGAGTGCTGGATCGCCGTGCGGAGCTTGACCTTGGCGCCGCCACCGCAGCTGCCGCCCTCGGCGTTGTTGATGAACGAGCTCGTGCCCGGGAGCTGCAGTCGGGAGGGGTTGTCGAACTCGGAGTCCAGGTTGTACTTGCCGCCCTCGAGCGCGGCCGAGGCGACGACGAGCTTGAACACGGATCCCGGCGTGTAGAGGTCACCGCCGATGGCGCGGTTCTGCAGCGGCGTCGGGGACTGCCCGAGCAGGGCGTCGTACTGCGCCTTCACCTTGGCGGTGTCGTGCGAGGTGAGCGTGTTGGGGTCGTACGACGGCTTGGACACCATCGCGAGGATCTTGCCCGTCTTGGGCTGGATCGCCACCACCGCGCCGGAGTTCGACCCGAGTGCGTCGTAGGCGGCCTGCTGCACCTTGGGGTCGATCGTCAGGTTGACGTTGTCGCCCTGGATGTCCTGTCCGGTGAGGATCGCGTTGAGGTTCTGGAAGAACGAGTCGTCGGAGTTGCCGGAGAGCACGGTGTTCTCCGATCCCTCGATGCCGGTGTTGCCCTGTCCGATCGTGAAGTAACCGGTGACGGCCGAGTAGAGCGCGCCGTTCGTGTACTTCCGCTGGTACTGGTACTGGTCGTCCACCGGGGTCGACTCGGCGATCGGGCTGCCGTTCACGAGGATCGCGCCGCGCTTGGTCGAGTAGCTGTCGAGGATGGTGCGGGAGTTGCGGGAGTCGGCGCGGAGGGAGTCGGCTGCGAAGAACTGGATGGACGTCGTCGACACGAAGAGCGCGACGAACATGAGCACGATGACGGTCGAGACACCGCGGAGCTGTCGGTTCACCGGCTGCGCTCCTTCCTGGTCCGCCCGCGCGCGGCGGGGATGGCGCCCTGCTGGACGCGTTGCTCGGCGGGGATCGCGTCGGTCAGGCGCAGCAGCATGGCCGCGATGATCCAGTTCGCGACGAGGGACGACCCGCCCGCGGCCATGAACGGTGTCGTCAGACCCGTCACGGGGATGATCCGGGTGATGCCGCCGACGACGACGAAGACCTGGAGGGCGAGGATGAAGCCGAAGCCCACTCCGAGGAGCTTGCCGAAGTCGTCCTGCGCCATGAAGCCGACGCGGATCCCGCGTGACGCCAGCACGATGAAGAGCGCCAGGATGGCGAAGATCCCGATCAGGCCGAGCTCCTCGCCGAGCGAGGCGATGATGTAGTCCGCGTTGGCGACCGGCGTGATGTACGGGCGACCCTGACCGAGCCCCGTGCCGGTGATCCCGCCGTTCGCGAACCCGAACAGGCCCTGCACGAGCTGGTAGCTGCCCTGGGTCTGCCGCGCGAAGATCTGCTGGTCGAACGGGTTGAGCCACTGCTCGAACCGGCCGTGCACGTAGACGAGGGCGCTCTGGGCGACGAGCGCGCCACCGACGAACAGCACGAGGCCGATGACCACCCAGCTGAGCCGTGCGGTCGCGACGTAGATCATCACGAGGAACAGGCCGAAGTACAGCAGCGCCGTGCCGAGGTCACGCTGGAACACGAGGACCGCCATCGCGGCGCCCCACATCACCAGGATGGGGCCGAGGTCGCGGGCACGGGGGAACGTCATCCCGAGGACCTTGCGCCCGACGATCGACAGCGAGTCCCGGGCGGTGACGAGGTACCCGGCGAAGAACAGCGCCATCGTGATCTTCGCGAGCTCGCCGGGCTGGAACGAGAACGGACCGAGCTTGATCCAGACGCGTGCGCCGCCGACGTTCTCGCCGATGCCCGGCAGCATCGGGAGGAGCAGCAGCGCGATGGTCAGGAACATGAAGATGTACCGGTAGCGCTGCAGGAACCGGTGGTTGCGCACGAGCACCAGCGTGGCGATCGCGAGCACCATCGCGAGCAGGGTCCACACGATCTGCTTCACGCCGATCGCGGACCACCCGGTCAGCCCGTTGTGCACGTCGATCCGGTAGATCTCCGCGATGCCGATGCCGTTCAGGACGAGGGCGATCGGCAGGACGAACGGGTCTGCGTTCTTCGCGACGACCCGCAGCACGACGTGCATCACGAGGGCGAGACCGAGGATGGTCGCGCCCGTCCACAGCACGGAGGTGTCGAAGATCCGACCCTTGGTGCCGAGCTGCACGAGGATCATCGCGCCGGCACAGATGCCGCAGGCGATGACGAGCAGGACGAGTTCGAGGTTCCGGGCGCGTGCCGGCTCGCGCAGCTTGATGGTGATCGCCTGGGTGAGGGACTGGGACGTCGTGGCGCTCACTTGCCCGCTCCTGACGACGGCGTCGGGGCCCGTGACGGCGTCCCGGTGGTCGACGGCGTGGGGCTCGGCGACGACGATCCGCCGTCACCACCCGTGCCGGCCTGGTCCTGCCCGGTCGCCGCGGCCTTGCGCAGACGGTCGACGATGTCCCGGGCGTCGGACAGGGACTGGGCGTTGATCGTGGAGCGGACGTTCTCGCGGGTGTAGTCCGGCAGCGTCGACACGGAGACGTCGGTGTCCTCGTAGACGTCCGAGAGCGCGATCGGCCCGATCGACTGCTGCACGCCCTTGAAGATCGCGACCTGGCCCTTGTCGGTGCCGACGTAGTAGTGGTCCTGGATGATCCGCCAGCCCAGGAACACCGCGCCCACGAGGGCGGCGACGGCGAGGACGAGCGCGATCGTCCACGAGATGCGTCGGCGGATGCCGCGGCGGCGGTCCTCGGCGATGAGCTCGGCGAAGAACTGGTCCGACTCGGGCTCGAAGTGCGAGTCCTCGGGGGCGGTGGTCACCTTGAGCGGGTGGAGCAGGATCGTCGGGAGGCGGATCGGCTTGCGCCCGGTCGACGCCTCGAAGGTCAGGGGAGCCGCGGCGGACCCGACGGTGGTCGCGGCGTCGTCGTCGTCCTCTGGCTCGGTGTCGGTGACGTCCATCACCACGACCGTCACGTTGTCCGGTGCGCCGTGGTCGAGGGTCTCCTTGACCAACCGCTGCGTGACCTGGTTGGCGTCCATGGTCGACGCGAGGGCATGCCGGATGCGTTCCTCGGCCAGGTAGGACGACAGGCCGTCGGAGCAGAGCAGCCAGCGGTCACCCGGCTGGATGTCCATCACCGCGGTGTCGACCTCCGGTGCGGCGTCGACGTCGCCGAGCACGCGCATGAGCACCGAGCGACGGGGGTGCACCGCGGCTTCCTCCGGCGTGATCCGCCCGCTGTCCACCAGGCGCTGGACGAAGGTGTGGTCCGAGGTGATCTGCTGCAGTTCCCCGTCGCGCAACCGGTAGATCCGGGAGTCCCCGATGTGGGCGATGGCGATCTGGTCGCCGACCCGGATCATCGCGGACACCGTGGTGCCCATGCCGGTGAGTTCCTGGTGCTCGAAGACCGTCTCGGTGATGAGCTGGTTCGCCGCGATGAGCGCCGACTGCAGGGCGAACTCGGCGTCGTGCGCCGAGGGGAACTCGCGATCGACCTCACGGATGCGCCGGATCGCGATCGCCGAGGCCACGTCGCCGCCGGCGTGCCCGCCCATGCCGTCCGCGACGGCGAACAGGTGCTGGCCGGCGTACCCGGAGTCCTGGTTGTTGGCGCGGATGCGTCCCACGTGGGACACAGCGGCGCTCAGCGTGCGAGCTGGCATCCGGGGGCTACCGCCGCAGCTCGAACGTCGTCGTCCCGATCGTGATCGGCGTGTGCTCACCGATGAGCACGGGGGCGGTCACCTTCTGACCGTTGACGAACGTGCCGTTCGTGGACTCGAGGTCCGTGATGACCCAGCCCTCGGGGCGGAGGTCGAGGCGCGCGTGGTTCGTCGACGTGTAGTCGTCGCGGATGACGACGTTCGACTCGCTCGAGCGGCCGATCGTGATCGGGCCGCCGCCGAGGGGCATCTCCATGCCCTCGCGCGATCCCTCGGTGATGACGAGACGGGTGGCGAGCTGCGAGGCGGGCTGCTGCGCGCCTCCCGACTGGTCGATGAGCTCGGTGAAGGCGCCGCCGGAGGCGGCAGCAGGGGCCGCGGCAGCCGGAGCCGTCGGGGTCGTCGGACCGGAGGGTCCGGCCTTCGGGTCGGTGGGGATGGTGCGCAGGCGTTGGCCGAACAGGTCGCTCCGCAGCGCGAAGACGATCACGAACACGAACAGCCACAGCACCGCGAGGAACGCGAAGCGCAGGACGAGCAGGGTCAGCCCTGTGGTCATCGAGCACCTCCGTCGCTCTCGGGGATCACCCGGAACACCATACGGGTACGACCGATCTCGATCGTCGAATCCGGCTCGACGATGGCCTGTTGGAAGCGCTCACCGTTCAGTTTCGACCCGTTCGTGGACCCGAGGTCGTTGGCCTGGGCGTGCTTGCCGTCCCAGATCACCTCGACGTGCTTGCGGCTCGTGCCGGTGTCGGCGACGGTGATGTCGGCGTCCGTGCCACGCCCGATGACGGTGCGTCCGCGGTGCAGCCGGTGCCGCTGCGAGCCGATGTCGAGGACCGCGACCCAGGCGACGTCGCGCTGCACGGTCGTGGAGTCGATCTGCAGGAGCCCGGTGGAGAGCGTGCCGTCCTGCTGCAGGCGGATCGAGACCGGTCCGGAGAACGAGTAGTTCTGCGCGACGGCGTGCTGCTGCACCATCTGCGTCAGTTCGTCGACCAGGGGACGGCCCACGTCGTTCATGCGGGAGAAGTCCGGCGGCGACAGGCGCACCGTGAACTCGTTCGGCACCAGGATGCGCTCGCGGGACACCACGGCGGCCTTCGTGTCGAGCTCGCGACGGAGCGCGCTCGAGATCTCCACGGGCTGCACACCGGAGCGGAAGGTCTTGGCGAACGCGCCGTTGACGGCGCGCTCCAGCCCTCGCTCGAAGTTGTCCAACAGGCCCATGGGTCTCCAGTGTCGTCGGTCGGGGACCCCTGCATGGTAGTGGGTGGCACCTGAGGCCGTCTGTGCGTGCTATTGTTTCGGGGCTGGCGCGAGTGGCGGAATTGGTAGACGCGCACGGTTCAGGTCCGTGTGCTGGAAACGGCGTGGGGGTTCAAGTCCCCCCTCGCGCACCAGGGGTTCTTCGAGGTGTTCCGAGTGGAATGCAGAAGGATCCAGCAGCAACAAAAGGCCGGTCCCCTCGGGGGCCGGCCTTCTTGCTTGTTGTGGGTCAGTCTTCGGAGTGGGTCTCGAGTTCGCCGAGGCCGCCGTCGAAGGCTTCGGCGGGCTGGGAGCCGTCGAAGAACCCGTTGCGTGCTTTGCCTCGTCCGGTTGCCGGCGCTCCTCGTGACATCGCTGCTCTTCGTCTGGCGCACCCGGGCAACCCCCTCTGGAGACGCGACCTGTGGCTCACCATCGGCGTGCACGCCGTGTGGAACGCGACCGAGGCACTGCTCGGCCTGGTCCTGGCCGTGGTCGGGCTCCCCCTGGCGAGCGACGCACGGACGGAGCTGCTCCTGCGGTGACGTCGATCCTGGTGACGAGCGGTCCGCGCCGGCCTCCTCTGGACCATGCCCGGCCTGGAACTGATCGGTCTACCCGCATTGAGGGCACGTCTGGTGACTTGTGAGCAATCCACAACGGCCGCTATGTTCGCTGCGGGGGGGCCACGAAGTGGACTGTGAAATGGGGGCTGTGCTGCGCGCTGAGCAGCACGGGGCCGACTACGGCATACCGGTGCGGGTGGAGACCCGTCACCGTTCGGCAGCGACGCTGCACGATGCGATCAGTGTCGTGCTCACGAGCTGGCCGTCGCTCCGATCTGTGGTCCAGGACGGTCGACTCGTCCGCATCGATGGCGATGTGCGGCGTCACCACGTGGATCACGGGCTGCTCGACAGGACGTCGCGGGCAACGTCCGGTCAGGCGTTGTTCCGCTACGCCGTCGCGGAAGACGGGAGCACCGTCGATCTCCTCTTCCACCACGCCGTCGCTGACGGTTCCGCCGTGCAGGCGTTCCTCGAGGACTTCGCTGCCGTCCTGTCCGGCGGGCGGCCGGACGGCGACGGGGTCGTCGAACCCCCGCTCGGGACCATCGACGATCAGGTCGCGTTCGGTCCCGTCGCACCGGCCGCCCGGCCCGATCCGAGCCTTCTCGCTGAACAACGCCTCACCGCGGCTGCATGGTCGTCGATCTCCGCATCGAGTCCCTCCGTGACCCCGTTCGCTCGGCTCGCGGCCGCGGTCGCCTCCGCGTTCCCGGGCCTACCGGTGCGCGCCGGACTCGACCAGCGCCTCCTGGCCGTGCGTCCCCCTCGCGGTGGCGACCAGACCGTGCTGGTCACGCTCTCCGACGGACGGCACCTGGCCGCCGAGGCCGTGCCGACGGCGATCCTGCGCGGTGGCGCTGCACCGGCTGAGCACGTGCAGGACGGCGTGGTGGTGTCACTCGCCGCCGCGCCCGAACTCGACCACGAGGACATCGTCACAGTGCGGTTGGGTGACTACACGCAGAAGTACCGCTCGCACGTCCAGGTCGTCGCCGCCTCCGACGGGGTGGTCGTGAGCGTCCGTGCCCAGACGGACGCGCAGGACAGACTCGCGTCGATCCTCACCGGACTCGGACTCGGCCTCGACCGGGGGGTCGACGAGCTCACCCGGTCGGTATCCGTGAAGACCCCGCAGGCGATACGTTCGCCACTGACCGCCCTACTCGCTGCAGAAGCGGATCAGCCGCTCTGGGAACTCGGCCTCGACTCACTCGACCTCGTCACCCTCCGTGATGAGGTGACGAACCGTCTCGGGGTCGAGATGCCGCTCGTTGCGTACTACTCGTGGGAGACCGTCGGCGACGCGCAGGGAGCGATCCGACGCGCGCTCCCCGTTGCGTCGAGGGGCGACGACCCCGAGCTCGTCGAGCTGCCCTACGCGCTCGACGTGTTCATCGACGCGCTCCGGGCGGAAGCACCGGGGACGTACGAGATCGACGTGCTCTGCACGCTGCGGGACGGCGTGGTCCTCGATGAGCTCGTCGCCGCGGTCGACCGGGTGTTCGCCACCGTGCCGTTGCTCGGGCGGTCCCTCGACTTCACGGACGGCACCGTCGTGGCGCGGCGGTCGGAGGCCGTCCGGTGTGCGGTCGACGAGGAAGCGCCTCGGCTCGCCCTGCGTGCCCCGCAACGCCTCGCCTGGTCCGGTGTCCACCGCGGACAGCGCACCTTGCAGCTGCGCCTGCATCACGTGATCGCGGACGCCGCCGGCGTCTGGGCACTCCTCGGTCTGATCGACGCCGAGCTCAGCGGACGACCGCTCCCGACGCAGCCGTCGCTGACACACCTCGCCGAGCAGTTCGCTGCGGCTCGATCGGTCGCCGTCGATCGGTGGCGCGACCGACTGGCGGCGCAGCCCTACCCCAGTCCGGCCGGGCGCGGAGCGGGTCCCGCCCGCGGCGACCACCACGAGGTCCGGGTCCGGGTGCCGCTGCGTCACGAGCAGCCGGGCGCCACCGAGGTCGTGGCTCGCGCGGCGCGCGTCGTCGGACTCGCGACGGGTGCGGTGGCGGGGACCGTCGGCGTCGGCTTCTCCGGTCGCGGAGACGTCGGTGGTTCCCGAGCTGTCGCCTCGACCGCCCGGGTACTCCCGGTCCGGTACGACCGAGAACTGCCCGGGACGACGAGTGACGACCTCGAGTTCGCCCGCTCCGCGCAGCACCTGTCCGCTACGGAGCTCGGCTCGATGGGGGCGGCCTTCCCACGCACGCTCGTGCAGTTCGTCCGCTCGGGTGCCACCCCGTCGTCCTTCGCTTCGGACGTCGTGTTCACCGGTGGTGGCGCGAAGTTCGAGCTCGGAGTCGACGTGGTCGAGTCAGCGGTGCGGGAGATCCTCGCCTACGGGTTGCGGGACCTCTACACCCTCGCCGAGATCGAGGCCGTCGCGACCCAGGTCGCCGAGGAGCTCGCATGACGGCGACCGCCCCGCTGACCGGGATGCAGACCAAGATGCTCGTGATGTCCGTCGGGGACTCCTACCGGGTCCCGGTGGTCTTCCCGATGGCCGACGGGACCGGGGCCCGCCACGCGGCCCTCCGGGTGACCGAGGCCGTCGAGCGCTTCACCACGCTCCGCAGCCGTCCGCGCCACGACCGCGGCGCGTTCACGCTCGAGATCGGTGTGGTCCCGACGCCGGACGTCGGCGTCGAGGTCGGCGACCCCGACGCCCTGCTCCGGTCCGGTGCGCTCCGGGCGACTCCGGACATGCCGTTCCGTGCTGCTGTGGTCCGCGCCGGGTCCGGCGAGGTCAGCGTCGCGGCGGAGATGCACCACATCGCCATCGACGGCCCCAGCCTGCCGGTGTTGGCCGCGTTCCTCGCCGGGACGGACACACCGCCGACGACCCCGGAGGACGTCCGGCGCGTGCAGGAGCAGGTCTGCGCGTGGGAACGGGAACAGGACACCGTCCGGGCCTCCGAGGACCCCCTCCACGACCCCGTCGTCGATGACGTGCGTATGGGTTCGACCGAGCGGCTGTCCGTCAACCTCGACGGCGACGTCGTGGTCATCGGTGCACGGGCAGCGCGTGTCAGCACCCGGGCCCACGTCCAAGCCGCGTTCGAGGTCGCCGCGGAGCGGGTCCTCTCCGGTTCCGCGTACGGCGTGACGCAGTCATGGCGGTGGGGACTCGACCTGGACCGGTACGTCGGCTGCACACCCGTCATCGTCGAACGACGGATCGGGGTCGGGACGGTCGCCGAGCGCGCTCATGCCGTCTCCACCGCGACAGCGGATCCGCGGATCCGCACGCAGGACCGCGTCGTGGAGGCCCCGACCACGGTGTTCTCGTACGAGAGCTTCGGTTCGACCAGGTACGTCGAGGTCGACCGTGTGCCCAAGTCGGTCGTGCACGTGCGCTACGTGGACCTCGGCCGGAGCAGTCGGGTCGTCTGCGAGTACGACGACCGACGGATGGGCGCCCGCACCGCGGAGGCGCTCGTGTCCGAACTCGTGTCGGCGCTCGACGCCGGGGACAGGATCGTCGTCGGCCAACGCTGACGGCATCGGAGGGGGAACGATGAGCATCACTGGAACACAGCCTGTCGGGGGACGGACCGGCGTCGGAATGGACGTCGACCTCGGTCGACGCATCGAGGAGGCCTTGCGCGCTGCCGGTCACCGGACGGTGGTCATCGGGGGGTCCCGGTCGATCAGCGGCGTCGAACTGGAGCGCACGACCCGGGTGATGGCCCGGCGGCTGATGGACGGTGGAGCCGGTCGCGGAGGCGTGGTCTCCATCCGGCAGGACGACCGGACGGACGTGATCGTCTCGGTCATCGCGACACTCCGTGCCGGAGCAGCGTTCTGCGTCGTCCCGCGCTCGTACCCGGAGGAGCGCGTCGCGATGATCCACGACGCGATCTCGCCGGTCCACGTGTTCGAGGAGCCGCTCAGCGTTGAGGAGCACCTCGGCGATGCGGCGGCGACGGAACACGACGGTGCGTACCTCCCGGTCCGTGAGCCCAGTGACCTCGCGTACGTCATCTTCACCTCCGGTACGACCGGGGTGCCGAAGGCGGTGCAGATCGCCGACCGTGGCGTGCACTACATCGCCGACCGCCCGGAGCTCTACCACGGCGGCGTCATCGGTCAGCTCGCCGCGATGCAGTTCGACGCATCCGTGTACGAGATCCTCGGCGGTCTGCTCAACGGGCTCACGATCCGGCTGCTCGACGTCGAGGGGCTCGTCAGCCCGGGCGGCGACGAACTCCTCGCCTCGGTGGACACGCTCTTCCTCACGACACAGTTGTTCAACCTGCTGTCCGCGAGGTCGCCGGATGCGCTGGCGTCCGTCGGACTCGTGCTCTTCGGCGGCGAGCGGGCCTCTGCACCGCATGTCCGGGCCTTCGCGGGACGGACGTCGCTCCTCCACGTGTACGGACCGACCGAGACCACGGTGTTCGCGACCGCGTGGCCAGTCCGAGGCGCCTTCGACGACAACGTCCCCATCGGACACGCGATCGACGGTGCCACGGTGCTCGTCGTCGACGACGCCGGTGACCCGGTCGTCGAGGGTGAGGGGGAGCTGCTGATCGGCGGCGCCGGCCTGATGCTCGGCTACCGGGACATCGCGACCGCCGGAGACCCCGTCACGGAGGTCTCCGGCGTGAGGTACTACCGCACCGGCGACCGCGTCGCCCGCCGGTCCGACGGCCTCCTGACCCACCTCGGTCGTCGTGACCGCCAGGTGAAGGTCTCCGGGTTCCGGGTCGACCTGGCGGAGGTCGAGGCGGCCGCCGCTCGGCTCGACGGGGTCGAACAGGCCGTGGCCGCGCATGTCGACGGCCAGCTCCGGGCCTACTACACCGGGATGTCGGGCAGCGCCGAGGTCCGAGACGGGCTGCGCGCGGTGCTGCCCCGCTACTCGGTACCCGTCGTCGAGCGGGTCAGCCGGATCCCGCTCACACCGAACGGGAAGACCGATCTCGGGGCGCTCGCCGCGGAGGCGGTGCGGACTGCCGGCGCCGACCTCGTCCTCAGGACCGTCCGAGAGGTCCTGCAGGTCGACGTGGCACCAGATTCGGTGACGTTCGTGGAGCTCGGTGGCGACTCCATCGCCGCGATGGACGTGGTCTGGCAGCTCGACAAGGCCGGTGTGCGGGTCGACGTGCTCGACCTGCTGACCTTGCCACTGGGGACGGTGTGCCGTGCACGCTGAGACAGCGCTCCCCGCCGAGCTGTCCGAGGCCGAGCGCGGCATCGTCATCGCGTCCCTCGGGGCCGGGCGGCCGGGGACGTACGACATCGCGTTCACCCTTGCTTTCCGGTCCGGCGTGGACGTCCCGCGTCTCCGCGACGCCGTACGGGGGTTCGCAGCGGCGAACCCCTGGACCCGCCGCCGCTACACCCGCGATGGGCGATCGCTCCGCGCCGTCCTCCACGACGCCCCGGTGGTCGTCGAGGACGGATCCGACGTGATGCGGACGCCCCTCGACGTGCTCGGCGGTCCACTCGTCCGGTTCGGCCTGACGTCACAGCTCGGCACCGGGACCGTCCACCTGGACGTGCGGATCCACCACTCGCTCGCGGACGGGATCGCCGTCGCCCTGGTACTCCGCGCGCTGTTGGACACGTACCGGACCGGGCAGGCCCCGGTCCTCCCCTTCGGCCTGGCTGACCCGGTCGTCGCAGCGGCGCTCGTGGACCGGAGGCTCGAGGAGGCGTTCACCGCCGCCGTCGTGGCGAAGCGCACCGACACCGGTCGTCCCACGCGCGTCACCTTCGACTGCCCGGACCGGGCGCCGGCGGACTTCACCGGCGGGGTCGTCCTGGCGCTGGCACGGTGGACGGGGGTGGAAGGCGTCTGCGTGGCATCGCCGGTCCTCGGACGCCGTCTCGAGCAGATGGGACACGTCGGGTCGTTCGTGCGCACTGTCCTGCTCGAGTTCCCGCGGACGACGGGCACCGCTGCCGACCTCGGGAACGCGGCGGTGACGGCGCTCCGGCAGGAGGCGTTCTCCGGTCGCTCGACGCTCAGGCCGGTCCGGTTCCCCGTGGTGATGGTCGACCGCAAGACCACGTCGATGCTCGATCGGGAGCTCGACCGGGAACTCGACGTCGTCCTGCTGGACGACCCGTTCCGCCAGACCCGGAAGTACCCGCTGCACGTCAGTTCGTACGGCGTCCGCGGTACGCAGACGATCACGATCGAGGGCGACGGTTTCCCACCCGGAACGGTGGAGGTCCTCGCCGATCTCATCCGCTCTGAACTCACCCTCGCGACCACCACGCCGCGCACCACGGCACCTGAGACCACCGGAGGAACCCTGTGACCGAGACGACCCAGGAAGGACGGGTCCGTTCGGACCTCGTCACCTGTATCCGGGACGTGGCCGAGTGGCACGGACTGATCGAGGACGACACCGAGCTCGCCGACGTCGGACTCGACTCCCTCGCCCTCGTCGACCTCCGAGACGCACTCGAACGCGACGGCCTCGCTGTGCTCACGTTCTCCGACTTCTTCACCCACCACACCGTCGGCGCGCTCACCCGCCGGATCCTGTCGCTCCGAGAGGGAGACCGATGAAGCTCAGCATGCAGTTCCCGGGCCAGGGGATCGTCCCCGGCCCCAGGACACGTTCCCTCTGGGAAGCCCCGGCCGCTCGTGCGGTCTGGGCGGAGGCGGACGAGGTCCTCGGCGAACCGACCTCGGAGTGGGCGTCGCAGGACCTCGGGCGGGACACGCGACGTGGGCAGCTCGTCTCGGTCATCGGTTCGCTCGCCACCTTCGCGACGTGGCTCGACCGGGTCGGGGTCCTGCCCTCAGTCGTGCTCGGCCACAGCGTCGGACAGATCGCGGCCGTCGGCATCGCCGCCGGTTTGCCGACCGAGCAGACCCTCCGGCTCGCCGCCATCCGTGCCGAGGCGATGCAGCGCGTGGTCGACACTGCACCACCCATGGCCATGGCGGCGCTCATCGACCCGCCGCGAGACCTCGAGGCCGTCGTCGCCGACGTGGACGACGTCTGGATCGCAAACCGCAACGGTCCCACCCAGGTCGTCGTGAGTGGCAGCGCCGCCGCGGTGGACGCACTCTCAGCCCGGGTCGCGACCAGGGTCGTCCGGTTGGCCGTACCCGCGGCGTGCCACACACCGCTGATGGCCGATGCCGCAGCCGAGTTCGCCGAACGGGCGGCTGCGGTGCGGCTGGACCTCACGCCCGGAGCCACGGTGATCAGCAACGTCACGGCCGCCCCGCTCGACTGGACGTCGCTGCTCGACGAACTCACCAGGCAGATCGAGGCGCCGGTGCTCTGGGAAGGCTCCGTCCGGGCCGCTGCCGAACTCGGCGCACAGGTCGTGATCGACGCATCCCCGAACGGCGTCGTGGGACGGATGGCGAGCGCCGAGGGCACCAGGACACTGCCGGTCGCCGGACCGGAGGAGCTCGAGACGGCAGCCGTCGACCTCCTGCACCTCGCCGAGGCGGAGACGCACTACGACCTGCCTGCACGAGCCCTCGGCGCGATCGTCTCGACGCGGAACCGGAACGAGGACGACGCCGACTACCGGGCGACGGTCCTGCCCGCGTACCAGGCCATCCGGGCGATGGTGGGCAAGCCGACCGACCTCGACTCGCTGATCGTCCACCTCACCGCTGCCCTGGAGGGGAAGCGTGTCGACGCAGCCGAACTCGCTCGGCACGTCGGTGCGCTCCGCTGGCGGTCACGATGGGCATGACGGACACCGTCTCGGTCATCGGCATCGACGTCAGGGTGCCCGGGTCGGACGACCTCGCCGGGCTCCTCGACACGCTCGGCCGTGCCGTCGTCCGGCGAGGTGCGTTCGGCGTCCGTCGACTGCGCGACGCCCTGCTCACCACCGAGCCGGAGGAGCACCACCTCGGTTCGTACCTCGACCGGATCGACGCGTTCGACGAGACACGGTTCCGGATCGCCGGACGGGTGGCGGAGGCGATGGACCCGCACCAGCGTCTGTGCCTCGAGTCGTCCGCCGACGCGATCGAGGACGCGGTCGCCAACGGTGCGGAGCGGACCCGGCGGATCGGTGTGTACGCGAGTGCCTCTGCGGCACAGCTCGGTGCCTACGAGCGGCTCCAGCGAGCGGCAGGTGGTTCCCCGGACGTCCTGGCCGTACTCGCGCCCTCACTCGCGGCGCGGGTGAGTCACGTCCTGGACCTCAGCGGCCCCGCCGTCGTCGTGGACACCGCCTGCTCCTCTGGGCTCGTCGCCGTGGCGCAGGCACGCCGTGACCTCCTCGCCGGAGCGGTCGACCTCGCAGTCGTCACCTCGGCCAACCTCCTCGTCGTCCCTGGCGAGCGTGGGACCGAGGTCATCGACGTCGTCTCCGCCGCGGACCGGACGCTCGCCTTCGACCGAGCCGCCGACGGGGCGAGCGTCGGGGAGGGGGTCCTCAGCGTCGTCCTCGGTCGGACCGGCGTCGTCGGTCGTGGGTACGGGGTCGTCTCCTCCATCGAGGTCGGCCAGGACGGGAGGACCCCGACGATGGCCGCGCCCAGCCCGACCGCGCAGACCGAGCTCGTCGACCGGGCGTGGGCAGCTGTTGACGGCGCGCTCCCGCTCGCCGTCGTGGCGCACGCGACGGGGACCACGGTCGGCGACGCCATCGAGTTCGAGTCACTTTCGCGAGTCTCGGCGTTCTCCGGGTGTCGTCCCGGATCCGTGGGCATCGTGACGCCGAAGTCGAGCCTGGGGCACCTCGATGCTGCCTCCGGGCTGCTCGGACTCGTCGTGGCGCTCGGCGTCGCGACGACGGGTGTCGTGCCGCCCGCCGCGTCGTTCGTCGCACCTCGCGACGACGCGCAGTTCGTCGAGAGCCCCTTCTACGTCCCCGCCGGGACCGAGCGTCGGCGTCCCGGCGCGGTCGGCGTCAGTGCGTTCGGTCTGACGGGCACCATCGCGCACGCCGTCGTCACGCCGGGAGTGCTGCAGCCGCGCCCGCGCCGGGCACCCCGGCAGGTCGGCGCACGCCGTTGGTTCCGATCAGCGCGCAACACCTTCGCTGACGGCACGGCGATCGACCTCGGGTCGTCCTGGGTGTACGTCGTCGACGTCGCACCGCAGCTCGCGTGGGAGATGGTCGAACACGTGGTCGACGGACGGCCGATGCTCGTCGGGTCGAGTCTGGTCGAGCTGGTCCACCGAGCGCTGTCCGGGTCTCCGTTCGACAGCGGCACGACGCAGCTGACCGACGTGGTCATCCTCGAACCGGTGGCCGCCGCGTCGACCGTGACGCTGTCCGTCGAGTTGGACCGTTCCGGTGCGGGGATCGTGCGGTTCCGCAGCGACGACACGGGATCGCGCACCTGGGCGACCTTCCGGGTCCACGAGACGCCCGTCGCGCCCTCCACGGCGGTCACCGTCCCGGAAGCAGGCCTCGTCGTACTGGGACTGGACACGGTTTCGGGTGATGACACGGCTGCGGTCTCGGTCTCCGAGCGCTGGCAGGTCGGGATCCGGCTCGCGTGGGACCCCGAGTTCCGGTGCGGTGTCCTCCACGCACGTCCGAACGCGAGTGACGCGGCGAACGCGCGGACCTACGACTTCTACCCGGCCGTCCTCGACGCCGCGCTGAACGCCCTCAACGCGACGTTCGAGCCGACGAGCCTGCTCTTCCCGTGGTCGACTGGTGCCCTCTGGTTCGACCGTTCGGGGTTGTCCGACGGCGAGGTCGTCGCGTCGATACGGGAGACCGATCGTGTGCGCACCGCTCGTGGTGACGTGGTGCTGACCGTCGACGTCGACGTCCGTGACGCCTCGGGTCGTCTGCTGCTCGCCGCACGCGACCACCGTGTCAAGAACACGGTCGAGGGCGCCGTGGTCCCTCCTCGTGGCGACGAGCGGATCCCTGGCGGAGGACGCTGGCACGACATCGTCCCCGTGGAGGTGCCGAGCCTCGGCGGTCCCGTCGGGGGACGCCGGTCCGTCGTCGTCGAGGCCCCTGCGACGAGCCAGCCGCTCGCGGAGGCCTGTTCTCGGTTGGCAGACCACCTCGTGCAGCTGAACCGGTCTGCTCCGGTGGACGTGGTCGTCGTCCGGGCTGAGGGCGCCTTCGGCATCGCCGCACCACTCGACCCCTCCGTTGCTGCGCTCGCTGCCACGGCGTACTCGATGCGGACCGAGGTCGGATTCGACGTCGCCGTCGTCGACGCCACGGCCGCGGCGCTCGCGGCCATCGAGACCGACACGATCCCGGTGGGGCTGGTCGGGGTCGACCCGTCAGGCCGCGCCCACGCCGTCCGGTCCGTCCCCGTCCCCGAGCCGGCGCAGGCACCAGCACCGACGGGCACACTGCTCGTCCTCGGCGCGAGCAGCGGTATCGGTCATGCCTGGGCCGAACACGTCGCGGGGTCCGGACGGCGCCGGGTGGTCCGCGCGGCGCGGCGTAGCGCAGCGCCCGGGTCGACACCGTACCGCCGGGCGGACGTCGTCTCAGCGGCGGACCTCGCCGCGCTCCACCGCGAGTTCCCTGACATCGACCAAGTGGTCTCCTTCGCCGGGGTGCCGGCGAGCGGTCTTCACCTGCACACCGACCTGGCGGCGTTCGACGCTGTCCTCGCGGCGAAGACGACCGGTGCGAGGAACGTCCTGTCCGAGTTCGGTGCCCACGCCGACGTGGTCCTCGTCGGGAGCGTCGCGGCGTACTCGGGGGCCCTCGGCCAGGCGGAGTACGCGGCTGCGAACGCCTACCAGCACGCACTGGCGCGGTCCGAGGGTGCTCGATCTGTCCTGCTCGGTGGGTGGTCCGAGACCGGTATGGCCGCGGGACGGGGCGACGACGTGTTCGAACGGGTCACCACGTCGCTCGGACTCGCCGAACTGGACCGGTTCGCCGCCTCAGGACTCGCCGCTGCGGCTGTCTACGGACTCGGGGCCGGCGGGACCGCTGCCGGCGCGGTCTTCGACGACCGCCCGGAACCGACACCGGTCCGGCGGTCCGTCCCGACCCGGGCGCCGGCCCCGTCGGTCGTGGGCGGGGGAGGCGATCCGCGGGCGCAACTCGAGGACACCCTCCGGCGCGCTTGGGCTGAGGTCCTCGGTGACATCGCCTTCGATGCCGACCGGAGCTTCTTCGACTACGGCGGAGACTCCGTCTCGATCGTCCGACTCGGTGAGGTCCTGGAAGCGCACCTGCCCGGGGTGTTCGACGTGACGTCGTTGTTCTCGAGTCCGACGATCGCCGACCAGATCGAGCACGCACAGACTCGAATCGGGTCGACCACCAACCACGACGTCGTCGACGTCACCACGATCCAGGAACTGCTGCGGCAGGGGGGAGCCTGACGATGGAACTGGCACAGTACATCTACAAGCAGATCGCCGAGGGGAAGCTCGATGAGCTGACCGGTCGGAAGTACCTCGAGGAGGCGCTCCCGGACGATGTCGCCGTCGTCGGGATGTCCTGCGAGTACTCCGGAGCGCCCGACCTCTTCTCTTTCGAACGCATGCTCAGAGCGGGTCGGAACGGGTTCGCCCCGTTCCCTGAGGGTCGGAAGGAGTACTTCCCGCAGGGCCACCGGTACCTCGCTGAATCCGCCGCGTTCCTCGGGGTGGACCCCGCGACCGTGTTCGACCGCATGACCGAGCAGCGCGGCTCCTACCTCGACGACGTCGACGAGTTCGACGCGGCGTTCTTCGAGATCCCCGAGGCGGAGGCGCGGTACATCGACCCCGCTCACCGACTCGTCCTCAAGCACGTGTTCCTCGCACTCGAACACGCGGGTGTCACTCGTCAGCAGATCAAGGGCACGCGGACGGCGGTCTACATCGGCAAGGACCGCTCCGTCGACGGTTCGTACGCCAGCGAGATCGAGAACGACTCCGAGCTCATCAACGCCGGCACCTGGGAGGGCATCCTCGCGAGTCGGGTCAACTACCTCTGGGACCTCACCGGTGGTTCGCTCGTCGTCGACACCGCCTGCTCCTCGTCGCTGGTGGCGATGCACATCGCCCGGGGAGCCCTGACCTCCGGCGAGGTCGACACCGCCCTGGTCGGCGGTGTCGCACTCGGGCTCGCGCCGCGGCAGGGTTCCGTCTTCGGCGACCGCGGGGGGGTCGAGACCGTCCGCGACTACCTGACCGTGTTCGACGACCAGTCGCGGGGGACGATCTTCGGCGAGGGTGCCGGGATCGTCGTCCTGAAGCGTCTCCGCGACGCGATCGCCGCGGGCGACCACGTCTACGCGGTGCTCCGTGCGTCGGGGATCAACAGCGACGGGCGGTCGAACGGGCTCACCGCGCCGAACCCGAAGGCGCAGGCGCGACTCATCGAGGAGACGTACCGGACGGCTGGCATCTCACCTCGGTCGATCGGGTACGTGGACGCACACGGTACCGGTACCAGGCTCGGTGACCCGATCGAGGTGCGCGGGCTCACGGACGCCTTCCGGAAGGGCGGGCGTGACGACTTCGGCACCTGTGCACTGACCACCCTGAAGGAGAACGTCGGCCACACGGTCGGTGCCGCGGGCGTCGGCGGCGTCATCAAGATGAGTCTCGCGCTCGACTCCGGTGTGGTGTTCCCAGCGAGCGCGTTCACCGCACCCAACGACTTCGTCCGGTTCGCCGACACGCCGTTCTACGTGCCCGACGGCCTGCAGGAGTGGCCATCCACCGGCGGCCCTCGACGCGGGGCGGTGAGCAGCTTCGGGTTCTCCGGTACGAACGCACACGTAGTGCTCGAAGCCGCGCCCGGACAGCGGCACGTCGGATCCACCGAGAGCCACGGTCCGTTGCCGTTCCTGCTCTCGGCACCGACACCGGAGCAGCTCCTCGACCGGATCGATGACCTCCTGGACGCCCGCGGCCAGCTCGAGCGCCTGGCCCTCGTCGACGTCGCTGCGACGCTCGTCGGCCGCCGGGAGCGCTTCGACGAACGGCTGGGCTTCACGGCGTCCGACCACCGCGGGTTCTTCGCGGCGCTGACGAACGCACGTCTCGCCGTGACGGACCCGAGCGGCTGGCGTCCGGAACGCGGGGAGTTGCACCGGGGCACGGCCAGCACCCGGACAGATCAGGAACGCGCGACCACGGCGTTCCTCATCGAGCGGTCCGCGACGGTCCCGGGGATCCTGACCACGGAGGATCGGGTCCGGCTCGCGGTCGCCGGGGCCGACGAACTCCTCACCGTCGCGGAGGCCCCGGGCGGCCACGTCGTCGGTCTCCCCGGACTGCGCCTCCGAGGTGAGCGCCTTTGGGCGACGGTCCGGCAGTACGCGATCGCGCCGCCGGCGGCCGCGTCCTTCGGCACGCCGGTCGATGGTGTGCTGATCGGCTCGCAGGTCCTCGCCGGCCCGACGGTGGACCTCTTCACCGTCCACCTCGACCTCACACGTTGGTGCGTCGCCGACCACCGGATCGGTGGCCTCCCGACGCTCTCCGGCACCGCCTACACGCAGCTCGCCGCGGATCTCGCTCGCCACTACTTCGGGACACCCTCCTACGAGCTCACCCGCATGACGTTCCGGGGGCTCCTGCAGGTCGAGCACGAGCGGACGGTGTTCGTCGAGGTGCGACGGGGCGAAGCCGGCCGGCTCGAGGTCGAGGTCTTCGTGCGCGAGGGCACGGCGAACACCGCGTTCGCGACGTTCCGCATCGCGCCGTCCACAGAGCAGTCCCCGGTGGCTCCCGTCGCTCCGTTCGAGGCCGCCGAGCACGCGGACCTCGAGGGCCACAGCAGTGACATGCTCTCCTTCTCGGGTCGCTGGGACACGACCGGCCGTCCGCTCGGTCTCCGGCGCCGCGACGACCGGGTCATCGAGACCGAGCACCGGCTCGACCCGATGTTCACCGAGGACCTCGAGGCCTGGGACCTCTCCCCGGCCGTCGTCGACCTGCTCGCCGGTGCGATGAGCTGGGAACGCGGCGTCGCCGTCGGGCGTCAGTTCCTCCCGCTCTCCTACGGGGCCGCCCGTGCGACCGGTGCTCGTCTGACCGCCACGAACCGGGCCCGCACGACACTGCGATACGACCCGGAGGCGGACCCGCGCGTCGTGTCCGCAGACGTCACCATCCTGAACGACCGTGACGAACTCGTCCTGGCGATCGACCGGTACTCGATGCGCGAGTACGTCGCCGGTACGTCGCCCAGCCGTGCCGAGGTCGACCTCCACCCGATGGGTGTCGAGGCTCCCGCTGGCGGGCTGCCGACGGGCGAGGTCGTCCTGCTCGTGGAGGACGACGACCGGGCTGCCGTGCTCGCTCCTATCCCGGTCGAGGAGCGGGATCGCGTCAGCTTCCTCGCTCGTTCCGGCCTCGACGACCCGTCCGCCGGACGCGCCGATCACCTGGTGGTCGTGCCGCCGCGAGTCCCGTCGGACCCCTCGTCCGTCCGGGCGGCAGCACAGGACTTCCTCGAAGTCGCCCGTGCGCTGCCGCGCCTGGTGCGGTCCGGCGGACAGGTCGTCGTGCTCGTACGGGCCGGACTCGGAGCGCTCGGCGACCACGATGTCGATGCGATGGACCATGCGCGCATCGCGGCCGTCCGTGTCGTGGAGGCGGAGAACCCGGGCTTGCGGCTCACCGTCGTCAGCGATGTCGAACTCGATGTGGCCCGTGCACTCGCGATCGCTTCGGAGGAGCTCTGGCAGGGCAGACGCGCACTCGTGCGTGACGGCATGCTGTACGGGGAGTTCCTCCGGATGCCGGCAGCGCCGGGAACGGCTCGGAGACTGCCCGAAGGCTCGACGGTGCTGGTGACCGGTGGGTTCGGCGGGATGGGCGTCGAGTACCTCGAGGCGCTCTGGCGTGACCACGGCGCTTCGGCGGTCGTCGTCGGACGTCGCGCCCTGGACGTGCTCAGATCCTCTGACTCGGAGGACGACCGCCAGCGTGCGGGGCGGGTCGACCTGCTCGTCGGCGAGGGGATGCGTATCGACTTCGCGGCGTGCGACCTCGGTGACGCGGAGGCGTTCGGCGCGCTGCTCCGGACGGTCGAGGCGTCCCACACCATCGCCGGGGTCGTCCACCTCGCCGGCGTCCCGGAGGCCGGCATGCTCTTCCGCAAGAGCAGCGCGGACCTCGACCTGGTCTTCGGGCCGAAGGCGGTGGCCGCCTCGGTCGTCGCGGAGCACTTCGTGGGGCGCATCCCGGAGCTGTTCCTCGCCGCCTCCACCATGACGACGCTCGCGGGTGCGCCCGGCCAGTTCGGGTACACGCTGGCGAACGCCTACCTCGAGGGGATCGCCCGCAGCGGCGTCGGACTCGATGTCACCCGGTGGCCTGGTCTCCAGGACACCGGGATGGCTCTGCGCTTCGGGGTCGGCGACGCACCGGACGAGTCGTTCCTGCTCGCGCCGCTGCGTTCGGCCGACGCGGCCGGGTACGTCGCTGACTCCATCCGTCGCCGGGGCACCGACACGGTCGTCGGACGCCTGACCGACACCGGGGCAGCGGCCCTCGCCGCGACGATGACCGTGCCGGGTCTCGACGAGCCCGCCGTGGAGGCACCGACGGCCGCACCCGGCGCCGGGGCCGGCGACCTCGTGATCAAGGACATCGCCGAGATCGAGATCGTCGGGGTCGACCGACCGCTCGACGAGCTGGAGCAATTCGTGACGGTCCTGTTCGCGAGCATCCTCGAGGTGGACCGGGTCGATGTGACGATGAGCTTCACGGACATGGGTGGTGACTCACTGAAGGCGTTCAGCATCTACACGCCACTCGTCGAGCAGCTCGACGTCGACCTCGAGGTCGCGGACGTGTTCGTGTACCCGAGCGTGCTCGAGCTCAGTGGGCACGTCCGGGAGCTCCAGGATGCCTGAGCACGTCGTCCGGATCGCTGCGACCGTCGCAGCGATCGCCAGCGGTTCCCGAGCTGGGTCCTCAGCGGTCGCCGCCGACGCGGGCGCGGTGTGGTCAGCGCGGATGCCGCAGCTGCTCCAGGAGGTCGGCGCGCCGTCGCGGGAACCGAACCACTCCGCCCACGGCTTCTTCTTCGAGGATCCGCGCAGGGCGTTCCCGGCGCGCAGACTCGACGAGCCGGGGGCGGCACCGTCGGCTACCGTCGACCGGATCGCCACGAGCATGCTCGAAGCGCTCGCTCGCACGGTCGAGCGCCCGGGCCATGTCGCGCTCGGTCTCGCCGGCGACACGGTGCAGTTCGAATCGGTGCTGCTCGGGGTCGGTGCGGTGCTCGAACCGGCGACACTCATGACGTCGGCAGACCCGCTCGCCGCTGGGATCCGCGCCGATCTCGGTGGGATGCCCTCGGTCAGTCGGCACACCGCGGCGTCCTCGAGCGGTATGCACGCTCTCGTCGCCGCTGCTGGTCGCGTGGCGACGGGGGCCGACGAGAGGGCGTTCGCAGTCGCCGCGAGCGCCGCGGACATGCCGCTGCCGTTCCCCGTCGTCGAACTGGGTCGCGGTGCCGACCGGGATGAACTGCCGTTCCATCCGGACTCGGATGGACACCACTACGCCGAGGGCGGGATCGGTTTGGCCCTCGTCCGGGGCCGTCCAGAGCCGGGCACGCTGCGGGAGGATGACCGCTGGTTCGCGATCCGGGGGTGGGCCTCCGGTTCCTTCGGGACGGCCGTCGTCAACCGTCATGTCGTCGCCGCCACGGTCGAGCGAGCCCTCGAGACCGCGGGGGTCCCCGAGCACGATCAGGTCTTCGTCGACCTCTACGGGCGTGGCAACCCGATCGACGACGCGGCCGAACTCAGTGCGATCGCCCTCCTGCGGCGGCGTCGGCCTGGCGTCCGTGCCGGGTACCTCAAGGGTGACGCCCACTACACGGTCGGCGCGCACGCGCTCCGTGGACTCGTGCGCCTCGTCGAGCGCAGTCGGGACGGTGCGGGGGGAACGATCCACCTCAGCAGGAACCACCTCGTCGGGCGCTCAGGGGTACAGCTCGACGCCGACCCGGAAGGGATTCGCTGGTTCGTGTTCCCGTCGTACTCCGTGCGCGGGGACTGCACTGTGCTGGTCGTCAGGGAGGAGCGCGCATGAGTGCGACCATCCTCGGTCTGCCCTTCGCCGGAGCCCAGGCCGATCCGTTCCAACGCGTCCGCGCGGCCCTCCCCGAGGAGGTCCGGCGGAACTTCCGGACGCACACGTACCCGGGTCATGGACGTCGCGCCTCCGAGCCGTTCGCGTCGACCGTCGCCGCGATGGCGGACGACGTGGTCGCAGCGACCCGCTCCGACCCACCGGTGCACCTCGTCGGATGGAGCATGGGGGGCGCGGTCGCCTACGAGGTCGCTGCACGGCTGATGGACGCCGGCTCGCCCGTCGCGTCCGTCACGTTCCTGGCGTGCGCTCCGCCGCCTGAACTCGCCACCGACGGGCTCGACCTCGGGACGGACGACCTGTTGCTCGACCACTGCGAGCAGTTCGGCCTGGTGGACCGGACGATGTTCGCCGACGCCGGGCTCCGACGGCTGTTCCTGCCGGCGCTCCGCAACGACATCGCAGCCGTGGACCGGTACGCCCGGGAGGACCGCCGCGGGCTCCTCGCCGACACGACGTCGATCGCAGTCGTGCAGGGCAGTGCAGACCGCACGGTGACGACGAGTTCGGACTGGTCGGCGGTCGGCGGTCGCGTGGTGCTCCGGCGCACGCTCGCCGGCGGGCACTTCTTCCCACAGGACCAGCCGCAGGAACTCGCGACCCTCTGGTCCGAGTTCCTGCTGACGACGACCACTGCACGATGACCGACACCGAGGTGACCGAATGACCAGCATCCCGTCCGCGATCGCCGAGGCCGCGAGGAGGACGCCTGACACCATTGCCCTGGTCGACGGCGGGGCGTCCCTGACCTACCGGCAGCTCGCGTCCCGAGCGGACCGCGTCCGCGCCGCACTCACCGCTCGGGGGATCGGTCAGGGGCACACCGTCGTCGTCGACCACCCGCGCGGTGCGGTGGCGATCGTCCTCGCCCTCGGCGCGATGATGGCCGGTGCCGCGTACACGGCGCTGGCGCTCGACGGCTCGGAGCACGTCCGCCGTCGGCTGGATGCGCTCCGGCCAGATGCGGTCCTCGATGCCGAACCGGACGACCGGCAGGACGTCGTCGCGGCCGGACCGGAGCCGACGGAGGGGGACCTGGCCTACATCGTGTTCACCTCGGGCACGACCGGCGAGCCGAAGCCGGTGGGCGTACCACACCGCGCGGTCCTACGCCTTCTGGGCGATCCGCGTCTCGGCCTCGTGGGCGGGCGACGGATCGCCCACACCGCGCCGCTGGAGTTCGACGCCTCCGTCTACGAGGTCTGGGGAGGGCTCGCTGCGGGCATGACCGTCGTCGTCGTCCCCGCGGCCTCCGTCGCCGACCCGACGGTGCTCGCGACGTACCTCCGGCAGGTCGACGTCGCCTGGCTCACCGCGTCGGTGTTCGCCCTGGTGGCTCAGCACCGACCCGACGCGTTCGACGGACTCGAACGAGTCGTCGCCGGCGGGGAGCAGCTCGACCTGACGAGCGTGAACACCGCAGTCCGGCGCACGGTCGTCGTCAACGGGTACGGGCCGACCGAGAACGGGGTCTTCACGCTCCTGCACGAGATGCGGTCCCCGGTCGAGGAGGTCGCGATCGGCACCCCAGTCCACGGCACCCGCGTCGCATCGGACCCGTCGACCACGGTCGACGGGACCGCCGAGTTGGTTGCGTTCGGCGACGGACTTGCGATTGGATACCTGAGGGGGCCCGATGGGGGATTCACCGATGTCGGTGGAGAACGGGCCTACAGGACGGGGGACCGAGTGCGCGTGCACGGCGACGGCGTCCACGTGTTCGTGGGCCGCGACGACCGCCAGGTGAAGGTCTCCGGACACCGGATCGAACTGGGTGCGGTGGAGGCTGCGTACGTCGCGGCGGGGGCCGAGGCCGCTCGGGTGGTCGTCCTGGCGGACGGCCGGCTGGGGCTCGTCCACGTCGGCGAGGCCGAGATCGCCCGGGTACGCACGGCACTCCCGAGTTGGTCGTTGCCGTCCTCGTCGGTGCGAGTCGACCGGATACCGCTCCTGCCGAACGGCAAGACCGACGTCAAGGCCGTCACCGCCCTGGCGGCCGGCGCGACGTCGGGTGTGGACACCACGCCCGCGTCGCCGAGCTGGCGGGGAGAGGTCGCGAGTGCGGTGGAGGCCACGACCGGACGTCGACTCGCCGACGACGCCGACGACCTCTTCGCCCACGGCATCGACTCCATCGCCCTCTGGCGGGTCCTGATGACCATCAACGACCGGCACGGCACGGAACTCACCCTGCTGGACGTCTTCGCCTCGCCCTCTGTCTCGACCATCGAACAACTGCTCATCGACGCGACTGCTTCAGCGGTCCCGTCCGGAACACTGGGGACCACGTGACCACCACCTTCGCGGAGACCTTCCGCATCGAGGCCAGTTCGGAAGCCATCGCACGCGTCCTCGCGGACCGATCGACGGTGCTCGCACGGCTGCACGCCGCCGGTCGTGACGAACCGACGATCGAGTCGATCGGTCAGCAGGACGACCGACTCCGCCTGACGACGACCTACCGCGTTTCAACGGCGGCCATGCCCTCCTGGATGGCATCCCGCTTCACCGATGGCGGTCCGCGCAACCGCAGGACCGAACGGTGGACCCTCGCCGAGCAGCCCACGGCCGAGGTGTCCGTCGAGTCCCTCGACGGTGGTGTCCGGTTCGAGGGGACCTACGCCCTCGAACCGGACGGCCAGCACACGAAGTGGGTCGTCCACGGCACCGTGCGGCACCCTGTCCCGGTGATCGGCAGGCGGGTCGAGCGCTTCACCGCCGACAGCCTGGCTGCCGGCTACGCGCAGGAGGCCGTCGCGCTCGCTTCGGCGGTGCACGCATGACCGTCGAGGCGGCGGTGCCGCTCCCGAACACGGAGGCACCGCGACCGACCGAGCAAGCGGCGCTCGTCGTCCGTGGGGTCGAGTTCGGGTACGACGTGAAGCGCCGAGTCCTCGACGATGTCTCGTTCTCCATCGAACGCGGCGCGATCTACGGGCTCCTCGGACCCAACGGTGCCGGGAAGTCGACCCTCATGAAGTGCCTCCTCGGACTCGTGCGACCGCAGCGTGGCAGCGTCGAGTGGTTCGGCGAACGGCTGACCACGTCGGTGCGGCGGAGGATCGGGTACGTCCCACAGGACCTCGCCCTGATGTACGACCTCAGCGCCGTCGACAACGTGCGGTTCTTCGGCCGGCTGTACGGGCTCCGCGGTGCGCGGCTGCAGGAACGGGTGCGCGTGGCCCTCGAGTTCGTCGGGCTCTGGGACGAGCGCGCGAAGAACCCGAGCAAGTACTCGGGCGGCATGAAGCGACGCCTCAACATCGCCTGCGGGATCGTGCACGCTCCCGATGTGGTCATCATGGACGAGCCGACGGTCGGTGTGGACCCGCAATCGCGGAACGCGATCCTGGAGTCCATCGAGCAGATGCAAGCTGGCGGCACCACCGTGGTCTACATCTCCCATTACATGGAGGAGGTGGCCCGCCTGTGTACTCGCATCGGCGTGATGGACGGCGGGGGGTTCCTGTGCGAGGGAACGCTCGATGAGCTGCTCGACCAGTACGCGCCGGAGGCGGTCGTCACCATCACCGCTACGGACGGCGAGCAGGACATCGCCGCATCGGTCGACCTCGACGGGTTCACCGTGGTGGCGCAGGGCCCGGACTCCATCAGTGTGTCGATCCCGAACGGACGACTGGACGCGTTGGGTCGTCTCGCCGAGGCTGCATCCGGCACGGTCGGCTTCAGCTACCTGGCACCGAGTCTCGAGCAGGTCTTCTTCCGGCTCACGCAGAAGAACCTGCGGGACTGACCGATGATCCCCCTCGTCCTCTACGGACTGAAGCGGAAGATCCGCCAACCGGTGCTCATCGTCAACCTGACGCTCCTCCCGCTGCTCCTCATCCTCATCCTGGGGTCCGCGCTGGCCGGCACGTTCTCGAGCGATTCGTCGACCTCGACCACCGGAGTCTCCGTCGACCTCGGTGTGGTCGACCTGGCGTCCGGTGCGGATGCGGAGCAGTTCTCGGCCTTCGTCGACGACGCCTCGGTGTTCGACGTCCACCGCTACTCCTCGGAGGCCGCGGTCGACCGCGCCGTCCGCGACGGTGACGTGGAGGTCGCCCTGGTGGTCCCCGCGTCGTTCGGCGAACGCCGCGCCGCTGGTCGGAGCGCCACGGTGTCGCTCCGAGCCGTCGACTCCAACGTCGACTCCCTCCGCGCTACGCAGGTCGCGGTCCAGGCGTACAGCGAGGCGGTGGCGACGACCACGTCCATCGCTGAGTCCGGTCGCACCCCGACGTCGGCCTGGAAGCTCGTCGACCACGTGCCCGCCGCCGCCGGCCCGAGCGACCCGTCGACCGGGGTCAGCGGCATGACCTACTACGGCATCACGATGCTCGTGCTCGTGTTGATCTACGGCCTCGCCAACACCATGAACTTCGTGAAGGAGGAGTACGCCGAGGCGCTCGGGGACCGCTACCTGATCGCGCCCCGGAGCCGCTTCACGATCGTGTCGGCGCAGGTGGTCACCGGGATCATCATCTCGATGGCACAGGCGGCCGTCGTCGTCATCGCCGCGCACGCCGTCTTCGGCGCGGACTACGGCACGCGGACCGGGGCGTTCGCCGCCGTGGTCTTCCTGCTCGCGGTGTTCTCGAACGCGATCGGGCTGCTGCTCGGGCTCATCGCGCGGGCATGGTCGCTGCTCGATCCGGTGGTCACGATCGCGATCCCGGCGATGACCTTCCTGGCAGGCGGGTTCGTCCGCCTCGACCTCGGTGGGCTGCAGAACCTCACCCTGAACGGCGTCTTCCAGCGCGCGATGTTCCAGCTCGCATCCGGGAAGACGCTCGACACCACCCCGCTCCTCGTGATGTCCGTCCTCGCGGCGCTCGCGCTGCTCGTGTCGGCCGTCATGATCGCACGACCGGAGAAGCGATGATGGCCGTCTTCCTCTTCTACGCGTACCGGGTCCTCAAGCGCCCCATGACGCTGATCATCTCCCTGCTGCTGCCCGTCGCCCTGGCCGGCGGTGTCTTCGCGCAGTACCAGGCAGCGACCTCGGTGTCCGTGACGGTCGCGGTTCCCGACACGACCCTCCGGGCCTTCGTCCTCGACCGTCTGCACGGTGAGGACGTCGCGACCGACGTCGTCTCATCCGACAAGGTGGGCAGCGCCACCGGGGTCGTCCTCGAGATCAAGTCCTCCGCGGAGGAGGTCCTCGACGATCCCGACGGCGTCGACGCCACGGTCTCCGGCGCATCGACGGGCGCTGCGGCGGCACTCCTCGCCGTGCGTCTCAACGCCCTCGTCTCCACGATCCAGTACTCGGCTGGCCAGAGCACGTCGCTGTCCGAGTTCAAGTCGACGCTCCGCTCCGTCGAGGAGGCGAAGGACCCCGTCACCGTCACCCGGACGGTGATCGGCAACGAGGACAGCACGATCCTGGTCTCGACGTTCAACATGATCGTCTTCGTCATGCTGCTCCTGACGATGACGAACATCCTCATGTTCATGCGCGACAAGGCGAACTCGACGACGCAGCGGATCCTCGTGTCCGCGCGGAGCACGCTGAGCTACCACGTCCAGATCGTGGGGGTGTACGCCGCGATCGGCGCGGCCCAACTCGCCGTCATGGTCCTGGCGATGCAGTACCTCTTCCGGGTCGACATCGGTCTCCAGCCCGCCAGGCTCGTCGTGCTCTTCGTCGCCTACGCCCTGCTCAACGTGTTCGGCATCTGCCTCGGCATGCTCATCGTGAGCGCGACGACCAAGGTGTCCGTCGGCAGAATCGCGGTCACGGCGATCGTCCTGCCTCTGTGCATGCTCGGCGGCGCTCTCTGGCCCTCGTCGATCATGCCGGAGTGGATGCGCACCATCGCGTGGGTGCTCCCGACGCGCTGGGTGACAGCGCTCAACGAACACCTCTTCAGCGGGTTCGCCGTGACGCAGTGGGACGTCTGGCGTCCGGTCCTGCTGCTCGTCGCCGCGTGTGCGCTGCTCTTCGCCCTGCTCCGCCGCGTGCCGGCGGACCGGGTCTGACCCATCCCCGAAGTCCGAACCCACCGAAGGAAGACCACTCATGACCGCTCTCCGCATCCTCCGCATCGTCGGTTGGATCTTCGTCGCCCTCGGGTTCGGATCGATGATCCTCCGGACCTGGTTCAACGCCGACACGCCCTTCACCACGTGGATGGGCGGTGCTCAGCCGTACTCCGGAGCCGCTATGGGGGTCGTCGGTGTCGTCATCGTGCTCGTCGCCGTCTCGGCACGCCGTCGGACCGTGGCGCGCGCGGAGGACTGACGCCGTGCTGTCGGCGACCGTCCTTCGCGGGCCGGTACCACGACGACCAGCAGACCGGTCGATCGCGGGCGACCACGCTCTGATGGTCCACCTCGCGTCCGAGGGCATCACGACCAGGGTGCGTCGAGGACCGCTCGGCGCGCCCGAGATCGACGGTGGGGCACGGGTCAGCGTCTCCTACACGTCTGACGCCGTCGCCACCGCCGTGTCGCACGAGGCGCCGTGCGGGATCGACATCGAGCCGGTCGACCGCAGCCTCCCCTCTGGGTTCGCGACGCCGGCAGAGGAGCACGCCTGGGCTGCGCTGGACCTGCCTCCGATCGGCATTGCGTGCGCCAAGGAGGCCATCGGGAAGGCGCTGGGGTTCGGACTGCTCGCGGCTTGGGACTCCTACCGTCTCGGCGACGTGCGACGTCTGAGGGCCGCCACGGGGCTCGTGACCCTGTCGTCCTTCCCGTTCGTGCGGGCCGTCGTCACGACCACCGGCTCCCTGTGCCTGGGTCTCGCGACCACGCGGACCTCGTCGGCGGACCCGGAACCGTCCCTCGTGGCGGCGGTCGCGGTACTGCGGGTGGCCGACGGCGCCTGGACGAGCGGGGAGGGCGCACGACCAGACTCACGATCACGTCGGGGGCGCCGCGGCGGTGACCGTGCCCGGGTTGCGCTGCACGGATGCTTCGCCGAGGGCGCAGGCGAAGATAGGACGAGCCCGTTTTGACGCTCTACGCGTCGTGGAACCCGCCTGGACGGGGCTTTCTTCGAAGAACCACCAGCGCTCGTTGCGGAGTTGGCAGAACTGAGAAGGCCCCCGAAGGAATCCGGGGGCCTTCTCCGTTACCACTGGCGTCGGCGTGCTCCGGCCAGGAGGCGCGGCTCGGCTCCGACACGCCGTCCGTCCCGTGCAGGCCGGAGGAGATCCCGCCCACACCCGAGAGCCGTCCGATGGAACCGATCAGGCGTCGGCGCGGCGGAAGTACGGGCGCACGGACGGCAGGAAGCACAGGACCGCGGCCGCGATCGACAGCGCGATCGTCGCGATCGCGAGGTCACCGCTCGTCAGGCTCACGACCGCCCGGAACACCGCGATGACGACGAGCACGATGCGCGCCGTGGACGAGCCGGCAGCCATGCGGAACGCCGCCCAGGTGACGAGGCCCCACACGACGAGCGCGACCAGGAAGGCCGGCAGGGCACCGAGGTCCGCCGTGGGGGTCGTGAACTGCAGGACGGTCGCGATCACGCACGCCGCGATCCAGACCAGCCAGAGGGCGAACGACACCGTGACGAGCTGGGGACGCGGTCGAGCGCGTCGCCTCGGTCGGTCCGTCGATCCCGCCATGGTGTCCCTCGTCCCCGCCGGGCCCTGATCCGGCGAGCCGAGCCTACTGAGCAGTGCGTCCCCGGGTGGCCGACCCGCTCGCGTCGAGCAGGTCCGCGCCGGGTGCTCGGGCCTGAGGCGCCCGTCATCCGCCGCAACGATCCGGCCCCGCGTGCCGGATGGCCGAGACTGGAGGCATGACCACCTCCAGTGACGTCCGTGCAGCAGCCGTCCGCCGTGTTCCGACGGCAGAACCCGCGGAAGAACGCTGGATCGCCGCGGGCACGAGTACCGAAACCCCCTCTGGGGGTGTCGTGATCAGCGCTCCCGGCGCCCATCTCGGGAACGCGACCCGGCCCGGTGAGGTCGAGCTGCGCCTCCAGGGCGGCAGTGCCGACGCGACCACCGGGCGCGACCTGCGGACCCTCGTGGACCACGTCGTCGACCGCGCCCGTTCGCGGTTCGCCGTGGCCGTGGTCGCGGACACGACGGGATGGTCGGACGGCGCTCGCCGAGTGCTGGCGGACGCGGGCTTCCGTGGAGGCGACGTGCGCGGTGCCGCACTGCGGGTCCTCGACCTGTCCCTGGCCGAGGACGGCACACCCACGCGCGTGCTCGACGCACCCGCGCTCGCGTCGTTGAACGGTGCGCACGCCCGCTTCGCGGAGCGCCGGGGTGAGGTCGCCCGCTACCTGCCTGACGTGTCCGTGTGGACCGGGGTGCCGCAGCCTGCCACGGCGTCCGACTGGGCGGACGTCCGCACCCTCCTCGGTCCCGGAGCGGGGATCGGGGTGTCGGCGGCGACGGTGCTGCCGGACGGGTGGCACCCGATCGACGGCGCCAGCGGCGTCCAGCTCACCGGGGAGGCGGTGCAGGGCGCTCCCGATGCGGAGGCCGTCGACCTGACCGCGGACGACGTGCCGGAGATGACGGCGCTCGTCGAGCGGACCAAGCCCGGCCCGTTCCTCCCGCGCACGATCGAGCTCGGACGGTACCTCGGGATCCGACGTGACGGGCGCCTCGTCGCCATGGCGGGGGAGCGACTGCACCCACCGGGCTGGACCGAGATCAGCGCCGTCTGCACCGACGAGGCGTACCGCGGGCAAGGACTCGGGCGCCGGCTCGTGCTGGCCGTTGCCCACGGCATCCGCGAGCGTGGGGAGACACCGCTCATGCACGCGGCGGCGGGCAACCCGGGAGCGATCGGGCTCTACCGGCACCTCGGGTTCCAGTTGCGCGACCGGGGTGCGCTGCGGTTCGTGCAGGTGCCCTGACCAGGTCTTTCCCGGTCCGGGCGACACGTGTGAGCCGACCGTGCGGGTGTCCTGTCACGCCGTGCCGATGTCGTGTCACGCCGTGCCGGTGTCGTGTCACGCGGTGAGGTCGCGCTCGTCGAGCCCCACCGCGCGAGCGACACCCGCACGGACCAGGTCCTCGCGCGTCCGTCGGTCGAGGTACTGCACCAGGGCGTACCCGTTCGTCGCGTCGACCAGGGCGAAGAGCAGTCGGGCGACGGCGTCGGGGTCCTCGGTGCGGAGCACGCCGGCGGCGACACCGTCGGTGACGACACTCGTCGCCAGTCCTTGCCAGTCGTCCATGACCTCGCGCGCTGCGGCGGCCAACGCGTCGTTCGTCCGACCGATGCTCCACGCGTCGGCCCAGAGCGCCGCGACGTCGTCCCGCGCCGGGTCGCTGATGCAGTCGAGGAGCGTGCGCAACGGCGCCAGCGGATCCGCGGTCGAGGCTGAGCCGACGATCCGGCGCACCTCGGCGACCTCGGCAGCGGCGATCGAGCGGAACGTCGCGCCGACCAGGTCCTCCATGCTCGGGTGGTAGTGCGCCACGAGCGACGGGGCGACGCCGACGGACGCGGCGATCCCGCGGAGGGTCACCGCCGAGAGGCCCTCGGCGCGGGCGAGGTCGATCGCGGCACGGCCGATCTGCGCGCTCCGCTCGGCGGGGCTGAGACGTCGGCGGGGCGGTGGCGTCGGCACGCACCCACCCTAGGCGCGGGCGTCGGGCTCGGGTGGTCGCGTCGGTCGCGCCTGTCGTACCTGTCGCGCCGGTCGCGCCTGTCGTCCTCGTGACTGGAGGCGTGCACCGGCCCCGCCGCACCGCCTCCGGCCCGACGCGGGTCACCGCCCCTGGTCGGTGACGACGAAGGCCGCCCACAGGTCGGCCCGGGTCGCGAAGACGGACAGGTCCCGCTCGAGCAGTCGCCCCGCGTGCTCCACCCGTGCACGGGCGGTGTGCCGGTGGATGCCGAGCGACTGCGCGGTCCGGTCGTACTCGCAGTTCTCCTCGAGCCAGGCCCGCACGGTCCGCGTCAGCTCGGTGCCCGCCGCGGCGTCGTGCTCGACGAGGGGTGCGAGGAACGCCCGCGCCACCGCGCCGGCGTCGACGTCCACGTGCGCCAGGTGCGCCAGGACGCCCTCCCGCGCGAGGTCGCCGAACTCGGTGATGCCGGGACGGCCCTCCCGTCGACGGTCGAGTGCCTGCACGGCCTCGGTCCTGGCCCGCCCGAACGATCGGTAGGCGGCACCGTCCGACAGTCCGGCCCGCAGGTCGAACCGGGCGACGAGGTCCTCGACGAGCCCGACGTGGTCGGCGGTCACGCAGAGGAACAGCGCGTCGTCGACCGCGAAGAACAACTGCCCCGGTCGGTCCTGCACCCACAGTTCGAGCAGGTCGACCACGGTGTCGAGGTCGTGGTCGGAGACGTCGACCGCGGCGATCCGCACCGGTTCGACCGGGAGCGGACCCCAGACCTCGCGGGAGGTCCGGTCGACGACCTCGGGGTCGCCCACCGACAGCATCGTGAGCAGCCCGGTGCGGAGGAGCCCGCGGGCACGCGCCAGCTCGGTGTTCTGCTGCAGTGCGAGACCGGCCAGCGCGATGACCGACGTCACGACCTCCCGTCCCGCCTGGTCGAGCGCGCTCTCGTTCGCGATGGCCAGCACGCCGCTCAGGTGTCCGCCACTGCCGAGCGTCTGCAGGGTGAAGCCGGTGTGCTGGGTCGCGACGGGCAGGCTCGCACGCTGCCCGGCGCGGAGGAGGCGGAGCGCCTGGCCCTGCACGAGCGCCAGGTCGTCCGCGGTGACGCCGTCGACGGGGTGGCTCCGGTCGAGCCGGCCGGAGACGTCGATCAGTCCGACCCACCCGTCGAGCTGGTGCGAGAGTTCCGCGATGGTCGCGCCGAGCCCGTCCGGGCGCATCGCGGCGAGGGAGATGGCCCGCTGTGCGGACAGGGCCCAGGCGTTCCGGGCGTTCGCGTCGCGTGCCACCGCGTCGGCGTTCGCCTGGGCGACGGCGATGAACGACGTCTCGTACGGCACCTCGACCAGGGGGAGTCCGTGTCGTTCGCACGCGGCGACGAGCGCCTCCGGGGTGCCCGCCCGGACGACCTCGGTGCCGAAGCCCAGCGTGACCAGCCCGCGGTCCCGGAGTCGGGCGACGTACGCGTCCACCATCTCGGCCGAGACGTCGGCGTCGGTCCCGAACTGCGTGCCCGTGGTGAGGAGGCCCTGGCCCGCCGCCAGGAAGGGGGTCGGGTCGGCGAGGTCCGAGCTGTGCAACCAGGACAGCGGCGCGTCGAGCAGGTCCGATTCGGTCCCGGTCCGGAGGTGGAGACGCAGGTCGGCCCGGTGCAGGAGGGTACGCAGCGTCGCGGGCATGCGAGCACCTTATCCGCGAAGGCGATCGGCGGTCGATCCGGTGTACGCGGTGGACAGTGGGGACACACGGCTCCGGCTCCTACCATCGCCGCATGTCCTCCACCGAAGCACCCTCGGTCAGTGCACCTCACGGCGGCCCCACGCTGCCGCAGGAACGACGGGTCGTCACGGCCATCCCCGGACCCCGGTCCCAGGAGCTGCTCGCCCGGAAGTCCGCCGCCGTCGCCGCCGGTGTCGGAGTCGCCGTGCCGATCGCCGTCGTCGCCGCCGGTGGTGGCGTCGTCGTGGACGCGGACGGCAACTCGCTCATCGACCTCGGATCCGGGATCGCCGTCACGAGCGTCGGGAACGCGCACCCGGCCGTCGTCGCCGCGGTGACCCAGCAGGTGCAGGCGTTCACGCACACGTGCTTCACCATCACCGCCTACGACGGCTACATCGCGGTCGCCGAGGCCCTGAACCGCCTGACGCCCGGCGACCACGAGAAGCGCACCGCGCTGTTCAACTCCGGTGCCGAGGCTGTCGAGAACGCCGTCAAGATCGCCCGCAAGCACACCGGACGACAGGCGGTCGTGGTGTTCGACCACGCGTACCACGGTCGGACGAACCTGACGATGGCGCTCACGGCGAAGAACCAGCCGTACAAGAACGGCTTCGGCCCGTTCGCTCCCGAGGTCTACCGGGTCCCGATGTCGTACCCGTTCCGTGACGGCGGCCTGTCCGGTCCCGAGGCGGCCGCGCGTGCCATCCTGCAGATCGAGAAGCAGGTGGGGGCCGAGAACACCGCGGCGATCCTCATCGAGCCGATCCAGGGCGAGGGCGGCTTCGTGGTCCCCGCTCCCGGGTTCCTCCGGGCGCTGTCCGAGTGGGCCACCGCGAACGGCGTCGTGTTCATCGCCGACGAGGTCCAGACCGGCTTCGCCCGCACCGGCGCGATGTTCGCCAGCGAGCACGAGGGCATCGTCCCCGACATCGTGACGACCGCGAAGGGCATGGCCGGTGGCCTGCCGCTCTCGGCCGTCACGGGACGCGCGGACGTGATGGACTCGGCGCACGTCGGCGGACTCGGCGGGACCTACGGCGGCAACCCGATCGCGTGTGCCGCCGCCCTCGCCGCGATCGACGCGTTCGAGCACGACGGGCTCGTCGAACGGGCTGCCGAGATCGGCACGATCGTGCTCGACGCGCTCCACGAGGCCCAGGCCCGTGACCCGCGCATCGGTGACGTCCGGGGACGCGGCGCGATGATCGCCATGGAGCTCGTCGACCCCACCACGGGTGAGCCGGACGCCGCGCTCACCGGCAGGGTCGTCCGGTACGCCACCGAGCACGGCGTGATCGCCCTGACGGCCGGCACGTACGGCAACGTCCTACGCTTCCTGCCGCCGCTCGCCATCGACGACGACCTGCTCCGCGAGGGCCTGTCGATCGTGCTCGACGGACTCGCGGCCCATGCGCCCGACGCGCCACCAGCCGAACCGGTCTCCACGCAGTCCGCCACCACCGCGGCGGTGGCGTCGTGATGGCCCCGCAGCCGGCAGCGACCGGCCCCGCCGTCGAGCAGGCCGTGCTCGACCGGGTCCCGCAGGGCCTGTACATCGACGGGTCGTGGGGCCCGTCTGCCGACGGCGGGACCTTCGCCGTCGTCGATCCCTCCACTGGCGAGACGCTCAAGCGCATCGCCGATGCCACCCCGGAGGACGGCCTGCGTGCGCTCGCCGCCGCTGACGCCGCCCGCCACAGCTGGGCCGCCACCCCGCCGCGCGTGCGCGCCGAGATGCTGCGTCGCGCGTTCGACCTGCTGCAGGAGCGTCGCGAGGACTTCGCGCTCCTGATGACCCTGGAGATGGGCAAGCCCCTCGCCGAGGCCCGGGGCGAGGTCACGTACGGGGGTGAGTTCCTCCGCTGGTTCTCCGAGGAGGCGGTCCGCATCGGCGGCTCGTACGGCACGAACCCCGAGGGCACCGGCCGGACCATCGTCAGCCACAAGCCCGTCGGTCCCGCGTTCCTGATCACCCCGTGGAACTTCCCGCTGGCGATGGCGACCCGGAAGATCGCCCCGGCGCTCGCCGCCGGCTGCACCGTCGTCGTGAAGCCCGCCGAACTCACTCCGCTGACCACCCTGCTGTTCGTCGACCTGCTCGCCGAGGCGGGTGTGCCGGCCGGCGTCGTGAACGTGATCCCCACCACGACGGCGGGCGCGGTGTCCGAGCCCGTGATCACCGACCCGCGCCTGCGCAAGCTCAGCTTCACCGGCTCGACCCCGGTCGGCCGGACCCTGCTCGCCCAGGCGGCACAGAACGTGCTGCGGACCAGCATGGAACTCGGCGGCAACGCCCCGTTCCTGGTGTTCGCCGACGCCGATCTCGACCTGGCGGTGGAGGGGGCGCTCGCCGCCAAGTTCCGGAACACCGGGCAGGCCTGCACCGCCGCCAACCGGTTCCTGGTGCACGAGGACGTCGCGGAGGACTTCGCCGCCCGCGTGACCGCCCGCGTCGAGGCGATGCGCGTCGGCCGTGGCACTGAGGACGGAGTCGCGATCGGACCGCTCATCGACGACCGCGCGGTCGCGAAGGCACACCGCCTGGTCACCGACGCCGTCGAGCGAGGCGCCGTGGTCCGCACCGGCGGGCACCCGGGCGAGGGCACCGGCACGTTCTACGCGCCGACCGTGCTGACCGACGTGCAGCCCGGCAGCGACATCCTGCGGGACGAGATCTTCGGGCCCGTCCTGGCCATCCGCACCTTCCGCACCGAGGACGAGGCCGTCGCGGCCGCGAACGACACCGAGTACGGTCTGGTCGGCTACGCGTTCACCGAGGACCCGGCGCGCGGGCAGCGTCTGATGGAGCGGCTCGAGACGGGCATGCTCGGACTGAACACCGGGATCGTCTCGAACGCCTCGGCGCCCTTCGGCGGCGTCAAGCAGTCCGGCCTCGGCCGTGAGGGCGGCGGCGAGGGCATCGGCGAGTACCTCGAGACCATGTACACACTGACGCCCGACCCGTTCGGGCGATGAAGGGAGCACGACGATGACCGAACGCGACGTCGTCATCATCGGCGCCGGGGTCACCGGGCTGACCGCGGCGAACCGACTGCGGGCCGCGGGCCTGACGGTCGCCGTGCTCGAAGCCCGGGACCGCGTCGGCGGCCGCACGTGGACGAACGACATCGAGGGTGTCACGCTGGAGATCGGCGGCCAGTGGGTGTCCCCGGACCAGACCGCGCTGCTCGAGACCCTGGACGAGCTCGGCCTCGAGACCTACGACCGCTACCGCGAGGGGTCCAGCGTCTACATCGACGCCGACGGCACGCGCACCGAGTACACCGGCGACATCTTCCCGCTGCCCGAGGCCAGCGCGGCGGAGATCGAGCGACTGGTCGAGGTCGTCGACGGGTACGTGTCGCAGGTCGACCCGGACCGTCCGTGGGCGGCTCCGGACGCGGCGGCGCTCGACGCGATCTCGTTCCGTGCGTGGCTGCACGGCCTCAGCACCGACCGGGTCGCGACCGACAACGTCGAGCTGTTCATCGCCGGCGCGATGCTCACCAAGCCCGCGCACACGTTCTCGGCCCTGCAGGCGCTGCTCATGGCGGCGTCCGCCGGCAGCTTCGCGAACCTGGTCGACGCCGACTTCATCCTGGACAAGCGCGTGGTCGGTGGGATGCAGCAGGTGTCCGAGCGGCTCGCCGAGCGCCTGGGCGACGACGTGCACCTGAACGCGCCGGTCCGCACCCTGCGGTGGTCCGACCAGGGCGTGGTGGCGCTCGCCGACGGCGGGATCGAGGTGCACGCGAAGCAGGCGCTCGTCGCCGTGCCGCCGCCCCTGTACTCGCGGATCTCGTACGAGCCGCCGCTGCCCCGCCGGCAGCACCAGCTGCACCAGCACCTGTCGATGGGCTTCGTGATCAAGGTGCACGCGGTCTACGACCGGCCGTTCTGGCGCGATGCGGGACTGTCGGGAACCGCGTTCAGCCCGTACGAGCTGGTGCACGAGGCGTACGACAACACGACGCACGGCGAGACGCAGGGGACCCTCGTCGGGTTCATCTCCGACGAGCACGCCGACGGTGTGTTCGCGCTCTCGGCCCAGGAGCGCAAGGCGAAGGTCCTGGACTCGCTCGCGCACTACTACGGCGACGAGGCACGGCGCCCGGTCGTCTACTACGAGAGCGACTGGGGGACCGAGGAGTGGACCCGCGGCGCCTACGCGGCGAGCTTCGACCTGGGTGGCCTCGCCCGCTACGGTGCCGATCAGCGTGCCTCGGTCGGCCCGATCCGCTTCGGGTCGAGTGACCTTGCCGGACACGGGTACCAGCACGTCGACGGCGCGGTCCGGATGGGCCGGCTCGTCGCCGACGAGATCCTGGCCGCGGTTCCGCAGGCAGCGTCGGTGCGGTAACCGACCGGACCAGTCGCAGACGGGAGGCGCGGTGCCAGCTGGCCCCGTGCCTCCCGTCCGTCGTTCAGTCGCCCTCGCGGATCGGCTCGCCCGTGTTCGGGTCCCACGCGACGACACGCGGTTCCGGTGGCCGTCGGACCCGAGGTGGCGCCTTCGGGAAGAAGGGCCGGGCGGCCGGGACGTAGGTGAGGACCGCGACCGCACCGGGGAGCAGTCCCAGGACGGTGTTGAGCCCGTACGGCGGCGCGAAGGCCCCCAGGAAGGACAGGGCCCCGAGGACCGCGACCCAGAACCGGGCGCGGGCGGAGCCGAGGAACACGCGCCAGCCCAGCCAGCCGAAGAACACCCAGATGCCGATGACGACCACGGCGGGGATGATCGACACCGCCCCGTCCCGCTCGGTGGTCACGACGGCCCGTACCGCCGTCGACAGGACGCCCGCGGCGCTCGACAGCCACCACAGCGCCACGGCCACGGTAACGACGGTCGGACGGGGGCCTCGCGCCGCAGGGTCGCTCATGTTGCGATCCTAGGGGCGCCCAAGCGACGCGAGGTGCTCAGCCCTCGGGTGCTGCTTCGCGTTCAGCGGCGCTCGCGCCGTCGAGGAGACCCGGCCGCGGGTGCGCACCGTCGTCGAGCGCGCGGGCCAGCTCGGTGATGAGTGCCACCGCCCGCTTCTTGTCCCGGTTGCTCATCTTCGCGACCACGGTCTGCAGGAGCACCTGGGTGTCGCCGATGATGTCGGTGAGGAGGGCCTTCGTCTCGTCGGTCAGCGTCAGCAGGCGGAACCGGGGTCGCTCCGGGTCCGTTGTGCGGACCAGGTGTCCGGCGCGGATGAGGCGGTTCACGACGGCGGTGACGGCGGGCGCACTGACGCCGAGGACCGCGGCGAGGTCCTTGGAGTAGACGGTCCGACCGGCGGCGTCCGCGCGGGCGAGGTACTGCACCGCGGCGAGGTCCGTGGCGTTCAGGTGCAGCCGATCACGGAGTCGGGACCGGATGCCGGCGTCCGCCATCTCCAAGCGCATGAGCGCGGCGACGACGTCGAACTCCGGTTCCGTCATGGGTTCCGGCACGGCCTGCTCGACGTCGTCGGGGGTGCTGGTGTCCATGATCGATCGTGTCCGGCTGCCGTGGGGCGATGGCGCGACACGGAGGCGGCTGCGGCCTCCGGTGCCGACTCGCGCGATGCGAGGTGTCTCCACCGTACCTCGTGCCCGGATCGGGCCAGCCAGCGAGCCCCGCCGCCGAGCGCGTCCCGCCGTCAAACGCGGCGGAGCGTCTCCTTCGGGTACTCACCGTGCTGTTCGAGGTACGCCGCCGAGAACCTGCCCGCGTGCGCGAATCCCCAGGTCCGGGCGACGTCGGCGATGCTCGTCGTCCCCGGGTCGCCCATGTGCAGGGCGTCGCGGACGCGGTCCAGGCGAACCGTGCGGAGGTAGGTGTTCGGCGTCATCCCGAACTGCCGTTGGAACGCCTGCTGCAGCGCGCGGAGGCTGAGCGACGCGATCTCGGCCAGGTCGGTCGAGGTGATCGGCAGGTGCGCGTGCGCGTGGACGTACTCCACGGCCCGCCGGATGTGGTCGTTCCTCGGGAGCAGCAGTTCGGCGGGCAGGACGTCGGCCGCGACCGGGTACAGCTCGAGCAGGGTGAGCGCGCCGAGGCGGCTCATCTCGGCCTGCAGGAGTGGCGGGGCGTTCCGGTCGAGGACGGTCTGCGAGATCAGGTGGAGCGTGTTCTTCCACATCAGCAGCGACCGCTCGTCCGGCGTCACCAGGTGGTCGAGGCGGAGGTGGTCCGCGGCGAACCCGCGTTCCTTCGCGACCTCCTCGACCGCCGAGCGGTTGACCTGCACGAGCTGCTGGTCGTAGTCCTCGAACGTGAAGGCTGCGCCCTGCTGGGGCCAGAGCTGCGGGACGCCCAGTCGCAGGTCGATGCGGTCGTCCCGTTCGCCGAGGACCGCGGCGCCGCGGGTGATCCACTGGACCACGAAGTCGTCCGACGGGGTCATCACGCCGGAGATCCGCCCGTCGAAGTGGACCGACCGGAGCGTCATGTTCGCGTCGCCGACGGACGAGTACCCGAAGGAGAACGGCGCGGCCGTGGCGTCCGCGTGCCACTCGATCCCGTCGTACGCCGTCGAGAGCACTGCACGGGCCTCGTCGAGGTCTTCTCCGTGCGCGCTCTCGCGGATGTGCTCCGGATGCTTGTCAGTCATGGTCCACCGCGGAGGAGTCTTCCATGTTCACGAATTGAACTCGTGGGGATGGCCGGTATGCGTGACGACCGTGCGGCCCCGTTACCGGATGTCCTGGGCGACACCACGTCCGATAGTCGCGGGGAACCGGTTCTGATGGTGGCCCCCGGCGAGTGCGGCCGTACGTTCGTCATACCGGAACGCAACGGGGTGCAGCCACCCCAGGAAGGGGATGACGACATGAACGCCATCACCGAACCGGACCTCTCCTTCGGCCCGAAGGCCGCCCACGACGCCGTGTCACACGGCCGTCGTCACCACCACCGCAGCACCTTCTCCGAGGTGCGTGCGGCCCAGCACCAGCGGACCCTGGCGATCGCCGCGACCGCCACCGGCATCGCGTCCGTCACGATCGCCGCGTCCGCCGCCGTGCTCCTCGGGCTCACCGCATGACCCGGCACCTGACCATGTCGGAGGGACTGCCGACGCAACAGATCGACATGGCCGCGCTCCTCGCGGCACAGGAGGCACTCCATGAGTGACCACACCCTCGACGAACTCCGCCAGTTCCCCGGCGAGTGGCGTCGGCGCGGGCTCATGCCGCCGCACGCCCTCGAGGCGATGGTGGCCGCTCGTCTCGCCATGCACCACCACACCGGGACCCCCGACCCGACGTACGCCGACTTCTTCTCCGCATGACCGGCCGCACCGCGGGGGACGCGGCGCGGAGGACGTCCTGATGCCCGCGACACTCACCCTGACACCGACCGAGCCGCTCAGTGACACCCAGCGTGTGGCTGCCGCGGCTGCCGACGAGCTGTTCACGCTCTACGGCGTCGTCCCGATCACCGTCGAGCACGTGGCCGAGCACGCCGAACTGACGGTCGACGAACTCACTTCCGCGTACCCGACGAAGCAGCTCCTGGTCGTCGCGGTCCTGCAGCGGTGGCACGGCGCGTGGCGCCACGCGGTCGAACGGATCGCGGACGCGGTCTCCGACCCACGGGACGAGGTCCTCGGCATCTTCGGGTTCCTCGAGGAGTGCTTCGACGACGCGAGCTGGCGCGGTTGCGCCTTCATCAACGGCCATGCCGAGCTCGGTCGACAGGACCCGGTCATCGCCTCGCTCGCCGCAGAACACTTCAGGGACGTGGAACGGCACCTGACCCTGGTGTGCGCCCGTGCCGCGATGCCGGCGCAGGTCGCCCAGACCCTGACCCTGCTTGTCGAGGGTGCCCGCGTCGAGTCCGCCGTGCAGCAGTCGTCGCAGCCGGCCCGCACCGCTCGCCTCGGCGCAGCGATGCTCATGTCCGTCTACGCCACCACCGACCGCTTTTGACGTCCGTCCCCCTCCGGACCGACGTCCCCGACGTCCGTCCGCCCCTGGGCTGACCGTCTCGGCCGCTCGCTGCTGCGCAGTGTTCCCCTGCTGCGTTGTGCCGCTCCGCCGCGCGTGCCGCCCGGCGCTGCTGTGAGCGACCCCCGCACTCCCCGCGCGCCGACCCCGGCGCCGACCCGTCTGACGGCCGAAAGGAAGACATGTCCTCGTACGAGAGCGACCCCGTGACCGAACCCCTGCGCATCGTGTCGATGCGGCGGATGCAGAAGATGCACCGACGTGGGCTGACCGGCGCCGACGAACTGGGCGAACCCCTGATCGACGACCTGTTCCTGCACATCGCGCCGCGGGTGCAGGCCCCGCCGCGCATCGACCGGAACGGCCCGCCGCGGCACTGACCGGTCCCACGTCGGTCGTCGCCCGGCTGCGGCAACGACGACGACCCGCCCCGTCCAGGTGATCCTGGCGGGGCGGGCGCGGTGTTCGTCGTGCTGGCTACTCGGCGTCGCCGTGGAGGCGGCGGCGTCGTCGTGCGATGAGCAACACTGCCCCGGCGCTGAGCAGCAGTGCCGCGGACCCGAGCAGGCCGCCGCCGTTGCTGAAGCCCGTGTAGGCGAGCTTTCCGAGTGCCCCCGGGACGCGGTGGGCTCCGTGGGGCGCGAGCGCGGCGGCGATGGTGACGGTGCCGGTTGCGGTGCTCTCCGCGTAGGAGGCGTCCCCGGAGTACCGGGCGGTGATCGTGTGCCGGCCGGCCGCGAGCACCGTTGTCGTGCACGACCGATCCGGCAGGGTCACGGTGCAGAGCGCCTTCCCGTTCGTGGTGAACGCGACCGTTCCGGTCGCTCCGGCGGCCACACCGGCGACCGCCAGCGTGGTGGTGTGCCCGGTCCCGTGCGTGGCGACGGTGCTGTGCTCGGTCATCGTCGTCGGTTCGGCAGCGATCCGGAGCATCACGACGGGGCCGACTGCGGCGTCGTGGTTGCCGTCGCCGCTGTAGTGCGCCGTGATGGCATCGGTGCCTCCGGCCAGGCCGGCCGGGGTGTCGCACGTCGTGTTCGGGAGCGTCGTCCTGCAGATGACGGTGCCGTCCGCGGTCTCGTAGGCGACCGTCCCGGTTGCGCTGGAGGGGACGCCGGTGCTGTTCAGCCTCGCTGTGTGGCCGTGGACCACCGTTGCGGTCGGCAGCCCGTTGACGGTTGACGCGAGCGTGGTCACGCCGCCGCGGGTGATGTGCAGCGTCACGCCGGTCGTGGTGGTGACCGGCTCGTTGTGCGCGTCGCCGGTGTACGTGGCGGTCACGGTGTGGTCACCCGCAGCCAACTGCGGGTCCGTGGTGCAGGAGGTGGTCGGCAGGGTCGCGGTGCAGACGAGGTCGCCGTTCTGGTCGAGGTACTCGACCGTTCCGGTGGCGCCCGTCGGGTAGCCGGCGGAGTCGAGCGTCGCGGCGGTCCCGTAGCTCGTCGCCGCGGACGGACCGCCGTTGACGGTGTCCGTGAGCGCGGCCGTGGCCTTGGCGACGGTCAGCGAGACCGCCGGGCTGGTCTCCGCCTGGTGGTCGTGGTCGCCGGAGTACACGGCGGTGATGCTGTACGCGCCGGGCTCGACCGTTCCGCTCGTGTCGCAGGTCGTGGTGGGCAGCGTGGCCGTGCAGAGCGCGGTGCCCCCGGCCTGGTAGGCGACGGTCCCGGTCGCCGACGGTGCGAGGCCGGTGGAGTCGAGCGTCGCGGCGGTGGCGTAGACGACGGTCGCGTTCGGGCCGTCGTCCACCGATGCCTGCACGGTCGCCGTCGCGGGGGTGACGGTGAACGGGATGGCGGCGGCGGTGGCACCGCTGTGATCGGTGTCGCCCGAGTACGTCGCGGTGACGTCGTACGAACCGGCTGGCAGCGTCGTCGCCGTGCCGCAGGACGTGGTCGGCAGCGTCGCGGTGCAGAGGACGGCGCCGTCGGCGGTGGTGTACCGCACCGTGCCGGCGTCGCCGGATGGGATGCCCGTCGTGGTGAACGTGCCGGCGGCGCCGTACTCGACCGAGGAGTGGTCCACCTGGGCGGTGATGGTCGGTGTGGGTGCCGTGGTGATGGTCAGGACCGTCGGGTTGTTGCTGGTCGCCGCGGCCCGCTCGGCGTCCCCCGGGTAGTCGGCGTTCACCGCGTAGGTGCCGGCGTCGAGCGTGCCGGACGTCGCGCAGGAAGTGGCGGGCAACGTCGCCGTGCAGAGCGTGACGCCGGTGTTCGTGTCGGAGAACGTGACCGTCCCGGTGCTGCCGGAGGCGAGCCCGGTGACGGACAGGGTCGCGGGGGTGCCGTACACGGTGCCGGTTGCAGCGTCGACGGCGGCGGCGATGTTCGCGGTGGCCTTGTCGATGGTCAACGGGGTGCTCGCGCTGCTCGACTCGGCGAAGTCCGCGTCACCGTCGTACTTCGCGGTCACCGCGTACGTGCCGGCGGCGAGGTCGGCGGCCGTTGTGCAGTGCGGTGCATCAGCGGTGGTCGCGCACAGGACGGTGTTGCTCGCGTCGGTGAAGCGGACCGTCCCCGTCGCGCCGGACGGGATGCCGGTCGCGGTCAACGTCGAGGTGGTGCCGAAGCTGGTCTCCGCCGGGCTCGCCGACGCGGTGATGGTGGACGCCGCCTTCTGCACGGTGGTGGTCGCGGTGCCGGTGGAACCCGTGCCGGCGGCGTCGCCGCTGTACGTCGCGGTGATGGTGTGCGCACCGAGGGGGCCGGTGTTGGTGGCCGGACAGGTTGCTCTGCCGGACGAGACGGGCGCGGCTGCACACAGCGTCGCCCCCGTGGTCGAGTCGACGAAATCGACGGTTCCCGTGGCGGACGAGGGGGTCACGGTCGCGGTGATGGTCTCGCTGGTGGCGTAGTCCACCGATTGCGGCGCGCTCACGGTGGTCGTCGTCGTGTGCTTGACGACGGTGATCGAGGAGGACGTCGTGACCGTCGTTGCGTCCGCGGAGGACACCTGCGACGTGATCGACTGCGCTGTGCTGCTGACGGGGCCGGTCGCGGTGAACGGGAGTGCCAACGCCGGCAGGGAGGCACCGGCCGCGGTCGTTCCGGTGTACGTGCAGGTCTCGGTCTGCCCGCTGATCGTGCAGGTGTAGTCCGTGCTGATGGAGGGGGCGGGAGTGGTGCGGGACGGGAACGTGGTCGTCACCCGTACCGGCTGCGTCTCGGAGCCGCCCTGGCCTGACACCGCTGGGGTGACGGTGTAGGTGTCCGAGGAACCCATGCCGGGGGCACTGTCGTCCACCGTGGAGTCAGCGGTGAGTTCCGGTACGGGGCCGTTGAGTGTCTGCGCGGAGAAGTTGTTCACCTCGTGCACGTCGGTGTTGCCCCCCGTCGACGCGACCCACCCGAACGTGAGCTTGTAGGGCAATCCCGTGGTCGGGTCGTACCAGGCGGACGGGAACAGGCCGCTGTAGGCGGGCGTGCGGAGGTCGGGGAGCGTCCCGGTGACGACCTTCTGACTGGTCGCACCGATGGTCTTGAACACGATCGCGTACGACATCGCCGGAACCGAGATCGAGGTCAGGTCGCTGGTCCCGGCGGAAGCAGCGATGGTCGAGGCCGGGTTGACGATGACCTCCACGGGAACACGGGATGCGGCTCGCGACGTGCTCTCCAGGGCGTTCTTCCCGCCGATGCTGGCGTTGTACCCGGGAAGGACGCAGTACCCGACGGATCCGTTCCCGGGGCCGCGGACGGACACGTTGGTCGCTTGTGTGCCCGATCCCGGGGCAGTGGAACAGCCGGACCCGTCGAATCCGCTGCTGAGGTAGTTGCCGTACTCGTCCAACCCCAACCCGAGGTAGCCGTGCGCGAGGCCGGCACTGGCGCCGGTGGGGCTGTACCCGAGCGAGCCGCCGGCCTGACCGATGACCGTCGGCACCTGAGGGTTGTACGGGTCGGTTGCCGCGAGGTAGAACGCGATCCCGTCCGCCCGGTTCCCGCCGTACTGGTAGGAGTCGAAGACCGCGTCCAGTCCCTTCGAGATGGGAACGGACTGCGTGGACCCGACGCCACCTTCGAGCGAGTTGGCGTTGCTGGTCAGCCGGAGTGCGCCGCTCCCGGTGGGATCGATCGCCGTCGCCGAGCATCCCGGGACTCCGGCAGACGTGTCGGTCCCGGCTGTCAGGCACGCCACGTTGGACCCGCTCGGCGCCGACGGCTCGATGTAGCCGGGCGAGGTCGGGCCGGTGAACGGGGTGGTCACGAACACGGTCTGCGGGGTGGCAGCCTCTGCGGCACCACTCGTCGAGAAGCTCACGCCGACCATCGCTCCGACGACGGCAACGACGGCGAGTGCCTGCGTCGCCCGACGTCGCGGCCGGGCAGTCGGGCCGAGGGAAGAGAAGAACACGGAAGATCCTGTCCGAGAAGCCGAGCCCTGGCGGGCTGCGGTGAACCAGTCGGGACCGGAAGAAGTCGAACGGCCCCAGCGATGCGGGACGAACGTATCGGCGTGGTTGTCCCCCGTATAGCCGCCATTTCGGGGGACGTTCTGCCGTCGAACGGCGTCGGTTCACGCGGAACCGTCCTCCCGGCACGAAAAGACCCGCCTCGTCCAGGGGGTTCCTGGCGGGGCGGGTCTCTCGGCGCTGACGATCTCGAGTGGGGACTCAGCAGGGTGGTTCGAGGAAGCAGTCGTCGTAGGTGAACTCCACCGGGCGCTCGTCACCGAGACGGCTGGTCTGGAGCAGGTCGGCGTCGGCTGACGTCCGGGTCGCGCGGACACCGCGTCCGCTGCGGTCGAGCCGGTCGGCGCTCACGAGAGCACCTCGGCACCGCGGGAAACGGGGGACGACGACCCGTGACGGGTGCCGGAGAGGGCCTGGACGCGCGGGTACCGAACAGTTCCCACCTGGAGGGGCAGGGACGGGAAGAAGTGGAACGCTGTGGCGGTCATTGAGGACCGACCTTCCATGAGGCGTCGAAAGCCTCATTGCCACCGGACCGTCTCGGGGTGTCAGCGCTTCGCAGAGGTGCGAAGGCCATCGTGACGACGAGACCGCAAATGCAATCCGGTCCCTGAAATCTACGACCTCCCGACGCCGAGATGTACCGGAAGCGTGAACTGTTCGCATGATGGACGTTTCACGAACTGAACTATCCACCTGTGGCGGCAGACCGCGATCACCGTCCCCCGACGGCGCCCTGGTGGTCGACGACGCGGTCCAGCCACTCGGCGAGTACGGCCCGTTCCGCGGGTGACAGGGGATCGAGGTCGGCGGCGACCGCGCGGAGCGTCAGGGCTGCGGTCCGCGTCGAGGACGGGGACGAGGAAGAGGAAGAGGACGACTGCGCCGGCACGGGTGCGGGCGCGAGGATCTGCGAGAGGACCCCCTCGAAGACGACGTCAGCGAGACGTGGGTCCCGCGCCCCCTCGGGCTCAGCCAGGATCGCGAGCACGGCACCGGTGCCGGCCGCGTGCACCAGGCGCACCGCCTCCTGCTCGCGCACCACGAGCCTCCCGGCCGCCGCGACGCGTCGGAGGCGCTCCTCGAGAAGCCGCAGACCGGCGGCGACCGCCGCTGACCCGCGGCCCCGGCGGGGGTCGCTCATGATCACGAAGAGGTCCGGATTGGCGAGCCCGAACCCGATCGTCATGTCCCAGCCCGTGCGGAGGTCCGCCACCGGATCGACGTCCTGCGCACCGGCCGCTCGGACGGCGGCGGCCTTCTCGGCGCTGAACTCCGCCATCGCGTGTTCGGCCACGGCATCGAGCAAGCCGTCCTTGTCACCGAACAGGCGGTAGATCGTCGGCGGCTGTGTTCCCGCACGTTCGGCGACGACCCGTGTGGTCACCGCTGCAGCACCCTGCTCGTGCAGGAGTTCAGCAGCGGCAGTGACGACCCGTGCCCGGACGTCGTCCCTCGGGTTCGGCGCGTCGGTCACGGATCAACGATAACAACTCCTTGCTACCACCGTGTTTCCGATGATAGCGTCCGGTTGTTTCCGATGGTACTGGAAGAAGGACACCCATGATCACGATCACCGGCGCGACCGGCGCCCTCAACGGCGCGACCACCGCGCACCTGCTGGATCGACTCCCCGCCTCCGAGCTCACCGTCGTCGCGCGGGACCCGGTGAAGGCGGCGCACCTGGCAGACCTGGGCGTCGCCGTCCGGGGGGGCGACTACGACGACCCCGAAAGCCTCCGCACCGCCTTCGCCGGTGCTGACCAGCTCCTGCTCGTCTCGTCGAACGACCCCGTCGGCGACACGATCACCCAGCACCGCAACGCCGTGGACGCCGCTGTCGCCGCGGGTGTCGGCCGGGTCCTGTACACGAGCCACCAGGGTGCCGGTGCCGGATCACCGTTCATCCCGGCGCAGCACCACGCGGCGACCGAAGACATGCTCGAGGCGTCCGGGCTCCGGTGGACGTCCCTCCGGAACGGGTTCTACGCCCACAGCATGCAGTGGATGCTCGGGCCGTGGCAGGCCACCGGGGTCGTGTCGGTGCCGGCGAACGGGCCGGTCTCGTGGACGTCACGGGACGACGTGGCCGAAGCCGCCGCGCGGATCCTGCTCCGCGAGGAGCCGTTGGACGGACCGGTGACGCTCACCGCGACCGAGGCGCCGACGTTCGCCGACCTCGCGCAGATCGCCTCCGAGGTGTCCGGCACCGCGGTGCGGTTCGAGCTGGTCGACGAGCAGGTCTGGATCGACCGTGGCATCGCTGCGGGGCAGCAGGAGCAGATGCTGCGGTTCCTGCTCGGCATGTACCAGGCGGCGGAGCAGGGACGGTTCGCCGGGACCGATCCGCTGCTGCGCGAGCTGCTGGGTCGCGAGCCGGTGACGGCTCGTGAGGTGCTCGGTGGCATCATCGCGGCGACGTCGGCGGCGTGACCGCCGGACCGCCTTCTCGCCGAGGAAGCGTCGGACGGGAGGCGCGTGGCGGGGCGGCCACGAGCCTCCCGTTCGAATGGCGGTCGGGCTGGGACCCGCGTCATCAGGGGAGGACGACGACCTTGCCGGTGATGCCCGCCTCTGCGGCCTCGGCGTGGAGGGCCGGCAGCTCGCTCAGCGGGATCCGGCGCGTGACCTCGACGGTGAGCGCGCCCTGGTCGACGAGTTCGACCAACTGACGGAGCCGGTCCCGGTTCGGCTGGACGAACACCGTCACCGCGCGGACACCGCGCGACTCGTCGCCCGGGGTGGCCATGAACGCCGTCGTGCTGACGACCGCGCCCCCGTCGCGGACCGGTGCGACGTTGCGGACGAACTGCTCCGGGTCGACCGGTGCGAGGTTCAGCAGCACGTCCACCTGCCCGTCGACCGCCTGCAGCACGTCGGTCGTCGTGTGGTCGATCACCTGATCGGCCCCGGCTGCACGGACGGCCTCGGCACTCCACGGGCTCGCCGTCGCGATGACGTGCACGCCGGCGCGCTTCGCGAGCTGGATCGCGTACCCGCCGACGACACCACCGGCGCCCACGATGAGCACGCGCTGTCCGGCGCGGAGGGCGCCCTCGTCGAAGAGGGCCTGCCATGCGGTCAGGGCCACGGACGGGAGGGCTGCGGCATCCGCCAGCGGGATGGTCGTCGGCGCCGCGACCAGTGCCTCCGCCGGTGCCACCACGTACTCGGCCGCACCGCCGTCGCGCTCCATCGGCAGGAACCCGATCACGGCGTCACCGATGGCGAGCCCCGTGACACCGTCTCCGAGGGCGTCGATGGTGCCCGAGACGTCGTAACCGGGGATGTGCGGAAGAGCGATCGGAATCGGGAGGAGGCCGGCGCGGATGCTCCCGTCGGCGGCGCTGTAGGCCGACGCGGCGACCCGCAGGCGAACCTGACCGGGGGTCGGGACCGGCTGCTCGACGTCGTCGTAGCGCAGGACCTCGGGGCCGCCGACCTGGTGGAACTGGACTGCCTTCATGGTGGGTTCCCTTCGTCAAGTGTTTCGAATTCGAAGCACTACGGCGACCGTAGCACTGCTTCGAATTGGAAGCAACGGGTAGGATCGAACCATGACGGAGCCGAGTGGACCCCTGACCCCGACGCAGCTGGCGGCGTACTTCGCGTTCACCGAGGTGAGTGGGCTGGTGCGGCCCGCAGTCGAGCAGCAGCTCCGCGACGTCGGCGAACTGAGCTACGTCCAGTTCCAGGTGCTCGCACGACTGGGGGATGCGCCGGACGGCCACCTACGGATGACGGACCTGGCGGACGGCGTCGTGCACAGCCGGAGCGGGCTGACCTACCAAGCGCAGCTGCTCGAGCAACGGGGGCTCATCACACGCTCGCCGTCGCCGGAAGATGAGCGCAGCACGGTGGCGGCGATCACCGCCGCCGGCCGGGACGTGCTGTCCGCGGTCCTGCCCGGCCACGCGGCGACGGTCCACGCGCTCCTGTTCGCGCCGATCTCGGAGGAGGACGCCAGTGATCTCGCGCGGATCCTCGGTCGGGTCAACGAGCACCTGCGGGCGGCCCCGCCGCGGTCGGCGAGTGGGCGGCGGCGCCGAGCGGGGTGACGGTGCTACCGGCGGGCGGTGACCTCTCGACCGCGCCAGGACCACCAGAAGACGAGTGCCGCGACGCCTGAGCAGGCGGCGGCGAGTGCGTGTGCTCCGAGGTAGGCCGTGGAGTCCTGCGCGGGATCGGCATGCGCGAGGTCGGTCCCGCGGGCGAGTGGCACGCCCCACAGGATCACGCCGAGCACGAGCAACAGCACGGTCGAGGCCACGACGACGGCGACGAGCACGAGCCGGCCGCGGCGGCGGGGGCCGGTCACGACGCCCACGGCGCCACGTCGACTCAGCCACCAGGCCGCCAGCGACGCGCAGAGCAGGGCGATCGCGTCACCGCCCAGGGTGTCGCTGAAGCGGTGCCACTTCGCCGTGACCGTGTAGGCGCCGATGCCGGTCGCCCACGTGAGCACGACGAGGAGCGTGATGCCCCGCCACCGGTGCGGGATGACGATGATCGCGGCGAACAGGACCGTCATCGCGATCGTCGTGTGGCCGCTCGGGAAGCTGTTCTGGGAGTAGTCGCCGACGACGTGCACCAGCGGTGGGCGGGGCAGCGCGAACCGCTTGAGGGTCTGCGTGATCACCTGCCCGAGGACGATGACCCCGACTCCGGCGATCGCGAGGTCGATCCGCCGCCGGAGCAGCGCGACCGCCGCGACCAGGACCACCGCCACCGCGAGGGACGAGATCGTGATGGCGTTCAACGCCCGGTTGGCGGTGTCCAGGTCGTCGTTCGTCACCTGGTCCGCGCCCCGCAGTGCTGCGTTCTCGAGGGTCTGGCCACCGACGGTCCACACGGCGACGAGGTACGTGACGACGACGACCACCGCGCTCGCCGCCGCGATGACGAGCCACCGACGCCCGGTCACCGGCTCCGTCGACTGCTCGTCGGCCACCACCGCTCGTCCGCCCATCCCCATGGCGGGAACGGTAACAGCGGGAGTGCCGGAGTCGACACAGGCGGGATGGTCCGGGACGGCCCCCGTCAGGCCAGGAGCTCCTCGCTCAGCTCCCACAGCCGCCGCGCGTCCTCGGCGTCGAGCATCGCCGAGTTCGCCATCGACGGGATGCTGTCCGGGGTGAGCGGGTACTGCGTGTCGTCGAGTTCGGCGACGTCATTGTCCCGCAGGTACACCCCGCCGATGCCGTCGAGCAGCGGACTGACCGCGGCGAAGACCAGCGTCGCGGCGCCCTGCTCGATGGTCTTCTTCCCGACGGCCGGGTCGATGATCGTGGTGCCCTCGGCGTCGACCAGCCCCTGCTGTCGGTACGAATCGACACGGCTCGGGGCGTGCGGGCCGGGGCCGATGACGACGCCCGGGTGGGTGGCGAACGCCCGGATGCCCTCCGCCGCGTACCGACGGTCGAGTTCGACGGTGAACAGGACGTTCGCCCGCTTCGACTGCCCGTACGCCGCACCGGGGTCGTAGCCGGCTGCGAAGTCGAGGTCGTCCCAGCGGATCTCGCCGAACCGGGCCGCACCGGACGTGACGGTGACCACACGGGCACCGTTCGCGGCACGGAGCGCCGGCAGGAGTGCCCGGGTGAGCTGGAAGTGCCCGAGGTGCGAGGTCGAGAACGAGAGCTCGTGGCCACGGGCGTCCCGCCGGAGCTCGGGCTGGAAGAGCACCGCCGCGTTGTTCACCAAGACGTCGAGCGGTCGGCCGGAATCGAGCCACCGGTGGGCGAAGGCGTCGATCGAGGCGGGGTCCGTGAGGTCGAGCTCCTCGACCTGCGCGCCGGTGATCCCGTCGACGGCAGCGGCGGCCTTGGCGGTGTCGCGTGCTGCGACGGTGACGGAGGCCCCTGCTGCCGCGAGTGCGCGCGTCGCCTCACGGCCGAGCCTGCTGTGGCCGCCGGTGACGATCACGTGCCGGCCGGTCAGGTCGATCCCGGCGAGGACGTCCGACGCGGTCGAAGCAGCGGTGAAGGGGGTGTGCAGTGGTGTCTGTTGGTCGATCATGATGCCCAGTCTGGGTCTCCCGAGGCGGACGCGGAATGGTTGTGCGTCCGGACTTCTTGCGCGAGAGTACGGACATGACCGAGCTCGTGCCCGATGTGCTGTCCGACGTCTTCGAGCAGGTCGAGGTCCGCGGCATGCTGACCGGCGGGTTCGCCGTCCGTGGCCCGTGGGTGGCGCGCGGCACGGTCACGCGGCCCTTCAAGCTGATCGCGCTCGTCGCGGGGTCCGCCTCGGTGATCGTGGACGGCCCGGGCGGTCCGCAGGGACCCGTCGACCTCGCCGCCGGTGACGTGGTGCTCCTGAACCACCGCACGCACCTCGAGGTCCGCGGCGGTGGCCCCGGCGTCGCGCAGACCCTGCTGCCCGAACCGAGCTTCGACTCGATGGCGCTCGCCGCGGCCGACGCGTCGCGCGACGACATCCTGATCGGTGGGTGGATCCAGGTCAGCCCCGCCGGGGAGGCGATGCTCGGTGCCGTCTTGCCGGGTCTGGTCCACGTGCAGGCGGCGCGGCCCGCGGCCGATCGCCTGGCATCACTCGTCGGTGGACTCTTCGACGAGGCCTCCAGCGGTCGTCTCGGGTCGGCGTTCGCGCTCCGGCAGCACGGGCAACTGCTGCTGCTCGAGGTGCTCCGCTCGTACCTCGAGCAGGAGCAGCCGCCGACCGGATGGCTCCGTCTGCTGGCGGACGAGCCGCTCGCGCCCGCGCTGCGGCTCATCCACGCCGAGCCCGGCCGCCCCTGGGGACTCGTGGAGTTGGCGCGTGCGGCCGGGATGTCACGGACGAGCTTCGCCGAGCGGTTCCGCACGGTCGCGGGGGTCCCGCCGCTCGCCTACGTCTCCCGCTGGCGCATGCTGCTCGCCGAGCGGGCTCTCCGTGATCCCGACGTCCGCATCGGTGCGCTCGCCGCCGAACTCGGCTACGGCTCGGACAGTGCGTTCAGCACGGCGTTCAAGCGGGAGGTGGGGGAGTCGCCAGCTCGGTACCGGCGGCGGGTCCGGTCCGCCGCGTAGACCACCACCGCTCGGACGGGAGGCTCCTCACCGGAGACGGGACCTGCTGACGCAGGCCGCGGCGCCAGCTGGCACCGCGCCTCCCGTGCTCCATGCCGCCCTTGCGGCCGGTCCGTCATCCGCGATTGGATCAGCGGACCAGTCGTCGAAGGGGGAAGCATGTATCGGACCGGTGTGTGGGCACTCTGCGGAGCCGCCGCGCTGTTCGCGCTCGACGGCATCGGGGGCGTCCTGGTCTCGTTCGGGCCCGCCGCGGCCCTCTGGGGTCAACTCCTGGTGCTGCTCGCCGCCGTGGGTGTCGCCGTCCTGGGGATCTGGTTCTACCGCTCGGTCGTGATGCGACGATGGGCCCGGCGCGAGCCTGCGGAGCTCGGTCGAGTGGGCGCCGGACGTGCGGTGGTCGTCGGACTGCTCGTCGGGGCCGGCTTCATCACCGCGACCATCGCGATCGCGATCGCCGTGCAGGTGTACCGGGTGGTGGGACCCGCACGCCTCACGATCGGGGACGTGGTGGCGGTCCTCACGCTCGTGGTCATCTCGGCGGTCCTCGAGGAGCTGGTGTTCCGCGGGGTGCTCCTGCAGGCGTTCGAGCGCTGGCTGGGGTGGATCCCGGCGCTCGTGATCACCTCGCTGTTGTTCGGCGCCGCGCACCTGGGCAACCCGGGCGCGACGTGGTTCGGTGCGCTCGCCATCGCGGTCGAGGCCGGGTTCCTGCTCGGGGCAGCCTTCCTGTGGAAGCGGAACCTCTGGTTCACGATCGGCCTGCACGCCGGGTGGAACGCCCTCGAGTCGTTGCTCGGCGTCCCGGTGTCGGGCGAGCCGGCCCACGGGTTCCTCCGGCTCGCCGCGTCCGGTCCGGAGTTCCTCACCGGAGGCACCTTCGGCATCGAGGCGTCTCTCATCCCGATGGTCCTCGGCGCGGCGCTCGGGTGCGTGTTCCTGTTCGCACGCGCTGTCGAACAGCGACAGCCTGCACGGCGCGGAGTCGGTCAGTAGTCGGTGTCGTCCGTGTTCGACACCTCGGTGTCGAAGCGGGGTCGCTGTCCGGCGTTGTCGTCGTCGAGGATGGCGAGCGCTGTGTTGGTCGTCACGAGGAGCTGGGCGCGCGTGAACCGGCCCTCGGTCGCGTTGACGGTCAACCAGAACGGCGCTCCGTCCGCGAGACTCGCCGTGAGGTGCTCACGCAGTTCATCGGGCGTCCGGTCGGAGACGGTGTAGACCCGGTCCCCGTAGACGATGATCGTCCGGCTCATGCGGTCTCCTCCGGGGGTGCGGGCTCGGGCACGATCCGCAGGCCCGCCGTCGCGATCGAGGCCTGGTTCAGCGCCTCCACCCAGTTGCGGTTGATCGTGGGTTGCCGGCTCCCGTTGTACTTGAAGGCCAGGGGGATCCCCGGCGCGATCCACAGCGCACTCCGGCCGTCGCCGATGGCGTGGTCGTCGCGCCAGGTGAACATGAATCCCTCGCCGCGGCGGAGCTTCGAGGCGATCACGATCTGCAGGTGCGCGAGCACGCGATCGTCGAAGTCGACGGTGAGCGTCGAATCGTAGGTGAGTTTTCCCATGGCGCCTCCCGGGCACGACAGCGTACGTCGTTCGCTATCCGTCCTAGTTGTACGCCTTCTTCGTTTTCAGGCTCAGAGGTGCACGATGACGGGCATGCGACGAATCCACTACGCCTCCGGCAGCGTGCTCACGGGCGACCGGACATGCAAGGCCGTGCTCCGCTATGCGCGGGCTCTCGCAGAGGCCAGCACCGCCGACGTCGTGGAGATCCCCGTCGTCACCGACGCCGGGAGCCGTGCGTACGCGCACTTCCTCATCGGTCCGGCCAGTCAGATCTTCTCGACGCCGGTCCCCGACAGCCCCGACGAACCGCTTGACGTCGACGTGATCGAGCACCTGGAGCGAGCCACGTACCGGCTGCAGCCGAGCAGGCCGGAGTGGCCTGACGAGATGACGGACGTGCCGGACCTGGATTGGGACTTCAGCTTCGACTGATCGCGGGGGCGGCGGACGGGAGGCCCGTGGCGGCGTCGCCACGGGCCTCCCGTCTGCTGGGTGGCTGTGCTGGGTCAGCCGCCGATGCGGATGAGCTTCTTGTTCACGAACTCGTCGATGCCGAACGCGCCGAGCTCCCGGCCGAACCCACTGCCCTTCACCCCGCCGAACGGCAGCTCCGGGCTGTCGGCCCCGACGATGTTGACGTAGACCATGCCGGCCTCGATCTGGTCCGCCACCCGCAACGCCTGCTCCGCGTCGGTGGTGAACAGGTACGAGCCAAGGCCGAACGGGGTGTCGTTCGCCAGCCGCACGGCGTCGTCCTCGTCGGTGACGCGGTGGACGACGGCGACCGGCCCGAAGAACTCCTCGCGGTAGGCGTCGTTCGCAGGGGTCACGCCGGTCAGGACGGTGGGCGCGAACGCGTTGCCGGTGCGCGTGCCGCCGGTGACCGCGGTCGCACCCTGCGCGAGCGCGGCCTCGACCTGCTCCTGCAGCCGGTCCGCGGCGGCGGGGGAGGACAGGGGGCCGAGTTCTGCTCCCGGAACCGACGGGTCGGACGGCTCCACGGCCTCCAGGGCGCTCGTGAACTTGTCCAGGAACGCGTCGTACAGGTCGTCCGCGACCAGGAACCGCTTCGCGGCGTTGCAGACCTGCCCGTTGCCCTCGAGCCGGGTCATCACGGCGGACTCGACGACGGCGTCCAGGTCGTCCGTGGACAGCAGGATGAACGGGTCGGACCCGCCGAGCTCCAGGACGACCTTCGTCAGGTTGCGGCCCGCGATCTCGGCGACGGCCGCACCTGCACGCGCCGAACCCGTCAGCGAGACCCCCTGCACCCGGGGGTCGGCGATGAGGTCGGCGATCTGCTCGTTCGTCGCGAAGACGTTCGTGTAGGCGCCCTCGGGGAAGCCGGCTTCGTGGAAGATCGCCTCGATGGCGAGCGCGGACTCCGGGCACTGCGGGGCGTGCTTCAGCAGGACCGTGTTGCCGATGAGCAGGTTCGGGCCAGCGAAGCGGGCGATCTGGTAGGCGGGGAAGTTCCACGGCATGATGCCGAGCAGTACACCGACCGAGCTCTTCCGCACGAAGGCGGTCCCCTCGGAGCCGTCGGCCAGGGTGATCGGCTGGTCGGCGAGGAACGCCTCGGCGTTGTCGGCGTAGTAGTCGTAGATGTCGGCGCAGAAGTCGACCTCACCGAGGGCCTGGTCGATCGGCTTCGCCATCTCGCGGACGATGGTCGCTGCGAGGGCCTCGCGGCGGTCGCGGTAGAGCGCTGCGACGCGGTGGACGAGCGCCGCGCGGTCCGCGACCGTCGTCGAGCGCGACCACTCGTCGTGCGTGCGGTCGGCGGTGGTGATCGCGTCGCGCAGCGCGTCGTCGGTGATGGTGTCGAACGTCGCGAGCACGGTGCCCGTGGTCGGGTCGGTGACGGCGTAGACGGTGGTGGTCGTGTCGGTCATGGCTGGTCTCCTCGGTGCTGCACGTTCAGACAGTACGGGTTCAGAGGCTGTCGGTCAGCTGCTTGTTGACGCCGGTCACGGGCTGGTTCTCGTCGAAGCTCTTCGGCATCACCCGGAAGCCCTTCGTGATGACGAGCAGGTAGACGAACCCGATCGCCGCCCAGACGGTGCCCGCGATGAGCGCGTCGGCGTGCAGCTGCGACCAGAGCAGTCCGGTGAGCACCATGGCGACCCCGGGCAGCACGATGTACTTCCAGACGTCACCGGCCGTGTGGCGACGGCCCTGGCGGATCGCGAAGTGCATGATGACGGTCGCGTTGACGAAGGTGAAGGCGATCAGGGCGCCGAAGTTGATGTAGGCGGAGATCGTGTCGAGCGAGAACGACATCGCGAGCAGGGTGACGAGCCCGACGATGATCACGTTCGGGATCGGGGTGCGCGTCTTCGGGTTCACCCGGCCGAACACCCGCCGTGGCAGCACGTTGTTCCGGCCCATCACCAGGAGCATGCGGGCGACGCTGGCGTGCGAGGCGAGCCCCGACGCAAGGGCGGCGATGAACCCGGCGGCGACGAGGATCGCCTGGAACACCGTGCCCCCGACGAGCAGCCCGATCTGGGGCAGCGGGTCGTCGGTGAACTCGCCGAACGGCTTGTTCGTCGGGAAGCGCAGCTGCGCGAAGTACGCCGACACCAGGAAGATCAGGCCGCCGAGCAGCACGGTCATCAGGATGGCCTTCGGCATGAGCTTCACCGACTTCGCCTCCTCGGTGTACATCGTCACGGCGTCGAACCCGATGAACGAGAAGCACACGACGGTGGCACCGGTCAGGAGCGCCGACATCGTCACGCCGTCGTGCACGAACGGCTGGGTGCTCACGATGGTGCCGGCACCGGCTCCGCGGACGAGCTCGATCACGGCGAAGACGACGAACGCGATCATCGCGAGGATCGCGCCGATGAGCAGCACCATGTTGAGGTTCGACGTGCCGCGCATCGACAGGCAGATCACGGTGGTGACGAAGACGGTGTACACGACGACCGTGACCCATGCGGGCAGCGCCGGGAACACCTGCTCCAGGTAGAGCCGGATGATGAGCGCGTTCACCATCGGCAGCAGCAGGTAGTCGAGCAGCGACGCCCACCCGACCATGAAGCCGAGGTTCGGGTGCATCGACTCGCGGACGTACGTGTACGCGGAACCGGCGGCGGGGTAGACGCGCACCATCTTCCCGTAGCTGATCGCGGTCAGGAGCATGATCACGAGCGCGATCAGGTAGGCGCTCGGGACGGCACCCTTGGTCTGGCCCGACACGATGCCGAACGTGTCGAAGACGACGGTCGGGGTCATGTAGCCGAGACCGAGTCCGACGATGGACCAGAGGCCGAGGTTGCGCTTCAGCGAACTGCTCGGGGCCGAGGGGGCCGGTGCCGTGAGCGTGACGGGTGATGCCAAGGGAGTTCCCTCCTGCGCGCGGCCTGTCCGGCCGCGGGGCTGGGGTCCGCGCGGCGGTGCGCGGGCCGGGTCGGGGTGGACCGATTTCGCAGAACCCTATCGACGGGGTGACACCGCGAGGACCCGACGTCGTGTACAGCCGTGTGAACAGGGCTGTACGCCGCGGCGATGCCGTGGACGGAGGCCGCGCACCCCGCCGCCGGGCACGTACCGGAAGCGCAACCGGGACGCCGCGGGGCTGGGCCCGCGCGATGACGCCGGCTGGCCCTGCGATCGTCAGCCGCGCAGCGCGGTCACCTCCGCCTCCAGAGCGGCCACGCGGTCGCGGAGGGGCTGGGTCAGACGGGTCACCTGCTCCTCCGTGTACTTGCGCGGGATGTGCTGCGGACAGTTCCAGTCGAAGGCGGCGATCGTGACCACGACGGCGCGCTCGATGACGGCACCGGCATCGAACGGGTGGCGGAGCTGTCCGAACAGGTCGGGGCGGTCACCCCTCCTGGTCACCGTGGCGCGGCCGTAGAGCTTGAGTCGCTTCCTGGTCGCGTAGTCCACCGCGATGATCGCGACCCGGTCCTCGTCGCGGAGGTTCCCGGTGCTCACGTGCTGCAGGTTCCCCTGGTAGTCCGCCCACGCGATGGTCGAGGGGTCGAAGACGTGCAGGAAGCCCGGGGGACCGCCCCGGAACTGCACGTAGGGCCACCCGGTCTGGCCGACGGTCGCGAGGTAGAAGGAGTCGCGCTCCGCGAGGAAGGTCGTCTCGCGGTCACTCAGCGCGTCTCCGCCGTCGGCACCGGCTCCGCGCTCAGCGATCTGTCGGTAGAAGTCGGCGCTGCCGTAGGCCTCCTGCTCGGCGTCGACCCCGGGGGTGAAGGCGATGCATCCGTACTGGCGACTCATGGACGAACCCTCCTCGGATCACCGATCGGCGTCAAGACCGGATCGGCGCGGACGGGGCCGTGTCGAGCCTCCCGACCCCGTCAGTGCGACGACGACTCCGTCAGTGCGAAGACGGTTGCAGCGCCGGCTGCACCGCCGGCTGCTGCTGCGTGATGCAGTGCAACCCACCGCCCCGGGCGAAGACCTCGCGTGCGTCGACCGTCCGGACGCGTCGACCGGGGTAGACGTCGGCGAGGATCCCACGCGCGCGGTCGTCGGCGACGGGGTCGCCGAACCCACACGCGATTACGGCGTCGTTCACCACGACGTGGTTCACGTAGTTCCAGTCGACGGGCCCGCCGTCGTCGGCCAGGAGGCCCGGGGCCGAGATCTCGACGATCGTCGCGTCGGTCGCGGCCTCGATCGCGGCCCGCACCTGCGGCATCACGAGGTGGTCCGGATGGCCGGCGTCCGGCTGGGCGTGCAGCAGGACGACGTCCGGCGAGGGGAAGGTCGCGACCATGTCGACGTGCCCCCGCGTCCCGAACCCGTCGTAGTCGCGAGTGAGCCCCCGGGGGAGCCAGACCACCCGGGTCGTGCCGATCGTGCGTGCGAGCTCCTGCTCGACCCGTGCGCGGTCGGCGTACGGGTTCCGTCGCGGGTCGAGCTGCACCGTCTCGGTGACGAGCACCGTGCCACGGCCGTCGACGTGGATCGCACCACCCTCGTTCACCAGCAGCGACGGGATGCGCTCGGCGCCCGAGGCCTCGGCCACGATCGCGGCGATCTCGGCGTCTCGGGTCCACGTCGACCACGCGTTCGCGCCCCAGCCGTTGAAGACCCAGTCCACTGCGCCGAGCCGGTCGCCGTCGAGCACGAACGTCGGTCCGATGTCCCGCATCCAGTAGTCGTCGAGCGGTGCCTCCAGCACGTCGACGTCTGCGCCGAGCAGGCGTCGGGCGTCGCCCCGAGCGACCGGGTCGACGACCACCGTGACCGGCTGGTGCTCCGCGATCGTGTTGGCCGTGGTCGCCCACGCGACGCGGGCGGCCTCGGCGCTCGCCGCATCGTCGCCGAGGGTCGGGTTCGGGCGCGGGAACGCCATCCAGGTGCGCTCCTGTCTGGCGGTCTCTGGAGGCATCGACCAGGTCATGCGCGCACCGCCCGTGCCACGTCGTCCCCGTGCTGGTCCGCGATGGCGGCGTCGATCGCGTCGCGGGCGCCGTAGGCGTGCCGCTCTTCGTCCACCGGGGCGACGAGAGTGCTGTAGAGGTCCGGGCGACGGGTCAACGAGAACGGGAAGAGCCGGAGCCACTCCGTGCGGGCATCGAGGTCGAGGTCCGCGACGAGGACGACGTCACCGGACCGCGGCGCCTCGACCAGGACGCGTCCGAACGGGTCGGAGATGAACGACGAGCCGTAGAAGGTGATGTCGCCCTCGTCGCCCCACCGGTTCGGCACGACCATGAACAGCCCCGACGTGATGCCGTTCCCGACGATCACGTGCCGCCAGATCGGCGCGGTGTCGAAGTCGGGGAAGGTCGGTTCGGAGCCGATGGCGGTCGGGTACGCGAGGACCTCGGCGTCCGCGAGGGAGTACGATCGCGCGACCTCGGGGAACCACTCGTCCCAGCAGGTGGGCAAGCCGATCCGGGTGCCGACGGCGTCGTACACGGGGAAGGGGTCGGCGCCGGGGCCCGGGCGGAAGTACGTGTCCTCGTAGTAGCCGGCGCTGATCGGGATGTGGGTCTTCCGGGTCCGGCCGACCAGTGATCCGTCGGGCGCGACCAGGACGGCGGTGTTGTAGCCGCGCGGGTCCTCCGGGTGGTCGTCGGGGCTGCCGTCCGTGCCCGGGCGCTCGTACAGCGACGCGTGGACGTGGATGCCGTGGGCTGCCGCCTGCTCGCGGGCGAAGGTCAGCGTGGGGCCGTCTTCGAGCGATTCCGCCAGGTCCTTCGGCACGCCGCTCGCCGGGACGTCGCCCGGGTACCGCGAGAGCGTGAGCTCCTGCAGGAAGACCACGTCAGCGCCGTTCGCGGCCGCGGTCGCGATGCCGTCGCCGAGGACGCGTCGGTGCTCGTCGGGGTCGGCGTGCCACCTGGTCTGCACGAGTGCGACGCGGATGCTGCGGCGGGGGTGACCCGTGTCCTGTCGGAGCGGGGAGGCCTGGGGTGCGGCGATGACGACGTCCATGCGGCCATTGTTGACCATGCGATCAATTGAGTCAAGAAATTGACCAGGTCTTGCGCGGGTCTTCACCGATGATCCGACGGAGGTCGCTGCGCGCCATCGCCAGAGCCGGGTACTCCCGATCGATCGCGGCGAGGAGCGCGAGTGTTCCGTTCAGACGGTGTCGGGCGTCCACTTGGAGCAGGTTGTCGTGGTGTGCAACTCGGTTGCGCAGACGACGGAGGGTTTCGAGCTGCTCGCCGATGGCGTGTCGGGCACTGTCTTCCCCGGTCGTGTTCGGAAATGCGTCCCGCAACGAGCGATGCCACAACAGCTGCTGCCGCCTCGGTGACTCATCCCGGGACGCAGGTCGAACGATCCGGACCCAAGACCCGAACATGAGCTGCGCGACGACATCGTCGTGCCCCGGAGCGAGGTCACGGCGGGGGTGTGTCGCAGGGCGCTGGGCTGCTTCTCGAGATGCTCTGGTCCGCGCCTCGATGAGTTGCCGACGCAGGAGTGAGTACAGCGGCTCCGCCGCGGCGCCCGGTGCGGTCCACTCCGGCCCACCTCCGTGCACGCTGTTCCACGCGGCGAGACGAGCGTCGATGGCGTTGCGGACCGCGACCTCGACGAACGCGATCTGCGCGTGGAGTGCTCCCCCGAGCTGGTTTGCCCAGAGGTACAGCTCTGCGGCCCTGCCACGATCGCCGCCGGACGCTGCGAGGTACGTCGACAGCCGGGCGTCGCCGAGAAGGCGCTCGACCGCCTGTTGACGTGGAGCGTCGGGGGCTGTATTTTGCGTATCAGAAGCGTCGGGCTCGGACCGGCGTGCATACCCCGGGAACCCCTCGCTCAGCGGGGGGTTCCCTGTTTCTCCCACCCACTTCCCGTTCGTCCGCATGCCGGAACGGTACGTGTGCGAGTAGCCCGTGGGAATCGCGGACGTGATGCCGAACGACGTCCTCAGAGGGGCCGACCGCCTCGCCACTCGTCTTCTGCAGGAACGAGCGAGCGATGCTCTGTCGTCGGGATGATCGGGTCGGCGAGCGACACCGGGTCGACCTCGTGCCCGAGCAACCGCCCGGCCGCGCGGAGTCCCGAGCGCAGCGCCCCGTGCACCGTCGCCGGGTCGTCCCCCCAGGTGGCCTCGCCAGCGAGCTGCACGGGCCCGACCGGTGTGCCGAGCAGGTCGTGGTCCTCAGGGGATGCGCCGACGTGCAGGTACGAGTACGACCCTCGGGCGAACGGGTCCTCGGCCCACCGGGTGACGTGTGCACCGGTCGGCTCCGGCACGGCGTCGCCGAACATCCGGCGGAGGGCCGCCGTGCCCTCCTCGACGACCATGGCGTCGGGGAGCCGCTCGAGTCGCCGAGCCCCGGCACCACCCACGAGTGCGGCCAGCACGGGCTCCCCGGTCACCCGGGACATGTCGTACCAGGAGTGCCAGTCCACACCCGCCGGACCCTGCTGCCGCAGGACCCAGTCGTCGCCCCAGAACCGGTGTGGGAACCGCAGGAACACCTTGTCGTAGGCGCCCATCCCGAGCCGCCCCATGGCCTCGCGGACCGGAGGTGACAGCGGGGGGTCGAACCGGACGTCGCCGGCCTGCAGGACCCCGAGCGGCAGGGTGACGATCGCGTGGCGGGCGGCCACGGATCCGCCGCCGACCAGCCCGACGACCACGCCCGCGTCGGTCGTCGTCACGGACCGGACGGGGGTCGCGAGCCGGACGTCGAGCCCGTCCGCGAAGGCTCGGGCGAACTGGCCGTAGCCACCGGGGAACACGACCTCGTCACCGGGGACGTGCTCCTCGTCGAGCCCGTGTGCGTCGAGCACGGTGACCGGGGCGCCGCAGAGGTCCTCGGAGCGGTGTGCCATGTACTCGCGGATCCGTGCGGCCCGGTCACCGTGCCACTGCAACCCGCTGAGCACGGTGTCGACCGCGGCGGCGTAGGTCGAGGGCGGTGGTGCGTCCGCGATCACCCGGGGGAGCGCTCGGTCCACCGTGCGGAGGTCGGCCGCGAACGCCGCTGCGACCTCGTCGGTGACGCGGGCTCCGGACGGGTCGTGCCAGGCGATCGGCCGTCCGTCGAACTGGAAGCTCCCGACCGTGTACTCGACGGTCTCGATGCCGAGGCAGCCGGCGAGTGCCCACAGCGGGTTGCCGTCGATGCCGTGGATCCACGACGCCCCGAGGTCGACGGGGACGCCGAGCGGGTCATCCGTCCAGGTCCGTCCGCCGATCCGGTCGCGGGCCTCGAGCACGACGACCCGCTGACCGCCGAGTGCGAGCGCCCGGGCCGCGGCGAGCCCGGAGACGCCGGCTCCCACGACGACGACGTCGAACGTCGCGTCCGCGTCAGGACCGGCGGTGGCGGGGATTCCAGGGGGAACGAGCGACATCAGTGTCCTCCGGTCAGGGGTGCCATCAGCTTCGCGGCGAGGCTCGGCCGCCCGGTCAGGGCCTCTTCGCGGTCGGCCAGGTCGGTCGCGACCAGTCCGGCGTTCGCCCCGAGGAACCGCAGCGGCTCGGGCTCCCAGTCGGGCGAGCGGTGGTTCACCCAGGGCAGGGCGGTCAGCGGAGAGGACTCCCCGCGCACCAGGTCGGCGAGCGTCCGGCCCGCCAGGTTCGTCGTCGACAGCCCGTCACCGACGTAGCCGCCGGCGGTCCCGACGTGGCCGTCCCAGGTGACGGACGCGCACCAGTCGCGCGGGACCCCGAGCGGGCCGCCCCAGGTGTGGGTGACGGGGGCGTCCGCGACGGCGGGGAAGAGTTCGACGAGTGAGCGGCGGAGGTGGGAGAACACGCGCGGCACCCGGTCGTACCCGGGGGTGATCGACGAGCCCCAGTGGTACCGGGCTCCGCGTCCGCCGAACGCCAGGCGGTCGTCGGCGGTGCGTTGGCCGTACACGAGCAGGTGCCGGTAGTCGGAGAACGTCTGCCCGTGCTCGAGGCCGATCCGGTCCCAGACGCTGGCGGGCAGGGGAGCGGTCGCGATCATGAGCGAGTACAGCGGCAGGATCCGTCGTCGGGACTGTGGCACCTGTGCGCCGTACCCCTCGAGCGCGACGACCACCGCGCCGGCCGTGACGGTCCCGCGGGTGGTGACCACGCGCCCGCGGTCCCACGACGTGGCGGCCGTCTGCTCCGCGATCCGGACGCCCCGTGCCTCCAGGGCGGCGGCCAGGCCGCGCACCAACGCTGCTGGCTGCACCCGTGCGCAGTCCGGGGTCCACGCGACCCCCGCCGTTCCGGCGGCGTCGCCCGCCTGCGCAGGGCGGTACGTCATGTCGTCGCCCCACTCGGCGGACGCCGCGACCTCGTCGCGGGCCGCGCGCTCCTGCACGGCGGACCGTGCGTACAGGACGGTGCCGCCCTTCACGTAGTCGCAGTGGATGCCGGCCGCCTCGGCGGCACGGCCGACCTCGTCCACGGTGTCCCGCATCGCGGCCCGCAGGGCGAGCGCTGCGTCGCGGCCGTGCCGTTCCGCGATCGAGCGGGCGGAGGCGGGGAACAGTGCCGAGCACCATCCGCCGTTCCGGCCCGAGGCACCGAAGCCGGCGATCTCGCGTTCCACGACGACGATCTGGAGGCCCGGGTCGGCCTGGTGCAGGTACCACGCGGTCCAGAGACCGGTCAGACCACCACCGACGATGCAGACGTCCGCGGTGGTGTCGCCGTCGAGCGGGGGCCGGGGCGTCAGGTCGTCGCGCCCGGAGGACGCGAGCCGGTCGAGCCAGAACGAGACGCCCCGGTACGCGCTCACGGTCAGATCTTCGACGACGCCTCGGACAGGACGCTCCGCAGGATCGAGGTGATCTCGCGGAACTCCGGCTGCCCGATGGTGAGCGGCGGGGCCAGCTGCACGACGGGGTCGCCACGGTCGTCGGCCCGGCAGTACAGGCCCGCGTCGAACAGCGCCTTCGACAGGAACCCGCGCAGGAGCCGCTCGGACTCGTCGTCGTCGAACGTGGTCTTCGTCGCCTTGTCCTTGACGAGCTCGATGCCGTAGAAGTACCCGGCGCCGCGGACGTCACCGACGATCGGCAGGTCCTTCAGGGTGTCGAGCTCCGCCTTGAAGAGCGGCGCGTTCTGCTGGACGTTGGCGAGCAGGCCCTCTTCCTCGAAGATGTCGAGGTTCTCCATCGCCACGGCGGCCGACACCGGGTGCCCGCCGAACGTGTAGCCGTGGTAGAAGGTCGTGTCGCCCTTCGAGAAGGGCTCGAACAGCCGGTCGCTGATGATGGTCGCGCCGATCGGGGAGTACCCGGAGGTCATCGCCTTCGCGCAGGTGATCATGTCCGGCACGAAGTCGTACGTGTCGCAGGCGAACATCGTGCCGATGCGGCCGAACGCGCAGATGACCTCGTCGGAGACGAGCAGCACGTCGTACTCGTCGCAGATCTCGCGCACGCGCTGGAAGTACCCGGGCGGCGGGGTGAAGCACCCGCCGGAGTTCTGCACCGGCTCGAGGAACACCGCGGCGACGGTGTCCGGTCCCTCGAACTCGATCATCTCGCGGATGCGCTCGGCGGCCCAGAAGCCGAACTGCTCCTCGGTGCCGCCCGGGAAGCCCATCTCCTCGGCGCGGTAGTAGTTCGTGTTGGGCACACGGAAGCCACCGGGGGTGAGCGGCTCGAACATCTGCTTCATCGCAGGGATGCCCGTGATCGCCAGGGCACCCTGCGGGGTGCCGTGGTAGGCGACCGCGCGGGAGATGACCTTGTGCTTCATCGGCTTGCCCTGGAGTTTCCAGTAGTACTTCGCCAGCTTGAAGGCGGTCTCGACGGCCTCACCACCGCCGGTCGAGTAGAAGACCTTGTTGAGGTCGCCGGGGGCGTGCTCGGCCAGCCGGTCGGCGAGCTCGATCGCGGCCGGGTGGGCGTAGGACCAGATGGGGAAGAAGGACAGCGTCTCGGCCTGCTTCGCGGCCATCTCGGCCAGGCGCTTCCGCCCGTGGCCGGCGGCGACGACGAACAGGCCGGACAGCCCGTCGATGTAGCCCTTGCCGTGGCTGTCGTAGACGTGGTGTCCCTCGCCCCTGACCATGATCGGGACCTCGGCCCCGGCTTGGTTCGCACCGTGGCGGGCGAAGTGCATCCACAGGTGGTCGCGGGACTTGCGCTGCAGGTCCTCGTTGTCGACCGCGGCGAACGGGTCGTAGGAGCCCAACCGTGTGGGCTGTTCGGAGATGGTCATCGCGTTCCCCAGTCGTAGAGCTGTTTGCGGAGTTGCAGGTAGACGAACGTCTCGGTCTCGGCGACCCCCGGGATGGCCCGGATGGTGCCGTTGAGCAGTTCGATGAGGTCGTCGTCGTCCTCGCAGACGACCTCGACCATGAGGTCGAAGCTGCCGGCGGTCATCACGAGGTAGTCGACGGCGGGGAGTCGTTCGAGTGCGTCGGCGACGGTGCGTGTGTCGCCGCTGACGCGGATGCCGATCATCGCCTGGCGGTGGAAGCCCAGTTGCAGGGGATCCGTCACCGCGACGATCTGCATGACGCCGGTCTCGGTGAGCTTCTGCACACGCTGTCGGACCGCCGCCTCGCTGAGACCGACCGCCTTGCCGATCTCGCCGTACGGGCGGCGCCCGTCGGCCTGGAGCCGTTCGATGATCCGTTTCGACGTGTCGTCGATCGGCCCCGGACGTCGTGGTGCTGCCGCCATGGCGGTCAGCATTGCAGGCCTTGTGGAACAAAGGCAAGGGATTCCGTTGTGAACTCCGTGTTTCGCAACGATTTCAGTTGTTACAAGTCTTCCGAACCGCCGTTTTCCGTGCCAGGATCACGGCCATGACCGGAGCCACCACCGCCGGAGCGGCCGCACCGACCGAGCCGTCCACGCGCCCGGGGCAGCGCGCCGCGGACGGAACTGCGGTCCCGCCGGTCCGGAACTTCGTCGGCGGCGACTGGTCGGAGCCGTCCGGTGACGCCACGATCGAACTGATCGACCCGACGAACGAGCAGGTCTACGCGACCGCCTCGGTCTCGACCGCCGCCGATGTCGACCGGGCCTTCGCGGCCGCCGAGACGGCGTTCGCGACCTGGCGTCGGACGACCCCCGGTGAACGGCAGCTCGCGCTCTTCCGCATCGCCGACGCCATGGAGGCCCGAGCGGAGGAGTTCGCGGACCTGGAGTCCCTCGACACCGGCAAGCCCCGGGCCTCGCTCGTGCAGGACGAGATCCTGCTCTCCGTCGACCAGATCCGGTTCTTCGCCGGTGCGGCCCGGAACCTCGAGGGCCGGAGCGCGGGCGAGTACCTCGCCGACCACACGTCGTTCGTGCGGCGCGAACCCGTCGGCGTCGTCGCACAGGTCACCCCGTGGAACTACCCGCTCAACATGGCGGTCTGGAAGGTCGCGCCGGCCATCGCCGCCGGGTGCACGACGGTCCTCAAGCCGAGCGACACCACGCCGCTGTCGACCCTGCTGCTCGCCGAGGTCGCTGCGGAGTTCCTGCCGCCGGGCGTGCTCAACGTCGTCGTCGGGGACCGCTCGACCGGTGGGGCGATGATCGACCACCCGACGCCGCAGATGGTGTCGATCACGGGGTCGGTCCGCGCCGGCATCGAGGTCGCCCGTGCCGCCGCCGGGGACCTCAAGCGCACGCACCTGGAACTCGGTGGCAAGGCGCCGGTCATCGTGTTCGACGACGCGGACGTCGACGCCGCGGTCGCCGGGATCGTGACGGCCGGGTTCTTCAACGCCGGGCAGGACTGCACCGCCGCCACCCGGCTGCTCGTGCAGGACGGGATCCACGACGAGTTCGTGGCGGCGCTCGCCGCGTACGCAGCCGACCACGCCACCACCGGCGGCGCACCGGACGCGCTGTTCGGACCGGTGAACAACGCCGGGCAGCTCGCCCACGTCCGCTCGTTCCTCGACGCGCTGCCGGACCACGCCACGATCGCGCACGGCGGGCACCGCATCGGCGACAGGGGCTACTTCCACGAGCCGACGATCGTCGCGGGCCTTCGGCAGGACGACCACGTGGTGCAGCAGGAGGTCTTCGGCCCCGTGCAGACCGTGCAGCGCTTCCACCACGAGGCCGAGGCGCTCCACTGGGCGAACGACGTCGAGTACGGCCTGGCCAGCTCGGTGTGGACGACCGACCACGGGCGCGCGATGCGCTTCGCCCGCGACCTGGACTTCGGCTGCGTCTGGATCAACACCCACATCCCGATCGTCGCCGAGATGCCGCACGGGGGATTCAAGCACTCCGGCTACGGCAAGGACCTGTCCCAGTACGGGTTCGACGACTACACCCGCATCAAGCACGTCATGTCGTTCATCGGCACGAGCCCGACCAGCTGAACCCGATCGGCCGGGTCCTGACCTCGGCCGCGGCCCCACCCGACCCGCAGGAGGAACCATGGCAACACCCGGCAGCTTCGCCGAACGGGGAGCGGACCTCCGCCTCGACCAGATCACGAAGTCCTTCCCCGGACACACGGCCGTCGACTCGCTCGACCTGACGGTCCCCGCCGGGTCGTTCTTCGCCCTGCTCGGTCCGTCCGGGTGCGGCAAGACGACCACCCTGCGGCTCGTCGCCGGGCTCGAGGAACCGACGAGCGGCACGATCACCCTCGGCGGCAAGGACGTCACCGACACGAAGCCGTACCAGCGTCCGGTGAACACGGTGTTCCAGAACTACGCGCTGTTCCCGCACATGAGCGTGGTCGACAACGTCGCCTTCGGGTTGAAGCGCCGTCGGATCGCCGATCCGATGACGAAGGCCATGGAGGCCCTCCGGCTCGTCGAGCTCGAGGGATCCGCGTCCAAGCGGCCCGCACAGCTCTCGGGCGGCATGCAGCAGCGCGTCGCCCTGGCCCGCGCGATCGTGAACCGTCCGGCGCTCCTGTTGCTCGACGAACCCCTCGGCGCGCTCGACCTGAAGCTGCGGCACCAGATGCAGCTCGAGCTGAAGTCGATCCAGGCCGAGGTGGGGCTGACGTTCCTGCACGTCACGCACGACCAGGAAGAGGCGATGACCATGGCGGACACGGTCGCCGTCATGAACGGTGGCCGGATCGAGCAGATGGGCAGTCCACAGGAGCTGTACGAGCTGCCCCGGACGGCGTTCGTCGCGAACTTCCTCGGCCAGTCGAACCTGCTCGACGGCGAGGTCACGGGCACCGACGGCGACCTGCTCGTGGTCCGGACCGATGCGGGCTCCCTCGCAGTCCCCACCGCACGGGCGGTCACGACGACGGGCCGGGTGCTCGTCGGGGTGCGGCCCGAGAAGCTCAAGGTCCGCACCGCCGAGCCGACCCCCGAGGCCGGACGCAACATCCTCGGGCCGGGCCACGTCGTCGACGTGTCGTTCTCCGGCGTCAGCACGCAGTACCTGGTCGAGGTGCCCGGCGCCGGTCGCGTCGCGGTCTTCGCGCAGAACTCGAAGGGCGGCCCGCGCGTCGCGCGGGGCACCGAGGTCTGGCTCACGTGGGGCGTCGACCACGGTTTCGGCCTGGAGGCGCCCCCCGCGTCGGGCGCGACGCCCACCACCCAGCCCGCACCGGGCCTCCAGTCCGCACCGACCGTGGGAGCCGTCGCGTGACCGGCGGGGCGGACCTGTTCCGAGGGCTCACCTCGGCGCGTGTCAGCCGACGCGGTCTGCTCGCCGGCGGCGGCGCCGCCGCGGTGGCCGCACTGTTGGCCGGCTGCAGCATCAAGGGGTCAGCTGCGTCCCTCGCCGACCACCCCGTCGACTGGCAGCGGTTCTGGGCCGACGCGAGGCCCACGAAGCAGCTGAACTTCGCGAACTGGCCGCTCTACATCGACTCCGACCACGGCAAGTCCGAATCGCTCCGCCTGTTCGAGCAGTCGACCGGCATCAACGTCGACTACCAGGCGGTGATCCAGGACAACGCGACGTTCTTCGCGACCGTGTCCCCGATCCTCCGGGCACAGGGCGCCACCGGGTACGACCTCGTCGTGATGACGAACGGGTTCGAACTCACCCAGATGATCAAGAACGGCTTCGTCTGCGAGCTCGACCACAGCCGGTTGCCGAACTTCGCGAAGAACGCGGGGAAGTCGGTCACGAGCCCCGTGTACGACCCGGGCAACAAGCACTCGGTGGTGTGGCAGACCGGGATCACCGGGCTCGCCTACAACCCGAAGTACATCGACCGGGAGATCACCTCGTTCCAGGACCTGCTCGACCCGGCGTTCAAGGGCCGTGTCGGACTGATGAGCGACAACACCGAACTCGGGTCGCTCGGGCTGCTCGCGAACGGGATCGCGCCCGAGCAGTCCACGCCCGCCGACTGGCGGAAGGCGCAGGCGTGGCTGAAGAAGCTGCGCCCGAACGTCGCCGGCTTCTACGACCAGAGCTACATCAACAAGCTCGAGAACGGGGACACCTGGATCACGCAGGCGTGGTCCGGTGACGTGTTCCAGGCGCAGCAGTCCGGGTTCGAGCACCTGAAGTTCGTCACGCCGGAGGAGGGCCAGATGATGTGGCACGACAACATGCTCATCCCCCGGCAGGCCGCGAACCCGGTGTCGGCGCTCGCCTGGATGGACTTCTACTACACGCCGAAGATCGCGGGCATCGTCGAGGACTACGTGAACTACGTCTGCCCGGTGCCGAGCGCGCAGGAGTACATCCGGACCGACCTCAAGGACGCCACGGTTGCGGAGAGCCCCCTCGTCTTCCCCGACGCCGCGGTGCTCGAGCGGTCGCACGAGTTCCGGGTCTTCAAGAACTACGACGAGTACTCCGAGTGGAACGCCGTCTTCAACGCGGTGGTGCAGTCGTGACCGCCGTCGGCACCGCGGCGCTCGCCGGGACCGGGTCGAACCCGACCCGTCGTCGCCTGCGCACCCCGTTCCTCCTCGCCCTGGTCGGCACCGCGTACCTGTGCGTGTTCTTCGTCATCCCCCTGCTGTCCGGCCTCATCGTCTCGCTGATGTCCGGCAACCCGGACGACGGCTACCGGTTCACCTGGAACTTCGGGATCTACTCGTCGCTGTTCGTGAACCCGCAGGTGCCGTACGCGACCTTCCTGCTCCGGTCGCTCTGGTACGGCCTGGCGGCGACGATCGTCACCATCGCGGTCGGTTACCCGGTGGCGTACTTCATCGCGTTCCGGGTGTCGCCACGGTGGAAGAACCCGCTGCTCATGCTGGTGTTCATCAGCTTCCTGGTGTCGTTCGTCATCCGGACCGACATGTGGGCGTTCGTGCTCGCGTCGCAGGGTCCGGTCGTCACGGCCCTGCAGGCGATCGGGCTCGCGGGGAAGGACTTCCACATCCTCGGCACCTCGGGGGCGGTGATCTTCGGGGACGCGTACAACGACCTGGCCTTCATGGTGCTGCCGATCTACGCGGCGCTCGAGCGCATCGACCCCCGGCTCGGCGAGGCCGCCAACGACCTGTACGCCGGACGCTTCCGGGCGTTCTGGCACACCACGCTGCCGTTGTCACGGTCCGGGGTGTTCGCCGGTGTCCTGCTCGTCTTCATCGACTGCGTGGGCGACCCGGTCAACTCGGCGCTCCTCGGCGGGACGAACACGTACACGATCGGCCAGGCGATCCAGGACGCCTACTCCGGGAACCAGCAGTACAACGTCGCCGCCGCGCTCTCGACCGTGCTCATGGTCGTGCTCGGCATCATCCTGTTCATCTACGCCCGCGTCTCCGGCACCGACGACCTGGAGGACCTCGTATGACCGCCGTCACCCCCACGCGCCAGGGGGCCGCCGCCGCGCCGGCGTCACCCGTCACCGGGACCGCCACCACCGCCACGGGCGGCCGCCGTCGTCGCGGCGGTGCCACGCACCGCGGACCCTGGCTCGCGATCGTCTACTGGGTCGTCATCGGGATCACCCTCGTGCCGATCGCCTACATGGTCGCGTACTCCTTCAACGACGCCCCGACGAACCGGCTCACCTTCGCCTGGAACGGCTTCACGACGTACTGGTACGCGAACCTGGTGAACGTGTCCGGCCTCGGGGCGGCGTTCCTGAACTCCGTCGTGATCGCGGTGCTCGCCGCCGTGGTGTCCGTCGCGATCGGGCTGCCGCTCGCCCTGGCACTGGAGCGGTACCGGTTCCCGGGCCGCGGTGTCGTCAACTCCGTCGTGTTCGCGGACATCGCGGCGCCGTCCATCGTCGTCGGGGCGGCGTCGCTGTCGTTCTTCCTGTCCGTGGGGCTCGGCACCGGGTTCCTGACGATCCTGATCACCCACGTGGCGTTCGACGTGGCGTACGTCGTCGTGGTCCTGCGGGGTCGGATCGCGGGCACCGGCCGTGTGCTCGAGGAGGCGGCGAGCGACCTCGGCGCCACCCCGCTGCAGGCGTTCCGGCTCGTCACGCTGCCGCTGCTGGCCCCGGGTATGCTCGCGGCCGGCCTGCTCGCCCTCGCGATGTCGATCGACGACTACGTGATCACGTCGTTCGTCGCCGGTCCGTCGGTCACCTTCCCCCTGTTCGTGTACGGGGCCGCGAAGGCCGGGATGCCACCGCAGGTGCTCTGCTTCGGGACGCTCGTGTTCGCCGTCGGGCTGCTCGTCGCCCTGCTGAACGGGGCGCTCAACCGCCGGCTTGCACGAACACGGGGGTGATGCCCCCTCCGAGTTCGGGGGGTTGACCGCTCCGGGTGGCCTTCCGCACACTGACACCGGCGTACCGAGGGGTTCGGTGCCGATCAGGGAGGCACCACCATGCGGACGACGTCCGCGACCGCCGGCGCGGTCGCCATCGGGATCGCGCTCAGCGCGGTCGTCACCACGTCGGTCGGGGCGGCCCCGGCCGTCGCGGGCACGACGTCGTCCTGCACGGGCAGCACGATCACCGTCGACGCCTTGTCGACCGGGTGCGCGGTGTCCTCCGGCACCGTCGTCCTGCCCGACGGGCGCCGGTTCGCGGTGCCGTCCGCCGGCACCACCGTCTCGTCGCTGCCGGTCGCCGCGGTCGGGGCCGCCGACCCCGGCGACGTGTCCCTCACGAACACCGGCCGCTCCGGCATCGCCGTGGCCGTCGACGGCTCGTGGTCCGGATCGGAAGCGGCCGTCCGCAAGCAGCGCGCGGTCGAGCAGCACCGGCGCTCGCTGACGGTGTCCGGTCCGATGGCGGCGACCACCACGACGACCACCCCCGCGTCGAGCTGCACGAACCGGACCTACACGCTCCTCGGCTACCACTGGAACGCCCCGGTGCAGTGGCGGTCGAACTCGACCGGTGCGAAGGCGACGGACGTCGCCGCCATCCGGGCCGGCGCAGACGCGTGGACCGGCACGATCAGCACGTGCGGCCGCACCATCACCTCCGGTGCCAGGGACACGTACCTCGGCGGGACGACCCAGGCGCCGGCGGTCAGCGCCACCGGCGGGTGCGGAGCCTCGAACGGCACGAGCGTCACCGGCTGGGGTCCCCTCAAGGCCGGCACGCTCGCGACCACCTGCGTGTGGTCCCGCGGTGGCGTCGCGGTCGAGGTGGACCAGCGCTACACGACCGCGTACGCGTGGTCGTCCGCTTCGACGTGCTCCGGGACACGGTTCGACCTGCGCGGTGTCGCCACCCACGAGTGGGGGCACGCGTACGGACTCGGCCACACGCTGCAGACGAGCGGCCTCGTGATGAAGCCGGCCTCGTCCCCGTGCGACCTGGGCCAGCGGCGGCTGGGGCTCGGCGACGCGTTCGGGATCGACACGGTGTACTGACGCCCGTGCGGTGGCGCGGGTCAGTACCCCGGCTGCTGTCGCCGTCCGCTGCGTTCGGCGAACGCGTCCAGCGCGTCGACGACGTCGTCGTTCACCCAGATGCGGTTGCGCTGCCGTGAGTTGCCGGGCCGGAGCAGTCCACGCTGCACGAGCTGGTCGAACGCGTTCGTGATCACGGGCGGGCTGGCACCGGTCCGTTCGGCGACGAGGCGGGCGTTCAGGACCGGGTGCTCGATCGACAGCCGCACCACCTTCCGCGCCGTGGCGTCGGAGCGGATCCCGGTCAGGCGGTCGTCCCACCGCGCCACGAGCGCCCGGATCTCGGCGGCCAGCCGTTCCGCGTTCCGGAGTCCGGAGAGCGACGCGGCGGAGAACACGTCGACGATGGGGGCGACGCGACCGGTGCGGAACGCGTCCAGCGCACCGAAGTAGGCGTCGACGTCCGTGAGGATCCCGCTGCTGACCGGGATCGTGAGGTGGCGGAGCAGACCGCCGCGACGGAGGATCGCCTGGACCAGCGCCCGGCCGGTGCGACCGTTGCCGTCGGGGAACGGGTGGATCGTCTCGAACTGCGCGTGGGCGACGGCGGCCTGGACGAGCAGCGGCAGGTCGGTCCGCGTGGTGAAGGCGATGAGGTCGTCCATCGCCGCGACGACGCGGTCGTGGTGCGGCGGGACGAACGCCGCGAGGTGCGGGAGCGCCCCGCCGATCCACACCTGCTCCTCGCGGTACCGACCGACGAGGTCCGGCGTCACGTCGTCCAGCAGCTCCCGGTGCATGGCGATCACCGTGTCGTGTCCGATGTCGTCAGCGAGCGCGACCGCCGCTTCCATCGCCCGGACGTTCCGCACGATCTGCGGGGCGTTGCCGGTCACACGCTCGTCGATCTCGGCTTCCGAGATCGCGCGAGCCCCGGCGGTGAGGTGTTCGATCTCCGAGCTGGAGGCCGACTCGCTCCGGAGGAGCACCCCGGAGAACGGCTCGGGGAAGTCCTCGTACTCCGCGTCGAAGCGGGCGATCGCACGTGCAGCGTCGTCGGCGTCGGCGAGGGTCTGCTGCGGCACCACGAACCCGAGCTGGGCGATCCGGGCAGGGATCGCCGCGCGGTACGGCTGTTGCCGGAGCGCACGTTCACGGCGGGTGACGAGGTCCCAGTTGTCGACGCGGGGGAGCATCCGGTCCTCCCAGGCCAGTTCGGTGCTCCCGGTCATCCGTATCCCTTCCGTTTCGGTCTCGTTGTTTAGGTTTAGAGCGTAAACCTAAACAACGGGTTCTGCGCGGTTGGGATCGACGCGGATTCTCTAGGATCGACGACATGACGAGCACGCTGCCCGGGTTCGGCACGGAGCGGATCACGCAGCTCGGACTGCGGGACCGGGTCTACGACCGCGTGCTCGAGGTCCTGATGGGCCACGACGTCGAGCCGGGCATGCGCCTGTCCATCGACGGACTGGCGCGGACGCTCGGCGTCTCCCCGACCCCGGTGCGCGAAGCCCTGGTGCAGCTCGAGCGGACCGGGCTCGTCACGAGGGAGGCGAACAAGGGCTACCGGGTGGCGCCCCCGCTCGCCGGGGACCAGCTCGAGGCGCTGTTCGACGCCCGACTCATCGTCGAGAGCGGCGCCGTGGAGCTCGCCGCGCACGGGGACGTCGCCGTGCTCCGGGCGCACCTGGAGCGAGCCCTCGAGCAGCAGGCCGCGGTCGCTCGGGAGGTGGCCGAGTTCGGGTCGGAGGCAGCGCCCGAAGAACTCGTCGGCCGGTACTTCCGCAGTGACTGGGACTTCCACCAGGTGATCTTCGACGCGACGCGGAACCCGTTCCTCGAGGAGATGTCCGAGATCATCACGACCAGGGTCCACCGGATGCGGCAGCTGGTCGGCGGGGGCGGGGACGACACCGGGCGTGCGGTCGACGAGCACCGGTCGATCGTCGACGCGCTGGGGGTCAGCCCGTCCGCGGCCGTCGCGGCGATGCGCGTGCACATCGACAACGTCCGGATGCGGTCCCGCGCGGACGCGTCGCACGTGTCCTGATCCCGCGAGGGGTTGCGCCCGGTGCTCGTTCGGGTATCTTTCCTATAGGAAAGAGGTTCACCGGAGAACCGCACGACTGCAAAGGAGCACCCGTGGCACTGGACGCACCATCATCCCCGGTCAGCACGGCAGCCGGCACGTCACCGCAGGCCGGCGCGTCGCCGCAGACCTGGGTCGACCAGGACTGGGACCCGACAACCTGGACCGCAGAGACCTGGCCCATCGCGGCCTGCCTGCACGGCTTCGCCCCGATCACCCGCGACGGCACACCGTTCCACGACGCCCCCGCCGAGGTGTGGGACGACGTGTTCACCCAGATCGAGGCCGTCGGGTTCACGCTCGCCGAACTGGCCGACAGCCACATCCGCCCCGCGGACCTCGAGCGGTCCCGGCGCGACGAGCTGTTCGCCATCGCGAAGGCCCACGGCATCGGGATCCCCTCGGTGCACCTGCAGCGCAAGAGCGTCATCCAGCCGGGGCACGAGGCCGAGAACCTCGCCTACGCGCACCGCACCATCGACGCCGCGGCCGAGTGGGGCATGCAGGTGTTCTCCACCGGGCTGCACCAGCCGTTCTCCGAGGCCCAGCAGCGAGCGCTCTGGTTCTGGACGGCACCGGGCCCGAAGGACCCGGACGACCCGGAGGTCCGGAAGGCCGCGGCCTCCCGCCTCCGTGAACTCGGCGAGCACGCGGCCTCCGTCGGGCTGCCGATGGCGCTCGAGCTCTACGAGGACACCTACCTCGGGACCGCGGACAGCGCGGTGCGGCTCATCGAGGAGATCGGCCTCGACACCGTCGGGCTGAACGCGGACGTCGCGAACCTCATCCGCCTGCACCGCCCGGTGGAGGACTGGCGCGAACTGTTCGCCAAGACGATGCCGCACACGAACTACCTGCACGTGAAGAACTACACGCGGGACGAAGCCGGCGACGGCAGCTGGGCGACCAGCGTGCCGAGCACCATGGAGACCGGGCTCATCAACTACCGGCAGGTCCTCCGGGACGCCGTGGCCGACGGCTTCCGCGGCATCGTCATGACCGAGCAGTACGGCGGGGACAGCCTCGGCGTGTGCGCGACCAACCAGCGGTACATCCGATCGGTGCTCGCCACGACGAGCATCGGCACGAAGCACGAAGGAGCAGTCCGATGACCACCACCCTCGACATCGCCGTCGTCGGGTCCGGCTACATGGGCGGCGGGATCGCCCAGGTCCTCGCCCTCGCCGGCCACACCGTCCGGATCGCCGACGTCTCGGCCGAGATCGCGCAGCAGAACCTCCAGCGGCTGCTCGGCGAGACCGCACAGTTCGTCGCGGACGGGCTCTTCCCCGCGGACGCCGTCGAGCGGGTGCGCCCCAACATCACCGCCGCCGAGTCGATCGAGGCCGCGGTCACCGACGCCGACTTCATCGAGGAGGCCGTCCCCGAGAAGATCGCGATCAAGCACGCCACCCTCGCCCGGATCAGCGCCGCCGCCCGCCCGGACGCCGTGATCGGCTCGAACACGTCGACGATCCTCATCGAGGCACTCGCCGAGGCCGTCACCGGTCCCGAACGGTTCCTCGGGGTGCACTTCTCGAACCCGGCTCCGTTCATCCCGGGCGTCGAACTCATCCCGCACCCCACCACCGGGGACGCCGCCGTGGTGCTCGCCGAGACCGTCGTCGCGTCGACCGGCAAGCAGACCGCCCGGGTGAAGGACGCCACCGGTTTCGTGCTGAACCGGCTGCAGTACGCGCTGTTCGAGGAGGCCAGCAAGATCGCCGACGAGGGCATCGCGAGCCCCGACGACATCGACACGATCGTGCGGACGACCTTCGGCTTCCGCCTGCCGTTCTTCGGCCCGTTCGCGATCGCCGACATGGCCGGTCTCGACGTCTACGCGTTCTGCTTCGAGTCGCTGCAGACCCGCTGGCCCGAGCGCTTCGCCACCCCGCCGACCCTGCAGGCGCACGTCGACGCCGGCGAGCTCGGCACGAAGTCCGGCGCCGGGTACCTCGACGTGCCCGCTGACCGCACGCCGGAACTCGTCGCCTACCGGAACCGGGCCTACGTCGCGATGCAGAAGCTCCTCGACGAGCTCGGCCCCGCCCCCATCCACTGAGCACCACCAGGAGCACGGACATGACCGAGCAGAAGACCGTCGTCCTCACCGGAGCCGCATCACCCCGTGGGATCGGCCGCGCCACCGCCCACCACCTGGCCGAGGCCGGATGGGACATCGGGATCATCGACCTCGACCAGGCCGCCAGCGAGGCGGTCGCGGCGGAGATCCGTGACCAGCACGGCGTCCAGGCCGTCGGTGCCGGGGCGAACGTCGCCGACGAGTCGGCCGTGCGTGCGGCCTTCGACACGATCGAAGCCGCGCTGCCGCCCCTCACGGCACTCGTGAACCTGGCGGGGGTGTCCTCCGCCCACGCGTACCTCGACCTGCCCGAGGGGGAGTGGCACCGCGTCCTGTCGATCAACCTCGACGGCGTGCACTTCGCGAGCCTCCGCGCTGCCGAGTCGATGGTCCGGAACGGGTACGGCCGCATCGTCAACCTGTCGTCCGTCTCGGCGCAGCGCGGCGGCGGCACGTTCAGCAAGACGCCGTACACGGTCGCCAAGGCCGGCGTCATCGGGCTCACCCGCGGGCTCGCCCGTGAGCTCGGGCCGCGCGGTGTCACGGTGAACGCGATCGCCCCCGGGCCCATCGACACCGACATCATGGGTGGCACGCTCACCGAAGAGCGGAAGGTCGAGATGGCCGCCGACGGAGTGCTGCCGCGCATCGGGACGCCGCGGGACATCGCGGCGGCGATCGCCTACCTGATCAGCGAGGACGCCGGGTTCGTCACCGGGCAGACGCTCAACGTCGACGGCGGCCTCTACATGCACTGAGCGCGAAGCGCTCCGGGCCGGAACACCGGCCCCACGACCACGCGAGCCGACGTGCTCGCCGTGTGTCGTGCCTCCAGTCAGACCACTCGATCGCGAAGGAGCGACCGTGTCCTCATCCGTCCCCGTCCTGGGGTCAACCCATGATCCGGCGCTGCGATCGGGCATCGCCAAGGCGACCAAGCACCTCATGCCGATGCTGGTCATCCTGTACTTCGTCGCGTTCCTCGACCGCACCAACGTCGGGTTCGCCGAGGAGGCGCTGCGCGTCGACCGCGGCATCTCGGACGCCGCGTTCGCCCTCGGCGCCGGCATCTTCTTCATCGGCTACGCGATCTTCGAGATCCCGTCGAACCTGCTGCTCAAGCGGTTCGGCGCCCGGTTCTGGCTCGCCCGTATCGCGATCACGTGGGGCACCGTCGCCGGCCTGTTCGCCTTCACGACGAACGACACCATGTTCATCATCCTGCGCTTCATCCTCGGCGTGACCGAGGCGGGGTTGTTCCCGGGCGTAATCATGTACCTGTCCGAGTGGTTCCCGAACAAGGTCCGCGTCCGGATGTTCGCGATCTTCTACCTCGCGCAGCCGTTCTCGCAGATGATCGGCGCGCCGCTGTCCGGGGCCCTGATCAGCGTCGGGGACAAGGTCACCCCGTTCCACGGCTGGCAGGTGATGTTCGGCGGCGAAGGCGTGTTGGCGGTGCTGGCCGGCGTCGCCGCGTTCTTCTTCCTGACGAACAGCCCGCAGCAGGCGAAGTGGCTCGACGACGGCGAGAAGTCGTCGTTGACCGCGGCGATGGCGCGGGAGGACACGGCGCGGAGTGCGGACGGTCCGACGGGCATCCTCAAGGCCCTGGCGAGTGGGCGCGTCTGGTACTTCACGGTGATCTACTTCTGCCTGCAGGTCGCCGTGTACGGCACGACGTTCTACCTGCCGCAGCAGGTGTCGTCGATCCTCGGGCAGGACGTCGGCTGGCAGGTCGGCCTGGTGTCCGCGATCCCGTGGCTCGTCGGGCTCGTCGCCTGCTACCTCATCGGTGCGCGGGCGGACAGCGTCGGTCGGCGTCGCCGCTGGGGCACGCTGTTCTACATCACCACCGGGCTGTCGATCCTCGGGTCCGCGTGGGCCGGCGCGAACGGCCAGCCGGTCCTCGGCATCGTGTTCATCACGCTGGCGGTCGCGAGCTTCCTGGCGGTCGGGCCCATCACCTGGGCCTACCCGACGGCGTTCCTCACCGGCGCAGCGGCCGCGGCCGGCATCGGACTGATCAACTCGCTCGGCAACCTGGGCGGCTTCGTCGCCCCGATCATGCGCACCGCCATCAACGCGGCGGTCCCCACCGACAGCGGTGCGTTCGGCATCGTCTCGCTCGGGGTGCTCGCGTTCCTGGCGGCGGTGATGATCTTCTGCACGAAGTTCTTCCGAGGGTCGAAAGCGGATGATCTGCTCGACACCTCGCACGTGGCGACGAAGGAGACGACACGATGACCAGGCTCTTCAACGACCCCGCGGACTTCGCCGACGAGGCGACCAACGGCTTCGTCGCGGCGAACGAACGATGGGTCCGCCGTGTGCACGGCGGTGTGGCCAGATCGACGACGTCCCCGGACGGCACGGTCGCCGTCGTGATCGGGGGCGGCTCCGGCCACTACCCGGCGTTCGGCGGCCTGGTCGGGTACGGACTGGCGGCCGGTGCGGCGATGGGGAACCTGTTCGCGTCCCCGAGCGCCCAGCAGGTCGTCGGGGTCGCCCGAGCGGCGGAGCACGGCGGTGGCGTCCTGTTCAGCTACGGCAACTACGCCGGCGACGTGCTCAACTTCGACGCGGCGGCGCGGACGCTCGAGGCCGACGGCATCCCGGTGCGGACGGTCCGGGTCACCGACGACGTGGTGTCGGCACCAGCCGACCAGGCCGACCGACGCCGTGGGATCGCCGGGGACCTCTGCGTGTTCAAGATCGCCGGGGCCGCCGCCGAGCAGGGGCGCTCGCTGGACGAGGTCACCGCCGTGGCGGAGCGCGCGAACGACCGCACGCGCTCGTTCGGCGTCGCGTTCTCGGGCTGCTCGCTGCCCGGTGCGGACGAGCCGCTCTTCACCGTGCCGGAGGGGCGGATGGCGATCGGGATGGGCATCCACGGCGAACGCGGCATCGACGAGGTCGCCGTGCCGAGCGCCGATGGGCTCGCATCCCTGCTGGTGTCGCGGCTGCTCGACGAGCTGCCGGACGGCGTGCAGGCGAACGGGCAGCGCGTGGTCCCGATCCTGAACGGCCTGGGGAGCGTGAAGTACGAGGAGCTGTTCGTCGTCTACCGCTCGGTGCAGCGACAGCTCACGGACGCCGGCGTCGTCATCGTCGAGCCAGAGGTCGGGGAACTCGTCACGAGCTTCGACATGGCGGGCGTCTCGCTCACCCTGTTCTGGGTCGACGACGAACTCGAAGCCCTCTGGGCCGCGCCCGCGGACACCCCGGCGTTCCGGAAGGGCGGAGCCGTCCAGCAGGACCGGGTGTCGGCCGCAGCAGCGGAGGCGGACGCGACGGGACCGACCGTCGGCCCGGCGAGCGACGAGTCGCGGTTCGCAGGGACCCGCGTCGCGGCGGCGCTCGCCGCCGTCCGGTCGCTCCTCGACGACCACGCGGACGAGCTCGGACACATGGACGCGGTGGCCGGTGACGGCGACCACGGCATCGGCATGCAGCGCGGTGCGCACGCCGCCGACGTGGCCGCGCAGGACGCGGTGGCTCGCGGAGCCGGCGCTGGTTCCGTCCTGCTCATCGCCGCGGACGCCTGGTCGGACAAGGCCGGTGGCACCTCCGGCGCCATCTGGGGAGCCGCCCTGGAGGCACTGGGTCGCGTCCTCGGGGACACCTCCCGTCCGTCGTCGGCGTCCGTCGTCGACGGGGTGCGGGCCGCGACCGAGGCGGTCCTGGCCTTCGGGGCCAGCGTGGGCGACAAGACGATGGTCGACGCCCTGGTGCCGTTCGACGATGTCCTCCGGTCCCAGGTGGACACCGGAACCGGGCTCGCGGCGGCGTGGACCGCGGCTGCGGGTGCCGCACGGACGGCGGCGGACGGCACGGCCGAGCTGCTGCCGAAGATGGGCCGGGCGCGGACCCACGCCGAGCAGGCGGTCGGGACCCCCGACCCCGGCGCGGTGTCGTTCGCGCTCATCGTGGAGACGGTGGCACAGGTCATCGCCACAACCGAGGAAGGGAAGCACGCATGACGTACCGCATGGTGATCGGCTCGGACGACGCCGGGTTCGACTACAAGGAGGTCCTGCGCGCGGACCTGGAGCAGGACGAGCGCGTGGCGTCGGTCGTGGACGTCGGGGTCGACGCCGAGGGGCACACCGCGTACCCGCACATCGCGGTCGACGCCGCCCGGATGGTCGCGAACGGTGAGGCCGATCGGGCGATCCTGATCTGCGGGACGGGCCTCGGGGTGGCGATCAGCGCGAACAAGGTGCCCGGGGTCCGGGCAGTGACCGCGCATGACAGTTACAGTGTCGAGCGCTCGGTGCTGTCCAACGACGCGCAGGTGCTGTGCATGGGACAGCGGGTCGTGGGCATCGAGCTCGCGCGCCGGCTCGCGAAGGAGTGGCTCGGCTACACGTTCGACCCGTCGTCTGCGTCGGCGGAGAAGGTCCAGGCGATCTGCGGGTACGACGGCTCGGCCGCCGCCGGGATCGACGCGCAGGCGGACGACGCGCAGGGGAACAGCGGCGCGTGATCACCATCGGGGTGTCGCTCAAGACGTACTTCTCCCACGCCCGCACCCTGGCCTGGGCGTCGGACGTGGCGGAGATCGCCCGGCGGCACCCCGCGGTGACCTCGGGGGCGGCGACGCTCTTCGTGGCACCGACCTTCCCGGCACTCGTGCCCGTGCGGGACCTGCTCGAGGGGTCCGGTGTGGTGCTCGCGGCGCAGGACCTGGGGTGGGCCGACGCCGGGGCGTTCACCGGGGAGGTCTCCGGGGCCGAGCTGCACGAGATCGGCGTCCGCCTGGTCGAGATCGGGCACGCCGAGCGCCGCACGCTGTTCCACGAGGACGACGACGTCGTGTCGCGGAAGGTCGACGCGGCGTTCCGCAACCACCTGCGTCCGCTGCTGTGCGTCGGTGAGACGAGTCGGGCCTCCACGGCGGACGCCGTGACGGCGGTGACCGCGCAGGTCGACCGAGCACTCGTGGCGGCCGCGGCGGCGGGCGTGCTCGGCCCGCTCACCGCGGCGTACGAGCCGGTGTGGGCGATCGGTGCGCCCGCGCCCGCACCCGACGACCACATCGTCGCCGTGCTCGCCGGTCTGGGAGCGCACCTGGCTGCGCGGCCGGAGCTGGCCGGGTCCACCGTGCTCTACGGCGGGAGCGCCGGGCCGGGGCTGCTCACGCGCGGGGCAGGGCGCATCGGCGGGCTGTTCCTCGGCCGGTTCGCCCACGATCCGACTGCCATCGCGACGATCCTCGACGAGGTGCAGGCGCTGCACGGTACCGCCTGACCGGCATCGGAGCCGCGCACGCCGCTGCCCATCGACCGGCGTCGCGCAGCGTGTTCTCTCAGGCGTCCCGCGCGCCGGCGAGCCCGTGGTCGTGTGCGTAGACCACGAGCTGCACGCGGTCGCGCAGCCCGAGCTTCCCGAGCACGCTGCTGATCTGCGTCTTCACCGTGGACTCGGTGACGAACTCCTTCGCGGCGATCTCGGCGTTCGAGAGTCCGCGTGACGCCCAGCCGAACACGATGCGCTCCCGGTCGGTGAGCGTCTGGAACGCCGGCGGCTGTGGTGCCGGTGCCCGCTCCACGTCGACACCGAACAGCTGCGACAGGTCGTTCGGCGCGATCACCGAACTGCCCTCGTGCACGGCGCGGACGGCCGCGAACAGGAACGGGGGCGTCGTGTCCTTCAGCAGGAACCCGCTCGCGCCGAGGCGGATCGCGGTCGCCGCCGCGGGGTCGAGCCCGAAGGTCGTGAGCACGACGACGCGGGGGAGTGGACCCTCGACGGCACCGGAGAACAGCTGCCGGACGGTCTCGACGCCGTCCATCCCGGCCATGCGCATGTCGAGCAGCAGGACGTCCGGCCGGAGCTCCGGGATGAGCGCGAGGGCCTCGGCGCCGTCCGACGCCTCGCCCACCACGAGCATGTCGTCCTGGGCGTCGAGCACGACGCGCAGGCCCGCACGGAACAGGGCCTGGTCGTCGGTCAGCAGGATCTTGATCGGTTCGGTCATCGGACTGGTCCCCCTTGGACGTCGAACGGGATGCGGGCGCGGGCGGCGAACACGTCGTCGAGGACGGCGGCGTCGAACGACCCCCCGAGCGCGGTGAGCCGGGACTGCATACCGGACAGGCCGCGTCCGGACCCCCGGGTGGTCGGTGCGCCGGTCCGCAGGGCGTCGGGGACGACGTTCTCGACCTCGAGCACCAGGTCGGCGGAGCGCCACGTCTCGCGGACGATCACGGGCAGACCGGGCGCCCCGTGCCGGAGCGCGTTCGTGAGCATCTCCTGCAGCACGCGACGTGCGGCCGTCCCGGTGGCGGCCCCGAACGGTGCCGGGACGCCGCGGACGGTCCGGTCGACCTCGACACCCGCTTCACGGATGCCGTGCACGATCTCCTCGAGCGTCCCGGGGTCCGTCACCTCGGACGAGCCGTCGATGTGGCCGAGGACCTGTCGGACCTCGACCAGCGAGCTCCGGGCGGTGCTGGCGATGGTCGCGCTGACCTCGCGGACCCGGGCTTCGTCGTCCAGGAACGGCACCGAGTCGGCCTGCGCGATGATCACGGCGAGGGAGTGTCCGACGACGTCGTGCACGTCGCGGGCGATGTCGGCGCGGATCCGTTCGGCCTCGGCGACGTCGATCGCGCGGGTCGCGGTGGCCTCGGCCTCGCTCGCGACGGCCTCCGCCAGGCTCGCCGCAGCCTCGGCGTCGGCCCGGCGCTCGGACTCGCGGTCACGCGATCGGAACGCGCGGATCGCGATGCCACCCGCCCACACCCCGAGGAGCGCGGTGACCGGGGCGGCCATCGCGAGGAACGCCTGGTCGCGGGGGCCGTTGATGAGCACGAGGAACCGGAAGCCGGTCGACGCCAGGTACAGCGTGGTGCCCACGCCGGCGACGAACGCCAGGATCCCGGAGACGACGACCTCGGCCCGCGTCCCGACCACCGCGGTGGTGCCGATCACCACGAAGATCGCGAGGTCGACCAACGAGGGCCGTTCACCGCCGCCGACCTGCACGATGCCGAGGACGACGACCATCGCCATCGCGGTGGACGGGGAGACCCGCCGGACCGCGATCGCAGCCGAGGCCGCGAGGACGGCGAGCAGGCTCGCGTGCTCCAGCTCGAGGTCGATGGGGAGCAGGAAGACGAACGCCGCCAGGCCGGCCCACGCCACGTCGATGACGATCGACCGCGTGGCGATCGGCCGGATGAACGTGCGGGCTTCCGTCACGGCTCGATCATCGCACGGGGGTGCGGCGCGGGGTCGGCCCGGAGGTGCGGCGCGCGGTCCGCCCGGGGATGCGGTGAGGTGTCGTCGCGGGGACCGGCGCGCAGCTCACGGGAGCGGTGACATCGCGATGAGCGCGGTCGCCGTGACCGCGACGATCGCGACGAACAGGACGAGGGACGCGATCGTGTGCTTCGACGAGGATTCCATGGCACCAGCATCGACAACCGGACGGCGGCGCACATCGGGCGAGGGGAGGAACGCCCTCATCCTCGCGGCCGAAGGTGCACAAAAAATCCCCCTCGCATTGCCCATCACGTTCGCGCGTTCGACCCGGTGGGCAACGGCGGAGGGAACCGCATGCTTGATCGCTCATCGGCCGTCCGTAGGTCGGGCGCCTTCTTTGGACAGGCGTCCGGCACTTGCCTCACGCTGACGCAATGCTCCTCGATGGTGACGTTTGCGTGGCCCGGCTCTGGCGGCTGACGCGGACGTCTCTATGGATGAGTGCTCCGAGAATGACGCCAACGAAGACCACCCCGAACACCCACGGGACGTCAGGAGACTGTGCCGCGAACACCCTCACGATTTCCGCGTGATCCACCTCGTTAAGTTGTGCAGGCACGATGCTATTGAGCAGCGTTTCTACTGATGGTCTGAGACGCCAGCAACGTCGAGCGATCATCCACGCGGCAAAGGCGAATGCGCCGGCTGCCGGTACCCGTACGCTCCACGGCAGCCCATCCGACTGGCGCCACACCACGTGAACCGCTTCGAAGCAAACCACGAAGGTGAGCGATAGGAACAACATCGCTAATTGCAGCACTGCCACATTGCGGATGACGGAGACGGGCTCAGTATGTGCCGGAAGGCCGATGCCGAGAGTCCATCCCCCGAGCGACGCAAGGAGCACAGGCATCGTGATTCGGCCAGTCCATGTGGTGATCCGGGCGAGGGATGCTCCGATGCCTTGCACCACTGACCGAGTTGCTTGTCTGCCGAGGACCGCGACTACCAAACTGCCGACGCTTGCGGCCAAGCTCCACGCAAAGATGCCCCAACCGAGCGCCACAAGAACGACGGGGGCGATGAAGTATGCCAGTACATGTTTACTATCTGAAGAAATCAGGTAGGACGGAAGAAGAAAGACGGACGCAATTGCCAGGGCGCCGACTAGGAGGAGGAGCGCGAGGAGGTACAACCCGAAGGAGTCGAACACAGCGGAGAAAAGCCCCCACGGCAGCTCGCGCGCCGCGCGAATGTCCCGAAGGCAGGCCTGTTGCACATCACGGAGAGACTTCATAGGACGAGCGTGGCATGAATCTCCGTCATTTGCAGGACCAGGTGCGTACCGTTCGCCCACCGGAACCATCGCCCGTTCCCCACCATTGGAACGAAGAGTCCGGCATTCGGCACGCTGTCTCAAGTTGCCACGCCTAGCCGTGCAGGCCAGAAGCCTTTCGGCTGCGGTGTTGCCGGACTCCCAGCCGGACCACGGTCAGATGGTGATCTGGCCGAGCACCCGGTGCGCGATCGCGATCGACTCACCCGACACCACCGACAGCGGCGACGCCAGGAAGGCGACGAGGTCGGCGATCTGCTGCGGGGTGGAGTCACCGGGGGCGCCCCGCTGCACCTCGGGGGACGGGGTGTCCGTGACCGTCCCGGGGTTGACGACGTTCACCGTGACGCCGGTGCCCGCGTACTCGTCGGCGAGGTTCTTCGCGATCACGCTCGTGGCGGTGTTGCGGAGCGAGGCCGTGATGTTCCCCGACAGGTACGCGTTCTGGCCGCTGATCACCACGACGCGACCGAAGCCCGCCTGGCGCTGGTGGGGGAGCACGGCGTTCGCGACCCGGAGGAACCCGAGTGCCTTGCCGTCGATCGCGGACGCGACCTGCGCCGGGTCGGACTTCTTCGCGGGGTCGAGCGTGCGGGCGCTCGGTGCCGCGGTGACGACCACGGCGTCGATCCGACCGTGCGCGTCGAGCACACTCGCCACGGCGGCGTCGACGGAGTCCTGGTCGGCGGTGTCGAGGGCGACGCCGTCGCCGGACGCGGCGCTCCGGGAGGCCACCACGACGGTCGCGCCCTCCTGCCGGAGCCGATCGACGACGGCGGTGCCGATGTACCCGTTGCCGCCGACGACGAGGGCGATGCGATTGCTGAGTTGGAGGTCCACGCGCCCACGGTATTCCCGCACGCGTCGCGGCGTCCTCCCGCGCGGGGGACAGCGGAACCACCGGTCGACGGTGACACGAGCGCGTCATGGCATAATGCCGTTATGCAGAAGGTCGAACCGGACGGGCAGGACGCCGCACGGTTGTCCACCTTCCTCGAACGGTTCGTCCCGCTGCTGCGCTCGATGAACGCCGATCGCGGGATCTCGCCGTCCGCAGCGTCCCTGCTCACCCTGCTCGAGGTCGGCGGCGGCGCACGGGTCACCGAGCTCGCCCGCACGCAGAGCGTCAGCCAACCCGCGATGACCCAGCTCGTCCGGCGGCTCCACGCCGAGGGGCTGGTGTCCCGGGCCGAGGACGATCGAACCCGCGCCACCGTGATCGAGATCTCGCCGGCCGGCCGTCGGGTGCTCGAGCAACGACGAACGCGGCGCGAGCAGGGCATCGACGCCATGCTCGACGGCCTCGGGCCAGCCGAGCGGGCTGCGGTCACCGAGGCGCTCCCGGCACTCGAACGCCTCCTCACCCTCGGTCAGCGCGCCCCCGAACACCCCCAGACCGACGGAGGAACGCCCTGATGCCCGGCACTCGCCCCACCACCAGGCTGTTGCCGGTCCTGGTCTACGCGGCCCTCTGCACCGCGATCGTCAGCTCGCTCGGCATGCTGCTCGTGCCGACGATCTCGCGGGAACTCCACGTCTCGGTCAGCACCGCGCAGTGGATGCTCACGATCAACCTGCTCGTCGGAGCGGTCGCGACCCCGGTGATGGGGCGGCTGAGCGACGGGCCGCACAAGAAGCGGGTGCTCGTCGGCGCGCTCACGATCATCCTCATCGGATCGGTGGTCGCGGCCTCGGCACCGAACTTCACGGTCTTCCTGATCGGCCGGGCCATGCAGGGGCTCACCTACGGCATCGTCCCCGTCACCATCGCCCTTGCCCGGCGGTACCTCCCCACCGAGCAGGCGACCGGCGGCATCTCGACCCTGTCGGTCACCGTCGCGACGGGCATCGGGATCGGGTACCCCCTGACGGGCATCATCGCCGGGGTGTTCGACTACCGGGTGGCGTTCTGGTTCGCGGCCGTCTTCGTGCTGAGCGCGATCGTCATCGTGGCGCGAGTAGTTCCCGCCGGCCCGGACACCCGGGTCGCCAGCCACGCGTTCGACTTCCCGGGTGCGGCCCTGCTCGGCCTCGGCCTCGCGGCCCTGCTGACCGGCGTCAGCGAGGGGCCGAACTGGGGCTGGGGCTCGGCCGCGGCGATCGGCGCCTTCGTCGGTGCCGCCGTCGTGCTCGCGGTGTGGGTGGTCGTGGAGCTGCGGAGCGCGCACCCGCTGATCAACCTGCGGGTCCTCCGGAACGGTGAGGTCCTGCTCGCCAACGCGACCGCGATCGGCCTCGGCACGGTGATGTACATGGGCCTGTCGATCGGGAGCCTCATCGCCCAGGCACCCGCCGAGACCGGCTACGGCATCGCGCTCCCGGTCTTCTGGGCCGGCTTCGTGATGTTCCCGCTGTCGGTCGGCAGCTTCACCGCGAACCAGGTCATCCGCGTCATCGCGAAGCGCATCCGGATGACCACGCTCCTGCCCGTGGGGGCGGCCGTGGTGACCGTGTCATCCGTCCTCCTGCTGTTCGCACACCACGCGCTGTGGGAGATCCTGCTCGGCATGCTGCTGTTCGGACTCGGCATCGGGTCCACCTACGCGGCGATGCCCGGGCTGATCGCCCGCCGGGTCATCGCCGAGGAGCTCGGCAGCGCCGTCAGCTTCAACCAGGTGCTCCGCACGGTCGGCGGGTCCTTCGGCAGTGCGATCTCCGGAGCGATCCTCGCCGCCAACATCGCGCCGGACCGGCACCCGTCCGCGACCGGGATCGACCTCGCGCTGGTCATCAGCGCCAGCGCGTGCGCGGTGGTCCTGATCGCCCTCGTCGTCAACCACGTGGTCACGCACGCCGGGAGCGCCACCGAGCGGCGGACGCCCGGGGCGCACCGAGCGGCATCCGACCCCGCCTGACGAGCGACGGACGGGAGGCGCGTGGCGGGCCCGCCACGCGCCTCCCGTCTGCGTCACACCGTCGTCGCGGTGATCGCCCGGAACCGGGTCGCAGCGGCGGTCTCCACGCGTTCGAGGCTGCCGTCGGACTGTTCCTCGAGCCGGATGAGTCCCATGCGTCGGAGGTAGGGCGTCTTCGCACCGCTCGCCGCAGCAGCACGGCGTTCCGCGACGACGTCGTCCGGCACACCGAACTCCTCGACGTTCCGCCCCCCGGATGCGTAGGACCAGTCGACGAAGTCGAACACGGGCCACCAGGTCGACCCCCGGACGTCGATGCCCTCGTCGGCGAGCTCCCGGAGTGCCTCGGCCGAGTCCGTCACCCAGTCGGCTCGGACGTCGTCCGTCCCCTCGATGCTCGTCTCCGTCACGATGATCGGCAGGCCGTACCGCTCGGCGAAGCCCACCACCACGGCGCGCAGGCCCGATGTCCAGAGGTCGTGTGCGTCCTGCACGACGGTGCCTTGTCGGAGGACCAGCGTCCGCGGAGTGAGGTCGGGGTAGTAGTTCACCCCGAGCACGTCGATGCGGGCCGGTTCGTTGTGCAGGCGACGCAACCGGTCCTCCGGAGCGCCGTGGTCCCGCATCCACGACCACATCGGATGGTCCTCACCGACGCGTCCGAGCATGAGGTCCGTCGGCAGCCACCCGAGGTCCCGCAGGAGCCGGGCGTGGTCGTCGAGTGCCGCGTCCTGGGTCGAGACCAGCGTGCCGGCCTCCACGTGGACGATGACGGCGTCCGGGTTGGCAGCACGGATGGCCTCGGTCGCCGCGGTGATCCCCTCGGCGATCGCGAGCGTGACGGTGGTCCATCCTCCCCAGCCCGTCAGCGCCGGCGGCCACACGCCACGGAGCCCGGCGAAGGACGCCGTGGTCAGGGGTTCGTTCAACGGCGTGAGGTGGTCGACGATCCCCGCGTACCGGGTCGCGAAGGCCGCGGAGAACTCGGCGATCGCGTCGACGTACCGCGGGTCCGCGAACGAGCCGTCCAGCCAGGTCGGGGTGCCGTAGTGCACCAGGTCGGCGATCACCGTGAGGCCGAGACCGGTCGCGTACGCGAGGCGCTCGTCGAGCTCGGCCCAGTCGAACACCCCGGGCGCGAGGTGGACGAGCGGCCACCGGACCCCGTACCGGAGCGCCGTGACGCCGAGGTCCAGGACGGCGTCGAGGTCGTCGCGCCAGCGCTCGGTGTGCTCCGTGAGGTCGTGCTCGTCGAGCGGCGCCATCGCGAAGCGGTCGGGCGGGTACACGCAGGTGTCCTCGATGCCGGCGATCCAGAGGAACGGTGCACGCGGCACCTCGGGTCGACGGTCGGCGGTCGGCGCGCTCACTTGAGCCCACTCGTCGCGACACCGGCGACGAAGTACTTCTGCGCGAAGAAGAACGCGGCGGCGATCGGGATCAACGAGATGGTGGCACCCGCGAGCAGGACGGCGTGGTCGGTGACGTGCGCACCGCCGAACAGGGTGAGCCCTGCGGGCAGCGTCAGCATGTCGTTGGACGTCGACACGACGAGCGGCCAGAGGAGGTCGTTCCACAGGTTCATGAAGTTGAGGACCGCGACCGTGGCGATCGCGGGCTTCGCCAGGGGCAGGATGACCTGCCAGTAGATGCGCCAGTGGCTGGCTCCGTCGATGCGCGCGGCCTCGTCGAGTTCGGTCGGGATGCTGATGAAGAACTGCCGGAACAGGAAGATCCCGAACGCGCTCGTGGCCCGCGGGATGATGAGCCCCTGGTAGGTGTTCAGCCAGCCGAGGTGGAACAGCTCGATGAACACCGGGATGAGCGTCACCTGGAACGGGACCATGAGCGTGGCCAGCACGATGACGAAGCAGACGTTCCGCCCGACGAAGTGCAGCCTGGCGAGTGCGTAGGCGCACATCGAGTCGAACAACAGCGTGGCGGCCGTGGTCACCCCGGCGAACACGAAGGTGTTGAGCACCAAGCGGAGGAACGGCAGCTGCTGCCAGATGCCCGTGTAGCCGTGGAGCGTGATGCTCGTCGGGAAGAGGCTCGCGGGGTTCCCGAACAGGTCCTGCTCGCTCCGGAACGATCCGGACACCATCCAGATGAACGGGATGAGGGCGAACACGACGCCGATCCCGAGGTACACCCACTTCAGGACGGCACCCACACCGACCGTGCGGGCGTCACCGCCCCGAGCGCGGCGGGGCACGCGTCGGGGTCTGGTCGCGGCAGGGGCGTCGTCGCCGGCCCGCGGTGCCCGGACGAGGCTCTCAGTCGACATCGTTGTACCTGAACAATCGGAGTTGGAGGAGCGAGATGAGCATGATGATCGCGAACAGCACCCACGAGATGGCCGACGCGTACCCGGTCTGGTAGTCCACGAAGCCGTCCCGGTAGAGCAGGTTCACGAGGGTGTCCGTGTGGAAGACCGGCCCACCACCCGTCATCACGTACACGAGGTCGAACACCTGGAACGACTGGATCGTCAGGATGAGGGACGTGAACAGGAGCGTCGGCCGGATGCTCGGCAGCGTGATGAACCAGACGAGCTTGAAGCGTGCGGCACCGTCGAGCTCGGCGGCTTCGTAGCGCTCCTGTGGCACTCCCTTGAGCCCGGCCACGAACAGGATCATCGCGAACCCGACGCTCTTCCACACCGAGACGAAGATCACGGTCGGCAGCGCGAGCGAGGTCGACTGCAACCAGGCGACGGAGGGCAGCCCGAGCGCGTGGGTGAGGCCGCCGACGAGCCCGATGTCCGGGTCGAGCAGGAACTTCCACACCAGGCCGATGGTCACGAGCGACACGATCGTCGGGAAGAAGAAGATCGATCGGACGATCCGGGTGGGCAAGCCCTCGCCCTGCAGCGCGAGCGCCGACAGGAAGCCGAAGACCAGCAGGAGCACCACGGAGACGACCGTGTACTCGAGCGTGATGCCGAGCGCGTTCCGGAACTGCGGGTCGGCGAACAGCTTGGTGTAGTTCCCCACGCCGACCCACGTCTGGGAGCTCGCGCCGACGGTCCAGTCGAAGAAGCTGTAGTACAGCGACCGGAGGATCGGGAACAGCACGAACACGCCGAGGATGAGGAAGCTCGGGGCCATGAAGAGCCAGGCCGGCTGGAACCGGCGCCGGCGCCGCCCGGGAGGCCGTGCCTCCCGGGCGGCGATCGTCTGCGTCATGCGCGTCCCCGGCTCACTGGCTGCAGCCGGTGAGGCCGTTGATCGTCGTGCCCGCGTCCTTCGTGGCCGAGTCGACCGAGGTCCCACGCGTGATCTTGCCGATGAGCGGGACGTAGGCGTCGGAGTCGACCTTGGTCGCGTTCTGCAGGTGCGGCAGGTAGAGCCGGGAATCCGGCACCTGCGATGCGAAGACGGACACCGTCGGGTCGGCGGCGAGCTTCGGGTCGCTGGCCAGGTCGGTGCGGAGCGGCGGGAAGCCGGTCGTCAGCGAGAACTTCTGCTGCACCGACTTGCTCGTCCAGTACGCGAGGAACTGCTTCGCCTGGTCGGGGTACTTCGTCTTGGCCGAGATCGCGAGCGGCGCGGTGGACCCGAGGGTCACCGACTTGCCGTCGACGCCCACCGGGATCTTCGCGATGCCGAGGTCGATGCCGGCCGACTTGTAGCCGGGAGCGGCCCACGGTCCGTTCATCTCCATGGCGGCCTTGCCCGCCGAGAAGAGCGAGTCGGCCTCGGCGCCGGTGAGGCCGACCGGGCTGATCTTGTCCTTCGCGACCAGGTCGGCCCAGGTGGACAGGCCCTGCTGCGATGCGTCCGTCTGCAGGGCGCTGCACCCCTTGCTCGTCACGATGTCGCCGCCCTCGAGCCACTGCAGGATCGGCCACATCTGGATCGTCTGGTTGTCCGCCAGGACGAGGCCGGACCTGCCACCAGACGTCAGCTTCTTCGCGTCCGCTGCCATCTCGGCCACGGTCGTCGGAGGGTTCGCGATGCCGGCCTGCTGGAAGAGCTTCTTGTTGTAGTAGAGGCTCAGCGTGGCGAAGTTGGCCGGGATCGCGTAGAGCTTCCCGTTGTACGTGAACTCCTTGACGGTGCCCGGGGCGAGCGCGGCCGTGTCGATGTCGTTCTTGCCCGTCCCCGTGTTCGTCAGGGCCATGACCGAGTTGGTCTTGACGTACTGCGCGATCGCGTTCGGGTCGGAGCTCGGCGCGGCGATGTCCGGCCCCTGCCCGGTCAGCCAGGCCGAGGGGAGTTTCTGCTGGATCGTGTCCCACGGCTGCACGGTCATGTCGACCTTGATGTTCGGGTGGGACGCTTCGAAGTCCTTGACGATCTGGGCGTAGCCGGGGCGATCGCCCCCGGTGAAGCCGGTCCAGACCTTGAGGGTGACCGGTCCGGACGACGCCGACGAGGACGTCGAGCATCCGGACAGGGCGAGAGCCACCGTGGCGGCTCCGGCGACGACGGCGAGTGCCGCGTGACGCTTCTTCATGAGAACGCTCCTTTGCGTTACGAGGGATGGTGGTGCGCTGTGGGTCGGGTCGGGTGGGGCGGGTCGTGGTGGTCGTTGTGGTCAGGGGAGGTCTGGTGCGGGTCAGCGCTCGTCGGCGGCCGGCCGACAGCCGCAGGACTCGCGCACGACGAGCGTGACGGGGAGCTCCCGCCGTGCGGGTGCTCGGTCGGTGTCCTCGATGCGGTCGAACAGCTGCTCGGTCGCGAGGCGGGCCATCTCCTCCGCGGGGACCCGCATCGTCGTGATCGCGGGCGTGGTCACCCGGGCGATCCCGAAGTCGTCGAACCCGATCACGGACACGTCCTCGGGAACGCGTCGACCCGCGTCGACCAGGACGCGCATCCCGCCGAGGGCCATGTCGTCGTTCGCGAACACCACGCCGTCGAAGTCCGCGCCCTCGGCGAGGAGCTGGCGCATCGCCGCGGCACCCGATTCCTCGCCGAGGTCTCCCTCGACGATGATCGACCGCTCCTCCACGCCGGCAGCTCGGACGGCGCGGAGGAAGCCCTCACGCCGGTCGACGCCGGTCTGGTGGTCGAGCGTGCCCGTCACGTGCACGAGGGCGGTCCGCCCGTGCACCTGGAGGAGGTGGTCCGTGGCGGTCGCGGTCGCTCCGACGTCGTCGACGCCGACGCTGACGGCGTCGGCCAGGTAGGGGAAGTTGCCGATCAGGACGACCGGGAGGCCCGACTCGACCAGGCGCTCGACGTTGCGGTCTTCGATGGCGGCGCTCGTGACGATGGCGCCGTCGGCGCTGCGCGAGCGCATCACCCGCTCGTAGGCGGCGACGCCGTTCTCCTGGTCGGCGTTCGTCGAGACGATGACCTGGGCGTCGTGCGCGTTCGCGGCGGTGGAGACGCCGGTCAGGACGTGCATGAAGTAGTTGTGCCCGAACACATGCTGGGAGGAGTTCGGCACGATGAGTGCGACGGCACCTGCGCGCTGGTTGCGGAGCGCCCGACCGGCGGAGCTCGGCACGTAGCCGAGTTCGTCCGCCGCACGCTGCACCGCGGATCGCGTGGAGTCGCTGATGCGCTCGTTGCCGGACAACGCCATGGAGGCGGCAGCGGCGGTGACACCGACGCGCTGCGCGACGTCCTTGAGGGTGACGACCTTGCGCATCCGACGCTCCTTTGCGTGCTTTATCGATTAACTGGTCTCACGATAGTGCTGTTTTATCGATTGAGCAAGAACGGCGTGTCCCCGTTTCCGAGGACACGCCGTTCTCCTGCTGCGGTGAGACCAGGCGGTCAGTTCACCGCGAACACCTGGGCCTGGTTGCCGTTGCAGTCGTAGAGCTGCAGCGCCGTCTGGTTGGCCGTGTTCCCCGACGGGTCGTCGAGGCACCGCCCGGAGGACGGGTTCAGGATCGAACCGTTGGCCTGCGGGATCCACTGCTGGCCGCCAACGCCGTTGCACTGGTACAGCTCGACGTGGGTGCCGTTGGCGGTGGCGTTGCCGTCGGCGTCGAGGCACCGCCCGAGGGACCGGAGGGTGTGGTCCGACGGGTTGATCGTCCACTGCTGGTCGAGCGCCGCAGGCTGCGCGGTCTCGATCGTCAGGCAGTCGTAGAGCTGCACCTGCTGGCCGTTCTGCTGCAGGTCGTCACCGGCGACGTCGACGCACTTCCCGCCCGGGCCGATGATCGGGACCGCCACGGCGAACTTCTGCGGTGCCGCGCCGTTGCAGTCGTACAGCTGCAGGGCCGTGCCGTTCGCGGTGTTGCCGGACGGGTCGTCGAGGCACCGGCCGGACTGGGGGTTCTTGATCGACCCGTCGCCCTGCAGGATCCACTGCTGCGCACCGCCGCCCGTGCAGTCGTACAGCTCGAGGTGGGTGCCGTTGGCAGTGCCGTTGCCGTCTGCGTCGAGGCAACGACCGAGCGTGCCGAGGGTGCCCGTGCCGTAGGCCGTCCCTGACCAGTGCTGGTCTGCGGCGAGGACCGAGCAGTCCCAGAGCTGGACGACCGCGGTGTTCCCCCCGGTGTCGTCGCCCGCGACGTCGACGCACTTGCCGCCGGGGCCGACGATCGTCGACCCCGGTCCCCCGCCGGTGCTCACGCCCTGGTAGTTCTGCGCGACGACGTTCGCCTGCACGGCGTTGTCCGCCGCGTCGGTGCTGTAGCCGCTCGTCATGACTCCCTCGAAGAAGGACTGCGTCCCCCGGTTCGAGTTGTCACCCCCGGCACCCAGCACGATGGAGCCCTCGAGCTGCATCGGCGAGTAGTTGCCCGCTGGTTCGGCGCCCTGGTACCACGTGGTCAGGGAACCGCTCTGGCTGTTCCCGCCCTTGAGCGCGAACTGGTTGACGCCGTTGTTCTTGAGCTCGGCGGTCACGAACTTGCTGCCGTTGCCGGTGTTCGGCGTGTACGTGGCCGTTCCGCCCTGGAAGACGCCGTTCTCCAGGTCCGCCTGCACCCATGGTCCCTTCCCGGAACTGCCGGGGGCGTTGAGGGTGGACAGGTTGAGCGCGTCCATGTGCCCCTGGCCGGTGTCCTTCTCCTGGGTCTCGACGTTGCCGAAGTCCGAGCAGCACCCGTTGTTGCTGTTCGTCCCGCTCGCGACCTCGTACATCGACTCCGGGTTGGCCCCGCGCGCCGTCCCCTTGGCCAGCGTGCTGGAGATCCGGTACGCCACCTGGGGCGGCATGAAGATCCCGTACGCCTCGTGGCCGCCGACCGTGACCGGCAGCGCCGCTGCGTTCGCCGCGTGGTTGGCCGCTCCGGCATCGCCCGCCGGAGCGACGGTGAGGTCGTTGTGGTTCGCCGTCTGGTCGTAGATCTTCGGGATCGTGCAGGTGGTGCCCGCACAGAAGGCGTCTTGGGCCGGTGCGTTCGCGTACCCACCGGCAGCGAGCAGACCGATGTTCGTGGTCGCACCGTCCGAGGCGCGCTGCACCTGGTACAGCGGGCCGTTGTACGCCGAGAAGAGCGCACGCGTGGAGCTGTAGGCGGCGACGCACGGCGTGCTGGTGCTGCCGTAGACGTCGCACGACGACGCGGTCGCGGCGTCGGCGCTGGAAGCCCCGATGGTGGAGGCGAACAGGGAGCCGGCCACGAGCGCGAGCGCGCCTGCAGTGGCGAGGAGTTTGCTCCTCCGCCTGGCCGTTGGGTGGAGTCGATGCATGGTCGTTCCTCTCGAGCGTCATTGCTGGAGTTGGTCGATCGAAGCGCCGGGAGCAACACGGGTTGCCGCTGTTTAATCGATTAACCACATCAAGTCTAGCCGTCAGCAGTCCTCGCCACCAGAGCCCGCTCCTGTCGGACCTGCTCCGGTCTTCGTCATCCGGCCATGCCGCCCGCGCGATCTGTCCACCCCGGACAGCCACCCAGGGCGAGCCGCCGACCATCGCACCTGAACGAGAACACAACTCGATCACAGGGAGTGACATGAGCGACCAGCAACAGCAACCCCCCGGCAGCGAGCAGGAACTGCAGCCGAAGGCGGACCACGGCGAGGAGTCCTACCGCGGCTCCGGCAAGCTCAGTGGCAAGCGCGCCGTCATCACCGGCGGCGACAGCGGCATCGGCAAGGCCGTCGCGATCGCCTTCGCCCGCGAAGGTGCCGACGTCCTGATCAGCTACCTCCCCGAAGAGGAGGACGACGCCCAGGACACGAAGCACTGGATCGAGGACGCCGGTCGGAAGGCCGTGTTGCTCCCCAGTGACGTCAGCGATCCCGCCTACTGCCGGAGCGTCATCGCGACCGCGGTGGACGAGCTCGGGGGCGTCGACGTCCTCGTGAACAACGCCGCGTACCAGATGACGCACGAGACGCTCGAGGAGATCAGCGACGAGGAGTGGGACCACACCCTCGCGACGAATCTCAGCGCGTACTTCCACCTGGTCAAGGCCGCCCTGCCGCACATGCAGGCGGGTGCCTCGATCATCGGCTCCAGCTCGGTGAACTCGGACAACCCCGTCCCGACGCTCCTGCCCTACGACGTGACGAAGGCGGGCATCGCGAACTTCTCCGCCGCGCTCGCCGGGCTCGTCGGGTCCCGTGGCATCCGCGTCAACAGTGTCGCGCCCGGCCCGATCTGGACGCCGCTCATCCCGTCGACGATGCCGCCCGAGCAGGTCGAGTCGTTCGGCAAGCAGACGCCGCTCGGCCGCGCCGGACAGCCCGCGGAGCTCGCCCCCGTGTACGTCCTGCTCGCGAGCGACGACGGCAGCTACGTCTCCGGAGCCCGCATCGCCGTGACCGGCGGGACGCCGATCCTCTGATCAGCACGACCTCGACGCGGCCCGCTCAGCGGTGCCGTGATCTGCACGACTGAACGAAGGAGCACGATTTGTTCTTCCACAAGCAGGAACTCCAGTTCAAGTCGACGCCGGACAAGCCCGACGCCGTCTACGCCCGCAAGCTGCAGGAGGTGCTCGGCGGCCAGTACGGCGAGATCTCGGTCGCGATGCAGTACCAGTTCCAGGCCTGGAACATGCACATCCCGGGCAAGTACCGGGACATGGTCTTCGGCATCGGTGCCGAGGAGATGGGTCACGTCGAGATGCTCGCGACGATGATCGCCCAGCTGCTCGAGAAGGCCCCCCTCGGTGTCACCGGGGACGCGCTGCAGGACGACCCGACCGTCGCCGCGGTGATCGGCGGCACGGACATCCAGCACGCCATCGTCGCCGGTGCCGGTGCGCGCCCGGTCGACAGCATGGGCAACCCGTGGCAGGGCTCCTACATCACGGCCAGCGGCAACCTGCTCGCCGACTTCACGGCGAACGAGAACGCCGAGATGCAGGGCCGTGTCCAGGCAGCCCGTCTCTTCCACATGACGGACGACCACGGCGTGCGCGACCTGCTCTCGTTCCTGATCGCTCGGGACACCATGCACCAGAACATGTGGGCGACTGCTGCCGCTGAGCTGCGCGAGTCCGGGCTCGAGGCGCTGCCCGTGCCGAGCAACTTCCCGCAGAAGAAAGAGAACCAGGAGGTCCACTACCAGTACCTCAACTTCTCCGACGGCGCGGAGGCGAAGAACGGTCCGTGGGCGAGCGGCCCCTCGTTCGACGGCAAGGGGGAGTACACGTACCACGACGGCCCCACCACGACGTCGCCGATGCCGCCGCCCACCCGTCCAGACGCTCGGTACTACGGCACGACGGACATCCCGAACCGCGTCGAGAAGATCGCGGGCACGGTGCAGGACAAGCTCAACAAGGAGTAGCCATGCGGTGAGCGGCCGGATCTCGGTCGCCGTCGACGTCCGGCTCGGCCGCGCGGTGCATCCGCGTCGGCCGGGCCGTTCTCAGTCCGTGGCAGGTGGGCAGGCGGCTCGGCGGTCGTCGTTGCCCTCAGGCCGTCACGCGAGCGAGGACCTCCGTCTCGACCGCCATCCGCGACAACTGCAGTGCTCCGGCCAGGACCGCGCCGTTGCCGAGCGTGGAGACCCGCACCTCGGGAGGGTAGAGCACGAGCTGGCTGAGGCGATGCTCGAACGCGTCCTTCAGCACCGAGCTCTGCGACATGCCACCGCCGATGACGACCATGTCGGTGTCGAGCGTCAAAACCGACGGCGCCGTGCCGTCCGCGAGCAGCCGCCCGGTCCGACGCACCACCCGGACAGCCGCCGGCTTCCCGAGCTCGGCTGCTTGCAGGATCTCCGAGGACGAGGGCGGCCTCGACGCTTCCTCGTCGGAAGGCGCCACCCGCCCCGCTCCGGTCTCCCGCAGGTAATCGGCGACCAGTCCCGAGGCATTGACCCGCGACTCCAGCGGCCCGTAGGCAGGGCTCCGGTCACGCGTGCCTGCCGTGTTGACGTACCCGACCTCGCCCGCCGCGCCGTGCCGCCCGCGCACCAGACTGCCGTTCGCGATGACCCCTGCGCCGTAGCGCTGTCCGAGCAGCAGGAACAGGACGTCAGCTCGACCTCGGGCAACGCCGCTCGCTTGCTCGCCCACCGCCGCCAGGTTCGCATCGTTCTCGAGCGCGACCGGGCGGCGCACCAGGGTAGCGAGCGCGGCTGCTACGTCGAACTCGGTCCAACCAGGGACGCCAGGGGACTTCACGACGCGGTGTTCGCCCGGCGACACGGCACCGGGCGTCCCGACCGTCCAGGCCAGCGGGTCCTCGACGCGCAGCCCGACGCGTGACGTGGCGTTGCGGATGGTCTGCTCGATGACCGTGAAGCGCTCGTGCGCGACGGCCTCAGGGTCGACCGGGGTGCGGATCGTCTCGACCGTGGCGCCCCGGAGGTCGGCGAGCACGACGGTGACGGAGTGCGCGCCGACGTCGATGCCGGCGATGTACCCGGCAGTGGCGTTGAACTCGTACCGCTTGGCCGGCCGACCAGTCGCGGGTCGTCCCAGGTCAGCGGCATGCAGCCAGCGTTGGTCGACCAACCCCTCGGCGACCGCCTCGACGGTCGGTCGGGACAGACCCGTCGCCGACACGATCTCCGTCACCCGCAGCGGCCGAGGCGAGCCGGCGAGGGTCTCGAGCACGAGGCGCGAGTTGCGCTGACGCAGCAGGACGCCAGGCGCCACTGCCTCCGTTGACAACTCCACGAAGCCAGCTTAGAGTGCCTCCATTACGTAACGCAATTGCGTTTCATAAGTCGTCTCTCCCACATCCCATCGCACCGGACACGAGCACAGGAGCAAGAATGAGCACCAGTACACCTCGGCCACCTAGCACCGTAACTGCTTCGGTTCCGCAGCGAGCACGTCTCGAGTCGAGCTCGCTGCGAGCGGTGCTCGTCCGGCGATTCGGCCTCTGGATCGTGCTCGCAGTGCTCGTCGTCGCCCTGTCGATCGCGTCCCCGTCCTTCCGGGACCCGTTCAACCTGCAGAACATCCTCGAGCAGAACTCGCTCCTCGGGATCGTCGCGTGCGGGATGACGATCATGATGATCTCGGGCGGGTTCGACCTGTCCGTCGGCGCGACCGGTGCAACGGCGGCCGTGGTCGGTGCGAGCGTCTCCACGCTGCACCTCGGGACGACCCTGACCGTGCTCATCGCTCTCGCAGTCGGCGTGATCATCGGCCTGGTCAACGGGTACCTCATCGCGAGGGTCCGGATCAACGCGTTCGTCACGACCTTCGCGATGTCGAGCGTGGTGTCGGGCCTCCTGCTCGTCGTCACGGAGTCGCAGTCCATCACGGGCGGGACCGGTGCCCTGCAGTGGGCGGCGACGGGAACACTCGGGCCGCTCCCGGTGGTGTTCGTCGTCTTCGCGATCTGCCTCGTGGCCGTCTGGGTGCTCCTCACCAGGACGAAGTTCGGACACTACGTCTACAGCGTCGGCGGCAACGCAGAGGCGAGCCACCTGTCCGGCGTCCCCGTTCAGCGGGTGCAGATGCTCTCCTTCGCACTCGGTGGGTTCTTCGCTGCGGGTGCGGGGGTGCTGCTCCTCGGTCAGACGAACGTGGGCCAACCCTCCGCCGCCGGTGACTGGCCGCTGCAAGCGATCGCGATCTGCGTGGTGGGAGGCGTCGCGCTGACGGGTGGCATCGGTCGGATCGAGGACGTCCTGGCGGCCACCCTCATCCTCGGGGTCATCGCGAACGGGCTGAACCAGCTCAGCGTCTCTCCGTACTGGCAGCCCGCGGTGACCGGTGTCGTGATCCTCGCTGCGGTGACCCTCGACCAGGTCAACCGGCGACGGCGCCGTGTGACCGCTCGCCTCGTTCCTGCCGCCCGGAGCGGCGCGACCGCCACCGTTTCCGCATCCTGATCCCTCCATCCCTTTCGTACCCACCCACCCAACCGAACAGGACAGACCGATGACGTTCTCAACCACCCGCCGGGCGATGACCCGAACTGCCGCCGTACTTGCTGCCAGCGCGCTCGTCGCCGCCGTCGCCGGATGCTCGACCCCGGGCGCCGCGAGCACCGGCTCGTCGAAGAAGACGCTCACGATCGGGGTCGCAGAGACCAGCACGAGCATCTCGTTCCTCGCCACCCTCGACAACGCGATCGAAAAGGAGGCCGCTCGGCTCGGGATGAAGACGATCATCCTGAACGCAAACCTCGACAACGCGACCGAGGCGAACAACATCACGACGTTGGCAGCTCGCCACGTGGACGCGATCCTCGTGATCTCGTCCAGCCCGACGGCCGTGGTGCCGGCGATCAACCGTGCGACCGCCCAGGGCATCCCCGTGTTCGCGGTGAACGCCGCGCTCGACAAGGCGGCGAAGGTCATCACCTACGTCGGCGCGTCGGACTTCGACTACGGCGTCGCCGAGGGTGATCTCCTCGTCAAGGCCCTCCCGCACGGCGGAAAGACCGCGATCATCCTCGGACCGCTCGGCGACACCCCGGAGGTCAAGCGCCTCGAAGGAATCAAGAGCGTGCTCCGGAAGCACCCGGCCATCGAGATCGTGGCGACGCCGACGGACGGCTTCGACAACAGCAAGAACCTCGCCGCGACACAGGACCTCCTGTCGAAGTACCGAACGGGGTCCCTGGACGCCATCGTCGCCGAGGGGCCGCAGATGTACGTCGGCGCGGACTACGCCCACGCGCACGGCCGCGGAGAGATCAAGTTCATCGCCGGCGACTACTCGAAGCAGGTCGAAGCGTCCATCCGGTCCGGCGCGCTGTACGGCACTGTCAACCAGAGCCCTGACCTCGAGGGCCAGCTCGCAGCTCAGTACGCCCACTCCTGGCTCACCGGCGGGAAGAACGACGTGCCGCGGCCGGAGCACCTCATCGACCTGCCACCCGTCACGAAGGACAACGTCGACCAGCACCACTCCACCTGGAGCAGCTGACGCACCGTCGTCCGAACGCGGTGACCGCAGACCGGCCGGTCGTGCGACCTGCGGTCACCGCACCCCCCTTGGCACACCACGAACCGCGAGGACACTCACGCATGACCCCGGCACCCAGTCTCCAGATCCGCGGCCTGACCAAGCGGTTCGGGCCGACCACCGTCCTCCACGACGTCTCGTTCACTGTCGAACACGGCCGGATACTCGGCCTCATCGGACAGAACGGCGCCGGCAAATCCACCATCGTCAAGACCCTGGCGGGTCTCTACCCGGACCATCAGGGCGACGTCGCGGTGGCGGGAGAGTCGGTCCAGCTGCGGAGCCCGAAAGAGTCGCGCGACGAGGGCATCGCGGTCATCTACCAAGAGTTCAGCCTGGTCTCCGAGATGACCGTCGCGGAGAACCTGCTGCTGGGTCGCGAACCCGGACGGTTCGGGTACAGCCGCGCGGGCATTCGTCGACGCGCCGAAGAACTGGTCGCACGTATCGGCATCGACTTGGGCGCTCCGGTCGGCACCACCGTCGAGGGTCTCAGCCCCGCCGTCCACCAGCGCATCGAGATCGTCAAGGCCCTCGCCGACGACGCGCGCGTGCTCGTCATGGACGAGCCGACTGCCCGCCTGTCCGAGGCCGAGCGCGTGGCACTCTTCGCCCTGATGCGACGGCTGGCAGCGAGCGGCGTCGGCATCGTCTTCATCTCCCACTACCTCGACGAGGTCCGGGACATCGCCGACGACATCACGGTCCTCCGGAACGGCGCCGTCGTCACCACGGCCTCCAGTGGGGATCTGCCCGTGAACCGGATGGCGTCGCTGATGCTCGGCGACGCGTTCGCCGACGACCTGCATCGTGAACGTGGCGAGAGCGCCGCACACGACGGGAACGAGGTCGTCCTCGAGGCCCGGGGCCTCAGCGACCTCGACCGGCTCCGGGACGTCGACGTCCTACTCCGCGCTGGTGAGATCCTCGGACTGGCTGGGCTCGTCGGCTCAGGGCGCACCCGGTTGGCTCGGGTGCTCGCGGGGGCGGATCTCCCGAGTTCCGGGGCACTCGTGCTCCGCGGTGAGCAAGTGCGGTTCCGTGGCCCGCGCGACGCCATCCGCAACGGGATCGTGCTCATCCCGGAGGACCGAAAGCACCAGGCTCTGAGCATGGAATCGCCGCTCACGGAGAACCTCGCGATCATGGCGGTTCAGTCCCGTATCGGTCGCGCGGGCTTCATCAGCCGGAAGGCCGTCCGGACGCTGTCCGACCGACTGATCCACGACCTCCAGGTCTCGCCCGCCGCACCGGACGCCATCGCGGCGACGCTCTCCGGCGGCAACCAGCAGAAGATCGTGCTCGGCAAGGCCCTTGCGGCGGAGCCTGAGGTACTGATCGTCGACCAGCCCACTGCCGGTGTCGACATCGGGACGAAGGCGCAGATCCACGACCTCCTCCGAGCCCGCGCGCGTGCCGGGGCCGCGGTGTTGGTCATCTCGGACGACCTCGACGAGCTGTACGCACTCGGGGACCGCTTCCAGGCGCTCCGGTCGGGACGGACCGTCTGGACCGGTACGGCCGCGGAGATCACCTCCGAGCAGCTCGTCGAGCTGACCGCCACGGGGACGTTCACACCGGCCGAGGTGGGTTAGGTGTCGCGGTCTTCCCCTTCGGCCGTCCTCGCCGTCGACATCGGTGGGACCAGCGTCCGTGGCGCCGTTGTCCTCGAGGACGGGTCTGTCCGCTGCCGCCGGACGCTCAGCACGTTCGGCACGCACCGGGACGCGCTCGCGTCGACCCGGCTCCTCGTCGCGTCCCTCCTCGAGGCGTCCGCAGACGTATACGTCCGGCGGATCGGGGTGGCCGCGCCCGGCACCGTCGACCCGGTCGCGCGGACGGTGACCCGTGCGGCGAACCTCGGGTGGCGCGACCTGCCCCTCGGCGAGCTCCTTGATGCCGCCACCGGGGTCCCCGTCGTCCTCGACCACGACGCGCGCGCCGGGGCCCGAGCCGAACTGGCGGGCCTCCCGGTCCCGCACCCGCGCGCGCTGGTCTTCATCCCGATCGGCACGGGCATCGCGGGGACACTGGTCATCGACGGCACACCGCTCGTCGGTCAGACCAACGCTGCGGGGGAGCTCGGGCACACGATCGTGCACCCGGGCGGGCGTCTCTGTCCCTGCGGGCAACGAGGCTGCCTCGAGGCCTACTCCTCGGCGCGCAGCATCGCCGCGCGCTACCACTTCCTCTCCCCGGAGGGACCACCACGCACGACCGAGCACCTCGTGTCGCTGCTCCAGGTAGACCCGGCAGCCGGTCAGGCATGGCACGAGGGTGTGGACGCACTCGCCTTGGCGATCGTCAACCTGACAGCGATCACGGACGGTTGCGTCGTGATCGGCGGCGGGCTGGGGGAGGCCGGCGAACTGCTGCTCCGTCCGCTCCGCCACCGCGTGGGGGAGCTCCTCACCTGGCGACCGGTCCCTGACATCCGCGGGTCGGCCTCCGGGCCCCATGCCGCATTGATCGGTGCGGCCTTGCTCGCCCTCGGCGCAGACGCGGATCACGCCGCGTTCAGCGGGAGGATGCTCGAAACGCTGTCAGGCGCACCACAGCTCGACGCCGATGCCGGCATCGCGACCGCGACCGCCACCACCACTGCCACCAGATCTGGAGCATCATGACGACGACATCCGCACTCCGAGTCGGCCTGGTCGGAGCGGGCGGGATCAGCGGCTTCCACTTGCCGCACTGGCTCCGCCTCGGCGCCGACGTCCACGTCTATTCCGACCGGGGTGCCGAGGACCTGACCGACCGGTACGGCGGCACCGTCGCCAGCTCGCTGATCGAGCTGTTCGATGCGGTCGACGTCGTGGACGTGGTCACCCCGACCCACACCCATCGCCCGATCGTCGAAGCCGCCCTGCACGCCGGCAAGGACGTCATCTCGGAGAAGCCGCTCGCGCGGAGTGTCGATGACGCCCGCGCGATGACGGAACTCGCCGCCGCGCTCGGCCGCCGCCTGTACCCGGCGCACGTCGTCCGGTACTTCCCCGAGTACCGGCGACTCCAGCAAGCCGTCGTCGCCGGGACCCTCGGCGACCTCGCCGTCCTGCGGTTCGCGCGGTCCGGTGCCGCACCCACGTCCGTGCCCTGGTTCGCGGATCGTGCGCTGTCCGGCGGGATCATCCTCGACCAGATGCTGCACGACATCGACATCGCCCGGTGGATCGCCGGACCGGTGACGCGGGTCTCGGCGCGGTCGTCAGCGGTGACCGACCGAGACGGGCGTGTCGAGGCCGCGCACGTGCTGCTCACGCACCGAGACGGCGCGATCTCGGAGATCGCCGGAGTCTGGGGGCCACCGCACCTGCGTTTCACGACCGAGTTCTCCGTGACCGGGACCGGGGGCCGACTCGAGCACAGCTCGGCGCGCGAGCGGCCCGTGTGCGCGGACCTTCCCCCGGCCGCTGGCAGTGGTGGATTCGTCCCGGAGACCGACCCGGACAACGATCCGTACTTCCTCCAGCTCCAGGAGCTCGCTGATGCCATCCGGACCGGCTCGACCCCCCGGGTCGGTCCGTGGGACGGAGTGGAAGCCGTCCGCATCGGCAACGCCGCCATCGAATCCGTCGACCTGGGCGTCCCGGTCGACCTCGTCGACACGACAACGGGAGTCACAGCATGAGCGCCGCCATCGCCATCGGGGTGATGTCCTTCGCCCATATCCACGCGCGGAGCTACCTGCAGGTACTCCTCGACACCCCCGGCGTCGAGGTCCTCTCATCGGATCCGGACGGGCCAGCCGACGACCCGTCGCGAGGAGAGCGCCTCGCCTCGGCCATGGGCGTCACGTACGTCGACAGCTACGAGGAGCTGGTCGCTCGGGTGGATGCGGTGGTGATCACGGGTGAGAACAACGAGCACCGAGCCCTCGTCGAACTCGCGGCCACCGCGGGGTGCGCGATCCTCTGCGAAAAGCCGCTCGCGACGACGGAGGAGGACGCCGAAGCCATCGACAACGCCGTCACGACCCACGGTGTCCCGTTCATGCTCGCCCTGCCGGTCCGGTTCACCAGCGCGTTCACGTCGCTCCGGAGCATGGTGGACCGGGGGGATCTCGGCCGCGTCGTCGCGTACCGCGCGGCCAACAACGGCAAGCTCGAGGCCGACTGGTTCGTCGATCCGGATCGGTCCGGGGGCGGCGCGATCATGGACCACGTCATCCACGTCGTGGACCTGATCAGCCTGCTCGTCCCCTCCGGAGTCGTGAGCGCCGCCGCCGCGACGAACCGGGTGCTGCACCGGGATGTCGCTCACGCCGAGACGGGCGCAGTGGTGAGTCTGCAGCACAGCGACGGCACGATCGGCGTGATCGACTGCTCGTTCAGCCAGCCGGAAAGCGCTCCGACCTGGGGCGGGCTCCAGCTCTCCGTCCTCGGCACCAGGGGCAGCGTCGACCTCGATGTCTTCCGGCCCCGGCTCCGCGGCCTCGACGCGAGGAGCGGTGTGCCGATCGAGTTGCCCTACGGCGCGGATGCCGACGACGTCCTCCTGCGCACGTTCATCGAGCACGTGCGAGCCGGAACCGTTCCGGTGCCGGGGATGGTCGAGGCACGTCGTCTCAACCGCACAGTCCTCGCGGCTCGCGACGCCGGGATCCGGGAAACCACGGTGGGCGTGCAGCGGGGCTGAGTCGGGAACGGCCCGCACCGCGAACGGTGCGGGCCGCCCGACCTAGCCCTTCCGCCACAGATCGTGCAGGAACCGCGCCAGGGCCACGAGCAAGCTCGCGATCCCCAGCCACGGCACCTGACGTCTGCGGTCGGACTCGTCGTCCTTGGACATCGAGGCCACCTTCCGTGTCAGCGCCGGCGGACACGAGGAGCGGAGGAGCCGGGGGCTGTGTCCGTGAGATATCTCACGTACACTGGTCCCGAGCGAGAAACTCAGGGGCGCAGTGTTCGCCCTCGGCCTTCCACTCGGAGGGCAATTCGAAGCCCACCACCGTTGGCGCGGTGGTGGGCTTCAACCTTGCCAGGGCAGCGATCCGGCGTCTCGTCACCCTGATATGTATCGTATCCGGTCGTTCGCGCTGGTCTGCGCTCGCACGTGTCTGCTCAGCTGACCTGGCCGCTCCGGGCCCCGGACCACAGGTCCACGTCGAGGACGCCGACGGTGTGCTCGTCGATGCGCGCCAGTTCGTCGTCGGTGAAGGACAGGTTGCCGAGCGCGGCGACGTTCTGCTCGAGTTGTTCGACCCGGGACGCGCCGATCACGAGCGAGGTCACGCGCTCGTCGCGGAGGGCCCACGAGAGCGCCAGCTGCGCGAGGGTCTGCCCGCGCTCCTCCGCGATGCCGTTCAGGGCGCGGAGGTGCTCGACGACCTCTGGCGTGATCCAGTCGGCGTCGAGCGACTTGCCCGCTGCTGCCCGGGAGTCCTCGGGCACCCCATCGAGGTACCTCCCGGCGAGGAGGCCCTGCGCGAGTGCGGTGAAGCCGATCACGCCGAAGCCCTCGTCGGCGGCGGCGTCGAGCAGCCCTTCGGTCTCGACCCAGCGGTTGAGCATCGAGTACGAGGGCTGGTGGATCAGGAGCGGGGTGCCGAGGTCCCGCAGGATGGCTGCGGCCCGGCGGGATCGCTCGGTGTCGTAGGACGAGATGCCGACGTACAGCGCCTTGCCCTGCTGGACCGCGGTGTGCAGCGCACCCATCGTCTCCTCGAGGGGCGTCGAGGCATCGAGGCGGTGCGAGTAGAAGACGTCGACGTAGTCCAGGCCCATCCGCTGGAGCGACTGGTCGAGGGACGCGAGGACGTACTTCCGGGAGCCGCCACCCTGCCCGTACGGGCCCGGCCACATGTCCCAACCCGCCTTCGTCGAGATCACCATCTCGTCCCGGTACGGGCGGAAGTCCTCGCGCATGAGGCGTCCGAAGTTCAGTTCGGCCGCTCCGTACGGCGGGCCGTAGTTGTTGGCAAGGTCGTGGTGCGTGATGCCGAGGTCGAACGCCCGTCGGCTGATGGCCCGCTGGGTCTCGAACGCCTTGTCGTCCCCGAAGTTGTGCCAGTAGCCCAGCGAGAGCAGGGGCAGGTCGAGGCCGGACCGACCGGTGCGGCGGTAGGGCATGGAGTCGTAGCGGTGCTGGTCGGCGGTGTACGCCATCGGGGGAGCTCCTCGTCGTTGCGGCTGGTCCCCCAATCCTGCCGTCCGGCGGGTCGGTGCACACGCATGAACTGTTCGGTGCGCGAACTGTACAGAACGGAAAAGGTTCGTTGCGCTGACGATTAACTTCGTGAAACAGTTCGAGGGTCCACGGAGGACGACAGGGTACACAAGGCGGGAGCGATCATGCACAGCAGCACGTACACCGGAATGCCCCGGCACGCGAGGCTCGCCGGGAGCCACCCGCGCGTGGGCCTCACCGATCCCGCCGTCATCGATGCGTACGTCGAACGACGCATCGCGGATCCCTCGCTGCTGTCCAGCCGCTCGGAGCCGTCCTACGCCGACTTCTTCGCCTCCATCGCGTCGTAGGATCGGGCTCGTCAGACCCGCACCACGCAGAGAGAACCGCTGAACCATGCCGTTGACCGTCGTCCGCCGCGAGCACATGCACCTGTACGCCCGGGAGCCCCGCTCACGCGCTGCGAAGAACGCGGTCGACGCCCTGCTCCGCCTGCAGCACGCCGAAGAGCAGCAGCTCGAGCAGGCCCGCAACGAGAGCCAACTGACGAAGAACGAGTTCTTGGCCGTGCGGTACATGCTCCAGGCCCACCGCGACGGGCGGGCCATGGGCCCGAAGGACCTCTCGGTGATGTTGAACGTCTCGAACGCCTCCGTGACGAAGATCGTCGACGGGCTGGTGGTCAAGGGTGACTTCCGCCGCGTCCCGCACCCCACCGACCGCCGCGCCCAGGTGCTCGAGCCGACCGTGCAGGCCGCGAAGAAGATCGACGCGTCCTACGCGCGCTTCCACGAAGCCGTGGTCGAGGTGATGGACCACCTGTCGAGCAGCGAGAACGAGATCTTGGCGCGTTGCCTCGAGCAGATCACCGACGCGCTCGCCGACGGGCGTCCGGAGCCGACGGCCGAGTACAGCGTCGATCCCGAGGGCCTGGCCGAGCCGATCGACGCCTGATCCCGCCCGTGGGAGTCCGCACGGGCCTCCCGGAAGAAACCTTCCAGCGGTAAGTTGTCTGCATGACGCTGCCCGACGACGATGCGGCCGCGCCGCGACGCGGCGGGTACCGGAAGGGCACGGAGCGTCGCGCGCAGATCCTCGACGAGATGATCCGCATGGTCGCGGAGCAGGGCGTCGACGCCTCGTCGCTGCGGTCCGTCGCCGAAGCGCTCGGGATCACCCACGCCGCACTCCGTCACTACTTCCCGAGCCGCGACGACCTGCTGCTCGCGGTGTACCGGGAGCACGAGGTGCGCGAGAAGAGCGCACCCGAGCGGATGAAGTCCGCGATCGGTGACATGCGGGAGAGCGCCGCCCGCAACCGCGAGGTCCCCGGTCTGGTGCAGCTGTACACGACGCTCGCAGCAGACGCCGTCCAAGAAGGGCACCCGTCGACGCGGGACTTCATGCGCGAGCGCTTCACCCGGTTGCGCGCGGACCTGGCGGCGCTGATCGAGGCGGACCAGCGCGCGGGACGGATCGACGCCGGGCTCGATGCGGTCGACCTGGCGAGCCTGAGCATCGCGGCGTCGGACGGGCTGCAGGTGCAGTGGCTGCTCGACCCGGAGGCCGTCGACGGCGAGCGGGTGCTCCGGCTGCTGGAGCGGCTCGTCCCCGGCGCCGGGCTCGACTGATCGACCGATCGACCACTCCACCGTTCGACGACCCGCCTGACGGACGAAGGGGGCAGGGCCAGGCGTCAGCTCCGAGCTCTGGAGACGCGCGCCGGGTCCACACGAACGGGCATCGACGACATGGGTCGACGGCCGGTGCGGGCGTCGGCGCTGGTCACCGCAGCCGAGAGCGCGACGTGCGCCAGGTCGCCGGTCGCCTTGTAGACCCCGCGCTGGCGGGCTGCTCCCGTCCCCACGGCGAAGAGCTCGGCCAGGCCGCGCTCCACGAGCTGGTCGTCGCCGTTCGCGGTGAGGGCAGGTAGGACGTGCGCGAGGAGCATGAGCACGACATCGCGCGCGGGTGCCGGGGTGCCGGTCGTGGGGTCCACCAGCTCGCCCTCGAGTCCCTCGAGCGCCGCACGCCAGTTCGCGAGCCGGATGACCTGCGCCGGGGTGTCCTGGGCAGGGCGACCGGCTGCCCAGTCGCGTGCCGCAGTGTCCACGAGGGCGCGGATGAGTCCGGCGATGGTGACCGTCACACCCGGGTCGAGGGGGACGTCGGCGACCCGGACCTCGACGGTCGGGTGGTTCTGCGAGAGTCGGGCGTCGAGGTACAGCATCCCGGAGTCGAGCAGCGCACCGGTGGCGACCATCGCCTCGGTGATCGCCCGGTACCGTGCCGGCGATCCGAACCGCTCCACCGGCCCGGAGCTCGGCCACTGGTTCCAGGAGACGGACCGGAAGCTCGCGTGCCCCGTGTCGACGCCGTCGTGGAACGGCGAGTTCGCGCTCAGGGCGATGAGGATCGGCGTCCACGTGCGGATCCGGTCGAGGACGGCCACGCCCTCCGCGGCCGAGTCGATCGCGACGTGCACGTGCAGTCCGCACGTCATGCTCCGCCGCGCCATGCTTCCGTACCGGTCCATCATGCGGTGGTACCGGGGCGAGTCGGTCGGGTGCGGGACGGCCGGGAGCGGGGACGCCGCCAGTGGTGCCGCACGCGCACCGAACTCCGCCGCGAGCACCGCGGCACGTGCCCGGTTGTCGAGGACCTGCGCACCGAGATCGGCGAGCGAGGTGTGCGGGCGCGTGATGACCTCGAGCATCTCGCGGTGCATCTCGCCCACAACGGCGCCGTCGTCGGACGCGCCGGTCGTCTTCGCCCGTGCCAACAGTCGGTCTGCGACCGGGACGGGGACACCCGTCGACCGGTCGATCAGGAGGAGCTCTTCCTCGACGCCCATGGTTCTCATGGACCGAGTGAATGCCGCGTCCACTGCGCCCGCTACCGGGGTGGCCGGAGGGCGCGGATGGGGAATCCGATGTGCGCGAGACGTCGAACGGCCGGCCCCGTCCGGGACCGGCCGTTCGACGATCGATGTGCCTATGCGGCTGCGGTGAGCACCGCGGCCGCGGGGTCGAAGTCCTCCGGCAGCGGCGGGATCGCCTCGACGGACGACGTGATCGTGACCGCCGACCCGGACTCCGCGGCGTCCCGGATGCCGAGCAACACGTCGAGCACGTGGAGCGCGAGGGACCCGGACGCACGCTCGGGCCGGTCCTCGGCGATCGCCCGGGCGAGTTCGACGACCCCGGTGCCCCGGCCCCAGGTCGACCCGACCGCGGTGAGCGTCTCGGGCTCGTCCTGGCCGTAGCTCCACAGCTGCGACGACCCCTCGAACGTGTTCGGGTCGGGCAGCGAGATGGTCCCGAGCGTGCCGTTGATCTCGACGAAGCCCTGTCGCGGCAGCGCGTGCTGGAACGAGAACGTCGACTGTGCGGACTGGCCGCCGGCGAACTCGATGAGCGCGGCGTGGTGCGTCGGGACCTCGACCGGGAACGACTCGCCGGCACGCGGGCCGGACGCGATCGTGCGCCGCTCGAGCGACTTCGACGACACGGCCTGCACGCGGCTGGCGCTGCCGAACGCGTGCACCAGGGTCGTCACGTAGTACGGCCCCATGTCGAACAGCGGTCCGGCGCCCGTCGCGAACAGGAAGTCCGGGTTCGGGTGCCACGCCTCGGGTCCGGGCACGTGGAACAGCGTCGTCGCACTGAGCGGCTCGCCGATGTCGCCCCGCGCGATGGCCCTGAGAGCCGTCTGGACGCCCGCGCCGAGCACGGTGTCCGGCGCCGTCGCGACCCGCAGGCCCTTCGCCGTCGCCGAGGCGAGCACGGCCGCGGCGGAGTCGTGGTCCGTCGCGATCGGCTTCTCGCTCCACACGTGCTTACCGGCGTCGATGATCTGCTGGTCGACCTCGGCGTGGGCGGCCGGGATCGTCAGGTTGATGACGATCTGGACGTCGTCGCGGGCCAGCAGCTCCTCGACGCTCCCCGAGGCGCCGACCCCGTAGGTGGCAGCCTGTGCGGCGGCGCGGTCGAGCAGTACGTCGGCGACGAAGCGGACCTCGACGTCGGCGAACTGCGTCAGGTTCTCCAGGTACTGCGTGGAGATGTTGCCGGCACCGATGATGCCGATCCCGACAGGGGTCACTTGTCGTTCGCCTTGAGCCACTCGAGCGACTCGGTGATGCCCTCGAAGACGTCGCCCTTGTACGCGTCGAACTCGACCACGCGGATGGCCTGCGGCGCGGCGGCGAGGATCGCTGCCACGTCGACGTCGCCCTGACCGGCGGGGGTCTGGTTCTCGAAGGCGCGCTGGAGTGCCTCAGGGACGATGAGCGCGCTCTCCGACGAGGGCAGCGCGGTGCGGATGTCGCCGTCGACCTTGCCGTCCTTCACGTGGATCGCGACGACGCGGTCGCCGAGCGAACGGAGCACCGCTGGGGCGTCGGCGCCACCGACGGTCGCCCAGAAGGTGTCGACCTCGAGGACGGTCTCCGGCGACAGCTGGGACACGAAGTGCTCGTAGACGGTCTTCCCGTCGACCTTGTTCGTGAACTCCCACTGGTGGTTGTGGTATCCGAACGTCAGCCCGCGGCTGGCGGCCTCGGCGGTGAGCACGTTGACGCGCTCGGCGATCTTCGCGACGTCGTCGGCGGTCTGCCAGCGGTCCGTCGGGATGAACGGGTCGATGACGGTCTGGATGCCGAGACGCTCGGCGGCGTCCCAGATCGGCGTGGTGTCGTCGGCGTCGATCACGGCGACGTGACCGGAGGGGGCCTTGAGGCCGGTGGCGGCGAACGCGCGCTCGAGGTCGGCGGCCCGCTCGACGAACGCGTACGGTTCGACGTTCTCGTACCCGATCTCCCGGACCCGGGCGATGGCGGCGTCGAGGTCTTCGGCGATGGCGTCGCGCAGCGAGTAGAGCTGCACAGAGGTGATGGGCATTGCGGAGGGCTCCTTCGGTCCGGTCCTGGTGCTGGTCCGTCGCGGAGCGATGCTCCACGGCGAGATCGAGGACGACGCTACCCGAGAAACCACCCGCTGTGTAGTTTTTGCGCCGGATGACGTGGCTGTGGCCCGAGGTCGTGGTTCGATTGCCGGATGCACAGTGCCGTGGCTGACCTCGACCGCCGACAGCTCGCCGGGTGGCGGAACGCGATCGTCGTCGCCTTCGCGATCGGCGGCGTCAGCCTGGCCGCGTGGGGGCCGCGGCTCCCCGAGCTCCGGGCAGAGCTCGGCGTCGACGTCGGGACCATCGGCCTGATGCTCGGCGGGGTCACCGTCGGCTCGATCGGCGGTCTGCTCAGCGCGGCCCCGCTCCTCCGACGCGTCGGGGGTCGCCGCGCGCTCACGGCCGTCGTCGTGCTCGTGCCGCTCGCGATCGCGGTGATCGGCAACGCCGCGGCCCTGCACTCCGTGCCGCTCGCCACCGTCGGCTTCGTCGTCGCCGGTGCCGGGATCGGGTCGCTCGACGTGATGGCGAACATCGAGGGCACGGCGATCGAGGCGCTCGCCGGCCGCACGCTGCTGCCGCTGATGCACGCGGCCTGGTCGGGAGGCGCGGCACTCGGCGCAGGGATCGCCGCCCTCTGCGCGTGGCTGGGCGTCACCCCGTCGGCGCAGCTGCTCGGAGAGGCCGTCGTGATCCTGGTGGTCGGCGTCCTGGCGATGCGCGCGATCCCCGACGGCACGCGGGCCGAGGAGCACGACGCGACGCTCACCCCACGGCAGCGGATCAGCCAGTGGGCGCGCGGCTGGGCAGACGTCCGACTGCTGCTGATCGGCGTGGTCATGCTCGGCGTCGAACTCGGCGAGGGCTCGGCGAACAACTGGCTCGCCCTCGCCACCACGGACGGGCACGGCCAGTCCGCCACCGTCGGCGCCCTGTTCTTCACGGTGTTCGCCGTGTCCGAGGCCGCGACCCGGGTGCTCGCCGGACCGGTCGTGGACCGGCTCGGGCGGGTCAGCACCGTCCGCTGGACCACTGCGCTCGGCATCGTCGGCGCGGTCCTCTTCATCGTCGGCGGATCGTGGTGGCTCACCCTGATCGGCGTCGTGCTCTGGGCGGTGGGCGTCTCGATGGGGTTCCCGCTCGGCATGTCCGCCGCCGCGCAGAGCGGCTCGAACCCCGCCGCACGGGTCAGCGTCGTCGCGTCGATCGGGTACTTCGCGAACTTCGCGGGGCCGCCGGTGATCGGCGCGATCGCCGAGCGCGTCGGGGCGCTCTCCGCGCTGTGGTTGGTCGCGGTGCTGTTCGTCGCGGCGTTCGCCGCGTCCGGCTCGCTCCGCCCCGTCGAGCGACGCGACTGACCGCCGGACGGCAGACGTGCCGGACGGGAGGCGCGTGGCGGGCCCGCACCGCGCCTCCCGTCCGTCCTCACCGGCAGCGGCGATACCGTCGGAGGATGCTCGACGCCGCCATCCGCACCTTCGACGCCCCCGCGGGGCGCGTCCTCGCGACGACCGACGACGGGGTGGTCCGCGCGCTCGGGATCCCGTACGCACGGGCGGACCGGTTCGCGCCGCCGGAGCCGATGCCGCCGGTCGACGGCGACCTGACGGCCTTCACGCCGGCCCCGGTCGCACCCCAGCCCGAGGCGCTGTTCGTCGACCAGCTGCTCGGCTCGATGGGCGACATCAGCGTGGACGAGCACTGCCAACGCCTGTCGGTCACGACCCCGGCCGACGTGGGGCCGGGCGAGGGGCTGCCCGTGATGGTCTGGATCCACGGCGGCTCGTACGTCCTCGGCGGCGGGGACATCCCGATCTACGACCCGCGGGACCTCGTCGTCGAGCAGCGGGTCATCGTCGTCTCGGTGACGTTCCGGCTCGGCGTCCTCGGGTTCCTGGGCGACGGTGAGCGGATCCCGGCGAACCTCGGACTGCTCGACCTGATCGAGGCCCTGCGGTGGGTCCGCACGAACATCGCGGCGTTCGGCGGTGACCCGGACCTGGTGACCGTGGCCGGCCAGTCCGCCGGGGGCGACGCGGCCGCGCACCTCATGATCAGCGAGGGGACCGCCGGGCTGTTCCGCCGGGTGATCGTGCAGAGCGCCCCGCTCGGGCTGTCCCGCGGCCGTGCCCGGATGAACCGCGCCACGATGCGTGCGGTCGGTGCGATCCACGCCGACACCCCGCTCGAGGACCTGCTCGAGCGTCAGGCGATCGGCACCCGCGCGGCCGCACCGTACGGCCTGGCCGGCGGGATGCCCTTCGGTACCCAGTACGGCTTCGCGCCGCTGCCCGCCGAGCGCGACCTGGACACCGCCTGGAGCCGGGTCGCCCCCGACATCGACGTCCTCATCGGATCAGCGTCGGACGAGACCGGCATGTACGTGCCCCTCATCCCGGGCCTCCGCGACGTCGCACGCTGGCGGACGGTCCGGCCGCTGCTCCGCTGGCTGCTCGTGCGACCGCTGTCCGAGGTCATCTACGGGCGGGACGTCCGCCGCTTCACCGCACGGCACCGGGCAGCGGGCGGCCGTGCGGTCTCCTACCGGTTGCACCGCGGTGCCACCGCCAAACCGACCGGTGCCGTGCACATGAGCGACCTGCCGCTGCTCCTCGGTGGGCAGCGGGCGTGGGCGGGGACCCGGTTCGTGCCGGAGCGGGACTGGCCCGAGGTCGAGCGGCGCGGGCGGGCGTTCCGATCGACCTGGGCCGAGTTCGTGCGCTCCGGGCGCATCACCGCGGCGGACGACGAGACCCTGTCCTTCGACCGCGGATGACCGGCCACCCCTGAACTGGCGGTCGCGTCGAAACCATCCCGGCCCCAGACTCGAGGGCATGTCCTCCGATGCCGACTTGCGCGCCCGCATCGTGACCGGCGCCATCGAGGCCTACCGGGCCCACGACTACCACTCGGTCGGGGTGGAGCAGGTCGCCGAGCAGGCGGAGCTCACCGTCGCCGAGGTGCAGCGGCTGTACCCGCTGTGGGACCTGCTCGTCGTCGCCGTCATGGACCGGTGGAACAACGGCAACCGCCGCGCCCTCTGGCACATCGCCGAGAACGAGGGTGTCGCCGCCTACCTGCGCGCACGGCTCGAGGCCGGGCTCCAGGACCCTGCGTTGGTCCGCTTGCGGTTGGCGCTGCTGAGTGCGGCGTCCAGCCCGGACCACGCGGCAGCCGGGTGGTTCCGGTCGCAGTACACCACCTCGTTCCAGGACCTCACGCTCGCCCTGGTGCGCGACGTCGTCGCCGGTCGCGAGCCCCGCGGGGCGTCTCCGCGGCACGCGGCCGAGCAGCTCCTCGCGCTGTACGAGGGCCTGCAGCTGCAGGGGATGGTGCGCGATGGCGTGGACCTGCTGTCCGGGTACGACCGAGCCGTCGGCCGCATGCGGTCGGGGTGGACAGCGGCAGCGAACGAGATCTGAGCCGTCCGCTCGGTCCGCGTCGGTTCGGCCTGCGTTGGTTGTGCCTGTGTCGGCTCGGCCTGCGATGGTTCGGCCTGGGTCGGCTCGGCCTGCGTCGGCTCGACCGGGTCGGCGCGGCCTGGAGGCGCGGCGCGGCACCCCGACGCAGGCTCGGCCACCTGGCATGGTCGGCCCATGGAGTACACGGACTACGACACCCGGCTCGCCGCCTACGGCGTGATCACGGACGGCGACCGTGTGCTGCTCGCGAAGCTCCGGTTCCCGGACGCCGGCACGTGGACGCTCCCGGGCGGTGGCGTCGAGTGCGACGAGACCGTCGAGCACGCCGTCGTGCGGGAGGTCCGCGAGGAGACCGGACTCGACGCGGAGGTCGGTGCGCTCCTGGGGGTGCGGCACCACATCATCCCGCCCCAGCGACGGATCCACGCGAACGGCCGGTCGATGAAGGCGGTGCAGGTCGTGTTCCGTGCGACGGTCGTCGGCGGAGCACTCCGGGACGAGGCCGACGGCTCGACGGACGAAGCCCGGTGGATCCCGATCGCGGAGCTCCCGCACCACCGGCACGGGTTGCTCGTGCCGATCGCGCTGGGCTGGGCGGGTGCCCTCAGCCGCTGATCGTCGCGTCTACTCCGCGAGCACGCTGAGGACGTTGCCGGACGGGTCCGTGAACCACGCGATGAGCGGACCGCCCTTCCGGTTCACGCCCTTCTCGTCGGTCATGCCCTCGTAGTGCAGGAACGTGACACCCTTCTCGGTGAGCTCGTCGACCGCGGCGTCGACGTCCGGCACCGGGAAGTTCAGCACCGTGTACGCCGCCGGCTCGTGCCCCGGGCCCTTCGGGTACACCAGGACGGCGTGCCCGCCACCGAGCTGCAGGTGGAGCATGCCGTGATCCTCGGTGACCTCGAGCCCGAGGACGTCCTGGTAGAACGCCTTCGCCTCGGGCACGTCCCGGACCGAGAACCCGCTGAACGCCTTCGTCGCATCGACCATGCGGCAAGTGAACCACCTGCACACGCTGTCCGTGCCCTCTGCGAGGATGACGTCCGTGACGGACGACGGCGAACGCGAACAGGTCGGCGCGGGTGACCGCCCGGGCACCACGGTCGATCAGGTGACCACCACGGTCGACCAGGCCGTCGCACGCGCGATCGAACTCGCCTGCGCCGACCGGCGCGCGGTGCTCGGCATCGCCGGAGCCCCAGGCGCGGGGAAGTCGACGTTGGCCCGCAGGGTGGTGGTCGCCGTCGACGCTGCCCTCGGTGCCGGCACGGCGGTCCAGGTCCCGATGGACGGGTTCCACCTGTCCAACGGCGCGCTCGATGCGCTCGGTCGCCGCGACCGGAAGGGCGCGATCGACACCTTCGACGCCCACGGCTACGTCGCACTCGTGCGTCGACTCGCCGCTCCGGACGACGCCGTCATCTGGGCTCCCGACTTCGACCGACGGGTCGACGAACCCATCGCGGGCTCCATCGCCGTGCCGCCGTCCGTGCGGCTCGTGGTGTCCGAGGGGAACTACCTGCTCGACGACACCACGCCCTGGTCCGACCTGCCGGCGATGTTCACCGAGACCTGGTTCTGCGCCGTGGACGACCGGGTCCGCGTCGACCGACTCGTCGGCCGGCACATGCGGCACGGCCGCGACCACGACGCCGCGCGGGCGTGGGCGGTGGAGGTGGACGGCGTGAACGCCGCGCGCGTCGCTGCCACGGCGACCCGCGCCTCCAGGACCGTGCAGACGTGACCACCGATGAACCAGGAGACGACATGACCATCGCGATCACCGGAGCCACCGGCAACATCGGCGGCGCCGTCGCCCGGGCGCTCGCCGCTGACGGCGTCCCGTTCCGCATGCTCGTCCGCGATCCCGCTCGCGCTCCCGAGCTGCCTGGCACCGAGGTCGCGGTGGCGTCGTTCGACGACGCCGAGGCGTGCCGAACGGCACTCGACGGCGTCGACGTGCTCCTGATGGTGTCGGCTGCGGAGGCACAGGACCGGCTCGGGCAGCACCGGACCTTCGTGGGTGCGGCTGCCGCAGCAGGTGTCCTGCACGTCGTCTACACGTCGTTCGCGGGCGCGGCGGCGGATGCGACCTTCACGCTCGGTCGCGACCACTGGGCGACGGAGCAGGCGATCCGGGGGACCTCGATGGCACACACCTTCCTGCGCGACTGCTTCTACCTGGACTTCGTCGAGGACCTGGTCGGCGAGGACGGTGTCATCCGCGGGCCCGCTGGAGACGGCGCGATGGCGGCGGTCGCGCGCGCGGACGTCGCCCGGGTGGCCACCGCGGTGCTGCGGGACCCGTCGGCGCACCTCGACCGGACGTACGAGCTGACCGGGCCGGTGGCGATCACGCTGGCCGAAGCGGCGGCGACCGTGTCCGAGGTCCGCGGGCGGCCTGTGAGGTACCAGCCCGAGACGCTGGAGGAGGCCTATGCCTCTCGGGCGGTGTGGAACCCGGAACCGTGGCAGGCCGATGCGTGGGTCAGCACCTACACGGCCATCGCCGAAGGTGCGCTCGCGCACGTCTCCGGTGACGTGGAGCGGATCACCGGTCGGCGCCCGATGACGTTGCGCGAGGTGCTGGAGGCACGCACGCGCTGACGGGAACATTCGAACCACGATTCCGACATCGAACCAGTCGCGCGCGCGGTTCGATGTCGTCTTCGTGGTTCGATCCCGACGCGGAGCGCGCGCCCGACCTGACCGGCCTGCGGTCAGGGAACGCGGCGGGCGGCGATCGTGCCGGCGACCCCGAGCGTCAGCACCGCGACGAGCACGACCAGCAGCGGGGCGGTCCAGCTGCCGGTCGCCCCGTGCAGGGACCCGGCGACGATCGGCCCGGCGGACCCGAGCAGGTACCCGCCACCCTGCACGAACGCCGACATCCGGCGCGCGTCGGCATCGCTCGACACGATCCGGACGATCACGATGAAGATCACCGTGATGCCACCGCCCTGCGCCGCTCCGCCGAGCACCGACCACAGCAGCCAGAGCTGCGGCGCGAACAGCAGGCCCAGCGGCATCGCGAGCCACAGGAAGGCGACGAGCGAGATGATCGCGCGCGGCCGCCACCGGGACGCCAGCAGCGGGACACCGAGCGCCCCGACGACCGCGAGGATCTGGAACACCGACGAGCTCGCCCCGGACGACGCCTTCGAGAAGCCGATGTCGTCGTGCAGCAGGGTCGGGATCCACGCGGTGAGCGCGTAGTACGAGAACGCCTGCCCGCCGAAGGCCAGCGTCAGGCCCCACGTGATGAGCCGGCGTGCGGGACGGATCGGCTCGGCGCTCGCGGTGGTCGCCGCCGGGGTGCCGAGCCGGAGCGATCCGGTGTCCAGGACCTGGTCGATCGGCCCGGTGACGGGCAGCGGCTCCGCGGCGGACTCCCGGGAGGGCCGGAGCCACGCGGCACGGCCGCCCACCCCGTACGTCCAGGCGCACAGGGCGATCAGGCCGAGGACGCCCCAGACGGCGATCGCCACGGGCCATCCCCAGGCTGCGGCGATCGGTGCGGTCCCGAGCGACGTGATCATCGACCCGACGTTGAGGGCCGACGTGTACACGCCGGTCACGAGCCCGACCCGTTCCGCCGAGGTGTCGCGGCGGATCACGACGGGGATCACCACGTTGCCGATCGTGATGCCGATGCCGATGATCGCGGTCCCGATCAGGAGCGCCGGGGCGGACGGCATCGACCGGACCACGGTGCCGGCCAGGACGATGACGAGCGACAGCGACACCGCACGCTCGGGGTCGGCCTTCGCGATCACCCAGCTGGCGAGCGGTGTCGCCAGGGCGAAGCACAGCACTGGGATGGTCGTCAGCAGCCCGGCGATCGTGGCCGTGAGACCGAGGTCGAGCCGGATGTCGCTGATCACCGGCGCCGGCGCGACGATCGGGCCGCGCAGGTTCAGCGCGACGAGGACGATGGCGGCGGGCAGCAGCCATGCGGCACCGCGCAGCCCGCGGCGGACGGCCTCGGGCCGGGGAGCGCTCGTCATGCGTCGGGCAGCAGGATCGGGAGGAGGTCGAGCGGCGTCGCCGCCCGGGCGATGGTGCCCTCGGCCTCCGCGGGGGAGCCGTAGCCCCACTCGGCGAAGACGACCGGGACGCCGTGCACCGCAGCCCCCTCGACGTCGTGCACGCGGTCGCCGACGAGCACCGGCCGGCTGGTGTCGAAGCCGTGGGCCTCGAGCCGGCGCAGTGCCTCGGCGACGACGTCGGCCTTGCTCGAACGGACCTCGTCGTCGCTCGCGCCGGTGATGATGTCGATGTCGTCGGTCAGGCCGTAGTGCTCGAGGATGTAGGTCGCCGGGGTCTCGGGCTTGCTCGTCGCCGTCGAGATCGGCAGACCGGCCGCGTGCAGGGTGTGCAGCACGACGTCGATGCCGGGGAACATCGCGGAGTCGAGGGCCCCGTGCGAGAAGTAGTGCTCGCGGTACGCGGCGAGGGTGTGCTCGGCCTGCGCCTCGTCCATCCCCATCGCGATCCGGAAGGTGTCGAGGATCGGCGGCCCGACGAACGACATCAGGGTCGCGCGGTCCGGCACGGGGACGCCGACCTTGCGGAAGGTGTGCGTGAGGCTCTCGAGGATGCCCGGAGCGGAATCGCTGATGGTGCCGTCGAGGTCGAAGAGGATGGCGGAGAACGGGCGCGTCATGTCCTGACCACCCTAGCCGCGCGCTGCCGGGCGCGACCCATCGTCGGTCCGCCGGACGCGGGGCAGGGCCGCACCGCGCCTCCCGGCCGGAGGAACCACGTTCCGGACACAGCACCGTGCCGCGCCGCGGTTCGCTGTCCGGAACCAGGTTCCGGAGCGATCGACCCCGCCGCGCCCCGCGCCCCGCGCTCAGAACAGCCGCGTGTGCCCGCCCTCGATGCCCCGCATCGCGTCGTAGTCGAGCACGAGCACGCGGATCCCGCGGTCCTCGGCCAGCGTGCGCGCCTGGGGCGCCACCGTCTGCGCGGCCAGCACACCCTGCACCGGACGGAGGTGCGGGTCGCGGTTCATCAGCTCGAGGTACCGGCTCAGCTGCTCCACCGCGTCGATGTTCGCGTTGCGCTTCATCTCCACGGCGACGCTCGCGCCCGCGTCGTCCCGCGCCAGGATGTCGACCGGCCCGATCGCCGTCATGTACTCGCGGCGGACCAGGGTGTGCCCCTCGCCGAGGAGCTCGATCTGCTCCGCGAGCAACTGCTGCAGGTGCGCTTCGACACCGTCCTTCACCAGGCCCGGATCGACACCGAGGTCGTGGGTCTGGTCGGCGATGACCTCGTGGATGGAGACGATCAGGCGGTCCTGCGTCTTCTTCTGCGTGACGGTCCACACCTGCGTGATGCCACCGGCGGCCTGTTCCTCGTCCGGCTCGGCCATCTCGATGGAGCACGGCGGGCTCATCCAGTTCAGCGGCTTGTAGCTGCCACCGTCCGAGTGGACGAGCAGCGAGCCGTCCGCCTTGAGCATGAGCAGGCGGGTCGCGAGCGGGAGGTGGGCCGACAGCCGACCGGCGTAGTCGACGGAACAGCGGGCGATGACGAGACGCACCCGGGAAGCCTAACGGGCGTCGTGCGACCCGTCGGACCCGGCGCGGGCCGCGTCCGCCGACTCGTGCTCCCGCGGCGCCGTGCTGTCGGCCTGGAGGCTCGGTGCGGCCCCGCCCCGCTGGTCACCGCGGGCAGGCCGCTCGGTCTCGCGGGCGGACGGGCTGGTCTCGCGGGCGGACCGGCTGGTCTCGCGGGCGGGCCGGCTGGACTCGCGGGCGGCTCCGGACGCGAGGCCAGCGGCGATGATGAACACGAACACGATCAGGAGCGCGTGCAGCAGCCCGATGTGCCCCCCGAGGAACCCGATGAGCGGCGGCCCGGCCAGGAACGCCACGTACCCGATGGTGGCGACGGCGCTCACCCGGGCGGCGGCGGTCCGGGGGTCGTCGGCCGCCGCGGACATGCCCATCGGGAAGCCCAGGCTGGCCCCGAGTCCCCAGAGCACGACGCCGACGATCGCGAGCGGGACGCTCGGCACGAAGATGAGCAGGCCGAGCCCGACGACGGCGACCACCGCCGTCGCCCGGAGCACCGGGACCCGTCCGAACCGGTCGACGAGCGGACTGCCGGCCACGCGGCCGACGGTCATGGCGGCCAGGAACACGGTGAGCACCGCCGATCCGCCGGCGTTCGACAGGCCGTGGCCGTCCACCATCGCCAGGGGCAGCCAGTCGTTCGCGGAGCCCTCGGCCAGCGCCATCCCGAGCACGATCAGGCCGATGAGGAGCGTCGAGGGCTGCGCCCACACCGCCCACCGGGACACGGGGGTCGGGACCGGGCTGGTGTCGGTCGCCACGTGGGCGGCACCGACGCGTTCGTCGCCGAAGGACCGGACGGCCACGAGCATCGCCACGCTCGCCACGATCCCGACGACGATGAAGTGCAGCGCGACCGGCACCGCGAACCGTTCGGCGAGGGCACCGAGGCCGGCGCCGGCGAGGGTCCCGACACTGAACGCCGCGTGGAACAGGGGCATGATCGTCCGGCCGCCGAGTCGCTCGGCGGTGGCGCCCGTCACGTTCATCGACACGTCGCACAGGCCGTTGCCGAACCCGAAGGCGATGAGCGCGATCCAGATGGCGGCGAAGCCCCAGTCCAGGGTGACCGCGATCCCGGCGAACACCATGCCCGCGGTCAGGCAGGCCGCGGCGATCTGCACCCCGCGCTTGGCCCCGAGGCGGCCGACGATGTGGCCCGCGAACGTCAGGCCGCCGATCGACCCGACCGACATGCCGAGGACCAGGAGTCCCATCTCGAACGTGGTGGCACCGAGTGCGTCCCGCACGCTCGGCACCCGTCCGAGCCAGGTCGCGATGTCCAGCCCGGAGAGCGTGAACACAACGAACACGGCGTTCCGCCAGGCGCGGGTGCTCGGGGCGTGTCCGGTCGAGGACGGCGTCGTCATGGTGCTTCCGATCGTGCGGGCCGGTGCGGGGTGGGTGGACGGCGGCGGTCGGGGATGCGTGTCGCACCGCGGTCGAATCGATTCGACCGCCGTTTCCGGATACGCTAACGGGCGATGGACGAACCGGCAACAGGACCCGGCGCGTCGCGGATGACCGCGGAACGCGCCGTTCCGCGGGGTCCCCGGCCGACCCTCGTCGCCGTGGCGCGGCTCGCCGGTGTGGCCCCCTCCACGGCCTCCCTCGCGTTCAGCGGCAGTGGTCCGGTGTCCGAGGACGCGAAGGCCCGGGTGCTCGCTGCCGCGGCCGAACTCGGGTACGGCGGCCCGGACCCCCGTGCACGGTCGCTGCGACGCGGGCGCTCCGGCGTCATCGGCGTGGTCATGGACGAACGGCTGAGCGACGCCTTCCGCGACCCGGTCAACGTCCTGACGCTCGACGGCATCGCCGAGGTCGCGGGCGAGGCCGGTGCCTCCCTGCTCCTCGTCCGGAGCCCCCTGGACGACGAGCAAGGTCTCGGCCCGCTCGTCGACGCCCCGATGGACGCGGTCGTCCTGGTCGGCTGCAACGTCCGGATCGACCCGGCCGTCGCCGTGCTCCGCCGCCGGAACATCCCCGTCGTCGCGATCGAGGCCGACGACATCGAGGGCGCGGTCCCGATCCAGCTCGACAACCGCGAGGCATCCCGTCGGGCGGCCGCCTTCCTCCGTGACCTCGGGCACACCGACGTCACCATCGTCACGCTCCCCCTGGACGGCTCGCACCGACGCGGTCCGATCGACGCCGAGCGTGAGGCCGAGGGGATCGGCTTCACCTCACTCGAGCGGTTGCGCGGTGTCCGCGGTGTCTACCCCGATTCTGTCGCGATCGAGGCGGCCGGCAGCTCCGTCGAAGAAGGCCGCATCGCCGGCGTCGCCCTGTTCGGCCCCGGCGGTGCACGACCGACCGCGGTCGTCGCGCAGAGCGACGTGCTCGCCGTCGGGGTGATCTCGGCCGCGCTCGACGCCGGACTGCGGGTGCCCGAGGACGTCAGCGTCGTGGGCTTCGACGGGATCCCACTCGACGACAGCTTGATGCACCGGTCACCGATCCGGCAGCTGACCACGCTCGTGCAGCCCTTCGTGCAGAAGGGGCAGGCCGCGGCCCGCGCCGCACTCGCGATGCTCGAGGGCGAGGCCCCGCAGCCCGCGTCCTTCCGCTCGCAACTCCGGGTCGGCGACACGACCGCCCCACCGCCCGGCGCGTAGGCACGCCCGTCGCGTCTCGCCCCCCCCTTGCGGACGGGAGGCACGGTGCGGGCCTGCCCCGCGCCTCCAGGCCGCCAGGGGGTCGCGGCGACCGCCGCCCGCGTCAGTGACGTGCGAGCGCGACCTCGATCCACCCCGGGCGGTGGGCCCGGAGGCCCAGGGTGACCGCCCGGATGCCGATGTACCCGAACGTGAACGCCGCCCAGAGCCCCGCGAGCGTGCCCCCGGCCCACCAGAGCAGCGGCAGGTACACGACGAGGTTCACCCCGCCCGCGATCGCGAGGTACCGGGCATCCCCGGCGCCGATGAGCACCCCGTCGAGCACGAACACGTAGCCCGCGACCGGCATCCCCACCGCGATCAGGAGCAGGACGCCGGGCAGCTCGGAGCGGACCGCCGCGGAGTCCGAGAAGACCGGGCCGAGCACCCCGCTCGCGAGCAGTGTCAGCAGGCCGAGCAGGACACCACCGGCGAGCCCGAGCCGTACCAGGCGCGTCGTCACGAGCCTGACGCGCGGAGCATCGCGTGCGCCGAGTCCGTGGCCGACGAGCGCCTGCCCCGCGATCGCGAGTGCGTCGAGCGCGAACGCGAGGGTGGAGAACACCGTGAGGGCGACCTGGGTCGTCGCGAGTCCCGTCGTCCCGAGACCAGCAGCGCTCGACACCGTGGCGAGCATCGCGACCCGGAGCGACGCGGTCCGGAGGAACAACCACGCACCCGAGCGCAGCGCGCGGACCACGCCGGACGCCCCGGGGCGGAGCGGCGCACCGACCCGGCGTGCGGCGCGGACGGCGATCACCACGTAGACGGCCGCCATCGCCCACTGGACGACGACGGTGCCGGCAGCGGACCCCTCGACGCCCCAGCCGACCCCGTAGATGAGCACCGCGTTCAGCAGGCCGTTCGCGACGAACCCGACCGTGGCGACGACGAGCGGGGTGCGGGTGTCCTGCAGACCGCGGAGGAGCCCGGTCGACGCCGTCACCACGAGGATCCCGGGCAGGCCGACGAGCGAGAGCGTCAGGTACGCGGTCGCTGCTCCGGAGACCTCGGCGGACGCGCCGAACAGGGACACCAGGGGAGCGGCGAGGGGCCACCCGACGATCGCGAGCAGGACCCCGAGGCCCAGTGCGAGCCACATGCCGTCGACACCCGCGTGCACGGCGGCCCGCCGGTCCCCGCCGCCCAGGGCCCGCGCGACCGCGGGTGTCGTCGAGTACGCCAGGAAGACCAGGAGGCCCGTGACGGTCTGCAGGACGGCGCTCGCGAGCCCCACGGCGGCGAGGGACGACGCCCCCAGGTGACCGACGAGCGCGGTGTCCGTGAGCAGGAAGAGGGGCTCGACGACCAGGGCGCCGAGCGCCGGGACCGCCAAGCGCACGATGTCCCGGTCGACACGGCGGCGCTCCTGGCGAGCGAGGACGGGGGCATCGGGCACCGGACCATTCTCGCGTCGGTGGTCCTGCCCGTGCGCCGCGGGCCGGTCGGTCAGCGCATCCGGGGCTCGGCGGGGACCGCGGCGGTGGCGGCCCGGTCGTCCTCGGACGCCGCGGGGGTCACGGGGTCGGTGCCGCGTGCCCGGCCGACCAGGTCCATGAGGTGGTAGACCACGATCGCCGCGACGGTGCCGACGATGATGCCGCCGAAGCTCGCACCGCCGAACGAGAACGTGAAGTCGGCGATGCCCATGATGAGCGCGATGCCCGCCGTGAGCTGGTTCTTCGGCTTCGCGAAGTCGACGCGGTTCTCCACCCAGATGCGGATGCCGATGACGCCGATCAGGCCGTAGAGCGCCGTCGTCGCACCGCCGAGCACCCCCGCCGGGACCGACGAGATGACCGCGCCGATCTTCGGCGAGAGCCCGAGCAGCACCGCGGCGAACGCGGCCACCCAGTACGCGGCCGTCGAGAACACGCGGGTCGCGGCCATCACGCCGATGTTCTCGCCGTAGGTCGTGGTCGCCGAGCCGCCGCCGAAACCGGCCAGCACGGTCGAGACGCCGTCGGCGAAGAGCGCGCGCCCGGTGAGCGGCGTGAGGTCCCGGCCGGTGAGCTGGCCGACGCCCTTGACGTGCCCGACGTTCTCGGCGACGAGCGCCAGCACGACGGGGACGAACCCGAGGTAGATCGGGAGCTGCGCCGGGTCGAAGGACGGGGTGGTGAACGTCGGCAGGCCGATCCACGCGGCCTTGCTCGCCGCGGTGAAGTCCACCTGGCCCGCCAGCAGCGCCGCGAGGTACCCGACGACGACCCCGATGACGATCGAGAGCCGACCGAGCAGCCCCTTGAACAGCACCGTGACCAGGATGATCGCGGCGAGCGTGATCACCGCGATGACCGGCGACTTCGTGAAGTTGTCGCGTGCCGCCGGCGCCAGGTTGAAGCCGATCAGCGCGACGATCGCGCCGGAGACCACCGGTGGCATCAGGCGGTCGATCCACCCGGCGCCCGCCAGGTGCACGACGAGCCCGACGACGGCCAGGAGCGCGCCGACCACGATGATCCCGGAGAGCGCGAGCGGGATGCCGCCGATCTTCGTCGCGGCACCGATCGGTGCGATGAAGGCGAACGACGACCCGAGGTAGCTCGGCAGGCGGTTCCCGGTGATCAGCAGGAAGAGGATCGTCCCGATGCCGCTGAACAGCAGGGTGGTGGACGGCGGGAAGCCCGTCAGGAGCGGCACCAGGAACGTCGCGCCGAACATCGCGACGACGTGCTGCACGCCGAGCCCGATCGTCCGTCCCCACGTCAGCCGTTCGTCCGGCGCCACGATCGTCGTCGCGGAGACGGTCGCGCCGTCCCCGTGCAGCTTCCACGGAAGTCCCATGCGATGACCGTACCGGCAGGGATGTGCCCGTGACGGCCGCGGTCGACGCCCACCGCACCCGTGGGGACGGTGGCTATCGTGGACCGCATGACCGACGTCGCGCGTCCCTCCGGCATCCACACCGACGAACTCGACGCCGCGGTGCGTCCGCAGGACGACCTGTACCAGCACGTCAACGGCTCGTGGGTCGCGGCGACGCCCATCCCCGACGACAAGGCACGGTACGGCTCCTTCACGGTGCTGGCCGAGGCTGCCGAGGTGGCCGTCCGCGACATCATCGAGCGCTCCCAGCTCGCCGAGCCGGGCACCGAGGCCCGCAAGGTCGGCGACCTGTACACGTCCTTCACCGACGAGCAGCGCCTCGAAGCCCTGGGCACCGCGCCCATCGAGCCGCTCCTGGCCGAGATCGCCGCGATCGACTCGGTCGAGGGCGTCGTGCGGATGGTCGGACGCTTCGAGCGACTCGGGCTGCCGAGCTTCCTGCAGCTCTTCGTCGACAACGACCCGGGCGACCCGGAGTCGTACATCGTCTTCCTCGAGCAGTCCGGGCTCGGCCTGCCCGACGAGTCCTACTACCGCGAAGAGCGGTTCGCGGACATCCGGACGAAGTACCGCGAGTTCGTCGCCGCGATGTTCCCGCTCGCCGGGTTCGCCGACGCGGGTGAGCGGACCGAGCACGTCATCGCCCTCGAGACCGCGCTGGCCGAGGTGCACTGGGACAACGTGACCACCCGGGACAGCCAGAAGACCTACAACAAGCTGCCCTGGGCCGAGGTCGCCGCGCTCGCGCGGGACATCGACCTGCGCCAGTGGTGGGAAGCGATCGACGCGCCCGTCGGGGCCTTCGAGACGGTCGTCGTCCGGGAGCCGTCCTTCGTGACCGGCCTGGCGGCGCTGCTGCAGTCGCGGTCGGTGGACGTCTGGAAGGACTGGCTGCGCTGGCAGGTGATCCGCGCCTCCGCGGCGTACCTGACCAGTGCCTTCTCGGCGACCAACTTCTCGTTCTACGGCACCGCGCTCACGGGCGCACCGAAGCAGCGCGAACGGTGGAAGCGCGGCGTCTCCCTGGTCGAGGGCGCCATGGGCGAGGCCGTCGGACGCATCTACGTGCAGGAGCACTTCGACGAGACCTCGAAGGCGACGATGGACGACCTCGTGGCGAACCTGGTCGAGGCCTACCGGCAGAGCATCACCGGACTCGACTGGATGACCGACGAGACCCGCGCCCGCGCGCTCGACAAGCTGTCGAAGTTCACCCCGAAGATCGGCTACCCGGTGCGGTGGCGGGACTACTCGGCGCTCGAGGTCACGCCGGACGACCTGCTCGGCAACGTCCGGGCCGTCGCCTCGTTCCAGGTCGACCGGGAGCTCGGCAAGATCGGGAAGCCGATCGACCGCGACGAGTGGTTCATGACGCCGCAGACGATCAACGCGTACTACAACCCGGGCTTCAACGAGATCGTGTTCCCGGCCGCCATCCTGCAGTTCCCGTTCTTCGACGCCGGGCGCGACGCCGCCGCGAACTACGGCGCGATCGGCGCGGTCATCGGCCACGAGATCGGCCACGGCTTCGACGACCAGGGCTCGCAGTACGACGGCGACGGCCGCCTGCAGAACTGGTGGACCGAGGCCGACCGGACGGCGTTCGAGGAGCGGACGAAGGCACTCATCGCCCAGTACGACGCCCTGGTGCCGACCGAGGTGCCCGACGGACACGTCAACGGGGCGCTGACCATCGGCGAGAACATCGGTGACCTCGGCGGCCTGTCGATCGCGTGGAAGGCGTACCTGCTGTCCCTCGACGGCCAGGAACCCCCGGTGATCGAGGGGATGACCGGAGCCGAGCGCTTCTTCCTCAGCTGGGCGCAGGCCTGGCGCATGGCGATCCGCCCGGAGGAGGCAGCGCGCCTGCTGTCGATCGACCCGCACTCGCCGAACGAGTTCCGGTGCAACCAGGTCGTCCGCAACATCGACGGCTTCTACGAGACCTTCGGCGTGACCGAGCGGGACGCGATGTACCTCGACCCCGCCGAACGCGTCGCCATCTGGTGATGACCGAGCCGGACGCGGCTCCGTCGTCGCGACGCAGGCGACCAGACGGCCGCGCCGGCGGAGGGGGCCGCACGCGCGGTCGTCACCGGGGCGGTGCCGAGGAACGGTTCTCGGCCACGATCGAGGCCCTCGGTGCGCTCGCGGTCGACGGCGCCGGGGTGAGTGCCTCGGTGATCGACACGTCGAGCGGGAAGGCGCTGCTCGCGGTCGACGACACCCTCGTGCAGCCCGTCGCGAGTCTCGGGCGGGTGCTGCTCCTGATCGAGGTGGCGGCGCGGCTCGAGGACGGTCGTCTGCACGGGGACCGCCTGCAGCGCATGGCACGGGACACCGCCACGGGCGCGGGGCTCTGGCAGTTCCTGCAGGAGCCGACGATGCAGGTCCCCGACCTCGCCACCCTCGTCGGCGCGAACGCTGACGCCTGGGCGATGAACGCGCTCCTCTCGACCGTCGGGATCGACGCGGTCCGCGAGCGGGCGGAGGCCCTGGGGATCGAGCGCACCGCCCTGATCGACCGCGTCCGTGACCGCCGCGGTCCGGACGACGCCCCCGACGCCTCGGTCGCGCCGACCGGGGAGCTCAGCTGGTTGATGCGGGGACTCGCGCTCGGGGAGGTCGTCGACGAAGCCGTCTCGAACCGGGTGCTCGGCTGGTTGTCGCTCGCGAGCGACCTGAGCCTGGTCGCGGGCGCCTTCGGGTTGGACCCGCTCGCGCACCGGGCGCTCGACCACGGGTTGCAGTCCGTGGCGGTCACCGGGTCGAGCACCGGGGTCCGTGCCGAGGCCGGGATCCTGCGCGGCCCCGGTTCGTCGGTGAGCTACGCGGTGACCGTGACGTTCGACGACGACTCGCTGCAGCGACGGCTCGCGGTCATCGAGGCCCTGCGCACCATGGGCACCGAGGTCCTCGAAGCCGTGCACGTCCCTGTTCAGCGCTGACCGAAGGCGACCGTGGTGCCGTCCGTCCGGCTCCCGACCAACGTGCGGACCCATTCGTCGAAGCGCTGCCGCAGCACCTGTGCCGTGATGCCGGGGTGGCCGATCCCTGCGTAGTTCTCCGCCCACGTCTCCACGTAGGTGTCCGCACGGGCTGCGGCCACGACGTCCCAGGCTCGCACGTCGGGCAGGGTGCGTCCGGCGTGCTGCTCGTAGCTCCGCAGGAACCGGTCCGCGGCGTCCGTCGAACCGAGCAGGACGAGGTCCTGCCGGCACCAGGCGACGTCCACCCCGCGCGGTGCCGATCGCGCTCCCGACCAGTCGACGATGCCGGCCAGGTGCTCGCCGGACCACACGGTGTTGCCGCTCCAGAAGTCGCCGTGGGTGAGGACCCGGTCGGTGCGCACCCCGGACCACGCCCGGTGGGCCGCCGCGGCGAGGCGCCCGGCACGCAGCGTCGGGGCGCGGACGTCGTCCGGCAGCCCGCTCGGGTCGAGTCGGTGCACGGCGGCCAGCGCGGTGCCCATCCGGAGGCCGATGGTCACCGGGTCGAGATCGGTCCCGGGCGGACCGCCGGGGAGCGCGGTGGTGACGATGAGGGGCAGTCCGTCCACGTCTCCGTGGGCGACGAGCCGTGGTGCCAGGTCGCCGAGCGGGCCGAGTCGGCGGAGGACGTCGAGCTCCCGGACGACCGCGTCGTCCCCCCGCGGGAACACCCGCACGACCAGGGAAGCGTCGGCGTCGCGCACCAGGACCGTGCGGGCGTGCTGCCCGCCGGTGAGCACCCGGTCGAGCACGAGCGGGCGCCCGACGATCCGTGCGGCGGCGTCGACGAGTCCGGGCAGCGGGATGTGGTCCATGGCGGGCGACAGCCTACGGCGCGGTGTTGGATCGGCGGCAGGTGCCGACGACGGTCGGTCCGCCGGACCCGGACGCCCTCGCGCAGCAGACGAGGCACGATGATCGGAGGCGATCGTGACGAAGTACCTCATCTCGTTCGACGAGGGCACGATGGTGTTCCCGATGGCCGACCTGCCCGCGGTGGCCGAGGCGACCCACCGGGTGCTCCGCGCCGCGAAGGCCGCGGGCGTGTGGGTCTTCGGCGGCGGCCTGCTCGAGCCGTCCACCGGCGCACTGGTCGACACCGACGGCACCGTGCACGACCCGGCGACGCGGCCCGGCAAGGAGACGTTCATCGGGGGCTTCGCCATCGTCGACGTCGCCACCCGGGACGACGCACTGCACTGGGCGGCCCGGTTCGCCGAGAGCTGCCGGTGCCAGCAGGAGGTCCGGGAGTTCTTGGACGACCCCGAGTCGTGATCACCGCGCCCTGACGGCGCGCCTCGGCCGATCCCCAGGCACCACGAGCACACTCACCAACAGTCCAGCAGACACGAGCGACGGAGGTCGGACATGGCAGGCAAGCACGAGCAGGCACGCGGCGACGAGGGTCGTTCCGACGGCGTCGAGGCGCGCGCGGGGTCCTTCACGGACAGTGAGATCCCCGGCGACGTGCCCGTGCCGAACGACGAACCGGCGGGCGAGTTCGTCTCGAGCGACATCCCGGGCGAGGTCCGCCCGACGGGTGGCGACGGCGAGGGCGAGTACGTCGAGTCCGAGATCCCCGGCGAGGTCGAGCCGACCCCGTCCGGCGAGGTCGGGCACTACACGGACCGCGACCAGGGCTGACGGTCGGTCGACACCGGGCCCGAGGCTCAGTCGATGCGCTCCGCCGCCACCAGGCGGCGGAGTGTCTCGACGCCCGCTGGCGGACACCGGCGCGCGTCGGCGGAGGTGACCCACTCGATCTCGTCGACCTCTGCCGAGGCGACGGGCGAGGCGGAGTCGAGTGCGCCTCCCGGTCGGACCAGGAACAGGGCCATCGCGACCATGGTGCCGGGTGCCTGCCCGTGGGCGGGTTCCAGGACGGTGCCGAAGGGTTCGAGGTCGGTCTCCGTGAACACGAGGCCGGTCTCCTCGCGTGCTTCGCGGATGGCGGCCTCGGCGTCCGTCTCCTGCGGTTCGGCCTTGCCGCCCGGCAGGTAGACGACGTCGCGACCGCGCGCGCGGACCATCAGGACGCGCCGGTCGCGGACGAGCAGGACCGCGCTGACACGCAGCGTGGCTGCTGCGGTCGGACCGGACGGGAGGCTCAGCTCGCGTCCGCCTCGTCGGTACGGCCCGCGGTCTCCCGCTCCGACAGGACGCGGTCGACGAAGGGCACGACGGGCGTGGGGAGCTCGGCCTCCGGTTCGGGGCGGACCCCGTAGAGGGCGTCGAGTGCCCCGATGAACTCGTCGGCGCGACCGGCACGACCGAGCTCTCGAGCCCGGACGGACGGGCGGTGCAACAACACGCCGACCAGGTGCCGGAGTGCCCGTTCGGTCTGCTCGGCGGCCTGGGGATCGCCGTCGCTCCGGCGTTTCGCCCGGTCGATCTCGTCGTCGAGGATGTCGAACACGTGCTTCCGGAACGCGACGAGCGCCGGGGTCGTGGACTGCTCGAGGGCCTGCGCGCGGAACCGGGACACCGCGTCGTCGACCATGGCGCGGGCCTCGGACTCGGCGTTCAGCTCGGCGAGCGGCGCGTGGATGCCGATGGTCTCGAGGTCGAGCAGCTCCACGCCGTCGACGTCGGCCGCGGCGGGGTCGACGTTGCGCGGCATGCCGAGGTCGATGACGATGCGTCGAGCCCCGTCGGCCAGGTGGGACGCCGTGACGACGGGCAGCTCGGTGGAGGTGCAGGTGATGACGACGTCGCTGGTCCGGATGGCCTGGTCGAGGTCGTGCGCGGCGACGAGGTCGTGCTTCGTGGCGAACCACGCGGCCCGGCCGGAGGGCGAGAAGACCTGGATGGTCGTGGCCCCGCGGTCGCGGAGCGCGGCGATCGTGGTGGCCGCGTAGCTGCCGGTGCCGATGAGCAGCACCCGGGCGCCGGCCCAGTCGGTGATGCGGGAGGACGCCAGCTCGAGTCCGAGCCGGACCAGCGAGCGACCGGCGGCGCCGATGCGCGTCCGGGTCTTCACGCCGCGGGAGGTGTGCGCGGCCTCCTGGAAGAGCCGTTCGAGGTCGGAGGTCGTGGTGCCCTTCGAGCGGGCATCCTCGAGCGAGCGACGGACCTGCCCGGAGATCTCGGTCTCGCCGACGACGACGGACTCGAGTCCGCTCGACACGGCGAACAGGTGCTGGACGACGTCCTTGCCACCGAGCACCTGCACGGACTCGACGACCTGGTCGGCAGCGAGGTCGCTCGCGGCGGCCACGGCCTGCACGGTCGCGGCCACGGCGGAGTCACGGTCGTCGCCCGCGATGTCGAGGTAGGCCTCGAAGCGGTTGCACGTGGCGAGGACGACGGCGCCGTCGAGGACACCGGATTCGGTGACGAGACGGCTCGCGGCAGCGGGGGCGCCGATGCTCAGTCGCTCCAGGAGGTCGAAGCTGGCGTTGCGGTGCGACGCCGTGAGACAGATGAGCACGTCTTCCATCGTAACTCTCGAACCATGGAGCGGCTGTTCGCTGATCGCGTGCTCAGGACACCCGCAGCCTGCCCACTCGCGGCAGGGGCCCGGGCACCGACCCGGCCGGGGTGCCCGCGCGCGGCTGTGCCCACGGCGGCCGGTGCGACAATCGTCCGGTGACCGACGCGCCCCCCACCGCCCTGCCCGCCACGCACCCGCTCGTCTCGGGGCGCACCAGCGGATCGCCCCTCGTCCGGGCACTCCGGGGCGACCGGCCCGAGACCCTGCCGGTGTGGTTCATGCGGCAGGCCGGGCGCTCACTGCCCGAGTACCGCGAACTCCGCGTCGGCACCGCGATGCTCGACGCCTGCCTGGACCCGGCGCTCGCGTCCGAGATCACCCTGCAGCCGGTGCGTCGGCACGGGGTCGACGCCGGCATCTTCTTCAGCGACATCGTCGTGCCGATCAAGCTCGCGGGCGTGGACGTCGAGATCGTGCCCGGTCGTGGTCCGGTCCTCGGCTCCCCGATCCGCACCGCGTCGGACGTCGACGCGCTCGAGGCCCTGGACCCGGCGGCGCTCGCCCCGATCGAGGAGGCCGTCCGGCGCACCGTGGACGAGCTCGGGGACACCCCGCTCATCGGGTTCGCCGGCGCACCCTTCACGCTCGCCGCCTACCTGGTGGAGGGCGGGCCGTCGAAGGACCACATCCGCGCCCGCACCCTGATGCACGCGGACCCCGAGACCTGGGGCCGCCTGCTCGCCTGGGCCGCCGACGTCTCCGGCGCGTTCCTCCGGGCGCAGGTGCGCGCCGGGGCATCGGCCGCGCAGCTGTTCGACTCGTGGGTCGGCTCGCTCTCCCGCGTCGACTACGTGCGGTCCGTCGCCCCGCACTCGGCGACCGCGCTCGCTCACGTCGCGGACCTCGGCGTCCCGCGCATCCACTTCGGTGTCGGCAGCGGCGAGGTCCTGCACGACATGACCACGCTCGGCGACCCGTCGGACGCGGTCGCCGTCGACGCGGTCGGGGTCGACTGGCGCATCCCGCTCGACGAGGCCGTCCGCCGCGTCGGTACGGCCGTGACCGTGCAGGGCAACATCGACCCGGCGATGCTGAACGCCCCGTGGCCGGTCCTCGAGGCCCACGTGCGTGACATCGTCCGCCGCGGCGGTGCGGCACGGGCGCACGTCGTGAACCTCGGGCACGGTGTCCCGCCCGAGACCGACCCGACCGTGCTGACCCGGGTCGTCGAGCTCGTCCACGAGCTGGGTGACGGGACCGCGGCATGACCGACGTGGTCGTGGTCGGCGGCGGGGTCGCCGGTCTCGTCGCGGCCCGCGACCTGGCGAAGGGCGGCGCGCACGTCGTGCTCGTCGAGGCCTCGGGTCAGCTCGGTGGCATGGTCCGTCGGCACACGGTCGGCGGCATCGACCTGGACATGGGGGCCGACTCGTTCGCGACCCGCACCGACGCCATCGCGCGGCTGGCCATCGAGCTCGGTCTCGGCAACGACGTCGTGACGCCGGACCCCCGCGGCGCGTGGTTGATGACCCGCGACGGCCGTGTGTCCCCGATCCCGGCGACCGGCCTCCTCGGGATCCCGGGCAGTCCGATGGTCGCCGACGTCATCACGGTCGTCGGGCAGAAGGGAGCGCTCCGGGCCCAGATGGACTCGCTGCTGCCGTCGCCCGTGGGTGCGAAGGCGACGTCGCTCGGCGAGCTGGTCCGCCGGCGCATGGGGGAGCGGGTACTGGACGACCTCGTCGTGCCGGTCGCCGGCGGCGTGCACTCGACCCACCCGGACAAGCTCGACCCGGACCGCGTCGCACCCGGACTCCGCGCGGCACTGCAGCGCGAGGGATCGCTCGCCCGGGCCGTGCTGGCCCTCCGGTCCCGTGCCGCAGCTGGTTCCGCAGTGCAGGGCATCCGCGGCGGGATCGTGCGGCTCGTCGACGAACTCGTGGCCGACATGGAGACGTACCGCGTCGACGTCCGGTTGCACACCCGCGCGACGGCGATCGAGTCCCACGCGGTCGAGGTCCGCTCGGCCGACGGCACGACCGAGCGCCTGGCCGCCGAGCACGTCCTCGCCTCGACGGCCGACCCGTCGCGATCGACGGCGGCGGACCGGACCGGGATCGAACTCGTGACGCTCGTCCTCGACCAGCCCGAGCTCGACGCGGGTCCCCGGGGGACGGGCATGCTCGTGCACCCGGAAGCCGCGGGCGTGGCGGCGAAGGCCCTCACGCACGCGACCGTGAAGTGGCCGTGGTTGGCCGAGGCCGCAGGGGGGCGGCACGTCGTCCGGCTGAGCTACGCCGTCCCGCCGCACTCCGACGCAGCCGGCACGACGACAGGCGACACGTCGACGGCCGACACGACGACGGGCGTTGGCGACGCGCCGGACCTGGCCACGAGCCTCCCGGTCGACCCCGGTGACCCCGTCGGGACGCGCGCCGTCCGCGATGCCAGCACCCTGCTCGGGGTGGAGGTCCCGGCCGGTCGCGTCCTCGGCGCCGCGCGGGTCCGGTGGCACGGGCCGGACACCGTCGCGGCGGGTCTCGACGCGGGCGTCGTCGGCATCGGCGAGGCCTCGACCGGTCGTGGGCTCGCGGGCATCGTCGCGGCGTCCCGTGCCGCCGCTGAGCGCATCCTGGAATCCTGAGCGGACCCACCGCGTCCCGAGGGCTACTGTTGGTTGAACCGTCGGACGTATTCCGCTCGGCGCATGACCACGCACACTGACCCTGGAGGAATCGCACATGCGAGGCAAGCTCCTTTTCGTCGCCGGCGCAGCACTCGGGTACGTCCTGGGATCGCGAGCCGGACGGGCGCGGTACGAGCAGATCAAGACCCTGAGCGGCAAGATCTGGAACAGCAACCGCGTGCAGAAGAGTGTGCACGTGGCCGAGGACTTCGTCGCGGACAAGACCCCGGACGTGGCCGAGTTCATCGGTGAGACCACGAAGAAGGCCGTCCGCAAGGTCGGCCAGAAGAAGGACTCCGCGACCTCATGACGGACACCCGCGACCGCAAGTCGCGCTCGCTGATCGGCCTGGTCGGTGACGTCCCGAAGCTCGTCAAGAGCCTCGTCAAGGGCGAACTCGACCTCCTCAAGGCCGAGATGCTCGCGAAGGCGAAGATCTTCGCCCTCGCCGCTGGCCTGCTGGTCGCGGCGCTCGTCATCGTGCTCTACGCCATCGGCGTGCTGCTGACGGCTGCCGTGATGGGGCTGGCGACGATCATGCCGGCATGGCTCGCGGCGCTGCTGCTCGCCGTGCTGATGCTCATCGTCGCCGCGATCCTCGGCTTCGTGGGGTGGAAGCGCTTCAAGAAGGGCCTGCCGCTCACGCCGAAGCAGACCATCGCGAGCGTCAAGAACGACGTCAACGCCGTCAAGGGCCTGGGCAAGAAGCCGACGCCGCGGACCCAGCGCGCGTCCCGCAAGCCCGACGTCAGCGGTCGGTTCTGACCATCGACACCCGACCCACCGACGGAGGAACCGTGACCGATCAGCACGACGACCTGGCGGACCGCGTCGCAGCGACCCGCGCGCAGCTCTTCGACACCCTCGACGCGATCGAGGACAAGCTCAACCTGCCGAAGCAGCTCGGGATCGCGGCCTCGAAGGTGCAGCGCGGGATCGACGAGAACCCCGTGCCGTACCTGGCCGGGCTCGCAGCCGGAGTGGCAGTGGTCGGGGGTATCGTCATAGCGGTGCTCCGACGGCGGTAGACCGCCCGATCGGTGGTCTTCGGGATCGAGGCGCCCGCCCGGCAAGGGGGCCGGCGACCATTCCCTGGCAACCGATAGGACAATGGATTCCATGAGCTCCACCGCGCCCGCGAACTCGGCGCCCGCACCAACCCCCCACTCGAACACGACGCCGGATGCCGCTCCGCACGACAGCGTCGACCCGGCGAGCGGGATCGACCCGAACCTGCTGACCGCCTACGCGCTCTGGGCCGTGTTCCGTCGGCCCCTCGGCCCGATCCACCGGCCGGGTGACGACGCCGTCGCGGAGCTCGACGCGGTGGTGGCCTCCGCAGCCGAGCGTGGCGTGACGATCCGCGGCTTCTACGACGTGTCGGCCTTCCGCGCCGACGCCGACGTCATGGTCTGGCTGCACGGCGACGACGCGCAGGCGATCCAGGCCGTGCTCCGCGAGATCCGGCGCACCGGGCTGTTCCAGGACGCCGAACCCGTGTGGCACGTCATGGCGATGCACCGAGAAGCCGAGTTCAACAAGCGGCACACCCCCGCGTTCCTCCGCGGCAAGGACCCCGAGGCGTGGATCACGGTCTACCCGTTCGTCCGCTCCTACGAGTGGTACCTCCTGCCCGAGGAAGAGCGCTCGACGATGCTCCGCGACCACGGCATCGCCGGCGCGAAGTACCGCCGCGTGCTGACGAACACCATCGCCACCTTCGCCCTGAGCGACTACGAGTGGATCCTGCCGCTCGAGAGCCCGGACCTCGTCGACCTCGTCGACCTGATGCGCGACCTGCGCTACACCGAGGCGCGCATGCACGTGCGCGAAGAGGTGCCCTTCTTCACCGGTCGTCGCGTGACGACCGCCGAGCTGCCGGAGGTGCTGTCGTGACCGACACCAGCCACATCACGAACGGGCACCCCGTCCTCGCCGCGACCGCCGGTGCGGCCGACGGTCCCGAGCACGTCGAGGTCCCCACCGCGTACGACGCCATCCTGCTCGCCGGGTTCGGCGGCCCCGAGGGCCAGGACGACGTCATCCCGTTCCTCCGGAACGTCACGCGTGGCCGCGGGATCCCGGACGAACGTCTCGAAGAGGTCGCGCACCACTACCGGCACTTCGGCGGTGTCAGCCCGATCAACGCGCAGAACCGTGCGCTGAAGGCGGCGCTCGAGGCCGAGCTGGCGTCGCGTGGCATCGACATGCCCGTGCTCTGGGGCAACCGCAACTGGGACCCCTACCTCAAGGACGCCTTCCTCGAAGCGGCCGACAAGGGCTACGGCAAGCTCATCGCCATCGCGACGAGCGCCTACTCGTCGTTCTCGTCCTGCCGGCAGTACCGCGAGGACTACGCGCGCGTCCTCGACGAGACCGGCCTGATCGACACGATCCAGATCGACAAGGTCCGGCAGTTCTTCGACCACCCGGGCTTCGTCCGCCCGTTCGTGGACGGCGTGCGTGACGGTCTGGCGCAGGCCATCGCCGAGAACGACGGGCTCGACCTCGCGACCGAACTGCACGTGCTGTTCTCGACCCACTCGATCCCGTCGTCCGACGCCGCCAAGTCGGGCCCGGACTACCGCGGCTTCGACGATCACGGCGCGTACGAGGCCCAGCACGAGGCCGTCGCCCAGGTCGTCCTCGACCAGGCGTGGGCCGAGCTCCTCGAGCAGCCCGAGCACGCCGCCCTCCGCGGCACGAGCACGCCCCCGTGGAAGCTCGTCTACCAGTCGCGCTCCGGCCCGCCGACGCAGCCGTGGCTCGAGCCGGACATCAACGACTACATGAACGAGACGCTCAAGGGCGGCCCGACGCGTGCCGTGCTGATCGTCCCGCTCGGGTTCGTGAGCGACCACATGGAGGTCATGTGGGACCTCGACGAGGAAGCCACCGAGACCGCGCAGGAACTCGGCTTCTGGTCGCTCCGCACGCAGACGCCCGGTGTCGACCCGGCGTACGTCGCGGGCCTCGTGGACCTCGTCCTCGAGCGCGTCAACGGCACCCCGACGGCGGAGCGCCCGCACCTGACCGACCTCGGTCCCTGGTACGACGTCTGCCGCCCGGGCTGCTGCGAGAACGTGCGCGCCGGGTTCAAGCCGGCTGCGGCCGGACTCGCACCGTGACCGGAGGCGACACCGACCCGGCTGCGACGAACGGGACCGACACCGCGGCTGCCGACCCCGCAGCTGCCGACACCGCGACCGCCGGCCCCCGCCCCATCCGTCTCGGCACCCGCGCCAGCCGGCTCGCCGTCGCGCAGTCGCAGGCGGTGGCCGACCGTCTGGCTGCGGCGGCCGGGCGACCGGTCGAACTCGTCACCGTGACGAGCGAGGGCGACACCAACCGTGCCTCCCTGGCGTCGCTCGGCGGGACCGGCGTGTTCGCCAGCGCCCTCCGCGAGGCCCTGGTCGCGGGCGAGGTCGACGTCCTGGTGCACTCGCTCAAGGACCTCCCGACCGCGCCGTACCCCGGTCTGACGATCGCGGCGGTCCCCAAGCGCGAGGACCCGCGTGACGTCCTGGTCGCCCGCAACGGTGCGACCATCGACACGCTCCCCGAGGGCGCGAAGGTCGGTACCGGGTCACCGCGTCGCGTCGCACAGCTCCGGGCGAAGCGTCCGGACCTCACGGTCGTGGACATCCGCGGCAACATCGACACCCGGCTCGGACGGGTGGACGACGACCTCGACGCCGTGGTGCTCGCCGCCGCCGGCCTGACCCGCATCGACCGACTCGACGCCGCGACCGAGCTGCTCGACCTCGGCTTCTGGCCGAGCGCTCCCGGTCAGGGGGCGCTCGCGGTCGAGACCCGTTCGGGCGAGACCGACCGGAACCTGCTGGCCGCGCTCCGCAAGATCGAGCACGCGCCGACCCGGCTCACCGTGACCGCCGAACGAGAGGTCCTCGCGAAGCTCGAGGCCGGCTGTTCGGCACCGATCGGCGCCACCGCGGTGGTCGACGCGGAACTCCTGCTCGTCTCCGCGACGGTGTACCGCCCCGACGGCACCGAGTACCGGACCGCCTCGCACGCCGCACACCTGGACGGCTCGCCGCAGGACCGGCTCGACGAGGCCCTCGACGTCGGCCGCCGGGTCGCCGCCGAACTCCTCGAGAACGGTGCGGCGGATCTCGCCGACCTCGCGAGCGCGGACGGTGTCGAGGGGTCGCACACCGCCGGCCCCGGTCTCGCCACCCCGGCGGAGTAGGACGGCGACCACGGACGACACCGCTCGCAACGCGGCCGGAGCGCGGCCACCGGTCGTCCTCGTCCCGCGCGGCGGCGCGTGGGGCGAGGAGGTCGCTGCCGCAGCCCGGGCGCGTGGGTTCGACCCGCGGATCGTCCCGCTCATCACGGACGCCCCCGCGGCCGACTCCGACGCACTCGACGCGGCGCTCGCTCGCCTCGGCCACCCCGGTGGTGCGGACGGGAGGCCCGCCCCACCTGCCGCCGACGGCTCCGTCCCCGACGTGGTCGGGTACCGCTGGGTGGTGGTGACCAGTGCGACGGCGGTGCGCGCGCTCGCCGGACGCGTTTCGAGCCTCCCGTCCGACGTCCGCGTGGCCACCGTCGGCGACGCGACCGCTCGCGCCGCTCGCGCGGCGGGGTGGCGGGTCGACCTGGTGCCTTCCGAGCACTCGGCAGCCGGGTTGGTCCAGGCGATGCCCGACGACGCCGGACCCGTCCTGTTCCCCCGCTCGGAGATCGCCGCGCCGACGCTCGTGAACGGGTTGCGCGGCCGCGGCATCGACGTCGACGACGTCGTCGCGTACCGTACCGTGGGGACGGGCAGCGACCCGATCGCCCTCGATCCGCCGGCCGACGCCGTGCTCGTCACGAGCGGGAGCGTCGCCCGTCAGGTCGCGGTACGGCTGACCCCGCTCGACCCCCGCACCCGGATCGCCTGCATCGGCCCGGGCACTGCCGACGCCACCCGCGCGGCCGGGCTGCCCGTGCACGTCGTCGCACGCAGCCGTTCCACCGAAGCCCTGCTCGACGCCGTGGTCGAGACCCTCCACCTCACCCCCCGACCAGGAAGGTCATCGTGACCGGACAGTTCCCCCAGGTCCGCCCCCGCCGACTCCGTGCGACCCCGGCCATGCGCCGGCTCGTCGCCGAGACGCGCCTGCACCCCGCCGAGCTGGTGCTGCCGATGTTCATCCGCGAGGGTGCGACCGAGGCGGTCGACATCTCGAGCATGCCGGGCGTGCAGCAGCACTCCCTCGACTCGTTCCGACGGGCCCTCGTCGAGGCCGCCGCGCAGGGCATCGGCGGCGTCAACCTGTTCGGCGTCCCGGTCAGCAAGGACGCGACGGGCACGGGCGCGACCGACCCCGACGGCATCCTCAACGTGGCGATCCGCGTGGCACGGGAAGAGGTCGGCGACGCGCTCGTCGTGCAGTCCGACCTGTGCCTCGACGAGTTCACGGACCACGGGCACTGCGGTGTGCTCGCGGGCGACGGCTCCGTCGACAACGACGCGACCCTGCTGCGCTACCGCGACATGGCCGTGGTCCAGGCCGAGGCCGGCGCCGAGCTCGTCTGCATGAGCGGGATGATGGACGGTCAGATCGCGGCAGCCCGCGACGCCCTCGACACGGCCGGGCACTCCGGGACGGCACTGCTCGCGTACGCCGCGAAGTACGCCTCGGCGTTCTACGGGCCCTTCCGCGAAGCCGTCTCGTCCTCGCTCGTCGGCGACCGTCGGACCTACCAGATCGACTCCGCGAACGGGCGGCAGGGGCTCTGGGAGGTCGATCAGGACATCGCCGAGGGCGCCGACATCGTGATGGTGAAGCCCGCGATGAGCTACCTCGACGTCCTCGCGCGCACGGCCGACACCTCGCCGGTGCCGGTGTGGGCGTACCAGATCTCGGGCGAGTACGCGATGATCACCGCGGCCGCCCAGAACGGGTGGATCGACCGCGACGCGGCTGCGATGGAGTCCCTCGTGGGCATCAAGCGCGCCGGCGCCGACGCGATCCTGACCTACTTCGCGGTCGACATCGCCCGCAAGCTCAACGACGAAGCCGGGCTCCGGACGTCCGGCAGCACCGCCGACGTCGCCGGCATCGCCTCGACCGGGAAGGCCCCCGAGTGACCACCACGAACGACCAGCTGTTCGGTCGCGCGAAGAACAGCATCCCCGGCGGCGTGAACTCGCCCGTCCGCGCGTACGGCTCCGTCGGCGGGACCCCGCGGTTCCTGGTGTCCGCGAAGGGCGCATACGTCACGGACGCCGAGGGCCGCGAGTACGTCGACCTCGTCGCCTCGTGGGGCCCCGCGATCCTCGGGCACGCCCACCCCGGCACGGTCGAGGCGGTGCAGCAGGCCGCTGCCCGTGGGCTCTCCTTCGGGGCGTCGACCCCCGGCGAGACCGAGCTCGCCGAACTCGTGAAGCAGCGGGTGTCGGTGGACGGTGACGGTCCGATCGAGAAGATCCGCATGGTGTCGACCGGCACCGAGGCCACGATGACGGCGATCCGCCTGGCCCGCGGCTACACGGGGCGGGACCTCCTGGTGAAGTTCGCCGGGCACTACCACGGGCACTCCGACTCGCTGCTGGCCGAGGCCGGCTCGGGCGTCGCGACGCTCGCGCTCCCCGGCAGTGCGGGCATCACCGCCGAGACCGCAGCGCAGACCCTGGTCCTGCCGTACAACGACCTCGAGGCCGTCCGGCGCGCGTTCGACGAGCACTCCGAGCGCATCGCCGCCGTGATCGTCGAGGCGGCGGCGGCGAACATGGGCGTGCTCGCGCCGGAGCGCGGCTTCAACCGCGCCCTCGCGCAGATCGTGCAGGGGCACGGTGCGCTGCTCATCGTCGACGAGGTCCTCACCGGCTTCCGGGTCGGCCCCGCCGGGTGGTGGGGGCTCGAGGCCTCGAAGGTGGTGCCGGACGGTGCCGGGTGGAAGCCCGACCTCATCACGTTCGGCAAGGTCATCGGCGGCGGGATGCCGCTCGCTGCCCTCGGCGGTCGGCGTGAGGTCATGGACTACCTCGCCCCGCTCGGACCCGTGTACCAGGCCGGCACCCTGTCGGGGAACCCGCTCGCGGTGGCGGCCGGCATCGCCACGCTCCGTGCCGCGACCCCCGAGGTGTACGAACGGCTGAACGCCACGGCGTCGACGATCGCCACGGCGACGAGCCAGGCGCTCACGGCCGAGGGCGTCGCGCACACGGTGCAGCACGCCGGCAACCTGTTCTCGTTCGCGTTCCTCGAGCAGGCGCCGCGGAACTACGACGACGTCCGCGCGCAGGACACCTTCCGGTACCCGCCGTTCTTCCACGCGATGCTCGACGCGGGCGTGACCCTGCCGCCGAGCGTGTTCGAGGCGTGGTTCGTCACAGCGGCGCACGACGACCGGGCCGTCGGGCGCATCCTGGACGCGCTGCCCGCTGCCGCGAGGGCCGCTGCCGCCGCGACCGCCTGACGCCGTCCGTCGCGTTGCTCCGCTGACCGGCCCGGAGGCGCGGGGCGGCTAGACCGCGCGACGTGCGTGCCAGCGACCCTCTGCACGAACGATGGCGAGGGGGAAGTCGAACGCGTGCGAGACCGCCGACGAGGTGATGACCTCGTCGGCGGTGCCCTGTGCGACCGCCACCCCGTCCCGCAGCAGCATCGCGTGCGAGGTCGAGATCGGCAGGTCCTCCAGGTGGTGCGTCACCATCACGCTGCCGAGCTCCGGGTGGCGGTGGCGCAGGGCGTCGACCGTCTCGAGCAGGTGTTCCCGCGCGGCGACGTCGAGTCCGGTGGCCGGTTCGTCGAGCAACAGCAGCTGCGGCTCGGACATGAGTGCCCGGGCGATGAGCGCACGGCCCCGTTCGCCCTGCGACAGCACCGGCCAGCGGGCGTCCCGGCGTGCGGACAACCCGACGTCGGCGATGTGTCGCTCCGCCGCGGCGACGTCGTCGTCCGTCGGGGTCCAGCGCATCATGAGGTCGGTCGTCCCGGTCCGCCCGGTCAGCACCGTCTCGAGCACGGTGAGTGGGGAGAGCATCCGGTGCCGGGGGTCGACGTGCCCGATGTGTTCCCGGAGCTCGCGGACGTCCACGCGTCCGAGCTGCCGACCGAGGACCTCCACGACGCCCGCGGTCGGGTGCGCGTTCGCGCCGAGCACCGACAGCAGCGTGGACTTGCCGGCGCCGTTCGGCCCGAGCAACGCCCAGTGCTCGCCGCGTCGGACGGTCAGGTCGATGTCGTGCAGCAGGTCGCGTCCGGACCGGGTCACGCGGACGCCGGTGGCACGGATGAGGAGGTCGGTCACCCCTTCATCGTGCCGCACCGGCGCTGTCCGCCGCGTCGGGTGGTCAGCTTGCGGCTGCTGCGGCTGCAGCGGCGCGCGCGGTGCCGAGGTGTTCGGCCATCGCGCGGCTCAGTGCGCGGACCACGGCCCCACCGGCCTCACCGTCACGGCCCTTCGCCGCGGCCCGGAACGCGTCGAGGGAGTCCTTGACGTCCCAGAAGACGAACTCGGGGGCGCCGATGCGCACGAACTTCGCGCGGTTGACGATGCCCTCGGCGGTCTTGATGAGCAGCTCGTTGCCGGAGTGGGCCACGAGGAACCCGATCAGGGCGTCGATGTCGTCGTTGATCGCACGGTCCTCGGCGTCGGCGTGCGCACGGATGGTGTCGAGGATGGACCCGAGCGTGCGGACCTCGTCGTCGTCGAGGCGCGGCATCGACCACCGCGCCGCCAGCTCGGCGAGACCGAAGAGCATCTGGAACGCGTCGTCGTACTGCTCGAGCGTGGGGGAGGCGACGCGGGTGTACCGGTTGGCCTCCATCTCGACCAGCCCGTAGTCGACCAGCTTCGCGATGGCCTCACGGATGGGCGTGCGACTGACCCCGAGCCACTGCACGAGCTCGTCGTCGTTGAGGCGTTCGCCCGCCTGCAGCGTGCCGTCCTGGATCGCGACGAGCATCTTCTCGAGGACGACGTCCCGCAGGAGCTTCCGGGGCGAGTTCTCGACGGTCGACTTGGGCACCGGCATCGGTGGGCTCCTCACGCGTTCGGGTGTGCTGTACTGCAATCCTAACGTGCCAATATGCAAACGGTTGCTAAATAACAACCGCCCGTGTCAGCGCCCCAGACTGCCCGCGACGTCGACGACGGTCCGGCCGTGCACGGCGCCCGCGACGACCTCGGCCCCGACGGTGATCGCGTCCCGCAGGCCCACCGTGCGCGTCACACCGGCGAGGAGCGCCGGATCGAGGTCGGTGGCGAGCCGCTGCCACGCCCGCTGCCGGAGCTCCTGCGGGGCGTTCACCGAGTCGATGCCGAGCAACGAGACCGCGCGCAGGATGAACGGCAGCACCGTCGTCGGCAGTGCCGAGTCCTGTGCCAGCCCGCACGCGGTGACGGCACCGCCCCACTGCGTCGAGGCGAGGACGTTCGCGAGCGTGCCACCCCCGACGCTGTCCACCGCTCCGGCCCACGTCGCACGCTGCATCGGCTTGCCGACCTCGGACAGCGTGTCGCGGTCGATCAAGTCGACGGCCCCGAGCGCACGGAGCGATGCCTCGTTCGCGGCCCGCCGGCCCGACGAGGCGGTCACCGCGTACCCGCGTGCGGTGAGCAGGGCGATCGCGACCGTGCCGACGCCGCCGGACGCGCCGGTCACCAGGACGGGGCCTGCGGCGGGGTCCACGAAGCGTTCGAGCGCCAGCACGCTGAGCATCGCGGTGAACCCGGCGGTGCCGATCGCCGCCGCGAACGAGTCGTCCATGTCGTCCGGCAGGACCACGAGGGCAGCGGACGGTGCGACCACGTGCGCGGCCCACCCCCCGTACCGGTTCTCGCCGAGGCCGCCACCGGTGCACACGACCCGGTCGCCGATCGCGACGCCGTGCACGCCCGGTCCGACTGCGGAGACCGTCCCGACGGCGTCGATCCCCGGTACGAGCGGATCGAGCCTGGCCACGCCGGGGTTCCGCGCGAGCGCCAACCCGTCCTTGTAGTTGACGCTCGAGTACGTCACGTCGACGAGCACCTCGCCCTCGGTGGGGTCGGGGACGTCGACCTCGGTGACGGCGGGGGCTGCGGAACTGGAGACGAGGACTGCGCGGGTCACGTGACGGACGCTACCCGTGCCTCCCGGCCGACGCCGCAGCGACGTGCGCGCCTAACGCGCCGCGCGTGACCGCGACGGCCGCGACTTCGCTCGTCTCAGCCGAACATGATGGCGGCCTCGTCGAAGCGCGCCTGCGGCACCGTCTTCAACTCGCCGAGCGCGTCCGCGAAGGACACGTGCACGATCTCGGTCCCGCGGAGCGCGACCATCCGGCCCCACCGCTCCTCGATCACCGCGTCGATCGCCGCGAGCCCGAGCCGCGTCGACAGCACCCGGTCGTACGCGGTGGGGGTGCCGCCGCGCTGGATGTGGCCGAGCGTGGTCGCGCGCGTCTCGATCCCGGTCATCTCCTCGATGAGCGGTGCGAGCCGTTCGCCGATCCCGCCGAGTCGCGGTCGCCCGAAGGCGTCGAGTCCGCGTTCGGTGTGCGCGTTGTCCTCGTGGTCCGGCACGAAGCCCTCGGCCACGACCACGAGCGGGGCGCGCCCACGGTCGTACGCCGACCGCACCCAGGCGGCGATCTGCTCCATGCTCGTCTTCTGCTCGGGGATCAGGATCGCGTGGGCGCCCGCGGCCATCCCCGAGTGCAGGGCGATCCACCCCACGTGTCGGCCCATCACCTCGGCGACCATGCACCGCGAGTGCGACTCACCGGTGGTCCGGAGTCGGTCCATGGCCTCGGTCGCGATGGCGACGGCGGTGTCGAACCCGAACGTGTAGTCGGTGGCGCCCAGGTCGTTGTCGACCGTCTTGGGCACGCCGACGATCTTCATCCCGGCGTCCGTCAGGCGCTTCGCGGCTGCCAACGTGCCCTCGCCGCCGATCGCGACGATGGCGTCGATGCCGTGCCGCTCGAGGACCTTCTCGATGTTCTCGACCCCGCCGTTCGGCCCCTCGAACGGGTTCGTCCGACTGGTGCCGAGGATCGTGCCGCCCTGCTTCGCGATGCCCTGGATGTCCTTGCGGCCGAGGGGCACGATGTCCCCGTCGACGACCCCGCGCCAGCCGTCCCGGAACCCGACGAAGTCGTGCCCGTAGATGGCGATGCCCTTCAGCACGATGCCGCGGATGACCGCGTTGAGGCCGGGGCAGTCGCCTCCGGAGGTGAGGATGCCGATGCGCATGGGAACTCCGTCGTCGCAGGTGGTGGGTGCCCCCATCATGACTGACGGTGGTTCCGCATTACCATCCCGGTGTGTCCCTGCTCGCTTACGTCGATCCCGCCGACGCCCCCGCCGGCGACTCGGCCGACGACCCGGCCGACGCCTCTGCCGAAGCGTCGGCTGACGTTCGGCGCGTGGAGACCGAGTACCGGCCGGGAGGCGCGGTGGACGTGACCGCGACGCTCCGGCCCCTGCAGCGCGGCTCCGGCGACCCCGCCTTCCGCGTGGTCGGCTCCGATACGTGGCTCGGGCTGCGGACGCCCTGCGGACCCGCCTCGGTCGTCATCCGTCGCGTCGGGTCGTCGATCGCGGTGTCGGCGTGGGGAGCGGGCGCGGAGTGGGCCGTCGAGCACGCCCCGGACCTGCTCGGCCGCGGCGACGACTGGTCCGGGTTCGACGCCTCCGGGCACCCGTTCCTGGCCGACGCCCGGCACCGGCAGCCCGGGCTCCGACTGCTGCGCACGAACACCGTGGTCGCGATGCTCGTGCCGGCGATCCTGGAGCAGAAGATCACGTCGCAGCAGGCCTGGCGTGCGTGGCGGTACCTGCTGCGGCGGTTCGGGACGCCTGCACCCGGTCCGGCCCCGGTCGACATGGTCGTCCCGCCCGCGGCCGACGAGTGGGCGCGGATCCCGAGCTGGGAGTGGCACCGGGCCGGCATCGAACCGGGGCGCTCGGCGACGGTGATGCGTGCGGTGCAGGTGGCGCCGGCGCTCGAGCGGACGCTCGGGCTCGGGCGGGGCGGCTCGGTCGTCAGCGCCCGGCTGCAGTCGATCCCGGGCGTCGGGAAGTGGACAGCGGCCGAGACGGCCCAGCGCGCGCACGGGGACCCGGACTCGCCGAGCGTGGGGGACTTCCACGTGCCCGCGCTCGTCGGGTGGGCGCTGACCGGCGGACCGGTCGACGACGACGGGATGCTCGAGCTCCTCGAGCCCTGGCGGGGGCACCGGGAGCGGGTCGTGCGGCTGATCGGGGGCTCGGGCTTCCGGAAGCCGTCGTTCGGACCGCGGATGACGATCCAGGACCACCGCGGTCACTGAAGCCGCCGGGCACTGAACCCGCCGGTCACCGACCGCGTTGCGTCGCGCTCCGGAACCAGGTTCCGCACGCACCGGCGACCGGCGTCCGCGCGCGGTGCACATCCTCCGCCGTCACTTGCCGACGCTCGCATACCGTCTCCAACCGGCTCGGGACCCGCCCGGCACGGAGAGGACGACGCACCGATGACGACCACCACCACCGACGACGACCACGTCGCCGGCGTCCCGACCGCGATCCCCGACGACACCGGAGCGGCCGAGACGGCGCAGCGAGCGAAGCGGCACGTCACGCGGGTGGCGTTCGTGGCGGCGCTCGGCGGGCTGCTCTACGGCTACGACACCGGTGTGATCTCCGGCACCCTGATCGAGATCGGCAAGGAGTTCTCGATCAACTCCGGCGTGCAGGAACTCATCACGGCGTCGATCCTCGTCGGCGCGATCCTCGGCGCCTTCCTGACCGGCCCCGTGTCCGCCAGGATCGGTCGGCGACGCGCGATCCTCATCATCGCCGGGGTGTTCGCCCTCGGGGTGCTGTTCGCCGCCCTCTCGCCGAGCCCGCTGTTCCTGATCCTCAGCCGGCTGTTCCTCGGGCTCGCGGTGGGCGGGTCGACCCAGACGATCCCCACGTACATCGCCGAGATCGCCCCGGGACCCCGCCGTGGCAGCCTCGTCACGGTCTTCAACTGCGCGATCGGTGTCGGCATCCTCGCCGCCGCCCTGGTCGGGGTGACCCTGAACGGCGCGGTGTCCTGGCGGTTCATGATCGGCGTCGCTGTTGTCCCGGCGATCGTGCTGCTGCTCGGGATGCTGCGGCTGCCGGAGAGTCCTCGCTGGTTCGTCGCGCAGGACCGCATCGGCCCGGCACGGCGGGTGCTCCGCTGGCTGCGCCCCGACGACCGCACGGCGGAGGACGAGCTCGACGAGATCCGGGAGCTCGACGACGCCGAGCCGCACGGCGGTGCCGGGCAGTGGGCGCAGCTCCGGAAGCCCTGGGTGCGGCCGGCGCTCATCGCCGGGCTGATCGTCGCCGCGTTCACGCAGCTGACCGGCCTCGAGATGATGATCTACTACACGCCGACGATCCTGACCACGGCCGGGTTCCCGCACGTGTACTCCCTGTGGGCGAACGTCGGCGTCGGGGTCGTCTACCTGGTGATGACGTTCGTCGGGTCACGGATGGTCGACCGGATCGGTCGGCGTCGCCTGACCCTCGTGATGCTGCCCGGCGCTGCGGTGAGCATCGGGCTGTTCGGAGCGCTGTTCGCGGCCAACGGCGGCAAGCTGTCGCCCGTCGTGACGATCGTGCTCATCCTGGCGTTCATGTTCTTCCAGGCCGGCGGGATCCAGGTCGTCGGATGGCTGGTCGGCTCCGAGATGTACCCGCTCCGCATCCGTGCCGCGGCCACCAGCCTGCACGCCATGGTCCTGTGGGGCGCTGACCTGCTCGTCACCTCGACCGCGCTGTCCCTGACGGGGTGGATCGGCCTCGGCGGCACGATGCTGCTCTACGCGGCCCTCAACATCGTCGCCTGGATCCTGGTGTTCCGCCGCGTGCCCGAGACGAAGGGGAAGTCCCTGGAGCAGATCGAGAAGTCGCTCCGCAACGGGACCTTCCTGCCGCACCGCACTCGCAGCGAGGGCTGACACCTGCGGGGGCTACCCTCGACGATCGTGAGTTCTCATCGGAATCGTCGTCGTGCCTCCCGGGTCGTCTCGATCGGGGTGGTCGCCGCGCTCGCCGCGTCCCTGACCGGCTGCGGCGAAGGAGCCGGCGTCGGCGCGGACTACGCGAAGATCTGCCGCGACAACTCCACCCAGAAGCGGCTGCCCGACAACGACTGCAACAACCACGGTGGCCACGCGGGCTGGTACTACCTGCACGTCGGCGGCAACCGCTCGACGAAGATCCCCGCGGTCGGCCGAACGGTCTCGGGCGGCGTGACGACGCTGCCGTCCGGCAAGACCGCGAAGTCGGGCATCTCGTCGCGGGGGAGCTCGGTGTCGAAGGGCGGCTTCGGCGGTTCCGGCGAGCACGGCGGGTTCGGCGGCTGATGGAGCGCGTCGCCTTCACCGAGCGCCCCGACTGGGAACGACTGATCCAGCAGACCGGACTCATCTACTCCCGGTCCGTGCGTGACGACGGCACGACCGTCGACTACTGGAACGACCGTGCCGCGTACGTCTTCACCCTGCCGGAGGTCGAGGCCCTCGAACAGCAGACGGAGGAGCTGCACCGGATGTGCCTGGAGGCCGCCCGGTACCTCGCGAGCGGTGCGCTCGGCACGCTCGGGCTCACCCGCGAGGGGTTCGACCTCGCCGCGTGGTCGCTCGAGCAGCACGAACCCGACGTGTACGCGCGGTTCGACCTGGCGTACGCCGGGGACGGTTCGCCCGCGAAGCTCCTCGAGTACAACGGCGACACCCCGACAGGCCTGATCGAGGCCTCCGTCACGCAGTGGCACTGGCTGCAGGACCGGATCCGGTCCGGGGAGCTGCCCGCCGACGCCGACCAGTGGAACGGCATCCACGAGGCGATGGTCGCCCGCTGGCGCACCCTGTTGCACGAGTCGCTCCGCGCCGAGGAGGGCGGTCGTCTCTTCGTCGCGCACTCGGACCTGGACACCGCGGGCGAGGACTGGGACACCGTCGCGTACATGCGGGACCTCGCCGCCGAGGCCGGGTGGGAGCACACCGGCATCGAGATGAAGGACATCGGGTGGCACGCCGGTGCGCGACAGTTCGTCGGGAACCCCGAACCCGCCGGGTCGTCCCGCAGTATCGCCGCACTGCCCGGCGACGAACCCGGCACCCAGTACCCCGTGATCCGGAACATCTTCAAGCTCTACCCGTGGGAGGACCTGGTCTCCGGCGAGGACCGGGCGCAGGGCGACCAGGAGTTCGGCGCGTTCCTTGTCCGCGACCGGGGGCGGCTCGGCCACTGGTACGAGCCCGCGTGGAAGATGTTCCTGTCGAACAAGCTGCTGCTCGTGGCGCTCTGGCGGCTGTTCCCCGGGCACGACAACCTGCTGCCCTCGTACGCCGACGGACCGCACGGCATGACGGACTTCGTCGTGAAGCCGGTGTTCGGGCGCGAGGGTGACGGCATCCAGGTCCACCGTGCGGACGGCTCGGTGACGTCCAACGGGCGCGAGTACCGGCGTCCGGGGACCGGCGGCGAACGGGTCTGGCAGCAGTACCACGAGTTGCCGGACTTCCCGGGACCGGACGGCCACAACCACCCGGTGCTCGGGTCCTGGGTGGTCGACGGCGAGTCGTGGGGCGTGGGCATCCGCGAATCCGACGGCCCGATCACCGACTACTGGTGCCGGTTCGTGCCGAACCTCATCCGCTGAGACAGGTCGCTGAAGCGACCCACCGACGGACGGGAGGCGCGTGGCGGCGCCGCCACGCGCCTCCCGTCCGGCACCTGGTCCGGACGCGGACGCCGCGGCTACGCGTGTCGGACGCCCGTGCCCGCCAGCACCGCGCGGTAGCCCTCACGGAACGTCGGGTACCGCGGTGCCCAGCCGGTGGACCGCAGCAGCGCGTTCGACAGTCGTTTGTCCCCGCCGGTCTGTCGTCCGCTGGCGGCTGCCCGGGCGGGGACCGGCACGTCGAGCGCGTCGGCGAGGAACCGGAGCACGTCGTCGAGTCGTGCCGGTTCGTCATCGGTCCCGAGGTACAGCGGTGCGGGGTCGGGCGTCGTGGCGAGGTGCACGAGGGCCTGGGCGGCATCGTCCCGGTGGATCCGGTTCGTGTGCGGGGAACGGTCCGGTTCCGGAGCGAGTCGGGCGCTGCCGGATCGCACCTGCTCGATCAGGCGCTCGCGTCCGGGGCCGTAGATGCCGGACAACCGGACCAGCACGGCCCCCGGGGCGCGGTGGCGGAGGAGCTGCTCGGCCTCGAGGAGGACGTCCGCCGTCGGTGTCCCGCCCCGGGCCGCGGTGCCCTCGGTGACGGTACTGCCGTCGTCGGCGTCGTAGACCGCGGTCGACGAGACGACCAGCACGCGCGGGTCGGACCCAGACGCGGCGATGCCGTCGAGCACGTTCCGCAGCCCGTCGACGTACGTCGCCCGGTACTCGTCGACGTCACGACTGCCGGCGGCGAACGCCACCACGACGACGGCCGTGTCCGGGTCGATCGTCGGGACCTCACGCCGGAGGTCGATGCTCCGGCCGGTGATCGGGGCAGGGATCAGCTCCGCGCGTCGGCGGAGTCCGACGACGTGGTGGCCGGCGGCGGCGAAGCGGAGGCCGGTCTCGATCCCGAGGTCGCCGCAGCCGGCGATGACGATGCGCATCCCGTCATCGTGCCAGCCGGCGCCGTGGTGAGGCTGCGGGCCCTCGCGGTGCCGGAAGCGGCCTGTCACGGTGCCGAAATAGGACGAAATGCGCGGAACGGACAGTTCACGGCGTGAACTATTAACCAAGGCAACGACTTGGTGCCACGGTGGTGGGAGGGCTGCACATCCGCAGCCACGTGAAAGGACATCGTCATGAACCACGCACTCTGGGTCACCCTCGCCATCATCGGCATCGTCCTGCTCCTCATCGGAGCGTTCGTCACCACGCTGAAGTTCCTGATCACCGTCGGGATCATCGTCCTCGTGGTCGCAGCGATCCTGCTCGTCCTCCGTCTCGTCCGTGGCGGGGCATCGCGCGTCTGAGCGCGACCCCGGCTCGCGTCGCCGTCGCGCGCCTGCGCGTGACCGCGGCCTGAGCCGCAGTGATCTGAAGGAGCTCCACGTGGTGGAAGAGCAGCAGAGCCCGACGCTGCTCGCTGGGCGGTACCGCCTCGGTGCGGTCATCGGCACGGGTGGCATGTCCACCGTGCACCGTGCCCACGACGTGCAGCTCGGGCGCGACGTCGCCGTGAAGATCCTCCGCGCGGGGACCGGTCAGGACATCGACCGGACCCGCGCGGAACAAGAAGTGCGACTGCTCGCGCGGGTGAACCACCCCGGGTTGGTCGCGCTCTACGACGCCACCATCACCGCGGACCCGTCCGAGGGTCCGTCGTTCCTCGTGACGGAACTGGTCCGCGGGTACAGCCTCGGGCGCCACCTGCAGCAGGGCCCGTTCCCGCTCGACGCGGTGCGGTGGATCGGCCAGCGGTTGGCCGCGGCGCTCGCTGCCGTCCACCAGAGCGGCATCGTGCACCGGGACGTCAAGCCCGGCAACGTGCTCGTCGAGGGCGACCCGCGCCAGGCCGGCAGCACCGTCAAGCTCACCGACTTCGGCATCGCCCTGACCGGGGGCACGACGCGTCGGACCGAGGTCGGCACGATCATCGGGACCGCGGCGTACCTCAGCCCCGAGCAGGTACTCGGCCTCCCGATCACCGGGGCGGCCGACGTCTACTCGCTCGGACTGCTCCTGCTCGAACTCGCGACCGGGCGCCAGGCGTACCCGGGCAACCCCGTGGAATCTGCCATCGCGCGGTTGAACGCCCCCGTCCCGATCGACTCGTCACTCGACCCCGCGCTCACGGACCTGATCCGCAGGATGACCGCGAAGGACGCGGACGGGCGGCCCTCCATCGAGGCCGTCGAGAGCAAGCTCCGTGCGATGGAGTTCACTTCCGCTGCCGCATCCTCCGTCGGTGCTCCGACGGAGCGCATCGTCGACCCGCTGCCGCTCGCGGAGACCCGGGCGATGCGGGCTGCGGTGCCCGTCGGTGCGGCGGCCGGTGTCGCTGCTGCTGATGACGGAGCCGCGCCGGTGTTCGTCCGTCGTCGCTTCGCGGTCAGCGGCCGCAAGGGTCTGGCCGTGGTGGCGGGCGCCGTCGTCGTCGCCGGTCTGACCATCGGTGCTGCGCTCGCGCCGCACCACGGCTCCGCTCCGTCGAGCTCGCCCTCGAGCTCCGTAGCGACACCGTCAGTCTCGCCGTCGCCGTCGCCGTCGCCGACGCACTCGCCGTCCCCGACGGGCTCGGCATCGCCGTCCCCCTCGCCGAGCGCGGTCCCCGTGCCGGCCACCGTCGGCGCCACGACCGACCCTGCCATCGTGCAGACGACGACCGCCCCGAGCACCGTCGCGACGTCGTCCGGAGCGGGCGCCGGGACGGGCGCGGTCGTCCGGCCGCCCGCCGCCGTGCCGAACCCCGCCGCGAAGCCCGGCCCGGTGCAGCAGGTGCACCCGCCGAAGCACGTTCCGCCGGGGAAGGCGAAGCACGGGAAGTAGCGGGGTTCCGATCCGTCTGCTCCACAGGGCCTCGGGCGTTCCGGCAGAGCAGGCGTACGCCATCACCAGCCGAGGATCACCTCGTGACGCCGGTGAGCGGCGGGACCCTCAGGGTACGGTGGCCGCATGAAGCGCATCACGTTCAGCGGCGGGTCGATCGTCACCGGCAACGCCATCACGGCGGCACTGATGGAGTACACGACCACCGTCGCGAACGCCGAGCACAGCGTCACCGTCGACGTCCCGGTGCTCGAGGAGAACGGCGCGATCAGCACGCACACGCTGCTGCTCAGCCCCGCGAGCCAGTTCGACATCGCCGACGTCGGCGGGATCAGCGCGGAGGAAGAAGCCGAGCGGTTCCCGGTCCCGGAGCTCCCCAGCGTGGGAGTGACCGGCAGCGTGGAGAGCAATGACGACGCCAAGGACGCCGCGGCTGACTTCAACCGCATGAGCGCGGAGATCGACGAAGGGCTGGGGGAGTAACGGTGGGCAAGTTCATCTACGGCACGCCGTCGATCGCCGTCGACTTCGACGACCGCGTCCTCGCCCACCTCAAGGTCGTGATCCTCGCCAAGGTGCGCCGAGGGGAGAGCTTCTCGTTCTCGTGGGACTACGAGGCGGCCGCCGGGAGCGGGAACAGCTCGATCTGGATCAACCCCACCATCCCGCTGCAGTTCGACTTCCTCGGGAGCCGGCAGCCGCACCTCAACCGCGTGTGGGTGGAGGAGCTGATGCGGCTCGCGAACACCCCCGCCGGACTCCGGGTCACCCCAGAACCTCCAGAGCCCCACGAGTCCGCCGGCAGCTGACGGTCATCGTCCGACTGCCTCACACCGGGATGAGCGGGCTCCGCTCACCCGTCGGGAGCTCCACGCGGATCCGGTCACCGCGCCGGACGGCCCCGCCGGTGACCACCACGGCCATAACGCCGCCCTTCCGCTCCACCGCCCCGTCGTCGTCGCGCCCGAGGACCTGACGCAGCAGCCCCGGTTCGAAGGCGTTGATCTGCTGGCACGGGTTCCGCAGACCCGTCAGGCGCACGCACGCCTCGGCACCGAGGTGCAGCAGCGTGTTCTCCGGCAGCTCCAGCAGGTCGATCCCGCGCGTGGTGACGTTCTCGCCCATCTGCCCGGGTGCGACCTCGTACCCGGCCGCGGCGAGCTCGTCGAACAGCTCGGCGTGCAGCAGGTGCACCTGCCGCAGGTTCGGCTGCGAGGGGTCCCGCGCGACCCGGGAACGGTGCTGCACGGTCGTCCCGGCGTGGGCATCACCCTCGATGCCCCAGCCTTCGACGAGGACGACCTCGTCGACCACGGGCTTGCTGAAGTGGTGGGCGGGGTCCCTGCTCACGTCGACGACGAGGGGCTGGTCTTCCTGATCGTTGCTCACCCTTGCAGTCTGGCGCGGACGGAGCCGCTCTGCACGACCTGCACAGGACCCGGTCGCCCGTGCCCGGCGACCTCCGTTCGTGGCCGGGCCTACGCCGAGGGCGTCCCGGGTCGGTTCAAGCGGTCCGCTGCCCGGCCGAGCAGCCAGTTCACGGCCCACCCGAGGACGCCCGGGCGTCACCCTGTGGGCTGACATCTGAACGATCCGCCCCCGCACCTCGTCGTCCAGGTATGGGACTCCGCACACGCACGAAGGTCATCATCGGCATCTCCACCGGTGTCGTCGTCATCGGCGCCGCCGCTGCCATCGCCGGGCCGGCCATCTACGCCGACACCGTCAACGGGCAGGCCGCCGCCGCACCCTCGCTCAGTCCGAGCGCCGCGGGGTCGCTCGCCGCCTCCGACGCCGACGGCACCTGGACGACGCGCGGGTCGTCGTTCGCCGGGTACCGGGTGCACGAGGTGTTGCAGGGCAATGATGTGAACGTGGTCGGACGCACGAAGGACGTGACGGGCACCGCCGAGGTCGACGGCGGGTCGCTCGCGAAGGCGACGGTCACGATTAAGGTCGGCACGATCGCCACGCCGGAGGCCGCCCGGGACGCCTACTTCCGCGACACCGCGCTCCAGACGGACAAGTACCCGACAGCCACGTTCACGCTCACGAAGCCGGTCGACGTCGCGAAGGCCCTCGCCGGCACGACGCAGGACGTCACCCTCACCGGGACGATGGACCTGCACGGCACCACGAAGCCCGTCACCGCCGACGCGCAGGTCGCCGTCGGCACGGGTCGCACGGTGCAGGTCGTCGGCTCGGTGCCGATCACCTTCGCCGACTACGGCGTCACGGCGCCGTCGCTCGGGTTCGTGACCGTGGACGGGAAGGGCTCGGTCGAGTTCTCCCTCGACCTGCAGAAGTGACCGTGACGAGCCGTTCCGCGGACGAGTTGCTCGCGACCCTGTACCGGGAGCACGGCGACGCGCTGACCCGGTACGTCCGGCACCTCACGCGGGACGGCTCGATCGTCGAGGACGTCGTGCAGGAGGCGATGGTGCGGGCCTGGCAGCGCCCCGCCGTCCTCGAACGGGCACCGGACAGTGCCCGCGCGTGGCTGTTCACGGTCGCGAGGAACCTGGTGGTCGACGACGCGCGATCAGCCCGCAACCGCCGTGAGTTCGGCACCGAGGACCCCGTCGACCGCGTCGAGTCGGACCGGACGGACGCCGTCCTCGACCGCATCGTCGTCGCGGACGCACTCGCATCGCTGAGCGCGGAGCACCGACGGGTGGTGGTGGACGCGTACTGGCTCGGTCACACCGTCCCGGAGATCGCGCGACGACACGACATCCCCGAGGGCACCGCGAAGTCGCGGTTGCACTACGGGCTACGGGCCCTCCGGCTCGCACTGCAGGAACGAGGGGTCACCCGATGAGTGAGGACCGCATGGCCGACGACCGCTACGTGGAATGGGACGCCGCGTACGTCCTCGGCTCGCTCCCACCGGACGAGCGGCTCGAGTACGAGCGACACCTCGAGACGTGCGATCGCTGCGCCGCCACGGTCGCCGAGCTCGCGGGCCTGCCCGGACTCCTCGGCAAGCTGCCGGCCGACCAGGCGATCGAGATCGCCGAACCGGACGGGAGGCCCGACACCCGTTCCGAGAGCACGCTCGCCTCCGTCACGCACCGCGTCCGCCACCGCCGCCGTCGTCGCCGCGTGCTGGTCGCCGCGACCGCTGGCCTCGCGCTGGTCGCCGCCGTCCTGGGCGGACTCGCCGTCGGCACCGCCGGTGAGCGGAACGGCACGGTGCAGGCGGCTCCGACCGCCTCGACCACGACGTCGGCGGATCGCTACGCCATGGTCGGCGCGCAGGGGCTGGACGTCGACCTGGCGGTCAGCGGCGAACAGTGGGGCACCCGCTTCGACTGGGGCTGCTCCTACGGCGGCAAGGAGTGGTCGACCGACCGATCGGTCCGCTACGACCTGGTGGTGGTCGAGACGGACGGCACGGAGCAGACCGTGGCGTCGTGGACGGCGGCCGGAGCCGACGCCCGGGGGCTGTCCGCGTCGACGGACATCCCGCGGAACGCCATCGCGAGCGTGCAGGTGCGACTCCGTGGCGCGAGCGGCGTCCTCGCCGGCGTCGACCTCTAGGCTGCGGCAATCAGGGACGTTGTCCCCGTACTCCGAACCTCGGTACGCGCCCGAAGACCTGTCCTTCAGGGGGCGGGTCCTGAGCTACGTCGCGATCCTCAACGAGCTCGAGCAGCGAGTGACCCGCCTCACCCAGGCCCGCCGCTCGGCGACCTTGCCGAGAGCCTTTCGGTGCCCGCGTCCGGCCGGGCGCTCGCTCCCAGCTCCGAGAAGGGGTACGACCGTGTCGCCACCTTCGTTGATCGTCTTGGTGGCGCCGGCACGCGGGTCCTCTAGGGTCGCAAAGGGCGTCGAGCATCCCGAATGGCGTCACGACGAAGCCGGAGGTTCGGAGTGGTACTCATGCGTGGAACGAAGGACGAGGTGCGTACGGAGGACCGATCGGTCGACGGACGCCACGGTCCGCTCCCGGTTCGTCTGTACCGAGGGACCGGGCCCGAGCGTGCGTCGCTCGTCTGGGTGCACGGGGGAGCGTTCAGCGGCGGCAGCCTCGAGCAGCGCGAATCCGACGCGGTCGCTCGGGCACTGGCCCGCCGGGGGTACGTCGTGTTGACGGTTGACTACCGGCTGGCACCTCGGTGGGGCTTCCGCGGCCCGGTGCGCCTCGCACCGTCCGCCAACCGCTACCCGGTCCCGGTCGATGACGTGGTCGACGCGTTCCGCGACTTCGCCGAGCGACAGCAGGATGTGCCGCTGCTCGGTGGGGCGAGCGCTGGCGCATGTCTCGCCGTGTCCGCCGCGCAAAGTCTCCGAGACAGCGGGGCCCTGCCCAAGAAGCTCCTCCTGGCGTACGGCACGTACCACGCAGCGTTGCCGCCGATCCCGGATGAGGTCCGGGCGCGTACCCGCGGGTGTACGGCCTCCTCCAGTTCAGGCCGGACACCGTCTACCGGATGAATGTGAACTACGCGGGCAGCGACGAGGTCATGTCGCAAATCGACACCTTCCCCGGCGGCGGGGATCTGGGACGGATGCCTCCGACGCTCGTGCTCGACGCGGACCGCGATGTGTTGCGGGCGTCGGGGGAAGCACTCGTCGCGGAGCTGGGTGCAGCTGGCGTCGACGTTCGCCACCAAATCGTCGGCGGGACCACACACGGGTTCCTCGACCGGCCGCGTCGAGCTGCGTTCGAGCGCGCCATCGACGCTCTGGACGCTTTCGCGTGATGCTGTCCTGAGAGGCCGGCATCCGACTCGGAATCGCCGGAGGATTCCGCTCTGCCAGCCAGGGTCTCCGACGAGACGGATATGGCAGACTTGCAGCGTGCCCGGGGTGAAGCGAACCAAGCCCGCGAGCAGCTTCGACGTCGCTGAACTCGCCGGAGTGTCACGGGCGACGGTCAGTCACGTTCTCAACGGGCGACGGGTGGACCGCTTCCCGAAGGAGACGCGTGATCGGGTGCACGACGCCGCCAAGCAGCTGGGCTATCGTCCGTCGCCAGCCGGTCGATCGCTCGTCAACGGCCGGAGCGACACGATCGTCGTGTTGGCGGCGAACACGACCTGGGGACGGAATCTCCAGGATGCCGTCGACCAGGTCACACGGGACACGGCCTACCTCGCAGCGAACGTGGTGACGCGGTTCGCAGGGGCCGACTCCCGGGCCACGATCGAGGCGGTACTCGATCTCCGGCCCTTCGCCGTGATCGATCTCGGGTTCCTGAGCGCGGAAGACCACGCGGCGCTCGCGTCCGACAACGTGATCGCTGTTCCCGACCGCACGTCGGCGGGCGGGGAGCCCGCGTTTGATGTCGACCGCACCATCGTCGGCATGCAGATCGACGCACTCACGACATCGGCACCGCGGCGACTCGCGTTCGCCGGCATCGCGGACGAACGACAGGACCCGTACGGGCCGCGGCGTTTCGCATTGCTCCGTGAGGTGTGCCTCGAGCGAGGCCTCGCGGAACCCGTCCTCACTCGCGTGCCAGCGCAACTGGACGACGCCCGGGCTGCGCTGGGCGGCCACTTCGCGGGCGGACCGGTCGGCTTCGCCTGCTACAACGACGACGTCGCCCTCACCGTCCTCGCGGCCGCCCGTGACAGCGGGCTGCGGACCCCCGACGACATCAGCGCGGTCGGTGTGGACGCCACGAACGTCGGCCAGCTGTGGTCGCCGAGGTTGACCACCATCGCGGTCGACATCCGGCGCCTGATCGGTGACGCCGTCGGGGAACTGCGGGCGATCATGGACGGGACTCCTGCGCCGTCCCGGGCGTCAGCCGCCGAGCTCGTGCAGCTCGTCCCCGGGCACTCCTCGTGACGTCCTGACGCTCGCCTAATTCAGCGGATCCCGGCCGTCACGGTCAGAGCGCTCGGGGTTTCTTCGGTGATGCGTCGGGATCGATGGCCATGCCAAGTCCCAGACGAGCGTCCTCGGCGTTCTCCCGCAACATGGGCCGCATCCAGTTGCGCTGCGCGACCGCCTGTGGCAGGTTGGTATCACGTGATACCGAGCCCGCCCGCAGCCGCTCGACAGCACGACCGACCACAACAACGGAGTTGACATGCCTGCACCCGACGAACACGCCCGGAACGCCCCGCCGGCGCTCACCGACATCCCCCTCGGCCCGGGGAGCGCCCTCGAGACCGGCGCGGAACTGATCGGCGCCGCGGTGGCGCCGGGTACCGAGGATCGCCCCCGCGTCGGGCGGGGCTACATCACGGCCCTGATCGTCGCGTTCATGGGTCTGTACGTCGCGTTCATCACCCCGATCGGCTACTCCCTGGCGATCCGCGTCGCTCAGATCGATCCCGCAGGCAAGAACGCGGCGATCGCCCTCGCGATCGCGATCCCTGGGATCATCGTGATCTTCACCAGTCCGATCGCCGGCGTCCTGAGCGACCGGACCATGTCGAAGTTCGGCCGCCGCCGCCCGTGGTTCCTCGCCGGTCTTCTCCTCGGACTGGCAGGTTCCCTCGTGGTCGGGCTCGCTCCGTCGGTCGCCGTGCTGATCGCGGGATGGTCGCTTGCCTACATCGGGTACTCGATCGCGGCGGCGATGATCTTGACCCACCTGAGCGACCTGCTGCCGGAAGGACAGCGTGGGAAGGTCGCGGGTTTGTCCGGCGCGGTGACCCAGATCGGCCCGATCATCGGCATCGTGTTCGCCGGTGCCTTCGTGAAGGTACCCGTCGCCATGTTCGGCGGGCCAGCGGTTCTGGCGCTGATCCTCGGTGCCGTGTTCGTGGCGATCATGCGCGACGAGCCGATCACCGTGCGGCCCGGAAAGGTGGACGTGAGGAGCCTCGCGAACGGCTTCTACTTCAACCCGCGCAAGTTCCCGAACCTCGGTTGGGTATGGATCAGTCGGGCGTTGATCTTCCTCGCGCTCTCGTTCTCCACGACCTACGGCATCTACCTTGTTTCCCAACGGCTGACCAGCGACCCGACCAAGGTCGCGGCCATCGTGGCCACCGCCGGTTTCATCGGACTCGTCACCGCGATCCTGGGAGCAGTGCTCAGCGGCTTCCTGTCAGACCGCCTGCACAGCCGAAAGCCCTTCCTCATCGGCAGCGCCGTCGTCCTCGCCGGCGGTCTGCTGTTGATCGCCTTCATGGACAGCCAGTTGCAGTACATCATCGGGAGCGCGGTCCTCACGTTCGCGGTCGGGGTCTACGGGGCCGTCGATCAGGCCATCCAGTTGGATGTGCTGCCGCAGGAGGAGAACCAGAACGGTCGTTTCATCACGATCATCGGGCTGGCGAGTCAGATCCCGCAGGCCGCGGGCCCCCTCGTTGCCGGGGGCATCATCGCGCTCGCGTCGGGTGAGTACACGGTCGTCTACATCATCGGAGCGATCGTCGCTGTGCTCGGGGCCGGAGCGATCGTGCCGATCTCCATCGGGCGGCGACGGGCCGAGTCGACCACCAGCATCAGGGTCGCGAACTGACGGCGTGTCCGAACGATCGCCCCGCAGCCTGCACTCGCCGCTCGTCTTCTCGAAGGAATCCCTGCATGACCACCACGCCATTCCACAAGGACTGGACGGTCCGCCCGAAAGCCAGCATCTTTGCCGAGCTGTCCGGACCGGGCGCTCCGCGCATCCCGGTCACCCTTCCGCATGACGCGATGATCGATCTGCCGCGCAACGCGTCGGACAACGAAGGTGCACGGAACGCCTACTTCCCCGGTGGCGCCGTGGAGTACACCAAGGTGTTCGACGTCCCTGAGGACTACCGGACGCGTCGGCTGTCGCTCGAGTTCCAAGGGGTCTACCGGGACGCCGTGGTCTTCGTGAACGGCGACTTCGCCGGTCAGCGCCCCTCGGGATACGCGACCTTCCGGATCCGGCTCGATCCGTTCCTCCGGTACGGCGAGTCGAACGTGGTCCGCGTCGAGAGCCGCGCTCATGACGACTCCCGGTGGTACACGGGTCTCGGCATCCACCGCGATGTGCTCCTGCACGTCGACGAATTGGTCCACCTCGCCGCGGACGGCGTGCAGATCACCACCCCCGACGTCGATCATCGTCGCGCTGTTGTCCTGGCGAGCAGCTGGGTCCTGAACGAGGGTCTGCATTCCTCGACGGTGACGGTGACGACGGAGGTCCGCGACGCTGATGATGTCATCGTGTCATCAGACACGGTGCCGGTCACCACCACACCTGGGACGGCGGAGGTGTCTCGCCAGCGGCTCTACGTCGTGGCGCCACATCTGTGGTCACCGGATTCGCCGTACCTCTACACCGCGACGACGACCGTCCGGCAGCAACACGATGTGCTCGACCAGCAGGTGACGCGGTTCGGTGTGAGGACGCTGCAGCTGGATCCGTACGAGGGCCTCCGCATCAACGGCACACCACTGAAGCTCCGAGGCGCGTGCATCCACCACGACAACGGCATCCTCGGCGCGGCGACGATCGGTCGTGCCGAAGAGCGCCGGATCGAAGTGCTGAAGGCCGCGGGATTCAACGCGATCCGGAGTAGTCACAACCCGATCAGCCAACCGATGCTGGATGCCTGTGATCGTCTCGGCATGCTCGTGATGGACGAGACGTTCGACATGTGGTCCGAGGCCAAGAACGCCTTCGACTACTCCCTCGCATTCCCGGAATGGTGGGAGCGAGATGTCGAGGCGATGGTCGCCAAGGACTTCAACCACCCGAGTGTCATCATCTACTCGATCGGGAACGAGGTCCCGGAAACGGGACGCGCCCTCGGGTCGGGCTGGGGTCGTCGTCTTGCTGAGAAGGTCCGGTCACTCGACCCGTCACGGTTCATCACGAACGGCATCAACGGTCTCGTCTCCGTGATGCCGGACGTCATCGAGATGATGAGCACCCATCAAGCAGATGCGGACCCGCAGGGGGTCAACACTCTCATGGGGAACGCCGGCGAGTTCATGAACCAGGTCAGCTCCTCACCACTGGTGACCGAGAAGACCGCGGAATCGCAGGGTGTGCTCGACATCGCAGGCATCAACTACGGCGAGGCACGGTACGAGATCGACAAGGAACTGTTCCCGCACCGAGTGATCGTCGGCACCGAGACCTTCCCCACGCGCATCGACGCGAACTGGAAGCTCGTCACCGAGAACCCTCATGTGATCGGCGACTTCACCTGGACCGGCTGGGACTACCTCGGTGAGGTCGGCATCGGGCGCGTGAGCTACCCGGAGCCTGGGCAGACCCCGGCGTTCGCCGCTCCGTTCCCGTGGCTGACGGCGTGGTGCGGTGACATCGACATCACCGGCCACCGGCGTCCCGCCTCCTACTACCGCGAGACGGTGTTCGGCCTCCGTCGCGAGCCCTACATCGCTGTCCACCGGCCCGAGTTCCACGGCCGGGCGGTGCAAGCCGGTCAATGGGCGTGGTCCGACTCGATCGCGTCCTGGACCTGGACCACACCACCCGGAGCACCAGTGACGATCGACGTCTACAGCGATGCCGATGAGGTCGAGCTGTTCGTGAACGGGACGAGCTGCGGCAGGCGATCAGCAGGACAGCCGAACGGCTTCACGGCGACGTTCGAGACGACCTACGAACCTGGCCAACTCGTCGCACGGGCCTACATCGACGGGGCCGAAGTCGGCCGCACTGTGCTCACGAGTGCACGGGGACCGTTCCGACTCTCGGCACGCGCGGACAGCGCCGTGATCACCGACGGCATGTCGGCCTTGAGCTTCATCGAGATCGAAGTGGTTGATGATCGCGGGGTCGTCGCCACCCACGAAGAGCACGTGGTCTCCGTCCAGGTCGATGGTGCCGGCATCCTCCAGGGTCTCGGGAGCGCTCGACCGGCCACAGAGGAGCGGTACGGCGACTCGCAGTGCACGACATTCGACGGACGCCTGCTCGCAGCGGTCCGCCCCACGGCTCCTGGGGAGATCACCGTCGTGGTGAGTGCTGACGGGTTCGACGACGTTTCCCTGTCGATCCACGTCGTGCCCGAACGCGTACCCCCAGTCGTGGCCGGGCACCTGACCGACCTCAACCCGCAACCGACAGACAAGGCTTCAGTATGAGCACGTTCACCGGCAAGACCGTCCTCGTGACGGGGGCAGGATCCGGAATAGGGAGAGCCACCGCGATCCGGCTGATCCACGAGGGCGCGCGGGTCATCGCGACCGACCTGGTCCCTGATCGCCTCGATGAACTGGAGACGGAACTCCTCGGCAAGAGCATCACGACCGTTGCTGGTGACGTCTCCGATGACGACACCGTCCAGGCACTCGTCGAAGCCTGCGGAGGGACGCTCGACGGACTCGCGAACGTCGCCGGGATCATGGACTCGTTCCTCCCGCTCGGCGAGGTCGACGACACCACGTGGGAGCGCGTCCTCCGGATCAACCTCACCGCGCCGATGAGGGTCACCCGTGCAGTCCTGCCGATGCTGCTCGCCAGCGGTCACGGGTCGGTCGTGAACGTCGCATCGGAGGCGGCATTCCGTGGTTCCGCCGCGGGTGCGGCGTACACCGCGTCGAAGCACGCGATCGCTGGCCTGACCAGGAGCACCGCGTTCATGTACGGCCCGCAGGGCCTGCGGGTGAACGCGGTCGCGCCGGGGGCGACGATGACGAACATGGCCGCGGATGTGCGGTCCGACCTCGGTGCCGGGCGGGTGTTCCCCTTGATGGCGGCAATCGCCATCGTACCTGCGGAAGCAGCGGCCATCGCTGCGTCCATCGTGTGGTTGCTCAGCGAGGAAGCGTCGAACGTCAACGGTGTGATCCTGCCGAGCGATGGCGGTTGGTCCGTTGTCTAGCGTCCCGCCCCTTGAGTCTCCGGGGGGAGCGGTGCCGGCACGCATCGATCGTGAAGCCGTCGTCAGTCGCCACACGATCGTCGTCCACGAGCCGAACCCGGAGCACGTCGTCTCCGTCGGCAACGGCGACTTCGCGTACACCGCGGACATCACGGGGATGCAGACGTTCGCGGCCTACCACGATCCGCTCCGCAACATGCTCTCGGGAACGACCGCCATCAACACGGCGACGATGAGCACCTGGGGATGGCACGAGATGCCCAATCCCGAGGGCTTCAGCCTTTCCGATGCCATGTCCGAGTACGCCACGCCGAGGGGCCCGGTCGCGTACCCCGACAAGTACGACATGCAAGCTGCGATGCAGGGAGCACTCCCGGACGAGCACCGTCCCGGCGCGTGGTTGCACGCCAACCCGCAACGGCTCGATCTCGGTCGCGTCGGCCTCGCCCTGCGGCGAACGCCCGGGAAGGAACCGATCACCAGCCCCGAGGGTTTGTCCGACACCACACTGACCAACGACCTGTGGCGCGGACGAGTGGAGAGCTCGTTCCACTTCGAGGGGGTTCCCGTCCACGTCCGCACCGTTGCCTCACCACACGATTCCGTTGTCGCATTCCGGATCGAGTCCGCGCTCCTGCGAGAAGGGCGACTCGCTGTTTCCCTCGCCTTCCCCTACGCCCACGACGGCTTCTTCCAAACCGACGACTGGGAACGTCCTGCGCAACACGCATCGACGCTGCAACAGGCGGCCGAGGGGACGTTCGCGATCATTCGAGAGGTCGATGCCACGACCTACCGCGTCGACGTCCGCCACTCGTCCGGACAGGTCACGGCCGGCACGGAACCGCACCGTTTCGAGATCACATCGGACCAGGCCCAGGTAGACGTCGTCATCCGGTTCTCACCGGACGACAACTCAGAGGTCCCGAGCTTCGACGAGGTTCTCCGTGACGCGGAGCAGCGGTGGTCCCGGTTCTGGAACGACGGCGCGAGCATCGACTTCACGGGCAGCAGTGACCCGAGGGCACACGAGCTCGAACGCCGGGTAGTTCTCTCGCAGTACCTCACCGCAGTCCATGGATCGGGCGTGAACCCGCCAGCGGAGACCGGGCTGCTCACGAATTCGTGGCAGGGGAAGTTCCATCTCGAGATGCACTTCTGGCATGCCGCGCACTTTGCCGCCTGGGGCAGGCCCGAGCTCCTGCGCCCGAGTCTCGACTGGTACCTATCGATCCTCGTCGAAGCCAAGGCAACAGCCCAGCGGCAGCACTACCGGGGAGCCCGCTGGCCGAAGCAGGTCGGCCCCGAGGGCCGGGAGAGCCCCGAGCCGACGGGCTCCCTCCTCGTCTGGCAGCAACCACACCTGTTGTTCCTGCTCGAGTTGACCTGGCGCGCCAGTTCTGCAGACGAGCGGACGGCGCTGGTGGAGGTGTTCGCCGATGCGGTCGACGCAACCGTGGAGTTCATGGTCGACTTCGTCGAACTCCGAGACGGAGAATTCCACCTTCCCGCACCCCTGATGCCGGCACAGGAGTTCTACGACAGCCGTACCACGGAAGATCCGACCTTCGAACTGGCGTACTGGTGGTGGGGTATCGAGATCGGTCAGCGCTGGCGCGAGCGCCGAGGACTCGATCGTGACCCGGGCACCAACCAGGTGCAGACCCATCTCGTCACGCCCCGCCGGAACGAAACGGGCTACGCGGCGGTGGGTACGACCGATGAGATCCGGCGCGACGATCACCCGTCGCTGCTCGGAGCCTTGGGGTTCGTTCCACTGACGCCGTTGATCGACACGGTGGTGATGCGGAACACGCTCGAGGACGTACTGGCCCGTTGGGATTGGGATTCCGCTTGGGGATGGGACTTCCCGCTGATGGCGATGACAGCGCACCGCCTCGGGGACAAGAACCTGGCGGTCGACGTCCTGCTTCGTCCCGAACGCAAGAACCACCACACCGTCGTGGGCCACAACCCGCAGATGGGCGCGCTCCTGCCAGCGTACCTCCCGGGAAACGGGGCCCTGCTCGCTGCCGTGTCCCTGCTCGCCGGACCATCGGACGACGGGGCACCACACAGCTTCCCGGCGGACGGCTGGGTTGTGGCGACCGAGGGCTTCGTCTCCTGGCCGGACACCTGAGGGCACCTGCGGCAGCGACCACCAGCCAGGTGGTCGCTGCCCCACCGGACACCCGGTGTCCGTAGAACATCGAAACGACCACGAAGGAACCAGGGACCCCTGATGTCAGACCAGCTCTATCGCAATGCCTCCCTCAGCGTCGCTGAGCGCGTCGAAGACCTGCTCGGTCGACTTTCGCTCGGCGAGAAGGCCGGCCAGCTCAGCCAGTTCTTCTACCTCGGCGGCCTCGGCGAGTTGCCCGCCGACTTCGACGTCGACTCGCTTCCCCCCGAACATCAGGCTTACCTCCGTCAGCCCCAGATCGTCGAAGACGCGATCGCTGCCGGTGGCGCCGGATCGGTCCTCTTCGTGACGGATCCCGAACTGGCGAACCGTCTCCAGCGGTTGGCAGTTGAGCAGTCCGAGCACGGCATCCCGCTGATCTTCGGATTCGACGTCATCCACGGTCTGCGGACCATCTTCCCCGCACCGATCGGGATGGCAGCGTCCTGGGACATGGACACGGTCTCAGCGTCGCAGGCGGTCGCGGCTCGCGAGGCGAGAGCCGTCGGCGTCCACTGGACTTTTGCGCCGATGGTCGACATCGCTCGGGACCCGCGGTGGGGCCGCATCTACGAAGGAGCTGGGGAGGACCCCTACCTCGGGTCGGCGGTCGCCGCGGCACAGGTTCGAGGCTTCCAAGGAGACTTGGGCGCGGAGAACGTCCTGGCCGGCCCGAAGCACTTCGCCGGGTACGGGGCTGCTCGCGGCGGGCGTGACTACGACGATGTCGAACTGTCCGATTCGGAACTGCACAACGTCTACTTGCCACCGTTCAAGGCCGCAATCAATGCCGGTGCCCGCAACGTGATGAGCGCTTACATGGACTTCAACGGTGTGCCGGCGAGCGGCAACTCCCGTCTGCTCACCGAGATCCTCCGCAACGAACTCGGGTTCACTGGGTTCGTCGTGTCGGACGCGAACGCCGTCAAGTCCCTGGAGACCCAGCACTTCGCCGAGTCAGCCACCGACGCGGGGGCGCGGGCGCTGTCTGCCGGTCTCGACATGGAGATGTGCACGTTCGACCCGGCGTTCGGGTCCTTGCCCGACGCCGTCGCACAGGGACTCGTCGACGAGGAATCGATCGACGCCGCAGTGCGCCGAGTGTTGTCCGCGAAGTTCGAGCTCGGTCTTTTCGAAGCTCCGTTCGTCGACGCGTCTGCGGCACCGGGTGTCCTCGCCGAGCGAGGAAGCCGGGAGCTCGCACGCGGTGCAGCGGAGCGCAGTGTCGTTCTCCTGAAGAACGACGGCATCCTGCCGCTCGGTCCCTCGACCTCCGCCACGATCGCGGTCGTCGGGCAGCTCGCGGACAGCAAGCGAGACACCCTCGGACCCTGGGTATTCGCACACCACACCGACGACACGATCACCATCCTGGAGGGGATCACTTCGCGCGTGGGGGCAGCCGCGGAGGTCTCGTTCGCACCCGGCGCCGGCATCCCCGCTCGGGAGTACCCGTCGATGTTCGACCAGTCGGATCCCACGGTGGTGAACACCCCCATCGACTACGACGACGATCGCGCGATCGAGGAAGCCGTCGCCGTCGCCGGTCGCGCAGACGTCGCGATCGTTGTCGTGGGGGAGCGGCAGAACCAGATCGGGGAGAACGCGTCCCGGTCGACGTTGGAGCTCCCGGGGCGGCAGCTCGAGCAGCTGCAGCGCATCGTCGCAACCGGTACGCCCGTCGTTGTGGTGGTGATGTCCGGGAGGCCGCTCGACCTCAGGTGGGTCGATGCGCACGCCGGGGCGATCCTCCAGGGGTGGTACCCCGGAAGCGAAGGCGGCTCCGCCGTCGCACGCGTGCTCTTCGGTGACGTCTCGCCCGGCGGACGGTTGCCCTTCACGTGGCCGAGGCACGTCGGCCATGTTCCGATGGTGTACTCGCACCTCCGTACGTTCCAGCCGGAGGCGCAGTCCAAACGGTACTGGGACGAGGAGTCCACTCCGCTCTACCCTTTCGGTCACGGGCTCAGCTACGGCTCGTTCAGGTACGAGGGGCTCCGCACCGATCGAGACGAGATCACGGTCGGAGAGTCCGTGCAAGTCACCGTCGACGTCACGAACACATCGAACCGAGCAGCCGACGAGGTCGTCCAGCTCTACATCCACCAGCGGCACGGCGCTGCGTCGCGTCCGGTGCGGGAATTGAAGGGCTTCCAGCGAATTCCCTTCGCCGTCGGGCAGACACGGACGGTGGACTTCGCGCTCGGACCGGACGAGCTCGCCTACTGGAGCGCCGCAACCGGGGGATGGGGTCAGGATGCGACGGTGCTCGACATCTGGGTGGGAGGCAGTTCGACCTGCAGCACGACCACCGTCCTGCGCATCAACTCCCTCGCGTGAGGAACGTCGCGATCGGCATCAGCAGGCCGGTCAGAATCGCACCCCGGAGACGGGTCGCTCGTTCACGCCCGTTGATCGTCGGTGCCTCGCTCGTCGCCGCGTGCTGGGCGGCGGCGGTGATCTCCGCCGTGTCGGCGGCGGGTGGAGACAGGCCAGCACGGTTCGAGCGACGGGTGGCAGCACTGGAAGCCGTCAACCCTGGGCGCAGTCGGGGGGCGGTGGTGCTCACCGGGAGTTCGTTCTTCGAGCGCTGGCTGACGTCCGAGAAGGACCTTGCACCGTTCACGGCGGTGAACATCGGCATCGGCGGAACGAAGGTCGGGGATCACCTGTTCTACTTCCATCGGATGGTCCCGCCGCTCGCCCCGACCGCGCTCGTGGCGTACATCGGCTCCAACGACCTCAACGGCATCCCGTTCATGAGCAAGAAACCGCTGCATGTCACGGCCCTCGTCCTCGAGTACGTCGAGCTCGCTCGCAGGGAGTTGCCGATGGTGCCGATCTTCATCGTCGCGATCACCGTAACGCCGAGCCGGAAACGGGTCCGCGCGGACATCGTCGAGACCAACCGGCGTTTGCGAGACGCCTCTCAGTCCGGTGCCTTCACCTTCATCGACGCAGCGCCGGCACTCCTGACACCCACAGGAGACATCGACTTGTCCCTGTTCGGGCGTGATCGATTGCACCTCAACCGTCTGGGCTACGAACGGTTCGCCCAAGCGATTCGAAGCGAACTCGTCCGCACGCTCACGGGTACTGGGTGAGCGCTGGCGGATTCCTGTCGTTCGCGGTAGCTGTAGATGAAAGTGTTTCCCGAGCGCCAATTGGAGAAACCCATGCTCCGGCATGCGCGGGCATCCCCGCCGACGAGCCAACCAATGACAAGACATGCCCGAGGCCGTCGGAGTGGGCGACCGCCGTCAGCGCGGGTGGAAGGACGGGGCGGCGTCAGCCCGCGGCGGACCCGACCTCGACCTCCAGTGCCGGGTCGGGACCGATCGCGGACCCGACGCGTGCGCTGACGGACCGCAGCGTGTCCGCGTCCGTGCCCACGGGCCTCCAGAACAGGTCCTCGAGCGCACCAGTGTGCGCACGGATGCCGGCGAGGACCGACCGCCGCCCCTCGGGCGTCATCACCACCCAGCTGCCGCGCCCGTCGGTGGGGCAGTCGGCTCGTTCGACCAGCCCGCGGGCGACCATGCGGGTGACCTGGTGACTGACGCGCGACTTCTCCCACCCGATGCCGGCGGCGATGTCACGGACGCGAAGGCGGTGGTCCGGATCGCGCTGCAGGCCGATCAGGATCTCGAACTCCGGGATCGAGATGCCGGCGCCGTCCTGCACCGCCTGGTCCAAGGCGCGATCGAGACGCCGCCAGGTGTCGTGGTACGCGTCCCACGTCGCCCAGTCGTGTTCGTCGCCCCGTTGCTCCGCCATGCGGCCCAGGGTAACCAGCGGTCGGTCCGGACGGGCCAGGATCATCCGCTCGGGTGACTCCTGGCCGGCGTGCGGCGCGCTCCGAGGTCGGGTCGACGCCGCAGCATACGATCGATCCATGCCGAGCGCGCGACTGCAGGACTGCACCGACGACGCCGTCGCCCTGGTGCGTCGGTGGTTGGCGGCGTCCGCCGGTGCGAAGCCCGACCAGGGGGCCGTCCGGCTCGCCGAGGCGCTGCGGGACGAGCGCGGCCTCGACTTCACCAGGGGGTTCGTCGACAAGGTCATTCGCCCTGCCGACCCGCGGGTGGCGGCCCGGAACCTCGAGAAGGTGAGCGAGGACGTCCCCGACTTCCTCGCCTGGTACCTGCGCGGTGCCGTGACCCTCGGCGGTGGGTTCGCGACGATGGCGCCGTGGGCCGTGATCCCCACGGCACGGAAGATCCTCCGCCGCATGACCGGGCACCTGGTCATCGACGCCACCCCGGGGAAGCTCGGGCCCGCCCTGGCGAAGGTCGGGGGCCCCGGCGTCCGGCTCAACGTGAACCTGCTCGGCGAAGCCGTCCTCGGCAGCGCCCAGAGCGACCGCCGGTTGCAGGGCACGATGGACCTGCTCGCCCGCGACGACGTCCAGCACGTGTCGATCAAGGTGAGCGCGGTCGTGCCGCAGACGTCCCTGTGGGCGTTCGACCAGACCGTCGAGCGCGTGGTGGACCGGCTCGTGCCGCTGTACCGACTCGCGCTCGCCCCGACGCTGTCCGGGCGTCCGCCGAAGTTCATCAACCTCGACGTCGAGGACCACCGTGACCTCGACGTCACCCTCGCCGTGTTCCGCGCGCTGCTCGACCGCGACGAGTTCCTCGGGCTCCCGGCCGGCATCGTGCTGCAGGCGTACCTGCCCGACGCCGCCGGGGCACTCGACGCACTGACCGACTGGGCCCGCGCACGCCGCGCCCGCGGTGGCGCACCCGTGACGGTCCGGCTCGTCAAGGGCGCGAACCTGCCGATGGAGCGCGTCGACGCGATCGTGCGCGGGTGGCCGCTCGCGACCTGGGGCAGCAAGCGGGAGACCGACTCCGCGTACCTACGACTGCTCGACGCCGCGCTCACCCCCGAGCGGACCGACGCCGTGCGGATCGGTGTCGCCGGGCACAACCTGTTCGACCTCGCCACCGCGTGGGTGCTCGCCGAGCGCCGGGGCGTCACCGGCGCGATCGACGTCGAGATGCTGCTCGGGATGGCCACCACCGACGCCGAGGCCGTCCGCGCCGACGTCGGCCAGATCGTGCTGTACACGCCCGTCGTGCAGCCGGACGAGTTCGACTCCGCGATCGCGTACCTCGCACGGCGCCTGCAGGAGACCGCGAACCCCGACAACTTCATCTCCGCGGCCTCCGAGATCGACACGGACGAGAGCGTCTTCGAGCGCGAGCACGACCGGTACCTGGCGTCGGTCGCCGCGTTGGACGAGCCGGTGCCCGCGACCCACCGCACGCAGGACCGTCGACGCCCGATCGGTGAACCCGTCCTGCGCGACGGCTTCCGGAACGCCCCCGACACCGACCCCTCGATCGCCGCCAACCGCGAGTGGGCGCTCGAGGTGCTCCGCCGCGTCCCGAGGTCGCAGCTCGGCGTCCAGACCATCCGCGGCGCCAAGGTCACGGACCGCACCCGACTCGAGCGCATCGTCGCCCGCACTGCCCAGGCGGGGGTGAACTGGGGGCGCCAGGACCCGGACGACCGCGCCGAGCTCCTCGAGCTCATCGGGCACGAGCTCGAGGCCCGGCGCGCGGATCTGATCGAGGTCATGGTGGCCGAGACGGGCAAGACCTTCGCCGACGCCGACACCGAGGTCTCCGAGGCGATCGACTCGGCCCACCTCTCCGCGGACAGCGCCAGGGCCCTCGCCGAGATCGACGGTGTCGGAGCCCGGTACGTGCCGCCGCGGCTCACCGTCGTGGTGCCGGCGTGGAGTGCTCCCGTCGCGATCCCCGCGACCGGCGTGCTGGCGGCGCTCGCCGCGGGGAGCGGCGTCGTGCTCAAGCCCGCGCCGGAGGCCCGGCGGACCGGGGCGCTCCTGGCGGACGTCCTGTGGGACGCCGGCGTGCCGCACTCCCTGCTGCAGCTCGTCGACCTCGACGCGGACCACCTGGGCCGTGAACTCGTGGCACACCCCGCGGTCGACCGGATCATCCTCACCGGCTCGACGGACACCGCCCGGTCCTTCCGGTGGTGGCGGGCCGGCCTGCCGTTGTCCGCGGACACGAGCGGCAAGAACGCGATCGTCGTCACACCGAGCGCGGACCTCGACCTGGCCGTGCAGGACATCGTCCGGTCGGCGTTCGGGAACGCCGGGCAGAAGAGCTCTGCCGCCTCGCTGGTGATCCTGGTCGGGTCGGTCGGCGAGAGCGAGCGGTTCGAGCGGCAGCTCGTCGACGCGACCCGGACGCTGCGGGTCGCCTGGCCGGACGACCCCAGCGCCCAGATGGGCCCGCTGATCGCCGCGCCGACCGGCACCCTCCGCGCCGGTCTCACCGAGCTCGGACCGGGGGAGTCGTGGCTCGTACAGCCGGCGCCGCTCGACGACTCCGGGCGCCTCTGGTCGCCGGGCATCCGCGACGGTGTGCGCCCCGGCAGCGACTTCCACCGGACCGAGTACTCCGGGCCGGTGCTCGGCATCATGCGTGCGGAGACCCTCGCGCAGGCGATCGCGATCCAGAACGGCACCGAGTACGGCCTCACCGCGGGCATCCACTCGCTCGACGCCGACGAGGTCGCCGAGTGGATCCGCCGCGTGCAGGCCGGCAACCTCTTCGTCAACCGCGGCATCACCGGTGCCGTCGTCGGACGCCAACCGTTCGGCGGCTGGAAGGGATCGGCGGTCGGCACGGGCACCAAGGTGGGCGGGCCGCTGTACGTGGCGACGCTCGGCCGCTGGGAGCCCCTGCCGCGCACCGTGCACCGCAGCATCCAGCTCAGCGGGCTGTCGGCCCGGGTCACCGCCATGATCGAGGCGGCACGCAGCGGTCTGTCCTTCGAGGAGTTCGACCAGGTGCGGTCCGGCGCGCTCAGCGACGTCGAGGCCCGCTCGGCCCGGTTCGGCCGATCCCGCGACACGGCGGGACTCGTCGTCGAGCGGAACGTCCTGCGGTACCGGCCGCAGTCCGTCATCGTGCGGCACGCCGAGGGTGCCCCGACCGGCGACCTCGTCCGCGTGCTCGTCGCGGCGACGGCCGCGCGGGCCCACCTGCTGCTCAGCACCGCGCGCCCGTTGCCCGGTCCCCTGACGCAGCTGTTCGCCTCGGCGCGGTCCCCGCTCGACGTGGTGGACCACCTCGTCGAGTCCGACGACGAGTTCCTCCGCCGTGCCGCGTCCGGCGCCGTGTTCCAGCAGGACTGGTCCTCCGGCGAGGAACCACCCCAGGACGCGATCGAGATGATGCTGTCCCAGGGGCAGGAGCACCCGGCGCACACGGCCTTCGGCGGTCCGGGCGCCCGGATCCGACTGATCGGCGGCGATCCCCTCGCGCTCGAGGAGGCGCTCGGGCTGAGCGTCGAGGTGGCGATCCACGATGCACCGGTCGTCGAGGCCGGACTCATCGAGATGCTGCCGTTCCTCCGCGAACAGACCGTCTCGATCACCGCGCACCGGTTCGGCGACCTGGACCCGGACTTCACGGAGCTCCGTGTCTGACGCCCGGACCCTGCACGCCGAGGGGCTGTTCAACGGCCGGGACCTCGGCCGACTGCCGCGTCTGACCGGGGGCAGCACGCCCACGGGCCGGGTCTTCCGGTCCGAGAACCTCGACCGCCTGACCCCCGCCGGGTGGCAGGAACTGCACGACCTCGGCATCCGGACGGTCGTCGACCTCCGCGCGCCGTCGGAACTGGAGAAGGACACGGGCCACCGGCCGGACTGGCTGACCACGGTGGTCGTCGACCACGACGGCCTCGACGCGGCACCGGCGTTCTGGGAGGCCTACTGGGAGACCGGGCTCGTCGGCACACCCCTCTACTACGGGCCGCACCTGGAGCAGTTGCCCGAGCGCACCAGCGACGCACTGCGGGCCATCGCGCGGGCCGAACCCGGGGGCGTGCTGTTCCACTGCGCCGGCGGTCGGGACCGCACCGGGATCGTCGCCCTCGCGCTCCTCACCATCGCCGGGGTGGACCCCGAGGCGATCGTCGACGACTACCTGGAGACAGTCGACAACGCCCCGGCGCTCCTCGCGTCGATCGGCGTGCCTGCCAACGAGGACAAGATCGAGGCGCTGTGCGCCGCGTACGGCACCACCGTCGCCGACGCGTTCCGCGCGGCGGTGGACGCGTTCGACATCGACGAGTTCGTCGCGCGTTCCGGACTCGACGCCTCCGACCTGGAGGCCCTGCGCACGTTCCGCGCGCGCGTCGCCTGAGCCGTGCCTCCCGTCCCGCGCCGCTGGCTGGCGAGCCGGCGGCGCGGGCCGTGTCAGTCCTCGGTGTCGCCGGCGTCCTCGTCCACGACGCCGGTCTCGTCCATGCGGTCGCGCAGGTGATCGGCCATCGCAGCGGAGCCCTCGGCGTGGTGGTCGTGGTCGACCTGCTCGATGAGGCCGCGGAGCTTCTCGTGGTTCGTGGCGTCGGTCGCGCCGTCCATGACGGGTTCGGTCTGTTCCTTGTCGCTCATGGTCGAGACGCTACGCCCCGCTCCCGTGGGGTCAGCGAGGGAGCCGGCTCCGGGCGCTGGCGGGTGCCCGGGTGGCGGGAGGCCGGCGCGGGCTCAGCGTGCTGCGCGGTAGTGCAGCTCGACCGCACCGCCGTCGAACGTGGTCGTCCCGACCAGGTCGAACACCGGTGTGGGCGCCGCGACCGGGAGCAACGGCGCGCCCGCACCGAGTGCGATCGGCATCACCGTGACGCGGAGGTCGTCGAGCAGCCCGGCGTGCTGGTACTGCGCGGCGAGGAGCCCGCCGCCGACCACCCAGACGTCCCGCTCGCCGGCGGCCCGCTCGAGTGCCGCCTGGTGGTCCGACACCGCGCCGGAGACGAAGTGGACCGCAGCTCCGTCGGGCACCGGCAACGCCCGTGAGGTGAACACCCACGTCGGCAGGTCCGGGTACGGCCACGTGTCCTCGTGCGCGAGCAGCCACTCGTACGTCGTCGAGCCCATCGCGATCGCACCCACCCCGGCGAAGAACGCGTCGTAGTGCTGCTGGAACGGCGCGAACCCGAACTGCAGCAACCAGTCGAGGTCGTCCCCCGGGGCCGCGACGAAACCGTCGAGTGAGGATGCGACGAAGTAGGTCGTGCTCATGTCCGGGGACGCTACCGACCACCCCCGACAGCCGTCAGCGGTGGTCGCCCCGGCCGACGAGTGCGATCTCGGCCACCGTCAACGCGAGCGCGATGAGGACCTGGGCGGCAGCGAAGCGCCGGAACCTGCCGCCGAACAGCGCGAACGGCACCATCGAGGCGCCGTGCGCCGCATCGACGAGGGCGCTGATGGTGTGGGCGTCACCGCTGCCCGCCCGGGTGACCAGACCGGCCTGCGTGACCTGTCGGATCCCGAGCACCCGATCGACCGCGGCGGAACGGTTCATCGGACGGCCCACGCGGGCGAGGTGCCACGCGCCGAGGGCGGCCCGAGCGAGCTCCACCGCGACGGTGGGCTGCACGCGCCCCGGAGCGCCGGGGCCGGTCATCGCCGACGTCCGGCGGCGAGGACGGCGGCACCCGTCGCACCGAGCACGGCACCGATGATGCCGTTCCCGAGGCGACGGTGCTCGACCCACCAGGTCTGCGGCGACCACTCGTGTGCGGTGTCGTCGAAGATGCCGTGCGCGCCGTGGTCGCCCGCGACGGGCTCGTACAGGTTGGTCGGCAGCATCGGCTCGGTCTTCTGCGGCGCCTGCTGTCCGTCCACCAGGGTCTTCGCCGCATACCAGTCGGCGAACCGTCCGCTGATCCGGTTGCCCAGGATCGTGTACACGGTCGACTCGCCGACCCAGGTGCGGCGTCGGGGCCGCTCGGCCGTGACGGCGATCGCCCGGGCGCCGACCTCGGGCTGGTAGATCGGTGCGACCGGCTGCGGGTGGTGCGGCAGTTTCGACTTGACCCAGTTGAACTGGATGGTGTTGAGCGCCGGCATGTCGACGCGGGACACCTGCACGTGGCTGCCCTGCTCGAGGAGCTCGGACACCACCGACTCAGTGAGCCCGACGATCGCGTGCTTCGCGCTGCAGTACGCCGCCTGCAGGGGGATGCCGCGGAAGCCGAGCGCCGAGCCGACCTGGATGACGTGGCCGCGGTCGCGGGGCACCATGCGCGACAGCGCCGCGCGGGTGCCGTTCACGAAGCCCCGGAAGTTGACGTCCAGCGCCCGTTCGAAGTCCTCCGGCGCGGTGTCCAGGAACTTCCCGAACACCCCGACCATCACGCCGTTCACCCACAGGTCGATCGGCCCGAGCTCCTGCTCGATCCGGTCAGTAGCGGCCTCGACGGCATCGCGGTCGGCCACGTCCACCGAGATCCCGAGGCCCCGTCGACCGGCGGCCTCGACCTCGGCGACGGTCGCGTCCACGCCGTCCTGTCCGCGGGCGAGCACCGCGACGTCCCACCCGCGCCCGGCGAGTTCCCGCACCGTCGCCCGCCCGAGCCCTGCCGAACCACCGGTCACCACTGCCACTCGTGTCATGGATCCCGTTGTACCGATCGGCTGCCGGGGGTCACCCAGCGGACGTCCCCCGGTGGGCGGTCGCCAGGTGGGAGCGCACGTGGATGAGGGACGGTTCCTCGTCCGCGGCCTGGGGGAGCGCCTTCAGGGCGAAGGACTCGACGACGCCGGGCCCGAACAGCACGCAGCAGGTCGAGCCGCCGAACTGGAAGTACCCGAGGTCGTCGCCCTTCGCCACGTGGACGCCCGGTTCGATGCCGTCGCCGATCACGCACGACGACACCTCGGACATCCCGATGAACACGACCGCGACGAGTCCGATGGCGGGGTCGTCGGCCTCGATCAGGATGATCACGCGCGTGGCGACGTGGGCCATGTAACCCTGTGACAGCGTCGGCTGCGCGGCGGCGGCCCCCTGGGCGTCCGCCTCGGCGTAGTACGTGCCCGGCTGCCGCCACGCGCGCACGATGCGCCCGCCGACCGGGCTGTGCCAGCGGTGGTACTCGATCGCGCTCAGGAAGGCCTGGAACACGGTGCCGTCGACGAACGCGTCGACCGACGGGTCACCGGCGAGCAATTCGTCGATCGAGTACGGTTCGGCCTTCGCCCAGAACTCGTCGCGGCGCTGGACCCGGCTCGCGATCCGGTACGGGGTCGCCTCGATCGGGCTGACGATCACGGCGTCGTCGTCCGGGTCGGCGACCGGGCGGGCACCCTCGCGGAGTCGACGGGTGAAGAAGTCGTTCCAGGACCGGAAGCCCCAGTGCTCGGCGTCCGGGTCGTGCTCGAACCGCTCCATGCCGACCTTCTGCTGCGCGCTCTCGCTCATCCACCCCGAGGGCGAGTCGTTCAGGACGTCGAGCGATGCCGGGCTCGACAGGTACTCGCACCACTCGTCGAGGATGCCGCGCAGCGCCTCGTTCACCCGCGGGTCGCGGTAGAAGGCAAATCCCGCGGGCGTCGCCTTCGTCCAGTCCAGCACGCCGTCGAGCGGGGTCATGACCATCTGCTCGTCGCTGTACTCCGGAGCGGTGCGGATCACCTCGTCGACGAGCAGGATCAGCTCGTCCAGGCTCTCGACGTGGCGGTCGGAGTACTCGCGGTTCGCGGGCACCTGCTCGACCATCTGGTTCGCCTGCATGCGCAGCAGTGGGTCCGACTCGATCAGGTCGCGGAAGGCCGCGACCGAGGGGCGCAGCGGGCGATCGGGGTCACGGCTCCCGGCGCGTTCACGGTGGCCGTGGAGCCACGCCTCGAGCTGACCCTGATCGTCGGGGAGCCACCCTGCTCGGCGGCGGACGTCCTGTTGCTTCTCACCAGTCACGCCCCGGGACGCTACTCAGCAGGGTCCTCGCGCCGTCCCAGCGTGCGCGCGCTGCGGCCGAGCGGAACCGGCCGCCGCGGACGAGGGGAGCAGCGGCCGCTCGGAGCGATGTGGATCGGATGGGGCGTGGTCATCGTCCCCGTCACGGCGTTCCGACGTGCTCGGCGTGGTCGGGTGTGATCCCGATCAACCGTGCGTCCGCGTCGACCACCGTGGCGTGGCCGACTGGTACAGCACGACGTTCCCGTCGGACTGGACCACCAGCCGCATCCCGGTCCCGTGGAACCGGCTCGTGCCCGACGCCCACAGCGGCTTCCCGGCCGCGTCCGTCACGACCAGGTTGCCGTCCGCCTGCAGGGTGACCCGGGAACCGCGGTGCCCGGAGGTGTGCGACGACCAGGCCGCCGCCCCGCTGATGTACTCGACGAGGTTGCCGTCGGCCTGCAGCACGAACTGCCGCTTGCCGCCCCGGTCCCACAGGGACTGGCCCGCGGTGAGGGTGCTCGTCGGGGTCATCGTGTCCGCTCCCGGTGCGCCGTCGTGCCACCGGACCGTCGACCCGGTGCGGACCTGGGCGTCGCCGCGGTCGGTGATGACGACGGTGTTCGTCGATCCGGTGTGACTCGTCCTGGTCGCCCAGAGCGCCGTGCCGCTGCGGTCGTACACGACGAGGTTGCCGTCCGGCTGCAGTCGGAGCGTCGACCCGGCGTGCCCGGACGTGCCGGACGCCCAGAGTGCCCGGCCGTTGCCGTACTCCACGAGGTTCCCGTCGGTCTGCATGTCGAGGCGGAACTGCTTCGACGGGGAGTGCACGGAGGTCCCGCCGGGCAACGAGACGGTGCCGGCGGTGATCGTCGTGCCGTCGGCGGAGACCCCTCCCGTCGGTGTCAGGGCAGGAGGGGGAGTGGGTGCCGCGACGGGCGTCGGCGTGGGTGTCGGCGTTGCGACCGGCGTGGGTGCGGGCGTCGGCGTTGCGACCGGCGTGGGCGTGGGGGTCGGTGTCGGTGTCGGTGTCGGCGTCGGTGCCCCCGCGGCCACCGGGCAGTCCGACGCCACCGGGAGCACCCCCGACAACGCCGTCCAGTTCGGACTCCCGAGCCCGGTCACCAGGTCGTAGCCCGGACCGGCAGCGTCCGTCCCGTTGTCGCCCGACAGGATGTCCCGGAACGCCTCGGGGTGCGCGTACAGCGCGGCGTGCACGTCGCCGATCCCGGAGGTGCACCCCCGCGCCGCGAGCGTCGTCGCCAGCTCGGCCGCGAGCACCGGGGTCGCCAGGCTGGTCCCGCCGCCCAGGACCCATCCGCCGAGTGTCGTGGAGGTGATCCCGATGCCCGTGTTCGGGTCCGCGATCGCCGCGACGTCCGGAACCAGCCGCCCGCTCCCGGGCATGCCCGTCGCCGCCTGGTACGCGGGCCGAGCGGCCGCCGACGTGCCACCGCCCGACGAGCCGAGCGAGTTGCCCCAGGCGGTCTCGGTCACCGCGGAGCCGTCCTGCTGCAAGGAGGTCCCGCCGACCCCGACGACTGCCGGTGAGGACGCCGGGTAGCTGACGCTCGTGGTCCCGTCGCACGTCGTCCCGGTGTCCCCGGACGACGCGAACATCGTCGCTCCCGCTGCGACGATCCGGTCGACACCGTCCTCGAGCACCGCGCGCACCTGGTCGGGCAACGTCGATTCGCACGTGCCCCACGACGTACTGACGGCGGTGATCCGGCGCGCGGCGACGTCGGCGGCGATGCGCGTGTAGGCGTCGTACATCCCCTGGACCGTCGAGGGGACGAAGTAGATCCGCTGTGCGGCCGCCGGCGCGAGGGCGAGGAGCGTCTCCTGGTCGAGCGCGACCTCGACGTCGCCGTGCGTCGCATCCGTCGCGGTCGCGGACGCGCCGTCGATCGGCACCTCGGTCACCGACGGCAGGGCCAGGCCGGCGGCGTCGGCGTAGGTCGACAGGTCGGAGGATTCCCACCCGGAGAACTGCACCGTGGCGATCGTCGCGCCGGCGCCGGCGGTCGGGTCGGCCGGGACGGAGTACGCCGAGGCGAGGTCGCTCACCGGACGCCCGGGCACGACACGGGGCGTCACGACGGGCCGTCGGTCGAGGCCGAGCACCGTCGAGACCGCGCCGTCGAACGCGGCGGGCATGACGGGTTGGGCCGTGGGGTGCATCGAGTCGCCGGTGCCGACGACCTGCACGCCGAACAGGGACTCGGCGGCTCCCACGGTGCCCGTCGCGGTGAGGTCCCATCCGTGCACCCGGTCCACGCTGAAGCCGGCAGCGGACAGTGCGTCGCGGACGGTCTGTCGACGGTTCGGTTCCGGGGCGGTCCGCCCGACGCGGGCTCCGCGGTCGCTGCTGCTCCCGGTGGTGGTCGTCGTCGCGATCCGCCGCAGGGTGGACCGGTCCCGGGGCGTCAGGACCACCGTGAGCGTCACGGGGGTGGTCGCGGGCGTCCGGGGGAGTGCCGAAGCCGTGCCCCCCGGCACGATGGTCCCGGGCGCCGAGGACCCGGGACCGCCCGAGGCCGGGCCGCCGTCGGACGGCACCACCCGCTGCAGGCGCGCGGTGGCGACCGTGTGGGCCTGCGCGGAACCGGGCACGGCGAGCACCGGCACGGCGACGACGGGCACCCCGACGACGGCCACGGCGACGGCGACCGTCAGGACGCGGGCGTGCACGGACCACGAGGCGGAGCGGGGGGAGGTCACCCGCCCGACCCTAGGAGCCGTGCCGACGGCGGGCCACGCCCAGACCAGGGGGTCTCCGCGCCCAGCGGACGAACGGCGACCCCGACCCGCCGCCCCCTACTGCCCCAGCCCGAACCGCGTCGTGACCCCCGGCGAGTACAGCACCGAGTCCGGCGGCAGCTCCGTGAGCGCGAACGGCAGCCCGGCCGTGCGGATCAGGTCGTCGTGCAACACGTCGAGCGTCGCCCGGTACAGCGGCCACGGCTCGTGTTCGTTCGGCCAGAAGCGGGTCTGCCCGAGACGCCGCACGTGCATGCCCCACCGTGCCGTCAGGAAGGTCTCCAGCGTGCTCGGTTCCGCGACCGGTTCCCCGACGGTCACGTCGAGCCGGGAACGCACGTGGGTCCCGTGCCGCCGCATCGCGTACGCCACCCTGCCGTCGTGCTTCCGCCGTTCGGCGACAGCCCAGCGGTACGGCAGGCCCGTGGCGACCCGTGCGGCGAGGGTGGGTGCGAGCTTCCCGGCGTCGAGCGACAGGAACACGACCCCGCGCCGCCCCTGCTCGTCGACGGAGTAGACGCGGACGTTCAGTTCGACGAAGTCGCCCACGGACCCGACGGACACCGGCGGGAACCGGGTGTCCTCGAAGCTGAACGCGATGAGGCCGACCCAGGTGGTGACCCCGTCGTCGGTCCCGTCCGGGCCGAGCGTGTCCGGGCGCACCCCGGACGGCAGCAGCGGTGCAACCGCGGACGCGTCGACGCGCCAGTGCACGAAGACCACGTCCCGCCACGCCTGCTCGATCCACGGTCGTCCGGTCAGGCCGGGGGCCACGGGCTGGAGGGCCGGGGGGACGCCCGGCAGGTCGGTCGCGGTCATCGTGTGGTCTCCTCCGGTGCGATGTGGCCCGCCACCGGCGCGTCGTCCCACCCCTGCTGCGGGGTGTCGCAGGTGCCACGGAACACGTACTGGGACGGCCGCTTCCGCTCGCTCGACGTCCAGTCGATCGCGGGGCGTCGGCGCTCGGGCGGCAGGTAGCCGATCCGGTAGACGGCCATCAACTCGAGCGAGTCGGGGACGTGCAGCAGGCCCTCGATCTGCTCCCACGCGCCCGGCGTCTCCATCGGGAACGAGACGAACTGGATGCCGAGCCCGAGTTCGGTCGTGGCGAGCCAGATGTTCTCCATGGCCGCGCCCATGCTGAACACCGAGTAGAAGCCGGACAGCTCCTCCTTCCGGTACTCGTGCCGGTCGAGCATCACGCCGAGCAGCAGCGGCGACCCGGCGACGAGCTTCCGGTTCTCCTCGCCGAGCGTGTGCGGCACCCGGAGCGTGTTCATCAGCAGTTGCCCGCGCTTCGTGAACACCTGCTTCGTGAACGGCTTGAGCGGCCCGGGGAGCTTGTCGAACAGCATCCCGTCGCGCCGGGTGTCCATCTCGGCCTGCGAGAACCGGAAGTACGGCTTGTACCGCTCGAAGAACGTGCCCTCGGCCATGGTCCTGGTCATGGAGCTGCCGCTGATCTCGGCGACGCGGTCGATCGTGGCACGTTCCTCGATCAGCACGAACCGCCACGGCTGGCTGTTCAGCTGCGACGGTGCCCGTCCCGCGAGCTCCATGAGCAGCCGCTGGTGTTCCTCGGACACGGGGTCGGGCAGGAACGGGCCGTTGGTGGTGCGGCGACGTCGGATGGCTTCGAAGAGCTCCACTGCAGTCCTCTTTGTTCGTGATCGCGGTCAGCGGCGGCTGAGCAGCGCCCCCAGGTAGGACGGTGCGGCGGCGACCGCGACTCTCCAGTGTGCTCCGGCGTGCGGGTCCGTGCGGGGGACGACGACCAGCGGCACGAGGGCGGGCAGCAGGAACAGCGCCGAGCGATCGCGGGTCCACACCGGGGTGGTGGCGGCGATGCCGGTCAGGGTGGCGGTGACGACGAAGAGGCCGTGGTGGACGACCCGGAGCTTCTTCGTCCGGATCAGGCGCACGGCCACGGCCGTGCCCCACAGGCAGTTGGTCGCGTAGGCGACGCTGGCGGCGGTGACCAGACGGCGGGCCGTCACGGACCGCCCTGGAGGCGCGCCGCGCCTCCCGTCTGCCGTCTTCCGTCCCATGCGTGGGACGCTACGCGGTCTCGCGACTGACCAGCTTGGAGAGCACGATCGCCGATCGTGTGTGGTCCACCTGCGGCGCCAACCGGACCTTGTCGAGCGCTTCCTCGAGTGCGGACAGGTCCTTCGAGCGCATGTGCACGACGGCGTCCGCGCTCCCGGTGACGGTCCCCGCGTCGATGACCTCGGGCACGGTCTCGAGCAGCGAGCGGAGTTCCTCGGGGGAGACGGTCCCGCGGCAGTAGAGCTCCACCCAGGCCTCGGTCCCACGGTCCTCGACCGCGGGGTCGACCTTGATCGTGAAGCCCTGGATGACCCCGTCGCCGACGAGCCGGTCGACCCGACGCTTCACGGCCGAGGCCGAGAGTCCGACCACCGACCCGATGTCGCCGTAGCCGGCACGGGCGTTGTCCCGGAGCTGGTCCAGGATGCGGTGATCGAGCGAATCCATTGCCCCAACCCTACGCGCGCTTCTTGCGAGGCAGGTGCGCCGGACGCAGGATTCGTGCGCCACCACAACGGGGGTCCGCCTGATCGCCCCCGACTCCTGCACCGGGAGGACGGTTCGTGCCAGACTGCCGACTGGCGTCGACCTGGTCCGCTACGACGAGTGAGCCTGCATCTCGTCGGAGCTCTTCTCCCAGTGGTGGTTCCTGGCAGGCTCGGGCCCCGGTCCCCCAGGAGGACTGATGTCGAACACCGCACCCGAATCCCTCGCCACCCCGGAACGTGTTGCCACCAAGCGGACGATCCTCATGTGCAAGCCCACCCACTACACGGTGAGCTACCGGATCAACCCGTGGATGCACCCGGAGGAGCCCACCGACACCTCGAAGGCCGTCGCGCAGTGGCAGTCGCTCGTCGACGTGTACGAGCAGCTCGGCTTCGACATCTCGTACATCGAGCCCATCGAGGGCCTGCCGGACATGGTCTACGCGGCCAACGGTGGCTTCGTGCTCGACGGCGTCGCGTACGGCGCGAAGTTCCAGTACCCGGAGCGTCAGCCCGAGGGTCCGGCCTACATGGACTGGTTCCGGAGCGCCGGCCTGACCGTCGCCGACCCGGAGGAGACCAACGAGGGCGAGGGCGACTTCCTGCTCATCGGCGACACGATCTACGCCGGCACCGGGTTCCGCTCCGACAGCACCTCGCACGAGGAACTCGCCCGCATCTACGGCCGCGAGGTCGTCACGCTCAAGCTCATCAACCCGAGCTTCTACCACCTGGACACCGCGATCGCCGTGCTCGACCCCGAGCCCGCCGTCGACGGCACCAGCAACATCGCGTACCTCGAGAGCGCCTTCGACGAGCCGTCGCTGGCGATCCTGCGCGAGCGCTTCCCGGACGCGATCATCGCGACGGAAGAGGACGCCGCGATCCTCGGCCTCAACTCGTACTCCGACGGCTACAACGTCGTGATCGCCGCCCGCGCGACGACCTTCGCCGAGCAGCTCAAGGAGAAGGGCTACAACCCGATCGGCGTCGACTTGTCCGAGCTCCTGCTCGGCGGTGGCGGCGTCAAGTGCTGCACGCTCGACCTGCACCCGGTCGGCACCGGCACGTCCGTCGCCCGCTCGCACGGGATCGCGTGATGACGGCGTCGCTCGGTTCCCGGACCGCGGCGGCGCTCGCCGTCGAGGACCGTGCCCTCGCGCACAACTACAGCCCGCTGCCGGTGGTCATCGCCTCCGGTGACGGTGCCTGGGTGACCGACGTCGACGGCAAGCGCTACCTGGACGGACTCGCGGCGTACTCGGCCGTGAACTTCGGCCACGGCAACGCCCGACTGGTGGACGCGGCCAAGGCGCAGCTCGACCGCGTCACGCTGACGTCGCGTGCGTTCGTGAACGACCAGCTCGGTCCGTTCGCCGGGGCGCTCGCCGAACTCACCGGCACCGACATGGTCCTGCCGATGAACACCGGCGCCGAGGCGGTCGAGTCCGCGATCAAGGTCTCGCGTGCCTGGGGCTACCGGGTCAAGGGCGTCCCGGCGGGGCAGGCGACGATCATCGTGGCGTCCGGGAACTTCCACGGCCGCACGACGACGATCATCTCGTTCTCGGACGACCCCGACGGGAAGAACGACTTCGGGCCGTACACGCCGGGCTTCCGGACCGTTCCCTACGGTGACGCGGCCGCCCTGCGCGAGGCGATGGACGAGACCGTCGTCGCCGTCCTGCTCGAGCCGATCCAGGGCGAGGGCGGCGTGGTCATCCCGCCGGCGTCCTACCTGCCTGCGGTGCGCGAGATCTGCGACGAGTTCGGCGCGCTGTTCGTCGCCGACGAGATCCAGTCCGGCCTCGGGCGCACGGGGCACACGCTCGCGGTGTCGCGGGTCGGGGTCCGGCCGGACCTGATCACCCTCGGCAAGGCGCTCGGCGGCGGCATCGTCCCGGTGTCCGCGGTCGTCGGGTCGCGCGACGTCCTGGGCGTCCTCCGCCCGGGCGAGCACGGCTCGACCTTCGGTGGGAACCCGCTCGCGGCCGCCGTCGGGGCCGAGGTCGTGGCGATGCTCGGCGAGGGCACGTTCCAGCAGCGTGCGCTCGACGGGGAACCGCTCCTGCGCTCGCTGCTCGACGACCTGGTCGGCTCGGGCGTGGTGTCGCACCGCGTCGCCGGACTCTGGGCCGGGATCGACATCGACCCCGCGCTCGGCACGGGGAAGGCGATCTCGAAGGACCTCGCCGACCGCGGGGTCCTCGTGAAGGACACGCACGGGTCCACGATCCGGTTCGCGCCGCCGCTCGTCGTGACCGACGACGAGCTGCGCCTGGCGATCGGCACGCTCGCCGAGGTGCTCGCCGCGCGCTGACACGGGACCGACCGTCGGACGGGAGGCGCGGGGCGGAACCGCACCGCGCCTCCCGTCCGCCCTGGCCTACGACGGGCTGAAGCGCTCCGCCAGCTCGTCCATCAGCGCGTCGAGGTGCTCGTCCACGACCTGCCGCGACGGATCCGCGTCGAACCACGCGACGATCTCACGCGCACCCTGCCGGATCGTGGTGGTCTGCGTGAACCCGGGCACGAGCGTCTTGATCTTCGTGTTGTCGAAGACCGAGGTGTTCGCCTTGTCGCCGATCAACCCGGCGCCCCATTCCGGGTCGGCCGCTGCGATCACGTCCGCGGGCACGTGCACGATCCGCAGGTCGTCGACCCCGGCCGCAGCAGCGAACTCGTGGGCGATCCGGTCCCACGAGGGAGCCTCGTCGCCGGTGATGTGGAACGCCTCGCCGATGGCCTCCGCCTGGTCGAGCAGTCCGACGAACCCGACCGCGAAGTCCCGGGCGTGCGTGATGGTCCACAGCGAGCTGCCGTCGCCCGTGATCACGATCGGCTTGCCCGCGCGCATCCGGCCGAGCACCGTCCACCCGCCCGAGAACGGCACGAGCGTCTCGTCGTAGGTGTGCGACGGACGCACGATGGTCATCGGGAAGTCGTCCTCCCGGTACGCCTTCACGAGCAGGTCCTCGCACGCGATCTTGTCCCGCGAGTACTGCCAGTACGGGTTCTTCAGCGGCGTCGACTCGGTGATCGGCAGCCGCGTCGCGGGCGTCTGGTACGCCGAGGCCGACGAGATGAACACGTACTGGTTGGTCCTGCCGGTGAACACGTCGATGTCCCGCTGGACCTGGTCCGGCGTGAACGCCACGAAGTCGATGACGACGTCCCATCGCTGGTCGCCAATCGCCGCCTCGAGCGCGTCGCGGTCCGCGACGTCGGCCTGGAGGCGCGTCACGGCATCCGGGATCGCCCGCTTGTCCGTCGTGCCCCGGTTGAGCACCGTCACGTCGAAGCCCTGGTCGACGGCTTCGCGGACACAGGACGTGCTGATGATCCCGCTCCCGCCGATGAATAACACGCTCGGACTGGCCATGGGTACTCCCTCGTTCCCGGCGGCGCACGCGCGCACCGCACTGCCCTCGATCCTGCACCTCAGGCGCTGGGCCGCGCATCCAGCACGGCCGGCAGGTTCGTCACCTCGCTCGCCCACGCCGCAGCGACCGGACTCACCCAGCCTGTAGACTCGTGTGCGAAGACCCCGGAACGATCCCTGGCCACGGCCAAATCGCCGGGGTTCCGTCGTTTCACGGCCCTTCGGCAGGAGGGGACTACCGTCACGGGTCGAGCCGCATCGGAGCGGCCACGACAGGAGTGACACGCACATGGAGTACCGCTACCTCGGCAACTCGGGCCTCAAGGTCTCCGAGATCACCTACGGCAACTGGCTGACCCACGCCTCCCAGGTCGAGAACGACGCGGCCATCGCCTGCGTCCGCGCCGCGCTCGACGTCGGCATCTCGACGTTCGACACCGCCGACGTCTACGCGAACACCGGCGCCGAGACGGTCCTCGGTGAGGCCCTCAAGGGCGAGCGCCGCCAGTCGCTCGAGATCGCCACGAAGGTCTTCGGACCGACCGGCCCGAAGGGGCACAACGACACCGGGCTGTCCCGGAAGCACATCCTCGAGTCCATCGACGGGTCGCTCGGTCGTCTGCAGACCGACTACGTCGACCTGTACCAGGCGCACCGGTTCGACCACGAGACCCCGCTCGAGGAGACGATGCAGGCGTTCGCCGACGTCGTCCGCCAGGGCAAGGTCCTGTACGTCGGCGTGTCCGAGTGGACCGCCGACCAGCTCCGTGCGGGTGCGGCACTCGCGAAGGAGCTCGGCTTCCAGCTCATCTCGAACCAGCCGCAGTACTCCGCGCTGTGGCGTGTCATCGAGGCCGAGGTCGTCCCGGCGTCGGAGGAGCTCGGCATCTCGCAGATCGTCTGGTCTCCGATCGCCCAGGGTGTCCTGACCGGCAAGTACCAGCCGGGTCAGCCGTTGCCGGAGGGCTCGCGCGCCACCGACGACAAGGGCGGCGCGAAGATGATCCAGCGCTTCATGAACGACGAGGTCCTGACCGCGGTGCAGGCGCTCAAGCCGATCGCCGACGAGCTCAGCCTGTCGATGGCCCAGCTCGCCGTCGCGTGGGTGCTGCAGAACGAGAACGTGGCGTCCGCGATCATCGGGGCCTCGCGTCCGGAGCAGGTGCAGGACAACGCCGGCGCGGCCGGTGTCTCGATCCCCGCCGAGCTGATGTCACGGATCGACGACGCCCTCGGCTCGGTCGTCGAGCGCGACTCCGCGAAGACGAACGACAGCAGCCCGAAGACCCGCGAGGCCTAGACCCGCGCGACGCCCCCGGGGGACGTCGGCGGGGTATCGCGCCACGAAACCGACGTCGAACCAGCCCGCGCGGCTGGTTCGACGTCGGGAACGTGGTTCGACGCCGTGGCGGACGTGGCGGACGTGGCGGACGTGGCGGACGTGGCGGACGTGGCGGACGTGGCCGACGCCGACGCCGGGCCGACGCCGTGGCCGCCGACGCGGCGTCCGATGGGCGCTGACGGCCCCGCCGTATGCCCCCGGGACCAGAAAAGGCCCCCTGCCGAAGCAGGGGGCCTTTCACCGGTGGCTGGACACGGCATCGATCCGTGGACCTTTCGATTTTCAGTCGAACGCTCTACCAACTGAGCTATCCAGCCGTGGCGACCCTGACGGGACTTGAACCCGCGACCTCCGCCGTGACAGGGCGGCACGCTAACCAGCTGCGCTACAGGGCCATATTTTGTTGTCTGGTGTTGCTCTGCTTGCTTGCTCACTCCGAAGAGTGACCCCAACGGGATTCGAACCCGTGCTGCCGCCGTGAAAGGGCGGTGTCCTAGGCCACTAAACGATAGGGCCGCAAGCGGTGCAGTGCGCTACCGATGGACAAGCATACGGATGCTCTGCGGGTTTCACAAATCGGGCCCGTCCACCGCGCCAAGTCCGGCGTGTCGCGGGTGCCGGCCGCGTCCAGCACCGCTTCACTCACGGTGGAGCAGAAGGCTCTGATTCGTGCTGTCGATGACCGGATGCGACCATCGTCGTCGTCTCCCGCCCCTCACAAGGGGGTGTCGGGGGTGCGACACCTGTTGTTACTGTTGCGCTTGTTAACAGTGTTACGTGCGTGAGCCATGCCGCGCTGTTACGAAATCGAGATACATGATGCCCTCCTCTTCGCTGTCACTCCGCTCCCGCCGCCGCGTCATCGCCGCCGCGGTCGCCGTCGTGCTCTCCGTGAGCGCTCTCGCGGCTGTGACGCCGAGCGGGGCCGCGCACGCCGAGAGCTACCCGAGCTGGTCGGACGTCCAGCAGGCAAAGGCCTCGGCGTCGGCCCAGCAGGCGAAGGTCACCGAGATCCAGGCCCTGATCGCGGACCTCCAGACCAAGGCCGTCGCGGCACAGAAGGCGGCGGAGGCGGCCGGCGCTGCGTACCAGACGGCGCAGACCAAGTACGACGAAGCGACGCTCACGCAGCAGACCCTGCAGGCGCAGGCGGACACCGCGAAGAAGACCGCCGCCCAGTCCGAGGCGCAGGCCGGCCAGCTCGCCGCGCAGCTCGGTCGTGCCAGTGCGAACAACGTGACCACCGACCTCCTGACGCACCCGAGCGGCTCCGGGGACCTGCTGTACGAACTCGGCGCGATGTCGAAGCTCAGCGAGCAGGCGGACGGCATCTACTCGCAGGCGTCGCAGGACCGGGGCATCGCCCAGGGTCTCGCCGACAAGGCCGACCTGGCGAAGAAGGCCCTCGGGTCGCTCGCCGCCGCAGCACAGCAGAAGATGCAGCTGGCGCAGGACTCGGCCGTCGCGGCACAGTCCGCGGTGACGGCGCAGAACGACAACCAGGCCCGGCTCGAAGCCCAGCTCACGCTCCTCACGTCGAACGCGAAGGACGTCGAGTCCAAGTACAACAAGGGCGTCCAGGTCGAGAAGGCGCGGCAGGCCGCGATCGCCGCCGCCGCGGCCAGGGCCGCCGCGAAGGCCGCCGCCACGACCCAGGGCGGCTCCGGTGGCGGTGCCCCGAACTCCTCCGGGTGGGTCCGGCCGGCCGGTGGCTACCAGACGAGCCCCTTCGGCTACCGCATCGACCCGTACACGCACGCCCACGCGCTGCACGCCGGCGTCGACCTCGCTCCGGCCTGCTACGCGCCGATCTACGCGGCGCACGACGGCACGGTGACCTTCGCGGCGAACGGCGGCGGCTACGGCAACGAGGTCGTGCTCGACAACGGCGGCGGGATCTCCACCGCGTACGGGCACGTCGTCGACGGCGGCATCCTCGTGTCCGTCGGCCAGCACGTCTCCGCCGGGCAGCAGATCGCGAAGATCGGGTCGACCGGCTGGTCGACCGGATGCCACCTCCACTTCGAGACCCGGATCAACGGCGCCGCCGTCGATCCCGTCCCCTTCATGGCAGCGCGGGGGATCTCGGTATGAGTTCAAGCGCCGTCGAGAGGCCCTGACCACGTCATGAAGCAGTCTGCTCGCACCCTCACCTGCGGAACCGCGCTCGTCGCCGTCCTGGGCATCGGCCTCTCGGTCGCGATCGCCATGCCGGCGCAAGCGTCCCCCGCGGCGCCGAGCTGGAACGACGTCCGCGCGGCGAAGTCGCACGCGGCCGATGCGCAGCAGACCGTCGACGAACTCACCAAGCGGCTCGGCACGCTGCAGGACAGCGCCGACGCGGCCGCGATCGCCGAGCAGCAGGCCGGACAGACGTACTCACTCGCCGCGTCGCAGCAGCAGGAGGCGCAGGCGACCCTCGACGACCTCACCGCGCAGGCGAAGCGCGCCAAGACCCGGGCCCGCGCATCGGCCCAGCAGGTCGCCGGTCTGGTCGTCGAACTCTCCCGCACCGGCGGCGGTGACCTGTCGACGACGATGCTCATCGACGCGAAGAGCTCCAAGGACCTGCTCTACCGGGTCGGCACGATGTCGCACCTGTCCGAGCGCTCCGCGACCGTCCTCGCCCGGGCCCAGAACGACCAGAACACGGTGGACTCGATCACCGCGCAGCAGTCCGCGGCGACGAAGGCGCTGACGAAGGCGACGGACCAGACGAAGTCCGCGCTCGACCACGCGAACGGCATCGCCGCCGACGCGCAAGCCCGCGTCCAGCAGGAGCAGGCCCAGCAGGACCAGGTGCTGCAGCAGCTCGCGTTCCTCAAGGGCACGAGCGTCGCCACGGAGAGCGCCTACTGGAGCGCGCAGCGTGCCAAGCAGGTGGAGGCGCAGCTCGCGGCCCAGGCAGCGAGCGGCAGCGGCGCGAGCAGCACCGGTGGGAGCGGCAGCGGCGGGAGCGGCAGCCACTCCGGCACGTCGACCGCGCCGAGCGGGAGCACCAAGCCGAGCGGCAACGGCTCGGGCAGCAACACGCCCAGCACCCCGAACCAGCCCGTCACGCCGAACCAGCCCGTCACCCCGAACCAGCCCAGCACGCCGAACCAGCCCGTCACCCCGGCCAAGCCGAGCACGCCGAGCGTCCCGTCCCGACCGGCACCCCCTGCCCCGTCGAAGCCGGCACCGCCGGCACCGACGCCGCCCGCTCCCACGGCACCGAGCACCCCGTCCGTCGCGGCCGGCGCCATCGCGTTCGCCCGCGCCCAGATCGGTGACGCCTACGTCTTCGGCGGTGCTGGCCCGAACCAGTGGGACTGCTCCGGCCTCGTGATGATGGCCTACGGATCGCAGGGGATCGCCACCGGCGGTCACAACGTGGTGTGGCAGTACGAGCACTTCCAGTCGATCGGGCGGCTCGTCCCGCTGTCGCAGCGCCAGCCCGGCGACATCCTGTTCTACTCGTCGAACGGCGCGGCCAGTGGTGGCTACCACGACTCCATCTACACCGGCGGCGGGATGATGGTCGAGGCTGCGAACCCCCAGCGCGGCGTGCTCGAACGGGCGATCTGGACCCCGAGCCAGCTCCTGCCGTACGTCGCTCGTCCGAGCGGCTCGCTGTAGTCCCGAACACCTCGGTACGACAACGGCCACCCCAGTACGACAACGGCCGTCCCCAGTACGACAACGGCGCCCGCCCTCCGTCAGGAGTGCGGGCGCCGTTCGCGGCAGTGTCAGCGTCAGTGCCCAGCAGGCACGTACGCAGCCTGGCCGGCCGTGACGATGGCCTCGGCCTCGGCGGCGTCGCCCCAGCCCTCGGCCTTGACCCACTTGTTCGGCTCGAGGTCCTTGTAGCGCTCGAAGAAGTGCGCGATCTCGGCCTTCGTCTGCTCGTCGACGTCCGAGATGTCCTGGATGTGGGTCCAGCGGGGGTCCTTCGCGGGGACGACGAGGACCTTCGCGTCGACGCCGGCCTCGTCGCTCATCTTGAACACGCCGACGGGACGGACCTTGACGCCCACGCCCGGGAAGGTCGGGTACTCGAGCAGCAGCAGCGCGTCCACGGGGTCACCGTCGTCGGCCAGCGTGTTCTCGAAGAACCCGTAGTCGGTCGGGTAGACGAACGACGTGAACAGCACGCGGTCGAGGTAGACGCGACCGGTCTCGTGGTCCACCTCGTACTTGTTGCGGCTGCCCTTGGGGATCTCGACGACGACGTCGTACGCGGCCATGTCTGCACTCCTGGTTGGTCGATCGGGCTGTCGGGGATTCCGAGAGCGCGGCTAACGTTACCGGGTGAACTCTCCGCGTCCCCGGCTGGATCCCGCCGTCGCCGAGACCCGACGATCGGTCCGCGACCTGCTCGCCCGCGCGCTCCTGGAGGGCGTGCTCGCCGAGGGCGACCTCGTCCTCGTGGCGCTGAGCGGCGGGCCCGATTCGCTCGCGCTCGCGGCCGCGACCGCCTTCGAGGCGCCGAAGGGCGGCCTGCGGGCCGGCGCGGTGGTCGTCGACCACGCTCTCCAGGCGGGCTCCGAGGCGGTGGCGACCCGTGCCTCCCGGCAGGCCGCCGAACTCGGACTCGCACCGGTGACGGTCCGTCGGGTCGCCGTCGGTTCCGACGGTGGTCCGGAAGGCGCCGCACGGGAGGCCCGGCACGCGTCGATCGCGCTCGTCGCGTCCGACACGGGGTCACCCCTGGTGCTGTTCGGGCACACCCTGGACGACCAGGCCGAGACGGTCCTGCTCGGGCTGCTCCGGGGGAGCGGACCGGACAGCCTGTCCGGGATGTCCCCCCTGGTGCGACGGTCGGCGGGTCCCGCGTACGGGCGGCCGTTCCTCGGCGTCCGGCGGCACACGACCCGCCAGGCGTGCGTCGCCGCGGGGATCGCCCCGTGGCACGACCCGCAGAACGACGACCCGGCGTACGCCAGGGTGCGCGTGCGCCACACGCTGCTGCCGGTGCTCGAACGCGAGCTCGGGGTCGGCGTCCCCGAAGCGCTCGCGCGGACGGCCGACCAGCTGCGCGAGGACTCGGCGGCACTCGACCACTTCGCCGAGGAACTGGCCGAGGACGTCGCCGAGCACTCCGAGGCCGGCATCTCCCTGTCCGTCCCCGCGCTCGCGGCGAACCCGCCCGCGCTCCGGCAGCGGCTCGTGCGCCTGGCCGTCGAGAGCGAGTTCGGTGTGACACTGTCCCGCGTGCAGACGCTCGAGGTGTGCCGGCTCGTCACGGACTGGAGCGGGCAGGGGCCCATCGACCTGCCGGGTGTCCGGGCATCGCGGGACGGCGACCGGGTGGCGTTCACCGCGGCGTCCTGACGGTTACCCTGGACCGGTGGAACTCTCCGACGTCCAGGCCGACCTGTCCGAAGTGCTCTTCACCCCCGAGCAGATCGACGACAAGCTCGCCGAACTCGCCGCGGCGGTCGACGCCGACTACGCGGGCCGCGACCCCTTGCTCGTCGGTGTCCTGAAGGGTGCCGTCATGGTCATGGCGGACTTCTCCCGGCACCTGAAGATGCAGGCGCGGATGGACTGGATGGCGGTGTCGTCGTACGGCTCGGGCACGAAGTCGTCCGGTGTGGTGCGGATCCTGAAGGACCTCGACACCGACCTGCACGGGCGTGACGTGCTCATCGTCGAGGACATCATCGACTCCGGTCTGACCCTGTCGTGGTTGAAGCAGAACCTGGCGTCCCGGGGGGCGGCGAGCGTCGAGATCGTCGCGCTCCTGCGCAAGCCGGAAGCCGCCAAGGTCGAGGTCGACGTCCGCTACGTCGGCTTCGACATCCCGGACGCCTTCGTGGTGGGGTACGGCCTCGACTACGACGAGCGCTACCGGAACCTGCGCGGCGTGGGCGTCCTGGCCCCGCACGTCTACTCGTAGGGCGCTCGGCCGGCGCGGGACGGACGCGGAGTTCGCCCGCAGAGGACACCCATTCTCGCCACAGAATCGCGGCCGTATGCTGATCAGCACGCAACTTCGGCAGAGAAAGGTGTCGGGCTCCCTGCCCGGATCACATGGACTTCAAGCGCATCCTCCGCGGGCCGTACCTCTACGTGCTCATCGCGCTGGTGGGGATCTTCGTCGGGTGGCAGTTCATCGCCGCCACCGGCACCCAGCAGATCAGCACCCAGAAGGGCCTCGAGCAGCTCCGGGACGACAAGGTCTCCGCGGTCGTGGTCAACTCCACCGAGCAGCGCGTCGACCTCACCCTGAAGGACGGCAACGCCCACGAGCAGTTCTACTACGCGACGCCGCGTGGTGAAGAGGTCGTCAAGGCCGTCAGCGACGCCAAGCTGCCCGACGGGTGGAACGACACCGTCCAGCAGTCGAACTGGTTCCTGTCGCTCCTCGGCATCATCCTGCCGTTCCTGATCATCGGTGGCCTGTTCTGGTTCCTGATGTCGAGCGCCCAGGGCGGCGGCTCGAAGGTCATGCAGTTCGGCAAGTCCCGCGCGAAGATGAACAACAAGGAGAACCCGCAGGTCTCCTTCACGGACGTCGCCGGCGCTGACGAGGCGATCGAGGAGCTCCAGGAGATCAAGGAGTTCCTGAAGGAGCCGGCGAAGTTCCAGGCCGTCGGCGCCAAGATCCCGAAGGGCGTGTTGCTGTACGGCCCTCCCGGAACCGGCAAGACCCTGCTCGCACGCGCCGTGGCCGGCGAAGCGGGAGTGCCGTTCTACTCGATCTCCGGTTCGGACTTCGTCGAGATGTTCGTCGGTGTCGGTGCGAGCCGCGTCCGTGACCTCTTCGAGCAGGCCAAGGCGAACTCGCCGGCCATCGTGTTCATCGACGAGATCGACGCCGTCGGTCGGCACCGCGGCGCCGGCATCGGTGGCGGCAACGACGAGCGCGAGCAAACGCTCAACCAGCTCCTCGTCGAGATGGACGGCTTCGACGGCAAGACGAACGTCATCCTCATCGCGGCGACCAACCGCCCCGACGTGCTCGACCCCGCACTGCTCCGCCCGGGCCGCTTCGACCGCCAGATCGGCGTCGACGCGCCGGGCCTGCAGGGCCGCAAGCAGATCCTCGAGGTGCACGCGAAGGGCAAGCCGCTCGCCGCGAGCGTCGACCTCGAGCTCCTCGCCCGGAAGACCCCCGGGTTCACCGGTGCCGACCTGGCGAACGTGCTGAACGAGGCCGCGCTCCTGACGGCCCGCTCGAACGCGCAGCTCATCGACAACCGTGCCCTGGACGAAGCAGTCGACCGCGTGATGGCCGGCCCGCAGCGTCGTACGCGCATCATGTCCGACCAGGAACGCCTGATCACGGCCTACCACGAGGGCGGCCACGCCCTGGCGGCGGCAGCGATGCGGCACACGGACCCCGTCACGAAGATCACGATCCTTCCGCGTGGCCGTGCCCTCGGGTACACGATGGTGCTCCCGCTCGAGGACAAGTACTCCGTCACCCGCAACGAGCTGCTCGACCAGCTCGCGTACGCCATGGGTGGTCGCGTGGCCGAGGAGATCGTCTTCCACGACCCGACCACGGGCGCGTCGAACGACATCGAGAAGGCCACGGGCACCGCGCGCAAGATGGTGACCGAGTACGGCATGAGCCAGGCCGTCGGTTCCGTGAAGCTCGGCTCCGGGTCCACCGAGCCGTTCGTCGGTCGCGACATGAGCGGTGGCACTGGACGCGACTACTCGGAGAACATCGCCGAGACGGTCGACGCCGAGACCCGCGCCCTGCTCGAGGCCGCGCACGACGAGGCCTACCAGGTGCTCAACGCGAACCGCGACATCCTGGACCGCCTGGCCGGAGAGCTGCTCGAGAAGGAGACGCTGGACGCTCCCGAGCTCGTCGAGATCTTCAAGGACGTCCGGAAGCTGCCCGAGCGCCCGCAGTGGCTCTCGAGCGACAAGCGGCCCGTGTCGAACCTCCCCGCGATCGAGGTCCCCGGCAAGGCGGCCTCCACCGCGGCGGACGCCAGCGATGCCGAGTCGCCGTCGAAGACCCGGCGCCGTCCGTTCGGCAACCCGGGTATCGCCCCCGCGTAGGCCGGCATGACGGACCTGCCGACGAGACGATCACGTCGGCTCGCCGAGGTGAGCCGCGCACGAGAAGAAGCCTCGCAGCCGGCGACGGTCGCGATCGACCTCCGAGCACCCGCCCCGGTGCCGGAGATCGTGACCGGCCGTCGTCGAGACCGCTCCACGGCGGACCGGACGCGGGTGATGGGGATCCTCAACGTCACCCCCGACTCGTTCAGTGACGGTGGGCTGCACCACGCGTACGACGCCGCGGTGCAGCACGCTCGCGACCTGGTGGCCGCCGGCGCCGACCTGGTCGACGTCGGTGGTGAATCGACACGACCGGGTGCCGAGCGCGTCCCGGTGCCCGTCGAGCAGGAACGTGTCCTGCCGGTCGTGCAGCAGCTCGTCGCCGAGGGCATCCCGGTCAGCGTCGACACGATGAACGCCTCGACCGCCGAACGCGCGGTGGAGTTCGGCGCCGCGATCGTCAACGACGTCTCCGGCGGCCTGGCGGACCCGGACATGGCGCGTGTGATCGCGTCGACGGGCGCCGGCTTCGTCGTGATGCACTGGCGCGGCCACAGCGACCGGATGTTCCGGAACGCCGAGTACCGGCACGCGGTGGAAGAAGTGCGGCGCGAGGTCGAACTCCGCGTCGCCGAGCTCATCGTCCTCGGCGTCCGGCAGGAGCAGGTCGTCATCGACCCGGGCCTCGGGTTCGCCAAGCACGGGGTGCAGAACTGGGAGATCCTCGCCGGGTACGAGCGCTTCGCCTCGATCGGCCTGCCGGTCCTGGTGGCCGCGTCCCGCAAACGGTTCCTCGACGGTGTCGGCAGCCCTGCCGGCGCCCCACCGGCGGAGCGCGACCTCGCGACCGCCGCCATCAGCCTGCTCGCCGCCGAACGCGGTGCGTGGGGCGTCCGCGTGCACGACCCGGCTCCCACCCGGGCCGTGCTGGACGTCTGGGATGCCTGGAGGGCAGCTCGATCGTGAACGACACCATCCGCCTCACCGGGGTCCGCGCGCGCGGTCACCACGGCGTCTTCGACCACGAGCGCGCCGACGGCCAGGACTTCGTCGTCGACCTCGCCGTCGAGGTCGATGCCCGCAAGTCCTCGGGCACCGACGACCTCGACGACACCGTGCACTACGGCGTGCTGGCCGAGCAGGTCGTCGCCGAGATCGAACGCGACCCCGTGGACCTCATCGAGACGCTCGCGGAACGCATCGCCGCAGCCGTCCTGACGCACCGGGCGGCGCTCGCGACCGAGGTCACGGTGCACAAGCCGCAGGCCCCGATCACCGTCCCGTTCACCGACGTCTCGATCACCATCCGTCGGTCCCGCGGCGGCACGGTCGCCTCCGACGAGGAAGAAGAGTGAGCCGCGCCGTCGTCGCCCTCGGCGCGAACCTCGGGGACCGGGGGAGCACGCTCCGCCAGGCGGCTGCCGCGATCGCCGAACTGCCGGGGGTCCGCCCCGTGGCGTCCAGCCACGAGGTCGAATCGGTCGCGGTCACGCTGGACGGGCGGGACACCACGAAGCCGCGGTACCGGAACGCCGTGGTCATCGTCGACACCGAGCTGACCGGCCCGGAACTCCTCGACGCCCTGCACGGCATCGAGGACGCCCACGGCCGCACGCGCGAGGTCCGCTGGGGCGACCGGACGCTCGACCTCGACATCGTGGCCATCGACGACGACCGGTTCGACTCCGAGGCCCTGACGGTCCCGCACCCGCGCGCCGGCGAGCGGGCGTTCGTGCTCGCGCCGTGGCTCGACGCCGACCCGGACGCCGTGCTGCCCGGTGCCGGACCGGTGGCCGACCTACTGGCCGCGGTCGGGGACGACACCGAGCGCGTCGACGAGCCGCGCCTGTTCGCGGAGCTGGGCGGTGCCTCCAGGCCGGAGCAGCCGGAGCAGCCGGAGCAGCCGGAGCAGCCGGGGCCGCAGGTGCAGTCGTGAAGCCGACCAGGGCCTCCACCCTGATCAGCATCATCGTGGTCGCCGCGGTGGGCGCCTTCGCGCTCGACGCCGTGCTCGCCTCGCGCGGCGCTCCGACGCTGCTGCTCTCGGTGCCGCTGGGACTGACCCTCGCGTTCATCGGGGTCGCCGTCGTGCTGATGGCCCGCCCCGTCCGCCGTCACGCTCGCGACGGTTCCGGCCGGACGCGCCGCGTCGACCCGCTCTACGCCACGCGGGTGGTCGTGCTCGCTAAAGCGTCGAGCATCGCGGGTTCGCTGTTCGGCGGCTTCGCCGTCGGACTGGTCGCGTACCTCCTGTCCCGAGCGGTGGTGCCTTCGCTAGGCTCGACCCTGCCGAACGCCGTGGCGATCGGGGGTGGTCTCGTGCTGACCGTGTGCGCGCTCGTCGCCGAGCGGATGTGCATCGCACCTCCGGACGACGACGACCAGGACGACCCCCGGAACCCTCCGACGCCGGCGAACTGACCGCAGACCGCAGGAGGCCACCGATGCCGCTCGACCGACTCGACGAGCCGGACCTCCGTCTGCACGGCGTCACCTGGACCCGGGTGTCGGCGAAGCTGGTCTGGACCGAACTCGTCACGACCGTCGTCATCGGGGTCGTCGTCACCGCCGGATGCGTCCTGCTCGCATCCGTCACCGGTGGCTTCAGCAGGCCGAGCGGCGTGGTCTGGAGCCTCATCGCGATCGCGGTCGGCATCACGGCGCTCGTCACCGCCATCCTGACGCCCCGCCGGGTCCGCGCGATCGGGTACGCCCTCCGCGACGACGACCTCGTGCTCCGCCGTGGCCTGATGTGGCAGCGCTTCACCGCCGTGCCCTACGGCCGGATGCAGCTCGTCGACGTCAACCGCGGTCCCCTCGACCGACTGCTCGGGTTGAGCGAGCTGAAGTTCGTGACGGCCGCGGCCTCGACGAACGTCCGGATCCCGGGGATCCCGGCGGCACACGCCGACGACCTGCGCGACCGACTCGTCGAACTCGCCGAGTCCCGGCGCGCCGGGCTCTAGGGCTCCGCCGTGACGTTCCGACCGGGTTCCGTGCCCCCACCGCCCCGTCTGCACGGGAACGCGGCAGCGGCGGCACCGCTCACCGACGGCGAGTGGCACCGGCTGCACCCGCTGACCCCGCTCCTCAAGGGCGGCATCTTCCTGATCGTGGTCCTCGGCTACCTGCTCAACAGCCTGCGTGACCAGGTGGTCGCGTTCCTGATCCCCGGCAGCGGCCCCCAGGAGGACGGCGACCCCGTCCGCTTCGTCTGGGAGCACGGCGTGCTCGGGTGGGTCCTGCTCGGCATCGTGGTGCTGCTCCTCGTCCTCATCGGCCTGTTCTGGTTGTCGTGGCGGATGCACGAGTTCCGGGTGACCGGCGAGATCGTCGAGGTCCGGTCCGGCGTGGTGTTCCGCAACCACCGGAAGGCACGGCTCGACCGGATCCAGGGCATCAACATCTCCCGCCCGCTCGTCCCGCGCCTGCTCGGCACGGCGAAGCTCGAGATCGCGCAGGCCGGCAACGACGCCAACGTGCAGCTGGCGTACCTCGGGGCACGGGCCGCGGACGACCTGCGACAGCGCATCCTGGTCCTCGCCTCCGGCGCCAAGGACGACGGCGGTGCAGCCGGGCCGGGGCGCGCGTCGAACGGACGGCTGATCGACCGCGTCGACGAGGTCTTCGGGCCCGAACTCGACCCGAGCGTCATCAGCGCCACGCGGATCGTGCGCGTGCACCCCGGCCGCCTGATCGCGTCGATGGTGCTGTCCGGCACGACCCTCGTCCTCCTCGCGGTCGTCGCGGCGATGGTCGTCAGCGTGGCGCTGACCGGCGCGTACGGGGTCCTGTTCGGACTGTTCCCCGCCGTGATCGGTGTCGGCAGCTACTACGTCCGGAAGTTCTCGCGGTCGCTGCAGTACACGATCGCCGAGACCCGGGACGGCATCCGCATCGGTTTCGGCCTGGTGTCGACGTCGAACGAGACGTTGCCGCCGGGGCGGATCCACGCCGTGAGCGTCGCGCAGCCGCTCATGTGGCGGCCGTTCGGCTGGTGGGACGTCCGGATCAACCGGGCCACCAACGCGGGGAACGGTGCGTCGAAGGACCAGCGCACCTCGTCGATCGTGCTGCCGGTCGGCACCGCGGCCGACGTGCGACAGGTCCTCGACATCATCCTGCCCGGCCTGGTCGGGACCGCGGTCGTCGGTCCGTCCGCCTCGCAGGAGCAGCTCCGGCAGGGATCGGCGGAGGCAGTGGACGTCGTCGACGACAGCCTCACCACGACCAGGGGCCGCGGCGGGTTCACCTCGTCGCCGACCCGGGGTGCGTGGCTCCGCCCGCTGGCGTTCCGCCGCAACGGGTACCGTTTCGTCCCCGGAGCAGTCCTCCTGCGCCTGGGTGCCGTCTGGCGCTCGCTCGTGATCGTGCCGCTGCCGCGCGTGCAGAGCGTGAAGGTCGAGCAGGGACCGCTCGAGCGTGTGCTGCGGCTGGCGTCGGTGCACGTGCACACGGTGTCCGGCCCGGTCTCCGCCCGCATCGGTGCGCTCGACGCCGTCGACGCCCAACACTTCTGGTCGGACGTCACACGCCGTGCCGTCGAGGCGGCTGCCGCCGACACCTCCCACCGATGGCGCGAACGGGAGGCCCGACTGCCGTCCGGCACGTCGGCCGCGGTCGCGCAGGCGGTGCCGCAGGTCCCGCCGACGGTCCCGGCGTCCGGCCCGCCCGCCGCCCGGCCAATCGTCTCCGCCGGGTGGGGCGACGTGCCGTCCCCCGAGGTGACGCGGTGAGGGCCGGACGGCTCGGCGTCGGCATCATCGGTGCCGGACGCGTCGGCCCCGTCCTCGGTGCCGCCCTGGCGAACGCGGAGCACGCGATCGTCGGGGTGACCGCCGTGTCCGACGCCAGCCGTGACCGTGCCGATGTGATGCTGCCGGGAGCGCCGGTCCTGCCGACGCCCGAGCTCGTCGAGCGGAGCGAACTCGTGCTGCTCGCCGTGCCGGACGACCAGCTGGCGGGGCTCGTGCAGGGGCTGGCGGACGCGGGGCTCTGGCAGCCCGGGCAGCTCGTCGTGCACACCAGCCCTGACCACGGCGTCGCGATCCTGGCGCCCGCCACGGCGGCCGGCGCGATCCCGCTCGCGATCCACCCGGCGATGGCGTTCACCGGCACGAGCGTGGACCTGGCACGGCTCCGCGAGGCCTGGTGTGCCGTCACCGCCCCCGCACCCGTGCTGCCGATCGCCCAGGCGCTCGCCGTCGAGATGGGGGCGGAGCCGTTCGTCGTCGCCGAGCAGGACCGGCCGGCGTACGCCGACGCCGTCCGGGCAGCGGTGAGCTTCTCGACCGCGATCGTCGACCAGTCCGCGGGGACGCTCTCCGGCATCGGTGTGGAGCACCCCGGCCGGGTGCTCGGTGCGCTCGTCCGGTCCGCCGTCGACAACGCCCTCGCCGCCGCCGACGGTCCGTCGGCGCTGTAGCGAGCGGGGCTCCTCCGCGTGGGGGAGGTCAGTGGCCGAGGTGCGGCGTGCAGCGCACGCCGACGCCCACCGTCGTCTGCGCTGGTCGCGCGCGTGGGCGGGATCGACAACGGCCGCAATGACATCGTGAACCGATGACAGAGCGGTCGTGTCTCGCGCGGCGCCGAGAGGTACAAGGCCGAGGCTGGCAGTACACATCACCCCCGCCCATCTCGCCACCACCATCCTGCGTCCGCGTGCACATCCCGCCGCCAGTCCGCGTGCAAATCGAGCACCCCTCCGGCCGCCTAGACATCCCATGCCCTTCATGTGCAGGGCGTCGCCAAAACTCCGTACGCGGACTTCGTCCGCGGCACTCGTCCTGGCTCGGCACTGGGCAGGAGCAGTGCCGTCGCCAGCGCCCGCACTGTGACCCCGCCCGCCTCACCCGGGCGATGGCGTCAGCGTGCGGTCCGGTCCGGACACGTCCGACCTGACCGACATCGTGGTGAGAGGGCTCCTCGTTCCGGGCGCCAGCCGAGCGACGGGTAGCATCGACGCATCCCCACGACCCCTACGGAGCCGCACCAGCAATGACCGACGAGACCACCGCCGACGCACTGTCCGCCGAGGAGACCAGCGAGCAGCGACAGGTCCGGCTCGACAAGCGGGCGAAGCTCCTGGAGTCGGGCGTCGACGCGTACCCGGCCGGGCTGCCGATCACGACGACCATCCCGGCGGTCCGTGCGCAGTACGAGCACCTGGAGACCGGCGAGGAGACCCAGGACGTCGTCGGCATCGCCGGCCGCATCGTGTTCTCGCGCAACACCGGCAAGCTCTGCTTCGCGACGCTGCAGTCAGGCGACGGGTCGCGCATCCAGGCGATGGTGTCCCTGGCCGAGGTCGGCGACGACTCGCTGGCCCGCTGGAAGGAGTTCGTCGACCTCGGCGACCACGTGTTCGTGCACGGGCGCGTCATCTCATCCCGCCGCGGGGAGCTCTCGGTGATGGTGGACGACTGGGCGATGGCGGCGAAGGCGATCCTGCCGTTGCCGAACCTGCACAACGAACTCAACGAGGAGACCCGGGTCCGTCAGCGGTACCTCGACCTCATCGTCCGCGAGGGCGCGCGCGCGAACGTCCGTGCCCGTGCCGCGGTGATGACCTCGCTGCGGCAGACGTTCGCGGCGCACGAGTACCTCGAGGTCGAGACGCCGATGCTGCAGACCCAGCACGGCGGCGCCTCGGCACGACCGTTCGTGACGCACTCGAACGCCTTCGACACCGAGCTCTACCTGCGCATCGCGCCCGAGCTCTTCCTGAAGCGCGCGGTCGTCGGCGGCATCGACCGTGTGTTCGAGGTCAACCGGAACTTCCGCAACGAGGGCGCCGACTCGACGCACTCGCCCGAGTTCGCGATGCTCGAGGCCTACCAGGCGTACGGCGACTACGAGCAGATGGCCGACCTGACGCAGGAGCTCGTGCAGAACGCCGCGCGCGCGGTCACCGGCGGTGCACTCGAGGTGACGCTCACCGACGGGTCCTCGTACGACCTCGGCGGCGAGTGGCCGCGCATCGACATGTACGGCTCGCTGTCGGAGGCGGCCGGGCGGGAGATCACGCCGGCGACGCCGCTGTCCGAGCTGCAGGAGCTGGCCGCCGCCGAGGGCGTCGAGGTCGCGCACGCCACCCACGGCAAGTACGTCGAGGAGCTCTGGGAGCACTTCGTCATCGACTCGCTCGACCGCCCGACGTTCGTGATGAACTTCCCGGTCGACACGTCACCGCTCACCCGCGAGCACCGGACCCGTCCGGGGATCGTGGAGAAGTGGGACCTCTACGTCCGCGGGTTCGAGCTCGCGACCGCGTACTCGGAGCTCGTCGACCCGGTGGTCCAGCGCGAGCGCTTCGTCGACCAGGCCCGCCTGGCTGCCGGCGGCGACCCCGAGGCCATGCGCGTCGACGAGGAGTTCCTGCGGGCGCTCGAGCACGCGATGCCGCCGTCGGGCGGCATGGGCATGGGCATCGACCGGCTGCTGATGGCGATCACGGGGCTCGGGATCCGCGAGACGATCCTGTTCCCGCTCGTCAAGTAACGGGGGCGTCGGACGCGGATCGCGCCCATGGTTCCGCGAGGTACCATGCTCGGGTGCCGCATGGAGTCGTGACCGGGATCATCTTCGCACTGACGCCGACCGTCGTGGTCGGCCTCGTGTTCTGGTTCGTGATGCGCGCCATCATCCGAGCCGACCGCTCCGAGCGTGCCGCGTACGCCAAGGTCGAGGCCGAGGAACGTGCCCGCTTCGAGCGCGAGCACGGCATCTCGGCGCCCGCACCGGCTTCCGCCGAGTAGGACCGGCGGCTCGCCCCGTCTTCCTGCCCGCCGGCAGATCGACACACGGGGTTCACCTGCCCGCCGCCTCGGGCGGCGACGATCGTCGGCATGGCAATCCTGCATGTGTTCACCGGCCGCAGTCTCGTCGGTGACATCGAGAGTGAGTACGACGAGTTCGACCGGGACACCGACGTCGAGGTCGTCAAGCAGCGGGACGGGCGGCTCGAACCGTCCTGGTGACCCCCATCCGTTCCTCCTTCGGGGTACGTCGACCAGATCGCCACGATCTGGATCGCCGTACCCTTTTCTCGTGTCCGATCGGCGCGGCACGGCGGGGTACAGGTTCGGAAACACCGGAGAAACATCGATGGAAGCCCGGAAAACAGGCGACTTCCCCTTGATCGCGGCGTTCGTGCAGGGCCAGACTGACGACGAGGCGTACCCCGTGGGGGACGGTTCCGGGGGTGCAGTACGAAAGGTCCCTGGGAATCGATCCCCGGGGTTTGTGGGGTACACCTCATGACCGCTTTACTCGTGAACACCCCCCACCGAGGTCAACACCAGCGAACGCAAGGGAGTCATCATGACGATCGCAACGGCAGGACCCAGCACGACCACCGCACGCCGCACCAAGAAGACGGCTGCCCCCAAGACCACACTCTCGAACTCCGAGACCACCACGCTCGACACCGAGGTCGAAGCCGATGAGCAGCTCGCCGGCGTCCGTGGTGCATCCGTCGACCAGGTCGGCGACTACCTCCGTCACATCGGTCGTCTGTCGCTCCTGACCGCCGAGGAAGAAGCGGACATCGCCCGCCGCATCGAGGTCGGTCTGTTCGCCGAGGAGAAGCTCGCGAGCGAGCCGGGCCTCGACAAGACCCTGCAGCGCGAGCTGCGCTGGTTGATCCGCGACGGTGAGCGCGCCAAGGAGCGCATGATCACGTCGAACCTGCGCCTGGTCGTGAGCATCGCCAAGCGGTACTCGCAGCGCGGCCTGCCGTTCATGGACGTCATCCAGGAGGGCAACCTCGGCCTGGTCCGTGCGGTCGAGAAGTTCGACTTCACGCAGGGCTACAAGTTCTCGACCTACGCCACCTGGTGGATCCGCCAGGCGATCTCGCGTGGTCTCGCCGACAAGGCCCGCACCATCCGCATCCCGGTGCACACCGTCGAACTGATCAACAAGATCTCGCGCACCGAGCGCGACCTGACCGTCGACCTCGGCCGTGCGCCGATGCCGGAAGAGGTCGCAGCCGAGCTGAGCATGAGCGTCGAGGAACTCGTCGACCTCAAGGGCCGCTCGCACGAGCCGGTGTCGATCCACACCGTCGTCGGTGACTCCGACGACAGCGAACTCGGCGACTTCATCGAGGACGAGGACGCTGCGTCCCCGAACGAGCTCACCGAGACCACGCTGCTGCACCGCGACATCCGCTCGATCGTCTCGGAGCTCCCGAGCGACGAGGCCAACGTGATCCGCATGCGCTACGGCCTGGACGACGACAAGCCGATGACGCTCGACGAGATCTCGAAGATCGTGCACACGACCCGTCAGGCCGTCAGCCGGGTGGAGTCCCGCGCGAAGCTGCGCCTGTTCGCCAAGGCCGTGTCGCAGGACATGCAGCTGTACCTGACCGACTGAGTCAGACGACTTCGGCCGATGCGTGAGCGTCGGCTCGGGGAACCGGTCGACCTGTGGGAAGGCGACCCGGTGGGGTGATGGGACGGCCCGTCCAGGCAGCAGCCTGGGCGGGCCATTCACGTGCCCGGAGCCGGGGCCGAAGCCGAAGCCGGAGCCGAAGCCGGAGCCGGAGCCGGAGCCGGGCTGTGTCAGACCTGCGCCGGAGCAACCGCTCCCGCCGCTGCCGTCGCGCCGGAACGGGGACCCCCGGACCGCACCAGCCCGACCGAGCGCACCGCGATCGTGCCCACCAGCGCGGTGGCCGCCGCGACCACGACCCACGCGGCGACGACGCCGAGCGCACCGGCACCGCCGGCGGTCAGCACGCGGACGGCGTAGGTCGCGCTCGCGGCCGCGGTGAACGTCATCGCCCAGAAGCCGATCGCGAAGCCGGTCCGCAGGTACCGGTGCACCAGGAACACGTGGGGCAGCACGAACGCCACCATCGTCCCGACGAGCAGTGTGTGCACGATCGACGGGCCGCCGCCGGTGATCACCCACCAGGCGTTGCCGGCGACCGCGGGCGGCGCGGACAGGATCGCGATCGTCGGGAACAGCGGCGCCGGCAGCGCAGGACCGGTGGTCAGGCGACCGAGCAGCACCGCCGTGACGAGCACCCAGAACAGCACACCCGCCGCGAAGAACCCGCTCGCGACCACGGGTTGGCCGATCGCGCCGAGGGACTGCGCCGCGAGCAGGGAGCCCGCCACCGTCGGCAGGAGGTAGCCGCCGTGCAGGGTCCCCGGCTCCCGCGGCACGGTGAGGAGCGAGCTGAGGAACCAGGCGCCGAACGCCGCCGAGAGCGTGACCATCGTCCACACCCCGATCGTGCCGAGCACGGGCAGTGCGGCGGCGACGTGTGCGCTGAGGAGCGCACCGATCGCGGGCACGAGCGCAGCGAACGGACCGAACACCGGGTGTCGGAGGTCCGCGCCGATCGCACGGAGGCCACCGGCGCGACGGAGGTAGCGGACGATCGTGCCGATCCAGAGCAGGGCGGCGATCACCCAGAGCGCCTCGCCGATGACGGGCGGTGCTCCGAGGTCCGTGCCGGCAGCGGTCCAGGTCCCGGCGATCCCCGCCGTGCCGAACGCGATGCCGAACGTGTTCAGGGCCAGTCGCGGCCGGGCCGGCGCGACGGGTGCGGCCGGTGCGACCAGAGTGGTGTGCTCCATGGTGTTCCTCCTCGGGCTCATGCCCAGGAGAAGCAAACCACCTAGGGTGGTTATTCCTCGAGGTCGCGGCCGAGCTTCTGGCGCAGCTCGCTCGGGATGAGCTCGATGAGCTGGTCCGGGCGCAACGGCAGGTCGAGCAGGCTCAGCTTCACGCGGCCGGTCCGTCCGTGCCGCTCGGCGTCGAGCCGCACCACGCTGCCCGCGTCCTTCCGCAGCCGGATGTCGATCTGCGCCCCGGTCGCCACCTCGCCGACCACCAGGCCGTCCACCTCGAGCGCAGCGCTCCTGGTGCCCTCGGCGATGTCGAACCGGTAGCGCTCGCGGGCAGCCAGCACCACCGACCGGTCGATCCCGGCCATCGGCGCGACCGGCGTCACGACGGAGCCGGACAGCGCGGGGGAGAGCACGGGCCCACCCGCGGCGTAGTTGTACGCGGTGGACCCCGCGGGCGTCGACGCGACGATGGCGTCCGCCCGGTAGTAGCCGTACCCGAGCCCGCCGACGCTGAGGTCCGCCGAGACCTGACCGGCCCCCGGGCGCCGCACGATCGTCAGGTCGTTGAACGCCAGGTACTCCGTCCGTGCACCGCCCCACGACAGCCGTGCTTCGAGGGCGTGGTGCGGCTCGAGCTGGTACTCGCCGGCCGACAGCCGTTCCAACACGCTCTCGAGCTCCGGCGGTTCGATCTCCACCAGGAACCCGACGTTGCCGTAGTTCACGCCGAGCACCGGGACCGGACGCTTCGCCACGAGCCGCATCGCGCCGAGCATCGTGCCGTCACCGCCGAGGGCCACCACGAGGTCGACGCGGTCGGTGAAGTCGTCGTCGTCGACCACGTCCACGACGTTGCCGAGTCGCTGGGCGTCCGCTCGTCGGGCGATGAGCTCGCCACGACCGGACGAGTTCCACCGCTGCAGGGTCGTGACGGACTCCTGCACGTTCTTAGTCGGGTGCACGACGAGGCCGACGACGGGCTGATCCATGCCTGGATGGTACCCAGCGCGTCCGAACACCCGGTTGCCGCGAGTTCGTATGCAATATACTGAATGAATGCCCGCCGCACCGCTCGCCGTCGCCCTGCCCTCCCTCCGCTCCGGCCGCGAGATCACGCTGCTCGCCGAACAGGAATCGCGCGAGAGCGGGTACGGGTTCCTCGACGCCGAACACCTGCTCGTGGCCGCCGTCGTCCTCTGCAGCGGGATCCCCCGGCTGCGTGAGGTCCTGGTCGCGCACGGGGTGACACCTGCCGCGGTGCGACCGGCTGTCTCCGCCTTCGTCGGCGCAGGCGCAGGCGCAGGAATGAGGGCAGGAGCGGGAACGGGCGCGGGCGCAGGTCCCGGTGCCGCGGACCCCGAGCAGCGCGAACCCGTCGCCTGCTCGCCGGCCGCGGCGCGCGTGCTCGCCCGAGCCGCGCAGCTCGTCGGGCCGGGGGACCGTCTCCGCCCGGACCACGTGCTCCTCGCCGTCCTCGACGGCGTGGACGACCCGCTCATGGGGTCGGCGCACGACGTCCTCGAGACCGTGGGCGTGGACGTGCGCCGGCTCCGCCAGGCACTCCGGCGCGCGGGCCGCCGTCTCGGTCCGGTCGCCTGACCGCTCCGGGTGACGGGGGCCGTGGATCCGGCCCACCACCGGACGGGAGGCACGGTGCGCGACCCGCACCGCGCCTCCCGTCCGTCGTCTCCACACCATGGTGCGCGCCGGACGCAACGAGGTCACGCCCACGGCGAACAGGGGCAGCCCGCGGGGGGAGCGCTGGTTAGTCTCGATGTACGCGACCGGTTTCACACGATTCCGGTGCAGTTGTCGGCTCCGATTCCACAAGGGGCCAAGGGAGAGACATGTTCGAGAGATTCACCGACCGGGCCCGTCGTGTTGTCGTCCTCGCTCAAGAAGAAGCGAAGATGCTCAACCACAACTACATCGGCACCGAGCACATCCTCCTCGGCCTCATCCACGAGGGCGAGGGCGTCGCCGCCAAGGCGCTGGAGTCGCTCGGCATCTCGCTCGACGCCGTGCGCGAGCAGGTCCAGGACATCATCGGCCAGGGCCAGCAGCAGCCGACCGGGCACATCCCGTTCACGCCGCGCGCCAAGAAGGTGCTCGAGCTGTCCCTGCGCGAAGCGCTGCAGCTCGGCCACAACTACATCGGCACGGAGCACATCCTGCTCGGCCTGATCCGCGAGGGCGAGGGTGTCGCAGCCCAGGTCCTCGTGAAGCTCGGCGCCGACCTGAACCGCGTCCGCCAGCAGGTCATCCAGCTCCTGTCCGGGTACCAGGGCAAGGAAGCGGTCGCCGTCGGCGGCGAGACGCAGCAGAACGGCCAGCAGCAGGGTTCGCAGGTCCTCGACCAGTTCGGTCGGAACCTCACCCAGGCGGCCCGTGACGGCAAGCTCGACCCGGTCATCGGGCGCGAGAAGGAGATGGAGCGGGTCATGCAGATCCTCTCCCGCCGTTCCAAGAACAACCCCGTCCTGATCGGTGAGCCCGGCGTCGGCAAGACCGCCGTCGTCGAGGGCCTCGCCCAGGCGATCGTCAAGGGCGACGTGCCCGAGACGCTGAAGGACAAGCAGCTCTACTCGCTCGACCTCGGGTCGCTCATCGCCGGGTCCCGCTACCGCGGTGACTTCGAGGAGCGCCTGAAGAAGGTCACGAAGGAGATCCGCACCCGCGGCGACATCATCGTCTTCATCGATGAGATCCACACCCTCGTGGGTGCCGGTGCCGCCGAGGGTGCGATCGACGCGGCCTCGATCCTCAAGCCGCTCCTCGCCCGCGGCGAGCTGCAGACGATCGGTGCGACCACGCTCGACGAGTACCGCAAGCACTTCGAGAAGGACGCCGCACTCGAGCGTCGCTTCCAGTCGGTGCAGGTCAACGAGCCGTCGCTGCCGCACACCATCAACATCCTCAAGGGCCTCCGCGACAAGTACGAGGCGTTCCACAAGGTGTCCATCACCGACGGTGCGATCGTCTCCGCGGCGAACCTGGCCGACCGCTACGTGCAGGACCGCTTCCTGCCCGACAAGGCGATCGACCTGATCGACGAGGCCGGCGCCCGCCTGCGTCTGTCGATCCTGTCCGCGCCGCCGGAGCTCCGCGAGTTCGACGAGAAGATCTCGACGGTCCGTGGGTCGAAGGAAGCCGCGATCGAGGAGCAGGACTTCGAGAAGGCCGCGAGCCTGCGCGACGAGGAGAAGAAGCTCCTCGGCGAGCGTCTCCGCCTCGAGAAGCAGTGGCGTGCCGGTGACGTCGCCGCGTCCGGCACCGTCGACGAGGGCATCATCGCGGAGGTCCTGGCGCAGGCCACGGGCATCCCGGTGTTCAAGCTCACGGAAGAGGAGACCTCGCGCCTCGTCTTCATGGAGAAGGCGCTGCACCAGCGGGTCATCGGTCAGGAAGAGGCCATCTCGGCTCTGTCGAAGACGATCCGCCGCACTCGCGCCGGCCTGAAGGACCCGAACCGCCCCTCGGGCTCGTTCATCTTCGCCGGCCCCACGGGCGTCGGGAAGACCGAGCTCGCCAAGGCGCTCGCGGAGTTCCTATTCGACGACGAGGGCGCACTGATCTCCCTCGACATGTCGGAGTTCGGCGAGAAGCACACCGTCTCGCGCCTGTTCGGTGCCCCTCCCGGGTTCGTCGGGTTCGAGGAGGGCGGCCAGCTCACCGAGAAGGTGCGCCGCAAGCCGTTCTCCGTGGTCCTGTTCGACGAGATCGAGAAGGCCCACCCGGACATCTTCAACTCGCTGCTGCAGGTGCTCGAAGAGGGCCGCCTGACCGATGGTCAGGGCCGCGTGGTCGACTTCAAGAACACCGTCATCATCATGACCACGAACCTCGGTTCGCAGGGCATCGCCGGTGGCCCGGTCGGCTTCCAGGTCGAGGGTGACTCCTCGGTCGGGTACGACCGGATGCGCTCGAAGGTGAACGAGGAGCTGAAGAAGCACTTCAAGCCCGAGTTCCTGAACCGCGTCGACGACACGATCGTGTTCCCGCAGCTGTCGCAGTCCGAACTGCTGCAGATCGTGGACCTGTTCGTGAAGCGCCTGGCGGACCGCCTGCTCGACCGCGACATGACCATCGAGCTGTCGCTGTCGGCCAAGGAGCAGCTCATCAAGGTCGGGTTCGACCCGGCACTCGGTGCTCGCCCGCTCCGTCGCGCGATGCAGCACGAGGTCGAGGACCAGCTGTCCGAGCACATCCTGCAGGGTGAGCTCACGGCGGGCGACCACGTGAAGGTCGACTTCACCGGGGGCAAGTTCACCTTCGAGACCGGGCGTCAGCCGGGTCGCGAAGAGGTCCTCGCCGGGGCTGCCGCGGTCGAGACCGCGGACGCGCCGCAGGGCGAGATCGAGTCCTAGGACCCGACCAGACGACAGACGGGAGGCCCGGTACCAGCTGGTACCGGGCCTCCCGTCTGTCTGTGGTCACGTCGTGGACGTGACCCGCTGATCCGTGATCAGGCCTGGACGTCGCCGCGCCAGCCCGGCTCGGTGGGGGCGTTCTCGACGCGCTCCTTGAAGTTCTGCAGGTCCTTCTTGACGGCGTGACCGCCGACGCCGACCGCGGAACCGAGCTTCTCGAGGATGCCGGAGGGCTGCCAGTCGATCTGCACGGTGACGCGCGTCTCGGTGTCACCGAGCTTGTGGAACGTCACGACACCGGCGTGGTCGGTCTCGCCGTCCTTGACGGTCCAGGCGACGCGCTCGTCCGGGTGCTGCTCGCTGATGACGGCGCGGAAGTCGCGCTCCTGCCCGGCGACCTTGACGGTCCAGTCGAGGGTCTTGTCGTCGATCTGGACGATCTTCTCGACCTCGTCGAGGAAGAGCGGGAACTCCTCGAAGCGGGTCCACTGGTCGTAGGCGGCGCGGACGGGGACGCTGACGTCGACGGTCTCGATGATCTGGGGCATGGTGCTCCTTCGTTCGTCGTTCACGGTGTGCTCTGGTGACGGTAGGCCGACCGCGCTGGGTGGGCTCCCGGGGCGTGTCCCCCGTGCCCGCGAGCGGTCAGCCGCCGAGGCCCGCGACCAGGTTGATGACGCTCGCGATGACGACCGTGCCGAAGAAGAACGACAGCAGTGCGTGCCGGAGCGTCGCCACGCGCACCTCGCTCGACCTGATCGTCGTGTCGGACACCTGGTACGTCATGCCGACCGTCACCGCGAAGTAGGCGAAGTCCGAGTAGCGGGGCGGCTCCGGCTGGTTGAAGTCGATGCCACCCGGGGTCCCGCTGTAGTAGTACTCGGCGTACCGCAGTGTGTAGAGCGTCTGCACGAGGAGCCACGACAGGAACACGCTCACGACACCCAGCGCGGCCGCCAGGTCCTGCGCGGGTCCGTGCAGGCCACGAGCGCCCGAGAGGACCACGAGCAGGGCGACCACGCTCGCGATCGCGGCGCCGACGAGGAGCAGGTCGGTCACGGTGCGGCGCGGGTCCTCGCGCGCGGCGCTCCGGGCCGTGCGCTCCGCGTCGAAGCGGAGGAGGGGCCAGGCCGTCACGACGTAGGTCGCGCAGGCGGCCGCCCACCCGATCGACGGCGCCCACTGCGGGCCGACGACGACGGCGGCGGCGATGCCGACGAGCACGCCGATGATGACCATCAGGAGCAGGCGGGTGCGGTACCGACGGGATCGGTGCGCGGAGGGGGTGACGTCCACCTGGCCAGCATGGTCTGCGCCAGCGGCGGGCGTCCGGGGAAGGCCGCTCCCGTGGCTGAGGGTGCGGGCAGGTGGGTGGCGGGTCGGCGTGGTCGCGGGTGGAGTGGTCGCGGGTCGGGGCGTGTGGTCGCTGGGTCGCGGCCCGGCGTGGGCCGTAGGCTGGGGCGGATGACTGCACACGGGAAGCACGCGTTCCACGAACGGGACGAGCACGGGATCCTCGTGCGCCCGGCACTGGCGTCCGACGTCCCGCACATCCAGCGGCTCATCTCGCCCTACGTCGACCGGCGCATCCTGCTCGGCAAGGAGAACGTCGCCCTGTACGGCTCGATCCAGCAGTTCCGGATCGCCGAGGGGCCGGACGGTGTCCCCATCGGGTGTGGAGCCCTCGCCGTGTTCTGGGACGACATCGCCGAGGTCCGCACGCTCGCGCTCGACGCCGACTGGATCCACAAGCGCGTCGGACACCGCATGCTCGAGGCGCTCGAGCACGACGCTCGCGAGCTCGGCGTCGCACGGATCTTCTGCCTGACGTTCGAGGTCGAGTTCTTCGCGAAGCACGGGTACCTGGAGATCGGCGAGCGGGTGGTCTCACCCGACGTCTACGCCGAACTCGTGCGGTCGTCGGACGAAGGGGTCGCGGAGTTCCTCGACCTCGCGCGGGTCAAGCCGAACACGCTCGGCAACACCCGCATGCTGAAGATCCTCTGACGGGTTCGCGCGACGTCGGCGTCGCGTTCCGGCTGGTTGCGCGTGGGCACTTACCCTGTGCGCATGTCGTCGATCCGCCACCCCGTCGGGCCCGAGGAGCCGCGCGTCTACTGGCGCCGCCGCGCTGCCGTGATCGGGGTGCTGCTGCTCATCGTCGTGGTGGTCGTGCTCATCGTCGTGGGACGGGGGAACGGAGCGACCTCGGCGGCTGAACGGTCGGCGTCCGCCAGCGCGCGGCCCGCGGTGTCAGCAGGGGCGCCCGGGTCCGGGTCGGCTGGAGCCGGGTCGGCCGGGGCCGTGACCGGTGCTGGGGCGGGCACTGCTGCCTCCGCATCGGCGGCTCCCTCGGCGGGTGCCACGACGGCCGCCGGTGCCGGGTCGGCCACGAGCGGCGACGGGAGCACCTGCACGAAGGACCAGATCGACCTGGTGCCCGTGCTGGACAAGACGCGCTACGGACCGACCGAGGACCCGAAGGTCGCGATGTCCATCAAGAACACCGGGACGAGTGCCTGCCACATGGACCTCGGGTCGTCGCAGCAGGTCCTGACGATCAGCTCCGGCCAGGAGCAGTACTGGTCGTCGAAGGACTGCCAGACCGGTGGGACGCACCAGGACGTCACGATCAAGGCCGGGCAGACGCTGACCACGCCGGCGATCGCCTGGGACCGGACGCGCTCGTCGACGTCGACGTGCGAGTCGTCACGGCCGGCGGTGACGGGAGGCGGTGCGAGCTACCACCTGCAGGTGGCGGTGGGGAGCATCTCGTCGAAGGCGTCGGCGCAGTTCATCCTGGGCTGATGAAGGAGCCGCTGGGCTGACGGAGGAGCCGCGCTCATCCGGCCGGCCGGTGTCCGTGCTTGGGGCTCTGCCGGGGTCTGTGCTTGTGCTTGTGCGTGTGCGTGTGCGTGTGCGTGTGCCAGTGCCCGTGCCGGCGGATCGACGCGTCATCGCGGACCCCGCTCGGCTTCATGTCCCGGGACATGCAAAACGGGCCCGCCGTCCCGGAGGACGACGGACCCGTTCAGCTCAGCTGATGTGATCAGCCGATGACGACGATGTTCTCCGCCTGCGGGCCCTTACGGCCCTCAGTGATGTCGAACTCGACCTTCTGGTTCTCCTCGAGCGACTTGTAGCCATTGCCACCAATCGCGGAGAAGTGAGCGAAGACGTCAGCGCTGCCGTCGTCCGGGGCGATGAACCCGAAGCCCTTTTCGTTGTTGAACCACTTCACGGTACCAGTTGCCATAACGGCGTTTCCTTACTTCAAATGCAGTCGAAATGCGCCACGCGGGACAGTGCCGGCGAGGCGGGTGCAGGGCCATCCAGCCCGAAGACCAACGACCAAGTGGGTTCCCAACGCGCTGATCGGCGCAGAGAACGTGGACTCCCGCCGAAGCGGTTGACACCACCGTAGCGTGGATCGCGGCCGTTGGGGAACCCCATGTCGCTGATCGGCCAAGAATCTGGTGGACTAGGGGTGATGGCATACAAGGAACAGCGCTTCCGGAGCGAGCAGCTCGAGGAAGCGCTCGCGCAGCAGGACGTCGCCGCGGTCGCGTACGCACTGCGGAACGACATCGTGATCGTGCCCCGGCTCGTGACGGGCAAGAAGGACATGCAGGTGCGGGTGTTCGGCCGGGAGGGGACGGAGCAGCGCATCCTGCTCCTGTTCTCCTCTGCCGACACGTACACCGCGATGGTGCCCGACGAGAAGATCCGTCAGGTGATGGTCTACGACGGGCCGAGGCTCGAGGAGTTCCTCGCCGCACACCTGGAGACGCTCGAGGCGGTGTTCTTCGACATCGCGGGACCCCACACCATGCAGTCGACGCCCCAGGACCTGCTCGCCGCGCTCCGCGCCTGAGCGCGGAAGCGCGTCAGAACGCGTTGTCGAGTTCGCGTTCCCGGGGCGACTTCGCCAGCGAGAACGCGACACGCAGGGCTTCGCGGAGGTGCTCCGAGTCCGACCCCAACACGGTCGTGAACCCGAGTCGAGCGGCTTCGCTCCGGCGTTGCTTGGTCCCGGTCGCGGGTCGGATCTCGCCGGCCAGGCTGATCTCGCCCACCGCCGCCAACGTGTGGGGGTACGGGCGATCGCGAGCGGCGCTGGCGAGTGCGAGCGCGATCGCCAGGTCGGCCCCGGGCTCGGTGAGCTTCATGCCGCCGACCGTGGAGACGTAGACGTCGGCGTCGGACAGCTTCAAGCCCGCGCGTCGTTCGAGCACCGCGAGGAGCATCGCCACGCGGGAGGCGTCGACCCCGTTCACGACCCGGCGCGGTTGCGGTGCCGAACTCGGCACGACGAGGGCCTGCACCTCGACCGGGAGGGCCCGCCGGCCCTCGAGCGCGACCGTCACGCACGTGCCGGAGACCGGCGTGCTGTTGCGGGACATGAACAGGCCACTCGGATCGGGGACTTCGCGGATGCCGTCGCCGGTCATGTCGAAGCACCCGACCTCGTCCGTCGGGCCGAAGCGGTTCTTGAGCGCCCGCACGAAGCGGAGCGCCGTCTGCCGGTCGCCCTCGAAGTGGCAGACGACGTCGACGAGGTGCTCGAGCAGCCGTGGACCGGCGATCGTGCCGTCCTTCGTGACGTGTCCGACGATCAGGACGGGCAGCGCGCGGTCCTTCGCGACGCGGATCAGGGTCGACGCGACCTCGCGCACCTGGGACGTGCCGCCGGCGATGCCGTCGATCGTGCTCGACGAGATCGTCTGCACCGAGTCGGCGATGAGCAGGTCCGGCTTGACCTGGTCGATCTGCCCGAGGATGACGCCGAGGTCGACCTCGCTCGCCAGGTACAGGTCGTCGTGCATGGCGCCGGTCCGCTCGGCGCGGAGACGGACCTGGTCCACGGATTCCTCGGCGCTGACGTACAGGACCCGCTTGCCCTCTGCGGCAGCGCGGGAGGCGACCTCGAGCAACAGGGTCGACTTGCCCACGCCCGGCTCGCCGGACAGGAGCACGGCTGCGCCGGGGACGATCCCGCCGCCGAGCACGCGGTCGAACTCGCCGATGCCGGACCGCCACCGCTGGACGGACGTGCCACGGGCCTCCGTGATCGGACGCGCGATGCGGGCGCCGGTGACGGCGACCGCCGTCGTGCCGCGGGAACTGGCGGACGCGGCGGAGGTGTCCTCCACCGAACCCCACGTCTGGCACTCGCCACAGCGGCCGACCCACTTCACGCTGGTCCAGCCGCACTCGGTGCAACGGTAGAGGGATTGCGGGCGGGCCATGGCTCGAGGTTAGGCGGCTCCGCCGACATCCCCGGCGTCAGGAGCGGCGTGGTCCGGCAGCGAGACCGACCCCGTCACGCGCTGCCGCAGCCGTTCGACGGCACCGGGACGGCCGAGGTGCTCGATGCCGTCCGCGCCGTCGAGGTCCTGCTCGGCGCGGGCCGTCGCCACCGACCCGGCTTCGCTCCCGAGCTCTTCCGCTTCGCGCGCGGACAGGTAGTGCCGGATCGCGGCGACGGTGTCCACCCGGGCGTCGACCGCCGGCTCGAACGCGCTCGCCCAGATCTCGTACCCGCGGTCGTTCGGGTGGAACAGGTCCCCGTAGCTGTTGAAGAAGGTGCGCCGGACGCCGACCCGCTTCGTGATGACGTGCAGTGGCGCGACCGTGAGGCCGAGTTCGTCCGCAACGCGGTGCACGATCTCGTTCGCGACCGCGACCTTGCGCTCGCGATCCGGCACGAACATGCACGGCAGCTCCGCCACGATTGCGTGCGACGGCACCGCGCTGTAGATCTCGCGGAGGTTGCGCTCGAACTTGTCCGGGTCGAAGTCGGCGATGTCGTTCGCACCGATCGACACCGTGCAGATGTCGGGCGTGTAGTTGCGGAGCTTCGGGAGCTGGTCCTTCTTCGCGCCCCACGTCGTCGAGCCCGAGACGCTCAGGTTCACCACCCGCACGGACATCTGCGACCGGTGCCGGATCCGTCGGGCCAGCAGCCCAACGTAGCCGCGAGCGGGTGCCGTCGCGCCGACCCCCTGGGCAGCGGAGTCACCGATCGCCAGGTAGGTGATCTGCCCCTCGTGCTGCAGGTGCTCACGCCACCAGTCGGCGTGCACGGGGAGCATGTCGACCACGCGCTGCGATGCCGCTCGTTGCCCGCGGATGCCGGCACGTGCGCCGAACAGGCCGGCACCGACGACGGCGAGGCTGCCGGCGATCGATGTGGTCAGGGCGACGATGGTGCGGGTTCTCATGCAGCCGACGGTACGCGCGCCAGATCGTGCCGACCTCACGCTCCGCTGGGCTGTGGATGAAGGGTTCCGAGGCCCCTCCTGTGGAGGGTGGGCCGAGGTCGGGCGGTGCGTCGGGCCTCCTGGATCGTGTAAACTCTCTCCCGGTACCGTGTCCGAGCGGCCGAAGGATCATGTCTCGAAAACATGTGTGGGGGCAACTCCACCGTGGGTTCAAATCCCACCGGTACCGCCACGGGGTAGGTCGTGGATCGTCTCGCCACGATGCATGACCACCTCGAGAAGAAGAGCCCCTGACCTCGGTCGGGGGCTCTTCTCGTTTACGGGTACGGGTGCGGGTTCGCGGCTCCATGGAGGTTGATCGGGGCTCCCAGCCTTCCGTCGGTGCCGGACTCTGGATCGCGTGGTGTCCGTCTTCGAGTGCGTCGTCACATGGTGGACGGACCGCGGTGTGCGTGGGCGGAGCGCTTTGAAGCGTCGGTGCGACGAGCTATCAGGAGAGGGTTCGGGGGGCCCTTGGGCCTGGCGCTCGCGTCGCGGTAAACGACCGTCCCGCTTGACGTGCCCCAGATCTTGAGCGCTGACGCACCGACCCGTGCGCGACGAGACGGGAAGAGCCCCAGGCATGGGCCCGGGGCTCTTCCCGTGGGTGTGTCAGAAGCCCCCGGTGAGGTTGCCGCTCGACGAAAGGTTGGTCATCTGCGTGCTGGAGACGATGCCCGGGAACACGACTGGGTCGAGGACCTGACCGGCGAAGAGATCCCCGGTTTCGCCGTTGACCATTGCGGAGCCGACCATGAACGGTCCCGTCGGTGCAGTGTCCGACGTCGGGAGGCTGAAGGGGGCCACCGCGTTGGAGTTCGTTCCCGTCGCGAGGGCGCCGTTCACGTACAGGCGGAGTTGATGGTTCACGGCGTCCCATTGGAGGGCGACGTAGTTCCAGTTCTCTCCGGGTCCATCGCTGAGTGCGAACGAAGACGTTGCGCATGCCGATGAGGAGGCAGTCTGCGCTTTGATGCATCCTTCGAGGAGCGTTCCGTCGACCTTGATCAGGAACGTGTACGTCGAATCGCTGTTCTGTGACACGGCGGTGTAGGCGTGGTGAGCTGCGCTCGCTTCGGCAGGGTCGATCCACGCCGCCGCCGTGAAGCTCTTCGTCGTGTCGACAACGGGGCCCGTTGTGGCCGTGACGGTTTGCTCGGCGAAGTAACCGAGCAGCGATTCAACGGTTCGGCCTTCACAGTTCGCCGAGTGGGAGTCGAAATGGTCCGCGCCGCTGTAGCAGCGGTACACGGCCACAGGCTTCAGGGGTGCGGGGACGGCGCTGGCGGTCTTCCACGCGTAGCCGAGCGCGGAACCAGTTGCACCGGTGCCTTCGCAGGTGCTGGAGCTGGACGTCATGTTGCCGTTCGAGACAGCGCACGAATACAGCGCCGTCAGCCCGGTCCCCGTCTGTCCGGGGGAGAGGAGGTCTCCGAGACTCATCTCGAAGTGCGACCCGGAGGGCGCGCTGCCGTTGATGACTGCGGAGTGGTAGTCGCCGTTGAACCGGTTGATGCTGACCAGTGGAACGGACGAGTTGAAGTCCAACCCTCGTGTGGCGTGCGGTCCGTTGAACGTTCCCCCCGGAAGCCCGGTCGTGGTGTTCCCACCGACGGTGAGAGGTACGGGTGAGACGGTGTTGCCGTCGTCGAGGGTGGTCGGTGCCGTCTGGCTGCCCACAGTCCACGCGTGACCGGTGTCGATCGCTACTGCTGGGTCGTTGGCAGCATTGTCGAACTCGAGTCCCGTCGATGCCGAGTGTCCTGCTGCATCGACGGACACGTTGCCGGCCTTGTCGTAGGTGGCCACCCAAAGTGTCGACGTGGTATCGGTGGGCGCGAGGGTCAATGTCGCAGAGGTGCTCGACGTGGCGCAGATGCCGGTGACCGGGCCGTTGGCGAAGGTGCAGGTCGTGTCCGACTGTGGCGTGATGGTGGCCGGCGGTAGCGGTGCAGGTGACGTCAGGGCAGTTGAGGTCCACCAGTAGGCCACGGTCCTGATCGCATCGGTGGCAGCGTAATTGATCGTGACGCTGACGGGCTTCCCGATCGTGGAGGAGGACAGATCGGGGCTCGTCACCTGAGGCAGCGATGGGCCGGCGTTCTTCACCGTGAAGTAGCACCACGGCGACCAAGGGCTGGAGTCGTGCCCGTCGTTGCTCATCGCACGGTAGGCAAGGGCCGTGGGCGTGTTCGAATCGAACGTTCCCTTCGGAAGTACTGCGGACTGTGTCCCTTGCGCAGCAGACTGCACGGTGAGGGCCTTCAGGCGGGTGCTGAGGGCGTTCGTTGCAGCGATTTCGAACGTCGACGTCAACGTTCCGGGGTCCGGGTCGGACGCGTTCATCTGCAATGTGATCGACTGCGCATGGTTGTTCACAAAGGACGGCGCGCTTGGGCTGGTGGCGCAGCTCCGCTCCGGCGACGTCATCTGCAGTGCGGTGGGAGTCCGCGGCGGGTTGTTGTAGGTGACGGTGAGGCGGGCGTTGTTGTTGAAATGCTTCCGAGAGATGCTTCCCTCGTCGGTCGATCGCAGGCCGATCTGGAAGGTGGAGCTCTTCGCGGCGGCGATGTCGGTCATACCGTTTGTGACGTCCCAGCCGACGCTCGTCGGGGAGATCCCGCACCCGCCGGTGGAGGTGAAGTTCTGGGTGTCGAGCTTCTCGCGCCAGAGGTTCGGGTCGCCGTTCCAGGTGAACCCTGCCGTTCCGGGCCCGTAGCGCCACGCTTCGACGGGGACCGCGCTGCAGCTGTACGTTGCGACTGCGCCGAATTGTGCGGTGAGGATGTGCTTGCCGGCGAGTGCCGCCGTGTTGAACTCCCAGAAGGCACGGGACAGGTAGGTCGTGCCGTCCTGCTGGGCGTAGCCGACGCTCTGGTAGCCCGCGGGGGAGCCGTCAAGGTAGGACTGGGTCGGGTAAGCGCGGTCGGTGAACCAGAAGTGCTGCTGTCCTGCGGACCAGTCCGGGTCGATGTAGAGGGGGTAGTCAGCGTTCGCAGTCGGCGCCTGTGCAACGTCGAGCGTGATCGAGTCGCCGCTGGCGGTGTGGGGAAGCGGCTTCGGGATCGCGGCGCCTCCCGGCCCGTCCTCGTCGCCAGCGTGGGAGGAGTCCCACCAGGTCGGCTTGGACGCGGTCAGCGCGGAGCCGTCCGCTGCGGTTGCCGTTGCCGCTGTGGAGGATTCCTTCACGTCGGCCCCGTGCAGGGCCAGCTCGACCGCCTGCAAGTCCGGGTTCGCCGCCGCTTGTTCGTCCTTGACGACGAAGACCTCGCTCATCCCCGTCGCGGTTGCCTCCAGGCGGAGGTCGACGCCAGGCAGGACATCACCGTACGTCGCGTCGGCGCCGTCGAGCGTCGGCGTCGGAAGGTCTCCGCCGTCCGGCCAGGCTTCGGAAACCCATTGGCCGGTAGGAGTCTGTACGCGGGCGAGGACGTCGCTTCCGCCATCGGAGAACTGGACGGGTGAGAGCGTCGCGGCGGGCTCGACCCAGTCACCGTTCTGCTGCAGATCAGTGTCGATCTTTACCCACTCGCCGTCCTGCTGCACCCGCGTGGGCTCGGTGGTCTGTGTGAGCTGCAGCGTGCCATCGGGTTCAGCGGTGACCTGTGAGGTCGGTGTTGTGGTGCCTTCAACGACAACCTCGTTGCCAGAGGCTTGCGCATCAGCGGAGGCCGCCTGCTCCGGTGTTTCGGAGGCCGAAGAGGCAGCGGTGGTGGCCGTTTCTGTTTCCGCGTGCGCTGCTAGCGGTTGTACGGCGAATGCGATCGCAGCGATCGCGGTGATGACGGATACGGAAAGCGAACGCCGCAAGAGGACCCCAACCTTTAAAACGGTGGTCCGGAAGTTTCCGGACGTCGAAACCGTAGCGATTCCAGGGAAATCTCCGTGGCCCACTTACGGGGGGTCTACGGAGTGCTTGCAGCCGCACTTCCGCGTCAGTTCGCCTCACGCCGTCTGGAAAGTTTGAATATGAACGTGCTTAAAGGATTGTTGGGTGGAGCGGCGGAATCCTGCGGAATCCGGCAGGTCCACCCCTGTTTGGGGGGTGGATTCCTGTGACGAGTCTCTCGCTAACATTCAACTGCGCTGAACACGCGTTTTTGCGCACAGATGGAAAAAGGGGAAGCTGTGCGAACTCGTCGCGTGCGCAAGTATTCACATCGGAGCGCGGTCGGGCGGGGAGCTTGGTTCAAGCTTCCCGCGATTCCCGCAATCGCGATCGCAGCGCTCGCGGGCTCGCTGCTGACGCCCGTGGCGAGCGATGCTGCAACATTCCCGCTCATCGCCGATCTCGGGAAGCCCGTTCCCGGGCATACAGCGGCCGCGGTTCCTTCCTCCAGCAGGGGCGCGTCCTCGACCTCGCCAGCGACAGTCGAATCGAATGTTCCCGCTGTCGCGCCTGTGACAGTGACCACTCCGCCAACGCGGGTGGAGTCGCTTCGACTCCACGCGTTGACCGGGAAGACTGAGACGGTCGGCCGAGGCCGGTGGATCGACGTCGACGATTCCGGTATCAAGGTGGCTTCTGCGCAGTCGGAACGGACCGCCGACAAGCCTTCGAAGGTGACCGTCGGGGTGCTCGGCAAGACAGAGCTTCGGAAGCAGCACCTGAGCGGTCTCGTCGTGAGCGTCAAGCGAGCCGATTCACGGTCCGGAAATGGCTCGGTCGCAGTGCAGATCCCGCGGAAGCTGCTGGTCGAGGCGGGTGGCGCCGACTTCGCGAGCCGGGCACACTTCGTCGAACTACCGGCGGACGGCAAGAAGACCGTCACCGCCGTTCCCATGACGACGTCATCAACGTCAGCGACTCTCGCGCCCACCGTGAGCAACCGAACCATGTTGCTCGCCGCGACTGGAAGCGCGACATCCTCGAGTGGCACCGGGTCCTTTGCTGCGACCCCGCTCAAGGCATCCAGCACCTGGGACGTTTCGGCGCAGACCGGGGACTTCTCGTGGCAGTATCCGCTCGCCGCCCCACCAGCAGCAGCGGGGCCGGCACCAGATCTCGCGCTCTCCTACGACTCGCAGGCAATCGACGGGGAAACCGGATCGACGAACAACCAGCCGTCCGCGGTCGGTGACGGATGGGACCTCGCCGGCGGCGGGTTCATCGAACGCCAGTACGTCTCCTGCTCCCAGGACGACGGAGCTTCAGGCGCGATCGCCACCTCTGGCGACCTGTGCTGGAAGGTCGACAACGCGACGCTCTCGCTCGGCGGTCACAGTGCACCGCTCGTGCGTGACAAGAGCACCGGTACCTGGAAGCTGCTCTCCGATGACGGGTCCCGCATCGAACACCTCGTCGGGACAGCGCAGGGCTGCCAAGCGAACGGCACCTACGACACGGACTGCTGGCGGGTGACCACCGGCGACGGCACTCAGTACTACTTCGGCCTCAACCGGCTTCCTGGCTGGGCGTCCGGCAACGCGACCACGAACTCAGCGTGGACTGTGCCGGTGTACGGCAATGACGCCGGCGAACCGTGCCACTCAACCACCTTCGCAGCGTCCTCCTGCGTGCAGGCATGGCGATGGAACCTCGACTACGTCGTCGACGTCCACCAGAACGCTGAGGCTCTCTACTACAACGCAGAGACAAACAGCTACGGGCAGAACGGTGCCGGCGCGACCTCCTACGTCCGCGGAGGCCAGCTCAACCACATCGACTACGGACTCACCGCGTCGAACGTGTACGTGGCCAACGCCGCATCCGACCGAGTGACCTTCGGGTACGACGCATACGGCCGATGCGACGACACCACCCACACAAACTGCACCAAGGAGACTGTCACCGGCGCCGCCGTGAAGCCGGCCACACCAGCCGCCTACCCGGACGTCCCGTTCGATCAGCTCTGCGCCTCGAGCTGCACCGCGAACCCGGTCCCCACGTTCTGGACCGACGCGATGCTCGACACCGTCACCACGGCAGCACGCACCGCTACGTCCACTTACACGACAGTCGACAGCTGGACGCTCTCACACTCGTTCCCGGCGCCTGGCGACGGCACAAATGCAGCACTCTGGCTCACCCAAGTGCAGCACACCGGTTCCGGCGGGCAGACCGCGATCACGGAACCGGCCACGAAGTTCTCAGGTGTCACCATGCAGAACCGTGTGTGGGCCGTCGACGGCCTGGCACCGCTCGACAAGTGGCGGATCTCCTCGATCGTCGACACCACCGGCTCCGTCACGACAGTCAACTACTCCGCCCAGGACTGCCAACCTTCCGAGGCCGCAGCAATCGAAGCAGGCGCAGCGACGAACACCAGGCGTTGCTTCCCACAATGGTGGACTCCGCAGATCACCCCCGCGGTCGCGCCGAAGATCGACCTGTTCCACAAGTACGTCGTGACCAGCGTCGTCGCGGACCCGAAGACGGGCGGCGGTGCAGACCGGCCGCAGGTCACCTCGTACCTGTACACCGGAACGCCCGCCTGGCGGTACAACACGTCCCCGTTCACCCCGGACAAGAACCGCACCTGGTCGGTCTACGCCGGGTACAACACCGTCGAAGTCCGAGAAGGTGATACCAGCAAGCCCGCCACCGAGAAGACGACTGACTACGTCTTCTACCAAGGCATGGACGGCGACCGTGCGTCCACAAGTGGGGGCACCAAGACGGTGACGGTCACCGGCGACGCCTCCACCCCCGACTCGGCATGGCTGGCAGGCAGCACCCGCGAGACGAAAACCCTCAACGGGGTGGGCGGGGCCGTCATCGACGACGCCGTCAACACGCCATGGGCATCCGCCCCGACAGCAAACGACGGCACCAACAGTGCCCGGCAGCTGGGCGACGGCAGCAGCGTCGACACACAGCCGACCAGCAGCGGCGTGACCCGCAGCGAGCGGATCACCACCACCCATGACAGCGACGGCAATCCCATCACCGTCAGTACCGTCTCCTCCGACGCCGGCAGCACCTGCGAGACCACCGACTACGCCCCCGACAACACCACCGCATGGATTCGAGGACTTCCGCAAGAACAACGCACCGTCTCCGTCCCCTGCGACCAAACACCGTCGCTCCCCGATGACGCCGTGTCAGACGTCCGAACCAGCTACGACGGCAACACCTTCGGCGCCACGCCCACCAAGGGCGACGAGACCAGCACTCAAGAGGTCGACAAGTACGCCGGGTCGACTCCGCATTGGGTCACCAGCGCCTCATCGGGCTATGACGCGCTCGGCCGCGTCACGTCGACCACGGACGCGCTCGGCCGGACCGCCACCACCGCGTACACGCCGGCGACCTCCGGACCGCTGACGAAAACCGTCACCACGAACCCGTCCCCGTTCAACTGGGCGTCGACGACCACGATCGACCCGACCCGCGGATCGGTCCTGTCCGAAACCGCGGCCGACGGCAGCGTCACGACCGCGACCTACGACGGGCTCGGCCGGCGGAGCAACGTGTGGCTCCCGCAGCGACCACAGGCGTCGAATACAACATCTCCGTCCATCGCCTACGCCTACTCGGAGACCCAGGCGGCTCCGCTTTCCGTCGCCACGACGACGGTCATGGCGCACACCACCGCCACCACCTACCAGCTGTACGACGGGCTCGGACGTCCCGTCCAGACGCAGTCGTCGTCGCCGTCCGGCGGGACCGTCGTCACCGACACGCAGTACGACCCCGCCGGGAACGTCTCGCTGACGAACAACCCGTACTGGACCGTCTCCGTGAACCCGTCTGGGAAGCTGTTCGTCCCCGAGAGCCAGCAACAGATCGGCTCGAGCACACAGAACATCTACGACGGTGCCGGTAGGCAGACCGCAACCGTGACGAACTCGCTCGGAAACGAGCGGTTCCGAACCTCAACCGCGTACCAGGGTGTCGACGAAACGGACATCACCCCGCCGTCCGGCGGGACGCCGACGAGCACGTGGACGAACTCCCTCGGTCAGAAGACCAAACTCGTGCAGTACCTCGCGTCAACCCCCAGCAGCAGCGCCGTCAAGCAGGCGACGACGTACGGGTACGACAACCGAGGGAACATGACCTCGACCGTCGACCCTGCCGGCAACACTTGGACGTGGACGTATGACCTCCTCGGGAACAAGGTCCAGTCGGTCGACCCCGACACCGGCACCACGACGTCGACCTACGACCTGGCCGGTCGGCAGCTGACGACCACCGACGCGCGCGGGCAGACGACGGCGTTCGTCTATGACGCGCTCGACCGGAAGACCGCCGAGTACGCCGACGCCACAACCGTCGGGGCGCTCCTCGACAGTTGGACCTGGGACACCGTCAAGAAGGGACAGCTGACCTCCTCCAGCAGCTACACCGGTTCCATCGCCGGGACTCCCGGCGCCGCCTACACAGAGGCCGTCACCGGCTATGACGCCGGCAACCAACCGACCGGCGCGACGACAACGCTGCCCGCGTCCACTCCTGGCTTCGGCGCGTACAGCTACAACGTCACGTACACCTACAACCAAGACGAATCCCTCAACAACGAGAACCACCCCGCGGTCGGCGGTCTCGACGCCGAACGCGTCGGCTACAGCTACGACGGACTGGGCAACATGTCCAGCGTCACCGGTACCGCCGCCTACGCCTCCGCGATCTACACCAGCCTCGGACAGCTCGCGCAGATCAACCGCGGCGGGAACCTCACGAACTCCTCCGCCTATGGCTACGACCCCGCGACCGGCGCTGTGACTGAGATCAAGGACATCTCCGGAACCGGATCCGCAACCGCCGTGCAAGCCGATCGCACCTACACGCGGAACAACGCTGGCACGATCACCTCAGCTGCCGTCACCGGAGCGGCCGGCACGGAGACGCAGTGCTACTCCTACGACCAACTCCAGGAGCTCACCGAAGCGTGGACACCGAACACGAGTAGCTGCGCGACTGCCCCGTCCAAGGCGGCGCTCGGCGGACCCGCCGCTTACTGGAACAGCTACACGTACGACACCGCAACCGGCAACCGCGCCGCCGTCACACAGCACGGGGTCGGCACTGCTGCGGACCAGAGCAGCACGTACTCGTACGCAGCCGCTGGATCGACGAATCCCCATGGGGTGCAATCGGTAGCGGATGGCGCGTCCGGAACAGTCGACGCCTACGGTTACGACGCCGCCGGGGACACGACGACGATGCCTGGCCAGACGTTGACGTACGACGCTGACGGGCGAATCGCCACCATCACAAACAACGGTAAGACCCAATCCGACGTATACGACGCCAACGGCACGCTCCTCGTGCAGACCGACCCGGACGCAGGGACGACGCTGTACCTCGGGAACACCGAAGTGCACAAAGCAGCCGATGGCACCGTCACCGCCACCCGCACCTACTCCCTCGGCAGCACCGCCGTCGACGAACGCACCACCGAAGGTGGCAGCAACAAAGTCTTCTCGCTCGACACCGACATCGACGGAACCGCGGACCTCGAAGTCGGGGCCAGCGACCAGTCGATCACTCGACGATGGGTCGACCCGTTCGGCAACGAACGCGGCACCGCAACGGCATGGTCGTCACCGCACGGGTTCCTCAACAAGAGCGAATCCGCACTGACTGGACTCGCGCAGCTCGGAGCACGCGCCTACGACGCGACCCTCGGCCGGTTCCTCTCCGTCGACCCAATCTTCGCGCCAGACAATCCCCAGCAAGACAACGGATACAGCTATAGCGCGAACAACCCCATCACCAACGCGGATCCCAGCGGCGCGTGCTACCAGGCCGGCTCCGACTCCATCGACTTCCACACCAACTGCTCCACCGGGCCCGGCCACAAGACAACGCACGGCAACATCGCGGCGCCTGGAACGTCAGGCGGCCACTACCACGCGCCGGCAGCAGGGTGGGCTTCCCGCCCCCGACCGACCCCGTCACACTCCGGCGGGGGATGCTCGTACGACGGCGGGACGCTCTACTGCGCGCCGACGCACAAGCACAATGCGCTCGCGCCCTACAGCCAGGCGAGCAACGCGGCGAAGGATGCCGAGGAGAAGCGCCAACAGCGGATGGCCGACATCCAGCTTGCAATGAGCCTCGACTTCACGGCGACGGCTTCGGACGACTTCTTTGCAGCCTGTATGGGCATCGATTCTGATGACCCATACTGCGGTTTCTTTACATCCACAGAAGCCGGCGCGGAGGCAGCGTCGCTCGCACTCCGCGATGCTGCCGAGGCCAAGCGCATTGTGATCGACTCGAGTAAGTATCCGGAGAGTGCGGCCCACGTCAGAGCTGCCCAGGAATCTGGACACGCGAAGACGCTTACAATTGACCGCGGCGGCGCAAAGGTTCGCAGGCAGGCCGCTCTCAGAGGAACCCCGACCAAGTCCGGTTACGATCGCGATGAATATCCGCCGGCGATGTTTGCAGAGGGAGGGTCCGGAGCGAGTGTGCGATATGTGGACCCAGCGGACAACCGGGGAGCCGGTTCGAGCATGGGGCGCCAATGCACCGGCTTGCCAGATGGGAGCGTCGTCTCCGTCACGGTCTGCTAGGTTACCTTCATGTCGACCTGGGTAGAACAGCTGGCTTCCATTGGTGGTCCGGAGATAGGATCGCGGGAGTCAATACCGGTAGGGCATCCTGTATTGCTCGCGAAAGACGGATTCGTAGCATTCGAGTCGGCCTTGCGGGTGTTCCCGAGCGCGATGCTGGCAGGCTGGAACTCTGAAGAAGGTTGGCGCGCACGCTATCCTTCTATCCCGTCCGACGCGGTCTGCTTCGCCTCAGATCTGTTCGGGAATCAGTTCGCAACCGCGCCGAACGGCGTGCTTCGAATCGATGTCGAATCTGCTGAGGTGGAAGTATTCGCGGACTCTCTCGAGGAGTGGGCTCAGATCCTCCTTGAGGACTATTCGGTACATACCGGGTACGCGCTGGCGCACGCTTGGCAGGCGACGGAGCGTCCCCTGAAGCCCGGAGAGCGGCTGGCACCGCTGCTCCCCTTCGTTCTCGGCGGCGAGTACAGCACAGCCAACCTCTCCGCCCTCGACGAGGCTGCGGTCATGGAACGATTTGGTCGCTTCGCTCAGTCGCTCGAGGAACTCCCGGATGGGGCCGAGGTCACCTTTGACGAATCGCTGTACATCGTTCGTGCGCTTTGAGAGAGAGCGCTAATTGAAAGTAAGCATGTTTTGCGGGATAGCTGCCGTGGGCCGTATAGGCGAGTAGGAGAGTTCACAGTTGTTGGCTGATGCCCGTTCGGAGGAGCGTCTCTAGGCGGGCAGTGGTGCCGACACGGTGCTACGTGTCTGACGCGGCTCCTCGCCCCGGAAATGGAACGACCGAGCCGCGCCCCCTCTGTGTCAGGGGCGGCGATACCCGCCTTCGTCGACTGATCGTCTCGATCTGATCCCGACAGGCGCAGACTTGGAACCGGGACCCCACTCGCCGGCGCCGCCGGCCACGACCTGAAGTGATTGCTGCCATGAGCACGAAAGCGCTTCCCCCCGGAGCCGCGACTAACAAGTTCGCTGACCTAGCAGGATGCTGGGCAGACCTCCGTCTCACGACCGCGCTACTCACTGCCGCACGAGACGTCGACCGTGCAGCAGACGATGCCGCGACCGTCATCTCGGGCCTGGGCGAAGCGGCGATCATGAGCTACGCCCGATGCTTCGGCAAGGGCCGTCGAGTGCACCTCACCGAGCGGGTGGTGCCCGAGGAGTCCCGGATCGTCCACCGGATCGTTCTCGCGCTGCGGGACAAGTTCACTGGCCACGCCGTCAACGCAATGAGCCAAGCAGTGGTCACCGGGCAGACAGAGAACTGGCCCGACCGTACAAGTATTCGAGGCCTCGCCTTCCGGGCCCACGTGCAACGCAGCCTCGTGATCGACATGATGCTGCTTGTAGCCACCGTGCGAGACGCACTGGCCGATGAGATCGAGGCGGCGAGACTCGAGGTGCAAATCGCCCACGAGCAGATCGCAACATCAGACCTTCTCCGGCTAGGCGACATCCGTGTGCTCGCCACGGCTGCACCAGGCTTCGACTTCGTGGCAGCCCGACGGGCAGGGCAATCCAGTGGGCAGATTCAGATCCCCGTGATCGACACCGGGCAACAGGGAGGAGAACCTGCCGCGACCATCACCATCGTCTAGCACGGAGAAGCTCAGATGGATCCGCGACGGCCCCCGCTGCCACCGCCGACCTCCTCAAACGCACGATCCGAGGTTTGGGCGCACGCCAGTGCCGACGAAGCCGTCGAGGTGCTCCTTCAACGGGGCAACCCCACCCCGTCGCAACGGGGCGTCGAGGGAGCAGAGGAACCCTCCCCTGAGCAGGGCTTTCTGCGGAAAGGGGAAAATGGGGGCGGACCCAGGGGGGAACCCAGGGCACAAGCTCGATAGCCGGCCCTCCGATCGGCATGACAGCAGGGGCCACCGAGACCTGCAAATGACCCGCCACGGGGTAGGTCGTGGATCGTCTCGCCACGATGGATGACCGCCTCGAGAAGAAGAGCCCCTGACCTCGGTCGGGGGCTCTTCTCGTTTACGGGTACGGGTGCGGCATTATCAGATCGAAGACCCATCCAGTAACCGTAGTCACCGATATGAGGCACCCCATTGATTGACGAAGTAGGCAAGCTTGAGCGAACGCCGTTGCATGACGCCGCGTTGCAGAACAATTCAACGGGTGCTCTCCAGCTCATTGCGGCTGGAGCCGTCGTTGACGCTCCCGACTATCTACAATTCACGCCTCTTCACTTTGCTGCGCAGGAATTCTCTGTAGAGGTCGCAACGATCCTGCTCGATGCCGGGGCGCAAGTGAACGCGCGCAACGTATATGGGAACAACCCGCTGTTCACCGCCGTGTTCAACTCTCGAGGCCGCGGTGAGCTAGTGCAGCTGCTTTTGAGCCGCGGAGCGGATGCGGCCGCGGTTAATAATGCCGGACAGTCACCTATCGGTCTTGCGCGTCTAATTGGCAACTACGACGTCTTGCAGTTTTTTGAGGATGAACGCTAAACGACCGCGTTCGCCGGGTCAGTGCGGTCACGAGTATTCGTCGCCGATAACGGCTCAACGCGCGGTGCGCCACGCTCCGCCGCCATCGCGTATACGTAAAAGCACCCCGCCGGTGGCGAGACCGTCGGGTTCACGGCCACGGGGCTTCGAGAAGCTTCGCGACCAGATCAAGAATACGCGATCAACCCGTACCTCGAAAAGGCAACGACGCGAGGGCGCCGTGTCGGGGTCGACGAACAGACGCTCGTCGTCATCATGCCCGTCGTCGCAGCGACGCGTCGGAGGTGGCTTTTGGGACCACGTGGCCGCACCGACGTGCACCCGACCTCCGTTACGACACACGTCCCGTCGTCGTAACGCTCCGGCTGGGTACCGGGCGGACGCGCTAACCGGGTGCGAGGTTTCGATGGGTGCGGCCGCTGTGGCAGTTAGGGCGCCTGCCGGGGCACGCGTTCCGCTTCGTCATACGGGGCGATGGAGCGCCATTGCCGTTCCTGATCCATCCATGCGGTGCGTCGTAGGCGGCGGACGTGGAACGCGAGCGTCCTGGCGAGGAGGAGCGCGATCGCAGCGCCGTATGCCACCCGCGTTCCGACGGCCCTCGACCCCAACAACGCCGACCGGTACGCGTACCCTGGCGACGACCCGATCAACTCGAGCGATCCCGCCGGACGCAGCGTCGGATCCGATTCGGTCGACCTCGGATACCAAGCGTTCGACGCCTTCGGGATCGGCCACGCGGCCGCTCAAGGCGACGGTGAAGGCGTCGCCAAAGGCGCCGCGGGACTCCTCGTCGGTACGCTAGTTGTGATGTCCAGGCAGGTTGTTGAGTCTGCTGATGGGTGGGCCTCCGATGGCGGAGTGGGTCCTGTGGTGATTGTAGAAGTGCAGCCAGCCCGGGAGCGCCCTTCGGCGTTCGGTCTCTGATCCGTAGAACCGCGCGTATGCCGAACCCTCACCGAGGGTGCGTTTGAACCGCTCGATCTTTCCGTTCGTCTGCGGCCGGTAAGGGCGGGTCTTCTTCGGTGTGATCCGGAGTCGATCGCAGGCGTCAGCCCAGGCGTCAGCCCAGGCGTCAGCCCAGGCGTGGGACTTGTAAGCGGAGCCGTTGTCGGAGAGCACGCGCTCGACTGTGACACCGCGATCGGCGAACCAGGCAACCGCTCGTTCCAGGACGCCGATCGCGGTGATCGCCTTCTCGTCGGCGTGGATCTCTGCCTAGGCGATGCGGGAGTCGTCATCGATGACGGTGTGCACGAATGCCAGACCCATCAGAGGGTCTCTGGTCGCCGATCGTGGTTTGTCTGGTGCCGCTGCCCGCTTCTTGTCGCCCTGCTGCTTCCCCACGAACCGCCAGCCACCACCGTCAGGAATGTTGCCGAACTTCGTCACGTCCACGTGGATCATCGCGCCGGGAGCGTTGTGTTCGTAACGCCGGATCGGTTCACCGGTGATCCGGTCGATGTGCGAGAGCCGGTTGATGCGACACCTCACCAGGACGGCGTGCACTGTTGACGCCGGCAGGCCGAGCTCGCCGCTGATTTGCACCGGCCCGAGGCGGCGCCGCCACCTCGCTTTCACGATCAGTTTCACCAGTTCAGGCGGCGCTCGGCTTAACGTATCGAACCCAGCAACGAGCAAGCGTCTATCAAGCGCTCGGCGCCTTCGCCGCTCGAGACCTTGCGCAGGCGAGAGATACCCTCGCCGCATTCGCCTCTCTGCCAAGACGGTTGCAGCGCCGCAGACAGGACCCAGCACGGCACAACGTCTTCGTTCTCCTATGGGCGGTAGAGCGGCTTTCGCTCATCCGCGGCGCAGCGAGCACAGCGCTTGCTACCCAAGAAACTGGCGCGCCCTCTACGCACACGTCGACTTGATCATCGCTACGGTGAACGCTGCGATGCTGTACTTAACTGGCAACTTCACCGATAGCGTCGACCGGGCAAAGGTGTGCTGGCATCTCTCCCCGATGCGAAGACGCCGTGGAACCGCGTGCATCGGCGGAAACCTGCCGCTCGTTCTCAGGCCTGAAATCACCGCCGCGGACAGAGTCCCAGGAACCGGCGCCGAAGTCTGCATAAGGGCGGGCGTACGATCGACATCAACATCCCGAACAAGCCCCCACAGAAAGTGCATATCAAATGAGCCTCGAAGCTACAGAGCTCTACATACTGCGGGAGGCGAAAGGGGACTGGATATACGCTCGATACTTTTATGGTCCTTTTGTCTCACTTCCGCTCGCGACTCGGCACCTTGCCGCGCTCGGACTCGCGCAGAGCATGCTCGCGAGGAGGCTCCTAAGCGTCGGAGACCTGAATGAGGCAGGCTTCAATGCTTGGCCCATTTCTGTCGATGCAAGTTTGTTCAGGCTTGCCCGCACGTGGCCCAATGGCGCGGCCCAAGAACCCGGGCTTGGGGAAATTGGGTGGTTCGACATCACACCTGAAGGTGCAGCGATGCTCGAGCGCGAGATGCTGGCAGGTTGACCTACCCAGTCTGGTACAACCCGAGCGCGTCGTCATCACCCCGCCCTCAAAGGGCAGCTTCACCTCCTATGACCCCAGGTGCGAACGAACTTTGCCTTCTTGCCGTCTTTCTGGGGTCGGGTGAGGCGCGCCGCTAGGACGGCGCCGCTCGTGCTCACCGAGTAGGGCGGTCACATGTCTAACGACTACGCCACCGCGTGGGACTTGCTCTTGGCAAGGCGATCGGCGCAGCACAGACTCGCTCTACCGGGAGCATTCACACATCGACCGCATGACGTTGACCAACGGCTGATGGCCGTCCAAATTACTGCGCTGCTGTCGATCGCGCAGGAGCTCTCCGACTTCCACCCTCAGAACGCCACGGTCATGGTCGACGGACAAGAGACGAACGGCTGGAGGCTGCCCGCAGTCTGAACGAGGGACGGGGTCGCGTCCAACGACAGCGTCAGTCAGGCGGAACCGCAGGTGGCGAGAGCGGCAACGCGACGACGACGTAGGCCGCCGCTATCACTCGCGGCACTTTGACCGCGGACGCGCAGTGTGTCCTGCGGTCTGACGAGCATCCCCCGGAACCGGGTCCGCAACCGCCGTGCAAGCCGATCGCACCTACACGCGGAACAACGCTGGCACGATCACCTCAGCTGCCGTCACCGGAGCGGCCGGCACGGAGACGCAGTGCTACTCCTACGACCAGCTTCAAGAGCTCACCGAAGCGTGGACACCGAACAGCAGCAGCTGCGCGACCGCCCCCTCCAAGACAGCGCTCGGCGGCCCCGCCGCTTACTGGAACAGCTACACGTACGACACCGCAACCGGCAACCGCGCCGCCGTCACACAGCACGGGGTCGGCACTGCTGCGGACCAGAGCAGCACGTACTCGTACCCAGCCGCTGCGTCCACGAACCCGCACGGCGTGCAATCGGTAACCGACAGCGCCTCCGGAACAGTCGACGCCTACGGGTACGACGCCGACGGAGACACGACCACGATGCCCGGCCAGACGTTGACCTATGACGCCGACGGACGAATCGCCACCGTCACGAAAAATGGCAAGACCCAGTCTGACGTGTACGACGCCGACGGCACGCTCCTCGTGCAGACCGACCCGGACGCAGGGACGACGCTGTACCTCGGGAACACCGAAGTGCACAAAGCAGCCGATGGCACCGTCACCGCCACCCGCACCTACTCCCTCGGCAGCACCGCCGTCGACGAACGCACCACCGAAGGTGGCAGCAACAAAGTCTTCTCGCTCGACACCGACATCGACGGAACCGCGGACCTCGAAGTCGGGGCCAGCGACCAGTCGATCACTCGACGATGGGTCGACCCGTTCGGCAGCGAACGCGGCACCGCAACGGCATGGTCGTCACCGCACGGGTTCCTCAACAAGAGCGAATCCGCACTGACTGGACTCGCGCAGCTCGGAGCACGCGCCTACGACGCGACCCTCGGCCGGTTCCTCTCCGTCGACCCAATCTTCGCGCCAGACAATCCCCAGCAAGACAACGGATACAGCTATAGCGCGAACAACCCGATCACGAACGCAGACCCGTCGGGCGCTTGCTATCTTGCAGTCGGGGACTCGATTGACTTCCACACCAACTGCTCCGGCGGTACGCAGCACATCACTTCGCACGGGAACATCTCCGCGCCTGGCGTGTATGGAGGTCCTCCTAAGGCAGCAGCATCAGGAGGTAAAGCACACAGCGCGCCGTGGGCATATGTTTCGCCGCATGTACGGATCGGCAAGGCCAATCCCTACTGGAAGCAACTTCGCTCACTATACAACAGTGAAGCAAAATATAACAACGAAGGCAAGGGTGGGGTCACTTCTTTCGAACAGGAACTTGCGACGCTGCAAGATGTGTGCGTCTCCCACCGAAAGCAATGCGGGGCACTGGCAGGCCAGCTCGGGGATGCAATGGTCCCTCTCAAGGAATTGAACCACGGGAACGAAATTGATGGCGCTCTTTCCGCCGGCGGCCTGTGGTACATCTACAAGAGCGGTGCAGCTCAGGTAGAGGCTGACAGGGAAGGCGTTACCAACATCTACCGAGTTGTGGACGACGGGGAGGCTGCTGATATCGCGAGGCAGAACGGTTTCCGGAATGACTATGAGAAGGGATCGGCGGAGTCGAAGTATTTCACAACCGCTGAGGGTGCTCAGAGCTACTTGGGCAAGGTTCAGCAGTGGAATGATGCTATGATCGTCAGGACAACGATCCCGAACTCGTTGTTGAGCCGAAGTGTAGGGCCCGCTGTTGACGGCGGAATTCCAACCATCATGGTAAGCGAAAGCGACCTATGGATGCTCGGCGCACCAGAATTCATGGAGCACGAATGAACGAGCCCGAAGTGTCTGCGGTTGCGCGAGTGCAAATCGCTTTCCGTCCTTTCCGAGGGACGAACCTGCCGCGGCCGACCGCACCCCGTGGGACAGAAGAACATCCGTGGGTGCGGTGCATCTATCGGTCCGAAGGGGGCGCGACCGATGTGCAGTTGATGACGGGGGCGGCTCAGCTTGATCCGTATGTGCTGTACGAGGTCGATGCGGTCTTTTTAAACTCGGAGTTCGCGCTTGCCCATATTCGCGAGGGTGAGAGCTTTGATGTTCCATCATCGGGATCCCCGCTTGGCCTCGGCAAAATGCTGCGTTGGGTGAGGGGCTATGCAACCGGGGTTCAGGCTGTCGGCGATGCCCGTGCGCTCTTCGGTGATCGCTGAGGGCCACAGGGGCATGCGTCGATTCCAAGCCATCAGCATCGCCGGCTGCGCGAATTGTCGCATTGGACACGCGGGCAGCGAGCGTCCTCGATCGGGTGCGTCCACTCTTCGGCCCACGGCGTCGCAGCAGGGCACTAGCGGTTCGGCAGCCATCATCGATAGCAACCCATGGATTTGACTACCATTTATTCATCCTCGACGGTGGCGCGACCGGGAATCTCCGGCAAACGTTTCTCGGGGCGTACAGCGCCACTGCGCGCGTCGCAAAGGTCGACGCCAAGACGCGACAGGCGACAGGCGACAATCCACTTCTCCGGCCACAACGCTTCAACAATCCAGTCCGCGACCCGCCCACCGATTATCGAGTGCACTCCGTTTTGGGAGCACTACATCGGTGAGCAGGTGAATGGTGTTTCCACAAGTGGTCCGCTGTCGGAAACGGATCAAACCTTCGAATGGGATGAGAAGGTGTCATATTGAAGCGGCGAGTTGCCGTGATGGCACTTCTTGCTGCGGCTGCACTAACACTGTCGGGGTGCTCGTCAAAGGTACAGCCGCCAAGCCTGTCGACCGTAACGGGGAAGTGGACCGGAGACGGTGGCGCTAGTTTACAAGTTGAATCGGACGGCACGATCAGTGCGGGGCGGCTCCCTCGCAATGTTGTTGACGCCTCTCAGCGCACTTCGAGAGGCACGGAAGAAGTGGAGGGCAAGCTCATCGTACCGAACGGCGACAACGCCTCGAGTTCGTACTATCCGACCGTCCTCGTGATCATCAACGAGGCTCCCAATCATCCGAGGGGCCTGTCTCTCAGTGCGGAATATCATCCAGGCAGTCCCGCAGGGCTCATTTTCCCGCAGGGAGATATTGAATCTGGCAGCACGTTCACCATGAAGAACGTGAACGGCTGATCCGGAGATCCCCCGATCCTTGGCGCGGGCACAACGATCGAAGGCAATGCGGGTGACTCGCTACAGCAAAAGAACTTTTACCGTAGCCCCGGGCCACTGAACGGAGCGTATCGTCGCCGCAAGATACTTACACGCGCGCGGTCTCCGGGTGCGTCGCCGGGGACCTACCCGCCGGCGTCACGACCACGTTCCCGCTTCGACGCAGGGGTTCGGCGCGACGACAGTACGACCGGCAACCGCACGGCGGTGACGGAGCACGGCATCGGCGGTGCTGACGACGTGACCTCGACCTCCTCGTACCCGGAAGCAGGGACACCGAACCCGCACGCCGTGCAGTCCGTCACCGACAGCGCCGTGGGGAGGGTCGGCGCCTTCGGGTACGACGCCGACGGGAACACCACGACCACGCCGGGGCGGACGCTCACCTACGACGCCCTGGGGAGGGTCGCGACCGTCACGAAGGACGGGGCGACGGAGACGGACGTCCACGACGCCGACGGCGCGCTCCTCGTGCAGGCGGACCCGAACACCGGCACCACCCTGTTCCTCGGGAACACCGAGGTCCACAAGGCCACGGACGGCACCGTCACCGCGACGCGCACGTACGTGCTCGACGGAATCGTCGTCGACGAGCGGACCACGACCGGTGGGAGCAACAAGGTGTTCGCGCTCGACACCGACGTGGACGGTACGGCGGACCTGGAGATCGGAGCGACCGACAAGTCGGTCACGCGTCGGTGGTTCGATCCGTTCGGGAACGCTCGGGGGACGGTGCCGGTCTGGTCGTCCCCGCACGGGTTCCGGAACGCCGGCGGGTCGGCGGGGACCGGGCTCGTGCAGCTCGGTGGGCGGGAGTACGACCCGACACTCGGTCGGTTCCTGTCCGCTGTGGCCTGTCCGGCTGGCGGCCCGCTGCTCGCCAACGGCTACAGCTTCCGCGCGAACGACCCCGTCACCGACACGGACCCGGAGGGCGCGTGCACCGACGGCCAGGTCGACCGCGCCACGACGCCGGACCACGAGGCGCCGCTCGGCAGCGTCTCAGCGGCTCAACCGTCAGGCGTCCCGCACCAGCCCCTTCCCTGAGCGGGACGGCGACGTCGTTCGGCTGGCGGGGAACGACGTCGCGAGCAGGTCGAACGCGGCGGAGATGCACGTGGAGAGGTCAGCGACCGGCGATGCGATCCACCGGCCGGCGGCGTGGTGGAACGCGGTCCAGCACACGGAGCCGATGAGGTCAGCTGCGTCCCGTGATTCCCCCCGCTCGTGGAGCGCGTTCGCCAGCGCGCTCGCCATGGCCGCGCCCTTGGCCAGGTCCCGCTCGAGCAGTGCGGGTGTGTGCGCGATGATCCGCAGCCGTGTCACTCCTGCGTCGCGGTTGTCCTCCAGGAGGTGAGCGGAGTCGAGGAACGCGTGCTGGAGCGCCTCCACCGGTGCGGTGCCGTCCGGCTGAGCCAGGACTGAGGCCACGAGCGCGTCGCGGAGGGTTTCCTGGCCGTCGAACAGCACTTCCCGCTTGTCGGGGAAGTGCCGGAAGAAGGTCCGGTCGTTCACCCCGGCCCGCTCCGCGATGTCCGCCGTGGTCGTCGCGTCGTACCCGCGCTCCGTGTAGAGCTCGAGCGCGGCCTGCTGTAATCGCTGCCGCGCTGCGGCTCCACTCCTCGGCACGTGCCCAGGGTACGGGTACCTCGCACTGTTGCGCCCGGATCTGGCACAACGTAGTGTCAGTTTCTGGCGCAACGGCGTCGGTCACCGAAGGAGCAACCTGTCATGCACGTGTTCGTCACCGGGGGGACCGGCCAGACTGGTCCCGCGATCATCCGCGAGCTGCTCGCCGCGGGCCACACCATCAGCGCACTGGCTCGATCCGACCGCGCGACAGGGACCCTGGAGGGCCTCGGTGCCGTCGCGGTACCCGGGTCGTTGGAGGACCTGGACGCGCTCGCCTCGGCCGCGCACGCGGCCGACGGTGTCGTGCACATGGCGTACGGCGGTGACTACGCCGACCCAGAGGGGATGATCCGCCGTGAGGTGAACGCGATCACCGCGATGGGTACGGCGCTCGAGGGCTCGCAGAAGCCGTTCGTGGTCACGTCGGGCACCCTGGTCCTGCCGCACGGTCGAACGGCGTCCGAGGACGGCGAACCGGACCGGGCCGGGCCGGCCGCCGCTCGACTCGCGGGTGAGGACGCCTGCCTCGCCTTCGCCGAACGGGGTGTGTGCGCCGTGGTCCTGCGCCTCGCACCGACCGTGCACGGCCCGCGCGACCACGGCTTCATCCCCATGCTCATCGCGACGGCGCGGGAGAAGGGCGTCTCGGCTTACGTCGGCGACGGCGCCAACCGATGGCCCGCGGTGCACCGCGACGACGCCGCACAGCTGTACCGGCTCGCCGTCGAGGGCGCGCCGGCCGGGAGCATCCTGCACGCGGTCGCCGAGAACGTCAGGTTCGTCGACATCGCCACGACCATCGCAGAGCGCCTCGGGGTCCGCACGACGTCCGTGACGCCGGAGCAGGCGTCGACGCACTTCGTGAGTCCGTTCATGGGACTGCTCTACGGCGCGGACGCCCCCGCGTCGAGCAACCGCACGCAGGGACTCCTGGGTTGGACCCCCACCCACAACGGGCTGCTCGACGACCTAGCGAACGGCGACTACCTCCGGTGACCGACCGTCGCCAGCTCGAGACGGTAGCGTGACCGCTCCGCTCATCCAGCCGCGGTCAGCGCCCCCTTGTCCGTCCCCAGCGCGAACACGTGCAGCAGCCCCTGATCGGCCCGGGTCGGGAGCGTCACCGACGCCACCGTCTTGCCGGCCTGCAGCGCGATCGTGGTCGTGTACAGGTGCGTCCCGAGCCCCTGCGACGACCCGCCCGTGCTGTTCCGGTACTGCGTGGAGGCGGCGACCCCGTTGCCGAGTGACGGGCTGCCGGCGGTCCAGTCGGTGAACCCGAGCGTGGCCTGCTGGGTGGTGCCGTCGGTGTAGGTGATCGTCATCGTCCCGCTGGACGGACCGTTCGTCGCCGACCCCATGACGCCGAGCTCGGTGGCTCCGGTGATCGCTGGGACGGCGAGCACCTGTCCGGCGGCCACCACGTTGTCCGCTTGCCCGGCGGCGCCCGACCAGCCGTACTGGACGCCGTCGCTCGTGACGGTCGCGCCCGGGGTGAGACCACTGGCGGCCAGGGCCTCGGCCGAGTAGCTGAACCCGTAGCCGTCCAGGTTCGCCGTCGCCTGGTTCGCGTCGTCGGAGATGCCGGTGTTGTCGAAGTACGGGGCGAGGTCACCCGGCCGGGCAACGAGGACCGAGGTGGTGACCGACGGAACCGCACCGGCCGTGCTCGAGAACGCGAAGGTGACCGGGAACGTGCCGTCGGTGGCGCTCCCGGTGATCGCGACCCGGGTGCTCGCCGAACCGCCAGCGCGGACGACGAGGGTGCCGGACGCCGGACGCACCGTCAGGCCGGCCGGGGCACTCGCCGTCCAGTGCACGATCTGCGTGCGGCCCTCGACGGACTGGACGCTGAGCGTTGTCGTGCCCGACGTGCCCGGTTGCACGGCCACCGAGGAGGGACTGGTCGATCCGGTGGCGGCGTAGACGGGCGCGCTCTTCGCGAGCAGTGCGTAGATCTCGACCATCGGCGCCGTCTGGTTCACCGGCGACTCCCCGCCCGAGGCGTCCGGGTCGTTGAACAGCCCGTTCGGTTGGCGGTCGGTCACCCAGGCGGTGTCGGCGTAGGCCGCCGCCATCCGCGCGTAGCTCGGGTCGTGGTTGATCGCGGCGAGCCCGAACAGGTTCCGGAAGAAGATCGCGTTGAACACGTCGGGCTGGTGGTACAGGTTGCCGCCGGTGCCGTAGTACCTGACCGAGGCGGTCGCTGTCTGCTCTGCCTGCTGCAGGTACGTGCGGTTGCCGGTGCTCCGGTAGAGCAGCGTGCCCGCGCCGATCATCGTCCCCTGGTTGTAGCTCCACAGGGTCTGGTCCACGCTGCCGTCGGGGTTGAGGTGGTCGTAGTACATCCCGTTCGCGTTCATCGTGCAGCTGCGGACCCAGTCGTACATCCGGGTCGCCCACGTCAGGTAGTACGGGTCACGGGTGACCTGGTAGATCTCGAGGCCGACCTCGGCGTTCGGGGCGTTCGAGATGGTGTTCCGCGACGAGTTCGCCGTGTCCTCCCAGAAGACCCCGCCGGAGCACGTGGCGGTGGAGTCCGTGTCCCACCCGTTGACCGCGAACCGGAAGGTGGCTTCCGCCTGCGCCAGGTCTGTCTTCCGGTGGTCGATCGCGTACTGCTGCAGGAAGTCCAGGCCGACCCAGGCGTTGTCGTCGTAGTAGGTGGGCTGGTCCGGTCCGAGGGGCGGCATCACGCCCGACGCGTAGGCCGGCGGCTGCGCCGCACCGGTGGGGCTGGTCTCGTGGGTGTTGTAGTAGTCCTGGATCCCACGGTCGCGGGCCTGGAGGTCGCGGTCGAAGTGGTGCCCGACGCCGGGGAGGGAGGCCACCGCGTTCGTCGCCGCGAATCCGTTGACGAAGTCCCAGAGGTACCCGTACGGCTCACGCGCATCGCTGCTCTTGTACAGCTCGTGCGCGGGGTCGTAGAGGTTGTCCTGCAGCGCCCGGTAGGTGTCGAGTGCGCGCTGCGTGTCGACGGGGTTCTGTCTGTTCGCGGCGACCGGTGGCTGTCGATGGTCGGCGGCGGCGGCCGCGGAGGCGGCCGGGGCCCCTCCCAGGAGGGCGAGGACTGCGACCGTGGCCGTGCCGGCCACCACCGCCCCTGCTCGAGTACGTGCGCTTCGCTTCACGATGGCTCCCTCGCTCCGGTCATCGTCGACACGGAGATCGTTCCAGACGCTAACCGCCTGCCCAGGGACACGTCAAGGACGAGACGCGACCAGATGGCGGACGGGAGGATCGTGGCACTGTGCCCCGCTCCTCCCGTCCAGCGCGCCGGACCGGGGGCACTGCCGCTCGGCAGGTGCTCGCCGATCAGCCCTTCACGGCACCCCCGAGCCCGGCGTTCCGCAGGAACATCCCCTGGAACGCCAGGAACAGCACGATCGGGATGAGCGTCGAGATGGCGAGTGCGGCCAGGTAGACGTCGAGCTGGATCGCGCTCTGCAGTTGAGGGAGGCGCACCGACAGCGGCTGCACACCGGGATCGCGGAGCACGAGCATCGGCCAGAGGTAGTCCTTCCAGGCGTTGATGACCGCGAAGACCGACACCACGCCGAGGATCGGCTTCGACATCGGGAGCACGATCGACCAGAACAGCCGGACCGGCCCGGCGCCGTCGGTCCGAGCCGCCTCGAACACCTCGCGCGGCAGGTTGTCGAAGAACCGCTTGACGAGCAGCACGTTGAACGCGTTCGCGCCGGCCGGCAACCACACCGCCCAGTACGTGTTCATCATCGAGGTGCCGATGACCGGCGGGTGCAGGATCGTCAGGTAGAGGGGGACGAGCAGCACCACGGCGGGGACGAACAGCGTGCCGAGGACGAGCGCGTTCAGGACGGGTGCGTACCTCGGGCGGAGGACGGACAGCACGTACCCTGCGGTCGTCGCGACGAGCAGCTGCACCGCCCACGACCCGAGCGCGACCCAGAGCGTGTTCGCGAACTGGGCCCCGATGCCGACCGTGCTCCACGCGGTGACGATGTTCTGCCAGTCGATGCCGTGCGGGAACAACGCCATCGGCGTGCGCAGGGTGTCCTGCGTGTCGGTGAGCGCCGCCTTCCCCAACCAGAGCAGCGGCAGCAGCCCCGCGATGACCACCGCGATCAGCAGGACGCCGTGCAGCGAGTTCGTCGTCCACCGGATGCGGCGGCGGGAGCGGTCCGCCCAGGACAGGATTCCGCGGTCGGTGGCGTCGTCACCGCGTTCGCGGCGGGTCGGACGGGAGGCTCGTGGTGCAGCCGTCCTGCCGGCTGCGGATCCGGACGGCGACAGTGGGGCAGCGCCCTCGGGCGAGCGGCTCGCGGTGTCGGACGGTGCGGTGGCGGTCAACTGTCGCTCCATGCCTTGGTGATGCGGAAGTACACGATCGAGAGCACGGCGAGGAACGCGGCGAGCATGATGCTGAGCGCGGTCGCCGCCCCGTAGTCGCCGCCGAGGGAGTTCTGGAACGCGTACTGGTAGATGAGCTGCAGGATCGTGATCGTCGAGTTCGCCGGGCCGCCGCCGGTGAACAGGAACGGCTCGAGGAACACCTGCGACGTGCCGATGATCTGCAGGATGAGCGTGACCAGCAGGACGCCGCGCAGCTGGGGGAGCGTGACGTGCCAGATCTTCCGCCAGATGCCGGCACCGTCCAGCTCGGCCGCGTCGTACAGCTCGGCGGGGACGCCGGACAGCGCGGCGAGGTAGATGATCATCGTCGCACCGGCCCCGGCCCAGGTGGCCTCGAGGACCAGGGACGGCATCGCGGACGACGCCGACTGGATCCACGGCTGCGGCGCGATGCCGACCCAGCCGAGGATCGTGTTGAAGACCCCGGTGGGCGAGGCGTCGTAGAAGAACTTCCAGAGCAGGACGGCGACGACCGGCGGGACCACGACGGGCAGGTAGGCCAGGGCGGTGAACAGCCCGCGGAAGCGCTTGACCTCGCTCATCAGGACGGCGAGCACGAGCGGCAGGGGGTACCCGAACAGGAGCGCGAGCAGGGCGAACCACCCGGTGTTCCGCACGGCCGTGAGGAAGAGCGGGTCCTGGAACACGGCGGTGAAGTTCGCCAGGCCGACCCAGGTCGCCGGCGTCACGAGGTTCGTGTGCTGGACGCTCATCACGATCGCCTGGACGATCGGCGACCAGGAGAACACCCCGAACACCACGAGCGTGGGCACCAGGAAGAGCAGGGTCGTGAGGCCGCCGCCGCGCACCCAGGTGCGGACGGAGCGGGGGCGGCGACCGGACGCCGAGCCGGGCCGGCCCGGGGACGCGGGGTGCGCCTCCAGACCGGCCCCACGGTGGGAGGTGACGGTCACTTCGCCGCGTCGACCTTCGCCTGGATCTTCGTGTCCACGTCGGTGAGGAGCGTGTCGATGTCCGCGTTCTCGTCGGTCAGGACGGACTGCACGACCGAGTCGAGCGCACCGTAGAGGTCCTGGGTGGCCTTGGCGGGCTCCGGGACGATGTCCTGGTCGAAGATCTTGTCCGTGAACGGCGCCACGTTCCGCAGTGGGATGTTCACCTTCGACTTGATCCAGGACTGCTGCTCGTCGTAGGTCTTCTTGTCGAAGACCGGCAGCGAGGGGACCCCGACCGGCTGCTTCGAATCAGCGAGGACCGTCGCATCGGCGAGCGCGTCCTTCTGGTTGGTCAGCTTGGAGACGTAGTAGAACGAGATCCACTTGACCGCCGCCGCCTTCTGCGCGGCATCGGCCTTCGGGCTCACCGCCGCCACGTTGCCGCCGGAGAGGACCCCGGCGTTCGCGCTGTCGGTGAGGGGGATCGTGGCGAGGCCGTAGTCCTTCGGGTCGAAGCCGTTCTGCTGGACCAGGCTGGTCAGCACGTCGGACCCCGACGGGTACATCGCGACCTGACCGGCGGCGAACGCCTGGTTGATGCCCGACCAGTCGTAGATGAAGTTGCTGCCCATCGAGTGGTCCTTCCACCGGAGGTCGTGCAGGTACTGCAGCGCTGCCTTCGTCTCGGGGTTCGCGGTCTTCACGACGGTCTTGCCGCCCTTCGGGACCTCGACTCGGCCGCCACGCGCGTAGGTGGTGGTGGTGAGTTCCCACCCGCCGGTGTTCCCCGAGGTCATCTGCATGTAGCCGGCGGTGCCTGGCACCTTCTCCGAGATGGTCTTCGCGTCGGCCCGCACCTCGTCCCACGTGGTCGGTGGCTTGTCCGGGTCGAGGCCGGCCTTGGTGAAGATCGCCCGGTTGTACGAGATGCCCATGCCGTACGGACCGTAGGGCACGCCGTACAGGTGTCCGCTGCTGTCCTTCGCGACGTCGAGCACCTTCGGGTTGAACTTGCTCGTGTAGTCCTGCTGCTTCAGTTCGGTCGTCAGGTCAGCCAGCTGGCCGTTCTGCAGCAGGGTCTTCGAGTCGGTGAACGGCACGTTGAAGACGTCCGGGAGCGTGCCACCAGCGAGCTGCGAGGCGAACGTCGCGCCCGTCCACTGGTACTCCTCGGTCTTCACCGTGATCTTCGGGTTCGCCTTCTCGAACGCCTTCACGCGGTCGTCGAAGGCCGTGAACGCAGCCTTCGTGCTGCCCGGGATGAGGCTCGCGACCGTGATGGTGGTCTTGCCGTTGGTGTCGGCGGCGGTGCCGGTGGACGAGCAGCCGGCGAGGAGGCCGACGCCGGCGATCGTGGCTGCGGCGAGGGCGAGTGCCCTGGAGGGTGACTTCATCGTCAGTTCCTTTGCTGGGTGGTGTGGACGGGCTGGTGCTGGGTGGGTCGATCGTGCTGGGCGGGTTGATCGTGCTGGTTCGGGGCGAGCCAGACCGCCGCGTCACTCGGGAGCGTGCCCCCGGACGTGTCGGCACTGGCGAGGAGGGTCGTGTGGTCTGCGGGGAGGGCGACGGGGTGTCGGCTCAGGTTCACGACGCAGACGAACCCGTCGCCGCGCGCGAAGGCGAGGACCTCCTCCTCGCTCGACAGCCACGCGAACGACTCGTCGTGGTGCAGGCGCTCGCGGCGGATCCGGATCGCTTCGCGGTACAGCGCGAGCATCGAGTCGGGGTCGTGCTCCTGCGCCTCGACCGTGTGGGTCGCCCAGTCCGCGGGTTGCGGGAGCCAGGTGCGGGCGGTCGCGCGCACCTGGGCGGTCGCGGTCGCGTCGCGCCGCGCGCCACCGCTGAAACCGTAGGGAGGCTCGGTGCCGGACCACGGGAGCGGCACCCGGCAGCCGTCGCGGCCGGGGTCCACCCCGCCGGATCGCCGGTGCATCGGGTCCTGCAGCGCGTCGAGGGGGAGCCCCTCGACCTCGGGCAGGCCGAGCTCGTCGCCCTGGTACAGGTAGAGGCTCCCGGGCAGCGCGGCGGTGAGCAGTGCAGCCGCGCGAGCACGGCGGGTGCCGAGCGCGAGGTCGGTCGGCGTCCCGAACCGCTTCGCGGCGAACGAGAACCCGCTCTCCGCGCGGCCGTAGCGCGTGACCGGGCGCGTGACGTCGTGGTTGCTGAGGACCCAGGTCGCGGGTGCGCCGACCGGGGCGTGCGCCGCGAGCGTGGTCGTGATCGATTCGCGGAACGCTGCCGCGTCCCAGGGGCGCGACATGAAGTCGAAGTTGAAGGCGGTGTGGAGCTCGTCCGGGCGCAGGTAGGCGGTGAACCGGTCGGTGTCCTCGAGCCAGATCTCCCCGACGAGCGCGCGGGTGCCCGGCGCCGCGGTGGTGCCCGCACGGCTGCCGTCGACCGCGCCGATCGCGCCCGAGTAGGCGTCGGCAACGCGGCGCCATCCGCGGTAGATCGCGTGGAGCTCGTCCCGGTCGGTGTTCGGGTGTTCGCCGGGGGCCGGGCGCTCCGGGACCTCGGGCAGCTCGCGGTCCTTCACGAGCAGGGCGGCGGAGTCGATTCGGACCCCCGCGACGCCGCGGTCCAGCCAGAACCGCAGGATGCTCTCGTGCTCGCGCCGGACGTCCGGGTGGTCCCAGTTCAGGTCGGGCTGCGCCTGGTCGAAGAGGTGGAGGTACCACTGGCCGTCGCCCGTCTGTGTCCAGGTCGGGCCGCCGAAGTTCGACGTCCAGTCCGTCGGGCGGCTGTCAGGGTGTGCCGGATCGACGTCACGGAACCAGAACCGTTCCCGCTCCGGACTGCCCGGGCCGGCGGCGATGGCCTGTCGGAACCACTCGTGGTCCCGGGAGACGTGGTTGGGGACGACGTCGACGATGGTCCGGATGCCGAGCGCGAGGGCGTTGGCGATGACCGACTCGGCGTCCTCGAGCGTGCCGAAGTCGGGGTGGACCCTGCGGTAGTCGGCGACGTCGTACCCGCCGTCGGCGAGCGGTGACGCGTACCACGGGGTGAACCAGATCGCGTCGACGCCGAGCGCGGCGAGGTACGGCAGACGCTGGCGCACGCCTTCGAGGTCACCGGTCCCGTCACCGTTGCCGTCGGCGAAGCTGCGCGGGTAGATCTCGTAGATCACCGCGTCCCGCCACCAGAGGGGGTCTGTGAGCCGGTCGGTCGAACGGGCGGTCCCCGTGTCGAGCAGGTCGGTCATCGTCGTCTCGTTCCCGCCGACCTCGGTGTCGGCGGGCATCAACGTACAGCGGACGACAGATTCACGCAAGAACTGAACAACATCGTCGGACAAACTCGTGCGCCGGGCAGGGAGTGCCCGTTCAGCGCTGGCGCGGGGCCGTGCTCGCGCGGACGACGAGCTCGGGCTCGAAGAGGTACTCGTCCGGAGCCGCGGCCGAGTCGCCCATCTGCGACACGAGGAGTTCGATGACCATCCGGGCCATCGGGTCGATCGGCTGGCGCACCGTGGTCAGCGGCGGGTCGACGGAGTTCATGAGTGCGGAGTCGTCGTACCCGATGACGGAGACGTCCTCCGGGACGCGGAGTCCCGCCCGCCGGACCGCCCGCACCGCGCCGAGGGCCATCAGGTCGCTCGCGCAGACGATCGCCGTCGCACCCGCTGCCACGACGCGGGTGGCGGCCGCCTGCCCCGCTTCGAGCGAGTAGTGCGCGTGGACGACCAGGTCCTCGTGAATCGGGACGCCGGTCCGGACCGCCGCCCGGGCTGCGCCCGCTGCCTTCCGTTGCGAGGGGATGTGCTCACCCGGGCCGAGCAGGAGGGCGATGCGCTCGTGTCCCAGCTGCGCCAGGTGGGCGTAGGCCTGTTCGGCAGCACTCTCGTCGTCGGAGGAGACGGTGGCGAAGCCCGAGGACGGGTACGCGCCGTTCACCAGGACGCCGGGGATGCCGAGACCGCGCAGGCGCTCGAAGTGCTCGTGGTCGGCGTTCGTCACCGCGTGGCTGCCGGACATGAACACGACGCCGGCGACCTGTTGCTGGAGGAGCAGGTCGACGTACTCCGCCTCGGAGATGCCCCCGGCGGTCTGCGTGCAGAGCACCGGCGTGAAGCCGTTCTGGGCGAGCGCCGCGGCGACGACCTCCCCGAACGCCGGGAAGATCGGGTTCTGCAGCTCCGGCAGGAAGAGCCCGACGAGTCGAGCACGGTCACCCCGCAGCTTCGTGGGTCGCTCGTACCCCAGGACGTCGAGCGCGCTGAGGATCGCCTGCCGGGTCTGGTCGGACACACCTGGTCGGCCGTTGAGGACACGGCTGACGGTGGCTTCGCTGACGCCCACCTTCTTGGCGACATCGGCGAGGCGGCGGGACATGGAGCAAGTCTAGGGAGTCGTTTCACGCAAGAACTTGACAGGGTATTGCAAATTGACACGCACTCGGTCTAGTTTGAGCGCGCCGTCCCCGATCGAGGGTGATCGGAGGGCTCCCGAACGGTCACGCACGGCGCTCGTCGTGCGTGCCGCACGTCGAAAGGAACAACGATGTTCAAAACGACCACGGCCCTTGCGCTCTGCGCAGCGGCAGCCGTGCTCTCCGCGTTCGGGGCCATCGCTCCCGTCCAGACCGCGGAGGCGGCGTCCACCGCCACCGGCGGTGCCGGGGCGTCGCTGCCGTACCAGGAGGTCCAGGCCGAGGCCGCGACCACCAACGGCACGGTCATCGGACCGAGCTACACCCAGGGGCAGCTCGCCGACGAGGCCTCCGGCCGCAAGGCGGTCACGCTCTCCGGCGTCGGGAAGTACGTGCAGCTCACCCTGCCGCAAGCCGCCAACTCGGTCGACGTCCGGTACTCGGTGCCGGACACAGCCGACGGGTCGGTGTACTCGGCTCCGCTCGGGCTGTCCGTCGGGGGGACGAAGCAGGCCGACCTGTCCCTGACGAACGCCTACTCCTGGTACTACGGCGGCTACCCGTTCTCGAACCAGCCGTCGCAGGGCAGCCCGCACCACTTCTACGACGAGGTGCACCGGCTGCTCGACAAGACCTACCCCGCGGGCACCACGATCACCCTGCAGGTCGATGCGGCGTCCGCAGCGTCGTCCATCACCGTCGACCTCGCCGACTTCGAGGCCGTGGCCCCGGCGTCGACGCAACCCAGCGGCTCGAAGTCGGTGACGGACTACGGCGCCGACGCGACCGGGGCGAAGGACTCGAGCGCCGCGTTCACCCAGGCGATCGCGGCGGCCGGTGCCGGCGGGACCGTGTGGATCCCGGCCGGGACCTTCCAGGTGAACCAGCACGTGATGGTGAACAACGTCACGGTGGCCGGCGCCGGGATCTGGCGGTCGACCGTGACCGGCAACGGGGTCGGGTTCTACGGGAACTCCGCGCCGAACCCGTCCACGAACGTCAAGCTCCACGACTTCGCCATCGTCGGCAACGTCCAGGAGCGGAACGACTCGGCGCAGGTCAACGGCGTCGGCGGCGCGATGTCGAACTCGACGGTGTCGAACCTGTGGATCGAGCACACCAAGGTGGGCGCGTGGATGGACGGCCCGATGGACGGGACGACGTTCTCCGGTCTGCGGATCCGTGACACCACGGCGGACGGGATCAACTTCCACGACGGCGTGACGAACTCGACCGTGACGAACTCGGACCTCCGGAACCTCGGTGACGACGGACTCGCGACGTGGGCGGACACGAACGCCGACGCGAACGACACGTTCTCGAACAACACCGTGCAGCTGCCCATCCTGGCGAACGGGATCGCGATCTACGGCGGTCACGACAACACGGTCTCGGGCAACCGGGTCGTGGACGCCGGCATCAACCAGGGCGGCGGCATCCACGTCGCGCAGCGGTTCAACTCGACGCCCCTCGGCAAGACGACCGTCTCCGGCAACACCATCGTCCGTTCGGGCGACCTCGACCCGAACTGGCAGTTCGGCGTCGGCGCGCTCTGGTTCGATGCCCGCGACGCGGCCGTCAACGCGCAGATCGCGGTCTCGAACCTCGTCATCCAGGACAGCCCGTACGAGGCAGTGCAGTTCGTCTCGGGGAGCTCGATCCAAGGGGTGAGCCTGTCGAACGTGACGATCCAGAACGTCGGGACCTTCGCCGTCCAGAAGCAGGTCGCGGGCGCGGCGACGTTCACGAACGTGACGGCAACCGGCATCGGCGGACCGGCGGGGACGTACGACTGCGGGGTCGGGTTCACGATCACCGACGGCGGCGGCAACTCCGGGTACGGCACCCAGTACTGCGGGCCGTGGCCGGCGTCGAACCTCGGCGGATCGGGCGGTGGCGGGTCGAACCCCGCGGCGCTCGCGCTGAGCCCGTCGTCGCTGTCCTTCGGTTCGACGAACGTCGGGTCGTCGTCGGCGGCGCAGACCATCACGGTCAAGAACACCGGTGGGGCGACCGCCTCGATCTCCGGTGTCTCGGCGAGTGGTGACTTCGCGCAGACGAACACCTGCGGTTCGTCGCTGCCCGCAGGGGCGTCCTGCTCCGTCTCGGTCACGTTCAAGCCGACCGCCGCCGGGTCCCGCACGGGCACCCTCGCGGTGAGCGGATCGGCCAGCACGAGCGCCGCGCTCTCGGGCGCCGGCGTCGCGACCTCCGGGACGAACCTGGCGCTCGGCAAGCCGGCCTCGGCGTCGTCCTCGACGGACGTCTACGGTGCGGGCAACGTGACCGACGGCAACACGTCGTCGTACTGGGAGTCGCAGAACAACGCGTTCCCGCAGTGGGTCCAGGTCGACCTCGGATCGGCACAGTCGGTGTCGACCGTGACCCTGAACCTGCCGCCGAGTTCAGCCTGGGGCGCCCGCACCGAGACGCTGAGCGTGCAGGGGTCGACGGACGGTTCGTCATTCTCGACGCTCAAGGCCTCGGCCGGGTACACCTTCGACCCGTCGACGGGCAACGCCGTCCGGATCTCGGTGCCCACGACGTCGGTGCGGTACGTGCGCATCGCGATCACGGGCAACACCGGCTGGGCAGCCGGTCAGGTGTCCGAGCTCGGCGTCTTCGGGTAGGCGTCGGGGACGGGAGGCGCGTTGCGGCCCCCGCAACGCGCCTCCCGTCCGCCCGTGGGAGGGATTCGGATCTCGACTTGCCCCAACAAGGTGAGTGAGTGTACAGTCACTGATATGCGCCACCACGGCGGCGGGCTCGCCGCCGGAGGAAGGCGGGGGTCGATCACCAAGTGAGTGAGTAATCACTCTCAACGAGAGGAAGCGCCATGAAGAACGACATCACGATGCGATGGGTCGCACTCATCCCGTTCGCCGTCCTGGTCGTCGGCCTGTTCTCCGCCTGGGACTGACCGGCCGGCGAGCACCACACCACCACCCGCACACCGAATCAACGAGGAGTACGCACATGAGCACCAACACCGCAGGAACCGCCATCTGGACCCGCAAGAAGATCGCCTGGTGGGTGACCTTCGGGGTCCTCTGCCTCAGTACCATCGCGATGCTCGGCGCCTGGGACTGATGCGTCGACCCAACGGGGCGGACTGGCGATCGCCAGTCCGCCCCGTTGTCGTTCCCGGACCGTCCGCTGTCGAGCCGGCCCGTTCGCGGGTGCGGACGGTCGGTGAGTACCCGGTCGGAAATCGATCGGGAAAAAGACTTGCGGGAGCGTGGAGAGTGACTGTACAGTCACTGCCATGAACACGAACACACTCTCCACCGCCGAGGTCCGGCGGCCGGTGGTTGCCGAAGCGGCGCTCCGCGAATTCGCTCCCGGCGGCTACCACGGGGCAACCGTCGCCGACGTGGCCCGGGAATCCCGGATCTCGCCGGCCTACGTCTTCAAGCTCTTCCCGAGCAAGGAGTCGCTGTTCGTCGCCGCACTCGAGACGTGCTTCGCGAAGGTGCTGGTGGCCCTCGCGGACGGCGCCGACCGGGCCGAGGGAGCCACACCGCAGGCAGTCCTGGACGAGATGGGGATCGCGTACGCGGAACTCATCCGAGACCGCACCCTGCTCATGCTGCAGGTGCACGCCCAGTCCGTCGCCGAGGTCCCCGAGATCGGCACGGCCCTCCGCGCCGGGCTCGCGTCCGTGACCGAGTTCGCCCAGCGTCGTTCCGGCGCCGACGACGTGGCCGTCCAGCGGTTCATGGCGTACGGGCAGCTCTGCCACCTCATCGTCACCGCACAGATCGACGACCTCCCCACGGAGTGGGCGCGGTTGCTCGCAACCGGTATCCGCCACCCCGCCTAACCATCCTCTTCTTTTTGCCCGCAAGTGAGTGATCAACCACTCTTCACCGTCAGGAGTTCATCATGAGTACGGCCACCCGCTCCACCGCCACGTCGCCCTCGACGTCCTCGTCCGCCGCCCCGTCCACGCAGCCCCGGAGTTCCCGCAAGTGGCTCGCCCTGACGGTCCTGGCGCTCGCCCAGTTCCTCGTCGTCCTCGACGCGTCGATCGTCAACATCGCGCTCCCCGTCCTCGGCGACAAGCTGCACATGACGACGGCGGCGCTCGCCTGGGTGATCACCGCCTACGTCCTGGCGTTCGGCGGGCTGCTGCTCCTGGGCGGCCGGCTCGCTGACCGGTACGGACACCGTCGCGTGTTCCTCATCGGTGTCGCCGGCTTCATCGGTGCCTCGGCGCTCGCCGGGTTCTCGGTCAGCAGCGGGATGCTCCTGACTGCCCGCGCCGTGCAGGGTGTGTCCGCCGCCCTGCTCGCCCCGGCCGCGCTCGCACTGCTCACCCACCTGTTCCCGGACAGCGGGGAGCGCACGAAGGCCCTCGGGGTCTGGGGCGGTGTCGCCGGCATCGGGTCGGCTGCCGGTGTGCTGCTCGGTGGTGTGCTGACCGCCGCGCTCGGATGGCAGTCGGTGTTCTTCGTCAACGTGCCGATCGGGCTGCTCGTCCTGATCGCCATCCCGTTCCTCATCACGCCGGACGTCGCCGGAGCCCGCACGAAGCTCGACATGCCGGGTGCTGCCACCATCACCGGGGCGCTCGTCGCAGCCGTCGGGGCGCTCAGCGCCGTCGACCAGGTCGGCTTCGTGCACCCGCTGACCATCGGCCTCGCGGTCGCCGCCGTCGTGCTCGGTGTCGCCTTCATCGTGATCGAGCGCCGGACCGCCGAGCCCCTCGTCCCGCTGTCCGTGTTCCGGAACCGCAACCTGTCCGTCGGCAACATCGTGATGCTGCTGGTCGGTGCCGCGATGGTCGCCCTGTTCTTCGCCCTCTCGGTCTACATGCAGGCCGTGCTCGGCTACGACGCCCTCACCACGGGGCTGACGCAGCTGCCGCTCGCCGGTGCCCTGGTCGTCGTCGCCGGTCTCGCTCCGGCCCTGATCGGCCGACTCGGCACGAAGGCCACGCTCGTCGGGTCCCTCGTCGTCCTGGCCGCCGGCCTGGTCTGGCTCTCGTTCGCACCGTCCGACGCCACGTTCGTGGGGCAGCTGCTCGGCCCGAGCCTGCTCATCGGGATCGGCATGGGCGGCGCGTTCGTCACGACGACCCAGCTGTCGGTGGACGGCGTCGAGGGTGGCGAGTCCGGCCTGGCCGGTGGCCTCGTCAACACCAGCCAGCAGATCGGCGGCGCGCTCGGTCTGGCGGTCCTGTCGACGGTCGCGACCGTCCGGACCGAGGCCCTGGCCCACGCCGGAGCTGCCGCTCCGGTAGCGCTGACCGGCGGGTTCTCCTGGCTCTTCCTCGGAGCGGCCGGCATCGCCCTCGCCGGTGCGGTCGTCGCCTCCTTCAGCGCGGGAGACCGGCGCTGACACCCCGATCGCGCTGACACCACACCCCGGAATGCCCGGACGAGCCTCGGCCGTCCGGGCATTCCGGCGTCCGGCGTCCCGCCGTCCGTCTTTCCGGCGTCTGACTTTCCGGCGCTCCGGCGCGGGTTCAGTGCGCGGTGGCCTCGGCTCGACGGCGCCGGTAGGCCGCAGCGTTCACCCGGTTGCCGCACTCCTCCATGCCGCACCACGCACGACGGCGGCCCCGCGACCGGTCCACGAAGACCCGGGTGCACTCGTCTCGTCCGCACTCCTTCACCAGCTCGAGCACGCCGGGGGAAACGACGTCGATGCCCGCCCGCGCGACCGTCGAGAGCACGGCGGACAGCTCACCGACGACCCGGATCCCGGTGCTGCCGACCACCGGCGTCAGCGGGGTGGCTGCGGCTGCCCGGTTCACGACGTCGAGGTCGTCCTGATCGCCCGGGGAACCGGCGGTGCGGGCCGTGACCAGGCGGTACAGCGCCTCCCGCAGGTCGAGTGCCGTGCGGAGGCCTGCGTCATCGACCGGGACGGGCTCGGCCGTCAGGTCCGCGGCGTCGATCCACTCCCGGAGGTCGTCGGCGGTCAGCAGGAGTTCCTCCGGCTCGGACCGGCGCCACTTCCGGGAGCCGAGGAGGTCGAGGGCGATGTTGCCGCTGACGAAGACGTGGTGCACGTCACCATCCTGAACAGTGACCCCCCGGAGCGCAACCGCCGTTCGTCCGCGACGTCACGTGCTTGACCGGTGACGCGGTGTCTGTCACGATCATCACCAGTTCAACCAGTGACGGGAATGGGAGCGACCGGATGATCGATCGAGATGACTACTGGTACTTCGTCGACCGGGCGCTCGGCGGGATGCGCACCATCGTCGCCGAGCTCGGTGACGACCTGGCGAACCGCCCGACGCCACTGCCCGGTGGCAACTCGCCGTACGCGTTGTTGCACCACTGCGTCGGTGTCGTCGACGCGTGGGTCGGCGGCTTCGTCTCCGGACGCCCGATCCAGCGGGACCGGGCGGCGGAGTTCACCGCGTCGGGAGCGGTGGGACCGTTGCTCGACCGGGTCGACGCGGCATCCGCCCGCTTCCGGGCGGACCTGGCCGTCGCCGATCCCAGTGCACCACTCGCACAGGAGCCCCCGGCCGACTTCGAGGGGCCGGAGCGCTCGTTGACCGTCGGCGGTGCCCTGCAGCACGTGTACGAGGAGCTCGCTCAGCACCACGGACAGATGGAGCAGATGCGCGACCTGATCGTCGCGGTCGATCGGCGGACGGTGGTGGTCGCATCATGAACGACATCGTGCGGGTGCAGCACGACCAGATCCGGGTGCAGCACGACCAGATCCGGGTGCAGCACGACCAGGTGCGGGTGCAGTCGGAGCACACGCTCCGGTCCGGCGGCGGCGTGAAGTGGGGCGCGGTGCCGGCCGGTGTCACGCCGTCCTGGGTGGCCGACATGGACTTCGGGATCCCGGAGGTCGTCCGCGAGGCGATGGAGCGCGTGATCCGCGACGGGCAGCTCGGCTACCCGTTCATGCCGGACGGCGACCCGCTCGCCCCCGCGTTCGAAGGACGGATGCGGGACCGGTACGGGTGGGCGCCGGCACCGGATCGGGTGCGGGTGTTCACCGACCTGATCCAGGTCCTGCAGGTCGTGATCGAGCACACGACCCGTCCCGGTGACGCCGTGGCGATCCACGTCCCGACCTACCCGCCGTTCGTCGCGACCATCCAGCGATCGGGTCGGGTGCTCGTGCCGCTCGGCGTCGAGGACGGGCCCGACGGGTGGGAGCTCGAGTCCGACGGCCTGGAGGAACGGCTCCGGGCCGCCGGTTGTCGGCTGATCGTCGTGGTGAACCCCCACAACCCGACGGGCCGGGTCCTCCGGCGGCCGGAACTCGAGCGTCTGGCGGAGGTCGCCCGTGCCCTCGACATCCCGGTGCTGAGCGACGAGATCCACGCCGACCTGACGTACGAGCCGCACACGCACATCCCGTTCGCCTCGCTGGACGACGACGCGGCGAACCGGACCATCACGGCGACGTCGGCGACGAAGGCGTTCAACATCGCGGGGCTCCGCTGCGCGGTGACGCACATCGGGTACGAGCCGCTCCGCCGAGCCCTCACCGCGGCGCCGCTCGACTACTTCGGGCAGCCGAGCACGCTGGGGCGGGTCGCGACCGTGGCGGCGTGGCGCGACGGTGACGCCTGGCTGGAGAACGTCCGCGCGGTGCTGGCGGACAACCGGGCCCGGGTCGCGGTGTGGGCGTCCGGGTACCCGGAGCTCGTGCACCACGCTCCGGAAGCGACCTACCTGTCGTGGATCGGCTTCGGGCAGACGGCGATCGCCGACCGTCCCGTTGAGGCCGTGCTCGAGCGTGGACGGGTCCTGCTGAGCAACGGCGCGGAGTTCGCCGCCGGCACGTCCGTGGACACCGGCGCGTTCGGTCGCATCAACTTCGCGACGTCACCAGCGCGACTCGAGCGCATCCTGGAGGGGGTGCACCGGGCGCTGTCGTGAGCAGCGTCGTGCTGGTCGGGCCGGCGGGCGACGGCGGGGCCGGTTCGGTCCCGAGACCGGACCCGAGGTCAGTCGGGGTGGCGGATGCCGTGGCTCAGGATCGCGGCCCAGTCGCCGGCCTGCTCGTCGATGCCGGCGGTCACGATGAGGTGGCAGAGCTGCCCGTAGGCCATGAAGCGCTGCACGGCGTCGTCGTCGGCGCCCGTCCGTCGCTTCGCGAACTGCGTCACCTCGGCCAGGCCGGCGCGGAGTGCCGCGCCGATGTCCGGGATCTCGGCGACGGACTGGGCGTGGACCTGCAGCATCAGCAGCGTGCGGTCGCGGACCAGCTCGGCGTACGCGCCGCCCATCGCGTCGAGCAGCCCGTCGGGCGAGCGGTCGGAGGCACCGTCCGCTCCGGCTGCGAGGGCCTCGACGATCTGCTCGAAGCACCGTTCGAGCGCCGTCACGAACAGGGCGTCCTTGCCCGGGAACAGCTTGAACACGTAGGCGGGGGAGATGCCCGCTGCCTGCGCGACGTCCGCGATGGTGGCTCCGTGGTAGCCGCCCTTCGCGAAGGTCTCGAGAGCGGCGGCGGTCACGAGGGGCCGTCGACGCTCGGCGGTCGACAGGACCGGTGTTTGCGAAGTCATGCGAGTGATCATACACTCACTACCCCCGGTGCGTTCACGGAGCGCGACCGAGCCGCCGCCTGAACGAACGGGGTCACCATGGGAGCACCACAGCACTTCGACGCGGTCGTGGTCGGCAGCGGGTTCGGCGGTGCCGTGACGGCGGCGCGCCTCGCCCAGGCCGGACTGTCGGTCGCCGTCCTCGAGCGCGGTCGGCGGTGGGAGCCGGGATCGTTCCCGCGCGACGACTCCAGCTTCGACCACGGGTGGCTCTGGTCCAAGAGCCGCGGGCTCTACGACGTCCGGTGGCTCGGCAAGATGATCGGGGTGCAGGCCGCCGGGTGGGGAGGCGGGTCGCTGGTGTACGCCAACGTGTTCGCCCGTCCGCCGCACGAGGTCTTCGACGCGTGGCCCGCGGGTTTCGACCGCGCGGCGCTCGATCCCTACTACGACCTGGTCGCGCACATGCTCGGCGTCAGCCCCGTCGGCACGGATCCCGTCACGGGTGACGTGCCGGCGCGCACGATCGCGATGGAGCAGGCCGCATCGCGGATGCACCGGCCCACAGGGACCGTGCGGCCGCTCCTCGCGGTGACCTTCGCGCAGGACGGCGCCGCGCCCACCGCGGGCACGTGCACCTTCGTCGGCGAGTGCATGTTCGGGTGCAACCAGGGTGCGAAGAACAGCGTCGACCGGAACTACCTGGGCGTCGCGGAGCGGTCCGGCGCCACGGCGTTCACGCTCACCGAGGTCGACCGCATCGAGCCCACGGGGACCGGGTACCGCGTGCACGCAACCGACCTCGCGGCGGGCGAGCACTCCGTGATCACGGCCGACAACGTGTTCCTGGCCGCGGGTGCCGTCGCGACCACGGAGCTGCTGCTGCGGAACCGTGACCTGCACCAGAGCCTCCCGGCACTGTCCGCGACGCTCGGACACGGGTTCTCCGGCAACGGCGACTTCCTGGCCTTCGTCTCCCGCCCCCGCACCCAGCTCCAGCCGGGTCGCGGGCCCACGATCACGACCACCACGATCGTGGACTGCCACATCGGCGACGAGAAGGTCTGGTTCCAGGTGCAGGACGGCGCCTACCCGGAGCAGATCCGCAACCTCGTCCGGTCGCTGAACCCCCTCGGCCAGCGGCGCAGTGTCCTCCGACAGCTCGTCGAGCGCATCGGCGGGACCGGCCGGGGACCGGCGGCCCGGCCTGGTCGTCGACGGGACCAGACGATGTCGCTGCTCATGATGGGGCGTGACTCGTCGGACGGTGTCCTGTCGCTCAAGAACAACGGCGAGGCCGCGCTGGAGTGGCGGAACCGACCGAACGCCGCGCTGTACCGGACCCAGATGCGGGCTGCGCGCCAGACCGCCCGTCAGCTCGGGGGACGGGTGCGGGTCCTGCCGTCGTGGATGTTCCTGCGGACCGGGATCACGGTCCACAACCTCGGCGGTGTCCCGATGGGGACGACCGCCAGCACCGGGGTCGTCGACCACCACGGGCGGGTGCACGGGTACCCCGGGTTGTACGTGGTCGACGGGAGCGCCGTGCCCGCGGCGACCGGGGTGAACCCGTCCGCGACCATCGCGGCCGTCGCCGAGCGTGCGGTGGAGGCCGCGATCCGGGACATCACCGCGGACCCCGAGTGGACGGCCCCGGAACGCAGCGAGGTCCGTCCGACAGTGGTCCCCGAGGACGCTGCCATGGTCGCGGTGCAGCGCTGGCGAGACGTCCGCGAGCCCGGTCGCGAAGCACGCCCGCTCCCGGTCCACTTCCGCGAGGTCGTGACGGGGGACGCCACGATGACGGCCCCTGACGGGTCGACGAGCACGCAACGGCTGCGGTTGGGACTCGAGGTCGAAGTGCCCGACACGGCGACCCCCGCCGGTGTGCCCGCGCCGCCGGCACGGGTCACGGGCGTCGCGGTCTTCGGCGCGACCCGCGTCCAGGTGCGCGGCACGCTCGAGCTCTTCCCCGACGAGCGCGGCACCCTGATGCAGTACCGGCTCCGGTACACGGACGGTCGCGCGTGCTGGGGGAGTCTGACGGGAGCGAAGACCCACGTCCCTGGCACGCGCCCGACCATCGGGGACCTGACACGCCTGCCGGTCGTGATCGACCACCACAAGGACGGCATGGCCCTGACCGGGGGCGGGACGGTGCGCATCTCGTCGTCGGCGCTCACGCAGTTGCTGCTCTCGGTGCGTGGTGCGGGCGGTTCCTGGCTCGCCTCGGCGGCCACGGTCCTCCGCTTCGGGCGGTACTTCGCGACCTCGGCACTCCGGAGTGGCCGCTGAGGCGAGGCGGCTCAGGCCGACGAGGTGGAGGCCGTCGGCACGCTGGCAGGACGGACTCCGGCAGGAAGAACGCCGGCATGGAGGGCACCGGCACGACGGACACCGGCAGGGTGGCCGCCGGCCACCCCACCACCGGCCCCGGACGGGAACGGCCGGCGGAGTTCGCGGGTGAGTCGCAGCCCGTACTCGCGGACGGCGTGGTCGAGCAGGGCACCGGACGGTCCGACCGCGCCGACGACGAGCCGGTGTCCACGCCCGTGGATCGTCCACCGGCTGACCCCATCTGTGCCGATCGTGGCCGGCGCGCCCAGGACGGACCGCCGGATCGCGTCGTCGGTGTCCCGCGACAGCGGAGCGGTCGTCTCGTGCACGCGGACGTCGTGCACACCCGCCGGTCCGACGGGAACCGACACGAGGAAGGCGAGCCCGTTCGTCGCCGCAGCGAGCGGGGCCAGGCGATCGCGCACGAGGGTCCCGATGGTGGTCGAGAAGTGCTGTGGGAGGAGGGCGTCCGGGTTCGCGAGGGTCGGTCCCAGCCCGACGCCGAAGCGGTTCGTCACCGTGATCGTGCCGGCGGCCTCCAGCGTGGCGAGCCCGTGCCGGAAGGCCGCGTCCGTCCCACCGACCTGCTCGGCGAGCACGCGGCGGTCGATCGGCCGGTCCGATCCGGCCAGGACCCGGAGCACGGTGCCGGCAGCGGGCGTCCGGCCCGAGTCGCCGGTCGCGCCGCTCCAGTCGGTCGCTCCGTTTGTCACGTCACCATTCTGACCAGTGACGTGAACGGGTGCAAGGGGCGTGCCTCCAGGCCATCAGGCGCACGACGGACGGCCCACGGCCGACGGGGGAGCCGTCGGCCGTCGGCCGTGTTCATCGGGGGTGTCAGCGCCACAGGTAGAGGTGCCCGTCGGTGAGGACGGCCCGCCACTCCCCGCAGGCGCGGATCGGCGTGTGCGTGAACTCCGGCCAGGTCCCGCCGCCGTCCCACGCCTGCGAGTAGCGCGCCGCCGTGCACGTGACGGGGAGCGCGGTACCGGCCGGGACGCGGGCGTCGATCTTGAGCCCGTCCACGTCGCTGTTCTCGCCCGGCTGCTTCACCGTGATGTCGGTGGCGGTCGCGGGGAACCACGACGGCCGGTCCGATGCCGGCACGGCGTCAGGGCGTGCGTAGTGCTCGGTGAGCGTCTTGCCCTGCGCCTCGGCGAGCATCGCTCCCGGCGACATCTGGAAGGCGCGGCCGAGTCCGAGGACGCTGCCGAGGACGATCAGGACCGCGAGGCCCATCGCGATGACGAAGAAGAGCGTCCGGCGCCGTGAGCGTCGGCGGGGGCGCGGGAGCGGGGGCGGTTTCGTGGTTCACGGGGTCTCCTGGAGGGATCGGGTGAGGAAGGCCGACGACGAGGAGCGTCGGGCATGGACGACGGGCGCGCGGCTGACGGCGAAGGTCAGCGCGGCGACCGCGATGAGCACGACCGGGACGAACCAGATCGGTGCGAGTGGGACCGTGACCCTGCTGTTCAGGGTCGACGCCAGCAGCGTCTGCACCCCGCTCCAGCCGAGGACCGCGCCCAGGCCGAGTCCGGCGACGGTCGCGGACCCGACCAGGAGCGCGGCCTCGACGAGGAGCATGCGGCCGGCCCGGGTCACGGTGAGGCCGAGCACGCGGAGCACGGCGAGGTCACGCTGACGGAGGTGTGCGTCGAGCGCCACGTTCTGGGCGATGCCGACCGCGGAGATGACGGCGATGCTGATGGTGAGGGCGCTCAGCAGCGGGATGATGCCGCTCAGGACCTCGGCGGCGGCCGACGACTGCGAGGTCCCGGCGTACTCGGCGACCAGCGCACCGCGGAGGGTGGCGGACGCCACCGCGAACATCGTCAGGACGGTGACGCTCATGAGCACACCGACGGCAGCGCGACCGGTCCTGGCCGGGTACTGCAGCAGGTTGCTGCCCGCGACCCGGACCGACGGTGACCGCCTGCCCAGCCGGCGGCTGACACCGCGGATCACCGTCGTGATGATCGGCGTCGCGGCGCGGACGATGCCGAGCGCGGCGAGGACGCCACCGACCATCGCGAAGAGCACGGCGAAGGGCGTCACGAACCCCACCGCGAGACCGAGCGCGAGGAACACGCTCGCCCCGGTGAAGAGCAGCAGGTGGCGTCCGGAGAAGCGCGCGGCATCGTGCTCCGTGTCGCCGTCGCGCTGGTGCTCGGCGGCACTGAAGGCCTGCGCCGGTGCCACCGAGAGGACGCCCCGGAACCCGACCCGTGCCGCGGAACGGGCGCCGAGCACGAGCACCACGAGCGGGACCACGGCGAGCGGCTGGAGGACCGCGGAGGGGGACATCCCCTCGAGGAGACCGCCGCGGCCCGACGACAGCGCCACGATCCCGATCCCGACGCCCAGACCGACGAGCGCCCCGGCGAGCGCGCTCCACACCGCGCGACGGGTGGCCGAACCGACGAGTCGGCCGTACTCGGCGGTCGCGGTCGACCCGAGGAGTCGTCGGAGTGCGACCTCGCGGACCTGCATCGCCGCCATCAGGATGAAGGCGTTGGTCACCGAGCTGGTCGACACGACGGCGGCGATCGCCACGAAGGCGACCGTGAGCAGCGCGAGGATCACGATGGTCATCGGGTTCGCGCCGAAGCCGGAACCCGCGACGCCCTGCGTGATCACCGAGGTCAGCCCGACGACGACCGTCACGAACGCCCCGCCGAGTGCGACCACCACGTTGTCGGCACCGAGGCGGCGACGGCTCGTCGGGCGGCGACCGGCCAGGCGACCGCCGGGGCTCCCGGCCAGCCGGCGGCTGAGGCCTCCTGCCAGGCGACCCCTGCGGGCATCAGCCCGGTGGACCCCGGTCAACGGACCGTCTCCACGAGCGTCTGGGCGATCGCGGCCGCGGAGGCGCGGGGGAGCTCCTGCACGACCGAGCCGTTCCGGAGGAACACCACACGGTCCGCAGCGCTCGCCGCGGTCGGGTCGTGGGTCACCATGACCACGCCGGCACCGCCGTCGTGCGCGGCCTCGGCGAGGATGTGCAGCACCGCACGCCCGGTCTCGACGTCCAGGTTCCCCGTCGGCTCGTCCGCGAAGACGACTGCCGGCCGGTGCACCAGGGCGCGGGCGATCGCGACGCGCTGCTGCTGCCCGCCGGACAGCGCGCCCGGCTTCCGCTGCAGGAGGTCCGTGATCCCCAGGCGGCGCAGCAGTTGCGCCCGGAACGCCGGGTCGACCGCGAGCGGGGTGTCACCGAGGGTCGCCGGGAGGTCGACGTTCTCCTCGACCGTCAACGAGCCCAGCAGGTTGAACGCCTGGAAGACGAACCCCATGCGGCTGTGGCGGATCCGGGTGATCTCGTCGTCGGACGAGCCGGTGATCCGGACGCCGTCGAGCGTGACGTGCCCGGCGTCCGGTTCGTCGAGGCCGGACAGCAGGTTCATCAGCGTCGACTTGCCGGACCCGCTGGGGCCCATCACGGCGACGAACTCACCGCGGGCGACGGTCAGGGTCACGTCGCGGACGGCCCGGACGGTGGACTCGCCGGAGGTGAAGGTGCGGGAGACGCCGAGGGCCTCGGCGACCGCAGGGGCGGGGGTGATCGTCATGGTGGTGTCTTCCGGTCGGGATGTTGCGGCGGAACGGTCCTGGGCGGTGCGCCCAGTGGAGTGACCAGCCATGCACCAGCCTCCCGGGCGGGCGCGCCGGTGCCCATCGGGCTGCCCTCCTTCCCCGCCCGGGGGTTAGCCCCCGCGCGGATCCGCCGGACGGGAGGCGCGGTGCCAGCCGACACCGCGCCTCCCGTCCGGTCGAGATCCCGTCCGACGCGTCCTGCGGATGATGCCGTCCGTGGTCGGGAGTACGCTCTCGCCATCCCAACCCAGCGGCCGACGACGCCCGCGCCGAGGACACCGACGTCCTCTCGCGGTGCGGGACGGCCGCACCTCTGCACGGAAGCAGGTCAACGGTGACACCCTTCGCTCCAGTACCCCTCGGGAGAGCACGGACGAGTCGACGCGTGATCGGCGCAGCGGTCGCGCTGAGCGCCGCAGCGCTCGGCGTCCTCGCGACGACGCAGACCGCCGTCGCTGCCCCGCCCGCCCCGTCCACGGACCTCGGCCCCAACGTGGTCGTCTTCTCGCCCGACATGCCGCAGGCCGACATCCAGGCGAAGGTCGACGCGATCTACAGCCAGCAGGTCGACAACGAGATGGGCACGGCCCGGTACGCGCTGTTCTTCAAGCCCGGGACGTACGGGTCGGCGGCAAACCCGCTCGACATCCGTGTGGGCTACTACACCGAGGTCGACGGCCTCGGGCAGGACCCGACGGGCGTGACGATCAACGGTGGCGTCACCGCGACGGGCAAGGACGGCAGCGGCGCACTCGACACGTTCTGGCGCTCCGTGTCGAACCTGACCATCCACGTGGTGCCGACGGCGGACGCGTGCCACACCGGCAACGAGATGTGGGCCGTGTCCCAGGCCGCGCCGATGCGACGCGTGGACGTCAAGGACTACACGACGTTCATGCCGTACTGCGAGAACCCGAACTACGCCAGTGGCGGGTTCGTCGCCGACTCGAAGCTCGAGGGCGGGGCGCTGAACGGCTCGCAGCAGCAGTTCTACGTGCGCAACACCGACCTCGGCACCGGCTGGTCGAACGGCGTGTGGAACCAGGTGTTCTCGGGTGACGTGAACGCCCCGGCGCAGGCGTTCCCGGCGCAGCCGTACACGACGCTGACGGCGACGCCGGCGTCCCGCGAGAAGCCGTACCTGTACGTCGACGCGAACGGCGCCTACCGCGTCTTCGTGCCGAGCGCGCAGACGAACTCCGTCGGCACGACCTGGGCGAACGGCCACACCCCCGGCACGTCGCTGCCGCTCAGCAGCTTCTTCGTCGCGCACCCGTCGGACTCGATCGCGAAGATCAACTCGGCCCTCGCGCAGGGCAAGAACCTGCTCGTCACGCCGGGCGTCTACGACGTCGCGCAGAGCATCGCCGTGAAGCGCGCCGACACGGTCGTGCTGGGCCTCGGCCTCGCGACCCTGACCGCGCAGAACGGCGCCGTCCCGATGACGGTCGCCGACGTCCGGGGAGTCGACGTCGCCGGCCTGACGTTCGACGCCGGCACGGTGAACTCGCCGACGCTGCTGCGCATCGGCACCGGGCACCACAAGGGCGGCCCCCACGTCGCGAGTGCTGCTGACCCGACGGCCCTGCAGGACGTGTTCTTCCGCATCGGTGGTCCGCACGTCGGCAAGGCCACGACGAGCCTCGAGGTCAACTCCGACCACACGATCCTCGACGACATCTGGGCGTGGCGCGCTGACCACGGCGTCGCCGGGTCCGTGGGGTGGACGGTCAACACCGCAGCCACGGGCGTCGTGGTGAACGGTGACGACGTCACCGCCACCGGCCTGTTCGTCGAGCACTACCAGCAGTACAACGTGGTGTGGAACGGGGAGCGCGGTCGGACCGTGTTCTTCCAGAACGAGCTGCCGTACGACGCTCCGAACCAGGCCGCGTGGCAGCACGACGGTCTGAACGGCTGGGCCGCGTACAAGGTCTCGGACCGCGTCCGCACCCACGAGGCATGGGGGCTCGGCAGCTACATCTTCACGAACGTCGACCCGACGCTGCACGCCACCCAGTCGTTCGAGGTCCCGAACACCCCGGGCGTCGTGATGCACGACATGACGACCGTCGCGCTCAACACGAACGCGGGGACGATCGACCACGTCGTCGACGGTGTGGGTCCGGCGGCCACGGGCGCGGTGTCCGGGAAGCCGCAGACGGTCACCACGTACTCGAACGGCGTCGCCCAGTACTGACCGGCGCTGGACGACCAGGAGGCCCCGGGCACGTGCCCGGGGCCTCCTGCGTTCGTCGGTCTCACCGGTGCGTCACCGTCGCCGGTACGCCGGCAGCGGCGTCGGCGGCGGCGGCGGCGGCGGCGGTGTCGGTGTCACACCGTGGCGGCGTCGCTCCGGTGCGGCAGCTTCCAGTTCGGCCGCACGAAGTGGCACGTGTAGCCGTACGGGTCCTTCTCCAGGTAGTCCTGGTGCTCCTCCTCGGCCTCCCAGAACGGGCCGGCTGCGGTGACCTCGGTGACGACCTTGCCGGGCCAGAGACCCGAGGCGTCCACGTCGTCGATGGTGTCGAAGGCGGTGGTCTTCTGCTCCTCGGAGGTGAAGAAGATCGCCGACCGGTAGCTGCGACCGATGTCGTTGCCCTGCCGGTTCTTCGTCGACGGGTCGTGGATCTGGAAGAAGAACTCGAGCAGGTCGCGGTACGAGATCACCGACGGGTCGAAGACGATCTCGACGGCCTCGGCGTGGTTCCCGTGGTTGCGGTACGTGGCGTTCGGGACGTCGCCGCCGGAGTAGCCGACGCGCGTGCTGATCACGCCCGGGCGACGACGGAGGAGCTGCTGTGCTCCCCAGAAGCAGCCGCCGGCGAGGATCGCGGTCTCGGTGGTGGGCATTGGTACCTCCATGGGTCCGTGCCGCTGGCTGCGGCACCAGGACCTACAACGGGGGAGGGCCCGCTTCTGTTCCACAGGAGGGGCGCAGAGCTATTGTTCAGTCCCGCGAACGAACGCCGCGAAGCCGGGGATCGTGAACTCGAGCATGGCGCGGTCGGCGGGTTGGATGAGGCCCTTGTCGATGAGCCGCGCGCGAGGAGTCGAGAGCTGATTACGACTGCGTCGACCTCGATGACGCCCCCGGGGTCAGGCCGGCCCGCGGCTGCCCACGCGGCGTCCGCGATGAGCTGGACGGAGTACGTCGACGTCAGCGATCTGCTGGGCGCGCCCGGGGACCACTCGGGCGATCTCGCCCGGGGTGTAGGGGCTTGGCTGCACCGATGTCCCAATCGTTTGTTATGAACCGCGACGTTCATAACAAACTATCGCAGCGCGTTCGATGCCGGGAGCGCCGTGCTGGAGTCAGCCGCTAGCCGACCCCGTACCCGGCCGACCGGGCGAACCGGTGCCAGCGGTCCCGGACCGCACCGGGTGGGCCGGCAGCGTCGACGGCCGCCGCCGCGCCGCGGAGGGCGACGACGTGCTCCGGCAGGAGGAGGTCCCAGGGCACCGGCAGCGCGCCCGGGAACGCAGCGGCAGCGTCCAGCGCGTCGAGGCCCACCCCGTCGACCCCGGCACCCCACTGCTCGAGCACGCCGGCGACCAGGACGTCGCGCTCCAGACGGAGCCGCTGCAGCCGGTCGAGCACCACCGTCGCGTCGTCGGGTCGGTCGACGACGCCAGCGAGCTCGGCGAGTGCCGCGCGCTCGTCCCAGAGCCGGGCGGAGAGGTCCGCGACCGAGACGTCCACCGCCATCACCCCCGTCCCTCGTCACCGCGCACGGTACGCACCTCGCCTGCGCTGCGTCCGCACGGTGCCGGCACCACACCGACGCTGTGGAAGGATCCTGACATGATCGACGCCGTCCCGACCCCCGCAGAGCGACTCGGTGTGTTGGTCAAGTCGACGCAGGCCGTGCTCCACCAGCGCATGGACGAGGTCCTCCGCCCCCTCGGCCTGAGCGTCTCGCAGTACGCCTGCCTGAACGCCCTGCAGGACAGCCCCGGGATCACGGGCTCCGAACTCGCCCGGCGCACCTTCGTCTCGCGGCAGTCGATGAACGTGCTGCTGCAGGGGTTGGAGAAGCAGGGCCTGATCGCCCGGGCGGAGGAACCGGGACCGCGACGAGAGCGCGCCACCGACCTGACGCCCGCCGCCGAGGCGCTCCTGGACCGTGCGAGGGTCGCGGTCGGCACGATCGCGGACCGCATGGCCGCGCCGCTGGCTCCGGCGCAGGTCGCCGAGCTCACGGAGCTGCTCGCCGCATGCCGGGACGCGTTGCTCGCCGTCGACTGAGGACGAGCCGGACGGGAGGCGCGTGGCGGGGCCGCCACGTGCCTCCCGTCCGGCCCGTCGTCACCACGCGGAAGGCACGACGGCCGGACCGGTCAGGCCGACTCGCGCCAGATCACCTCGGTCGGCAGGATGAGCCCACCCGTGCGCTCCGACTCGGACGCGATCTGCTCGAGCACCTGCCGGGCCGCCTGCTCACCGAGGGTGCGTGCGGGCTGCCGGACCGTCGAGAGCGGTGGGTCGCAGCGGATCGCCCAGGCACTGTCGTCGAACCCGACGATGCCGACGTCCTCCGGCACGCGTCGACCGCGACGGTGGAGGACGTCCATCGCGCCCGCCGCCACCGCATCGGATGCTGCGAAGACGCCGTCGATGTCCGGTGCGCGGTCGAGCAGACGCTGCATGCCCTCGGCGCCCGCCGCGTAGCTGAACAAGGGGTTCCGGATGACGAGGTCGGGGTCGAAGCGCTCGCCGAGGGCCGCGGTGAACCCGGCCAAGCGGTCCTGGCCGGAGTCGCGGTCCGTGCCGGAGGCGAGCATGCCGATGCGTCGGCGGCCCGTCGCCATCAGGCGTTCGGTGATCTGTTCCGCCGCGGCGCGGTTGTCGATGCCGATGAAGGACGCGGCGGTCGCCTCGGGCGGGTGCCCGACGAAGCACGCCGGTAGGCCCATCGCGACGATCGCGCGGGTGATCGGGTCGTCGTTGCGGGCGGACAGCACGATGGCGCCGTCGACGAAGCCCCCGCGCAGGTACTCGATGACGCGTTCGCTGTCCCGCGTGGAGTCGACCATGATCGTGACGAGCTGCTGGTCGGCCTCGGACAGCACGGCGTTCGTGCCGATCAGGATGTTGCCGATGTTCGGGTCGTCGAGCACCACGACCGAGGGTTCGTGCACGATCAGCGCGACGGCACCCGACCGGCGCGTGACCAGGCTGCGGGCGGCGGCGCTCCGGACGTAGCCGACACGGCGGACGGCGGCCTGCACGGCCTCGCGCGCCTCGGAGGAGACGTAGGGCTCGTCGTTCAGCACGCGTGAGACGGTGCCGCGGGACAGGCCGGCTTCGTCCGCGACGTCCTGGATCGTGGCGCGGGTGCGTGCGGATCGGACGTCGGACATGGGGCAACCATAGCGGCCCGGTGACGGCTGGCGGCGTGCCCTCGGACGGACCTCGGATGCGCCCCGTGTTGACAGGTCGCAGATTCTGGTGTTCACTCTGGGAGCGCTCCCAGACCGTTCCGAACCCGTTCGTTCCGGTCGTTCTGGGAGCGCTCCCAGAACACTGGGTGGCCTTCGCCGTCGAAGGGGTCGCACGCGACCGGGACGGCTCGGCCGCCCCGACCAGCGAGGACCACCACCAGTGACCACCACCCTCCCGGCGCCCGCCACCGGCGCACTCGGGCTCGGCTCCACCGGGCTCGCGTTCGGGTGCGACTACAACCCCGAACAGTGGGACCCCGAGGTCTGGGTCCAGGACGTCCGACTCATGCGCGAGGCCGGCGTGAACCTCGTCGCGATCAACGTCTTCGGCTGGTCCCACGTCGAGCCGCGCCAGGGCGAGTACGACTTCGCCGCGCTCGACCGGGTCATCGACCTGCTGCACGGCGCCGGCATCGGCGTCGACCTCGGCACCGGCACGGCGAGCACCCCGCCGTGGCTGACCACCCGACACCCCGAGGTCCTGCCGGTCGTCGCGGACGGCACCAGCCGCTGGCCCGGTGGCCGCCAGGCGTTCTGCCCGAGCTCACCGATCTACCGCGAGCACGCCCTCGCCCTGGTGCGGGCCACCGCCGAGCGCTACGGCGACCACCCCGCCGTGAAGCTCTGGCACGTCTCGAACGAGCTCGGCTGCCACAACGCGCACTGCTACTGCGACGTCTCGGCCGAGGCGTTCCGCGGCTGGCTCCGCGCCCGCTACGGCACGATCGAGGAACTGAACGCCGCATGGGGCACCTCGTTCTGGAGCCAGCGGTACGCGGACTTCGCGGAGGTCCTGCCGCCCCGCGCCACCCTGTCGTCCGGCAACCCGGGCCAGGCCATCGACTTCGACCGGTTCTCGTCCGACGAGCTCCTCGGCCACCACCGTGCCGAGGCCGAGGTCCTCCGCAGCCTCAGCGACAAGCCCGTCACGACGAACTTCATGGTCGCCGCGCACATCACCGCGCTCGACTACTGGTCGTGGACGGCCGACATGGACGTCATCGCCAACGACCACTACCTCGACCACCGCCTGCCCCGGCCGCACGTCGAGCTGGCGTTCGCCGCCGACACCACCCGCGGCCTGGCCGGTGGCGCGCCCTGGCTGCTCATGGAGCACTCGACCGGCGCCGTGAACTGGCAGCCGAACAACATCGCGAAGGCGCCGGGGGAGATGCTCCGGAACACCGCAGCACACATCGCCCGCGGTGCCGACGGGGTCTGCTTCTTCCAGTGGCGGGCCTCGGTGCAGGGCAGCGAGAAGTTCCACTCCGCGATGCTCCCGCACGCCGGAACCGAGTCCAGCACCTGGCACGAGGTCGTCGCGCTCGGCGGGCTCGTCGAACGGCTCGGCGAGCTCCGCGGTTCGCGGGTCACCGCCGACGTCGCGATCGTGTTCAGCTGGGAGAACCAGTGGGCCGCCGACCTGGAGGCGCACCCCACCACCGCGCTCAAGTACCTGGAGCAGGTCCACGCGTTCCACGGCGCGCTGTGGGACCTCGGGGTCACGGTCGACGTCGTCGCCCCCGGTGCCCCGCTCGACGGCTACGCCGTCGTCGTGGTCCCCGAGCTCTACCTGGTGCGTGACGAGCACGCCGCGGTCATCGCGGACCACGTCGCCGCCGGCGGGCGCGCGATCATCACCTTCTTCAGCGGCATCGTCGACGACCGGGACCGCGTGCGGACCGGCGGCTACCCCGGGGCCTTCCGCGAGCTGCTCGGCGTCCGGGTCGACGAGTTCCTGCCGCTGGCCGCCGGCGACGCGGTCGCGCTGTCCGACGGATCGACCGGCTCGGTCTGGTCCGAGCCCGTCGCGCTCCGCGGTGCCGAAGCCGTCGTCACCTACGCCTCGGGTCCCCTGGCCGGAGGCCCCGCGGTGACCCGGAACACGCACGGACAGGGGAGCGCCTGGTACGTCTCCACGGTGCTCGAGGACGACGCCCGTCGCGAGCTCCTCCGCCGCGTGCTCGACGAGGCCGGCGTCACCCCGGACCCCGCCGCGCAGCCGGGCCTCGAGGTCGTGCGGCGCCGGGACGAGCAGCACGAGTGGGTCTTCCTGCTCAACCACTCGGACCGCGCCGTCCAGCACACCGAGGCCGGTCACGACCTCGTCGCCGACCACCCCGTCACGGGCACCACCGTCATCGGACCCGGCGGGACCCAGATCATCCGCAAGGACAGGAAGCGCTCATGACCTCCACCGCACAGTCGCCCCGCGCGACCCGCCGCCGCGCGGGCGGCGGGTTCCGCTACCGCCGCGCGATCGCGATCTTCGTGACGCCCTTCGCGCTGCTCTTCACCGCGTTCTACCTCATCCCGATCCTCTACGCGGTGTGGGAGTCGCTGCAGAAGATCGAGCGGCAGGGCACGTTCGGCGCCCCGTCGCAGGTGTTCGGCGGCTTGAGCCAGTACGTGCTCGTGTTCCAGGACGACACGTTCTGGAGCTCGGTCGTGCGGGTGCTGCTGTTCGGCGTCGTGCAGGTGCCGGTGATGCTGGCACTGGCGCTGGTGTTCGCGCTGCTCCTCGACTCGCCGCTGCTCCGCGGCAAGCGGTTCTTCCGCCTGGCGTTCTTCGCGCCGTACGCGGTGCCCGGTGTGATCGCGGCGATCATGTGGGGCTACCTGTACGCCCCCGACCTGTCCCCGTTCAGCGCCATCACCTCGAAGGTCGACCTGCTCGGCTCCGGCACCGTCCTCTGGGCCGTCGCCAACGTCGTGACGTGGGTCTACGTCGGCTACAACATGCTGATCATCTACTCGTCGCTCCTCGCGATCCCGACCGAGATCTACGAGGCCGCGAAGCTCGACGGGGCCTCCCAGGTCCGCATCGCGATCTCGATCAAGATCCCGATGGTGGTGCCGGCGATCGTCCTGACCGCCGTGTTCAGCGTCATCGGCACCCTGCAGCTCCTCACCGAGCCGACCGTGTTCCGGCAGTTCACCTCGACGATCTCGTCGACGTTCACCCCGAACATGGTCGTCTACTCGACCTCGTCGGTGCCGAACTTCAACCTCGCGGCCGCGTTCTCGGTCGTCCTCGCCCTCGCCACGTTCATCCTGTCGATCGGGTTCCTCCGACTGACCCAGCGGAAGGCCTCCCAGTGACCGTCCACGTTCCGACCCCCGGTGACGTCGTCCGCGACGCAGGCCGACCGCTCGAGCCGGGACGCGCCTCCAGGCGGACCCCGTCCGGGGCCCGTGGACCGCGCGAGAGCGTCATCTCGCGGAGTGCCGCGATGCTCGTCATGGGCGTCTTCACGATCTACTTCCTGCTGCCGATCTTCTGGCTGCTGGTGTCGTCGACGAAGACCGCCGGGAACTTCAACACGACGTTCTCGCTCTGGTTCAGCGCCACGTCACTGCAGGACACCATCGCGAACCTCGGTGCCCTGTTCACGTACCAGGACGGCGTCTACCTGCGGTGGATGCTCAACAGCATCGCCTACGCCGGGGTCGCCGGGCTGATCGGCACCGTGCTCTCCGCGATGTGCGGGTACGCCCTGGCGAAGTACACGTTCCGCGGCCGCGAGGTCCTGTTCAACGTGTTCCTCGGTGGTGTCCTCGTGCCCGCCACCGCACTCGCGCTGCCGCTCTTCCTGATCTTCAGCCAGGTCGACCTGACCGACACGTTCTGGTCGGTGTTCCTGCCGAGCATCGTCAGCCCGTTCGGCGTGTACCTGTCCCGCCTGTTCGCGGCGTCGAGCGTGCCGGACGAGATCATCGAGGCCGCCCGCATCGACGGCTCCGGAGAGGTCCGCACGTTCTTCACCGTGGCGGTCCGACTGATGTCCCCGGCCCTCGTGACGATCTTCCTGTTCCAGTTCGTCGCCATCTGGAACAACTTCTTCCTGCCGCTCGTGATGCTCCGCAACTCCTCGTTGTTCCCCGTCACCCTCGGCCTCTACACGTGGAACTCGACCGTGAGCCAGCACCCGGACGTCCGCACCCTGGTGCTCATCGGTTCGTTCGTCTCGATCATCCCGCTCCTCGTCGCGTTCCTCAGCCTGCAGCGCTTCTGGCGTTCCGGCCTCGGCGCCGGCGGCGTCAAGTAGCCCCTGCACCGGGCTCGACCCTCCCCTCCTGACCAGCACCTCCTCCCCAATCCACATCCCGAACGGAAACAGCATGAAGACAACGAAGTTCCTCAGCGTCGCCGCCGTCGCGATCGCCGCGACCGTCGCGCTCGCCGGTTGCAGCACCGGCGGCAGCGGCAGCGGCTCCTCCGGTGGCTCCGCCTCCGCGAGCTGCAAGCCGTCGAGCGGCAAGGTCACGCTCGACTTCACGACCTGGGTCCCCAACATGGACAAGGTCGTCGCGATCTGGAACAAGGAGAACCCGGACATCCAGGTCAAGGCCTCGATCGTCGCCAACGGCAACAGCGGGACCTACCAGAACTTCTTCAACCAGCTGAAGGCCAAGCAGGCTCCGGACATCGGGCAGGTCGAGTACGACACCCTGCCGGCGTTCCGGGTGCAGGGCGGCCTGCAGGACATCGGCGCGTGCGCCGGGGTCAGCGCCGCGAAGAAGGACTTCTCCGCCGGGCTCTGGAACCAGGTCACGTTCGGTGAGTCGAAGGCCGTGTACGCGGTGCCGCAGGACTCCGGCCCGATGGCCATGTACTACCGCAAGGACCTGTTCGACAAGGCCGGGCTCTCCGCGCCGAAGACCTGGGCCGAGTACGCCCAGGACGCCGAGAAGATCAAGGCGCTCGGCGGGCAGATCACGAACTTCTCGAAGAGCGACGTCAACCAGTTCGCCGGGCTCGTCTCGCAGGCCGGCGGCCAGTGGTTCTCGAACTCGGGCAACCAGTGGAACGTCAACCTGACGGACAGCGCGTCGAAGAAGGTCGCCGACTACTGGCAGGGCCTGATCCAGAAGAAGCTCGTCAACACCCTGCCGAGCTTCACCGACCAGTGGAACAGCGCCTACGACAGCGGCAAGGACTGGACCTGGGTCTCCGCCGTCTGGGGTGCGAACACCATCTCGAGCGGTGCACCGTCGACGTCCGGCAAGTGGGCCGTCGCGCCGATGCCGCAGTGGAACGCCGGTGACTCGAAGTCGGCCGCGTGGGGCGGTTCGTCGAACGTCGTCTTCGCGGGGAGCAAGCACCCGGCCGAGGCGTCGAAGTTCCTGGTCTGGCTGAACACGTCGACCGAGGCGCTCACCGCGCTGAACAAGCAGGCGAACCTGTACCCGGCATCCAGCACCGGGGCGAGCCTGCCGGCGCTGACCCAGGGCCTGCCGTTCTACGGCAACCAGAAGATCTACGAGGAGTTCGCCACCGCGGCGAAGGACATCCAGCCCTTCACGTGGGGCCCGACGATGACGCAGACCTACGCGGACGTGTCGGACGGGTTCGGCCAGGCCGCTTCCGGTCAGGGCACGCTCACGCAGGCGCTCCAGCAGGGGCAGACGAAGACGGTCGCGGCGCTCAAGGCGCAGTCGATCCCGGTCAAGGGCTGACGCCCTCGCGCTGACGCGCGGACCGACCGACGGGAGGCACGGTGCCAGCTGGCACCGTGCCTCCCGTCTCGCTGTGCGGCGCCACGCCGGTCGGCTGCGGCCGAGCGGGCACTCTTGGTCACTCTCGGCGGCCTGCGGCGACGCTTTGTGCGCTCTCGACGCCGCGCGTGCGGCGTGTTCTGCCCGCTCGACGGGGTGTCGGCTGCCCGCAGGGGCGCGGCCGCCGAGGGCGCACAAATCGTCGCTCTCGGCGGCCTGCCGCGACAGTTCGTACACGCTCGACGACGCGCGCGCGGCGTGTTCTGCCCCCTCGGCGGCGCGTCGCGTCGGTCAGTCGTCGGTGGTGACGGCGTCCAGGTCGCACGAGTCCGGAGCGTCCGGCGCGGTGATGCCGAGCGGCGCCCTGAGCGTGGTCTGCCGGATGGTGCCGAGCGGACCGGGGTACGCCAGGACCACGCCGCCGATCATCGCGGTTCCGGTTCCCGACCCACGGCGGAACGTCGCCAGGAGCGTCGAGGCCCGTTCCGCCGGCAGCACGGCGCCGCGGGCTGCGACGACGTGTTCCGCCGCTGCGAAGGCGTCGAGGTCGCCGAACGAGTTCGCGTGGAGGTCGTGCCCCGGGACGGCTCGGAGTTGCACCCCGCCGGTTCCGATCGGTCGGAACGCCTGCGCTCCGAGGATCCGTACGGCATCCTGAGACGTGTTGTGCAGGACGATCGTGACCGTCACCGTCTCGTCAGGGTCTGCCGTGGCGAACGACGAGCACGCTCCGCCGCTGATGGTCCCCTCGCGCAGCGGTGTCGTCGGCGCAGCGACGACGGTGACGGCGATGGCGAGCAACACCGCGACCGCCGACGCCGTGGCGATCATGAGCCGTCCTCCGAACATGAGCAGAGCGTAGCGGCGGTGAGCGCCGGTGCAACTTCGCCGCGGCCGAGGAACTCGACCTGCTGCCAGCGGGCCTGCACCGGGCTGGCCGCATCGTGGACGCCGTGACGTTCGAGCTGGAGCACTCGGCGTTCAGACTGCGATCGAGAGCATGAGGACGACCCGATTCGGCAGGGACGGCACGGCCCGGTGATCCGAACGGACGGGAGGCGCGGTGCCAGCTGGCACCGCGCCTCCCGTCTCGCTGCGGGGCGCCACGCCGCGGCGCGTGCGCCGAGGTGCACAAATCGTCGCTCCCGGCGGCCTGCGGCGACAGTTCGTGCGCTCTCGACGGCGCGCGCGCAGCGTGTTCTGCCCCCTCGGCGGGGCGTCACGCGACTCGTCAGTCGGTCGTGCCCTCGAGCGCGTCGAGCGCGGCGATGTCCTCGGCGCTCAGCACGAAGTCGACCTCGGCGTTCTGCGCGATGCGCGACGGGGTCGTCGACTTCGGCAGCGGCAAGACGTCCTTCTCGAGCAGGTAGCGGATGGCCACCTGGGCGACGCTCTTGTCGTACTTCGCCGCGATGTCCCGGATCTCGGCGTTCTCGAGCAGTCCGCCGGTGGCGAGCGGTGAGTACCCCTCGGTCAGGATGTCGTGGTCGCGGTCGAAGGCGGTGGTCGCGTCCTGCGTGTTGCCGATGAACCAGCGGATCTGGTTGGCGTGCGGGACGACGTCGGTGTTCGCGAGCAGGTTCTCCAGGTCCGGGACCTCGAAGTTCGAGACGCCGATCGAGCGCGTCTTGCCGGCGTCGTACAGCTCCTCGAAGACCTTCCAGACCTCGACGTTGCCCTCGCGGTGGTCGGTCCCGATGGCCGACCAGGGCCACGGCGCGTGGATGAGGTAGAGGTCGACGACGCCGAGGTCGAGGTTCCGGCTCGACTCCTCGAACGCGGACCGAGCACCCGCCGCCGTCTTGATCTCGGCCGGGAGCTTCGTGGTGATGAAGACCTCGTCGCGGGGCACACCGCTGTCACGGACCGCCTTGCCGACGCTCGCCTCGTTGCCGTAGGCGAGTGCGGTGTCGATGTGGCGGTAGCCGGCGTCGAGCGCGACCTTGGTGGCGTCGTAGGCCTCGGCGCCGGAGGGGATCTGCCAGGTGCCGAACCCGATCCTCGGGATGTGCAGGCCGTTGGACATGGTGAACGTGTCAGTCAGTGCGGGCATGCTCCGGACGCTACTCCGGACCCGGTCCGCCGCGTCCGGCCGTGCCGCCCGCGACCTCGGCGAGCTCCGTCCACAGGTGCGCGAACGACGCCGCACCGTCGAGCAGCATCCGCAGGTCCACGCTCTCGTCGCTGGAGTGCCAGTGGTCCTCCGGCAGCCCGGTCCCGATGAACAGGATCGGGACGTCGAACTTCCGGGACAACAGGTCGGCCGGTCCACCGCCCGCGTTGCCCATCCGCCCCGCGGTCTCGGTGCCGTGCCCGAGCTCCATCGCGCGCACCAGGGCGTCCAGTTCGGCACCGGGCGGCGTGACGTAGGGGTCCTGCCCGGTCTCCTCGGGGATGTCGAGCTCGTAGGTCACGCCCTCCGGCATGGTGTCCGCCACGAACGCGCGGAGCTGTTCGGCGACGGCGTGCACCCGCTGGCCCGGGACCGTGCGGATGCTGATCTCCGCCTTCGCCTCACGCGGGATGACCGCGCGGGGGAAGCCGGTGGGGTCGCCGGCGAGCAGGGTCAGCACCTCGATCGCGGGGCGGGCCCAGAGACGTTCCTCGACGGTGTACCCCGCTTCGCCGGTGATCGCGCGGGTCTCGGTGCGCTCGATCCAGACGTCGGCGTCGAAGTCGAGCGCGTCCAGCTCGGCCCGACGGGTGTCGGTCAGTTCGTCGACGTCCTCGAGGAAGCCGGGGATCGTGATGCGCCCGTCGTCGTCGTGCATCGCCGCGAGGACGGTGACGAGCGCGTGCACCGGGTTCGGCGCGGGGCCGGAGGTCGCCCCGCTGTGCACGTCGCGCGCGGGCCCGGTGACGGTGAGGGTGGCTCCGGTCATGCCGCGCATCGACGTGACGACCGCCGGGTTGCCGCCCTTCCACTGGAGCGTGTCGGAGAACACGATGACGTCGCACGCGAGCCGCTCCCGCTCGGCGTCGAGCAGGTCCGCGAAGTGGCTGGAGCCGAGCTCCTCCTCGCCCTCGACGATGAACTTCAGGTTCACGGCGGGTGTGCCGTCGTGCTGCTCGAGGTGCGCGCGGAGCCCCCAGAGGTGGGCGAGGACCTGCCCCTTCGCGTCCGACGCCCCGCGGCCGTACAGGCGTCCGTCGCGGAACACCGGCTCGAACGGCGACGTCTCCACCCACTCCTCGGGCTTCGCGTGCCGGACGTCGTGGTGGCTGTAGACCAGCACGGTCGGCAAGGCCGGGTCGACCAGCAGCTCGCCGTAGACCGTCGGTGCCGGGCCGGCGTGCAGCACCTCGGTCGTGATCCCGATCTCGCGCATCGCACCGACGAGCCACCGGGCCGAGCGCTCGACCTCGATGGCGCGCTCCGGCTGCGAGGCGACGGACGGGATCCGCACCCACTCGCTGAGCTGACGGACCAGGTGTTCACGGTGCCGGTCGAGGTACTGGGCGACCTCCACGGCGCTGTTGTCGGGGTGGGTGCTGCTGGTGAGGGGGGCGGACATGCGAGGCTCCGATCGGTGGCGTGTCGTGGTGCCGACCGTAGGAGCGGGGCGCTGCGCGCCGTCGGGGATTGGCCTGGAGGCGCGGCGCGCGTCCGGCACACCGGTCACGATGCGATGGTGCCGAGCCGCAACCCGCGGTCGCTCCGTGCGTCGTCCGTCGGCGGAGTGCGGCCGGTCGCGTCAGGGGCGGTGGTCGTCGTGCCCCGCCGGTGTGTGGAGCGTCGCGATCGACGGTGCGCGACGAGTCGTGCCGTCAGCCGTCGAGCGCGCGCCGTGCCGCGGCGACGACCTCGGCGTCCGTCACGAAGTGCGCCGACCCGTCGTCCCCCGCGCCCATCGGGACGCCCGCGTGCGTGCCGACCGCTGCGGCGCGCTTCGCCGACAGGTGCACGGCGGCCGCTCCGGTGGCGACGAGTGTGCTGATGTCGGCGGGGATGACCCCTGCGCCGGCCATCACCTGCACCGGCCCCGCGGCCTGCACCATCCGCGCGATCGTCCGCGCACCGGCGGCCGCGGTCGGGGCACCCCCGGAGGTGAGGACGCGGGTGAACCCGAGGTCGGCGAGCAACGCGACGGCCGCGACCGGATCGGCCGCGTGGTCGATCGCGCGGTGCAGGGTGACCTCGGCGGTCGGGGTGACGGACCGGGCGGCGTCGACGAAGCGTCGGAGCGCGTCCTCGTCGAGGGTCCGGTCCGGGCGCAGGGCACCCACGACGACGCCGGCTGCACCAGAGCGCAGGACCGTCCGGACCTCGCGCTCCATGAGCTCGACCTCGTCACGGTCGTGCACGAACCCACCGGGCCGGCAGCGCACGAGGGCATGCGCGGGGATGCCCGTCTCGTGGGTCATCTCGACGAGGGCCTGCGACGGGGTGAGGCCGCCGAGCTCGAGGCCGACGCAGAGCTCGACGCGGTCCGCACCGCCGTCCCGGGCGACGACCGCCCCGGCCGGTGCGGTCACCGCGATCTCGAGTGCGACGGGGACGGGACGGGTCATGCGGGGTCTCCGAGGGGTTCGGTGGAGGCGGGCACGATCCGGGCGGTGAGGTCCGGGGCCACCGGGAACACTCGATCGTAGGGGAACATCGGTCGCTCGATCCTGTGGTGACCGAGGCGCTCCAGGTCCTGGTCGACCCCGCCGGGCGTCAGGGCGAGCATCCAGTCCGCGGCCATCGCGAACAGCTCCGGCTCCAGGTACCCGATCTTCACGATGACGACGTCGGCCACCCGCGGCGCGAGGTCGAGGTCGGTGAAGTCGTGCTCGTGGTGGTACGGCTTGCGGTACCGCGTGAGGATCGCGTGCACGCTGCCCACCCGCAGGACCACCTCGGTCTCGGCGTCCCGGTCCCCGTGCTTGATCGCGTGCACCCGACCCGTCATCGTGATCGGTCCGGCGTGCACGTCGTCCACCTCGGCGCCCGCGGTGACCGTGATCACGGCACCCACTCCGGCAGCGACCGCCGCGTCCACCGCGGCCGGGCCAGGGACGCTGGCGTAGATGACGGTCGGGCCGTCCGGGTCCTGGAACTCGGGCCGCGCGAGCACCTGCGTGAGCCCCCACGTCATGTCACCCGAACCGCCGGCGGTGGGGTTGTCGCCCGAGTCGGAGACGAAGTACGGATGCGCGGCTCCCGGTGCGATGGCGGCGTCGAGGCACTCCTCGAACGAGCCCGTCGGCGCGACGAACACGAAGTCCTCGCGGGCGTCCCAGAAGGCCCTCGCGAGCCGTTCGGCACCGGCGGCGACCGCGGCGGTGTCCCACCCGGTGACGACGGTCACGGCACGGTCGCGCGGCTGGTCGGCCCAGGCGTACCCGACCCAGATCGCGGCGTCGAGCACGCCCTCGGTCGCCTCGACCTCGGGCACCATCGCGTACAGGGAGGCCGCGGGCTCGATCCGCGTCGACGTCTGCTCGCCGGGGAGCAGGACCGGGATCGGGATCCAGGCCTTGACGGGACGCCGGGACCCGGCGGGACGGGTCGTGAGCACGTCCACGAGGTTGCGGACGGCGCGCTCCTTGGTCTCGAGGGCGTCCTCGTGCGGGGCCATCCGGTAGCAGGTGACCAGGTCGACCTGGTGTGCGAGTTCCTGGGTGACGTTGCCGTGCAGGTCCATCGACGCCGACACGATGACGTCCGGTCCGATCACCGCGCGGATGCGGGTGAGCAGTTCGGTCTCGGCGTCGTCGAACCCCTCCACCACCATCGCGCCGTGGATGTCGTACCAGAGGCCGTCGACGTGCGTCTCGTCGACGATCACCCGCAGTCGTTCGACGATCTCGCCGGCGAGTTCCTCGAAGGACTCCCGCGGCACGATCCCGCCGGGCAGCGCGTGGCCGATGAGCGCGCCCCGGAACTCGGCGGCCGCAGCGAGGGGCGTCCCGGGGTGCAGGAACTCGTACCGCGCCACGACCTCGTCGCCGCGGTCCGGGTGGAACGCCGGCGCGAGGGTCCTGGTCGGGGTGAAGGTCGACGTCTCGATGGCGAGCCCGGCGATCGCGATGACGGGGCGTCGTGCCGTGGGCGGGGTGGGACGGTCAGACACGGACGCTCCTGTTCCTGGTGGTGGACTGCGGGATGGGGGTGGCCAGTTCCTCGAGCGACGCGGCCAGGCCCCGCTGCAACGCGAACTGCCCGGCACCGACGAGCCCGGCGTCCGCGCCGAGGGACACCGGCTCGATGGCGAGGTGCTGCGTCATGAGCGGGTGGCAGCTCTCGTACAACTGGCTGCGCACGGCCGCGATGAAGGGGTCGAGGGTCGACAGGATGCCGCCGAGGTAGACGGCATCCGGGTTGAAGAAGTTCACGTTCGCGGCGACCACCTCGCCGAGGTACCGACCCGCGAGCCGGACGGCACGGGTGGTCTCGGGGTGCGCGTCCGATGCGAGCCGCACGACGTCCGCCGTGGAGGACACGTCGACGCCCGCCTCGCGCAGGATCCGCACGAGCGCGGCGCCGGACGCCACGGTCTCCAGGCACCCGGTGTTGCCGCAGGAGCACGGGGTCTCACCGGCGGCGTCGATCCGGACGTGGGTGATGTCCCCGGCCGCCCCGGTCGATCCCCGGTACAGCCGCCCGTCGATCACGATCCCGGCACCGATCGCCGAGCCGGCCTTGATCGTGATGGTCTGCCGTCGTGCCGCTGGCTGCACGGTCTGCTCGCCGGCGGCCATGCAGTTCGCGTCGTTGTCCACGATCGCGGCCATCCCGAAGCGGTTCGTCAACCAGTCGGCGACGGGGAACCCGTTCCACCCCGGCATCCGGCTGGGCAGGTCGACCACGCCGGCCTGCACGTCGACCGGGCCCGGCAGGCTCAGGCCCACGCCGCGCAGTCCGGCTCGACCGCGGTCGTCCGCGAGCCCCTCGAGCAGCGCCGCCAGGCGCTCGAGCGCTGCCACCGGACCGTCGGCGAGCGCGAACGGGACGTTCGCGACGGACTCGAGCGCGCCTCCCGGCAGCACGATCCCGATGCGCGCGTGGCCACCGCCCAGGTCGGCGGCGACCGCGTACTCGTCGGCGCCGCCGATCCGCAGCACCTTGCGTGGGCGTCCGCCGGTGGAGACGTCGGTGCCCTCCTCAGCCAGGATCCCGTGGTCGAGCAACTGCGCGACGACGTGCGACACCGTCGACGGGGCGGCACCGAGCAGCTGCGCGATCTCGGTGCGGCTCGTGGCCTGACCGGACGCGACGAGCTCGAGCACGCGGGCACTGAGGTCCGGCATGACTTTCTCCAATACGGGCGGAAGGGCGGTCGAGGTGCCCGTCTCCGCCGAGCCTACGGGCATGCAGCAGCCGAGACGCCTTTCGTTCGATCGGCAGTAACACAGTTTTTACACGGGGATGTTTGTTTTTCCAACGGCTTTGGTCCTTGACTGTCCCCGTGCCGATCGGCACACCTCGTGCTCCACCCCCCCCGAGACCCCCGCACTCCACGCACAAGGAGACACCGTCATGACCAAGCCCCGTCGCTGGGCCCTCCTCACCGGAGCAGCGCTCGCGGTGAGCGCCCTGCTCGCCGGCTGTTCCGGCGGCGGCAACGCCACCTCGAACACGAAGTCCGACGAGCTCAACTACGCCCTCCCCGCGAACTTCACGCCGAACTGGATCCTGCCGATCGGCACCGCCGCGCACCTGAACACGAACAACGGCTCGATCGCACAGTCGCTGTACGAGCCCCTCGTCGCGTACGACGGCTCCACGGGCAAGATCGCCTGGAACAAGGCCGGCTCGGTCGCGACCGACGCGAAGTTCGCCGCCGACGGCAAGAGCGTCACCGTCACGCTGGGGGACCGGCACTGGTCCGACGGCAAGCCGATCACCAGCCGCGACGTGCAGTTCTGGTTCAACCTCATCAAGGCGAACAAGGACCAGTGGGGGTCCTACTCCGAGGGCAAGGCGCCGGACAACTGGACGTCGTTCAAGGCCGACGACGCCACGCACTTCACGATCACGTTCGACAAGTCCTACAACGCCGACTGGATGCTCGCCAACCAGCTGAGCCACATCATCCCGCTGCCGCAGCACGCCTGGGACAAGACCGGTGCCAGCGCGACGGTCTCCGACGCCGACGAGACGACCGCCGGCGCGAAGCAGGTGTGGAAGTACCTCAACACCGCCGCGGGCAAGATCTCGACGTACGCCACCGACGACCTGTGGAAGACCATCTCCGGCCCCTACGGTGTGAAGACCTTCACGACGGCGGGCAAGGTCACCCTGACGGCCAACACGAAGTACGACGGCGGTGAGAAGCCGTCCATCGCGACGGTGAACCTGCTGCCGTTCACGACCGCCGACGCCGAGGTCAACGCGGTCCGCTCCGGCGAGGTCGACTACGGGTACATCAACGCGACCGACATGGACCAGAAGTCGTCGTTCACGCAGAAGGGGTACGACGTCAAGCCGTGGACCGGGTGGGCGATCACGTACATGCCGTACAACTTCAACAACCCCACGATGGGTGCCGTCTTCAAGCAGCTGTACGCCCGTCAGGCCGTCCAGATGTCGATCGACCAGACCAGCCTGTCCAAGGTGGTCTTCAACGGCACCGCCACGTCGACCTACGGTCCGATCCCGCAGGCCCAGGCGTCCGACTACGTCTCGGACGTGCAGAAGGGCAACCCGTACCCGTTCAGCACGAAGAAGGCGAAGGCGCTGCTCACCAGCCACGGCTGGGCCGAGCAGGGCGGCACGATGGTCTGCACCGACCCGGGGACGTCCGCCAGCCAGTGCGGTGAGGGCGTCAAGCAGGGCACGAAGTTCACCATGGGCGTCCTGTCGCAGTCCGGCTCGTCCGTGACCGACAACATGATGAGCGCGATCCAGTCCTCGCTCGCCAAGACCGGCATCGGCTTCACGATCAAGACCGCCCCGGTCTCGAGCGTCCTGTCGCAGACCCCGACCTGCAAGTCGACCGAGGCCAGCTGCGACTGGGACCTGTCGTTCTTCGGCACCGCGGGCAGCTGGTACTTCCCGGCCTACCCGACGGGTGAGTCGCTGTTCTCGACCGCCGGTTCGGCGAACTTCGGCAGCTACTCGAACAAGCAGGTCGACGCGCTCATCGACGCGACGACGACCTCGACCAACGCCACCGCGGTGCAGGACTACAGCGCAGCGGTCGCGAAGGACCTGCCCGTCATCTGGCTGCCCAGCCCGGACTACCAGATCTCGGTCGTCAAGCAGGGGCTGACCGGGTTCGAGCAGGACTCGCTCGCGAACTTCCACCCCGCGCAGTGGAAGTGGAGCAAGTGAGCCGCTGACGCGACCACGGACTGGAGGCGCGGCGCGGGTCCGACGCGCATCGCGCCTCCCGTCCGTCCCATCTCCACCATCCCGACGACGGAAGCAGCATGACCACAGCTCTCTACCTCACCCGGCGGGTGCTCCAGGCCGTCGCGGTGATCCTCATCGTCACGATCGTCGTGTTCTGCCTGCTGCACGCCCTGCCCGGCGGACCGGCCCGCGGCGTGCTCGGCGTCTCGGCGACACCGGCGCAGATCACCGCGTTCAACCAGGCTCAGGGGCTCGACCAGCCGCTGCCCGTGCAGTACCTGCGGTTCCTCGGACGGCTGCTCAGCGGTGACCTCGGGACCTCGTACACGCTCAACGAGCCGGTCTCGCAGCTCATCGCCGAGCGCCTCCCGAAGACGCTCGTCCTGACCGGGATGTCCGCCGTCATCGGGCTCGTCATCGCGATCCCCGTCGGCATGCGGCAGGCGGCCCGTCGCAACGGAGCGGTCGACTACGCCGCCACCGCCCTGGCGTTCGTCTTCTACTCGACGCCCGCGTTCTTCCTCGGGCTCATCCTGATCATCGTGTTCAGCCAGCAGCTGCCGTGGCTGCCGTCGCAGGCGCCGAGCGGCACGACCCTCGCCGAGGTGTTCCAGGACCCCGCCGGACTCGTGCTGCCGGTCGTGACCGGGGCGCTCGCGATGATCGCGGTGTTCAGCCGGTACATGCGGGCCTCCACGCTCGAGAACCTGCAGGAGGACTACGTCCGCACCGCCCGGGCCGGTGGCGCCTCGACCGCGACGATCCTGCGGCGGCACGTGTTCCGGAACTCGCTCACCCCGGTCGTCGCGATGCTCGGGTACTACCTGCCCGTCCTGTTCGGCGGGGCGCTCGTGACCGAGCAGCTGTTCAACTACCCCGGCATGGGGCTCCTGTTCTGGAACGCGGCGCAGACGTCGGACTACCCGACGCTGCTCGGGTGCGTGCTGGTGATCTCCATCGCGACCGTCATCGGCACGCTGCTCGCCGACGTGGCGCAGTCCTTGATCGACCCGCGAGTGAAGGCAGGCCGCGCATGACGATGGCATCCCAGATCGACACTGCATCCACCTCCGACGTGAAGGCGGGCCGCGCATGACCACCGTCCAACTCGCCCCGGAAGCCCCGGGCGCACCGGTGACCGCCGCCGCCACCGGCTACCGCCTGGCCGCCCGCCGGTTCCGGCACAACACGCTCGCGGTGATCGGCCTCGTCGTCATCGTCGTGATCGTGCTGTTCTGCTTCGTCGGACCGTTCCTGTACCCGACCGACCAGACGCACACGCAGCTGTCCCAGGCGAACCTCGGCCCGAGCGGTGCGCACCTGCTCGGCACCGACGCCGTCGGCCACGACGTCCTCGGCCGCCTGATGTACGGCGGCAAGGTCTCGCTCATGGTCGGCATCGCGGCGGGTGTCCTCGCCACCGTCGTCGGCACGCTCTGGGGATCGATCGCCGGCTACGTCGGCGGTTGGGTCGACGCGGTGATGATGCGCATCGTCGACGCCGGCATCGCCATCCCGGCGCTGTTCATCCTGCTCGTCATCTCGGCGATCACCACCCCCGGCGTCGGAGGGCTCATCGTGATCCTCGGGTTCGTGTCGTGGCTCGTGCCCTCCCGCTTGATCCGTGCCGAGACCCTGACGCTGAAGAACCGCGACTACGTCCTCACCCTGCGTGCGATCGGCGGATCCCACGCGCGCGCGATCGGCAAGCACCTGCTGCCGAACTCGGTGTCGACGATCGTCGTCGCCGCGACGTTCCAGGTCGCCGACGCGATCCTGCTCGTCGCCTACGTCTCCTACCTGGGGCTCGGTGTCCAGGCCCCGGCCACGGACTGGGGCGGCATGCTCTCGGCGGGACTCACCGCCGCCTACTCGGGACACTGGTGGCTCATCGTGCCGCCGGGTCTCGCCGTGATCCTCGTCGTCTGCGCCTTCAACGCGGTGGGCGACGGACTCCGGGACGCCTTCGACGTGAGGGGCCGCTGATGTCCATCCTGCAGACCACCGACCTCGGGGTCACCTTCACCACCGAGTCCGGGCCCGTCCCCGCCGTCCGGGGTGTGTCCCTGACCGTCGCGGCCGGCGAGACCCTGGCGCTCGTCGGCGAGTCCGGCTCGGGCAAGTCCACCGTGGCGCTCGCCGCGATGGGGCTGCTGTCGGGCAACGCCACCGCGACGGGCAGCGCGATCGTCGACGGCCACGAGGTCGTCGGAGCCGCCGAGTCCGCGCTCCGGGGGCTCCGCGGCAGCACCGTCTCGATGGTGTTCCAGGAGCCGGCGACCGCCCTCGACCCCCTGACGCGCGTCGGGGACCAGATCGCCGAGGTCATCCGGAACCACCGCTCCGTCAGCGCGGCGGACGCCGCCGAGCAGGCTGTCGAGCTGCTGGCCCGTGTGGGCATCCCGACCCCGTCGCAGCGCGCGCGGTCGTTCCCGTTCCAGCTGTCGGGAGGCCAACGCCAACGCGTGGTCATCGCGATGGCGATCGCGAACGCTCCCAAGCTCCTGATCGCCGACGAGCCGACGACCGCGCTCGACGTGACGGTGCAGGCCGAGATCCTCGAGCTGCTGCGGAAGCTCGCGGCGGACACCGGCACGGGGGTCCTGCTCGTGACGCACAACATGGGCGTCGTCGCGGACTTCGCGGATCGCGTCGCGGTGATGCTGCAGGGCGAGATCGTCGAGACGGGCTCGGTGGAGGACGTCCTGCTCCGCCCCGAGCACGAGTACACGAAGCGGCTGCTGGCGGCGGTGCCGCGGCTCGAGACGGCGGCGTCCGTTCGAGACGGCGGCGTTTCGGTGGCCGGAACCACCGGTGAGACGGAGGCGTCAGGGGGAGACACGGCCGAGTCAGCGAGGCGCCGCGAGATTCCGGTGCGTCTCGACGAGAGCGCGGCGTCTCACGGTGACGGAGGCGTGTCGGCGGGTGCGGCCGGTGCGGCCGGGAGGCCCGGTGCGGCCCCGGTGGTCGACCTGCGGGACGTCTCGGTGACGTTCGGGCGCGGGGCGCGCGCCGTGCACGCCCTCGCCGGGATCGACGTCGTCGTGCACGCGGGCGAGACGGTCGGCCTGGTCGGCGAGTCCGGCTCGGGCAAGTCCACCGCCGCCCGCGTCGCGCTGGGGCTGATCGCGCCGACGTCCGGCAGCGTGCACCTGTTCGGCACCGATCTCCGGCGTGCACGCGGACGCGACCGGCGCAGCCTCCGATCCGGCATCGGGGTCGTGCTCCAGGACCCGGTGGCGTCCCTCGACGCCCGCATGTCGGTGGGCGAGTGCATCGCCGAACCCCTCGCCGTGCACCGTCGCGGAACGTCGTCCAGCGACCGCCGGCGACGGGTCGACGAGGTCCTCGACGCGGTGCGGCTGCCCCGGGCACTCGCCTCGCGGGCACCCCGGGAGCTCTCCGGTGGGCAGCGGCAGCGCGTGTCCCTCGCCCGCGCACTCGTCCTCGAACCGCGGTTGCTCGTCGCCGACGAACCGACCTCGGCGCTCGACGTGAGCGTCCAGGAGGCCGTACTCGAGGTCCTCACCGAGCTCCAGGGCGAGCTCGGCTTCGCGTGCCTGTTCGTGTCGCACGACCTGGCCGTGGTGCAGCACTTCGCCGAACGGGTGGTCGTGATGCGCCAGGGTGTCGTCGTGGAACAAGGCACGACGGGCACGACGCTCCTGCACCCGACGACCGACTACACGCGACGCCTGCTCGCAGCCGTGCCGGTGCCGGACCCGATCCTGCAACGACAGCGGCGGACCGAGCGGCTCGCGACCCTCGCGGCGGTGGACGCGTGAGTGCACTCACCGGGCAGCGCACCGTGGTCGCGGGCGTCGACGTCGGCGGGACGAACACCAAGGTCGTCCTGACCACGCCCGAGCTCGAGGTCATCGACCGGATCGACCTCCCGACCCCTGCGCACGCGGGCGGGGCCGCGATCGTGACGGCGGCCGTGGCCGCGGTGACGGACCTGCTCGACCGGCACCGGGCCTCCTTGGCGGGGGTCGGAGTCGGCGCCGCCGGCGTGGTCGACGCGACCACCGGGACCGTGCTCGTCACGGGCAACTCGTTCACCGGCTGGGCCGGGTACGGCGTGACCGACGCGATCCGTGCGGCGCTCGGGGTCCCCGCGACGCTCGACAACGACGTGAACGCGTTCCTGCTCGGCGAGGTCGCCGCCGGCGCGGTCGCGGGGGAGTGCGACGTGCTCGGGATGACCCTCGGGACCGGCGTCGGCGGTGCGCTCGTCCTCGGCGGGCACCTGTTCGCAGGACCACGCGGTGCTGCCGGCGAGATCGGCCACGTGCCCGGGTTCGGTGACGCGCTGTGCACGTGCGGCCAGGTCGGACACCTCGAGACCATCGCGGGGGCGCGGGGCATCGCGGACCGGTACGCGGAACGCTCCGGACGCCGGGCGACGGCCCACGAGGTCGCCGATGCCGCACGTGCTGGCGACCCCGATGCCGCGGACGTGTTCGGGACGGCCGGGTGGGGGTTGGCACGAGCGGCGCTCCTGACGGCCGGGATCCTCGACGTGACGACGGTCGTGATCGGCGGTGGGATCGCGCGGTCGTGGGACCTGCTCGAGCCCGCCATCACGGCTGCGATCGCGGCGGAACCCCCGGTGAGCGGGGCGCCCATCCGACTGGCGCAGTCGACGCTCGGGTCCGACGCGGTGGCGCTCGGTGCAGCAGCGCGGGTGCGGGACCTGGTGGTGGGGGCCGACGTGGCGGTGTGACCGCGAGCACCGCCCTGCAGAACAGGCATTGTCACACTGATGTACCAGTTGCAGGATGGTCGCACCGGGAGACGAGCTGGGTGGAGGAGGACGTCGTGCGAGTGATCACCGTGCCTGGGCGAGGTGCTGTCACGGCGTGGAAGATCGTGTCGGTGTCGGCCGTGGGGGCACTGCTGTGCGTGTCACTCGTGCTCGACCAGGTCAGCCGGACCTCAGTGCCCGGGTCCGACCGCGCTCATCGGTTCGAGTCCTGGGCGATGACCGGCCTGGCGATGACGCTCGCGCTCGGCCTCGCCGTGGGGTTCTCGTGGCTGTTCTGGGCTCGGCGGCAGGCCGAGCGGCGGGAGCCACCTGCGGGTCAGTGACCCGTCGGCGGGTGCACCTGCAACGAGTCGCTCGTCGTGCGGAGCGATTCCTGCCGGAGCTCCAGCTGCGTGACGGCCAGCGCGGCCAGGTCGCGCAGGTTCGCCAGGTCCGCCTCGGTCGCCTGCCGGGGCCGCGAGTCCAGCACCGCGAGGGTCCCGATCGTGGCACCGTCGTGTCGGACCAGCGGCACGCTGGCGTAGAAGCGGACGCCGAGCGGCCCCGTCACGAGCGGGCTGTTCCGCATCTCGGGGTGCGTCGAGCCGTCCGGGATCACGACGGGGACGGGGACCGGCGCGAACCCGTTGCGGAAGGTGATGCTCCGCGCGGACTCGTCGACGCCCTCGGCGATGAACGAGTGCGACCACTCCCGGTCCTCGTCGATGACCTCGATCAGGGCGATCGGTGCGTCGAACAACCGCGCGGCCATGCTGGTCGCGCGCTGCAGGGCCTCGTCCGGCAGTTCGTCGAGCGACGCGGAGTGCGGGACGCCTCCCGAGGTCGAGACGGCTCCGGACATCGGACCGCCAGCACCGGCAGCACCGCCAGCACCGGCCGTACCGGCGGGGCCGGAGACACCACCCGTCGCGGGACCGGCAGCACCGTCGGCCAGGGTCGACGACGCACCCGCAGCGCCGCTGCCCGCGGTCAGTCCTGCCCCCGCAGCCGTCTCCGTGATCACGACGTCCCGCAGCATCGCCACGAGTGCCGCACCGGCCGGTCGGTCACCGGGCTCCCGGGCGGTCATCGCACGCAGGGCGTGCTGCCAGTGCGCGGGGAGCGGCTCTGGCACGACAGGGTCACGCGAGAGTCGAGCGACCGCGGACTCGACGAGCGAGCCCGGGAACTCCCGGCGCCGGGTGAAGCACTGGAGCAGCACCAGCCCGAGCGAGTACACGTCGCTCGGCGGCCCGACCTCGGCACCGCGGGCCTGCTCGGGGCTGAGGTACGCAGCGGTACCGGTCGTCACGCCGTCCGCGGTCAGCCGCTCGACGCCCTCGGCCAACGCGATGCCGAAGTCGGTGAGCCGCGCACGGGCACGGTCGGACCCGTTCCCGTAGTCGACGAGCAGGATGTTCGACGGCTTGAGGTCCCGGTGCACGACGCCGCGGGCGTGGATGTAGTCGAGGGCCTCGGCCATGTCGTAGCCGACCTCGGCGATGTGCCGGGACGCGAGCGGACCGCCGGACAGCCGGTCCTCGAGGTTCAGGCCGGTGACCAGGGACATCACGATGAACCGCTGCGGACGGCCGTTGGCATCGCGGACCACCCCGGCGTCGAGCAGGCTCACCAGGTTGTGGTGTTCGAGGGACGCCAGGACGCCCTGTTCCGCTTCCTGTCGCGCGATGTCGACGAGACCCGGGTGGAAGACCTTCACGGCGACCGGTCGGTCGAGCGTCTGGTCCCACGCCCGGTGGACGACGGCCATGCCGCCCTGCCCGATCACGGCTTCGAGCCGGTAACGGTCGGCGAGCAGCGAGGGTTCCTCTGGCGGGACCATCCATGCCTCGTTCTCGGGTCGGCCGAGTCGCTCGGTGGCCGAGTCGATCGGTGGGCTCAGTCGCTCGACATGCAGAGGCGACGATGCATCTTCGCATCCCCGGGGCCGGTGGCGCGGTCGGAGTTCGTCCTCTGGCTGAGCCGGTGGTCGGGAATGCGGGTGATCGTCGTTCTCCGGCTCAGCCGGGGGCGTTCGACGGGCAAGGGAACCCGTTCCCTGGACTGTACCGACGGCAAACCGATGCCGAGCACAGTGGGCCGATGAGCCAGTACGACAAGCGTGACCCGAACACCATGTACCCGAAGCCGCCGTTCCCCGAGCAGGAGCAGTCCCTGCCCGGGGCGGCCTGGAAGATGGACCCCAAGCCGGACCACGGCGAGCAGAGCTACGTCGGGAAGGACCGCCTGACCGGCTACCGCGGTGTCGTCACCGGAGCGGACTCCGGGATCGGGCGTGCCGCAGCGATCGCGCTCTCCCGAGAGGGCGCCGACCTGGTGCTGTCCTACCTGCCCGACGAGCAGCAGGACGCCGAGGAGGTCCGCGACCTCCTCGAGTCCGAGGGGCGCCGGGCGGTGCTGTTCCCCGGTGACATCTCCGACGAGCAGTACTGCGCGGACCTGGTCCAGAAGGCCGTCGACGAGTTCGGTGGCCTGGACACCCTCGTGATGGTCGCGGGGCGCATGGACAGCAACGAGGACATCCTGACGCTCGACACGTCGATGTTCGACTCGACGTTCAAGACGAACATCTACTCCCTGTTCTGGCTGACGAAGGCGGCCGTGCCGCACCTGGAGCCCGGATCGACGATCGTCACCACCGGGTCGATCCAGGCCAGCACGCCGTCGGCGGACAAGATCGACTACGCCGTGTCCAAGGGGGCGATCAAGCTCTTCACCGAGGCCGTCGCCCAGCAGCTCGCCCCGAAGGGCATCCGCGTGAACTCGGTCGCGCCGGGTCCGGTGTGGACGCCGCTGCAGCCCGGCTCCGACGACGCCGAGACGGTGTCGCACTTCGGTGAGACGTCCCCGTTCGGGCGCCCGGGGCAGCCCGCGGAGCTCGCCGCCGCGTACGTGCACCTGGTGAGCCCGGAGTCGAGCTACCAGTCCGGTTCCACCATCACGATCGCCGGTGGCACCCCGGCGTTCTGACGTGCGCCGTGACGGACGGGAGGCGCGGTGCCAGCTGGCACCGCGCCTCCCGTCCGTCGTCGTGGCACGCTGGGACGCGAGCCGGCCACCCGGGACGGCCACGCGAGGAGGCACCCGTGTCCGGAACCACCCATGTCGTGCTCGTCCAGTGGCGGGACGGCGCGGACCGAGCCGACGCGGCCGACGCGGTCGTGCGGCAGCACCTCCCGCTGATCGAGGGCGTCGAGTCGGTCCGATCGGGCCGCAGCGTGAGCACCGAGGGGCTCGAGGACGGCTTCGACTGGATGCTCGTCGTGCGCTTCCGTGACCGAGCAGCGCTCGAGGCGTACCTACCGCACCCGGAGCACCAGCCCGTCGCCACCTTCATCGGGGACGCCGGCGCTCGCGTGGTCGTGTTCGACATCGACGACTGAAGGCTCGGGGCTACTGCTCCCGGAGCGACTGCGACCCGAGGACGACGGCGAGCGCGAGCCGCTCGGCGTCCGATGACCCGGGGTCGGCGGTGTAGGCGAGCACGGTCAAGTCGTCCGTCGTGACCTGCAGCGTGTCGCAGTCCAGCGTGATCCGTCCCACGACGGGGTGGTCGACCACCTTCCGCCGGCTGGTCTCCCGGGGCGGCACGAGCGTCCCGGCGTCCCAGAGCGCGACGAAGCGTGGGCTGGCGTCGCGGAGGTCCCGGACGAGCTGCCGGAGCTGACGATCCCGCGGGTACCGGAGGGTGGTCAGACGGAGGGCCGCGACGACGGACGCTTCGAACGCCGTCTGCTCCTCCGGTGTGTGCACCGCACGGCTGCCCGGGCCGACCAGGTGCCGCCACGCGGTGTTCCGCTCGTGGCCGCGCAGTGCCGCGACGGGACCCATCAGCGCGTCGTAGGGGGCGTTGGCGACCAGGATCGTCCCGGCTGCGTCGAGCACGGCGACGGGGGTGTCCGCCAGCCGGTCGAGCAGCCGCTGCAGGCTCGGCGGGATGCGGGACGGCACCACGTCTGCTCCCGGCACCGCGTGTCCGGCGAGCCGGTAGAGCAGCTCCCGATCGACGTCGCCGACGCGGAGCGACCGCACGAGCGCCTCGACGACCTGGGCGGACGGCGAGGTCGACCGCCCCTGCTCGAGGCGGGTGAGGTAGTCGGCCGAGATGCCGGCGAGCGCGGCGAGTTCCTCGCGGCGGAGTCCGGTCGCCCGCCGTCGGGTGCCGGGGGTGATCCCGACGACGGTCGGCGCGACGTGGTCGCGCAGTCGCCGCAGGGTCCGGCCGAACTCGGTGTGCTCCACGACACCAGTGTGCGTCCGACGGCGGTGGCTGTCCTGGGTCCGCCAGTCCTACGACGACGGGACGACTGGGTGCGGGAGCGGCACGGGAACAGGCTGTGCCCATGACAACGACACTCGTGACCGGGGCCACTCGCGGCCTCGGCAAGGAAACCGCCCGCCAGCTCGTCCAGGCCGGGCACACCGTCTACGTGGGTGCGCGGGACGCCGAGCAGGGCACCCGGGTCGCCGCCGAGATCGGTGCGCGCTCCGTCCAGCTCGACGTGACCGATGACGCGTCGGTCGCCGCGGCCATCGCCACGATCGAGGCCGACGGCGGGCTCGACGTGCTGGTGAACAACGCCGGGATCGGGCTGCTCGCCCGGAACGGCCCCGAGGCGCTGCACGTGTTCGACACGAACGCGGTCAGCATCGTCCGGACGACCGAGGCCGCCGCGCCCCTGCTCCGGCGTTCCGCCAACCCGGTCATCGTGAACATCTCGAGCGCCCTCGGGTCCTTCGCGGCGAACCACGACCCGGACAAGCCGGCGTCGCAGTACGAGGCGATCGTGTACGGCGCGAGCAAGGCGGCCGTGTCGATGCTCACCGTCCAGTACGCCCGGGCACTGCCGGAGATCCACGTGGTCGCGGTCGAGCCGGGTTACACCGCGACCGAGTTCGGCGGCGTCGAGAACCCGCACGGTCGCCCCGTCGAGGTGAGCGCCGCCACCGTCGTGGCGGCGGCCTCCGCCGGCCCGGAGGGGCCGACCGGCGTCCTCCTGGAGGACGGTGCCCCGCTGGGCTGGTGATCCCGCGTCGCCCACCGACGGACGGGAGGCGCGTGGCCGCCCGCCACGCGCCTCCCGTCCGTCGGCGCACCAGGCGCACCGGCCTACGATCGAGTGATGGCCCCCGCGACCGAACCCACCGTCCTGCTCACCGGATTCGAGCCGTTCGGTGAGGACTCGCGCAACCCGTCGTGGGACGCGGTGCAGCAGCTCGCCGCGACCTGGGACGGCCCCGCGAACCTGGTCGTCGCGTGCCTGCCCGTCGTGTTCGCCGAGGAGCGTGCGCGTCTCGCCGCCCTCCTGCAGGAGCACCACCCGGACGTCGTCATCGGCACCGGACTCGCGTCCGGCCGTTCCGCGGTCACGCCCGAGCGGGTCGCGATCAACGTGCAGGACGCACGGATCCCGGACAACGCGGGCGCCCAGCCGGTCGACGAGCCGATCGACCCGGAGGGGCCGGCGGCGTTCTTCTCGACCCTGCCGGTCAAGCGCATCGTGCGGGGGATCCGCGACGCCGGCGTCCCGGCCGCCGTGTCGAACACCGCCGGCACGTTCACCTGCAACCAGGTGTTCTACGAACTCATGGCATCGGCTGCGCGTGACGGGTTCCGCGCCGGGTTCGTCCACGTGCCCGCGACCCCGGAGCTCGGGTTCGACGGACCGACGCTCCCGCTCGACCAGATCGTCGCGGCGTTGCGCGTCGTCGTGCACGAATCGCTCGACGGCGGACCGGACCTCGTCGAGCAGGGCGGTGCGGAGCACTAGGCGTCCGCTGAACGATCTCCGAGGGTTTCGCGCACAAATCGCGCTCAGCACCGGGCCGAGCCTGCGAGCATGGTCAGATGACCGCCGCTCCTGAACCGCTCCGCCCGAACCGGCGGACCGCCGACGTCAACGGGATCCTCATCCCGAGTACCCATCCGTTGGCTTCGGTGGCGATCGCCATCGCTGCGGTCATCGTCATCACGCTGGTCGGGTTCACGCTCGGAACGGTCGACCTCGGGCTCGCCAAGGCGTTGAACGGGCTGCACACGGGCGCGCTCGGTGCGTTCTCCAGCGCGGTCTACCACGTGATCAGCCCCGCGCCGGCGATCGGCATCACCGTCGTCGTCACCGCGGTGATCTGGTGGCGTGGACGTGACATCCGGCCTGCCGCGGCGTTCGCCGGCACGATCGCGATCACCTGGCTGCCCTCCGCGGTCGTCAAGGAGATCGTGCACCGCGCGCGTCCGGATGTGCACGTCCTGCCGCACCCCTTCCCGGTGCAGCCCGACCCCGGGTACCCGAGCGGCCACACCGTCTACATCACCGTGTTCGTGATCGCCCTGGTGTGGTTGCTCCGTGACACCCGCTGGCACCGGCTCGCGCGGACCCTCGGGGTCATCGTGATCGTGGTCGTGTTCTTCGCCGTGACGATCGACGCCGTGCACTACCCGACGGACGCGCTCGCCTCGATCCTGTGGGCGGCCGCGATCGCGCCGGGCGTGCGGGTGGTGTGGGTCGACTGGCTGATGCCGAAGATCCCGTTCCTGCGCCCCGACGCCACCGGGAGGCGCGCCGTCCGCTCCTGAGCGCGTGCGCCGCGGCTCGCAGCACAGCGACCCCCGCCCGCGTCAGTCCACCGCGTCCGTGAGCTCGTCCTCGATCGGCAGCAGTCGCCGCGCCCCGTGTCCCTCGTCGCCGAGTGCGTCGCCCGGGTTCATCACCAGGCAGGCGTTCAGTGACACGCAGCCGCACCCGATGCACTGGTTCATCTCGCGCTGCAGCCGCTCGAGTTCGCGTTGCCGAGCCTGCAGCCGAGCACGCCAGCGCTCACCGAGCCGGTCCCAGTCCCGCAGCGACGGCATCCGGTCGGCCGGGAGCGCCGCGAACTGCTCCGCGACCTCGCTCAACGGGATCCCGAGACGTTTCGCCACCTGGATGATCGCGATGCGGCGCTCGACGTGCCGGGGGTAGAGCCGGGTGCCGCCCGTCGTGCGCTCCGGGCGGATGAGGCCCTTGCGCTCGTAGAAGTGCAGGGCCGACGCGGCGACCCCGGTGCGGCGCACGATCTCGCCGATCGGCAGCAGATCGGTCGGCTTCGGGTCCGGGATCTCCACCATGGTCGAGATCCTACGACCGGGGGCCGGTCGGCCAGCCGGCTGTGGAGGACCGGTCAGGAGACCCCGACGCGCCGCCCGCCCCGGAGGCGCTCTCGCGTGAGCGCGGGCAGCGGGAACCCGGTGTCCCGTTCGAGCACGTGCGTCCCCGGCGGGACGACCGCGTCGACGGCGTCGAGCAGGTCGTCGTCCAACACGACCTCCGCCGCCTGCACGTAGGCGTCGACGTGCGACACGGTGCGCGGCCCGACCACCACGGACGACACGTCGGGGTGGGTCAGCGCGAACCCGACCGAGAGTTCCAGCAGGGTGATCCCGGCGTCGTCGGCGAGGCGCCCCAGCCGATCGGTGACCTCCAGCTTCCGGCGGTTCCGGGCCGACCCCAGGTCGAAGCCGGCCGGGTCGTCGAGCGCTCCGGACGACCGCGGCTGGACCGCTCCGCTCCGGTACGCGCCGGCCAACCACCCACCGGCGAGCGGCGCACCCGCGAGCACGCCGAGGCCGAACCGCCGCGCCACGGGCAGCACGGTGCGCTCCGCGGTGCGGGTCAGGATCGAGTACGGCACGTGCGTCGCCGAGGCGCTCTTCGCTCCCGAGCGCAGCCACTGCGCCTCCACGAGCTCCTCGGCGGGGAACCCCGGGATACCGAACGCGCGGATCTTGCCCTGCGCGACGAGGTCCGCCAACGCGTCGAGGGTCTCGTCGAGCGACGTCGCCGGGTCCGGGTGCGCGGGCTGGTACAGGTCGATGACGTCCGTCCCCAGGCGCTCGAGGCTCCGTTCGACCGCGCGGAACATCCAGCGCCGGCCGTTCCCCCGGTGCGCCGGGTCGTGGTCGACGGGGTCGCCGAACCGCACGGACACGAACACGTCGTCACGGTGACCGTCGAGCGCCCGACCGACCGCCGTCTCCGCGAGGCCCGCCCCGTGCGCGTCGGACACGTCGACGGCCGTGATCCCCCGCCCGAGCGCGTCGAGCACCAGCCGCGAGGCCTCGTCGAGGTCCCGCTCGGCCACCGTCGCGAGGGCCCGCGTCCCGAGCGTCAGCGCGCTGACGGGCGCTCCCGTGCGCCCGGTTCGTCGCTGTTCCATGCGCGCCACCATAGGTGGCGACCACCCCGGGACGGTTGCTCGGTGACGCGGCGTTACCCGCGCCTCCCGTCCGCCCCTTGCTACCCTGGACGGGCAGTTCACAACACGCAGTGTGTATCTACCGGCCGCCGGCACCCCGGCGGAACAACGGCGGCACCCGATGGGTCCGCCTCCGCTGAACCGGGCCGGGCCGAGAAGGCACACCCCATGCTCCACGCACGACCGTCCGACGTCTCGCTGGTCTCCCACACCGGCCGCTGGTACTTCCCGATCGCGTTGATCGCGCGGCTCCCCTTCGCGATGATGGTCGTCGGGGTCCTGACGCTCGTCGTCGCCTCCCGTGACTCTGTCGCCCTGGGCGGGGTCAACTCGGCGTTCGTCGGGATCGGGTCCGCGATCTTCGGCCCCATGGTCGGCGCCGCTGCCGACCGGTTCGGCCAACGTGCCGTGCTCGTCCCCGTCGGCCTGGCGAACGCGGCGCTGCTCGGGGCGTTCCCGTTCGTCGTCCAGGGCACCGCTCCGGACCTCGCCGTCCTGGCGATGTCGTTCCTGATCGGCGCGTCCGCGCCGCAGGTCGCCCCGATGTCCCGCACCCGGTTGGTCGCGATCGTGCGGCAGCGCATGGCGCCCGACCGCCGCGAGAAGGTCCTCGGCGGCACGATGGCCTACGAGTCCGCCGCCGACGAGGTCGTGTTCATCGTCGGACCGTTCCTGGTCGGGCTGCTGGCGACCGCGATCGCGCCGTGGGTGGCGGTCGCCGGCGCGTCCGCCCTGACCTTCGTGTTCGTGACCGCGTTCGCGTTGCACCCGACCGGCAAGCTCGTGGTCCGCGGTGCCACCGAGGCTGCGCAGGCACCCGCCCGGCAGCTGCTCGACCCCCGACTCGTGGTGGTCGTCGTCGGGATCCTCGGGGTCGGGCTGTTCTTCGGGTCGACGTTGACCTCGTTGACCGCGTTCATGGAGGTGCACGGTGAGTCGTCGCAGGCGGGGCTGCTCTACGGCCTGATGGGCTTCGGATCGGCCGGGTTGGCACTCGGGTCCGCCCTGTTCCCGCGGGCGTTCGGACTCGGGTGGCGGTGGCTCGTGTTCGGTCTGGTGCTGCTCGGCGGGTCCGTCGCCTTCGCGCTGGCGGACTCGGTGCTCGCGGTCGGGATCGTCCTCGCCGTCCTGGGGTTCGGGATCGGTCCGACGCTCGTGACGCAGTACTCGCTCGGGTCCGCTCGCTCGCCGGTGGGTCGGTCGGCGACGACGATGACGATCCTGGGTTCCGCCGTGATCGTCGGGCAGTCGCTGGCGTCGGCCGTGGTCGGTGACGTCGCGGAGCGCGCCGGAACGCCGACCGCGATGCTGTTCCCCGCGCTGTCGGCGGCGGTCGTCGTGCTCGCCGCGGTGGCGAACCTGGTGATGGAGCGTCGCGCCGCGACCCGCTGACGGCCGGGAGGCGCGGTGCCGCCCCGCCACGCACCTCCCGCCCGGCGGGGGTCGCGCTGGTGCGGCCGGCGCTGCCGGCTGCGGGCGCGCGGCCCGCTCGGCGTCCGGCCGGCCCGCTCTGCGTCGATGCGTGTGCATGTTTCGCCGATGCGCTCGTCGATCGACTCGTGCTTCGTCGCACCATGCGCACGCACCGGATGCGTGGGCATGGTGCACCGATCCACGTGTCGATCGTCTGGTGCTCGGTCGGATCATGCGAACGCGCCGAACGCGAGGGCGTCGAGGGGCGCCTCGCTGCCGGCCGCCCGACCACCCGGCCGCCCGGCCGCCCGGCCACCCCGCTGCCCGGCTGCCCGGCCACCGATCGCTACTCGGTGTCGTCGACGAGCAGGTCCTCGTGCCGGTAGTCGCCCGACCGCAGACCGGCCCGGGCGATCATGTGCGTCGCAACCGGCACCAGGAACAGCTGGAACACCATGACCGGCACGACCATCCAGAGCGCCGCCCAGGTCCACACCGCGACGACCACGGCAGCGAGCGCGAACGCCAGGCCGAGCACCTGCGGCTTCGCCATCGCGTGCAGCCGGACGAGCGGGTCGGGGAACCGGACGATCCCGATCCCCGCTCCGAGCGACAGCCCGGACCCGATCAGGAGCAGCGCGAGGGCGATCCAGGCGCGGATCCCGGCCTCGGCGAGGAACGACTCGATGAGCACGATCACGGTGTGCCTCCTTCGTCGACGGTGGCGTCCGCATCAGCGGCGGCATCGGTGCGGGCGTCGACATCGGTGCCGACCTTCGCGGCACCGAGTCCGTCGTCCGACGGGTCCGACGACGGCGTGACCGCCCGTGCCACCGCCACCGTGGCGAACACACTCGTCGCCGCGATCACCACCAACACGGGCAACGCCGTGAGGTCCCGGCGGATCACCATCGCCGCCGCGATCACCACCAGGACCGTCGTCAGCACCATGTCCGACCCGATCATCCGGTCGAGGATCGTCGGGCCGCGGACGATCCGCCACACCGCGAGCGCGAGCGCGCCCCCGAGCAGCGCCAGGACCAGGAGGACCCCGATCGCCATGACGACCACCGCGGCGCTCACCGGACCACCGCCGGCAGGGGTTCGGACAGCTCCGAGACGTCCTGCTTCGACCCGAGTGCACGGATCACGAGCGCCTCGATGCCGAGTGCCTCCTGCCGCGCGTCGGCCACCTGGGAGACGCGTTCGGTGTCCAGCACGTGCAGCAGCAACCGACGACGGCGGAGGTCGACGTCGGCGACGTACGACCCCGGCACGAGCGAGATCGCGAGGGTGGCCAGGGTGAAGGTCATCTCGGACGTCGAGTGGAGCTGCACGAGCGTGATGGAGCTCCGTCGCACCCCTCGGGGCCGGAACGCGACCCAGGCCACCCGGAACGAGGCGACGACGACCAGCCAGGACCACACCGTCAGGAAGTGCAGGAAGTGCACGACCGAGAACCGCGCGGACAGCGGCACGGGCGGGAGCGGCAGCAGCTGGGTGACGAGGAGCGCCACCACGACGCCGCACAGCAGCGTGAGCGGGGTCCACGATCCCCAGAGCAGCGCCCAGAGCACCGTCAGCCCGGCCACGAGCGGGACGTCGTAGCGCCAGGCGACCGCGATGCGGCGTGCCTTCGTGATCCGCCGGGTGTCGTCCCGAGGCGCGCGCGAACGGGGTCGGGACCCGGACCGGGGGCTCATGGCCGGCCTCCGAGGACGGCCTGCACGTACTGGTCGGGCGACTCGAGCGACCGGGCAGCGCGTGTGGCGTACCCGTAGAGCGGACCGGCCACGACGGTGAGCGCCACGGATCCGAGCACCGCGACGGTCGTGACCCCGACGAGCATCCGGGGCAGCCGCGCCGTGGCTGGTGCGGCGCCGGCAGCACCGGCAGCGACGGTCGCCGGACGGGAGGGACGGCGCACGTCCGCCGCGTCGGTGGCGGTCACCGAGCCTCCCGGCACCGAGCCCTGCGTCCCCGAGCCCTCAGGCACCGGGACGGCCGCCGGTTCCGGCGCCCGCAGGTGCGCCGCCGGCTCCGCGACCGCGACGTGCGGCGCAGCCGCTTCCGCCGCGGCCTTCGGCCGCCAGAACGCGGCGTCCCACACCCGCATGAGCGCGTACAGGGTGAGCAGCGACGTGACGACCCCGGCACCGATCGTGACGTACGCCAGGGGGGAGCCGTCCTCGGCGGCGGCGCGGAACAGCCCGAGCTTGCCGATGAACCCGGAGAACGGCGGGATCCCGCCCAGGTTGAACGCGGGCACCAGGTACAGCGCGGCCAGCAGTGGCGCGGCCTTGAGCAACCCACCGAGCGATCGCGTGGACGTCGTGCCGCCGAGACGTTCCATGAGGCCCGAGACCAGGAACAGGGTGGTCTGCACGACGATGTGGTGCACCGTGTAGAAGACCGCCGCGGCGGTGCCCGCGACGCTGCCGAGCCCGATGCCCATGACCATGAACCCGATGTGGCTGATGAGCGTGAAGGACAGCAGTCGTTTCACGTCCGTCTGGGACACCGCGCCGAGCACGCCGACCACCATCGTCAGGACCGCGACCACGAGCAGGACGTCGTTGAGCTGCGGGCCGGGGAAGACCACCGTCTCGAGTCGGATGATCGCGTAGATGCCGACCTTCGTCAGCAGACCGGCGAACACGGCTGTGACCGGCGCGGGCGCGGTCGGGTAGGAGTCGGGCAGCCAGAACGCCAGCGGGAACACCGCGGCCTTGATGCCGAACCCGATCAGCAGCATGGTGTGCAGGAGCAGCTGCACGTGTTCCGGCAGGGCGGCGACGCGTTCGGACAGCTGCGCGATGTTCACGGTGCCGGTCGCGCCGTAGACGAGCCCGATGGCGGCGAGGAAGATCGCCGACGCGATCAGGCTCGTCACGATGTACGTGGTCCCGGCGCGCACCCGTTGTTCGCTGCCACCCAGGGTGATGAGCACGTAGCTCGCCACCAGGAGCATCTCGAACGCGACGTACAGGTTGAACAGGTCGCCGGCGACGAACGAGTCCAGGACGCCGGCGGCCAGCACGAGGTACGTCGGGGAGAAGATCGTGACGGGCGCTTCGCCGTCGTCAGCGGCCAGGCCCTGCCCGATCGAGAACAGCAGGACGAGCAGGAGCACGCTCGCGCTGACGGTCGCGAGCAGTGCGCTCAGCCGATCCACCACGAGCGAGATGCCGTACGGGGCGTCCCAGCCGCCGACCTGGACGACGATCGTCCCGTGCCGGTCGACGAGCACCATCAGGGTCGCAGCGACGGCGAGCGCCACGACGAGCACGGCGACGGTGATCGCGCGCTGCAGCTTCTGGTGCTGCAGGAGTCCGAGGGCGGCACCGGCACCGAGGACCGGCACGAGCACCAGGAGCGGGACGAGCCAGGTCATCGTGGCGCTCCTTCCTGCTGCGTGCGGCTCTCGTGCGGGTCGTCGGCGTCCTCGGGGGAGGTCGGGTCGAAGCCCGCCTCGGGGTCATCGTCGGGGTCGTCGGGGTCGTCGCGCTGCCGACCGATCGCGGCGTCGGCCTCGTCGACCTCGACCTCGTCCGCGCGCGACAGCTTCCACGATCGGTGGATCAGGGCGAGCAGGAACGCGCTCACCGCGAAGGTGATCACGATCGCGGTGAGGGCGAACGCCTGTGGCAGCGGGTCCGTGATGCCCGCTGACGACCCACCGATCGGGGGCTTCCCCGCCGCCCCCGACATCGTCAGGAGCAGCAGGTTGAGGGCGTTCCCGAGGAGCAGGACCCCCAGGAGCATCCGGGTGAGCGAGCGTTCGAGCAGCAGGTAGACCCCGCACGAGAACAGCACCGCCATGGCGATGACGAGGACCAGGGTGACGGTCATGCGGGGCTCCCTCCGGTCGCCCGGCCCGGACTGGAGGCACGGCCCGCGTCACGCAGGTCCGTCCCGTCGTCCGCGTGGTCGGGTTCCGTGGTGTCGCGGACCGGGACCGTGGCGTCCTCCGTCCGCTGGCGGTCGACCTCGGCGCCGAGGCTCCGGAGGACGTCGAGCACCAGGCCGATGACCACGAGGTAGACGCCGATGTCGAAGAACGTCGCGGTGACGAACTCGACGTGTCCGAGCACCGGAACCGTCGCCTCGAAGAACTCGGAGTACAGGGCTTCGCGGCCGAAGGACATCGGGACGATCGCGGTGATCGCCGCGATCGCGACACCGAGTCCGAGCAGCCGCCCGGCCCGGACCGGTGCGGCGGCACCGAGTTCCGCCGGTCCGCCGGCCAGGTAGCGGGCGGCGAGGGCGATGCCCGCGACGAGGCCGCCGGCGAACCCGCCCCCGACCGCGTTGTGGCCGGCGAACAGCAGGTACACGGACAGCACGATGAGCCCGTGGAAGAGCAGTCGGACGACGACGTCGAGGAGGGCCGAGCGGCCCGTCGGGATCGCGGCACTCGTGGGGAGCCAGGCGCGGGGTTCGCCGTCCGCGCGCTCGTTCGGCACGCGGTCGCGCATGTCCCGGAGGCGGGGGAGCGTGTCCTCACGGGAGTTCACGAAGATCAGGCTCGCGACGCCCGTGGCCGCGGCCACGACGACGGTCAGCTCGCCGAGGGTGTCCCACCCGCGGAGGTCCACCAGGGCGACGTTCACGACGTTGAGTCCGTGCCCGAAGGACTTGGTCAGCGCGGGCAGGTCCAGCCACAGTTGACGAGCGGTCCGGGCGGAGGCAGCGACGATGACCACGACCGCCAGGGTGAGGCCCGCGAGCCCGGCGAACAGCGCGCGCACCACCCGGAAGCGTGACGGGTTCGCGGTGGCGATCCGTGGGGGGAGCCGGCGGAGCACGAGCACGAAGGCGATGAGCGTCACGGTCTCGACGACGAGCTGCGTCAGGGCGAGGTCGACGGCGCCGTGCAGGACGAACAGCACCGAGATGCCGTACCCGGTCACCCCGACGAGCACCGCGGCCGCGAACCGGGTCTTCGCGGTCAGCACGGCGATCGCGGCGACGGACATCACGAGCATCACGGGGACCTGGCCCCACGAGTCGGCGAAGCGCACGCGGAACGACCACGGGCCGCCGAGCACCAGGTTCGCGAGTGCGCCGGCGACGAACACCGACAGGATCACGGTGAGGTAGTACGGGAGGGACCCGCGCTGCACGCCGGCGGTCAGCCCCGTGGCCACCCGGTCGAGCCCCCGCATGATGCGGCGGTACGTGCCGGAGGCGCTCGGGGAGCCCGCGAACCGGTGCTGCAGGGCTTCCACGGGACGCCGCAGGGCGAACAGTGCGAGACCGCCCGCCAGCGTCAGCGCGGACAGCCCGAGGGCCGGCTCGAGGCCGTGCCAGAGCGCCAGGTGCGGGACCTCGCCGCCCGGGATGGCTGCGGCGCGCGCCGCGGGTTCCAGACCGTGTGCGACGAGGGGCGTGAGGAGCCCGAGGGCCAGCCCGGTGAGGGCCAGCAGCGTGGGCACGACGCCGAGCCCGTGCAGTGCGTGCGGTTCCGTCTGCTCCGCCCCGGGCTTCTGGGCGAAGGCTCCCCAGAAGAACCGGAGCGAGTACGCCACGGTCAGGACCGACCCGATCGTGACACCGACGAGCGCGAACCAGGCCCACCCGGCGTCCGGACCGTGCAGGGCCTCCAGGAACCCGGTGAGCACGGCCTCCTTCGCGACGAACCCGATCGTCGGGGGGATCCCGGCCATCGAGACGAGCGCGAGGGCGGCGACCACCGCGAGCCAGGGCATCCGCCGTCCCAGGCCGCTCAACCGACCGAGGTCGCGGGTGCCGGTCACGTGGTCGATCGCCCCGACGACCAGGAACAGCGTGGACTTGAACGTCGCGTGGGCCACGAGCAGCACCACACCGCCGAGGGCGATCTCCGGGGTGCCCCATCCGGCGGCGAGCACCAGGAACCCGAGCTGTGCGACGGTCCCGTACGCGAGCAGGAGCTTCAGGTCGGTCTGTCGGAGTGCCCGGTACCCACCGATCAGCATGCCGAGCACCCCGAGCACGGTGACCGTCTCGCGCCAGCCGCCGAGCAGGGCGAACGCGGGGGCGAGCCGGGCGACGAGGTAGATGCCGGCCTTCACCATGGCCGCGGCGTGCAGGTACGCACTGACCGGCGTGGGCGCGGCCATCGCGGCGGGTAGCCAGAAGTGGAACGGCACGATCGCGGACTTGGTCAGGGCACCGAGGAGGACCAGGACGACGGACACCGAGACGAGCGGACCCGGCTGGTCGATCAGTGCCGGCGCGGCCGCGATGATCCCGGACAACGAGGTCGTGCCGGCCCGCACCGACAGCAGCACGAGCCCGGCGAGCATCGCCAACCCACCCGCCGTCGTGACCACGAGGGCCTGCATCGCCGCGGCCCGGCTCGCCCGTTTGGCCGCGTCGTGCCCGATGAGCAGGTACGAGAAGACGGTGGTGGCCTCCCACAGGACGAAGAGCACGATGACGTCGTCCGCGACGACCAGGCCGTACATCGACCCGGCGAAGGCGGTCAGGACCCCGGCGAACCGGCCGGTCCCGGGTTCCCCGGGTGCGAAGTAGGACGCGCAGTAGACCAGCACGAGCGCGCCGACGATCGACACCACGAGCGCGAGCACCCAGGACAGCGCGTCCATCCGCAGCGCGATCACGAGGTCCAGCTGCGGGACCCATCCGGACCGCTCGGTGACGCCCCCGTGCAGCGCCGCGCCGCTCTGGGCGATCGTGACCACCGCTGCGGCCGCCGGCGCCAGGGCGGCGACGAAGAAGACCCGGCGCCCGAGCAGGGGCGTCAGGGCGGGGACGACGAGGGCGACGATCGCGAACGCGACGAGGACGGTGACCAACGGGCACCTCCTCGGGGTCGGGCTGCAGTCCGGCTCACTGGGTCCTCACAGCCTACGAAGCGCTCGATGTGGAGAACCTGAACGGCCGGACAGGAAGCCCGATGCCCGGTCCGACCTCGTGCCCACTCTGCTCGGCCGGTGCCCGGTCTGTCCGCCCGGCGTCAGCGACCGTGCGCGCGTGCCGGGATCTGCGTCGCGAGCTTGCCGCCGGAGACGTCGAGCAGCGTGCCGGTGATGTAGCCCGAGGCGTCGCTCGCCAGGAAGACGAGCAGGTCCGCGACGTCGTCCGGCGTCTCCCAGCGCCGGAGCGACAGCGTGTCGAGCAGCCGGTCCTGGGCGTCGGCGGGCATCGTCGCGAAGCCGTTCATCGCGGTCGGCACCATGCCGGGCGCGTACGCGTTCACGGTGATGTCCCACGGCCCGAGCTCGGACGCGAGCACGCGGGTGAACTGCACGACGGCGGCCTTGGAGGCGGCGTACGCGGCACTGCCGACGCTCGGGATGATGGCGGCGAAGGACGCGGCGTTGATGATGCGACCCCGTCCGGCAGCCTGCATCACGGGCGCGACGGCCTGGCTCATCAGGAACGTGCCACCGAGGTTGACGTCCATGCACCGGCGCCAGGCGTCCCACGTCAGGTCGGCGACGGTCCCCTCGACGTTGATGCCGGCGTTGTTCACCAGGACGTCGATCGTCCCGTGCCGCTCGACCACGGCCTGCACGGCCGACCGCACGGAGTCCGGATCGGCGACGTTGCAGACCACCTGGTCGACGCCGTCCTGCGGTGCGTCGAAGGCGAGGTCGAGTGCGACGACGCGGCAGTGCTCAGCGACGAACCGCTCGGCGATCCGCAGCCCGATGCCGCGCGCTGCTCCGGTCACGACCACCGCGCGGTCGGTCAGGTCGAGGTGCATCGTCGCTCCCGTCGTCAGGTGCCGTCATCGGCGGCCCGAGTGTCCGTGATCAGGGCCCGGGTCCCGTGACTCCCAATAGGCATACCATTCAAGCATGGCAGCCAAGCGGGTGCTCTGGGTCACTGGTGGGGGAAGCGGCATGGGCGCCGCCGTCGCGGTCCGGGCCGCTCGCGAGGGATGGACGATCGCGCTCAGCGGCCGACGACCTGACCGACTGGAGCAGGTGGCCACCGCGGTCCGCGACGTGGGCGGGACCGCACAGGTCCTGCCGCTCGACGCGACCGACGCCCACGCGACCGCATCGGCGCGGGATGCCCTCGTCGCCGAGCACGGGCGGATCGACGCACTCGTGCTCGCCGCCGGGCTGAACCACCCGCAGCGCCGCTGGGACGACCAGACACTCGTCGACTTCCGCGCCATCGTCGACACGAACCTGACGGCGGTCGTCACCGTGGTCGACGCCGCGTTGCCCGTGCTCCGGGAGTCCGGTGGTGTCGTGGTGGTGGTGTCCTCGTACGCCGGGTGGTCCTTCCAGCCGGGCGCCGGGGTGGCGTACTCGGCGAGCAAGACCGCGCTCGGGTCCGTCGTGCGCACGCTCAACCAGCAGGAGGCGCCGCACGGCGTCCGTGCCACCCACCTGTGCCCCGGCGACGTCGCCACGGACTTCCTCGACCAGCGCCCGGTGGTCCCCGACGCCGCTGCCCGCGAGGTGATGCTCACACCCGAGGACATCGCGTCGACGGTCTCGTTCGTGCTCGGTGCACCGCCGCACATGCGGATCGACGAACTCGTGGTCAGCCCGGTGGCCCAGCGGTGACGAGCACCTTCGACCGCGTGCTCGACGAGCTCGGTGCCGCGATCGTGCACGACCTGCTGCCTGTGGGCTCCCGCCACAGCATCGAGTCCCTCACGGAGCGGACCGGCGCGAGCCGGAGCATCGTCCGTGAGGCGGTCCGCGTCCTCGTCGGCCTCGGCCTGTGCGCCGCCCGGCGTCGGGTCGGCGTGGTCGTCCGACCACTCTCCGGGTGGGACCTGACCGATCCGCGGGTCATCGGGTGGCGGCTCGACGGGCCCGAACGAGCGCGGGTGCTCGACGACCTCCGAGCGCTCCGCCGCGCCGTCGAACCGGCGGCTGCGGCCGCCGCGGCGCAGCGCGTGTCGGACGGTGGTCCCGACGGCGGACTGGAGGCGCTGCTCGCGTCCGCCGACCGGCTCGCCACCGTCGCCGGTCCGGACGACGCAGCCACGTTCCTCCAGGCCGACCGGGAGCTGCACCGCAGCATCCTGGCCCTGTCCGGGAACGGTCTGTTCGTGCACCTGGGCCGCGTCGTCACGCGGGCACTCGACGAGCGGGCCGACGTCCGCCCGGACGTGCAGGACGTCGAGCTGCACGTGACGCTCGCCCGGGCGGTCGCTGGAGGCGATGTGCACGGTGCGGCAGCGACCATGACCGAGATCATCGACCGCACCTGACCCGCTCGAAGGAGAGCCATGCAGATCACCGACCTCATCCCGGACCCGACCGCACTGGAGCGCATCGCGACCGGCAGCACCTGGGCGGAGGGGCCGTGCTGGATCCCGGAGACCCGGACGCTCCGCTGGTCCGACATCCCCGGCGACCGGATCCGGCAGTGGCACGCCGCCACCGGGGACGTCACGGACTACGCCACCGGCGTCGAGTTCACGAACGGCCGCACGCTCGACCGCGACGGCAGCGTCGTGCAGTGCTCCCACGGCCTGCGGCGGGTCGAGCGCGACCGGGACGGCGTCGTCACCACCATCGCGGACGGGTGGGGCGGTGTCCGGCTGAACTCCCCGAACGACGTCGTCGTCGCCCGGGACGGCAGCGTGTGGTTCACCGACCCCGCCTACGGCATCACGCAACCCCGCGAGGGGCACCCCGGCGAGCGCGAGTACGGCGACCACTGGGTGTTCCGCTGCGGGCCGTCCGGCGAGGACCTCCGCCCCGTGGTGCTCGACCTCGACGAGCCGAACGGGCTGGCGTTCGACCCGTCCGAGCACCTGCTCTACGTCGCGAGTTCGTCGGCCGAGGAACCGGTGATCCGCGTGTACGAGCGGGACGGCGTCCGCGTGAAGAACGGTCGTGTGTTCGCGCGGCTCGACGCGGGCGAGGGCGTGCCGGACGGCATCCGAGTCGACGTGCACGGCAACGTGTGGTCCTCGTCGCACCGCGGTGTCGTGGTGTTCGCGCCCGACGGCACGCGCCTGGGCGACATCCCGGTGCCCGAGGTCGTCGCGAACCTGTGCTTCGGCGGGGACGACGGCACGACGCTGTTCCTCGCCGCGACGACGTCGGTGTACCGGATCGCGACGAGCACCGGGGACGCCGCCCAGCGCTGAACTCCCGGACATGACATTGCAATGTAGAATTTCATTGCAATCGTCAGGTCGAGAGGGAGTCCATGTCCAAACGCGTCGCCGTCATCGGAACCCGGGGGTACCCCTCGTACTACGGAGGCTTCGAGACGGCGGTGCGTCGCCTGGCGCCTGCGCTGGCCGATGCGGGGTGGGACGTCACCGTCTACGGTCGCCCGGGGCAGGAACGCCTGGACGACCCGGGCCTCGACCCGAGGATCACCCGGCGCGTCACGGCCGGGGCGGAGTCGAAGTCGCTCTCGACGCTCACGTACGGGTTGACCGCGGTGCTCGACGCCCTCCGCCGTCGCCCGGACGTCGCCCTGGTGATGAACTGCGCGAACGGCTACTGGCTGCCCCTGCTCCGTCTGGCCGGGATCCCCACCGTGGTGAACGTCGACGGCATCGAGTGGGAGCGCGCGAAGTGGGGACGTCTGGCGAAGTGGGTGTTCCGCACCGGGGCACGGCTGACCGCACGGTTCGCCGATCGCCTCGTGTTCGACGCCGAAGCGATCGCGGAGTACTGGTGGCGCGAGTTCGGCCGGACCGGCGTGGTGATCCCGTACGGAGGCACGGAGTCCGAGCCCCTGCCCCTGCGCGTCGAGGACGCGCACCTCGCCGACCGCCCGTTCGCGCTCGTCGTGGCACGGTTCGTGCCGGAGAACACCGTTCCGGAGTTCCTCACCGCCGCCAGGGGGATCGCCGCGTCCCACCCGGTCGTGATCGTCGGGTCGACCGGGTACGGGGGTGCGCTCGACGAGCAGGCGGCCGCGCTCGCCGCCGAGCACCGGGACCTGCACTGGCTGGGTCACGTCGCGGACGACGAGCGGCTCCTCGCACTGTGGCAGCACGCGGGTGCCTACTTCCACGGCCACAGCGTCGGGGGGACGAACCCGGCGCTGGTGCAGGCGATGCACTGCGGGGCGCCGACCGTGGCACGGGACACCGTCTACAACCGTGAGGTGCTGACCGGCACCGGAGCGCCGTTCGTCCCGCCGGAACCCGAGGCGATCGCGGAGGCGGTGGACGACCTCCTGCGGGACCCCGACCGCCAGGCCCGGCTCCGGTCGGCCGTGCGCCGACGAGCACGATCGGACTACACGTGGGCGGGGGTCTGCGCCGCGTACGAGCGCACGCTGGCCGAACAGCTCGACGGCGCCGTCCGGGAGGGCGTGGCGGGCGTATCCTGAGCCGGCCATGCAGTGCGACTACTTCGACCGCGGGGTGTGCCGCTCCTGCACGCTGATGGGTCAGGCGTACGCGGACCAGGTCCTGGACAAGGAGCTCCGCACGCGGGAACTCCTGCACGAGGCCGTCGACGCCGCGGGTGGCCCGGGCGCCGTCGAGTGGCTGCCAGCCGTGACCAGCCCGGAGTCCGGGTACCGGAACAAGGCGAAGATGGTCGTCGGCGGGTCGGTGCAGCACCCGACGATCGGCATCCTCGACCACCGGCAGCGTGGCGTGGACCTGCGGCACTGCGGGATCTGCACGCCGGGGATCCGGCAGGCGCTGCCGATCCTGGCGGACTTCGTGCGGGCCTCCGGGCTGATCCCGTACGACGTCCCTGCCCGCCGCGGGGAGCTGAAGTACGTCCTCGTGACCGAGTCCCCGGACGGCGAACTCCTCGTGCGCTTCGTCCTGCGTTCCAAGGGGCAGCTCCCGCGCCTCCGACAGCACCTCGGGGCGCTGCGACAGGCGCTGCCGAACGCCGTCGTCGTCACCGCCAACCTGCTGCCCGAACACAAGGCCGTCACCGAGGGTGAGCGCGAGGTCGTGCTGACGGAGCAGGAGACCCTCCCGATGCGTCTCGCTGCGACGCCGTCCACGCGGGCGCCGACGATGCACCTGCGGCCACAGAGCTTCTTCCAGACCAACACCCACGTGGCGGCCCAGCTCTACGCGCAGGCCTCGGACTGGATCGACGAGGTGGACCCGGCATCGATGTGGGACCTCTACTGCGGTGTCGGCGGGTTCGCGCTGCACGCTGCCCGTCCCGGCCGTCGGGTGACCGGCATCGAGACGAGCCGCGAGGCGATCCGGTCGGCCGGCCAATCGGCGCGCGAGGCCGGGCTCGCCGACCTCCGCTTCGCCGCCGACGACGCGACCGAGCACGCGCTCCGTGCGCGGGGCGGCGCGGTCCCGGAACTCGTCGTCGTGAACCCGCCGAGGCGTGGCATCGGCGACGTCCTGGCGACCTGGCTCGAGGACTCCGACGTGCAGCACGTCGTCTACTCCAGCTGCAACCCGGTGACCCTCGCGCGGGACCTCGCGCGGATGCCGTCCATGCGGTTGCGGCGGGTCCGGGTGCTCGACATGTTCCCCCAGACCGGCCACCTCGAGGCCGTCACGCTCCTGTTCAGATCGTGATGGTCTCGCCCTCGATCGGCCATTGCCAGGGAACTGCCAAGGTCGCGTACCCGGGTACGTGACGATCGCCATGCCCATGGGCATCGGGGCGTACAGGTTTCGACCCGGGGTACATAGCACTACTGGGTAGAACTGTTTGTCTCGGTTTGATAACAGTCAAGAGTTTCCTATGGTGGCCGCCGAAGCGCCCCGGCACGACCACTGCCCCCGGAGGCGCACCCCCACAACATGACCGCGACCCGGTCGGGGTGGGCAGTGGAGGCCGCTTCGTCGGCACGTGACCCCGGTGGAGCAACGACATGAAGAACCTCTCTCGTACCCGCACCATCATCGGTGGACTCGCGTTCGCCGGCATCGCCGCGACCGGCGTCGGGCTCGCCGCAGCGCCCGCCAACGCAGCGTCCGGCTCGACCTGGGACGCCCTCGCGCAGTGCGAGTCCGGCGGCAACTGGGCCATCAACACCGGCAACGGCTACTACGGCGGTCTGCAGTTCACGCTCGGCACCTGGCAGGCCAACGGTGGCACCGGCAGCCCGGCCGGCGCGAGCCGTTCGGCGCAGATCGCGGTGGCGGAGCGCGTGCTCGCGACCCAGGGCTGGGGTGCGTGGCCCGCGTGCTCCGCGAAGCTCGGTCTGAGCGGGACCGCCGGCGCTGCTCCGCAGGCCGCCGCACCCGTCGCCCCGGCTCCCGCCGCTCCGCAGCAGCAGCAGGTCGCGCCGCAGCGTCAGGCGGCCCCGGCTGCTCCGGCCCCGCGCACCGTCGCCCCCGCGGCGCCGCGCGTCGCCGTCGCCCCGAGCAAGCCAGCGCCGGTGAAGACGAGCGGCAAGACCTACACGATCGTCTCCGGCGACACGCTCGACAGCATCGCGACGAAGCTGCACGTCGAGGGTGGCTGGAACGAGCTGTGGGCCGCGAACACCTCGACCATCGACGACGCGAACCTCGTGTACGCCGGCCAGGTGCTGCAGCTCCCGGCCTGATCGGACCCGATCGAACACGAACGCCCTGTGACCCGTGGTCGCAGGGCGTTCGTCGTGCGTGGGCGCGACTACTGCGGGTTCTCGGCGAGCCAGCTGCGCACGTCGTCGGATCGGAGTGCCTGGGAGAGCGACTGCACGGCGAGCGTGTTGACCGAGACGTACGACTGTCCGTCCGCCGCGGTCCCGCCGCCCGCGGTCGGCATGGTGAAGGTCGTGAGGTCGGACGGGCGGACGTCGCGGAGTGACCAGCCGAGGTCGACGAGGGTGTCGAACGTCAGGCCGGCGTCGACCGACAGGTACGGGCTCGTCGCCGCGACGAAGTCCTGGATGCGGCCGGGGTTCGTGACCGTGCCCTTCGACAGCAGGCCGTCGACGAGCCCACGGACGAACGCCTGCTGGTTCCGCACCCGGGTGTGGTCGGCGTCGGCGAAGGCGTACCGCTCACGGACGAAGGCGAGGGCGGCCCCACCGTCGACGTGGTTCACCCCTGCCGTGAACGCGTGTCCCCGGGCCGTGAAGGCCTGCGACGAGCGCACGTCCACGCCGCCGAGGGCATCGGTCATACCAGCGAAGCCGGCGAAGTCGATCTCGGCCACGTGGTCGATCCGGACGTCGAGCAACTCCTCCACCGTCTGCACGGTCAGGGGCACCCCGCCCCAGGAGTACGCGGCGTTGATCTTCGCCTGGCCGTGGCCGGGGACCTCGACCCACGAGTCGCGCATGATCGACATGAGCGTGACGCCGCTGTGGTCCGCCGGGACGTGCGCGAGCATGAGCGTGTCGGCGCGGCCGCCGATGTCCACGGGCGTTCCGTCGCCGTCGGGGTTGAGGCGCGACCGGGAGTCCGAGCCGATGAGCAGGATGTTCTCGCCGGCGGTCGCGGTGGGACGGGCACCGGTCGGGAACGGGTCGTCGATCACCGTGCGACCCGCGTCGTAACGCTGCGCGAGACCCCCGATGAACACGCTCGCCACCACGGCGAGCACGACCGCGATGCCGGCGAGGGACCCGAGCGTCGCGATGACCGCGACGAGGACCGGCCGTCGCCGACGAGCGGGGCGTCGGGGTCGTTCCGTGGCGTGGCGAGCAGCGCGCCGTTCCGACATGCGTCCTCCGAGGGTCCGGTCGACCGAAGTGCCGACCGACCGACTCTACCGCATGTGGAATATCAAGTGCTAGGAGATCGGTACTGCAGCATGATGGCCGTCAGCGCGGTGCGCAGCTGGGGGTCGTCCGGCAGGACCTCGCGCTCGATGTGCCGCGCCGTGTCCCATGCCTGCCGCCCTCGTTCCGTCGCCGTGACCACGCGTCGGCGCCGGTCGGCTGGGTGCGGCGTGCGCTCCACGAGCCCGTCCCGCTCCATCCGTTCGAGCGTGCGGGACATGGTCTGCGGCTGGACGCGGGCCGTCCGGGCGATCGCGTCCGCGCCGGTCGGGCCGGTCCGGATGACGATGTCGAGGGCGATGAGCGCCGCGTGCGGCAGGCCGATCGCCCGGAGTCGTTCGTCCCAGTCCCGCTCGATCGACCGCGCTGCCGCCGAGAGCAGACGGCCCAGGGGCCATTCGGCGGGCGAGTCCTGCATGGGTGCATTCTAGAGTCGTCACGCGGCACCATCCGTCTAGTAATCAGCATGCTGACGATTGGAGTACGCTCACCACCGTGTCCAGGTTCCTCCGCGTCGTCCTCCCCGCGCTCGTCATCGTCGTCTGGCTGGCGATCGCCGCCGTCGGCGGTCCGTACTTCGGCAAGATCTCCGAGGTCTCCACCAACGACCAGACGTCGTTCCTGCCGGCCTCGGCCGATGCCACCAAGGTGCAGCAGCGTGCCTCCGAGTTCCGGAAGGCCTCCGGCGCACCGGCGGTCATCGTCCTGCGCCGCGACGGCGGCCTCCGTCCGACCGACCTCAGCGCGGCACGGACCCTCGCGACCACCCTCGGCGACCGTGCGGACGTGCAGGGCGTCAGCCCAGTGATCCCGAGCAAGGACGGCAAGGCGGTCGAGATCATCGCGACCCTGACCCAGTCGGCGGAGACGGCGGACGCGGTCACGGCGATCCGCACCGACGTCGACCGGGCGCTCCCGTCCGGCGTCGACGGGTTCGTGACCGGTCCCGCCGGGTTCACGGCTGACCTGACCGAGGCGTTCGCGGGCATCGACGGGCTGCTCCTCGGGGTGGCGCTCGCCGCGGTGTTCGTCATCCTGATCGTGGTCTACCGCTCACCACTGCTGCCGATCCTCGTGCTCGGGACGGCGTCGTTCGCCCTCTGCGCGTCGATCCTGCTCGTCTGGTGGCTCGCCAAGGCCGGCATCGTGACGGTGAACGGTCAGGTCCAGGGCATCCTGTCGATCCTGGTGATCGGCGCCGCCACCGACTACGCCCTGCTGTACACGGCCCGGTTCCGCGAGGCGCTCCGCGACCACCGCACCGGGTGGGACGCCACGCGTGCAGCGCTCCGGGGCAGCCTGGAACCGATCCTGGCGTCCGGCGGCACGGTCATCGTCGGCGTGCTCTGCCTGCTGTTCTCGGACCTCAACTCGAACAAGGCGCTCGGACCGGTCGCCGCCATCGGGATCGCGTTCAGCCTGCTCGCCGCCCTGACCCTGCTGCCGGCACTGCTGCTCGCGTTCCGGCGCGCGGCGTTCTGGCCCCTGCGTCCGGCCTTCGGGAGTGCCCACCCCGTCCTGACCGGCCCTGGTGCACGCGGCATCTGGGCGCGGGTCGGTCGGCTCGTCGCCCGCCGGTCCCGCGTGGTGTGGATCGTCTGCACCGTGGGGCTGCTCGCGATGGGCGCCGGGCTGTTCGGACTCCAGGCGAACGGCGTCCCGCAGAGCGACCTCGTCATCGGTGCCTCGCAGGCGCGCGACGGGCAGGAGGTCCTCTCACAGCACTTCCCCGGAGGCTCGGGCAGCCCAGCCCAGGTGATCGGGAGCGCTGCGAAGACCGACGAGCTCGTCCGGGCGGTCACCGGCGTCCACGGCGTCGACGGCGTGCAGGCGGCCGCGAAGGACTCCCCGTCGGGGACGGTGCCCGTCGGCACGGCCGCAGGCACCGCCGGCGCCAGCGCGGGTGCGACCGGCGGCGCGGCCGCCAGCAGCACCGCCGCGGCCGCAGGAGGTGGCGCCGCCCCGGCCTCCCCGACCGTCTCGAAGGGCGACGTCCTGCTCGAGGCGACGCTCAGCAACCCCGCCGACTCCGACGCCGCCGAGCGGACGGTCCGCGACCTCCGGACCGCCGTCGAACGCGTCGACCCGTCCGCGATCGTGGGCGGCGTCACGGCCACCGCGGTCGACACGAACGACACCGGGATCCGGGACCGCTCCGTGATCATCCCCGTGGTGCTCGCCGTGATCCTGGTGATCCTGATGCTGCTGCTCCGGAGCATCGTCGCCCCGCTCGTCCTGATCGGCAGCGTGATCGTGTCCTTCGCCGCGGCACTCGGCGTCGGCGCGCTCGTGTTCGACCACGTGTTCCACTTCCCGGGGGCCGACCCCTCCGTGCCGCTGTACTCGTTCGTGTTCCTGGTGGCGCTCGGTGTGGACTACAACATCTTCCTGATGACACGCGTCCGCGAGGAAGCGCTGCGGCACGGTCCCCGCGAGGGCGTGCTGCGCGGCCTCGGCGTCACGGGCGGTGTGATCACGTCCGCCGGCGTCGTGCTGGCGGCGACGTTCGCGGCCCTCGGGGTGATCCCGATCCTCTTCCTGGCGCAGATCGCGTTCATCGTGGCGTTCGGCGTGCTGCTCGACACGATCGTCGTGCGGTCGCTGCTCGTGCCGGCGCTGACGTACGACCTCGGGCACCGCGCCTGGTGGCCGTCGCGCCTCTCGCGCGCAACCCATCACATGTGACACGCTGGGTGCATGCCAGTCCCCTCGACACAGCCCGCTGCTGAGCGCAAGCTCCTCCGTGACACCGTGCAGGACAAGATCCGTGACGCGATCATGGACGGCACGCTCGAGCCGGGGGAGCGGTTGAACGACGACGACCTCATCGCCTGGCTCGGCGTCTCCCGCACCCCGATCCGCGAGGCACTGGCCGAACTCGCCCGCGCGGGCCTCATCGAGATGGCACCGAACCGGTACACCCGGGTGGCGGCTCCGTCGAAGGACGAGCTCCTCGACGCCTACCGCACGCTCGGGGTGATCTACGGCGGGGTCGTCCGGCTTGCGGTGCCGCGGCTGACGGCGCCGGAACGCAAGAAGGTCGTCGCGATGCTCGACGACGTCATCGCGCGCACCGACAAGGGCGAGCAGGCCGAGGTCGCCCACGACGGCGCGGAGTTCTACGCGGTGTGGGCCGGGGCTTGTGGGAACGCCTCCCTCGAACAGCTGTGCCGCGCGACGACGGACGGGCTCGCGTTCAAGCTCCGCGTGCCGGAACTGGCCGAGCTCATCCCGGCCGAGACGGTGCGCCCGGAGCTCGAGAAGCTCCGCGCCGCCGTGCTCGCGAAGGACCCGATCGCGGCCGAGCTCGCGATGGAAGCCGTGCACCTGCTGCCGTCCCGCAGCTAGTCGCGCGGCGGTGGACCGGACCACACGACGGACGGGAGGCGCGGTGCGGGCCCGCCCCGCGCCTCCCGTCGTGCGGTGACCTGCCAGGCGATCCCATGGCCGTTCCATGCGTGGCCGTTATGGTTCTCCGGTGAGCACTGAACCCGACGAGACGAAGACCCGAGGCCGCCGTGGCTTCGTGCCGCCGCGCCACGGGCGCCAGAAGCGTGGCGTCGGGGTGGTGTTCCCGGCCGTCGCCGGTGTGCTCACGATGGCGCTCCTGTTGAGCGGCGGGTACGCGGCGTACGCCTACGGGCGCCTGTCGAACGGCGTGACGAAGATCGACGCGATCGCCCCGAAGAAGGCGAGCGCCCACGACGTCGACGGGCAGGCGCAGAACATCCTGCTGGTCGGCGATGACCACCGGCCGGACAACGCGACGCCGGAACAGATGGCCGAGCTCAGCACGACCTCGGACGGCGGCGCGACGAACACCGACACCATGATCGTGCTGCACCTCAGCGCCGACGGGACGCAGGCGACGATGATCTCGTTCCCGCGCGACTCGTACGTCGACATCCCGGGGGTCGGCAAGGGCAAGCTCAACAGTGCGTTCTACTACGGGACGCTCAACGGCGGCGGCGACACCGGTGGTGCGAAACTGCTCATCAAGACCATCCAGAACCTCAGCGGACTCTCGATCGACCACTTCGTCCGGGTCTCGCTCCTCGGCTTCTACCAGGTCGTCAAGGAACTCGGTCCGGTCCAGGTCTGCCTGAACAACGCGGTGAGCGACCCGTACTCCGGGGTGAACCTGCCCGCGGGCCGGTCGGACCTCAACGCGAGCCAGGCGCTGTCGTTCGTCCGCCAGCGTCACGGCCTGCCGAACGGTGACCTCGACCGGAACGTCCGGCAGCAGTACTTCCTGTCGCAGGAGGCGCGCAAGGTCCTGTCCGCCGGGACCCTCCTCAACCCGGTGAAGACCGGCAACATCCTCGGTGCCGTCGGCGACTCGATCCAGACGGACACCGACCTGCTCTCCCTCGGCGGCGCCCTGCGGAACCTCCGGCCGGCGAACATCCAGTCGGCGACGATCCCGACGCTCGGCACCCCGACCATCACCGTGAACGGTGCGCCGCTGTCCATCGTGCAGGTGGACACGGTCGGACTGCCCGCCTTCGTGCAGGAGCTCGTCGGTCCTCCCGAGGCGTACACCAAGGCGGTCGCCGCGCAGCCCGCCGCGACGACGGTGACGGTCCTGAACGGCAGCGGCATCACCGGTGCGGCCACCGCGGCGGCGCACGTGCTGACGGCGCGCGGGTTCCAGGTCGGCGCACCGGGGTCGTCCGAGACGACGAAGACCACGCTGGTGCAGTACCCGGTCGGACAGGAAGCGCAGGCGAAGGCCGTCGCTGCCGCCGTTCCCGGTGCCGTCGCCGTGCAGAGCGGGACGGCCACCGGTGTCACGCTGGTGCTCGGGACCGACGGCAAGACGGCCGTCGCACCGGCCCCGCCCGCGTCCGCCCCGTCGACACCGGCCGGGGGCGCCTCGACTGCACCGAAGCCGTCCGGCGGGACGCCGACGGTGCCGAAGCCGAAGCCGACCGACGTGAAGAACTACGGCACCGCGAACAGCTGCATCAACTGACGAGCCGTCGCCGGATCGCGTCCAGCGCGGTCTCCAGGCCGATCGCGAGCGGCCGGACGTCGCGCTGCACCTGCGCCAGCAGCAGCCCGCCCTGCAGCGCCACCATGACCGCCGTGGCCAGGGCTGCGGGGTCGGCCGCCCGGTCGAGGCGTCCCTGCTCCTGCATCGTCGTCAGGCCCTCGTGGAACCCGCGCTCCCACCGCGCGAAGCCGGCCGCGACGAGGTCCCGCGCGTCGGCATCGCGCTCGGCGAGCTCCGTCCCGAGCGACCCGAGCGGGCACCCGCCGACGCACCCGCCCGTCTCGGCCCCGGCCAGGGTCTCGTCCCGCCACCGTTCCCAGGACTCCCACGTGGTCAGGTCGGCGTAGTCCGGCCCCTGACCCGCGATCACGGCGTCGGTCTGCCGCCGCACGACGTCCCGCACGAGCGCGCTCTTGTCCGCGAAGTAGTGGTACATCTGCGACCGTCCGACCGTCGCGGCAGCACCGATGTCGTCGAGGGTGGTGCCGCTGACGCCGCGGGTGAGCATCAGGTCGGCCGCGGTGTCGACGATCCGCTGCCGGGTCGCCAGTCCTTTCGCGGTCGTGCGTCGAAGGGTTCTCGGGGCATCTGCTCGGGACATACACAGAGTGTACTTGCGAGTACATTCCGTGTATGTGACATTCGGGCCATGCACGATGACCTGATCGCCCGCCGCGACGAAGAACGCGCGCTCGTCCTGGCGGTCGCCGCCGGGGACGCCGCCGCGTTCACCCGTCTGCACGCTCGGTTCCGTCCCCTCGTCGAGCACTTCGTCCGACACCAGCTGGTCGACCCCTGGCAGTCCGAGGAGGTCGTGCAGGACGTCTTCCTCGAGATCTGGCAGATCGCGGAGCGCTACGACCCCGCGCACTCCGCGTTCGCGTGGATCCGGACCATCGCACAGCGCCGTGCCATCGACCGCGTCCGCAAGAGCTGCGCCGACCGGGATCGTGACCTCCGCATCGGCGGCCGGGACTTCGAGCTCGTCGACCACTCGGCGGCGGAGCGGGCCGAGAGCGTGCTCGACCGTGCCGTGCTGCACCGCGCGGTTGCTGCGCTGCCGGACCGCCAGCGCGAGGCCGTCGTGCTGCGGCACCTCGTCGGGATGACCGGCCCGGAGCTCGCGGCGACGCTCGAGGTCCCCGTCGGCACGGCGAAGACCCGGGCCCGGGACGGCGTGCTGGCGCTGCGACGGGCCATGGCGCCGGAGGGTGCGTCGACGGCCCGCTGAACCGCGTCGTGCGGACCGGTCAGCAGGAGCGCTGCGCGTGCACCGGCATCGGTGACCCGAGCACGGTGACCGTCGTGTCGTCGGTCAGCGCCGAGACGCCGTTCGTGCCGGAGTCGTCCGGGTCCGCGGACGCCGTCGCCGATGCCGACGGGCTCGCGGCCGACCCACGGTCGGACGAGTCGGTGGCGGTCCACCCCTCGGCGAGGAGCAACTGCCACGCCTGGGCGTCGTCCGACCCGAAGGACATCCGGTCGGCCTTGGGCGCACGTGCGATCCGGTCGCCGATGTCGTCGCCGACCTGCACGCCGTGCGGCCCCGTGAGTTCGATGTCGTCACCGCTGCGGGACCGGACGTGGTCGCGGAGGATCCGGATCTCGACGGCGTTGCCCAGGTCGGCGGGGGTGCTCAGCGCCGCGACACGGATGGCGCCGCCCCACGTGTAAGTGGTGCCGGCCGGGAAGCACTCGCCGCCGTCGCCCTCTGCCGTCTGCGAGCGCGACGGGGTACCGAGCAGTCGGTTGAGCAGGCTCACGGTCGTGCGGGAGTCACGCATGGAGGCATCGGTGACGGTCTTGCTGCCGTGTCGCATGACGAGCGACTCGGCGTCGAGCTCGATGACGTCGACCCGCTTGAGCTTGGCGGACGAGACCCGGGCCGGCTCGGCGTCACCGGTGGGTTGCGGCGTCGGCGTCCAGGCGGCGGCGTCCGCAGTGCCCCCGTCGATCCACCCGACCGCGCTCGCAGAGCCGCCGTCGGCGGACGCGACGCCCGCCGAGACGGCGAGCAGCGCAGCGCCGAGGGCGAGCAGGGTCCGGGAGGTCACCGTTCGACCGTACGACCGTGACCCTGGCTGGGCGACGGGTGTTACCGAATCGGAGCCGGGCCGTCACCGGACCGTGACCTTCGTCGGTGACGCGTCACTGGCCTCCCGGAGGGTCCTGCGCGGGGCTCGGTGCGCCGCACCGGCGCGGTGGGCAGGCCGGGGCGCGCAGCGCAGCCGCGGTCCTGGGCGGGCGGTGGTGGACGTCTGCGTAGCGTCGGGGACATGACGGACCAGCAGAACGACCAGAACGGGCCTGACCAGACCATCGACCAGTACGCGATGCAGGACCCCACGAAGATGTACGCCGACAAGAAGCCCGACGAGCAGTACCTCGAGGGCTCCGGCACCGACGCCGAGATGGCGGAGAACGTCCCGGCCGACCACGGCGAGGACACCTACCGCGGCGCGGGTCGCCTCACGGGTCGGAAGGCCCTGATCACCGGCGGCGACTCCGGCATCGGCGCGGCGGTCGCGATCGCCTACGCCCGCGAGGGCGCCGACGTCGCCATCGGCTACCTGCCCGAGGAGCAGGAGGACGCGGACCGGATCATCGGGCTCATCGAGGCCGCTGGTGCCAAGGCCGTCGCGATCCCCGGCGACATCACCTCGCTCGAGTTCTGCGAGCAGCTGGTCGCGACCGCCGTCGAGCAGCTCGGTGGGCTGGACATCCTCGTGAACAACGCGGGCAAGCAGCAGAACATCGACTCGATCACGGACATCTCCGACGACGAGTTCGACGAGACGTTCAAGACGAACGTCTACGCGACCTTCCGGATCACCAAGGCCGCGGTGCCGCACATGCCCGCCGGTTCGACGATCATCAACACGACCTCGATCCAGGCGTACGCGCCGTCACCGAACCTGGTGCACTACGCCGCGACGAAGGCGACCGTGAACAACCTGGCGAAGGGCCTCGCGGCGCAGCTCGCGCCGAAGGGCATCCGCGTGAACGCCGTCGCACCCGGGCCGATCTGGACCCCGCTGCAGCCGGCCGGCGGCCAGGCGCCCGACGCGCTGCCGTCCGTCGGCGAGGAGACCTTCCTCGGTCGCTGGGGCCAGCCCGCCGAACTCGCGCCGGCGTACGTGTTCCTCGCGAGCGGCGAGTCGTCGTTCGTCGTGGGCGAGACGCTCCACGTCAACGGTGGGATGCCCACGCCGTAGACCGTCGCGTCCACAGGCGCGTGACCGCGTCGACAGGTGCGTGACCGCGTTGACAGACGGGAGGCCCGTGGCGACACCGCCACGGGCCTCCCGTCCGTCCGTACCTAGCGCGACACCGTCGCGGCCATCTCCTCGAGCAGCTCCCGGGCGGACAGGGCGGCGCTGAGCTCGACCTCGACCGGGTTGATCCCCACCGCCAGCTCGAAGGCGCGCCGTCTGGCCTGCTCGGCGAGCGGGACCTCCGGGCGCTGCGGCAGGACGGCGATCGCCCGAGCGGCGGCGTCGAACGCGCCGTCCGGGTTGCCGAGCTGGTCCCACATCGTCCGCACGTCGTGGGCGACCTCGTCAGGGGTGCTGCCGAACTCGAAGCCGGCGGAGGCCATGGTCGCGAGTCCCTGCGCGATGGGGTCGTTCGGGGTCATCCCGGCATCGTCACACGGATCGCCGCGAGGCTGCTGGGCGTTCGTTCTGTCCCCCGACATGCCGACACCCGGACCGGGGGATTTCGTTGTCCCCCGAGATGGGTTTGACTGGTCATGCGGACAGGACGTCCGACATGCGGACAGGACGTCTGCCGACGATGGAGGGCACGATGCTCGAGGACACCAGCGCGGACACGCAGGCAGCGGCCGCCGCGGCAGCGACCCTGCACCTGCGGATCACCATCGTGGGGGCGACCGTCGACCTGCTCCGGGACGTCCCCTTCCACGAGGCACGGCCCGAACAGGTGGCCGAACGACTCGGGATCCCCGTCGAGGAACTCCGCCAGCACTTCCCCTCGTGGGACGGACTCGTGCTCGCCGCGCTGGACCGTTGGAACGGCAGCCGGATGGACGAGGTCGCTCGCGAGGTGGGGGACGGCTCGACCGTCGACCTGCTCCGCGCGATCGTGGCGTCGAACACCGAGGAACCGGCGCTCATGCGGCTCCTCGTCGCGCTGCTGTCGGTCGCGGGGAACCCCGTGCACCCGATGTCCACCTACCTGCGGTCCCGCTACACGCTCTTCTACTCGCAGGTGAAGCGCGGTCTCGAGCACGACGTGGCGGTCGGGCGTGCCCCGCACACCATGGACCCCCGACGCGGCGCGGAGCAGCTGATCGCACTGTACGAGGGGCTCCAGCTGCAGGCGATGCTCCGCTCGGACCTCGACCTCGTGCCGGCGTTCGACCGTGCCGTGGCGCGACTGGAGCGCGGGTGGATGGAGCGGTACGAGCCGCAGGCCGCACGGCGACTCTCGACCTGGAGCGGCAGCGGGAGCTGGGAGATCTGACCCGCGGCTCCTGAGCGGCCCTGGCCGTGGAGCGCGACGCCGGACCGACGTGCAGCGCGGACGGCGTACTCCGTTGAGACCCAACGGAAGGAGCCGACATGGCAGCACCGAACCCGATCGAGGTCCAGAAGTACCTCAGCGGCATCGACTACCCGGCCTCGAAGGACGACATCGTCGCGACCGCCGAGCAGGAGGGCGCCGAGGGTGACGTCCTCGAGGCGCTCAAGAACATCCCGGAGGGCGAGTACGACGCCCCCACCGCGGTGTCGAGTGCCGTCTCGAAGGCCGGTTGACGGTCGCACCCACGTGACGGACGGGAGGTCCGGTGCCAGCTGGCACCGGGCCTCCCGTCTGCGTCGGGTCGCGCCGCGACTCGATCCTGCTACTGCTCGAACGTCGCGTGGAGCGTGATGTCGACGCCGGTGAGCGCCTTGCTGACCGGGCACGTCGCCTTGGCGTTCTCGGCGGCCTCGAGGAACGTCGCCTCGTCGATGCCGGTCACCTCGCCGCTGACGGTGAGGACGATGCCGGTGAGCTTGAAGCCGCCGGCCGCGTCCGGGCCGAGCGAGACGTCGGCCTTGACGTCGAGCGCCTCGACCGTGCCGCCGACCTCGCCGAGGACGGCCGAGAACTGCATGGCGTAGCAGGCGGAGTGTGCCGCGGCGATGAGCTCTTCCGGGCTCGTGGTGCCGCCGGCGTCCTCTGCGGCGCGCTTCGGGAACGAGACGTCGTAGGTGCCGACCTTCGAGCTGGAGAGCTCGACCTGACCGGAACCGTCGTTGAGTCCGCCGGTCCAGGCGGTGCGTGCGGTGCGCGTGGGCATGGCCGCTCCTTTCGTGTGGGGTTCGGTCCCGAGTGGGGCCGATTCCGAGTCAAGCGGAGAACGGCCGTTCTCGCAACGGGCTCACGGTGAAGACGCAGGGAGCGGCGTCCCGTTGGTCCCGGTTCGGTGACGGCCCTTGTGGCGGCGATCGTCGCGGGACTACCGTGCCCCAACGGCGCGAGCACCGCACCGGGGGAGTCGGGGAGACCATGGCCGAACGCAGCAGCAACCCGGAGTACACCGAGGCGGTCGCCCGCCCGCGGAACGGCGGCATGGACGGCGGCGCCTCCACGATGGGGATCCCGTACGACGCACCCGAGCGGGGTGCCGGGGCGTCCGACCTCGTGCCCGTCACCGGACCCGGACTCGCCTGGCGCGTCATCGCGTCCCTGGTGCTCGGCGCCGTCGGCGTCAACGGCCTCGTCCAGATCGCCCGAATGCTCGCGCAGCCCGACCCCGCCTGGGTCGGCGCCCTGGGCATGGCCGTCATCGCGATGATCGCGCTCGCCTACCCCGTCGTCAACCTCGTCCGCCTGGGCCGGGCAGTCCGACGCCGGCGTCAGCGTCCCGCCGCGTAACCCTGCGCTCCGCGGGAGTTCGCCGCCGCACCGAGCACGCCGGTGGACGGCTCCCGCGTCACGCACGAGATGCGCCCGAGCGACCAGTCGCCGGCGCGGGTGACGACGTGGCCGCGGGCCTCGAGTCCGGCGATCACGTCGTCCCCGAGTCGGTCCTCGACCACCAGCCCTGCGGGCTCCCACGTCCGCGGCCAGAACGACCCCGGGAACGACGTGGTGTGCAGCGCCGGCGCGTCGATCGCCTGCTGGGGCGAGTACCCGCCGACGATCCAGCGGAGCAGGAACAGCAGCTGCCACTGGTCCTGCTGGTCGCCGCCGGGGGAGCCGAGGGCCGCGACGGGCTCGCCGTCGCGGAGCACGAGGGTCGGCGTCAACGTCGTGCGGGGGCGCTCGCCGGGGCGGAGGGTCGAGGCGGTGCCCTCCTCGAGCCAGGTCATCTGCAGTCGCGTCCCGAGGCAGAAGCCGAGTCCGGGGATGGTCGGTGACGACTGCAGCCACCCGCCCGACGGGGTGGCGCTGATGATGTTGCCCCACCGGTCGACCACGTCGATGTGGCACGTGTCGCCGCGGGTCTCGCCGTCGGGCGCCACGAACGGCTCGCCGCGGTCCTCGACCGGGACCACCGGAACACGGTCGGACGGGCGGGCGACCTGGACGGTGGGCTCGCCGACCCCGTCGGCACCCGCGCCCGCGTACGACGTGCGGAGAGGTGGGAGCACGTGTTCCGCGCCCCGGACGGTTCCCGGGCGGAGTTCGGCGGACGCGCGCTCGCCGATCAGCGCGCGGCGGGCATCGGTGTAGTCGTCGGAGAGCAGGACGTCCAGGGGGACGTCGCCGTCGCCGTAGAACGCCTCGCGGTCGGCCAGTGCGAGTTTCTGCGCCTCGACGATCGTGTGGGCGCCGAGTTCGGTCGACGGGTCGAGCAGGGCGTCGTCGAGCGGTTCGAGCAGGCGCAGGGTCTGCAGGAGCGCCGGGCCCTGACCCCACGGGCCGGTCTTCGCGATCGTGCAACCGCGGAACTCGGCGGTGGTGGCGGGTTCGTACGAGGCCCGGAACGCCCCGAGGTCGGACGCCCGGATCACGCCGGCGTGGTCGGTCCCCGAGGCGTGCCGGTGTGGCTCGCGGACGAACCGGTCGATCGTCTGCGCGACCAGGCCCTCGGCCCACTCGGTCCTGGCCGCGTCGATCCGGCCGGTGCGGTTGCCCGCGCCCTCGCCGGCGGCGAGGAGTCGTTCCAGGACCGAGGCGAGCGCCTCGTTGCGCACCAGGTCCCCGGGGACCGGCACCGCGCCTCCCGGCAGCCACTGCGCGGCGGAGGTGGGCCAGTGGTCCCGGAAGAGGTCCTGGACGGCCGTGATGGTGCGCACCACGGCGGGGGCGATCGGGTGGCCGTCGCGTGCGTAGCCGATCGCGGGCGCGAGGACGTCCGCGAGCTCCCACGTCCCGTGGTCGCGGAGCAGGAGCAGCCAGGCGTCGACGGTGCCGGGGACCGTCGAGGCCAGCGCGCCGGAACCGGGCACCAGGTCGAGTCCCTCGGCGCGGTAGTGCTCGGGCGTCGCGCCCGCCGGTGCGGGGCCCTGGCCGACGAGCACGGTCGGCTCGCGCATCGCGGCGGTGGCGAACACCGCCGTCATGTCGCCACCCGGACCGTTCAGGTGGGGCTCGACGACGTGCAGCACGAACGCCCCCGCGGTCGCAGCGTCGAACGCGTTGCCACCGCGCTCGAGCACGGACTGGGCGACCGCGGTCGCGATCCAGTGGGTCGACGCCGCCATCCCGAAGGTCCCGGCGAGGTCGGGCCGCGTGGTGTGGGTGGCGGGCGGGACGAAGGCCGGGTTCACGGGAGGCATGCGACCATCTTGCGCGCTCCTCCATGGCGGACCATACTGAACGCAACGGTTAATTAACCGCAGTGTTCACCAGGAGGTGTCGATGCAGACCGACCAGCTCGACGTCGTGCTCTCGGCCCTCGCCGACCCGATCCGGCGGCGCATCGTCGAACGGCTCGGGAAGGGCGAGGCGACCGTCACCGACCTGTCCGAACCCTTCGACGTGAGCGCACCCGCCATCTCACGGCACCTCGGCGTCCTCGAACGCGCCGGCCTCATCACCCGCGAACGGCACGGCACCTGGCGGACCTGCCGCCTCCGCCCCGAGGCGATCGCCGACCTCGGCACATGGCTGGGCGGGCTGCAGCCCGTCTGGGACCGTCGGTTCGACGGCCTGGAGGCAGTGCTCGCGGCCCAGCAGCCGGTCGCGCTCGCCACGGGCGCCCGTCCCGTCACCCATCACCACCAGGAGTCCTCATGACCGAACAGTTCACCGCCCACACCACACACCGCTTCGCGTACCCGGTCGAGCAGGTGTACCAGGCCTTCGTCGACCCGAAGCTGCTCGCCCTGTGGTTCGGGCCGCTCGGCTTCCACGTCCCGGCCGCCACGGTCGAGGTCGACGCACGGGTCGGCGGGGCCTGGAACATGACCATGGTCAGCAACGACGACCCGGAGTGGACGTCCCGGGTGACCTCGACGCTGCGCGAGATCGAGGAGAACCGGGTGATCGTCGGATCCGAGACCGCACACGGGATCCCGGGGGTCGAGGACGGCACGGAGCTGTCCCTCACGCTCGAGTTCGCCGCAGACGGGGACGGCACGATCGTCACGCTCACCCAGGGGCCGTTCCCGGAGGTCATGCGCGACATGAACATCGCCGGTTGGACCCAGTCGTTCCACAAGCTCGAAGCGCTGCTCGGGACCCCGAAGGCGTTCTTCGGGATGTCCTGAATCGGGACGTACCCCTGGAACTGGGGATCCACCGAACGGTGTCAAGGCCTTGTGTGTGGTTCCTGTACGGGTGACGATCAACCGGTGGCACGTACTGGACGTGCCGCCGGACGGTCGCGCAGGGCTCGACCGTCATCCGGACCGCCAACCAGCGGTCCGTGAGACGGATCGCGTCCGAGCGGTCCCGGGTCAGGGGAATCATGCGCAGCACCACGTCCACGGCACGCCCTCACCGCACGCGTGCTCGACTGCTCGCGGCGGTCCTCGCCGTCGCCGCGGTCACCGCGGGGCTCGTCGGCACCGCCGCACCCGCGTCCGCCGCGTCGGTCGTCTACCGCGGCACCGCTCCCGCCGGCACCACGCTCTGGGCGGGTGACTCGATCACCTCGGACAACGGGCAGTTCCAGCTCGTCATGCAGGGCGACGGCAACCTCGTCGAGTACGGCATCGGTGGCCGGGTCCTCTGGGCTTCCGGCACCGCCGGTCGACCCGGCGCCTCCGCGCAGATCCGGGCCAACGGCACCCTCGCCATCTGGTACAAGACCGCTCGTGCCGCGCTCTGGGGTGGACCCGGCCAGGTCGGGCGGAACTTCGGCATCCGGCCCGACGGCAGCATGCGGATGATCAACACCGCCAACAAGAGCGTCGTCGAGTTCGCGAGCTACCAGGACACCGTCACCGCGGGGAACGTGATCCTGCCCGGCACCGTCCTACGCTCCGACCGGACCTCCTCCCGGACCCTCACGATGCGCTCGGACGGCGTCCTGGTGCAGGTCGTCGACGGCAAGCAAGTCTGGGCGACGAACACCGCCGGGAACCCCGGTGCCTACGCCGCCGTCCAGACCGACGGCAACCTGGTCGTCTACACCGCCGCCAAGAAGCCTCTCTGGGCGAGCCACACGAGCAAGGTCGGCGCCGGGCAGCTGCTCGTGCAGGTCGACGGCAACGTGGTGGTCTACGGCAAGAGCGGCACACGCGCCTGGTCGACGCGGCCCGTGACCGGGCTGCTCTGGCCCGTCGCCAGCACGACGATCAGCGGCCGGTTCGGTGACGACCGTGGCGTGGGCCACGTGCCGCGCTACCACCAGGGCGCCGACTCGCCGGTGCCGGTCGGGACCCCCGTGTACGCCTCGGCGGCCGGCACGGTCACGAGCGTCGTGCCGAATAACGCCTCGTACGGCAACTACATCGTCGTCACGTACGGCATGACGACGGTGCTCACCGCGCACCTCAGCAAGATCGAGGTGACCCAGGGGCAGGTCGTCGCCACGAGCAGCGAGATCGGCAAGTCGGGCAACACCGGGCAGACGACCGGGCCGCACGTGCACGTCGAGGTCCGGCAGGGCGGGACGCTCGTCGACCCGTTGACGGTGCTGCACTTCCGCTAGCCCCGGGATGTACAGAAGCCCCGCTGTGCAGCGGGGCTTCGCGGCCGGTAGTCGAAACATCCGGTGTTACGAGGAGCCTAAGTCGAGGCGACAAGAACCACAAACTGATGTTCGCCGTCCAATACGCTCGGAAGTGACCCGCGAACAGGGGCGTCGTCGCGCCCCGTTGATGACGTGTCGTCATCTATGGTGAGTGTGATCCTGTGGAGGAACGATGGAGTTTGAAGAACGACTAGCCGCGCTCGCGACCAAGGTGCAGAACCAGCGGGAAGCGATCCAGACCGAAGAAGCGACGAAGAACGCCTTCGTCATGCCCTTCATCTCGACGATCTTGGGCTACGACGTGTTCAACCCGCTCGAGGTCGTCCCCGAGTTCACCGCGGACGTCGGGGTCAAGCGCGGTGAGAAGGTGGACTACGCGATCATGCGCGACGGCGAAGTCCAGATCCTCATCGAGTGCAAGAAGTCGACCGAGCCGCTCAAGATCGAGCACGCGTCGCAACTCTTCCGGTACTTCTCCGTGACGAATGCCCGGATCGCGGTCCTCACCAACGGCGAGGTCTACAACTTCTACACGGACCTCGATGCCCCGAACAAGATGGACGACCGTCCGTTCCTGGTGCTCGACCTCGCGGACATCGACGAGACGCTCCTGCCCGAGCTGAGCAAGCTCACGAAGGACGTCTTCGACCTCGACTCCGTCATCAGTGCCGCCGAAGAGCTCAAGTACGTCGGGGCCATCAAGCGTGCCATCTCCACACAGTTCCGGGAGCCGGAGGAGGACTTCGTCCGGCTCTTCGCATCGCGCGTGTACGACGGGCGTTTCACGCAGGAGGCCCGGACGCAGTTTACGACGCTCGTCGCGAAGGCCTCGAAGCAGTTCCTCAACGAACAAGTGAACGACCGCCTGAAGACCGCGCTCGGAGCCTCGTACACGTCGTCCCTGCAGATGGACGTTCCTGTTGAGGCCGTCACGAGCGCGGCCGCGGCGGAAGAGGACATCGATCGGGACACGGAGATCGAGACGACGCCCGAAGAGCTCGAGGGCTACCAGATCGTCAAGGCCATCGCCTGCAGCGAGGTCAAGCCGGACCGTATCGCTCACCGCGATCAGAAGTCGTACTTCGCCATCCTCGTGGACAACAACAACCGCAAGCCGATCGCTCGCTTGTGGTTCAACGGCAAGAAGCAGAAGTACCTCGGTCTCTTCGACGAGAACAAGGTCGAGACCAAGCACCCAATCGACACGCTCGACGACATCTACCTCCACGCCGGTGAAATCCGAGCTGCGACTGCCCGGTACAACGCAGGGGCCTGACATGCGCGGCGCTGGTGACTGGGTCGGGAACGACGTCGCGCAGGCCGCATGACGCGACCCCGATCCGGCAACCGCCGGGACCACGACGCTGAAGCCGTCCTCGCTGCGTTCGCACGGACGCCCGGGGACGTCGCCGCCGCACGCCGGGTCGCGAAGCAGTTCGCCGACCTCGATGCCGGTGAACGGTCGGCGCTGCTGTGGAGCGAGGACGCCGGTGCCCGGCTGATCGCCGTCCTGCTGCTCGTGCAGGCGATGCGCGAGCGTCCGGACGCCGACCTGACGGACGAGTACCTGTCCGCGGCGAAGGCCGAGCGGTTCGACGCGGTCGAACTCGTCGACCTGGCGGCCGAAGAGCTCGTCGGCGCGCCGCTCGTCGGGGGCTCGACCGGTCCGCTGTTCGCGCTCGTGAAGTCCGACGTCCCGATGGTCCGGCGCATCGCGGTCGTGGCGACCCTGGCGTTCGCGAAACGCGGCGACGCGCAGGTCCCGCTCAGCATCGCCGGCCGGCTCGTGCGGGAACGGGGTGAGATCGTGCAGTCCGCGCTCGGGTGGGTGCTGCGTGAGACCGGCAAGCGTGCCTCCGAACCGTCCCTGGTCGCGTTCCTCGAGCAGAACGGCCGCTTCCTCAGCCCGGCCGCTCGCGAGACCGCGACGGAACACCTGGCCCCGGCCGACCGCGATCGGCTCCGAACGTGACCGCAGGGGTGCCGGCCTAGCCTGAGGCCATGCAGTCCCCGGCACCGTCGATCGACTCCGCACTCGTGGAGCGACTTCTCCGTGCGCAGTTCCCGGAGTGGGCGGACCTGCCCGTCCGCGAGGTCGATCCCCAAGGCTGGGACAACCGCACGTTCCGGCTCGGTGACGAGCTCGCCGTCCGGCTGCCGAGCGCCGAAGCGTACGTCCCCGCGGTGGAGAAGGAGCAGTCGGTGCTGCCCTACCTGGCACAGCGGCTGAGTGTCGCCGTACCCGAACCCGTCGGGCTGGGCGAACCCGGCGAGGGCTACCCGTTCCCGTGGTCGGTCCGGCGGTGGCTCGAGGGGACAGTGGCGGTCCGGGCCGTCGGCCTCGACCCGGTGCGTCTGGCCGGGGACGTGGGTGCGTTCCTGCGGCAGCTCCGCGGCATCGCGTCGACGGGTGGGCCGGTGGCCGGCGCGCACTCGTTCCACCGCGGCGCGCACCCGTCCCACTACGCCCCCGAGGTGACCGCGGCGCTCGATGCGCTCGGGTCGGGAGTGGATCGAGCAGCGTGCGAACGGGTGTGGGACACGGCGTGCTCCACACGGTGGGATGCGGCGCCGGTCTGGTTCCACGGCGACGTCGCACCCGGCAACCTGCTGGTCGACACCGCGGGCGCCGGCCGACTGTCCGCCGTCATCGACTTCGGGACCTGCGGGGTGGGCGATCCCGCGTGCGACCTGGTGTTCGCCTGGACGTTCCTCGACGGGTCGGCGCGCGACGCCTTCCGCGACGCCGTCGGGCTGGACGCGGACACGTGGGCGCGAGCGCGGGGATGGGCGCTCTGGAAGTCACTCATCATGCTCGCGGGCAGCGCCGGCCCCGGTGCCCGGGACGGACACGAAGCCGTGCTCCGCGCGGTGCTGGCGGACCCGGTGGCCTGACCCCACCAGCGGGTCGGCCTGCGGTGGTCGCCCGGCTGGCCGGACGCCGACGGGTCAGCGCGTGAACACGTCGTCCAGCGTGTAGGTCGCCAGCTCGCGTTGCCGCAGGAGCGTCGCGAGTCGGGGGAGTGCCCCGATCGTCCCCGGGTGGTTCGCGTGCCCGATCACGATGTGCGCCGGCTGGAACCACTGTTCGGCGAAGCCCACGATCTGGTCCGACGTGATGTCGCCCGAGTCGGCGAGCGTGCCGTACCAGAGCAGGGGCGTCGTGTACCCGACCCGAGCAGCCGCGGCATCCACTCGGGCGTCGTGGTACCCGAACGGCGGCCGGAAGTACGGCCGCGCGTCGACGCCGAAGGTGTGCTCGATGAACTCGTGGTTCCGCGTGAGCTGGTCCTCGATCGCCTGGTCGCCGAGCTTCGTCAGCGCGGGGTGGTCCCAGGTGTGGTTGCCGATCTGCACCTGCCCGGACTCGATGAGGGGTCGCAGGACGTCGGCGTGCTGGGTCCACGAGGGCCGCACCCCGTTCACGAAGAACGTGAGGCGCGTGCCGGTCTCGGCCGCGAAGCGCGCGTAGGCGCCGACGACCTCCGATGAGACGCCGTCGTCGACCGTCCACGCGATCCCCTTCGTGCCCGTCGGGAGCCCGGTGATCGTCCCGTGCGGCAGCGGGTGCTTCGCGATGGGCACGAACGTGGGGGTCGGTGTCGGGGTCGGCGTGGCGCTCGGCGTCCGTGGTGCCAGGGGAGTCGGGGACGTCACCGGTCCGACGCCGGTGGTGGCAGTGCCGGTGGAGCACGCGGCCAGCGCCCCCGCGGCGAGCCAGCCGGTCGCGCCGGCGATCAGGGCGCGGCGGGTGGTGCGGTGGTTCACCGCACCAGCATGGCGCGGGCCCGAGCACGGCACATCGGCTCACGGGACGACCCGTCATGGCCGATCGGCCATCCGACGGGTGCGCGGACGGAGGGCGGGCCGGCCGGGTGGGTGGACGGGCGGACGGGAGGCGCGGAGCACGTCCCCGAGACCGGCTGCGGGACCAGCCGGATCGGTCCGCGGCTGCTGCGCAGCCGCGCTCGGACACCCGGATGGTGCCGCAACGGGTGCACGGGGCTGGGAAGCCGCCACGGGGCGGGCGCGTACCGAGGGGAGGACGTGGGTCGTGCCTCCAGGCCGCCCACGGCCACCACGAGAGGAACGCACCATGCGCGCACTGACCTGGCAGGGGACCGAGAAGGTCTCCGTCGAGAACGTCCCCGACCCCACGATCCAGGAGCCGACCGACGCGATCGTCCGCATCACCTCCACCGCGATCTGCGGGTCCGACCTGCACCTGTACCGGGTGCTCGGACCGTACATCGACAAGGGCGACGTCCTGGGGCACGAGCCGATGGGCATCGTGGAGGAAGTCGGGTCCGGCGTCACGAACCTCAAGGTCGGCGACCGCGTCGTCATCCCGTTCAACATCTCCTGCGGGCACTGCTGGATGTGCCAGCACGGCCTGCAGTCGCAGTGCGAGACCACCCAGGTGACCGCGTACGGCACGGGTGCCTCGCTGTTCGGCTACACGAAGATGTACGGCCAGGTCCCCGGTGGCCAGGCCGAGTACCTCCGGGTGCCGCACGCTGACTACGGGCCCATCGTGGTGCCGGACAGCGGCCCCGACGACCAGTGGCTGTTCCTCAGCGACATCCTGCCGACGGCCTGGCAGGCGGTGCAGTACGCGAACGTCCCCGAGGGTGGCACGCTCGCGGTGCTCGGTCTCGGACCCGTCGGCCAGTTCGCCGCCAGGATCGGCAAGCACCTCGGCTACCGCGTGCTCGCCGTGGACCCCGAGGAGGTCCGCCGCGAGCTCGGCGCGAAGCACGGCGCCGAGGTGTTCGACCTGACGAAGGACGTCGTCCCGCAGCTCGTCGACCTGACCGACGGTCGCGGCCCGGACGGCGTGGTCGACGCGGTCGGGATGGAGGCGCACGGCAACCCCGTCGCCGGGTTCGCCCAGCGGGCGGCCGGCCTCCTGCCGGACAAGCTCGCGCAGAAGGCGATCGAGACCGCGGGGGTGGACCGACTGGCCGCCCTGCACGCGGCGATCGACCTCGTGCGTCGCGGCGGGACCGTGTCGCTCAGCGGCGTGTACGGCGGCATGGCCGACCCGATGCCGATGATGACCCTGTTCGACAAGCAGATCACCATCCGCGAGGGACAGTGCAACGTCAAGCGCTGGATCGACGACATCATGCCGCTCGTGCAGGACCCGTCGGACCCGCTCGGCACGCTCGACCTGACCACCCACCGGGTGTCGCTCGAGGACGCGCCGCACATGTACGAGGTCTTCCAGAAGAAGCAGGACGGCTGCGTGAAGGTCGTCCTCGACCCGACGATGCCCGCGGCTGCCTGATGCGGGTGGTCGTGGTCGGGGCGACCGGCAACGTCGGCACCGCCGTGCTCCGGCGGCTGGCCGAAGCCCGGTTGACCCGGTCCACCGCGGACGACACCCGGCTCGAGGTCATCGGGGTGGCACGCCGCCTGCCGGACGCCCGGGTCGCGCCGTACGACGTGGCGCTGTGGCACGCGGTCGACGTGGGCGGCCCGGACGCGGTGGCGGAACTCGCCGCCGTGTTCCAGGGCGCGGACGCGGTGGTCCACCTGGCGTGGGCGCTGCAGCCGACGCACGACATCCCGGCGCAACACCGGACGAACGTCACGGGGACCGCGAACGTGCTCGACGCGGTCGCGCGTGCCGGGGTCCCGCAGGTCGTGGTGGCGTCCTCGGTCGGCGCCTACCGCGGGGTGGACGTCGACGGCAAGCGCACGCCGGTCGACGAGTTCTGGCCGGCCACGGGCATCGACACCGCCACGTACTCGATCCACAAGGCGGCGAACGAGGCGGCGATGGACGCGTTCGAGACCGCGCACCCGAGCATCGTCGTCACGCGCCTGCGCCCAGCGCTGATCTTCCAGCGGGGGGCCGCCGCCGAGATCCGCGGACTGTTCCTCGGGCACCTCGTGCCGATGCGGGCCGTCCGGTGGATCCGGTGGGCGGTCCTGCCGCTGCCGTACCCGTTCGTGTTCCAGGCCGTGCACGCGGACGACGTCGCCGACGCCTACTGGCGCGCGGTGGACCGTCGGGCGCCGGGAGCGTTCAACATCGCCGGGTCGCCGGTCCTCACCCCGCCGCGGATCGCCCGGGTCCTGGGCATGCGGGGTGCCTTCCGGGTGCCGCTGGGTCTGGTGCGCGGTCTCGTGACCCTGACGTGGCGCCTGCACCTGCAGCCGACGGACGCCGGGTGGGTGGACATCGCAGCGCAGGTGCCCGTGATGCGGACCGATCGTGCCCGGTCGGTGCTCGGGTGGGAGGCGCGGCACTCGTCCGAAGACGCGTTGCGTGCGTTGGTGGGCGGGTTCGCGGACCGGGCGAACGTCGCGGCGTCGGCGCCGCTGCGGGGCTGAGCTGGTCTGAGTGCTGCTGGCGGTGGTGGGCCTGCTGGAGGCGGTGGTGGTGAGACGCCGCCGTCATCGTGACACGCCCCGAATGACACGAGACGCCGCCGGATTCGGCGGCGTCTCGGCGTCCGGCGGGCGTCTCGTGATCACGGCGGCGTCTCGGCAGCGACGGGACGGCGGCGTCTCGTGATGCGGTCTGGCCGTAGGGTCGATGGATGCTGACGCCGACGGACCTGCTGGGGGAGTGGGACCTCCGGCGGACGATCGTGGACCGCCGGAACGCAATGGACGGGACGGTCACCGGGGCAGCCCGGCTGACGCTCGTCACGCCGGACGAGGTGCGCTGGGACGAGTCCGGCACGATGACGTTCGACGACCGCTCGACGCCGGTCTCGCGGGCGCTCGTGCTCCGTCGCGGCGACGACGGCCGGTGGACGGTGCACTTCGCCGACGGACGGGTGTTCCACGAGTGGGTGTGGGGGGCGCAAGTGGAGCACGCGTGCGACCCTGACGAGTACACCGGGCTGCTCGGCGGCGACGCCGACCGCTGGACGGTGCGGTGGGACGCCCGAGGTCCGGGGAAGGACTACACGCTCGACAGCGTCCTCCAACGTCGCCCGTCCACGCCAGACTGATCGCATGGCCCGAACCTCCGGCAAGTCCTCCGGCACCGACGCCCCCCGGATCACCGTGACCGAACCCGGCGACCTCGAGGACTGGAGCCCCGCGCCAGGCGACGTCGTCTCCGGCGACCGGATCGAGGGCAAGCGGGTGGCGATGCTCGACCTGACGGGCGAGCGCCTGCCGGACCTCGAGCTCGAGGAGTGCTCGATCGGAACGCTCCGCGCGGACGCGGCGGACCTGCGCGGCGTGCGCCTCCGCGACTCCGTGATCGAGGTCCTGGACGCCCCCGTGCTCCGGGCATCGAGCAGCACGTGGCGCGAGGTCCGGGTCGCCGGCGGCCGCGTGGGGTCCGCTGAGCTCTACGACGCCGGGTTGAACGGCGTGGAGTTCGTCGGCATGAAGTTCGGGTTCGTGAACCTGCGCGGATCGACCCTGACGGACGTCCGGTTCCGGGATTGCGTGATCGACGAACTGGACCTGGCCGATGCGAAACTGCTGCGGGTCGCCTTCGACGGCACGCGGATCCGGGCGGCCGAGGGCACGAACACCCGGGTCAGCCACGTGGACCTGCGCGGTGCAGACCTGGATCGCGTGGAGCGGCTCGAGGGCTTCCGGGGTGCCACCATCGGGAGCGACCAGCTGTACACGCTCGCGCCGTTGCTGGCGGCCCAGGCGGGCTACCGCGTCGACTGAGGACTCACTTCCTCGGAACCGAGCCCGGGAGAGCGCCGTGCGACGTCAGGTCGATTCACAGTTTCGGTCGTGAATTGCGTGATCGCGCCGAAAAGCGCGGTTTGGCGCGCATACTGCGAAGACCGGAGATCACGTTCGCGTCGTCGACGCTCGCACTGTGCCTCTCCCGCTCAGACAGGTGCCTTCCATGGCCACGTCCCGTTCCCTCCGCCCGATCGTGCTGGTCCTCACCGGAGTCGGACTCGCTGCCTCGATGGCCCTCCTGTCCACCTCCACCGCCTCCGCCGCGACCGTCATCAGCGGGCCGATCAACCTCGGGACCGCAGCGACCTACGGCGTGCTCGGTGCGAGTGCGGTGACGAACACCGGTCCGACGGTCGTCAACGGAGACCTCGGCATCTCACCCGGCACGTCCATCACCGGGTTCGGTGGCGCCCCGAACGGCGTGGTCAACGGCACGGTGCACGCCACGGACGCCCCCGTACTGCAGGCGCAGCAGGACACCACGACCGCGTACAACGTCGCGGCGTCGCTCTCCCCGACCGAGTCCGGCCTCACCAGCCTGGACGGCAAGTCCCTCACCCCGGGTGTGTACTCGGGCGGCGCGCTCTCGCTCGCGACCGGCGGGCAACTGACCCTGGCCGGATCCGCGAACTCGGTCTGGGTGTTCCAAGCGGCGTCCACCCTGACGATCGGTTCCGGTTCCCACATCACGATCACGGGTGGCGCGAGTTCGTGCAACGTGTTCTGGCAGGTCGGCAGCTCCGCCACGATCGGGACCGCTGCCCAGTTCCAGGGCACCGTGCTCGCCCAGCAGTCGGTGACCGCGACCACCGGTGCGACGGTCGTCGGACGCCTGCTCGCGCGGGTCGGTGCGGTGACGCTCGACACGAACACGATCACCGCCTCCAGCGGGTGCCCCGCCCCGGGGACGCCCGCTGCTTCCCCCTCGCCGGTCATCACGTCGGGCACACCCCCGACGGCCACCGTCGGGACGCCCTACTCGTACACCGTGACCGCGACGGGGACGCCGGCGCCGACCTACACCTCCACCACCTTGCCCGCCGGCCTGACGCTGAACGGGACGACCGGCGTGATCTCCGGGACACCGACCACCCCGGGGAACGTCACGGTGACGGTCACGGCGTCGAACACGACGGCACCAGCGGCGTCGACCATCGTGACGTTCGCCGTCCAGCCGGCGGCGACACCCGCGCCGACACCCACCCCGACGCCGACGCCGACGCCCACCGCGACCGTGCCGGTGCAGCCCACCGCGACCGCCACGCCGGTGGCAGCCGGAGCCGGAGGCCGTGGTCCCGGTGAGCTCGCCTACACCGGCAGCGACCCGACGCTGCCACTCGGCATCGCCGGCGCGTTCCTCGCCGCCGGTTCCGTGCTCCTGGTGGCCGCCCGACGTCGCCGCGCTGCGCACCGCGCCTGAGTCGCACCACCGATGCCGGTCCTGCCCTCGGGCGGGGCCGGCATCGTGGCGTGCGGTCTCCGGCGTCCGGCGTCTCGCGTGCAGCGTCCGACGTGCGGTTCGCGGCTGCGCAGCCACCCGCACCCGCGCGCTCGGAGGTTCGTCTCGTAGGATTTCCGGGCGTATCCCCGACAGGAGGACATGGATGCCCACGAACAACAGTGGAGTCTCGGACCGCACCGGGACCCCCGAGCAGCCGCCGCACGGACGCACCGCCGCTCCCCGCATCATCCGCACCCGGCCCGGCGACGGTGGCACCACGGGGACGTCGACGTACTCCGCGCTCCTCGCCGAGGTGAAGGCGCAGGGGCTGCTCCGCCGTCGCACCGGGTTCTACTGGACGCTGTTCATCGCCCTCGTCGTCGTGATGGCCGCCGCGTGGACCGCCTTCGCGCTGCTCGGTGACTCGTGGTACCAGCTCATCGTGGCCGGGGTGCTCGGGGTCGTGTTCACGCAGTTCGCCTTCCTGTCGCACGAGGCCGCGCACCAGCAGGTGTTCGCGAGCAAGAAGTGGAACGACCGCACCGGGCGGTACCTCGGCACGTTCGTCGCCGGACTGAGCTACTCGTGGTGGATGAACAAGCACTCGCGGCACCACGCCAACCCGAACACCGTCGGCAAGGACCCGGACATCGAGCAGGACGGTGTGTCCTTCCTCGAAGAAGACGCCGCGGCCCGCACCGGGTTCTGGCGCTGGCTGACCCGGGTGCAGGGGTACGCGTTCTTCCCGCTGCTCGTGCTCGAGGGCATCAACCTGCACCGGCACTCCGTCCAGGCGATCCTGTCGGGTGACGCCATCCGCGGGTCGCGCCGGGACCGCATCGTCGAGGGCGTGCTCATGGTGGCGCGCTTCGCGATCTACCTGACGATCGTGTTCTGGTTCCTGCCCTTCGGGATGGCGTGCGCCTTCCTCGGCGTCCAGCTCGCGGTCTTCGGCGTGTACATGGGGGCGTCCTTCGCGCCGAACCACAAGGGCATGCCGGTCATCCCGAACGACGTCAAGGTGGACTTCTTCGCCCGGCAGGTCCGGACCTCCCGCAGCATCTCCGGTGGCGTGTGGGTGTCCTTCCTGCTCGGTGGCCTGGACACCCAGGTCGAGCACCACCTGTTCCCGAACATGCCGCGCCCGCACCTGCGGAAGGCACGAGCGCTCGTGCAGGCCCACTGCGCCGAGCTCGGGGTGCCGTACACCGAGACGACGCTCCTCGAGTCCTACCGGATCGTGATCGCCTACCTGAACCGCGTCGGCCTCGCCGCGCGCGATCCCTTCACGTGCCCGGTGGCGAGCGAACTCCGCCTGCAGTGACGGACGCCGGCCCCTCCGGAGACGCGACCACGGCAGCGCGCCGCCCGCACGCTGCCGTGGTGTTCAACCCCGTCAAGGTCCCGGAGGCCCGGCTCCGCGCCGTCGTGTCCGCCGAACAAGCGCGGCACGACTGGGCGCCGACGGTCTGGGCCGCCACGGCCGCCGACGACGGTGGTGCCGAGGCGATCCGGACGGTCCTCGCGACGGGACCGGCGGTCGTGCTCGTCGTCGGCGGCGACGGCACATTGCGCGTCGCGGCGATCGCGATGGAGGGCACCGGCGTCCCGATGGCCGTCGTGCCGATGGGGACCGGCAACCTGTTCGCACGGAACCTGCGCCTGCCCTTGAACGACCTGGTGCGAGCGGTTCGGACGGCCTTCACCGGCACCGACCGGCCCATCGACCTGGCGTTCGCCGAACTCGAGCGGCCGGACCACACGGTCGAGCGGCACGGGTTCCTGGTGATGGCAGGGGTGGGGCTCGACGCGACGATGGCGGCGGACACCAGCCCCCGCCTGAAGAAGCGGCTCGGGTGGGTGGCCTACTCCGACCCGATCCTGCGGTCGGTGTTCGGGAACGCGCAGTTCGACGTCCGCTACCGCGTCGACGAGGCCCCGTGGCGACCGATGCGGGCGCACACGATCATCGTCGGGAACTGCGGCACCCTGACCGCGAACGTCCTGCTGCTCCCGGACGCCGCCCCGGACGACGGCTTCCTGGACGCGGTGGCGTTCCGACCCCGCGGCGCGGTCGGGTGGTCGAAGATCGGCTACGGCCTGTCCTCGAACCGCTTCCTGCACCGCACCCGCTTCGGTCGGCTGCTCGGCCGGTTCCTCCCGACGTCGAGGACCCTGCGGTACGTCCGGGCCCGGCGGCTCGAGGTGGCGTTCGACCACCCCGAGCGGCTGCAACTCGACGGCGACCCCTTCGGTGTCGTGGTCGGCGCGACGCTGACCGTGCACGAGCACGCCCTGGTCCTCCGCGAGCCCGCACGCACCTGAGCCCTGACGGACGGCCCGGCCCCTGACGGACGGGGCGGCCGCCGACGGACGGGGCGGCCGCCGCCGAACGGGCCAGCCGCCGCCGCACGGGCACGCGTGCACCGACCGCCCCGTCAGGCCGCGAGCACCGCCCCGCCCCGTCAGGCCGCGAGCGCCGCCGCGATCTCCGCCTGCACGAGGTCGCCGTGCACCGCCGCCCCCGTCTGCGTCCCCGCGGACACCGACAGCGCGACCGTCGCCATCGGCGTCGCCACGTTCCCCGCCGCGAACACCCCGGGGACCTCGGTCTGACCTGCCGGACCGACCGCGAGCGCGCTGCCGATCCGGATCCCGTTCACCTGCTGGTCCTGCGCGACGAGCCCCAGCCCGCCGAGACCGTCCAGCCGTGCCTCGACGGTGCTCGCGGCTGCGAGGGCATCGAGCTCGACGGTGCGCCCGTCCCCGAGTTCGACGCCCACCAGCCGGTCGTCCTCGCTGAGCACCCGGCGGACCGTCCCGTCGAGCACGCGGATGTCCCGCGCCAACAGGCCGGCGCGGGCGTCGGCATCCACGAGCTCCGGGTCGGTGACGAACACGGTCACCCGGTCGCTCAGCGCGCGGAACAGGTGCGCCTGGTGCACGATCGGCATCGTCACGAGGACGCCGATGCGCTGGTCGCGGAACTCCCAGCCGTGGCAGAACGGGCAGTGCACGACCCCGCGCCCCCACTGCTCGGCGAGTCCCGGGACGTCCGGCAGGACGTCCACGGCGCCGGAGGCGACGACCACCCGGCGCGAGGTGACGACCGCGCCGGAGTCGAGCGTGACCGTGAACCCGACCGGATCGGGACCCGGGGTGGTCGTCGGCGACGCGGCCACGATCCTCCCGGCCGTCACCTCGACGCCGTAGGCGGCGACCTCCGCGCGGCCGATCCGGTACAGCTCGGCGGGAGCGACGCCTTCCCGGCCGAGGTAGTTGTGCGCGCCGGCAGCTCGCGCGTTCCGCGGGTCGCCCGCGTCGACGACCAGGACGGAACGGCGGGAGCGTCCGAGGATGAGGGCGGCGGACAGGCCGGCGGAACCGCCGCCGATGACGATGACGTCGTAGTGATCTCGCATGACCGCAGCGTGCGGGGTGCCATCTCGGTCTGGCAACGAACGTTGCTGCTCTGGCAACATGTGCGCATGACACACGCCCAGGAGGCACGGATCACCCCGCGGACGACGGCGGAGGTCGTCGACGCGGTCGGCCCGCGACTGCGCGCCCTCCGCAGGCGCCGGGAGATCACGCTGGGCGCGCTGTCGGCGCAGACCGGCATCTCCGTGTCGACGCTCTCCCGGCTCGAGTCGGGACAGCGGAGGCCGACCCTCGAACTGCTGCTCCCGTTGGCGCGGACGTACCAGGTGCCGCTCGACGACCTGGTCGGGTCACCCCGCACCGGGGACCCGCGGGTCCACCTGCAGCCCGAGACCCACGGCGACCGCGTCGTCATCCCGCTCACCCGACGGACCGGCGGCGTGCGGTCGTTCAAGCAGCTCATCCCGCCGCACACGCCCACCGGTGCGCCGACGCTGCAGACGCACGAGGGGTACGAGTGGCTGTTCGTGCTCTCCGGGCGGCTGCGGTTGCTCCTCGGCGAACACGACCTCGACCTCGGCCCGGGCGAGGTCGTCGAGTTCGACACGCACACGCCGCACTGGATCGGGAACGTCACCGACGCGGTCACGGAGATCCTGTGCCTGTACGGGCCGCAGGGGCAGCGGGCGCACGTGCGGTCACGGCCGGCGGTGCGCTGACGTCCGAGCGTCCGAGCGTCCGGTCGCCGCCGGTCGGCTCAGCGGATCGACCAGCGGCCCGCGGATCGGGTGCGCGCTGCGACGCGGTACCGGCGTGCCCACCGCCGGACGGGGTTCGCTCGCCGACCGTTCACGCGGAACGTGTGGAACGCCCGCCGTGTGCGGGTCAGGGCGGACGAGAAGCTCGCGAGGGGCCGCGCCGACACCTCGAGGGCGAGCGCGGGGTCGACCAGCACGCGCCAGGCTGGGTCGAGCTGCATCGACAGGTCGACGTCGTCGTGGACCTCGGCGTCGGTGCGGTGCACGCGGTGCTGCACCCGCTCCCACGTCGCCCGGGGCATCGCCATCGCGGACCCGAAGAGCGGCGGCCGACCGAGCGCGGACCACATCAGCACGAAGTACGGACCCATGTACAGGGTGTCCCAGATGCCCCGGAGGACGGCGTCGCGGAGGGCAGCACCACGGAGGACGCCGTGCCGGGCCGCGTCGCCATCCGCGTCCGCGTGCTGGCGGGGCCGTCCCGGGCCGGTGACCGCGACCACGGCGGGGTCCGCGAGCAGGTCCACGGCGTGCTCGATCCACCGAGGGGGCGGGACGGAATCGGCATCGAGCCGGACGATGACGTCCCCGGCGGACCGGTCGTAGCCGGCGGCCGACGCCCGGGCGATGCCCTGCACGGGGACCTCGATGACGACCGCGCCGGCCGCTCGCGCCACCATCGCGCTGTCGTCGGTGCTGCCGTTGTCCACCACGACGATCTCGTCCGGCACGCGGGACTGTCCCGCGAGGGCGGTCAGGAGCCGACGGAGGTGTGCTGAGTCGTCGCGGACGGGCACGACGACGGAGACGGTGGACATGCGAACGAGTCAACCGGGACTGCGCTGTGTGGACTGCCGACCCGCGCATGTCGGCGTTCCTGGCACCCGACCCAGCGGTGGGCGCGCACCGTCGGTTCGAACGCCACGGGTGCTCTGCTCGCGGCGACCACGAACCGGAAGGCCACCATGACCACGAACCCACCCGGGAACGAATCCGGGACGCCGATCCACGACCGCACCGCCGCTTCCGAGGGGCACGAGATCCACCCCGGCGTGACGGTTCCCTCGTACGCCAGCGGCACGCCCGTCCCGCGTCCCAGCGCCCCCCTGGCCGGTGAGCCCCTCGACGCGATCCCCGCTGACGAGCAGCTCCCCGCAGCCCCCGCCTACCCCGCAGTGGGCGGCGTCGGGACCAGCACGTTCGGGACCGGCACGACCGGCTCGGCGTTCCCTGACTCCAGCACGGGCAGCACCGGCGGCGGCAAGGCCGACGCCGCGAAGGGTGCAGCCCAGGACGTCGCGGGCGACGCCAAGGAGAAGGCCGCCAACGTCGCCGGCACCGCCAAGGAGCAGGCCGCCAACGTCGCCTCCGAACTCGGCGACCACGCCAAGCAGCTCTTCGGCCAGGCGAGCGGCACGCTCAAGGACCAGGCCGCCGACCAGCAGCAGCGCGCCGCGGGCGGGCTCCGCACCATCGGCGAGCAGCTCGGTCAGATGGCCGAGAACACCGACGACCAGGGCGTCGCCGTGAAGGTCGTCCGCGACCTCTCGACCCGCGCCACCTCGGTCGCCAGCTACCTCGAGGCCCGCGACCCGGGTTCGCTCGTCAGCGAACTGCGCACCTTCGCCGCGAAGCGCCCCGGCACGTTCATCGCGATCGCCGCCGGTGCAGGCATCCTCGCCGGGCGCCTCACCAAGGCGCTCACCACCGAGATCAAGCACGAGAAGGAAGCCGACGCGGCCGCATCCGACGCGACCGCATTCGACGCGACCTACTCCGGTCCGGTGACGGGCGTATGAGCCACTCTGTTCCGGGCCCGATCCCGACGGGGGAGCCGACCCCCGAGGAGCGGGCCGCGACGACACCGCTCGGCGAGCTGCTCTCCGACGTGTCGCGTGACCTGTCGAACCTGTTCCGGCAGGAGATCGCGCTGGCGAAGGCCGAGCTGACCGACTCCGCGAAGAAGGCCGGCAAGGCGGGCGGCATGTTCGGCGGCGCCGGACTCACCGGGATCTTCGCACTGCTGTTCCTGTCGATCGCCGCATGGTGGGCCCTCGGGTACCTCGTCGGCAACGCGTGGTCCGCCCTCATCATCGCCGTCATCTACGGCGTCGTCGCCGCGGTCCTCGCCCGTCGAGGCCGCAGCGCAATGAAGGAAATCCAGGGTGCCCCGCAGACCGTCGCGACGGTCAAGGAAGTCCCCGAGACACTGAAGCCCAACACCGGGAGGAAGCCATGAGCACCCCAGACGAGATCCGCGCCGAGATCGAGCGCACCCGAGGAGACCTCGGCTACAACGTCGACGCCCTGGCTGACAAGGTCAGCCCGTCGTCGATCGCCCACCGCCAGACCGAGAAGGTCAAGACGCGGTTCCAGGATGCTCGCGAGTCCGTGATGGGAGCCGCCAGCTCCGCACGGTCGAGCGTCATGGGCGCCGCGGACTCCGCGAAGTCGAGCGTGTCCGGGTCGACCTCGGGCGCCACGGATGCGGCCCACCGCGGTGTCGAGAAGGCGAAGGGCAACCCGCTCGCCGTCGGCCTCATCGCCTTCGGTGCCGGGTGGCTCGTGTCGTCGCTCATCCCGACGACCGACAAGGAAGAGGAGCTGGCCGGCGAGCTCAAGGAGCAGGCAGCGCCCCTGGTCGACGAGGTCAAGTCGCAGGCCAAGGACATGGGGTCGCAGCTCGGCGACGCCGCCAAGGAGCACGCACAGGACCTGAAGGAGACCGCGCAGGACGCGGCCCAGACGGTCAAGGACGAGGCGCAGGGCGCCGCGTCCGACGTGAAGGAGAACGCGCAGAGCGCAGCGGACGACGTCCGCAGCAACTGACGCGACCACCCCACGGACGGGAGGCACGGTGCCAGCTGGCACCGTGCCTCCCGTCCGTCGTGGTGCGGGCCGAGCGCGGTACGGTCGGGGCATGGACCCCGTCGACGAGCTCGCCACCCGCTTGCGGCAGTCCATCGGGACGGTCGTGCGCGCCGCCCGCCAGGCTGCCGACAGCCTGCCCGCGGCGCACCAGACGACGCTCGGGTTCCTGCACCGCGAAGGACCGATGACGATCGCGGAACTCGCCCGGCGGCGTGCGGTCAAGCACCAGGGGCAGTCACGCACGGTGGCGGAGCTCGCGGAACTCGGGTACGTCGACCGCCGTGCATCCGACACCGATCGGCGCGTTTCGGTCATCGCCATCTCGGACCGTGGGGGGCAGGCACTGCAGCGGGACATGGACGCCCGCGCGGACTGGCTGGCCACCGCCCTCCGCGAGGACTTCGACGACGACGAGCGGGCGCTGCTCGAACGGGTGTCGGAGCTGCTCGAACGGCTCGCACGTCGTGCTCACTGAGGGACCCCTCACCGGTTCGGCGCGCACGATCTACAACAGTGTTGTAGAGTTCTGGACATGGAACTGACGAAGTACAACCACGCCACGGTCGTCCTCGAGCAGGACGGCACCACCATCGTGATCGACCCGGGCACCTTCACGCCCGAGGCCGCCGAGCTGGTCCGGACCGCGGACGCCGTCCTCATCACCCACGAGCACGCCGACCACTTCGACGTCGACGCCGTCCGAGCCGGGCTCGACGCGAACCCCACGCTCGTTGTCCACGGGCCGGCGTCGATCGTCGAGCAGCTCGGCGACCACGACGGCCGGGTCATCGCCGTACAGGCCGGCGATGCGTTCACCGTCGGGCAGGTCCCCGTCCGGGTGTTCGGCGAGGAGCACGCCGTCATCCACCGCGACATCCCGACCATCGCCAACGTCGGGTACCTCGTCGGTGACGCCGTCTTCCACCCCGGGGACGCGTACCTGGTGCCGGGTGTCCCGGTCTCGACGCTCCTGGTCCCGACCAGTGGGCCGTGGGCGGTCACCTCGGCCGCGGTCGACTATGTGCGCGAGGTCGCTCCCGAGCGGGCCGTCCAGATCCACGAGCTGTTGCTCAGCGACGCCGGACAGCAGATGACCGTCAGCATGCTCGGGACCGACGGCCTCGGCGGCGTGCCGACCACGATCCTCCCGGCCGGCGAGACCATCCAGATCTGACCCTCACTGAGAAGGGGCCACGCAGACGGCGGGTTGGGTGGAGGGATGCCTGATGCTCCCTCCACCGCCGTCCTGTTCGACATCGACGGAACGCTCGTCGACTCCAACTACGCCCACGTCGACGCGTGGTCGCGTGCCTTCCGGGAGGCCGGTTCACCGGTCGAGGGCTGGCGCATCCACCGCTCGATCGGGATGGACTCCGGCAAGCTCCTCGAGGCACTGCTGCCGGACGCCTCCGACGAGGTCCGGTCCACCGCGAAGCAGTACCACGCCGCCTACTACGCCGAGCACGCGCCGCGGTTGTCGTTGCTGCCCGGTGCCCGCGAGTTGCTCGAAGCCGTCGCGGGACTCGGCCACGCCGTCGTGCTCGCCACGAGCGCTCCCGGCCCGGACCTGGAGCAGCTCCGTGCACTCCTCGACGCCGAGCAGTGGCTCGCCGCCGTGACGAGTGCCGAGGACGTCGAAGCGGCGAAGCCCGACCCGGGCATCGTCAAGGTCGCGCTCGGGAAGGTCGGCATCGACGCCGAGCACGCCGTCATGATCGGCGACGCGATGTGGGACGTCGAGGCGTCCGGCCGGGTCGGCGTGCCGTGCATCGGCGTGATGACCGGCGGGATCGGCGGCGACGAGCTCCGTGGTGCCGGGGCAGCCGAGGTGTACGACGACGCGGCGGCCGTGCTCGCTGCGCTGCGGGAGGGGAACGGGCCCATCGCCGCGTTGCGGTGACGTCCGGGCGGGTCGCGGGTCGCGGGTCGCCGGTCGCGGTGGCGTCCGGTCGCGTCGCGGGTTGCGTGTCGAGCCGCTCCCCGTGCCAGGATCGTTGCTCGTGATCACGATCGAGCGCGTTCCCTGGGACGACCCGCGCGGCGAGGCGCTCCGCGCCCGCATGGACGAGGAGATGCACGAGCGGTACGGCTCGGCGAACGGTGACGAGGACCCGGCCGTCACGGCGGAGCGCAACCGGTCGCTCGCCGTCGACCCGGCGAAGGTCATCACGTCGCTCCTCGCGATCGACGAGGACGGCACGCCCCTCGGCCACATCGCGGTCCGGTGGCTCGGGGACGACGTCGAGCTGAAGCGACTGATCGTCGTCGCGGCGGCACGCGGCAAGGGTGCCGCGACGGCGTTGCTCACGGAGAGCGAGCAGGTCGGGCGCGAGCAGGGCGCTCGCCGGCTGATCCTGCAGACGGGCGATCGGCAGCCCGAGGCCGTCGCGCTCTACGAGAAGACCGGGTGGGACCGGATCCCGGTGTACGCGCCCTACGCGGCGACCATGCCGTGGTCGTTCTGCTTCGAGAAGGCGCTGTAGGCGTCCCGTCGCAAACCACTTGCACTCTGATGTCCGGAGTGCAATTCTTGTCGGGTGAGCACGACTGACCGGACCCGAGCGCTGCGTCGACGCATGATCGTCGAAGCGCGTCGGGCGACGGTCGAACACGGGCTGCACGGGTTCACGATCGAGCAGCTCTGCGAGACCGTCGGCGTCTCGCGGCGCACGTTCTTCAACCACTTCGCCTCGAAGGACGACGCCGTGCTCGGCATCGAACTCCACGCGACCGACGACGTGCTCGTCGACTTCGCGGACGGCGGTGCGGTGCCCCCCGACCTCGACCCGCTCGGGGCGATCGTCGCGCTGGCCATCGAGCAGATGCACGTCGTCGGACTCGACCGGGCGGACGAAGCCCTCGTCCGTCGCGTGTTCGAGCGCGAGCCGGTCATGGTTGCGCGGTTCCTGTCGGCGATGGACGTGCAGCTCGCGAAGGTGACCGACGCGGTGCGGCAGCGGTTCGGCTGGACCGACCCCGACGACCGCCGTGCCCAGCTCGTCACCGAGACCGCCGCCGGCCTGGTCAAGGTCACGGCCACGACCTACTTCGACGACGCGTTCGACGAGGCCACCGGCCCCGCCTTCGACGCGTTGCTCACCGACAACCTCCGCCTGCTGCGGGCGGCCATCACGAACGGACGAGGACCCACCGAATGAGCACGACCGCGCGGCGCACCACCAAGCGAGCTCGCCCCGGCTCCGACGGACCGCTGCTCCTCACGCAGCGCCGCATCTGGATCATCTTCGCCGCACTCATCGCGGGGATGCTGCTGTCCAGTCTCGACCAGACCATCGTGTCGACGGCGATGCCCACCATCGTCGGCCAGCTCGGGGGAGTGGCGCACCAGGCGTGGTTGACGACCGGATACCTGCTCGCGTCGACCATCGTGATGCCGATCTACGGCAAGTTCGGCGACGTCCTCGGACGCCGCAACCTGTTCCTCATCGCGATCGCGCTGTTCACGATCGCGTCGGCCGGGTGTGCCTTCGCGGGCGACTTCACGCAGCTGATCGTGTTCCGTGCGGTGCAGGGACTCGGCGGTGGCGGCTTGATGATCCTGTCGCAGGCCATCATCGCCGACATCGTGCCGGCCTCCGAGCGGGGCAAGTACCTCGGGCCGCTCGGGGCGATCTTCGGGCTGTCGGCCATCGGCGGTCCGCTGCTCGGCGGGTTCTTCGTCGACCACCTCACCTGGAACTGGGCCTTCTACATCAACATCCCGGTCGGGATCGCCGCGTTCTTCGTCGCTTGGTTCGCGCTCACGCTGCCGACGAAGAAGGCCGAGAAGCGGATCGACGTGCTCGGGGTGCTCCTGATGTCCGCAGCGACCACGTGCCTGGTGTTCTTCTCGGAGTTCGGTGGGAGCAAGGACCACGGGTGGGGTGCCCCGGAGACCTGGGCCTGGTTCGCGGGGCTGGTCGTCGCCGCAGCACTGCTCGTCCTGGTGGAGTCGCGTGTCGAGGACCCCGTGCTCCCGCTGTCGTTCTTCCGGAACCGGACGTTCCTGCTCGCGACGGGCATCGGCCTGGTGCTCGGCATCGGCATGTTCGCCGCGATCGGCTTCGTGCCCACGTTCCTGCAGATGGCGTCCGGTACCTCGGCCGCGGTCTCGGGGCTGCTCATGCTCCCGATGATGGCGGGCCTGATCGGGACGTCGATCCTGTCCGGGAACCTGATCACCAAGACCGGGCGCTACCGGTCCTTCCCGATCATCGGGACGATCCTGGTCGCGATCGCGATGCTCGCGATGACCCAGCTCGCTGCGGACACCCCGATCTGGCTGATCTGCGTCTACCTGTTCGTCTTCGGCGCCGGGCTCGGGCTCATCATGCAGGTCGTCGTGCTCGTGGCGCAGAACGCCGTGCCCGCGTCGCAGGTCGGCACCGCCACGTCGACGAACAACTACTTCCGCGAGGTCGGCGCCTCCTTGGGGACGGCCGTCTTCGGTGCGCTGTTCACGGCGCGGCTGACCTCGTCGCTGACCGACGTGTTCCGCGGGGCCGGCGGTTCGGCGACCGATGCGGCGTCCTCGGCCGGAAGCATCGACCCGGCGACGGTCGCGAAGCTGCCGGAGGCCGTGCAGAACGGCATCGTGAACGCCTACGCTGACTCCCTGGCGCCGGTGTTCTGGTACCTGCTGCCGTTCATCGCGGTGGCGTTCCTGCTGGCGCTGTTCCTGCCGCAGATCACGCTGTCCGACACGGCCGGCATGGTCGCGCGGGGTGAGGCGATCGGCGGGCCCGAGGCCGACGAGCTCGAGCGGGCGCGGCGGGCTGGCGACGCGGGTACGGGTGCGGGTGCCGTGCCGGCTGAGACGGCGGCGTCTGCGCGGGACACGTCCTCCTGACCGAGACGCCGGCGTCTGCGAGACATGTCCTCCTGACCGAGACGGCGGCGTCTGCGCGAGACACGTCCTCCTGACCGAGACGCCGCCCGTTCTGGCGGCGCCTCACGGGCAGGGCGGCGTCTCACGCGGACGGGGGCGTCCCACGACGACTGTCGGTGCACGGCCGGGCGCAGCTGAGACGCCGGCGTCTACGCGAGGCACGTCCAACTGACCGAGACGCCGCGGGATGTAGCGGCGTCTCGGCAGCAGAGCGGCGTCTCGAGCGGACGGGGGCGTCTCGGCAGCAGGGCGGCGTCTCACGCGGACGGGGGCGCCCCACGACGACTGTCGGCACGCGGCCGGGCGCAGCTGAGACGCCGGCGTCTCCGCGAGGCAGGTCCAACTGACCGAGACGCCGCGGGATGTGGCGGCGTCTCGGCAGCAGGGCGGCGCCTCGCGCGGACGGGGGCGTCTCGGCAGCAGGGCGGCGTCTCGCGCGGACGGGGGCG
>NZ_JAGGPH010000008.1:0-1630 GCF_018613895.1 Curtobacterium sp. ISL-83
CGAACCCGGTGCCCACGTCGCGATCCTGTCCCGCACCCGCCTGGAGTGGACGCTGGTGGACTTCGCGATCTGGACCGCCGGCCTCGTCTCCGTCCCGGTCTACGAGACGAGCTCGCCCGACCAGGTCCGGTGGATCCTCGCCGACTCCGAGGCCGTGGCGATCGTCGTGGAACAGGAGGAGCACGCCCGACGGGTGGCCTCCATCGCGTCCGACCTGCCGCACCTCGGGCAGCACTGGACGATCGACGGCGGCGGGCTCGACGACCTCACCCGTCTCGGCGAGGACGTCAGCGACGAGGACCTCGACGCCCGGACCGCCGCGGTGCACGGGCACGACGACGCGACGATCATCTACACCTCCGGGTCCACCGGGCGGCCGAAGGGGTGCGTGCTCCGGCACGACAACTTCACCGGCACGGTCGAGGGTGCGTTCGAGGCGATGCCGGAGATCGTCGCGGACGGCGCCTCCACCCTGCTCTTCATCCCGATGGCGCACGTCTTCGCCCGGTTCATCGCCGCGATGTCGGTCTCCGCCGGGGTGCTCGTGGGCCACGAACCGGACACGAAGGACCTCATGCGGGCCGTCGCGACGTTCCGCCCGTCGTTCCTGCTCGCGGTGCCGCGCGTGTTCGAGAAGATCTACAACTCCGCCGAGCAGAAGGCCGACCTCGGTGGCAAGGGCCGGATCTTCCGCGCCGCCGCCCGGACCGCGGTCGCGCACTCCGAGGCCCTCGCAGCCGGCCGGGTGCCGTTCGGCCTGGCGATGCGGTTCCGCGTGTTCGACCGGCTCGTGTACAGCAAGCTCCGCGACGCGCTCGGCGGCCGGGTGCACCACGCCGTCAGTGGCTCGGCGCCGCTCTCCCCGCGGCTGTCGCACTTCTTCCGGTCGATCGGCGTGCACATCCTCGAGGGCTACGGCCTCACCGAGACCACCGCCCCCGCCACCGTCAACCGCGTCGCGGAACTCCGGATCGGCTCGGTCGGCCGCGCGCTGCCCGGCGTCGAGATCCGGATCGCCGACGACGGCGAGATCCTGATCCGCGGGGTGGACGTGTTCGACCGGTACTGGGGGAACGACGAGGCAACGGCCAGGGCGTTCGCCGACGGCTGGTTCCGCACCGGCGACCTCGGGCGCCTGGACGACGAGGGCGTCCTCACGGTGACCGGCCGCGCGAAGGAGCTCATCGTCACGGCGAGCGGCAAGAACGTCGCGCCGGCCCCGCTCGAGGACGGCATCCGTGAGCACCCGCTCGTCGGCCAGGTGGTCGTCGTCGGCGAGGGCAAGCCGTTCATCGCCGCCCTCGTGACGCTCGACCGCGAGATGCTCGCCGGCTGGTGCGCGTCGCGTGGCATCTCCCCCGCGCTCTCGGCGCACGAGGCCGCCTACGACGAGCGCGTCCACGAGGCGGTGCAGGAAGCGATCGACGCGGGCAACCAGCGGGTGTCACGGGCGGAGTCGGTGCGGTCCTTCACGATCCTCGACACGGACCTGTCCGAGGCCTCCGGTCACCTGACGCCGAAGCTGACGATCAAGCGCTCCGTGATCATGCAGGACTTCGCCGCGGACATCGAGCACATCTACTCGGGGTCGAAGGTGCAGACGACGGCCACCCCGGTCGTCCAGGGGCGC
>NZ_JAGGPH010000008.1:1739-5262 GCF_018613895.1 Curtobacterium sp. ISL-83
GGGCATGCTGGGGGTCCTGGGATGGAGGGGTGACGATGTCGGTGGGAAGCCGACAGCTGTACGGTACCTCCTCGTCAGGACAAAGCGACAATCCCGCGAAGGGGTGTCACGAGGAGTTCACGAAGGGCGAACGGTCAGTGGAACCAGTCCTGCTCGCGGATGTCGCGCAGGGCCTGCCGGCGGACCTCCGGATCGAGGGTCATCACGTACACCGTGCCGTCGAGGTGGTCGACCTCGTGCTGCAGCGCCTCGGCCATGAGTCCGGTGCCCTCGAGCACCACCTCGGCTCCGTCGACGTCCACGCCGCGCACCTTCGCGTACGGGTACCGACGCGTCGGGTAGCCGAGGCCCGGGACGGAGAGGCACCCCTCGTCCATCAGCTCCGGCTCCCCTGAGACCTCGACGATCTCGGGGTTGAGGACGTAGCCGACCTCGCCGTCGACGTTGTAGGAGAACGCACGCAGGCCGACGCCGATCTGCGGAGCGGCGACGCCCGCGCGTCCGGGTTCTTGGACGGTGTCGACGAGGTCCTGCACGAGGTCGCGGATGCCGGGCGATCCGAGTGCGTCGGGCGCGATGGGGTCCGCCTGGGAACGGAGGACGGGGTCGCCGAACAGGCGGATGGGACGGACGGTCACGTTACTGCAGCACCACCAGGAGGTCGCCGGCGTCCACCTGCTGGGTCACCGGGATCGCGAGTCGGCCGACGGTGCCCGCCACGGGCGCCGTGATGGCCGCTTCCATCTTCATCGCCTCGATGCTCGCCACGGCCTGTCCGGCCTCGACGACGTCACCGACGGCGACCTTGAGCGTCACGACCCCGGAGAACGGCGCCGGGACGTGCTTCGGGTCGGTCTTGTCCGCCTTCTCGGCGGCCTTGGTCTCGACCTCGATCGACCGGTCGCGCACCGACACCGGGCGGAGCTGACCGTTGAGCGTCGCCATGACCGTGCGGATGCCCCGCTCGTCGGCCTCGCCGATCGCCTCGAGCCCGACGAACAGGTTCACGCCGGTGCCGATCGTCACGATGTGCTCCTGGCCCGGGCGCAGACCGTACAGGTAGTCGACGGTGGGCACGACGGACAGGTCGCCGTACTGCTCGCGGACGCTCTGGAACTGCTTGGTGGGGCCCTCGAACAGCAGGCGGTTGAGTGCCTGCTGCCGCTCGGGGCCCGGGGTCGCGAGCGCCTGCTTCTCGGCGTCCGGGACCGGCGTGATCGTCACCTGGACGTCGCGGCCCGCGAGCACCTTCGACCGGAACGGCTCCGGCCACCCGCCCGGCAGGTCGCCGAGCTCGCCCGCCATGAAGCCGACGACGGAGTCGGGGATGTCGTACTTCTCGGGGTGCTGCTCGAAGTCGACCGGGTCGGCGTCGACGGCGGCGAGCTGGAGCGCGAGGTCGCCGACGACCTTCGAGGACGGCGTGACCTTCGGCGGCCGCCCGAGGATCCGGTTCGCCTCGGCGTACCAGTCCTCGACCTGCTCGAAGCGGTCGCCGAGACCGAGCGCGATCGCCTGCTGGCGGAGGTTCGACAGCTGGCCGCCGGGGATCTCGTGCTTGTAGACACGCCCGGTCGGACCGGCCAGGCCGGACTCGAACGGGGCGTAGGCGCGACGGACCGCCTCCCAGTACGGCTCGAGGTCACCGACGGCGCTCAGCGAGATCCCCGTGTCGCGCTCGGTGTGGGCCAGCGCTGCGACGAGCGCGGACATGCTCGGCTGGCTCGTCGTGCCGGCCATCGGCGCCGCGGCGACGTCGACCGCGTCCGCACCGGCGCGGGCGGCGGCCAGCAGGGTCGCGAGCTGCCCACCGGCCGTGTCGTGCGTGTGCACGTGCACGGGCTGGTCGAAGCGCTCGCGCAGGGCCGTGACGAGCCGTTCGGCCGCGGTGGCACGGAGGAGACCGGCCATGTCCTTGATGCCGATGACGTGCGCGCCGGCCTCGACCATCTGCTCCGCGAGGCGGAGGTAGTAGTCGAGCGTGTAGAGGTCCTCGGCGGGGTCCAGCAGGTCGCCGGTGTAGCAGAGCGCTGCCTCGGCGACGGCCGTGTCGGTCGCGAGCACGGCCTCCAGGGCGGGTCGCAACTGACTGACGTCGTTCAGCGCGTCGAACACGCGGAAGACGTCGACGCCGGTCGCGGCGGCCTCGGCGACGAACGCGTCGGTCACCTCCGTCGGGTACGGGGTGTAGCCCACCGTGTTGCGGCCGCGCAGCAGCATCTGGATGGGGATGTTCGGCATCGCCTCGCGGAGCGCCGACAGGCGCTCCCACGGGTCCTCACCGAGGAACCGGAGGGCGACGTCGTACGTGGCGCCACCCCATGCCTCCATGCTGAGCAGCTGCGGCGTCAGGCGCGCGACGTGCGGGGCCACCGCGACGAGGTCCTTCGTGCGCACCCGGGTGGCGAGGAGCGACTGGTGCGCGTCCCGCATGGTGGTCTCGGTCACCGCGAGCTCGGTCTGCGCCCGGAGGGCCTTCGCCCACTCCGCCGGGCCGAGCAGCCGCAGGCGGTCGCGCTGCCCCTCCGGCACCGGCGACGTCAGGTCCACTGCGGGGAGCTTCACCGCGGGGTCCACGACGAGGTCCGATCGGGGGCCGTTCGGGCGGTTCACCGTGACGTCGGCGAGCCAGTTGACGATCTTGGTGCCGCGGTCCTTCGACACGTGGCCGCCGAACAGCTGCGGGCGCTCCTCGATGAACTTCGTCGAGACGTCACCACGGGCGAAGTCCGGGTCCTCGAGCACGGCCTGCAGGAACGGGATGTTCGTGGACACCCCGCGGATGCGGAACTCGGCGAGGGCGCGCTTGGCGCGGGCCACGGCGGACGGGAAGTCCCGGCCGCGGCACGTCATCTTCGCGAGCATCGAGTCGAAGTGCGGGCTGATCTGCGCGCCGGTGGCGACCGTGCCGCCGTCGAGCCGGACGCCCGCGCCCCCGGGGCTGCGGTACGTGGTGATGCGGCCGGTGTCCGGCCGGAAGCCCTGCGTCGGGTCCTCGGTGGTGATGCGTGTCTGCAGCGCGGCACCGTGCACGGCCACCGTGTCCTGCGAGAGGCCGAGGTCGGCCAGGGTCGCACCGGCGGCGATCCGCATCTGGGACTGCACGAGGTCGACGTCGGTCACCTCTTCGGTCACGGTGTGCTCGACCTGGATGCGCGGGTTCATCTCGATGAAGACGTGCTGCCCCGCGCGCTCGCCCTCGGTGTCGAGCAGGAACTCCACCGTGCCGGCGTTCACGTACCCGATCGACCGGGCGAAGGCTACGGCGTCGCGGTGCAGTGCGGCGGCGACCGCCGGGTCGAGGTTCGGCGCCGGGGCGATCTCCACGACCTTCTGGTTGCGGCGCTGGACGGAGCAGTCCCGCTCGAACAGGTGGATCGTGCCCGCGTCGGTGCCCGTGGCGTCGGCGAGGATCTGCACCTCGATGTGCCGCGGACGGATGACGGCCTGCTCGAGGAACATCGTCGGGTCGCCGAAGGCGCTGTCGGCCTCGCGCATCGCCTCTTCGAGGGCGGCGCGGAGC
>NZ_JAGGPH010000008.1:5356-6576 GCF_018613895.1 Curtobacterium sp. ISL-83
GACAGGAACCCGTAGCCCGGGTAGATCGCGTCGGCACCCGACTCGCGGGCGACGCGGATGATCTCGGAGACGTCCAAGTAGGCGCGGACCGGGTGCCCGCGCTCCCCGATCAGGTAGGCCTCGTCCGCCTTCAACCGGTGCAGGGAGTTGCGGTCCTCGTACGGGTAGACGGCCACCGTGCGTGCGCCCAGTTCGTACGCGGCGCGGAATGCACGGATGGCGATCTCGCCACGGTTTGCGACCAGGATCTTGCTGAACACGAGGTCCCTTTCAGCGCGGGTTGAGGTGACACAACCCTAGTCGCGGTAACGTTGCTCACCGTGCATGTACTCAGCGTGAGCTCGCTCAAAGGCGGTGTCGGCAAGACGACGGTGACGCTCGGCCTGACCTCGGCCGCCTTCGCCAGGGGACTGCGCACGCTGGTGGTGGATCTCGACCCGCAGTCCGACGTCTCGACCGGCCTCGACATCAACCTCGCCGGGCACCTCAACGTCGCCGACGTGCTGGAGAACCCGAAGGAGAAGATCGTCCGTCAGGCGATCGCGCCGTCCGGGTGGACCAAGGGGTCCCAGGGCAAGATCGACGTCATGGTCGGGTCGCCCTCGGCGATCAACTTCGACGGGCCGCACCCGTCGATCCGTGACATCTGGAAGCTCGAAGAGGCCCTCGCCAACGTCGAGCAGGACTACGACCTCGTCCTCATCGACTGTGCGCCGTCGCTCAACGCCCTGACCCGGACCGCCTGGGCCGCGTCGGACCGCGTGACCGTCGTCACCGAGCCCGGGCTGTTCTCCGTCGCCGCCGCCGACCGTGCGCTCCGGGCCATCGAGGAGATCCGCCGCGGCCTCTCCCCGCGCCTGCAGCCACTCGGCATCATCGTGAACCGTGCCCGTGTGCAGTCACTCGAGCACCAGTTCCGCATCAAGGAACTCCGGGACATGTTCGGGCCGCTCGTGCTCTCGCCGCAGCTGCCGGAGCGCACGTCGCTGCAGCAGGCGCAGGGTGCGGCGAAGCCCCTGCACGTGTGGCCGGGCGAGTCCGCGCAGGAGATGGCGAAGAACTTCGACCAGTTGCTCGAGCGTGTGATGCGGACGGGCAAGATCGGTCCGTACGCGGAGGGCGGCGCGGCCTAGGCACTTCGGCGGGGCGGCCGTTGGGGGTCGCCCGTTGGGTCGCGTGCGCCGAGCGGGCAGGACTCGCCGCTCGGGTTCGCCGAACGG
>NZ_JAGGPH010000008.1:6849-7030 GCF_018613895.1 Curtobacterium sp. ISL-83
TGACGAAAAGTGCCCGCTCGACGGCATGGTGCTGAGGCGCGCAAGGCCAGCCGGGCGCGACCAGCCGGGCGAAGCCCGCCGACGTCAGCTCGCGCGGGAAGCGCGGCGCGCGGCCAGCTCGTCGTCGGGGTCAGCAGCCGGGGTGGCGTCGAGCTCGACCAGGGAGTTCTCGACCTCCCGC